>JAPXLB010000006.1:0-165316 GCA_033809755.1 Lentimicrobiaceae bacterium
ATTAGGACTGCAAACTCCGTCTCAGGTTTACAGTCAGATTAAAGTAGCATAGAAAAAAGATTAAAAATGAAAAACAGAACAATAATGTATAACAAAATGTGTCAACTTTTTTCAGGACGAGACACTCAGAACTCAGAACTCAGAACTCAGAACTCAAAACTCGAAACTCAGAACTCGAAACTCAGAACTCAGAACTCAGAACTCGAGACTCAGAACTATCCTGCAACACTATTTCTAACTTCATAAGTCCTGAAATACATAACAATAGCCAAAGAAAAAAGCGACATATATACAAAACTGCATCTTTTTTTATAAAAATTCTTAATTGCTAAAAGACTTTACTTAGAAATAACGGAAACATATTACCTTTGCCCGAAGATTACTATGATAGATGTTTTTTTTATCAAACTTTTAAAACTTCGAAATATTTTAATTTAAACATATGCAAACTACAAGAAAGATAGTTTATTTATATTTTTTACTGTTAACACTGTTAGCAGGCAGTTTAACAGCCCAAACCCCAACTAAATACTTTGTTTCATGGAACACAGGTAACGATGCCACAGGAGACGGACTAACCTGGCAAACGGCTTTTAAAACAGTAGGCAAAGCTTGTGTTACAATAGGTTTAGACACTGAAGATGGCAGAACCTATACTATATACATGGCAGAAGGTACATACAGACCTACACAGGCTATTGAACTTACAGGCAATAAAACTATACGTTTTATTGGTGGTTTCCCTGCACCCAACATTTTTACAAGCACTGCCGATACCTGTAATGTGTGTACATATGCATATCCTACTATAATAGATATTGAAGCAAGTGCTAATGCTAGCATTATCAGACTTGGTCGTGCTTCATCTCCGGCTGAAGAGAAATCAACTAATTTATATTTCAGAGGCATAACCTACGACAATACGGAAACAGCTGGTGGTAGTGCCGATGGTACATTTTTGACCTGTGGCATGTACTCAAATAATGCAACGGTTACATTGGAGCATTGCTATGTGAAGAACTACAGGTCAGGCCCAGGTTCTTTCATCTACGTATATGGGTCTGATAACCACACCTTTAACTTAAAGAATATATATGTTTCAGGTGGCGCTATGGGTGGAAGTGCTCTTGTTACATCAGGAGGAGGATTTTTAAGAATCTTTAGAAATATAGCTCTTAATAGACCTACTAAAAACAACACTGTTAATGTCGAAAACTGTATATTTGCTAACAATGTAACTCGTCACGTAGATAATGGCTCTCTGTTTAAAATACAAGCCGATGAGGCAAGTGGCGGCACAAAAGTTTTCTTCAGAAACAATACGTTTTGTTCAAACACTCATTCCGGTACGGGACTGGGTACGTGTATATCTATAGATGGTGCTGAAGTTACCCTCGAAAATAACACTTTCTCAGGCAACGTCGGACGTGCAATGGTATTCCTTAGAAGATGCTATGCTAAGTCCATCAGAAACAATGTGTTTTACGACAATATTTCGGTTGGTCAAGATGGGGTAGCTTACTTCATCGAAGAAACACACGACCTTGTTGGTCCCGGCTATACTACCGATTACATTATTGATGGCGATAAGTTTTATGGCAACTCAGCAGGAGCTGGGGAAGCGGGAGTTGCAAATGGTGGTGCTATTTTTGCCAAAGAAGGTGCTCCTTTGGTGCTTAGAAACTGCATCTTTATAGGAAATAAAACCACACAAAGCTCTGCTGATGGAGGCGCTATCAACACTAACGGCTGTAGTAAACTAGAAATTGACAACTGCTATTTCAAAAACAACGAAACAAAGGATAACGGTGGTGCTATTAGTGCTACTAACACTCCTGTAACAGTTCGAAACAGCGTATTTATAGGAAATAAAGCCACAGAAACCAATACCTACGGTGGAGCTATCTACGCAAAGGATAATACAGTCAGTAGTACCAACTCTATTTATAAAAATAATGAAGCATACCGTTCGGGTGGAGCTATTTATCACGATGGAAATTATAATTTTCAATCTACCAATGATAAATTCTATGGTAATAAAGCCGGAATAACCGGTACAGCTTCCGACCGAGGCGGTGGTGCTGTTTACTTCACCGGAAATTTAAGCACTATAGCATTCAACGGTTGCGAGTTTCTAAGCAACCAATCGGGTAGGTACGGAGGTGCTATAAACGTACAAGGAGCTTGGAATACCGACAGCGACTTAAATATATTATATAATTGTAAGTTTTGGAATAACAGAGCTTCTACTCCTACCGGTTATGGCAACCAGGATGTATGGTCTGACAGTAGAGCCACTATTGGTACTACTTCAACTCCGATAACAAACTGCTATATGCAGCATGCACAAAATGATTACCCAACAACAGGTAATAACAGATTTATCTTTGGCACGGGAAATACATTCGCCACTAATCCCGATATTTTGGAGCCAATGCCAACTGAACATCCCATACCGCCTGCTTCAGACTTTGCATGTTCTGAAGCTATAACAGTTTTCAAACCTCATATGGAAGCAACTATAGGAACCGACACTACCGTGATAATTATTGAAGACAATTTATGCACAAATGAAGTTGCCGGTACAAAGGTCAGTTTCTTTTCAACAACAGGAATGCCTCCTTTTACTTTCCAATATCGTATAGATAAACTTACCCCCGGAATGTCGGCTTTTCAAGAAGGAACTATACAAACTGTAACAACACAAGGTAGCTCGCACACTATACAAGTTGACGTACCAGACAATAACGACCTTGAAGGCGTAACATATCACTTTGTAGGACTAAAAATAACTGATGCTGAAGGTAGAGTGAAAGATTATACTATTTGTGATGGGACAATTTTCGCTACAGTAAACATAAATCCGAAACCTAAATTGGATGCAAATATATCTTTTACTTGCCTTGGACCAACGGCTACACTTAATGCGAATTTTACACCAACCCAAACATTAACACCCGATTTGCGAACTATTGGAGCAAGATGGTTTGATTCCGAAAATGTTACCTCCTGGCAGTGGACAGGACCAAACGGCTATACTTCAAACGAACAAAATCCAACCATTCCAAATTTCACAAGTTCTCAGTATGGTGACTATACGGTTACCATAACCGACAACAACGGATGTAGTGCTAGTAAAACAGTGAACATACAGTTTGTTGATTCAAACGGTGACGGCATTCCCGATATTTGCGACATTAATGCCGTAAACGACAATATTAAAATTCCTATGAATACTAATGTTACGGACAACGTAATGCTAAATGATGATTATGATAAAACTGATACCAATATTAAAGTCACCGATGCAGAATATTACAACAGCGCAGGTATTTTAACCCCCTTAACGATTGATGCGACCTCTCCAACTCCAGTTTATACTGTAAGTGGTACACTTGCAGGCACAATCACTCTTAAGAGTAACGGCGAGTATACTTTCAATTCCCAAACCGACTTTACCGGGCGAGTAGTGGTAAAATATACAATATCCCATACTGTTTATGGTGCAACAAGCTCCGCTTTACTTATTATCAATGTACTTCCTGAAGGGAACTTAGTTACTGAACTCTGCGATAATGTACCGCCACAGCCTCTGTTCGACGAAAGCACTAGTACTTTCAGTATACTAAACGGGGTAAAAGTTGCTCGAATATTGACACGTAGTTTGTATTCAACAGCACAATCTATTACCGGAGCTTGTAGTAATCCTTACGCAGCCGGATATGCTTATCTGAGATCGGAAGATGCGGGCAATCAAACACCGCACTCCGTAACCTACACTTTTAGCGACCCGCAAACCTCCGTACAAGTTTTCCTACTATTATTGGGGAACAAGGGAACAACAAGTGCTGATGATTGGGCTGACTTTTCAATTAAAGATGAAAACAGCAACCCAATTACCAACTTTACTTTAGAGAAGAATCCCATCGGTATAGACTGTAAAGGCTTGGTAGAAATTTACGGCAATTCAGTTCAAGTGAACAATGCAAATCGAATAGTAACCGATGCCGCTATTGTGGTAACATCCGATACACCCTTTACCTCGCTGACCATTACTAACCCTAAAACAAATGTTGGTAATAGCCCGAATAATGGTTTTGGTTATTATGTAGAATTATGTGAAACCTCACTTACTCCACTAGATTCAGATAACGATGGAATCCCTGATATATTAGACCTGGATGATGATAACGATGGCATACTGGATACAGACGAAATGACTTGTATTGCTATAGACAAGTCACCCCTTTATGAAGATAGCAGATATACAAATAATACTTATAACAATGCTATAGACGGTTCCTTAGGCACTTACGCAACAATGCAGTCTTACTACACTAACAATAATTATTCTTATATAACTGTTGATTTAGATAATGCAGTAAAACCTGAAGGTACATATATCGATGTCTATTACTATAAAAACGACCCTGTTCCAAAATTTGAATATTCTTCATCTCCAACTAGTGGTTTTAAATCTTTAGATCCTTATTTTTATACAGCTACAATAGGTGAAGCAGGCAGAAAAGCAACATGTATGTTGCCGGAAGATGCACGCTACTTTAAAGTTACTAACCAAAGCTATCAGTATCCTTTGCGTGTATATGAAATCAGATATACTTCATGTACCGACATAGATACAGATAACGACGGTATTCCCGATCGATTAGACCTTGATAGCGACGGCGACGGCTGCCCCGACGCTTTTGAAGGCGATGAAAATGTAACTCCCGAACATCTAAATGCTGACGGCAGTATCAATATAGTTGATTATGGCGATATAAATACCGACGGAGTTCCTAATTTAGTCAACCCAGGAGGTGCTGCCGATATTGGCGGAGATATAGGACAAGGTGTAGGTTATTCCAATAACCAAGATATAAATCTCTGCACCGATACAGATGGTGACGGTGTCTACGATATTTACGACCTTGACTGCGATAACGACGGAATACTTGATATAGACGAGCTTTATTGCAACAACCCCGATTTACCAATAACCACAACTACCGGAAAAGGTAAATACAAAACTCAACTCGGTTTTTTCGACTTTACAGGTGCCGAATGGAATGCAATAGGCGATAAAATCACACGTACAGCTACATACAACGGTGTTACTTACACTGCCGAAGTTACATATATAGATATATATAATAAAGCTATTCCTAGTGGCAATACTACAACTGACCTCAGAGATTTAAACGATAGTGGTTTAGTGCCTAAGTTTGAAGGATGGGACATGAATACCTGGGATGTTACTAATCAGCCGCAAATGATAAAAAATTACTACAATGTAAACGGCACTAACTTTAAAGAAGCGATATATTATAATAAAAATGTCCCAGGAGCAAAGCCACTACACGGCGAGGCAAGTTTTAAAATAGATGTAAAAGCCGAGAAAAATGGTGTACCTGTACCTTTCCGTTTAGTAGTATTTGATGCTGAAGGCTCAGGGATAGAGGCTTTAAACAATTGGCACGGACAAGTAAAATTTACCGACCTGCAAGGACAAGGTTTCCAATTGCTTGAAAAAACAGGAACAGCCAATTTCGACGATGTGGTAACTGTAACTCACCCTCCCTTTACTCGTACTGCAAAAAAAGTTGAATTAATTGATGATAATCGCACCCTTTGTTACAACCATACTGCCAACTTACCTGGATTGCCAAGCGATGTTAACGGTTTGTTTGAAACCATCGACTACACTTTATCCAGCTACTCTGTCAGAGTTGATGTAAGGGCACGCAGTGGCTGTCAAGGATTTGGTTTTGCAGTGCGCACACTATGCGATAGCGACAGCGATGGCGTTCCTAACTTCCTTGATTTAGACTCCGACGGCGACGGCTGTTTCGATGCAATTGAAGGCGATGAAAATGTTAACGACACTCATCTGAATGCCGACGGAAGTATAAATATAGCTACTTACGGAGGTGTAAATGCCGACGGCGTTCCCAACTTGGTTAACTCTGGCGGTGCTGCTGATATTGGCGGAGATGTTGGACAGGGTGCAGGATATTCAAAAAATCCCCTTATAAATGCTTGTGCCGACTCCGACAATGACGGTGTTTACGATATAAACGACATTGATAACGACAACGACGGAATACTCGATATTGATGAGTTATACTGCAATAACCCCGATTTGCCTATAGCTGCAACTGTCGGTAGAGGTCAGTACAAAACTCAACTTGGTTTCTTCGACTTTTCAGGAGCCGAATGGAATGCAATTGGCGATAAAGTTACCCGCACAGCTATCTACAACGGTATTACTTATACCGCCGAAGTTACTTATATAGATATATATAATAAGGTAAATCCAGGTACCAACATTACAACCGACCTCAGAGATTTAAACGATAGTGGTATAGTGCCTAAATTTGTCGGAAAAGACATGGATACTTGGACTTCCGGACCTCCACAAATGATAAAAAACTATTACAATGTAAACGGCGATAACTTTAAAGAAGCAATATGGGTTAACAACAACACGTTATACGGAGAGGCTACATTTAAAATAAATGTAAAAGCCGAAAAAGACGGACAACCCGTGCCTTTCCAATTAGTGGTATATGATGCTGAAGCCTCGGGTTTTAAATTAGACAACAATTGGCCCGGACAAATAATATTTACCGACCTACAAGGAAAAGGTTTCCAATCGCTCGAAAAAACCGGAACAGGTAACTACAACGAAACTGCAAGTGCATCTTTCGGAGGTGTTACCTATACCGTAGAAAAGATTAAATTAAGCGACGATAATCGTATTCTCTACTACAATCACACTAATAACAGCCCGGATATAAGCAACGTAAACGGTTTGTTCCAAACCATCGATTACACTTCATCAAATCACGTTGTTAAAGTCGATTTAAAAGCTCGTGGTGGTGCCGGTGCATTCGGTTTTGCAGTGCGTACGCTCTGCGATGCCGACTCGGACGGAATACCCAACTTTTTAGACCTTGACTCCGATGGCGATGGCTGCTACGATGCTATTGAAGGCGACGAAAATGTTACCGCCACACATCTTAACGCCGACGGAAGTATAAATATAGCTGCTAACGGAGGTGTAAATGCCGACGGCGTTCCTAATTTAGTTAACTCAGGCGGTGCCGCCGATATTGGCGGAGATGTAGGACAAGGTGCAGGATATTCAAAAAATCCCCTTATAAATGCTTGCACCGATACTGACGGCGACGGTGTTCCCGATATTAACGACCTTGATAACGACAACGACGGAATACTTGATACAAGCGAACTCCACTGCGATAACCCAGGTTTACCTATTGCAGGAACTACCGGTAATGGAATATACAAAAGCCAACTTGGTTTCTTTAATTTTGCAGGTAAAACATGGAATACTATCGGACAAACACACAGCTCAACTGTAACTTACAACGGAGTTACTTATACTGCCGAGGTTACCTACTACGATGTGGATAATAGAAATAGGCATACCGACGATGCTACCGACTTTCTAATGTCGCCTTCAAATGCAATTGTACCACCTTTTGTAGGACACGATATAAACACATGGAACAATGGTCCCGCTCAGATGATACACAGGTACTATAACGTACCCGGCTATAGTGAAGCAATAGCCATTGACCCTAATAATAAAATGCTACGCGGTGAAGCTAAATTTTGGGTAAAAGTTAAAGCCCATAAACAAGGAGACCCGACAAAACCTGTACCATTTAGATTGGTAATATTTGATGCCGAAGCTACCTCTTTAAAAATAAACAACAACTACTCAGAAGATATAAACTTCTACGATTTCGGTAAAGGATTCCAGCTGCTCGAACAAACCGGAACAGGTAATTACACTGATTCTGTATCTCTAACTGCTCCGGGCGGCTACTTCAGTACTAAAGTGCCAAAAATAGGGCTAAGTGCCGATAAGCGTACCCTTACATATAACTATACCGATAATAACGTGCCGGGCACACCAAGCAACGTAAATGCCCTATTTGAAACCATAGAACATACCTCGAGCGAACACTTTATAGAAGTAAGAATAAAGGCACGTGCCGGTGGAGGTGCATTCGGTTTTGCAGTGCGTACACTATGCGATAGCGACAGCGACGGCGTTCCTAACTTCTTAGACCTAGACTCCGACGGCGACGGCTGTTACGATGCTATTGAAGGCGACGAAAATGTAACTGCCGAACAATTAAATACTAATGGTAGTATAAGTGGAAGCGTGAATAACAACGGTGTTCCCAATTTGGTTAACCCAGGCGGAGCTGCCGATACAGGAAATGATGAAGGACAAGGTGCTGGCTCCTCTATGATAGCTTCAAACTTAGAAATTACTGCACAGCCTGCTAATATCACAGTTTGTAGCGGAAATACAGCTGTTTTCTCTGCCACAGTTAATATTACAGGTACAGGAAATTGGACTTCACAACTACAAAAATATAACGGAACTACATGGGATAATGTAGGTGCTGCCACAAACGTTCCTGCTGATGGAAATGTTTCGGCAACAGTAGATAATGTTACCGCAAATGGCACATACCGTTTTGTATTTACTGGCGAAAATAATGCCTGCTCGGTTATTTCAAATGAAATTACACTTACTGTTGTTCAAAACATTACTGGAACATCAGTTGTTATAAGTGATGCCGACTGCTTCAACTCATCTACAGGTTCGTTTACTGTTACAGTTACAGGAGGAACTCCAAACTACACATACAAACTTATGGATGAACATGGTAACCCATATACTGCAAACGGCTATGCGCAACACACGCACACCACCACATCAACAACACATACGTTTTCGAACTTGCCCGCAGGATTATACAGAATAACTGTAAGTGACATCAACGGTTGTGAAAAAGAAGTTTGCATACCATAATTGACTAATACGGATAAAATATAATTAAACTAAACGAAATAAAATAAACAATCAAAATTAATTAAACTACATGAAAACTAAATTTACATTATTAATCACATTAGCATTATTGCTTTTGTTCAACTTTTCAAAAGCACAATGCGTTTTAGAAATTAAGCAGCCTGCCCAGCTTACTGCTGCAATTCAAGGCGAGAACCAGAGTGTTTGCTCCGGAACTGAAGTTACGTTTAATATTAATTTTAGCGGTGGTACACAACCATGGTAATTGTATATTGACGGCACTTTGATAGATGGCAACATTACTAGCTCTCCTTACCAGTACACAACAACATTAACATCTACTACTACTTTTAGCGGCGACCCTACTGCTGGAAGTAATATCAATGTAGCCATTAAAGATGGAAAAAACTGTGATGGAACTGTTACAGGTTCAATAACATTTACTGTTCACCCACTACCTGCCAATCCAACAGGAGAAGCAACACAATTTTTCTGTGCTACTACTCCCGCTCCAACTGTTGCTAACCTAGTTGCTACAGGTGACAACATACAATGGTTTGCTACAGCTGACCCTACAGCACAAGCTCTTCTCCCAACACAAACATTGGCAACTGGTAGCACGTACTACGCATACTCATTCTCTGGCACTTCTCCTAATTGTCCAAGTAATGAATATCTTGCTGTTACCGTTACCATTTATGAGGCTACAACTATAGCTACTATAGCTGATGTTAACGTATGTTCAGATCATACTGCAACTATGACGGCTGTCGTAAGTGGTGGCGGTGGCTCTTATACCTATCAATGGGAAAAATTTAATCCGGAACCAGCACCAGGTACTTGGGTAATAATATCAGGAGCTAATAGTTCTACATACGAACCTACAGCACAAACAACGACAAGCACTCCTATTGTAGACCAATATAGAGTGAAGGTTGAAACAACATCAGCTAGTGGTTGCGGTACTGTAGAGTCTAACACCATAACATTTACTACATATCCGGCTACAACTATAGCTACTATAGCTGATGTTAACGTATGTTCAGGACATACTGAAACTATGACGGCTGTCGTAAGTGGTGGCGGTGGCTCTTATACCTATCAATGGGAAAAATTTAACCCGATACCAGCACCTGGTACTTGGGAAACAATATTAGGAGCTAATAGTTATACATACGAACCTACAGCACAAACAACGACAAGCACTCCTATTGTAGACCAATATAGAGTTATAGTTGAAACAACATCAGCCAATGGTTGCGGTACTGTAGAGTCTAACACCATAACATTTACTACGCATCCAAGTATTGTCATTTCAACACATCCACAAAACCATAGCGTTTGTCAAAACACTCTTGTTGAACTTTCAGTAACTGCTACTGGCGGAAACGCATTAACTTACCAATGGCAACAATCTGACGAAATTGGAGGTGTTTATACAAATATTGATGGAGAAACAAATAGCACATACAATCCTGTTACAACTACAGTTGGTACAAAATACTACCAAGTAGTTGTATCATCAAGTACTACAGGTTGTGGCTCCGTTACCTCCAACCCAGCTGAAGTTACCGTTCACGCAAAAATTACTATCGCAGAACAACCAACAGATAAAAATGTATGTTCAGGTTCTACCGCAGAACTTACTGTTGTTGCTAGCGGTGGTGGCACTCTAAATTACCAGTGGCAAAAACGAACCAGTGTATCACCGGAAGAATGGGTAAATGTTGGTACTAATTCCAATACATTCACAACACTTACTCAAAAAGCCAATCCAGGAACAACTGCAGATACATTGTATAGAGTAATTATTACTTCGGCTGATGCTAATGGTTGTGGTGAATTGACATCTAGCACAGTTACTGTATCAACAAGTGGAGGCCCACAATCTACCTTTACTCTCAAAGATGTTAGCTGTTATGGTGGAAACGACGGCGAAATAAAAGTAACAGTAACTGCCGGAATACCTAACTTTACACTTAATTTATATGAAGGTGAAACTACAGCTGGAACTCTATTGGAAACTGGAAGTATAAATTCGGTAACACATCCAAATAATACTTTTACGTTTACTGGCTTAACAGCTAAAAAATATACTGTTAGCGTTAAGGATGCGTACGGCTGCGACCAAAAACAATGCCCTACCCCTTAATTTGAAACTGTATAAATAAATTTTCATTTCTGTAAAAAAACTCCTGTGATTTATTTCATGGGAGTTTTTTTTAAAATTAACAATTATCAATTAATAATTATTAACTGCCTCTATCAACAAGCACTATACACCAATTGTCATAAAATTAAAATAAAAAAACCACAATTATTACTTGAATATATAAAAAAAGTTGTACCTTTGCAGACTGAAAATAAAAAGAGAAAGTTAAAGAAAGATTTAAAACATGTATTTGACACCTGAAATTAAAAAAGATATTTTTTCAAAGTACGGAAGCTCCGAAACCGATAGCGGTAGCGCTGAAGGACAGATTGCTTTGTTTACCCACAGGATTCAACATTTGACCGAACACCTCAAAGTGAACAAAAAAGACACCGCTACACAACGTTCGTTGGTACGCTTGGTTGGTAAAAGACGCAGACTCCTTGATTACCTCAGAAAAAAAGATGTTGAACGTTACCGTTCCATCATTGCTGAACTTGGTATCCGTAAGTAAAAAAATATCAATGACAATTTTAACATAAAAGGCAATTGCTATAATTGCCTTTTTTTGTATTTAAAACAATAAAAATATAACTATGAATGTACAAAAAACACATTTTAATATAGGCGATGGTCGTATTGTAGAAATTGAAACCGGTAAATTAGCCAAACAAGCCGACGGCTCGTGCGTTGTTAAGTTTGGCGACACTATGCTGTTGGCAACTGTTGTTGCTTCAAAAGAGGCTAAGGAAGATGTTGATTTTTTACCTCTATCGGTAGAATATCGCGAGAAATACGCCTCAGCAGGTCGTTTCCCCGGAGGCTTTTTTAAACGAGAATCACGCCCAGGCGACCAAGAAATTTTAACTGCCAGATTAGTAGACAGAGCATTACGTCCTTTGTTTCCCGACGATTTTCACGCCGAAGTGCAGGTTATTGTAACTCTTATTTCGGCAGAAGAAGATGTTCTACCCGACGCACTAGCTTGCTTGGCAGCCTCCAGCGCTATAGTTGCCAGCGATATACCTTTCAACGGACCTGTTAGCGAGGTTAGAGTTGCCAGAATAGACGGCAAGTTTGTGATAAATCCGAAATACAGCGAGTTGAATAATGCTGATATAGACATTATGGTAGCCGCTACGGCTGATAATATTATGATGGTTGAAGGTGAAATGAAAGAAGTTGACGAACAAAGTATGATAGATGCTTTGATGTTTGCTCATGAAAATATTAAAACCGCTTGCAAAGCTCAGTTGGAATTGGCTGCTAACGTCGAAAAGGCAAAGACAAAACGCGAATACTGCCACGAAGATGTCGATTTGGAATTAGAAAAAGCTATTTTCGACCATTGCTATCAACCTATTATGGATACGGCTATGAAAGCCTTATCGAAAAGTGAAAGAAACACTGCTTTTGAAGAAATTAAAAATGATTTCATTAGCACGCTTAGCGAGGAAGAGGCTGAAGAAAAAGCATTCCTAATAAGCAGATATTACCATAAAGCAGAAAAAGAAGCCGTCAGAAATATGGTATTAGATAGTGGTCGCCGCCTTGATGGTAGGACTTCTACAGAAATACGCCCCATATGGACGGAAGTGGGATATTTGCCTGGAGCCCACGGCTCGGCTATATTTACACGCGGAGAAACTCAATCGCTTTCAACTGTCACTCTAGGCTCAAAACTTGATATTCAGGATATAGATGGTGCAGTTATTCAAGAACAGCAGGACTTTATTTTGCATTATAATTTCCCTCCATTCTCAACAGGCGAAGTGCGCCCCATAAGAAGTACAAGCCGCAGAGAAATAGGACACGGAAACCTTGCTTTAAGAGCACTTAAAGCTATGCTCCCCGACAAAGAAGATAATCCTTATACAATAAGAGTTGTGAGCGACATACTTGAGTCGAACGGTTCATCATCGATGGCTACAGTTTGTGCAGGTAGTCTGGCTCTTATGGATGCCGGCGTTAAAGTTAAAAAACCTGTGGCAGGTATTGCTATGGGACTAATTACCGACGAAAAAACCGGAAAATACGCCGTGTTAAGTGACATTTTAGGTGATGAAGACCATCTCGGAGATATGGACTTTAAAGTTACAGGCACTCACGAAGGTATTACCGCTTGCCAAATGGATATTAAAATTAACGGTCTCCCGACCGAAGTTTTGAAAATCGCTTTAGAACAAGCCCGTCAAGGTCGTATTCATATACTTAACGAAATGGCTAAAACCATTACTGAGCCACGCGAAGATTATAAACCAAACGTACCTCGTATTGAAACTATTAAAATTGATAGAGAATTTATTGGTGCTGTAATAGGACCCGGTGGTAAAGTTATTCAAGAAATGCAACGCGAAACAGGTACTACTATCGTTATTGAGGAAGAAGGAGAATTTGGTGTCATCGACATTGTATCTAAAAACAAAGAAATGATGCAATTGGTTAAAGATAAAATTAAGAAGATAGTTGCAGTACCTACCGTAGGCGAAGTTTACGACGGCGTTGTTAAAAACATACAACCTTTTGGAGCTTTTGTTGAAATATTACCCGGTAAAGACGGACTGCTACATATTTCGGAAATAGATTGGAAACGAATTGAAAAAGTGGAAGATGTTCTGAAAATTGGCGACCAAGTTACTGTTAAATTAATAGATATAGACCCAAAAACCGATAAACTAAAACTTTCGAGAAAAGCACTTATACCTAGACCAGAAAAGAAGTAATTGGTGGTCAGTGAATGGTGATGAGTGGTTGGTGAATGGTGCGGGGTGCTGAGCCTTGCGGGTTACGGGTTGCGAGATGCGGAATGCAGAGATGGAACCACGTACCTCGGCGCACATAATAAGTTAAAGATATGAGTTATAAAGATTTGGATATTTATAATTTAGCTTTGGAGTTGTTTTTCAAAGTTCATCCTTTATCTTTAAAACTTCCGAAATATGAGTTATATGAATTGGGTTCGCAAATAAGACGTTCTGCTGATTCTGTGGTAACAAATATTGTCGAAGGATACGGAAGAAGAAAATACAAAGCCGAATATATTCGTTTTCTCATTTTTTCTCATGCTAGCGCAGATGAAACAATTCTGCATATCATAAAAATCAAAAAACTTTATCCTCAATTTACAGAAGAGTACAGCTACTTGGAAAAAGAATACAATATTTTAGATGCAAAAATCAACAGCTATATTAAATATGTCGAAAATAATTGGGAATAGCTTACTTCCCACGAAACACGAACCACGTACCACGTACCACGTACCACGTACCACGCAACACTATCTACGCCAAACCGTCTGACTTCTATCCGGTCCTACCGAAACAGCAGTAACGTTTTTGTTTACCTTTTGTTCTACGTAGCTTACGAAATCTTTAAGTTGCTTTGGTAAATTTTCGTACGTCTTGCTATCAACGGTGTTGTGTTTCCAACCTTCCAACTGATGCCATATTGGTTTTACATTGTTTAAATCAATCATGGAGTTGAATTCGGAATAGGTCTTATTGTTGTATTCATACTTTTCGCATACCGAAATAGTTTCAAAATCGTCCAAAACATCAACCTTCATCATTATAAGGTCGGTAACACCATTAATCATTACTGCATAATTAAGAGCAACAATGTCTAACCAGCCGCATCTTCTGGCTCGTCCGGTAGTTGCACCAAACTCGTGACCTTTTTCCTGCATTGCTTTTGCTGTATCGTCGAACAATTCCGACATAAAAGGACCACTTCCAACACGCGTACAATATGCCTTAAAAACTCCATATACCTTATCTATAGCCGAAGGCGGCACGCCCAAACCTGTACAAACTCCGCCGGTAATAGTATTCGAAGAAGTTACAAAAGGATATGTCCCGAAGTCAATATCCAACAAAGTGCCTTGCGCTCCTTCGGCTAGTACTCGCTTGCCCGAAGCTAATGCTTTGTTGATGTATATTTCGGTATCAATAACCTGATATTGTTTTAAGTATTCAATAGACTTGAGCCATTGCTCTTCATATTCTTGCAATGTTTTTCCTTCGATTTTATACGAATTATAGTCGAATTTCTTACTTTCTAGTTGGCTCAAGTGAATATTTTTCAGCATTTCGTATCTGTTAGAAAAATCTTCTGAAAAAATATCACCTACCCTCAATCCCAAGCGTGCAACCTTATCGGTATAGCAAGGTCCAATTCCTTTTAAGGTGGAACCTATTTTTTGCTTACCCAACATTTGTTCGTTGGCAGCGTCCATAAGTCTGTGAGTTGGCATTATCAAATTGGCACGACTTGAAATAATAAGGTTTTCTTTGGGATTAAAACCTTTATCAATAATTTGCTTGAGTTCGTTTTGCAAAATCAAAGGGTCTATAATAACACCATTGCCAATCAGATTGATAATATTTTTGTGAAAAATTCCTGATGGTATAATGTGCAAAACGTGCTTCAGGTCGCCTATATTAAGAGTATGTCCGGCATTAGGTCCGCCCTGAAAACGCGCTACTATATCGTAATTTGGCGATAGAAAATCAACAATTTTGCCTTTACCTTCGTCTCCCCACTGGAGACCTAATAATACATCTATTTTCATTTTTATTTATATTGTAATTTAACAAAACAAAACGATTTCCGACATTAACTCAGGAAATCGTATTCGTTACAAAGGTAAAACTTTTTTCGGTAATAGGATTGAACTTTTACAAAAAGAGTGTTAATTATTATTTTTCGTTATTATCATCGGTTTTTATTGATCCGTAGCATATTAACGAATGATGTGTAATTTTAACTCCAAGGCTTTCCTCGACCGATTTTATTATATCAAGCAAACGCGGGTCGCAAAACTCAAGCACTTGTCCGGTTTCCAAATCAACAAAATGGTCGTGTTGGTTGAATTCAAAAGATTTTTCAAACTGTGCCGAACCATCGCCAAACTGATGTTTTACAACCAAATGACTGTCTAAAAGCAAGTTCATAGTGTTGTACAAAGTCGCCCTACTAACAGAATATTTGTTATTTTTCATGTGTATGTACAAAGTTTCTATGTCGAAATGTCCTTTCATTTTGTACACCTCCTCAAGTATAGCATACCTTTCGGGAGTTTTACGATGCTTATTGTTGTCTAAAAACTTTGTAAAAATTTGTTTTACTTGACTGAAACTAATTGTTGCTTCCATTTATTTTTATATTTTTTCCAAAATTAAAAAATTATTTTAAATTAGATTGAATAAAAAATGTTTTTTTATTAAAATGTATCCGAAAAATCAGAAATTCTATTTACTTCGTTAATGTTTTCTATTTGGCTTAACGACTCAATTAAGCTATCCAAGACTTCGCGCGAACTGACTTGAATTTTTATATGAGCCTTAAATAAATTCTCTTCGGTGTTAATATTCAATCCTTTAAGCTCTACATTTTCAGATTTGCTGATAATGTTAACAATATCTGCAAGTAGTCCTGATTTATCAATACCGATAGCTGAAACAAATGCGAGAAATTTGTTCATTTTAGCATTAGTCCATTCGGAGTGGTTAATTCTATCGGCAAATCTAGACATCAAGAATATAGCCTCTTCGCAATTGTCTTTATGAATAATCCATTTTTCCGATTCGGGATTGTAAGCAATTATATTGTCGCCTGGAATTGGATAACAGCACTTTGCAACTGTAAAATCCATATTATCTACCTCCAATTTCTTTTTCTTTTGATCTTTTAGTGCATAAATTTCTTCAGGCAACATTTCTTCTTTTTTGACGGCTTTATCAGTTTTAAATTTATAATCTTTTAAAGAATAAAATTCGTGAATAAGATCGTCCGACACCTTACCCAAAAAAACATCGTAATATAAATCATGTATTCCTGAATAACCTGCGTAAACGCTAAACCTCTGCACCACGTTGGTACTTGCCGAATATTTAAATTTTCTCAAACGTCTTTCTAAAAGTTTTTTACCTTTTTCAATTTCATTCTTTCTCTCCTCGCGATAAAAATCTTTAATGGCTTTGATAGCTCTATTGGTTTTTACTTCGTTGAGCCAACTCAATTGGGGTTTGCTTTTTTCGGAAGTAATGATTTCTATTTTATCTCCTGTTTTAAGTTCCTGAGTTAATGTTGCCCAATTTCTGTTTACAGTTGCTGCAATAGCCTGATTACCAATATTTGTGTGAACTGCATAAGCAAAATCAAGTACTGTACTGCCTGTGGGCAAAGAAATAACATCGCCAGTGCGTGTATAAACAAAAATATCCGACGGGGTTAGTTCTCGCTTAACAACATCTAGAAAAACCAAAGAGTTAGGATTCGGCGATGTAAGCACCTCTCTGATGCTATTAAGCCACCCGTCTACAAAAAGTGTATTCGGATCGCCTAATTTGTACTTCCAATGAGCTGCCATGCCTCTTTCGGCAATTTCATTCATCCTAACCGACCTTATTTGAACTTCTACCCACTCGCCTCTATTATTCATTACGGTGGTATGTAAGGCTTCGTAGCCGTTTTGCTTCGGGATAGAAATATAATCGCGCAACCTGTTGGGTTGTGGTCGGTATAGCTTAGTTACCTCCGAATAAATTGAAAAGCAGGCTATCTTTTCGTCTTCATCTTCAGGAACATCGACAATTATTCTAATTGCAAAAACATCATATATTTCTTGAAAAGGAAGTTGTTTTTTCTTCATCTTCTGATATATGGAATATACGGTCTTTATTCTACTATCAATCGTAAACACGAAACCTAATTCGGTTAGCCGTTTCTTAATAGGAGAAATAAACTCATCGGTGATAGCAGTTCTTTCATCTTTTGAAATATCGATAGTCTTTTTTATAGACGAATAAATATCGGGTTCTAGATATTTTAGAGACAAATCCTCCAACTCGCTCTTTATCTCATACAAGCCCAATCGGTGAGCTAATGGAGCGTACAAATAAAGTGTTTCGGCTGCGATGTCCTTTTGCTTAGGCAATGGCATAGCGTCCATGGTTCGCATGTTATGTAATCTGTCGGCAAGTTTTATAATTACAACGCGAGCATCGTCGGAAAGTGTAACAAGCAAGCGCTTAATATTTTCGGCTTGTGCCGATACTTGCTCAATCATAAAACCGTCCTTTATCTTTGTCAAACCCTCGACTATATACGCAACCTTCTTTCCAAAACTGCTTTTAATATCTTCAATATTGTACTCGGGACAATCTTCAATAACATCGTGTAGTATTGCACAAATAACAGATGTTTCGCCAAGACCGATTTCGGTAGCGACAATTTTAGCCACCTCTAGCGGATGATAAATGTACGGCTCACCGGTGCGACGTCGCATATTTGCGTGTGCCGACTTCGCCATTTCCAAGG
This sequence comes from Lentimicrobiaceae bacterium, assembly GCA_033809755.1. GTDB lineage: Bacteria > Bacteroidota > Bacteroidia > Bacteroidales > UBA4417 > UBA4417. The sequence continues at coordinate 18,330 of JAPXLB010000006.1, forward strand.
CACGTCGGATATTGTCGACGTTTACGTCGGATCTGTTCTGTAATACAGATTCAATTATAATGTTATAACGCCTTTCTATTTCTGCTTCTTCTGCTTTTGTATATAAACTCATCGGGCAAAATTTGTTTAGACATTATTATTAATTTTTTGCTAAAAGTACTAATTCCAATAAGAAATCACTAACTTTGCATTAGAAATGAACAAAGGTAATGCTAATTTGTAAAAAATTATGTGTTTATTGAAATTTTATTCGCAAAATAGGTCTCGAAAAGTGTTAAATTTATGAAAAGATTTTTGTTCATACTTTTGTTTATAGCTACCTATTTTGTAGGCAATGCAACTCATCAGCGTGCCGGCGAAATAACATACAAATATTTAAGTCCGCTAACATACGAAGTTACAATTGTAACATATTCGTACGCTCCCAGCCCTGCCGACCGTTTTGAACTTGAAATAAAGTGGGGTGACGGTACAAGCGAGATTTTAAAAAGAACCAACGGCCCGGTAAATTCTAACGGATTCCACATAGGCGAAATGGTTGGTCCCGACATTAGGAAAAACTTGTACGTTGGGACTCATACATATCCAGGCGCTGCTACCTACACTATTTCTATGGAAGACCCCAATAGAAATATGGGAGTACAAAACATTCCTAACTCCGTAGAAATACCACTTTATATCGAAACTCAACTTATTATAAATCCTTTTATAGGACCAAATTCTTCTCCTATACTTTCGATGCCGCCCGTAGACATCGGCTGTGTCAACAACCTCTTTATACATAATCCGGGTGCTATTGACCCCGATGGCGATAGTTTGTCATACAAACTCACAATATGTAGAGGAAGCAGTGGTAACAATATTCTCGGATACCAATACCCTAATCAAGTTGGTTCAAATGTTGGCGGAGAGTTTTATATAGACGCCAAAACCGGCGACTTAGTTTGGGATAACCCGAAAATGCAAGGCGAATACAACGTAGCATTTTTGATAGAGGAGTGGCGTAACGGAGTTAAAATAGGTTATACCACCAGAGATATGCAAATTAATATAATTGCCTGTTCAAATAATCCTCCTACCCTAACATACACTAGCGACACTTGCGTTACTGCCAACGATACTATGAGCATGGTGATTTCTGCTATAGATATGGACGGTGACAGAGTTAAGATTGAAACCAGCGGCGAAGCTTTTATGCTTGAACCGCCGGCAACTTGCACAACAGTTAATGAACCGGGAGGATGTAAAGCCTATATAGATTGGGAAACATCTTGTCAAAATGTTAGGCTGCAACCTTATACATTTTATATAAGAGCTACCGATAGTTCATATGTTCCGCTTTCGAGCTTGGGACGACTGAATGTTAGAGTTGTAGCACCAAAAACTGAAAACCTGACTGCAAATGCTAGCGGAAACAAAATTGTTCTGAATTGGGAACACAATACTTGTGAAAATATTTCGGGTTACAAGATATACAGACGCTCGGGGTGTTACGGATTTGAACCTGAAAATTGCGAAACGGGAGTGCCGACATACACGGGCTACCAACTTATTGAAACTTTGGGTATTACCAACAGCTACGAAGATGAAAACGTATCAAACGGTATTGAGTACTGCTACATGGTTGTTGCAACCTTTGCCGACGGTTCGGAAAGCTACGCTTCAGATGAAGTTTGCTCACATCTGAGAAAAGAGTTGCCTATTATTACCAACGTCAGTATAGATAAAACTCATAATTCGGAAGGTATTGTTGATATTGCTTGGTCAAAACCAACCGAAATTGATACAAATACCTACAAAGGCGATTTTTACTACAAAATATTCAGAAGCAGAAGCGATAACCCGTTTTCGTTTACGTTTGTCGATTCCACATTAACAATTGACGATACTATTCACAAGGAAAACAATCTGAACACAAAAGATTATTACTACTACTATTACGTATCGTTAATTAATAGCAACGGAGGAGCCATTACCGACATGGGCAGTTCTCAAACAGCTACGTCTCCTTTTTTAAGACTATCGGAAGGAGATAAAAAAGCTAAGGTTAATTTAGATATTGCCGTACCGTGGACAAACACCGAATACGTTATATACGAGCTGAACGCAAACAATATTTTCGATTCTATTGCCACAACTTACACTCTGCCATATACAATCTACAACTTAATGAACGAAACGGAATATTGCTTTCTGGTAAAAACCGTAGGCACTTACGGAACTCCGGGTATTATTGACCCGATAATAAACTATTCGCAATTAGCTTGTGTAACTCCCTACGACAACGAGCCTCCGTGTACCCCTGAGCTTGAAATTACTACAAACTGCGATTTTTTCTACAACGAACTGTTTTTTGAACCCGACGATATTTCGTGCAGAAACGACGTTTACAAATCGTATATACTTCGCTCCAATAATGTTTACGATACCAACTTGGTGATTATTGATTCAACACATGCTTTCGTATACCAAACTGCCAACAACAATATTAGTGGTTGCTACGCCATACAGTTTATTGATGCAAACGGCAATAAAAGCGAGATAAGCGATGTGGTTTGTGTTGATAGCGACGTTTGTGGTAAATACCATTTGCCGAACTTGTTCACTCCCAACGGAGACGAAATAAACGATTACCTGCGACCATTCCCTTACACCGGTGTTGAAAAGGTTGATATTGTTATTTTAAACCGCTGGGGACAACTAGTGTATAAAACCAACGACCCCGATATTAGATGGGACGGTAAAATACTAGACACCAACATTGATGCAAGCGAAGGTGTTTACTTTTACTTTGGCGAGGTTTACGAGTACACGCCCGAAGGCGTAAAGCCTAGAAAGATACAGGGTAGTGTTACGATAAGGAGATAGAGAATAGTTCTGAGTTAAGAGTTAGGAGTCAGGAGTTTTTGTTACTCGAAACTCAAAACTCGAAACTATTCTCCATTTTCGGCATTTCCACGACGCTCGCTCGCTTTTGCAAAGCGGGCGGGGTCAGCACTTCGCTCACTGCGGTGGCTGAGCGAAGTCGAAGCCCGAAGTGTCGAAGTGCTGCAGTGGCTGAAGACCCGAGATTTTCGGCATTTCGCTTCAATAGCCGTGCCTTTAAAGGCACGGCTATTGAGAAAAATTCAGAACTCGAAACTATTCCCCATTTTCGGCATTTTGGTGGCTGAAGGTCGCTGAGCGTAGTCGAAGCGCCGAAGCCCGATACACCGATATCTCGCTCCGCTCAATATCGGCACTCAATGACCGAAAATGTCGGAACTCGAAACTCCCCCGCAACCCGCAACCCGCACCACGCAACACGTACCACCAATCACTCAATAACCCAATCTTCCTCCAAATCCCAGTTGGCTCTTATCTTTAGTTCTTTGGGAAAAATAAAGGTGGGTTCGGGATATATCTTTTTGAAATAGTCGCCGCAATCCCAAATCCCGTTATTGTTTTTGTCGAAGATAACCATAGCCTTGTAAGTCTTGGGACCAAAATATCCAAAATCGACAGTTGAATTGCTTACGGCTTTCATGCTACGAACTAAATTGCCGTTTTCTGCATCTAGAATATTTACAATAATATTTTGCGTAGTTTTTGAACTAATATTTAGTTTTAACGAACCGTAATTTTCTGCCGGACTTACGCTAAAAGTAAGTTTAATACTATCGTTGTAAATGTTGTAAATATCAACGTAACTACTATCGGAAATTATAACTGTGTAAACCGAAGATAAAGATTTTGGCATGTCAATTGTCAGTTTTCGGAATAAAGTATCCGATACGGTAAACTGACCTTGAATGGTATCGGCTTTTTCGTTGTTGATTAGCAAGTAATTGCTGTTAAGCACCTTGGCTATTGGATTTTTAAAACTAATTTCTACAGGTTTGTAAAAGGGTAACATTCCTGAACTAACAGTGGAAGAATATTGCATTTTAGGAGTTGCAACTACTTGGCTTTTAGATTTGCCTTTTGGTTTTTCGGTTTCTTTTTCAACCAAACCTTTAAAAGTTATTGTATCGGAAATGGTTTTATTGGTATTAATGTAAAAAGTAGCCGTATCCACGTCAGAAGGTAACCACACCATAAGCGTGTCATTTCTAGCGCTCCACTCGTGATATTGATTGTTAATGTTTTCGAAAAAATTGGCTCTTATTTCAAAGTCTTTGGTTGGTTCTTTAAAAATAAAACGAACTACATTTTTGTCAATAATTTTGCTTTCAACTATTTGCTGTGTGGTGTCCTTTGTGGCGAACATCATTAGCTTTACAGGTTTGTCGAGAACCGCACTTAGAGAATCATTGCCAAAATAACGTGGTTTAATAGTATCTAGTAAAAAAGCTATACTTTCGGTCATCAGATTACATTTGTAGTCATTGTTCAAATCATCGAGAGCGAAAATTTTATATTCCCCAGCTTTTAAATTCTGAATATGAAACGAGCCGTCGCCACTAGTTTTTGAAATATGCCTAGGTAATGAAGTTATGGGAACCGAATCGTTAAAATCGGTATAAAGCATAACCAATGCATCTTTTATCGGTTCCTGCGTATATGCATCTAAAACATGACCCCAAACCGACAAAGTATCAATGTAGTCGCCTGTTGAAAACGAATAAACTAAATTTGAAACCTTGTTATTTTCGGTTATATCGCTGATTGCATCGCCAAAAAAGACGGTGTATGTAGTGTTTTCTAACAAAGTGTCGTTTATATTTATTTGCAATGACTTACGCTTAACTTTATAATCGGGTGCATTTTTAAAAGGCGGCGATATAAATATTTGTTTATCTGCATTTTGCAGATTGATAAATTCGTCGAAGGTAATTACAATTTTTTTTGAGTCGAAATTCAAACTTTTATCTTTTGGCGAACATGAAACCACTTGTGGAGCTTGTTTATCAACAGGTCCTCCCGACGGTGGAACAACAGTAGCACACGAAGTTGCGACGAAAAGAAGTAACGCAAATAGCTTTGTTTTGTTTAAAACAGGATATCGAAAGTAATTAGCAATATATGTAAACAGGTTGTTCATTTAACTACAAATTTGATTGAACATTTTTCAAAACCTTGTCTATATCCGTACAAATAAGTCTTGGTTTTTGTGCAGGTTTTTCGGCACAAACCGCAACGTATGCATCTTTTATTTTATATGAAAAAACGCTGTATTTTTCGGCATCTTTATTATTATCTAGCACAAAATCATCATCTCCCTTGGGTTCAATATTAAAAGAATTTAATTCTAATGCTAACCCCTTGCCTATGGCTTTCAGATAACTTTCCTTTATTGTCCAAAATCTGATAAACATTTCGTTTCTTTCGTCACCGTTGAGCGTATTTAAATATCGGACTTCTCTTTCGGTAAAAAATCTGTCTGCAACTTTTGAGTTTATTTTCCTTATTCCTTCAACATCTACTCCAACATTGACATCTGAAACCGCACAAGCGAGCCAATTTTTAGAATGAGAAATATTAAAATTATATCCTTCGTAATCGCTAAGAAATGGCTTACCTCTTGCCGCAAAACTAAAATCGGATAATATGTACGGGACGTCGAAATGCTCCGAAATGGCGTATCTGGCTAATATTTCTCCAACAAAAGACTGTATTTTAACTTTACTATTGGTAAAATCACTCAAGCGCTTAATACTTGATGCGGGCAACAGGCTTTGATTATCTTCGATAATGCTATGGTCGCAGTTTTCTATATTAAGCACATATGCGGATACTTCAATCATTTACGCAATTTATTTTAAAGTTGGAACAAAGATAAGCAAAATACAATAAATTTACCTTTGTTGTCGCTTGCGGTCTATTTCCTTGAGCAATATTTTACGCATTCGTATAGATTTTGGTGTAATTTCTACCATTTCGTCTGCCGCAATATATTCGAGAGCTTCTTCCAACGAAAATTTAACAGCTGGCGGAATATTGACCGCTTCATCCTTTGAAGTAGTTCTAATATTGGTCATTTGCTTGGCTTTGGTAACATTAACGCCTATATCGTTATCTCTTGTATTTTCGCCAACAATTTGACCTTCATACACTTGCTCGAAAGGTTCTACAAAAAACCTACCTCTATCCTGAAGTTTATCTATAGCGTAAGACGTAGCCATACCTGTTTCTATGCTAACCAACACTCCCTGAAGACGTTTGGGCATATCGCCTTTGTAGGGTGCAAATTCTTTAAAACGATGAGCCATAATAGCCTCGCCACAAGTAACAGTATGCAGTAGATTTCTTAATCCAGCAATACCTCTCGAAGGAATTTCAAACTCAACGTGTTGCAGGTCGCCTTTTTCCTCAATTGCTTTAAGTTCGCCTTTTCGGTTGCTTATAATTTCAATAACTTTGCCCGAAACTTCCGGCGGAGCATCAACAATAAGCAATTCAATTGGTTCGCATTTCACTCCGTCAATTTCTTTAATAATAACCTGCGGCTGACCTACAGCAAGCTCGTAGCCCTCGCGCCTCATGGTTTCTATAAGTATAGCCAAATGCAAAATTCCACGACCATAAACGTTAAACTTATCTGTAGTATCGGTATTTTGTACTTTTAAAGCTAAGTTTTTTTCCGTTTCCCTTTTCAACCTCTCGCCCAAATGCCTGGATGTAACATATTTGCCTTCTTTCCCGAAAAATGGCGAAGTATTTATTGTAAACAACATACTCATTGTAGGTTCGTCAATGTGAATATCAGGCAATGCTTCAACTGTTTCGGGGTCGGTAACGGTATCGCCAATTTCAAAATCATCAAGACCAACCAAAGCACATATATCGCCCGAAAAAACCTCTTTTACTTTTTCGCGTCCCAAGCCGCTAAACGAATATACTTCTTTTATTTTTGCCTGCTTATGGGGTTTGTCCTTGCCCACAAGAGTTACACGCATACCTTCACTGACGGTTCCTCTGTGAACTCTGCCAATGGCAATACGTCCCACATACGAGTTATAGTCTAATGATGTGATTTGCATTTGCAAAGGTCCTTCGATGCTCTTTGGAGTCGGTATATGCTTGATTATAGCATCTAACAACGGCGTCATATCAGAACTGGCAATGTTTAAATTGGTAGTCATCCAACCGTTTTTGCCCGAACCGAAAATTGTAACAAAGTCCAACTGTTCGTCAGTTGCACCAAGGTTGAAAAATAATTCAAAAACTTGGTCTTGCACTTCCAAAGGACGACAATTTGGCTTATCAACCTTATTAATAACAACTATCGGTTTTAAACCCAACGACAACGCCTTTTGTGTAACAAATCGAGTTTGCGGCATAGTACCTTCAAAGGCATCTACCAACAAAAGAACGCCGTCAGCCATTTTTAAAACACGCTCAACCTCGCCTCCAAAATCGGAGTGCCCGGGTGTATCTATAATATTGATTTTAACACCTTTGTAAGTAACTGATACATTTTTTGATGTTATGGTTATTCCTCTCTCTCGTTCTAAATCGTTATTATCTAATATTAATTCGCCCGTTTCCTGATTTTCTCTGAATAAATGACATGCATGTAGAATTTTATCTACCAAAGTTGTCTTCCCATGGTCGACGTGGGCTATTATTGCTATATTTCTTATTTTTTGCATATATTTTTAAAAGATGCAAATTTACTACTTTTATATTTTTATTTGTACACAAGCTATTACTTTTATGTTAATATTGTTTTGTGTTTCTCCAATTTACAGACGTTTCGCGTAACGACAATAAAACACCTAAAACTCGTATGAGTAAGCACATAAAGCAAAATGTTGATAAAGTTTTTGGTTTTTCGGTCATAATATATAACGAAATTATACCTTTGTCGGAATTAAATATGTAGCTTATTATATTATATGTTGCAATCTCTAGCAAATAATCCTTTGTTGACAACGTTATTACTGATTTTTATAATATCAGTACTATTGCAGTTGGTTTATATTTGGGTGATATACTCAAGATTAGCTTTTTACAAAAAAAGTAATGAAATATCCCGACAAGATATTCCTATATCAATAATTATATGCGCTAGAAACGAACACGCTAATTTAAAGAAGCATTTACCTCTTATTCTGGAACAAGATTATCCTATCTTTGAAGTTATTGTTGTGGATCACAGGAGTGACGACGACACACAATTTTTGTTGGAAGACTTAAAAAACAAATACTCTAACCTCAGCGTAGTAAGTCTTACGCAAGATTTGAACTTTTTTAAAGGTAAGAAATTTCCTCTTTCAATAGGTATTAAATCGGCAAAATACGATAATATTTTATTAACCGATGCCGACTGCGTTCCTGCCTCCGACCAATGGATAAGACGAATGGCAGCTAACATTAACAACAATGTTGAAATTGTTTTAGGATACGGTGCTTATAAAAAGTATAAAGGACTACTCAATAAACTTATCAGATTCGACACTTTAAAAATAGCCACCAACTATTTGAGTTTTGCTCTGATAGGATTTCCTTACATGGGCGTGGGCAGAAATCTTGCCTATAAAAAAGATTTGTTTTTCAATAACAAAGGATTTATATCGCACTATAACATACCTTCCGGCGACGATGACCTTTTTGTTAATCAGGTTGCAAATAAAAAAAACACTTGTGTAGAAATAGATAAAACTTCATTTACCTATAGCGAGCCAAAAAAAAGGTACAAAGAGTGGATTTTCCAAAAAACTCGTCATAATAAAACCGGCAGATACTATAAGAAATCGCATCTTGCGCTGTTGGGTGTTGAAACCGTCAGTGCGTACTTATTTTGGATATTGTCAATACTTTTGCTTTGTATAAATTATTACCCTATTATAGTTGTTGCAGCAATGATATTGCGCCTGGGTAGCCAGCTTTTTATTACTAAAAAAATAATGCAAAAGCTAAAAGAAAAAGGCTTCTGGTTTTATACTCCACTATTTGAAATTATATTGCTGCTCCACAACTTTATTTTCTGGCTAAAAGGCAGTAAAAACAAGCCGTACAACTGGAAATAGACAATTAATATTTGTTAATTTAGTAATTTTGCAAATTATTAATACTGTTTTTATTAACTTTGCAAGCTAAAAAGGCGACAATGATAACAAACGACAAATTTGTCGGTGAAGGTTACACATACGACGATGTATTACTCAAACCGGCGTATTCCGAAATACTACCCGCACAAGCCGACGTAAGCACATATTTTTCCCGTAATATTAAATTAAACATTCCAATTGTAACAGCTGCTATGGATACCGTTACCGATTCGGTTATGGCTATCGCAATAGCTCAAGAAGGTGGCATTGGCGTTCTGCATAAAAACATGACTATCGAACAACAAGCCTCTGAGGTTAAAAAAGTGAAGCGTTCGGAAAACGGAATAATACCTGATCCTATAACACTTCACGAAAATGCTTTGGTTGGAGACGCACACAGGTTGATGAGTGAGCATAAAATAGGTGGCATTCCTATAATTGATGAAAATAGAGTGCTTAAGGGCATTATTACTAACCGCGATTTAAGGTTCGAACATGATGTGCATAGACCTATTTCTGAAATAATGACCAAAGATAACCTTATCACCACCAAAGGCGAGTTTGATTGGCAAAAAGCATCGAGTATTTTACAAAAACATAAAATTGAAAAGTTACCTGTCGTCGACGATGATTATCGATTGGTAGGACTTATTACCTACAAAGACATAATAAAAATAAAAACTCGTCCAAATGCTTGTAAAGACGCAAAAGGGCAATTAAGAGTTGCCGCAGCTGTCGGAACAGGTAGTGATACAATTGACAGAGTTACCCAACTATACGAAAACGGCGTCGATGCTATTGTTGTTGATACCGCTCATGGACACTCGAAAAAGGTTATAGAAATCATAAAAGAAATAAGTAAAAAGTTTCCTGACATCGACGTTATAGGAGGTAATATAGCTACAGCCGAAGCTGCTATTGCGCTTGCCAATGCCGGCGTTAGTGGCGTTAAGGTGGGCATAGGTCCTGGCTCTATATGCACAACCCGCATTATTGCAGGAATTGGAGTTCCACAACTATCGGCAGTTTACGAAGTTGCCAAAGCTATCGAAGGTAGAAACATTCCCGTAATTGCCGACGGTGGTATCAGATACACAGGCGATATAGTTAAAGCAATAGCTGCAGGTGCATCGTCAATTATGGCTGGCTCGCTATTTGCCGGAGTCGAAGAATCGCCGGGAAGCACTATAATTTTGGAAGGTAGGAAATATAAGGTTTATAGAGGTATGGGTTCGCTAGAAGCTATGGAAAGTGGCTCTAAAGATAGATACTTCCAAGATGATGTTTATGATATGAAAAAATTAGTCCCCGAAGGAATTGTCGGCAGGGTGCCTTACAAAGGAAGCCTCGCTGAAGTTATACACCAAATGGTCGGAGGGCTTAAAGCAGGAATGGGATACACAGGATCGGCTAACATTGAACAACTTAAAAAAGCTAAGTTTATTAAAATTACCAACGCAGGTATTATTGAAAGCCACCCTCACGATATTACTATTACAAGTGAAGCTCCTAACTATAGCAGATAATTATTTAACACAATAACAAAAACTTTAGCAATGAGAAAATATTTCATAGTTTTAATAAGTTTATTACTAATACTCACATCAAACTCACTAGTAGCTCAAGACAAGGAAGTCATTCTTACCATCGATGACAACAAAATTTATACTGAAGAGTTTTTACGACTGTTTAATAAAAACAATTTAGACGAAAATATTATAACCAAACAGGCTTTGGATGAATATATGCCACTCTTTATAAACTTTAAGCTAAAGGTAATGGAAGCCAAATCGTTGGGCATGGACACCTTAGATAGCTTTAAGAAAGAGCTTGCAACCTACCGAAACCAATTGGCAATGCCGTATCTTACCGACGAAGATACCGAAAACTATATGCTAAAAGAAGCCTATCAGAGAGGTAACTTCGATATGAGGGCAAAACATATTTTGTTTACTATAGATGGCTTAGGCTCCCCGCAAGACACATTGCAAGCATGGAATAACGCGATAGACGTTAGAAACCAAGCTCTCAAAGGTAGCGATTTCAGCGCTCTTGCTCAAAAATATTCAAAAGACCCTTCGGCACAAGACCGCGATTACCAAGGTACTTTGATAAAAGGCAACGGTGGCGATTTAGGATACTTTACCGTATTTAATATGTTGTACCCTTTCGAAAACGCCATATACAACATGAAAATTGGAGATATATCTATGCCTATACGTTCCCCACACGGATATCACCTCATACAACTAATCGACAAAAAACCTGCTCTCGGAAATATACAATTGGCTCATGTTATTATTCATAGAACCGAAAATTCGGATACCGAACAAAATAAGAAAAAAGCTTACGACGCATACAATTTGTTGGAAAGTGGAAAGCCTTTCGGCGAAGTTGCTAAACTTTACTCCGACGACAAAACTACTAGAGATGAAGGTGGATTATTACCTTGGTTCCCGGTATATAGACTTATGCCTCAATTTATTGAAACCATTCACACTCTTAAACAAAACCAGTACTCAAAACCCTTTGAAACACAAGCGGGATGGCATATTATTAAATTAATAGACGTACAAAGACAAGGCTCATACGAAGATGAAGTAGAAAGAATTAGAAAAAAAATAGCTAACGGTGATAGAATGAGCGTAATAACTGATGCATTTGTCGAAAAGGTTAAAGCTAAACATAATTTCACCGAAAACTTAAACAACGTCGACGAAGTTGCTACAAGAGTTACCGACTCTATTTTTGCCACCTCATGGAAACCATCGGAAGCTGAAGGTTTAAACAAAGTTGTATTTACAATAGGTGATAAAACCTACACTCAGGAAGACTTGGCTAAACAATTGGCTTATACTCAAAGATTGTCAGCTCCTACTTATATTCCTTTTTATGTTAGAAATGTTTACGACAATTGGATGAAAAAAGAAGTAATAAAATATGCTGATATGCATATAGAAGACGACTATCCTAGCTTTAAAATTCTTATTGATGAATATAAAGACGGAATTTTATTGTTTAACCTCACCGACAAAATGGTCTGGAATAAAGCTATTGAAGATACAATAGGACTTGAAAACTACTACAAAACCGTTTGCAATAATTATATGTTGGACGAACGATTGCAAGCTGACTTGTATACTCTTAAAGGCAATAGCAAACTTTTAAAGTCTATCGAAAATAGCGTCAAAAAAGGTCTAAGTTATAACGAAATCTTAAAAAAACATTCTTTAGATAGCACGCAACTGACTGTAAAACAAATAATTATCAATAAAAACGACCTGGATAAGTGGAACAACGTTAAATGGGAAAAAGGTGTTAGCGTTTCTGCAACAGTTAAAAATAACGAATATCACATCATTGATGTTACCGACATCTTGCCCGCCCAACCGCAAGACCTTAAAAACATTAGAGGTGTAATAATTTCCGAATATCAAGAATATCTAGATAGCGAATGGATTGATAACTTAAGAAAAAAATACTCGGTAAAAATAAATACTACAGCTGTAAATAATCTGATTAATAAGAAATAGCAAATGCAATTAAGACACCTGAAAATTATTTATGCTCTTTTTTCTTTTGCAATCGTTGTGTTGGCGACTTCCTGCGAACCAAAACAACAAGAAGAAGTTATCGATGCACCTGTTAAAGTTGCTCGTGTTTTCGATAGCTATTTATATATGGATGATTTACAAGGTGTTGTGCAAAAAAACACTCCTACTAACGATAGCATCGACATTGTACACAGCTATATAAATAATTGGATTAACAAAAAACTTATTCTGAACGAAGCTGCCAAAGACAAGAATATCGATTTTGCCGAAATTGATAGTAAAGTAGCAGAATACAGAAATTCGTTGATAATATACTACTACCAAACTGACATTATCAGTAGCAAGGTTGACACCAACATAACCGTTAATGAAATTGAAACCTACTACAACGACAACAAAGACGACTTTAAACTAAACGAGGACTACGCCAAAGTCAACATAATTACGATAAACAACAAACATCATCTGTTGAGCAAAATAAAAAAATATGTTTATTCATCAAAAGAAGATGACCGTTTTGTTCTAAACGAACTTTGCGTAAAAAACGACATCAATATTGCTATTCATAACGACACATGGACAAACGTATTGAAAATAAAGGAGTTTGTTAATTCAATTGAAACTAACCCAAAAAAAACTACAACCATACTTCCCAAAAAAAATTCTTATACAATAACTGACAATACAAATACGTATTTCATAATTATTGACGAATATAAACAGGCTGGAGAGCAAAGTCCTATCGAATTGGTTAAAGATAAAATTGCAACCATAATAATAAAAAAACGAAGAGCCGACTTTGTTAGCGGTCTGTACAGAACACTAAACGATAACGCAGCAAAACAAAACGACTATGAAATTTATATCAAAAAGTAATAGCATACTGATAATACTAATTTCAGTAATAAATATATTCGCACTTAATTTCAATAAGGCTACAGCCCAGGAGCAGGTTGTGATAGACGAAATTGTGGGATTAGTTGGTAAACATCCTGTTTATTGGTCGGATGTTGAAACAAACAAGCTACAAGTTCAAGCCTACGCCGATAAGGTAAGTGAATGTGATATTTTTGAAAAACTTTTGCTTCAGAAATTGTATATTCATTATGGCGAAATAGATAGTGTGCAAATAACCGACGACCAGGTCGAAAGTGAACTTGACAGACGCTTAAGATACTACATACAACAATTTGGTTCGCAACAGAAGTTAGAGGAATTTTACGACAAATCGGTAATAGAATTTAAGAATGAACTGCGCGAACCGCTTCGCTTAGAAATTCTTGCCCAAACAATTGAAGGACAAATAACAAGCAGCATTAAAGCATCACCAAAAGATGCACAAAAATTTTTCTATAACCTACCTGCCGATAGTATTCCTCTCATTCCTAGCCTGTACGAAATTGCCCAAATTGTTAAAACACCAAAAATTGGAATTGCTGAACAACAAGAGGCTCGTCAAAAATTAGAAGATATAAAAGAGAGAATACTAAAAGGTGAAAAATTCTCAACTTTGGCAGTACTCTACTCCGAAGATCAAGGCTCGGCTACCAGAGGCGGAGAACTGGGTTTTTTCACCAAAGGAATTATGGCTCCCGAATTTGAAACTGCCTCATTCGGACTGAAAAATAAAGGCGATATTTCGGATATTATCAAAACAAAATTCGGCTACCACCTAATTCAGCTTATAGAAAAAAAGAAAGACGAGGTAAACGTCAGACATATTTTAATTATGCCTAAAGTAAACCCCGAAGCTCTTATTCAAGCAGCCAGAGAATTGGATAGCATAGCAGAACTTGTGCGTAATAACGAAATACCTTTTAAAGATGCAGTATTAAAGTTTAGCGACGACCCCGGCAAAGTCAATGGCGGATATATTCAAAGCCAATACACGGGAAACACCTTGCTATCTGCAGAAGAACTTGACCCAAAAATGTTTTTTGTTGTTGATAAGTTAAACGTAGGCGAAATTTCAAACAGTACACAATATTATACCGAAGATGGAACCTCCGCTTTCAGATTGCTGTACCTTGTCAGCAGAACCGAACCTCACAAAGCAAGCCTAGATACCGATTTTAACATCATACAGCAGTGGGCTCTTGAAGGAAAAAGAGAAAAAGCTATAGCCAAATGGGTGCAGACAAACAGCAAAAATGCATATATTAAAATTGGCGACAGATATAAAAATTGTAAACTAAAATATAATTGGAACGTAAATCAATAAAAATTCTTTAACTACACACGAAATGCAAAAAGACACGGAAGCAATTAAAGACTTGCAACAAAAATACAATCAGCTACACAACGAAATTAATAAAATAATAATAGGTCAACACGATGTTATTAAAAAACTGCTTATTGCTATCTTTTCCAGAGGGCATGTTTTATTGGTAGGCGTTCCCGGCTTAGCCAAAACATTGATGATAAACACCCTTGCCAGAACTATGGGCATGCAATACAGCCGTATTCAGTTTACCCCCGACCTTATGCCAAGCGACATAATTGGAACGGAAATATTAGACCAAAACAGAAATTTTAAATTCATCAAAGGTCCTGTTTTTGCCAATATAGTTTTAGCCGACGAGATTAACAGAACTCCCCCTAAAACTCAAAGTGCTTTGTTGGAAGCGATGCAAGAAAAAGCAGTTACTATAGCCGGAGTTAAAAATAATTTACCTCTACCGTTTTTTGTTCTCGCTACACAAAACCCCATCGAACAAGAAGGCACGTACCCATTGCCTGAAGCTCAGTTAGACAGATTTATGTTTAACCTAAAATTGGATTATCCGTCAATAGACGAAGAAATAGAAATCGTTAAATCTACTACAAGTCACGAAACACCCGACATTAACGTAATATTGAGTGCCGAAGAAGTAATACATTTTCAAGACTTAATATCTCGTATCCCTGTTGCCGACAACGTCTACAACTACGCAGTAAATTTGGCATATAGCACTCGTCCGAATACTGCCAAAGCTCACGTTTTGAGCAATCAGTATTTGACCTGGGGAGCTGGTCCGCGTGCATCGCAATACCTAATAATTGGAGCAAAAGTGCACGCCGCTATTTCGGGAAAATACAGTCCTGATATAGAAGACGTGAAAGCTGTTGCTATTCCTATACTTCGACACAGAATTATCAGAAACTACAAAGCCGAAGCCGAAGGTATAAAAGAAGACTTCATAATTGAAGAATTGATGAAGTAGTACACTTTGCTAACAAAAACGTAATGGAAGAAAAAGTCGTACTAGTAGATACAAACGACAACGAAATCGGTTTAATGGGCAAGCAAGAAGCTCACGAAAAAGCGGTCCTGCACCGTGCAGTTTCGGTAATAATTCTAAACTCCAACTCCGAGATGCTTATTCAGCAAAGGGCTTTGCATAAATACCATTCGCCCGGGAAATGGGCAAATGCAAGTTGCA
The DNA here is from genome assembly GCA_033809755.1 of Lentimicrobiaceae bacterium. Lineage (GTDB taxonomy): Bacteria > Bacteroidota > Bacteroidia > Bacteroidales > UBA4417 > UBA4417. The sequence goes on from JAPXLB010000006.1 coordinate 34,281, forward strand.
CACACCCCAGAAAAGGTGAAAAACCCGTAGACGCCGCAAACAGGCGCCTTGAAGAAGAAATGGGAATAAAAGCGGAATTGAAAAAAATATTCGATTTTGTATATAAAGCCAAATTTGATAACGGACTTACCGAACACGAGTTCGACCATGTGCTTTTGGGTTTTGTTGAGAATGAAACAATCCCAAACATCAACACCGACGAAGTTTGCAACTACCAATGGATAAAACTTGATAAATTGAAGCAAGAATTAAAATCCAACCCTGAAAAATATACACCTTGGTTCAGGATTATTATGGAAGAAATGTTTTCATTGATAAACACTAACAATTTGCAACTTTCAACTGTTTAGCTGTTGGCTTTTAGCTGTTAGCCCCCGAAGTCTCGGGGCTTTTGGCTGGTTAAGTTAGAAATTAAAATTATCAAATTTTAACTCAAAACTCAAAACTCAGAACTCGGAACTCTCACGATACTTCGGGATAACCCGAAACACCACTCACCACTCACCACTCACCACTCACTAATTACCGTCCGTATAACCTATCGGTAACTGATACAAACGCAGGTCGAAGAATGGAATAATTGCCAAAATATGGTCGAATACATCCGATTGAATTGCTTCATAATCAACCCAAACTGCCGTATTAATAAAAGCATACACCTCAACAGGAACTCCCGTAGATGTTGGCTGTTGTTGTCTGACCATCCTTGTATAATCTTCACTTATTCCCTCATGACTGCGAATATAAGCTGTTAAATAAGCCCTAAAAATCCCTATATTTGTCTGACGCCTTCCGTTAATATGCTGAGTTGTATCAACTTCTTTTTCGGCGTTGTATTCATCTATTTCTTTTTGCTTTTCAGCTATGTAATCTTTAATAAGAGTGATTTTGCTGTATTTTTCTAAGTCTTCATTTGTGCAAAACTTAATGCTGGAAACATCAATATTAACCGAACGTTTCATACGTCTAACACCCAATTCTTGCATGGGACGGTAGTTTTGAAACGAGTCGGTAATAAGATTGTATGTCGGAATTGTAACTATTGTTTTATCAAAATTTCTGACTTTGACAGTAGTCAGACCAATTTCTTCCACATCGCCGTCAGCGCCTCTGCTTGGTACTGAAATCCAATCGCCAATACCAACCATATTGTTTAATGATAACTGAATACCACCAACAAAACCTAATATTGGATCTTTAAAAACCAACATCGCAACTGCAGAACCAGCCCCCAAACCTCCAATGATACTTGCCGGCTTCAGCTTTAAAAAAATTGAAATTATGAAAATAACCGCAAAAGCGAATATAAAAAACTTTACAACCTGTATTACTCCTCTAATTGGATGTCTATCAGCATTTTCTTTCTGATTATATATTCTTTCAAATCCGTTTAAGAACCTGAAAAATATCATAACAACAATAATAGCTAAATATATTAGTGTTGCTCTTTCGGCAAGTCTAATTATTCCGGCATGCTCTATCAGGGTGGCATTAATAGTATTTAAAACTATCAAGCCAGGAACCAGCATTGAAATACTGTTAAACACCTTTTCCTCAACTAAAATATCGTCCCAATTGTTGGTTGTCTTACGAGCTATACGATAAACAACAGCTCTTACTATAGTTTTGGTTATGTAATAAGCTATTACAGCTATAATAAGTATAAGAATAAAATCTGTAATCGATTCAATAAAAATAGCTGTTGACTCACCAATACCTATTCGTATCAACCATTCTCTGAAACTTTTTGATAAACTTTCAAACATAATTTGTACATTTTTACGAAGCAAATATAACAAAACCCCACCTTTTTGCTCGCTACGGGACTATTATTTTAAGTTTTCTTTTCAATACCGAATAATTTAAAGGCATTTCCATGCTTATGGGTTCACCGTCAATATTGACAACGGAAGGGTCTTCTGCAATTATACTAACTTTTTTCACCTTATAATAACTTGCATATTTTTTTATTTTCTTGCCTCTGGTGAGCGAATACAATACAGTCAGAATTTCGGTGTGTGGAATTTTATCAAATATGCATAAATTTAATAAACCATCATCGATTTTTGCTTTGGGCGCAATTTTTGCATTAAAACCAAACTGATTGCTATTAGCCACAACAACCATCAATGCTTCTTTCCTGATAATGGTTTTATCATTAATTTGTATTTCATAAAACTTAGGTTCGTAAGCAGGATATTCCTGCAAAATAACTTTTAAATACGAAATTAATCCCCTTATTTTTTGATGTTGAAACAAGTTTGCAACGTGAGCATCAAATCCGACGCCTGCAACGCTTAAAAACATGTTATCATTAACTTTGCCGACATCTATTTTTTTGGTTTTACCGGCAGAAATCACACGTAGCGATTGAGACAGCATTGAAGGTATTTTAAGAAAATGTGCTAATCCATTTCCCGAACCTGCGGGAATAATTCCTAACGAAACATCGCTACCAACAAGATTAGTCGCTATTTCATTAAGAGTCCCGTCTCCTCCAACCGACACGACAACGTCTGCTTCGTTGTTTTTTGCTTCCTTAGCCAATTCTTTTGCATTTCCGGGGTATGATGTCATTTTTACTTCAACATTAAATTTGCTGGCAGGAAAAGCAGTCTCGGTAACAAAATCTATGAACGATTTGTTCTTAGGAATAACGCCTGCCTTAGGGTTTACTATAAAAACAACATTTTTCTTCATTATGCTTTAGTGAAATTTCATATTACAAAATTAATAAAAAAGCTGTTCAAATCAATGAACAGCTTTTAATGTGAAAATTTAAATAAAATACTACTCTTGTACTTTTATTGAGTACGTAATTGTTCCTTTTTGATAGCTGAGTGGATCACCCATTTGGGTAATTTCTTCAACTCTAAGTAATCCAAGTTTGCCGGCAACTGTTCTGAAAGCAATAATTTTACCTACTCCCAAGAAAGCAACTTTACTTTCTTCAACGTCGGTTGCAAGTCTAACAATGGTTAAATCGTTAGTAATATCAGCCCATAATGTACCTTCTGGAAGTTCAACAAATTGAAATTTGGTTGGATTTTTTGTATCCCAATTTGCAGGTGCATTCACGTAATCGCCAAAAGCATTGTGAGCATCCGTATCATTGGGAGCAGCTATGCATGCTTCAAAATTACTATCGTAAAAATATATCCAGTCGATAAGTGCGCTGTTAGCTCTAGCATCAGCTAATGTGTAAACTGTTCCGTTGCTTGATGCAAACGAAGAACCAACTGCGGAGTTTTGAGCTCCTAAAACTACATTTTCGTAAACTCTAATATTTCCGGGAGCTGCTTCGGTAGTAACAGTAATTTGTATCTGATTACTTTGATTTTGATCGTCATATACGGTAAAGATGTAATTTACACTTGCTTCTACATCCTGAACCTCAATTATTTCGTCAAAAGTATAGCTTGTTGTTGAGAAAGTTGTATCAAAAAATGATTGAAGAACACCTGCTTCATCCTGAACTGAGAAATTAAAGCGTTTTAAAGTTGAGTTTTCTTGTGAGAAAGCCTCAACTCCTACTCTAATATCAGAACCTGGAGCAACAACAACACTGGTTGATGTGTATTCTGGTCCGGTTAAAAATTGAATTGTTGGTGGGTCTATTGTATCATCTGTTCCACAAGACGTTACCATAAACATTCCTGCAATAGCAAGAAAAGCGAAAATAAATTTAATTTTTTTCATATAAGTACCTTTTTTAGTTAAAATAATAATTAGTTAATATACACTTAATCTACCAAATATCGTGCCAGCAGAAAAAATTACATTGTGCAAAATCTACGCTGGCGATACGCCTCAAATAAAATAACCGCAGCACTAACCGACACATTGAGCGAATCGGCAATACCATTCATTGGTATCATTATTTTATTTGTGCTATATTCCGACCACTCAGCACTCAAGCCTTCAGCTTCGGAACCTACAACAATAGCAGATGGATTTTTATAATTGACAGAATAGCAGGAAATAGTTTCGTCGGAAATAATAGCAGAATTTATACGGATTTTATTATCGGTTAAAAATTTAATAGCTTCTTTTGATGAGGTTATGGCTATTGGCAATGAAAAAACACAACCCAAACTAGACCTTATAGTATTAGGATTGTACAAATCGGAAACCGTATCGCAAAGTATGACAGCATCTACACCAACGGCATCGCACGTGCGGAGAATAGCTCCTACGTTGCCGGGTTTTTCAATAGACTGTGCAACCAATAAAAGCGGATTTTCTGGAAGTTGCAATTTATTAATATCATGGCTTTTCGTCTCGGCTATGGCAAAAACTCCTTCAACATCATTGCGATATGCAATGCGATTAAATACCGAACGAGAAATTTGCATCCGGTTGTTGATTCGATTTTCAAACTTTCTAATTTCCTCAATCTTGCTACCGTCGATTATTTCGTCACAAATAAACAAAGTATCAATTGTATACCCCGAAACCAAGGCTCTGTAAATTTCTCTATAACCTTCGACAACAAACTTGCTTTCGGTCTTTCTACACTTTGAGTCTTTTTGCAGTTGTAATATATATTTTATCCGCGGATTAGATGCTGATGTGATTTTCATGTTTTTTCAGTTATTATTGTTTTAGAACACGTATAACTTATATGCTTTTTACATTACTTCTCTTGTACGTTAAATTTCAATTAGCATATTCGTTCCACACGTACTCTCTATTTTGCAAAGTTACAAAATACCGCATTTGTTTTTTTGACATATGACAAAATTTTGGCAAATTCAATAATCACACGATACACAGAAGATTTTCTTGAAAGAATATGTGCGGTAAATAAAAATATTTTTAAGAAAAAATTTGCAAATCAAAAAAAAGTAGTATTTTTGCAAGCGAAATTACAAGAAACAAGTAAAAGAAAGATTGAATTATGTCAAGAGTTTGTGATTTAACAGGAAAGAGAGCAATTGTAGGAAATAAAGTTTCTCACTCTAATATAAAAACCAAACGTAAATTTTATCCGAATTTACAAAAGAAACGTTTTTATATCCCAGAGGAAGATAGATGGATAACTCTAAAAGTTTCAACATCTGTTCTTCGTACAATTAATAAAAAAGGCATAAGTGCTGTTTTAAAAGAAGCTAAACAACAAGGGTTGGTATTTTAGTACTATCCCACATTTTTTTTCATAATTTTTTGTTTATCTGCTATCACTTCGGTGATAGCAGATTTTTTTTAACTTAAATTATAATTATTTGCTGAAGTAGAAAAGGATTGATGTACATTTTAATTACCTTTGCACTATGAAAAAAATGTTGGTGTTTGCTTCTTTTTTAACTTTCTTGTTACTTGCAAGCAATTCGATGTGTGCACAAGGCAGAGGGAAAGTTATTCAGTTTTCGGGTATAATTGTAGAACCCGACAGTCTTAAACCAATCCCTTTTACTCATATTAGCGTTAAAAACAGTTACAGAGGCACTACCAGCGACTATCACGGCTTTTTTTCAATTGTTGTACGACACTACGACACATTGATATTTTCGTCGGTTGGTTATAAAAAAGTAGAATATACTATTCCGGATAGTTTGTCGGTCAACAGATACTCGGTTATACAGGTTATGACGCGCGACACAATTACCCTGGCTACTACTGTTATTTATCCTTGGCCCACCAAAGAACAATTTAAAACCACTTTCCTAACAAAAGAAATACCTCTCGACGATATTGAAATTGCAAAACGTAATATTGCAGTTATGGAAATGAAAGAGAACGTAGGAAAAAACTACGACCCACAAAAATTCGGATATACTGCACAACAAAGCTATACACATCACATGAATACGTTTGCCGACCAACTATATTACAAAGGTCAGCTTATGCCTAACAATTTGTTAAATCCTATTGCTTGGGCTAAATTTATAAAAGCATGGAAAAACGGCGATTTTAAACGAAAGAAAAAATAATCTACATCTGCTCGGGCACGTCTATTCCCAATAGGTTCATTGCCTGTTTTATTGTTTTTGCTACGCAATGCGAAATTACCAACCTAAACTCCTTAAGCGATTCATTTTGTTCGCGTAATATATTGCACTCGTGGTAGAATTGATTATATGTTGAAGCTAAATCGTAGGCATAGTTGCAAATTAATGCAGGACTTTGTTGTAGTGCCGAAAGTTTGACGGTTGTCGGAAAATCGTAGACTTTAATCAATAAACGTTTTTCTATTTCAGCAAAGGATTCTATGTCTTTGACTTTCAGTGAGCTAACATCAACCTCCGATTTTCGTAAGACCGAACGTATTCTCGCATGAGTGTATTGTATAAAAGTACCTGTGTTTCCGTTAAAATCAATAGATTCGGCAGGGTTAAAAAGCATATTTTTACGCGGGTCTACTTTCAATATAAAATATTTTAGAGCAGCTAATCCTATCATTTTGTAATGTTCTTGAGCTGTTTCTTCGCTTTCAAAATCAGCTTTTCCGAGTTCTGCAGCGGTTTGTTCGGCTGTGGTGAACATTTCATCCATTAAATCGTCGGCATCAACAACAGTACCTTCACGCGACTTCATTTTGCCGGCAGGAAGCTCAACCATTCCGTATGAAAAGTGCTCAATCTTTTGCCACCAATCGTATCCCAACTTTTTAAGAATAACTTTAAGCACCTGAAAGTGATATTCTTGTTCATTACCAACAACATAAATCAGTTTATCGGGATTGTACTCGTTGTGCCTTTGTAGTGCAGTGCCTATATCTTGAGTCATATAAACGGAGGTGCCGTCGCTTCTGAGCAATAGCTTTTCGTCTAAATTTTCATCTTGCAAATCAATCCAAACCGAACCGTCGAGACGCTTGTGAAAAACTCTATCAGCCAATCCTTTTTCAATAATCTCCTTTCCTAACAAATATGTTTCCGATTCGTAATAAGTTTTATCAAAACTGATATTCATGGTTTCGTAGGTCGTGTCAAAGCCATCGTACACCCACGAGTTCATGGTTTGCCACAGTTCTCGCACTTCTTTATCGTTGTTTTCCCACCTACGCAACATTTCTTGCGCTTCAAGTATTATCGGAGCATTTTTTTCCGCATCCTCAGGGCTTGCACCTTCAGAAACCAACTTCTCGATTTGCAATTTATATTCTTGGTCGAAAAGTACATAATATTTACCAACTAAATGGTCGCCCTTAACTCCCGATGATTTCGGCGTTTCGCCGTTACCCCATTTCAACCAAGCAAGCATACTTTTACAAATATGTATACCTCTGTCGTTCACCAAATTTACTTTTACAACCTTGTGACCCACAGCCTCGTATATTCGACTGAGTGAATCGCCGAGCAAGTTGTTCCTGATATGACCTAAATGTAAAGGCTTATTTGTATTGGGCGAAGAAAACTCAACAACAATAGGATTGGAACCCGAAAACAAGTCGGATGGCAAATAAGATTCAGTTTTAACTTTGGTGTTAATAAAGTCAATCCAAGTCTCGTTGGTCATTTCTATATTCAAAAAACCTTTTACAACGTTGTAATCAAAAACATTTGAATTGTGTTCCTTAATATAAGCACCCAGTTCATTGCCAATAGTTTCGGGAGACTTTTTTGCCGATTTCACAAAAGGGAATACGACAAAAGTAAAATCGCCTACAAATTCGGTTTTAGTGTATTGAAGCGAAATCTCCGAAATGTCGATTTTAATATTGTACAAACTGTTCAGACCGTTAACTATGTCGAGCTTTAACTTATATTCCATGTTGCTTATTTTTGTTGCAAAGGTAAGAATTATACAGGAACAAAAATAGCAAACAAAATCTATAATGTGCTAATTTATTACTAATCGTGACTAAAAATTGGAGTGTTGAATAAGCTAAAGAACTGCAACAAGTTTTTATTTCTATAAGATGCTGAAACAAAATCATTTGGCAACGTCTATTAAAAAAAAGTAAAAAAACATACTGTAATTTCAAAATAAAAACCGAAATTTTGTATTTTTATAGTCAGAAAAACGCTTTTTGCATATTTGTCATATAAACTTATACAACAAACAATAATACAACCAATTATGAAAGGTAAAAGTTTAATATCCATCACTGATTACAACAAAGACGAATATTTAAAAATACTTGAAATAGCATCTTCATTTAAAGCAAACCCAAGGCAAAGATTATTAGACAACTACGTCGTCGCCTCATTATTTTTTGAGCCCTCTACCAGAACCCGATTGAGTTTTGAAACTGCTGCCAATAGGCTTGGAGCACGTGTTGTAGGCTTTTCGGAGAGCGGTTCAACAAGTTTAAGAAAAGGTGAATCGCTTAAAGACACTATAAAAATGGTGAGTAGTTACGCCGACATAATAGTGATGCGCCATCCTGTAGAAGGATCTTCGCGCTGGGCTAGCGAAGTTTCGTCTGTTCCTGTTATTAATGCCGGCGACGGATCTAATCAGCACCCAACACAGTGCCTACTCGATTTGTATAGCATAAAAGAAACTCAAGGTACACTTGACAACCTAAATATTGCTCTTGTCGGCGACCTGAAATATGGCAGAACTGTTCATTCTCTCGTTGAAGCTATGAGTAATTTTAATACAACTTTTCAACTTGTATCCCCAATAGAACTTAAATTGCCTAGAGTTGTTAAAATGTATATAAAAAATAACAACTTAACCTATACTCAGCACATTGATATTAAGGAAGTTATGCCGACTGCCGACATCGTATACATGACTAGGATTCAGAAAGAGCGATTTAACGACCCTATGGAATATGAAAAGGTTAAAAACAGCTACTCTCTCACTGCATCAATGCTTGGACCTAGCAAACCCAATATGAAAATTCTGCACCCGCTTCCACGTGTCAACGAAATTAACGAAGATGTTGATAATACAAGGCAGGCATATTATTTCAAACAAGCTGAAAATGGCATCTACGTCAGACAAGCTCTTCTTGCAGCTATTTTGGGCGTTGTTAAATAAATAATAAAACAATTTAATAATTTTTGTACAATGAAAGTAAAACTCAGTGTCAGCGCAATAGAAAACGGAACTGTTATCGATCACATTCCGGCAACCAATGTTTTTAGAGTTATTAGGATATTAAATTTAGAATTTGATACCCAGCATCAACTTCTATTTGGCGACAACCTCAGAAGCCAAAAGTACGGCAGAAAGGGGCTGATTAAAGTTAGTGATAAATTTTTCGAGGATAAAGAAGTTAATAAAATTGCAATAGTCGCCCCAACAGCAACAATTATTGAAATAAGAAACTACGAAATCGTTAGTAAAAAACAAGTTGTAGTTCCGAATGAAATAATTAATATTGCACGATGCGTTAATCCGAATTGTATTACAAACGTTGAAAATATTACTCCTCATCTCCGAATTATCGATCATGAAGAAATGCGACTTCAATGTCATTATTGCGAAAAAATAACTACACAAAAAAACTTATCTTTTATTTAAAACATACAGAGCCAAAATTTTAAGAATAATAGAAAACGATTAAATAAATTTTGAAGAAATTTTAAAGGGAAATATCCAAAAAAGTAATAATAACAAATGGCACTACGTAATACACGCGTTGAGGGTCATAACAAAAATGCTGAGTACATAAAACTTTTAATTTCCGAAGGTGAACATCAGCAACTTGATTTTAAATTTAGCATAAACGACTCTCGGAAAATAGCAAGGTCTCTGGTAGCGTTTGCTAATACCAGCGGAGGTAGGCTATTGGTTGGTGTTAAAGACAATGGAGCTATAGCAGGCGTCAGAAGTGAAGAAGAGTTTTATATGGTTGAGGCAGCAGCCAACTTATATTCGAAACCGTCGATTGATTTTGTAGCTAACGAGTGGATTGTTGATACTAAAAAAATTTTGGAGATTATTGTTCCCAGAAAAAATGATGATAAGCTGCTATACTCCGTTTCTGAACTGAATAACAAAAACCTAGTTTACATCCGCCAAAACGATTGCAACTACCAGGTAAATATTGTTTGGCTTAAGGCTCATAGTCTCAAATTTTCGGAGAAAAATATCAATATACAACTTAAAAAAGACGAATTGAAACTTCTTTCGTTGATGAAAAACGCCGAAGCCTACAGCTTTTCTAGGTTAAGAAAACTACTTTCAATAAATAAGTATAAATTGGAAAATCTATTGGCTAAATTTATAGCCATAAATATTTTAGAAATTGTATTCACACAACAAGGCATAAAATATAAACTTGTTGAAGATATGCAGGACTTTTTATATCAAAACCATACGAGCTAATAATTTTAAACTCAACTACTATGATAATACTACTATCTCCAGCAAAGACGCTAGATTTTGAAACTACTCCACCGGTTGAAGACACAAGCACACCAAATTTTGTAAAACAGGCTCATACAATTCAAAATGAGTTGGCTAAATTTAATTATCAGGATTTGGCAAAACTGATGAAAATATCTGATAATTTGGCTCAACTAAACGAAATGAGATACAAAAATTGGAACAAAGCTGAAGCAAAACAAGCAATATACGCCTACAAAGGCGATGTTTACGAAGGTTTAGACGCCTATTCATTATCGAAAAAACAAATAAATTTTGCCCAAAAACATGTACTAATAATTTCGGGACTGTACGGAGCTCTTAAACCGTTAGACCTTATAAAACCCTACAGGTTAGATATGGGCACAAAACTCAAAGTCGATAAAAACAACAACTTGTATTCTTTTTGGGGCGATAAAATAACCGAATACGTAAATTCATTGCTAAAAGAAAATAAATCGGATATCGTTGTCAACTTAGCCAGCAACGAGTATTTTAAAGCAATTGATGCCAAAAAATTAGACGCTGAAATTGTAACTCCAGTATTTAAAGATTTTAGTAACGGACAATACAAGGTGATTTCGTTTTTGGCAAAAAAGGCTAGAGGACTGATGACTAGGTACATTGTTGAAAACGAAATAAGCAAACCCGAAGACTTAATCGGGTTCAGCGATAGCGGCTACATTTACAAAGGCGATATTTCATCAAAAGACACCTTGTATTTTTATAGGGGATAAAATGAAAAAGAAAAGTTCATTTATCGGTAGTTTTAAATTTGCTTTAAACGGTATTTTAATGCTGTTTAAACAACATAGAAATTTTAAAATTCAGTTTGCAATTGGGATTTTGACGATAATTTGTGCTTTTATTTTTAAAATTTCGGTTTACCAATGGATAGCAGTCTTATTGTGTATAGGCTTGGTTTTATCGTTAGAAGCCATTAATACAGTACTGGAAATTGTTATGGATAAAATACAACCCGAATATTGCAATACTATTAAAACAGCCAAAGATATAGCGGCTGGAGCCGTACTTATTGCAGCTATTATTTCAGCTGTAATCGGATTGATAATATTTGTTCCTTACATCATAAAAATATTTATATAAATGATTATAGTTGCCGACGTTGGAAACACCTCTGCTGATTGGGGTGTGATATACAAAGACGAAATATTGTATTACAAAACAACAGGATTTAGTCCGTATTTCACAAAGCCACACGAAATAGTAAATTTATTGCAAAAAGAACTTTTACCAAACATTGATGTTAAACTCGTTGGTTCTATATTCTTTTACGGTACGGGTTGCAGCTCCGACGCTAACAAAAATATTGTAAAAGAAACTCTTTCGGGCATTTTTAATAACACTGAAATCTTTGTCGATACTGACTTGCTTGCTGCTGCTAAAGCCCTCTGCGGAAACAATGAAGGCATTGCTTGCATTTTAGGAACAGGTTCAAATTCATGCTACTACAACGGCAACAAAATACAAGATAATAAACTTTCGCTTGGCTATATACTAGGTGACGAAGGCAGCGGAGCCTATTTGGGCAAAAGACTCTTGCTCGATTATTTCCACAATAAATTACCAGAAAATCTAAAACAAGAGTTTGCAAAATTTGCAAAAGTCAGCGATAAGGAAATAATAAGCACCTTATACTCAACTAATAAACCAAGCAGCTATTTAGCAAGTTTTGCTCCATTTTTGAACAAGCACTATAACAACGAATACGTAAAAGATTTGTTGAACTATAGTTTTAACGAGTTTATAGATAATTGCGTAAAAATTTATCCCGAAAGCAAACACTTGCCTATCAACTTTGTTGGCTCAATTGCTCACTTGTACAAGGATTTGATTTCAACTTTGCTTAAAAACAACAACTTGCAAGCAGGAAAATTTATTTCATCTCCTATCAAAGATCTGAGCATTTTTCACAAAGGACAAGATAAATAATTTTTTACAAAAGATGTTTGATGATTCGTGTTGCGGGTTAAGTGTTACGAGTTACGAGTTATCCCGAAGTTTCGGGATGTTGCGGGGTGAAGGTGGAAATTAGAATTTAGAAGTTTTGAGTTTCGTGTTGTTCCAAAACTTCTGACTTCCGACTTCCAACTCAACAGCCAACAGCCAATCAAAACTATTTTATAAAACAAAAAAACGCCGTACTATGACGGCGTTTTTCTCTTTTTATCTTAATTGTGTTTTTGCTTATCTAACAATAACTTTTTTGCTAATAACATTGTCGTCGAAGATAAGTTTAATAAAGTAAACTCCTGCGCTCAAATTATTTACGTCAATTACTTTATTGCTATATCTACCGTAATCTTTGTAAACAAGTTTTCCTGAATTATTGTACATACGTACTTCGTTGAATACACGTGGAGAAACAATATTCAATATGTTTGACGTAGGATTAGGATATATCCTATACGCAGCCTCTTCTGTGTCAATGTTTGTGGTTACCCAGCTAACAATACAAACCTCATCGGATTCTCCTTCGGGGTAAACCGCAACAACGCAGTAGTTATGCTGACCGTTTGGTACATCATTATCAATATATGTAACGTCGCTTGTACTTGCTAAGAATTGCTGGTCGCGATATACCTTGTAGCTCGTAGGCACTTGTCCCTGCGGAGCAGTCCAATTTAATGTAACTGTGCTTTCGTCTACAGTAGCGGTAAGATTAATTATAGGTTCAAAAGTTGCTTCAGGAATTAAAACACCTTGATACGAAAATATTCCGTCAAGCAATTCTATAGTACAAAAGCCTCCTGCCCAAATATGGCTAGGACTTTTAGCATCAACGTCTAAGAATTGATATGCTTCTGTTTTAGCAAATTTTTCCCATGTGTTTCCGCCGTCGAAACTAACAGCAGCACCTGTTTTGCCTTGTGCCGAACCTGTACAGACGTAAGTGTTTTCCGTACCTTCGACAAAATCTAAGCCGGCTGTCATAAATGCTCCAGTTAGAGCTAAGTCAGTCCATGTAGCACCACCGTCATTAGTTGATTTAAGTTTGGGAGTTCCTATTGTTTGACCTGCAATACCATTCATTTTATCTTTAAAAGCAATAGTATTAATACCTCCGCCTTGCGGATTAGCAGCTATTCCTGTACTTGAAATTCTCCAGGTTAAGCCGCGGTCGTCAGAAATGAATAAATTCGATTTATTTGATCCGAACATAACCGTGTTTTCGTCAACGGCTTCTATCACGGTAGTCCATGCTCCTTCACCACTCAAAGGATTAGCTCCTTGACCTATATTGCTTTTAGGAACTCTCGTCCAGGTGTTACCTCCGTTGGTTGTGGTATATATTTCAAAGTAGCCGTCTTTTACGTCACCGTGGCACATTCCTACGTTTTCGTCCCAGAAGTGAACGTTGTTAGCAAACGAAGCTGCTCCCTGTAAAGCCGTTCCTTTTTTAGTCCATGTAGCACCGCCATCGGTGGTTTTGTAAACTCCGCAATTGTTGTCTTGCGCTCCTACGCCGTTATACACGGTGGCGTAGGCAATATCTTCGTTAACACCGCAAATGTTTCCAATGCCGTAGGTGTTGCCTCCTAGTATTTCGCCTGAGCTCCATGTTCGTCCACCATCTATAGACCTAATAAACTCATTTATTGTTTTCGAAGGATCGATTCCATTGTAACCTATGCCCCAAATAACGTTAGTATCAACAGCACTGATGTAGTTAATACCTCTACTCGGTTGAGTAAATCCGCTTGGTATTTGTTCCCAATCGGAAATAATAACGTCGGCTAAATGATAAACAGTATCGTTGCCGTTGATAGCACGCACTTTTATGTTATGATAGTCGTACGATAAATTTGGGTCATTTAATTTGAATTCCGTATCTGTTCCCGAGCCTGTAAAAACAACATTATCATCAACTAACAAAGAAATTGAAGTAGCTTCCCCCTTTTCCATAGACCAACTAATTGTAGAATGTTTTGACTTCAACTGGTCGTAACGAGTATTGTGTAGTCTTACAATTAAATCTGCGTTGTATGGCTGAATACCTATAACTGCTGCAAAGTTCTTAGAAAAAGTTCCTCCAACAGATGACATAGAAGCTGTAACATTGAAATAGCCGTTGGAAAAGCCACTCCAACCCCAATTCATGTGAAACATATCATTGGCATTGTAGCCATCACAAAGCCACGCATGTCCTTCGTTGTTTTGAGTAACGCCCGAATAATACATAGGACGAGAATTGTCCAATTCGGTCTTAAGCATGCTAATCCATTGAGGATTGGTGTACGAGTCCTTTTCTACGTATTTAATAGTAAGCGGATTGTAGTTAAAATACTGTGACATAGCCCAAGGAACGTCACTTGAATAAGCTCCAGAACCATTGGCACTGTAGTTCATATTTACAGCAACTCCTGCATCACGCAAAAGTTTTGCAATTTGAGTATAACTGCTGCTATTTGCAGTATTCCCCATATTGTTCCACTCGTAGGTAGAATTGGCAAAATTGACGGTTTGTGCACCAAACTCACTATGAACATATGTATGCGAAAGGACTCCTTTTTCGGGGAAACTATGGTATTTCATTATCTGTCCCATTGAGGTAGCAACACAACCTGCATAGGCTTTACCTCCGGGACCGCCTGCTGCAACAGGACAATAAAAATTGTACCAAGTATCTTGATCCCAAGTGGTTGTACATAGCGGATTAACTGCCGGACTATTGGCTTCAATAAGCATATTAGCATCTTCCCACATGCGAGTGTTAATAGGTTCGGAATAATCTCGTTGTAATAAATCTTCTATTTCGTTGCTGATGATTTCCAACCACAACTGAACAGGAGGAATTAGTTCGAACTTATTATCGGTAGAATATGCCAATATCGGAGTAATGGCATCGTTAGTCGAAGTAATAACAAAGCCATTATCTCCATAGTCGAAAATATATGCATAAATGTTATTATTATTTTCGTACATAGAAACTTGCAGAAGTTCGATGTTGGTTTTAGCCGACATGCCTGCCATAAAATTGTTTGCAAGCTGCTGAGCTCTATCAACAGAAACTGTGTTTGCAGCTAGGGCAAACCTACTCACAATAAAAATTGCGATAAAAATTGATAATATTCTTTTCATCTTGAAAATATTTAAGTTTTAGTTTTATAGTTATATGGCACAAAAGTAATAAAAGTACTTAGTATTTTCACATATTTAAATGAATTTTTTTGAAAAAAATAAGACGATTATGTACTTTTGCATTATAATATGGTTGTAAAAATAATAATTAAAAAAGATAATGTTTGAAAATTTAAGCGAGAAGTTAGAACGATCATTTAAAATACTAAAGGGACAAGGTTACATAACCGAAATAAATGTAGCCGAAACACTGAAAGATGTCAGAAAGGCACTATTAGATGCCGACGTAAGCTATAAAGTTGCAAAAGAATTTACCGATAATGTTAAAGAAAAATCCTTAGGACAAGGAGTTTTAACAGCCGTATCGCCTAGCCAATTGATGGTTAAAATTGTTCGCGACGAGTTGGCTACGCTTATGGGCGGCGAAAAAGCAGACATCAACATAAAAGGAAATCCGGCAATAATACTATTGTCGGGATTACAAGGTAGCGGTAAAACCACGTTGGCAGCAAAACTTGCAAATTATCTTAAAACCAAAAAGAATAAAAAAGTATTATTAGTCGCCTGCGACGTTTACCGTCCTGCTGCTATAGACCAATTGAAGGTATTAGGCGAACAAATAGGCGTTGAAGTATATTCGGAACCCGAAAATAAAAATGTGGTTAAAATTGCAAAATCTGCTCTGAGCCATGCTAAGAGTTACGGTTTTGATATTATGATAATAGACACTGCCGGTAGACTCGCTATCGATGAGTTGATGATGAATGAGATTAAAAGTCTTAAAGAAACTTTAAATCCGCAGGAAACACTTTTCGTAGTTGATGCTATGACAGGGCAAGATGCTGTTAATACAGCTAAAACCTTCAACGACACTCTAAATTTCGATGGTGTAGTTTTAACTAAATTAGATGGTGATACCCGTGGTGGTGCAGCTTTAACAATACGCTCGGTAGTTAATAAACCCATAAAATTTGTGGGTATAGGCGAAAAAATTGATGCTATCGATGTTTTTCACCCCGACAGAATGGCTGACCGTATCTTGGGTATGGGCGATATTGTTACCCTTGTTGAAAAAGCACAAGAACAGTACGACGAAACCGAAGCCAGAAAACTTCAGAAAAAAATTGCTAAAAACCAATTCGACTTTAACGATTTCATAGACCAGATAAAACAAATTAAAAAAATGGGTAACGTTAAAGACCTATTGGGAATGATACCCGGAATGGGTAAAGCTCTTAAAAATGTTGATATTGACGATGACGCATTTAAAGGAATTGAAGCCATTATTCAAAGTATGACTCCGTACGAAAGAGCAAATCCGGCTGTGCTTAACGGCTCCAGACGGAAAAGGATTGCCTTGGGAAGCGGTACCGACATTCAAGAAGTAAATCGGCTTATAAAACAATTTGACGATACCAGAAAAATGATGAGAAACATTACGACGAACGGTGGAGCCAAAAATCTTGCAAGAAAAATTAAAAAAAGAAGATAACAATTTAAATTTAACATTATGCAATTAATAGATGGTAAACAAATTTCATCAGATATAAAAAAAGAATTTGCGGAAAAAAGTGCAAAAATTATAGATAGCGGAAAAAGAGCTCCTCACATAGCTGCAATATTAGTCGGCAACGATCCAGCTAGTCTGTCGTACGTTAACTCGAAAGAAAAAGCTGCAAAATCGGTAGGTTTTACATCTACTATTTATAAACTTGACGAAAAAACCACCGAAAAACAGCTGATAGAACTTATTGATTTTTTAAACAAAGACGATGAAGTTGACGGTTTTATTGTCCAATTACCATTGCCTAAGCATATTAATACAGACAAGGTTGTAAATCGTATTAATCCCAAAAAAGATGTTGACGGATTTCACCCTCACAATTTAGGACTCATGGTGACAGGCGATGGAGTGTTTTTTCCGGCTACACCTCTTGGAATTACCAAACTTCTTAAACGCTCGGGAATTAAAACAGAAGGAAAACATTGTGTTGTTGTTGGCAGAAGTAATATTGTTGGGACTCCCATCAGTATTATGTTATCAAGAAAATTAGATTTTGGAAATGCAACTGTTACGTTGTGCCATTCGAAGACCAAAAATTTGGAATTTTACACAAAACAAGCCGATATTTTAATCGTGGCAGTAGGAAGTCCCGAACTTATTAAAGCTGATATGGTTAAAGAAGGTGTTGTTGTTATTGATGTTGGAATACACCGTATCCCCGACGAATCTAAAAAAGGTTATCACATAACCGGAGATGTTGATTTTAAAGAAGTTTCTAAAAAAGCATCATACATAACTCCTGTTCCGGGCGGTGTAGGACCTATGACCATAGTTTCGTTGTTACAAAACACCTTGACTGCTTACGAAAAATTCGGCAAAAACAAATAAACTCGCTCAATTGACACAACCAAAAGAATTGCAACTAGGTAAAAAACTTCCCTTAATGGAAGCCTTTTACACAATACAAGGCGAGGGCTTTCATACAGGCAAAGCTAGCTATTTTTTACGTATTGGCGGTTGCGATGTAGGTTGCTCGTGGTGCGATGTTAAAGAAAGTTGGAATCCTGACTTCCACGAACTTACTGATGTTGAAGATATTATCAGCAAAATTGACAACACCAAAGTAAATACTGTTGTTATTACCGGCGGAGAGCCATTGAATTATAACCTTGATTTGTTGTGCAATTTGCTTAAAAAGAAAAACCTGCAAATTCATCTTGAAACATCGGGCACTTGCGATATTTCGGGACATTTCGACTGGATATGCCTTTCGCCAAAAAAGCAACATCCGCCATTAAAACAATTTTACGAAATCGCCAACGAGCTTAAAGTTATTATTCAGAACGAAGAGGATATAGCATGGGCAGTTGAAAATGCCAAAAAAGTTGAAGATAATTGCCTTCTTTATCTACAACCCGAGTGGAGCAGAATGGACAATATAATGCAAACAATTGTCGATTTTGTACTTGATAATCCCGAATGGAAAATTTCTCTACAAACGCATAAGTTTATGAAAATACCTTAAACTTAATGTCTACTCGGCATATTCTCTGTCGAGATATTGTTGTATTTCGGTAGTTAACAAAAACTTTGTCAGTATCTTCTTGTCCTTGTCAAGCATATACATCAAAGGAGTACTTGTTACATCGTATAGCTGAAAATAATTTCCCTGCAAAGATTTATGCCCGTTTAAATTAAGCCACGGCAGCTTATATTCTTTCATATAACTCTTCATCTCGCCAATATCGGGGGTTGTGCATATACCAACTATTTCTAAATTGTATTTAGCTTTATTTCTGTTGTAAAACTCAATAGCCTTTGGAACCTCCTCCTCGCAATGCCAACAATCGGAATTCCAAAAATACAAGATGAGAAAATCGTTATCGAAATCATAAATTGAATGTGCTACGTCGGCTGTATCTAACAAAATTAAGTTGGGAGCCTGACTGCCAATGAGTAAATTCTGTATTTTATCAACTTTTTGCAAAACAGCGTCGGCAATATCGGGGTAAAGCCACTCAATTTTACCGTTCCGTAGGTAATTATTGACAATATGCACAAAAATGGCATCCTGACCCATAATTTTTGAAGTTTCGTACTTAACAACTAAGTGCCATGCCAAATATTTTTTCAGTTCGTCGCTATTAGATGCTTTGCTCAATAAATAATCAACCTCTTTATTTAATGAATCAACTACAGGTACTGCCAGCCTTTGCAGGTAATCATCGACCCTGCTGATAAAATTGGGTGTATATAGCATTCTGTCGTCATTGAAGTTGAAATTATCGAAAAAATGTTGCTTATAGGCAAAGTAAATATCTACGCTATCAACTTCTTTGTTATTAGCAGCTGCGTACTTTTTTGCCAATCCTAGGTAATCTGCCTCAATATTAGAAAGTATAAATACCGGAACAAAACTTTTAGGGTGATTAATGTACATATAATTGATATACTCTTCCACTTCGACATTAAAATGTGCCAACCTGGCTTTCAGTTTTGTTAAAGAATCTTCGGGCAAATCCGGATTTCTGGAAATTTTAAGGACTTCCTCTTTCTCCCTATATTTTCTGTCTATAAATTTTATATAGTCGAAGAACATAGTATTCGCCGTACTATTTTCGGCTTTAGCAGTATTTACTAAGTCGTACGGATTGAAATCTATTTTAATATTGCTTTGTTCGTCATCGATAAAAAAATCTAAGTACTTGGTATTGTTGCTACCGGCGATAAGATACATCCCTTCTTGTAATTTTTTATCTCCTTCAAATTTAAAAACTCCATTTTCATTTATATAAGCCGTATCGTCGGCAAATTGCTTATTCCCGTAGTAATGAGCCAAGTAAATAAGCGTATCGGGCACCTCATCAATTTTAAACTCTATACTGTACTTCTGTGCATTAAGCACGTTAATAAAAGTGCAAAAGGTAACAATTATACAAGCTAATAAGTGTTTTTTAGTCATTTTCGAATTGGTTTAAAATTTATTTTTTCTCATTATGTTCGCTACGAAGCAGGTCGTTTACAGTTTTAACCGGATTAAATGTTTGGATAGGCACTTCTACAAAAATCGTGTTCCAATTAGCCATAGCTCCATTCCATAGCCCTGGTAGTTCTTGAGCCTTAATATCATTGCCTTCTCTTGATTTGATGGAAATAAAACCTGTTTGATGGTCTACGAAATCCAACAAATCGAAGACTCTTCCTTTGTAGTCTCTAACTCCACATACTAAATCAACAGGATTAAAGTGAGTAGATGCTTTGAAAATTTTATTTTGTTCGGGGTCATCCATGTTTATTTGCGAAGATTCGACAATTTGCAAAGACACTTCACCTCTTTGATTTTTAACCCAAAACGGACCTCCTCCGGGCTCACCTTCATTTTTCACCATTCCGCATACTCTTATTGGTCGATTTAGTTTATTATGGAGGTATTCTACCTTATCTTCTTGTGATAATGAGTCGAAATCAGGATAAATTTCGAAACCAAGTTTTGTTTTAATAAATCTAACTATAGACCTTATATCTTCGTCGTCGGGGTCGCCATCCAAAGTTTCTAAATGGTCGAAAATTATATCTTGAAGTTCGAATAAAAAACCTCCCAAAACTTTTTTGTACAAAAATGTTGTGTCGCTACGGCTTTCAGGAGCAACATTGTCGATATTTTTTATGAAAATAATTTCGCTTTCTCTATCGTTTAGGTTTTCAATCAAAGCTCCGTGTCCTCCCGGGCGAAACACTAATCTATTGTTTTCGTCGCGAACGGGAGTGTTGTCCATATTGACTGCAATAGTATCGGTTGAAGATTTTTGTAGCGAGAATGTCAATTCGTAGGTTACATCATACTTCTCTTCATATTTTTCTTTCACTCTGTTAATTTCGTCAAGAAAAAGGTCTGCATGATCGGGCGATACGGTAAAATGAATTGCTGCTCGCTTATCCTTGCATTTGCAATACTCCGACGCTTCAACCATGTGTTCTTCAATAGGCATTCTGCTGCTGTCTGCATATTTGTGAAACAACAATAAACCTTTCGGCATGTTGGCGTAGTTTAAGCCCTTTGAATAGAGAAGGAAATCGATAATATTGGTATAGTTTTTATTATCCATTTCTTGCTTAATGTCGAAGCCTTTTTGTTTCATTGCTTCGGCAAGTTTATCGTAAAATGCGAATTTTTTAATATTGTCGAAAAATTCTCTTACATTTTTCCATTTGTCATTTTTCAAAATTTGAGCCTCGTCTTCTGCTTTATCTTGACTACACGCATCAGTAAATTCAATCAAATCTTTAAACATACGACTAGCTGCTCCCGATGCAGGTACAAATTTTAGTATCTCATACATTTTAGAATTTGAATCATAAAAATACGATAGCTTTTTTGCATCGCGTTGGCTAAAAGCCTTTATACCATCGCCAACAACCGCCGGACGTACTAAATTAAGCGCAGGAAAACCTGTGTAAAAATTGTCTAATTGTTTTAGTACAACGTCTTTATCGCTACCTCTCAGTTTTATTTGTTTAATATCTTCTTTTGTAAGCATTGTTTATATGTGTTAAAGTTTTTTCCAAAAATAATAATTATTAATGATTTAAACTAATAATGTAATTGCAAAATTCGTATTCAACCTCGACAGAGTTTGAACTTACGACCAAAGTTTTATTTTGTGTATAAGTTTCAATCATGTACTTATACCATTTTATTGCATCGCTATCTAAATTTGTAACAGGCTCATCTAACAGTATTAATTTACTTTCGGTTAGAAATGCTACTGCTAAACGCAAACGCTGTTTCATACCCGACGATAAATGTGCAATTTTTTTATGTGCTTGACTTTTTAATTGCATTTCGTCTAATACCTCGTCAACACTATAACCTTTTACGAATGGTTTGAATTGCTTATGAAATTTTAAAAATTCTTTAACCGAAAATTCTTCTACAAAGTTGATATAAGGAGCTGCGTAATTTACGCACTTATATACTTGATCGTGAGCAACTATTGAATTATCGGAATGGTAAGTCACTTCGCCAAGTGTCGGCAACATGTAAGACGAAATAATACGCAACAAAGTTGATTTTCCTGAACCGTTGGTTCCTAACACTGCATATTTTTGCTTAGAATTAATTTCAACGTTTATGTTTTTAAAAACCCATTGGCTTTCGTATTTTTTTGCAATATTTTTTAATATTACTTTCACGTGCAAGTGATTTGTTTTTTGGAAATTAAAGTAAACGTTTCAATAATTGCTATAAAGCAAAAATTTTTGGCGTAAAAGCTGTAGATTATTCTTCGTAGGGTTGCGAAGCATCGTATCCTTTCATTATCCCTCTCGACGAATTTTTTATAAAATCAATAATAAAATTTTTCTCTTCCGATTGGGGCAATTCAGCGACTACCTCTTTAATTGCGTTAGAAATGTTTCTGTGTTTTACAAAGATAATACGATATACATCTTTTATTGCTTCAATCTGCTCGCTAGTAAAGCCGCGTCTTGTAAGCCCTATAGAATTGACACCTATATACGAAAGCGGTTCTTTTGCAGCCTTAACGTACGGAGGGACGTCTTTTCTGACAAGGGAACCTCCCGAAATCATGGAGTGTCTTCCTATGCTAACAAACTGATGCACAGCTACCAAACCGCCCAATATAGCCCAATCTTCAACTATAACATGTCCGGCAAGAGTTGCGTTATTTGCCAAAATGCAGTTATCGCCGATTATACAATCATGTGCAACGTGGGCATAAGCCATAATAAGGCAGTTTTTGCCAACTACGGTTTCCATATTGGCTTGTGTTCCCTTATTTATGGTAACATATTCTCTTACGACAGTTTTATCGCCTATTATAGCTAGGGTTTCTTCGCCTTTATATTTTAAATCTTGTGGTATTTCAGAAACAACAGCGCCATGATATATTTTGCACTGTTTTCCGATTCTGGCACCCGACATAATTGATGCGTGGGGTCCTATATAAGTATCGTCTCCTATCTCAACATTTTCATCGATATACGCGAACGGCGAAATAATAACGTTTTTTCCAATTTTTGCTTTAGGGTGTACAAATGCCGACAAATTATTAATCATAATGCAATCAGTTTGTGGGTTTAAGTGTAATTTGTGCCATCAAATCAGCTTCAGTTACAAGTTTATCTCCAACATATGCTTTACCTTCCATATGTATTATACCTCTTCTCATGGGTGATACTTTTCTTAAGTCGAAAACTAATGTATCACCGGGCACTATTTTATTTCTGAATCTAACTTCGTTTATTTTAACGAAATAGGTTGTGTAATCTTGAGGATTTGGATAGTTGTGAAGAATTAAAACGCCTCCTGCTTGAGCCATAGCTTCAATAACAAGCACTCCGGGCATAACAGGCTCGTCGGGGAAATGTCCTACAAAAAACGCTTCGTTCATTGTAACATTTTTTACACCTATTATGCGGTCTTCTTCTACATGCATAATCTTATCTACAAGCAAGAATGGAGGACGGTGTGGTAAAAAGCTTTGTATTTGAGTTACATTGTATACAGGCTCAGCGTTTAAGTCAATTTTGGGCGCCGAGGTTCTTGTGCTTTTTATGATGTCCCTTATTTGTTTTGCAAACCTTGTGTTTATGCTATGTCCAGGTCGTGTGGCTATAACATGTCCTTTGATAGGTTGCCCGACAAGAGCTAAATCGCCGATAACATCAAGTAATTTATGACGAGCCGGCTCGTTTGGATGGTGTAGTTCCAGATTGTTTAATATACCTTCTTCGACTACAGATATATCGGGTTTGTTGAAAAAGGTTGACAATTCGCTGAGTTCTTTGTCAGTAATAATTTTATCGACAAAAACTATGGCATTGTTTAATTCTCCTCCTTTTATCAAATTATGTTGAATAAGTTGTTGTAAGTCATGGAGGAATACAAATGTCCTGCTTGATGCAATTTCGCTAGAAAATTCCGATATATTGCGTATTGATGCAAACTGAGTCCCTAGTACTTTAGTATCGAAATCTATCATTACAGAGAGCCTGTAAACATCGTCAGGAACAATGATTAACTCACTTTGTCTTTTTTCGTCATAAATAGTAATAGGCTCGTCAACGATAAAATAATCTCTAGGAGCGTCTTGTTCAACTACTCCAACTTTGTTAATTGCTTCAGCAAAATCTTTCGAACTGCCATCCAGTATAGGAACTTCTTCTGCATCAACCTCAATAAGAACATTATCGACCTGGCAGCCCACAAGAGCTGCGAGAGAATGTTCTATAGTTGATATTTTAGCGTCATTTACCGCAATAGTAGTTCCTCTGGAGACGTCGACAACATTGTCGGCTAATGCAGCAATAATCGGTTTTTCAGGCAAATCAACCCTACAGAATTTAATTCCATGATTTTCGGGGGCAGGCTTAAAAGTTGCAGTAGCCATCTTGCCAGTGTGGAGTCCTGCACCTGTGATTACAAAAGTGTCTTTTAAAGTAGTTTGTTTATCCAAGTTAATAAATTTTAATTTTACTGTTTTGTTTTAAGTTGTTCTATTTCTTTTTCTAAACTATTGATTTTATTATTAAGTTGCTCAATATTTCTGAATAATGTGTAAGCTCTCATATACTTGCTGTACTCAAAAGCCGGTGCTCCCATGAGAGAAATACCTTTTTCTTTAACTGATGATATTAATCCACTTTGAGCAGCTATTTTAACCTCATCGGCTATTTTCATATGTCCTTTAAATCCAACCTGTCCGCCTACCATCATATTTTTACCCAAAATTGTTGATCCTGCCACTCCGGTTTGAGCAGCCATAACGGTGTTTTCTCCTATTTCAACATTATGTGCAATCTGAATAAGATTATCTAGTTTTACACCCTTTCTTATTATTGTAGAACCCAATGTAGCTCTATCTACAACCGTATTTGAGCCAATTTCAACATGGTCTTCTATAATAACATTACCAATTTGAGGTATTTTTTCGTATTCTTTTAAATTTTGAGGAGCAAAACCAAAACCGTCTGACCCGATAACAACACCCGAATGTAATGTACATCCATTTCCGATGCGCGAATTATAATAAATTACAACCGAAGGATACAATATGGTATCGTCACCTATTGTAACATTATCGCCAATATAGCACAGAGGGTATATTTGAGCATTGTCGCCAATTGTTACGTTTTTACCCACAACAACGTATTCGCCTATGTATGTATTTTTACCAATTTTTGCACATTCGGCTATTGTTGATTTTTCGGAAATCCCTTCCTTAGGAGGATTGATTATACTAGAATACTTCTGCAATAGTTTTGCAAAACTGTAGTACGGGTCATCTACAGCAATTAAAGTAGTATTGAAAGGCTTTTCGGGCTTAAATCCAGATGAAACAATTACAACAGCAGCTTTTGTAGTATAAACATAACTGCTATAGTTCATGTTTGATAAAAAGCAAAGAGAACCCTCTTTGGCTTCGGTTATACCTGATATATTATTGACAATCGCATCGGGATTGCCAATAATTTTCCCTCCTGCCAATTCAGCTATATGTTGTGCTGTAAACTCCATATATACTTGTATTCTTGTTGTTCGTACTAATAATTTGTTTCTTACAATTGCAAAACTACAAAATACTTGTTATAAGTTAACAATACTTTAACATTTATTATTTTACCAATTGGGTAAATTGCAAAAGTAATTAATTTAGCCAACTTCAGAAAAGTTAGTTTTTAAAATTCTTAATAATATTGTTTTACCCTTAATAATCAAAAGTTATATTTACAATTCAATTGCCAGCTTATTTACTTTTTGGTAGTATTAATACACAACCCAACTGTTACTCCAAAATACAAATTGTGAGAATTTTTGTATACTCCAAGATAGTCTTTTATTCTGTAATCTTTTGCGTGAATGTCAAGAAATCCGAAATATGAATTAAAAGCCCAGTAAAACATATTATCCGAGCTTGAAAACTTATACATTCGCTTTATTCTGAGAGCAAAACCTACATCGAATTTCTGAAACCTTTCTTTAACATCGTATTTACCTTCTTTAAAATACTCGGGAAAACGTAATGGGTCGCCTCCTTTTCTTTCAAATTTTTGTTTTGCTCCAAGAAGGTACAAAAAACTTGGTCCTGCCGATAACCAAATCGTATTACCGTCATCGTACAGCTTAACAGAAGCCAAAACAGGCACTTGCAAATAGTTTAAATTTATGCCCCAACTAGAAGTTCCATCGTACTGCTCACCCGAATAATACTGTCCTAGTCGCAAGTTTCCAACCGAAGCATCGAAACCGAAAAGCTGCGATTGTAATGCAATTCCTAACGAAACAGTGTGACCAAAGGCTGTTCCGTAAGGTATTCGCATGTTTCCATACGCGTTCTGATTTGTTATCCATACGCTGTTTATTCCTACGTTACCATCAATAAACAGTTTTGACGATTTTTGTCCGTAAACATGGCTGCAAAGCATACATGATATCAATAACAATTTAAAAAGTGTTTTCATATGTGTTCGTTTTTTAGTTTAAAATTATACTGAACTAACATGCTTAATATCTATTCTATGTTTATTTATTATGATTTTGCATATCCTATGCAAGCTACGCTAACTACAACGTTTGGAACTTGCAAAATATTTTGTACACAGGCTTCAATAGTTGCTCCTGTTGTAATAATATCGTCGACAATTAAAATGTGTTTGTTTTCAATCAAATCGGGATTTACAACTTTAAAACCGCTTTTCACATTTTGCCACCTACTTATTCTGCTTTTTTTGGTTTGAGTTGATGTGTATTCTTCTCTTATAACTGAATCGGTATCAACCTTAATATCAACAATTTCTGAAATACCATTGGCAATCATTTCGCTCTGATTATATCCTCTTTGCTTCTTTCTTTTAGGATGCAACGGAATTGGTATTATTACGTCAAGTTTAGGTAGTAATTCTGAATTTAACAGCTGATTACCAAGCAAGTTGCCAAGAAACACCCCAATGTCGGGACGGTTTCTATATTTTAAAAGATGTATCATTTTTTGAACTCCACCTGACTTTTGAAAAAAATACAAGGCAAAAGCTTTTTCAACTCTGACACGTCCTTTAAATATATCGTCCATAGCTGTTTCGTCCTGCTCAAGAAAATGAGTTTGAGGCAAATTATAATGGCAATGAGTACACATTAATTTTTCGCTAAGCAAAAGCACATTGCCACAGGAAATGCATGTTTTAGGATAAAACAACGAAACAAAACCGCGAAAATATTGAAGTACCTTATGCATAAACAAAACACTATTTGAAACACAAAAATAATATTTAAATTATATTTTAAACTGAAAAGTTAATTTTACATTATTTATTTTCAATACATGCAACCCGAAACAAATTTGTTTCCCCTTTACTACATAGCAAAAATTTTAATTATTATGAGACAAAAATTTACTAACAGAGGAATAAAAGTATTCGTAATTTTAATTCTGGGTTTCTTTGTAACTTCATCTGTAAGCTACAGCCCAGTAGTACACATGTATAGTCCTGTTTATATGAAAAGGGCTGACATGGAAAACGCCATTGGATTAAAAACAGACGTCCCTGTTAAAAATCCCGGCAAAATATATTTACACAACAATTATATTCTGCTAAACGAAATGTATAAGGGAATTCATATAATAGACAATTCCGACCCAAGCAATCCTGTAAAGGTTGCGTTTATACACGTTGACGGCTGTGTTGATATGGCTGTAAAAGATAATATTATTTACGCCGATAATGCAGTAGATTTGATTGCTATTAAGGTTTCCAATAATTTCCAAAATATTGAAGTAACCGAACGAATAAAAAATATTTTTCCCGAATTTGAAGACCCACATAGGGAATGGTCAAACCATGAGATTAATGTGTACCGACCTGAGGACGGAGTTTTGGTTGCCTGGAAAAAGAATTTCTAAAATTTATTTTAAAATCTGAAAACAATGAAAATAATAAAAATAATATTTGCAGTAGCATTAATTACAGCATTAGCATCGTGTTCGATGAGCAAAAGTGACTCTGATAACAGTATTAGTCCAAACAACAGTAGAGCCGGCTCGCTTGCTCGATTTAGTGTTGTTGACGATTACCTGTACACAGTTACAACCAGCGAACTAAACACTATAAGTCTTGCTAACAAAGAACATCCGATAAAAGTAACGAGTAATCCTCTGAATTTTTATACCGAAACCATATTCCCGTACAACGACCTACTTTTGTTAGGCACCGACAACGGAATGTACGTATATTCAATAGTCGATAAAAGCATTCCTGCTTTTAAGACTTTCTTCCGCCATATACGTTCATGCGACCCCGTTGTTGCTCAAAACGGATATGCATATCTTACTTTAAACACGAGCAATGTAAGATGTTATAATGGAAGCAACCTGCTTCAAATTATCGACATCTCCGATATTAATAATATAACCCTTAAAAAAGAATTTAACATGGATGCGCCAAACGGATTGGATATAAACAACGACACTTTATATGTTTGCGATAATGGCATTAAAATTCTTGATGTTAGCGACAAACAAAATCCTCAGATAATTACTTATATCAATGACATTTCGGCTAAAGACATAATATATAATAACGGAATACTTATTATTACAGGCAACGAAGGCTTAAAACAATATAAATACAAAAACGGCGTTTTGGAATTATTAAGTTCAATTTCAGCATCAAGATAAAATTATTAATCGAAAAATAATATTAAAATACAACCAAATGAAAAAGACAAAGATTTTAATCATTTTAATAGCTACTTTAACTTCATTTAGTGGCTTACATGCTCAAAACAACGAACAAATAATTTTTAACAAAAATGCCATTGGTTTATCTCCTGTTGCGGCTATAAGAAGCGGGTTTAGAATTGAATACGACCGAAGTATCTCTAACGACGGTTATAATTGGTTGGTTATTGCTCCAACATTCTTTATTTCGGCAAATGGGTATTTTGAAAATTATTATGAAGACCCTGTTATTGGCTACGGAATTGAGATAAAACACCGTCGCTTTATTTCTCAAAGAACTACCAAACCCGGCGGTTTCTACTTTCAGTACGGACCAATGTTTCAGAACTACTTTTTTAAAGACAAAAAAACTATAACTTCAAGCTACGAAGAAGGTGGCAATACGTACTACACTACAGAATATAAAGACATAGACGTTGTTATAAGCCGTGTTGGAGCTACTTTTCAGATGGGCTACCAATGGCTGATAGGAAGGCACTTTTATATAGATGCTTTTGCAGGAGTCGGTATTAGAGTTTCTTTTGATAATCATAACAGTGGTATTTCGCCTTGGTACAACGACACATGGGTAAGCATGGCATACTCCGGAACGCTATTGAATACAGGCGTTAGATTTGGATTCGCGTTTTAGTTTTAATTGTAATTTAATTCAACAAGTGTAGGTTAATTGTTTATATAAAAAAGGTGTTATGTTTTTTAAGCATAACACCTTTTTTTTATTTTACACTAAAGACCTAGTATATATCGTAGTTTTGTGGCATAAGAGCTTGTACGCCTTCCATTTGCTTGATTTGCTTAATCATTTGGATGTAGTTGTAATATTCGCCAAATTCGTTTTTAAGCTTAGTTTCCGACATATTGCTAAACGATTCCATAAGTATTTCTATAGGTTCTTTCTTTCTGGGATATTCAACTACTCTGTAGCTATCTAAGCTAGCTAAGTTCGCTGCTTCAATCACGGCAGCCTTCAATCCGCCAAATTCGTCAACAAGTCCGATTTGTTTGGCATTAATACCACTCCATACACGACCTTGTCCGATATTATCAACGTCGGCGACTTGCATATTTCTACCTTCGGCAACACGACTAGTAAATACCGAATAAATATCCTCAACGTTTTTGGTCATAAATTGCGTTTCTTCAGCAGTTAACGGACGAAGTCCTGAAATATAATCGGAATATTGGTTGGTTTTAACCCGATCGAAGGTTACTCCCAATTTATTACTAAAAAACTTTTGGGTATTAGGAATAACTCCAAACACTCCGATAGAACCAGTCAATGTTGTAGGATTTGAGAATATTTTGTCGGCAGAACAAGCTATATAATAGCCACCCGAAGCTGCAACATTACCCATAGAAACTATAAAAGGTTTTACTTCTTTGGTTAGCTTAGCTTCGCGCCAAATTACTTCCGAAGCCAAAGCATCTCCGCCAGGGGAATTAATACGAAATACTACAGCTTTTATTTTGTCGTCATTTCGAACTTTGCGTATCAGTTTGCTTACTTTTTCATCAGATATAACTTCGCTACTAGCACCTTTACCTTTTCCTTTAATAATATTGCCCGAAGCGTAAATAACAGCTATTCTGTCTTTGCTTATTTCTGCTACTTTAGCATTAGCCGAAGTAGAATATTCGCTAAGTTTTAAAAATTTGATACTCTCGGTATCTTTAGCTTCTGTTTTGTTGGCGATGGTTTGCAGAACTTGGTCTCTGTACACCAATCTGTCAACAAGTTTGTGTTCCAGTGCATCATTGGCACTATTAATTAAAAACCTATCGGCTATATTGTTCAAATCTTCAACCGAAATGTTTCGTCTTTGAGAAATTTGTTGTAAAATGTGCTGCCACATACTTCCCAAAAAGGCTTCGGTTTGCAAACGATTTTCGGGGCTCATTTTATCCTGAATAAAAGGCTCTACTGCACTTTTAAACTTGCCATGACGTATAATTTGCGGTTCAATATCTAATTTTTTGAGCATTCCGCTAAAAAAGGCAACTTGAGTAGCCAAGCCTTTAAATTCCATACTACCAACAGGGTTCAAGAAAACGCTGTCGGCAACCGATGCAATATAGTAGCCTTTTTGAGTTAAATCATCGGCATAAGCATAAATAAACTTACCCGAAGATTTAAAATCTACAAGTGCATTGCGTATTTCCTCTAGATTTCCAAATCCAGTGGGGACAGCACTAATGTCCATAAAAATTCCGGAAATGCTTGGATCTTCAGCAGCGTTATCCAACGTTTTTACAACTTCGTTTAAAGTCATAGCCTTTGAAGCACTAAAGTCGCTATAATCAAAATTTGCAAAAGGATTATCGCCGTATTTATCTTCAATACTAATATCCAAAGGTAGTGTTAATACAGTATTCTCCGATACTTTTACTTCTTCCGGCTTTGCAAATTTCATTGCAGATGCTATCATTCCCATAAAAATGAAAAAAACCACTACGCATGCCAATATAAAACCCAGCATGGAAGCGAACATAAATTTGAAAAATTGTTTCATAAGTATATTTTTTTAGTTTAAGGTCGTATTACCACGCACGTTTACAACCTTCCCATATTTGTTAGGCTCAGATTATCGCGTAAGTTTTACAACCTATTGTTTTACTTTATTCAACAAAGGTAGTATATTTTAGTTAAGTTTTTGTGTTTTTTTTGTTAATTCTTTACACAAAAATCGGTTTTTAATTTATTGATAATTGTCTTACTTTTGTTTTTTGAAAAACTTACATCGTATGGCAATAGTTTATTTAAGCATAGGAAGCAACAAAGGTGATAGGCTGGACAATATTATTAAGGCTATAAAACTAATTGAAGATTTTGCCGAAGTAATAAACTATTCGCCAATAATTGAAACTAAGCCGTGGGGATACAATTCTACTAACTTGTTTCTGAATATTGCTCTTAAAATCAGAACTGAGCTTGGCTGCGAAATGCTTTTGCAAAAATTATTGTCAATTGAGAAAACTCTTGGTAGAGTTAAAACCAAACCTGAATACGAAGACAGAATTATTGATATAGACATTTTATTTTATGATAAGATTATTATTAAAAGCAAATCTCTGACTATTCCGCATCCGCACATTCAGGATAGGCGTTTTGTTCTGGAACCTCTCAATAGTATAAGTCCAAACTTTAATCACCCTGTATTAAATTTAAATATTAATACATTGCTGAAACGCTGCCCCGACAAACTAATGACACGTAAACACACCACAAGAAAAGAAATAAATCAACTTTTAAAAAATGAAAACTAATCCGTTTCCTTATAAATACATAGCAATAGAAGGTATAATTGGTGCAGGAAAAACTACTCTCACCAAAAAAATAGCTAACGATTTTGGCTCTAAATTAATTTTGGAGCAATTTGAAGAGAACTCGTTTTTGCCGAAATTTTATAAAGACCCAGCCAGATACGCCTTCCCTTTGGAATTATCATTTTTGGCAGACAGATATCAACAGCTGAAATCAGTATTATCTAAGCCGGATTTATTTTATCCTAATACAATAGCCGACTACTTTATTTTTAAATCGCTGATTTTTGCTCAAAACAACTTAAGCGACGACGAGTTTATTTTGTATTCAAAACTTTTTACCATAATTGAAAACACTTTGCCCAAGCCAGACTTGTTGGTATATCTGCTTTTGAGTCCCGAAAAAGCTCTGCAAAACATTAAGAAAAGAGGAAGAGATTATGAGCAAGATATTAAAATTTCGTACCTGCAAGATATTCAAGAAAACTACTTAGACTACATAAACAAGCAAAATCACTTGCGAGTTGTTATAATAAAAACCAGTGATCTTGATTTTGTAAATAATAGCGAAGATTACGAAAAAATTTTGAGCATAATTTCTAAAAATTACGACAAAGGAGTGCACACAATCTAATTCATAAACAGAATATCTGCACAAGTATTAAAAATTTAAAAAAAACGCAAAAAGGATAGAAAATATTCAGTATTAATAAAAAAAGATGTACCTTTGCAGACCGATTCGGGGTGTGGCGCAGTTGGCTAGCGTACTTGCATGGGGTGCAAGTGGTCGTCAGTTCGAGTCTGACCACTCCGACTAATAAAAAATAGACAGGCGTCCGAACAGATGCCTTTTTATTTATATACAACTAACATATAACAACCTTCACTACTTTTTTATGGAAAAGACAGAACTAATTAAATGCTTAATAATAGGTTCGGGACCTGCCGGATATACGTCAGCTATATATACAGCCAGAGCCGGCTTAAAACCCGTGTTGTACACCGGTTTACAAATGGGCGGACAACTCACCACAACTACCGAAGTGGAAAACTTTCCGGGTTTCCCCGAAGGAATTGATGGAAATTCCTTGATGGAAAATATGATGAATCAGGCTAAACGCTTTGATGTAGATATCAGATTTGGAATAATTAGTAAGGTAAACCTAAATACCTATCCTTTTGAAGTTGTAACCGACGACGAAACAACACTAAAAGCTGAAAGTCTGATAATAGCTACAGGAGCTACAGCACGCCGCTTAGGTATTGAATCGGAAAAAAAATATAACGGACACGGCGTTTCGGCTTGTGCCACATGCGACGGTTTCTTTTACAGAGGTGCCGATATTGCTGTTGTTGGCGGTGGCGATACTGCCTGCGAAGAAGCTACTTACCTAGCAAAACTTGGACGAAAAGTTTATATGATAGTCCGCCGCGACGAGTTTAGAGCAAGCAAACCTATGCAAGAAAGAGTGTTTAAAACTCCGAATATTGAGGTTTTGTGGAATAGCGTTACCGACGAAATATTAGGCGATGGCAACGTAGTTACGGGCGTTAGAATTAAAAACGTTAAAACTAACGAAACCAAAGAAATTGATATTCAAGGATTTTTTGTAGCAATAGGTCACGTTCCTAACACTGATATTTTTAAGGGTCAGCTTGACTTAGACGAAGCCGGATACATAATTACAAAACCGAATAGCACACGCACCAATATTGAAGGTGTTTTTGCAGCCGGCGATGTTCAAGACCGTGTTTACAGACAAGCTATTACTGCCGCTGCCACGGGCTGTATGGCTGCCCTCGAAGCTGAAAGGTGGCTGGCTGAAAAAGAATAAGCAGAAATTTATAAACTTAAAATTCGGGTAGTTTTATTTCGTATAAATCTAAAACGGCGTCATCGTCTATTTCTACCACTCTATCTATTCGTCTGTCGTACTGATGATACCAGATTTCTATGTATTTTTTGTCGTAAAAATATAATTGCACAGTATAAAACAGGAAAATTCTTGAACCCAAGTTTTCACCTTCGTTTAATACGTTCAATATAAATGTTAAGTTGAAATGATTTTTTGAGAAATCGTCTCTGCTCATTTTATTATTTTTAATGATGCAAAGTTAATTATTTATCATTGTTGTACGGGAAATATCTTTAGTCAAAGTTGCTGTTGGCTGGTAAACGGTGGATGGTGGTCGGTGATGGGTGAGTTTAATTCTGAGTTCTAAGTCAGGAGTTCTAAGTTCTGATTTTTAATACTCGTAACTCGTATCCCGTACCACGCAACCCGTACCACGCAACCCGTAACATCTTTTGCGAAAATTTATTTACAGACCATAACAACATTTGTTATACCTTTGTACAACAAAATTTCATCATTATGATACGAAAAAATATACCCAATACAATTACACTGTTAAATTTATTTTTTGGGTTTGTAGGTATTATAGCCGTTTTTCAAAGCCGATTGAATATTGTTCTGATTTCGCTTACAGCATCATTGGTTTTAGATTTTCTCGACGGCTTTGCAGCTCGTTTGCTGAAAGCACAATCGGAAATAGGTACGCAATTAGATTCCTTATCCGATGTTGTTTCATTCGGACTTCTGCCCGGGATAATGCTTTTCAGCATGTTATCAGACTTGTGCGATAGCAACAGCCTTTTACCCTATGTATCGGGATTAGTGCCTATGTTTACCGCACTGCGATTGGCGAAATTCAACATCGACCCCGAACAAGCACACTATTTTAAAGGGTTACCAAGTCCGGCAAATGCAATTTTTATTGCTTCGTTTTATTGGTTGTACAATGTTTCCGTGAGTAATCCTATTAATATCTTGTTTCAAAAACTCACACAACAAAAAGTATTTCTAATATTGCTGATACTGATATGCTGTTTTTTGTTAGTCTCCAATATAAAATTGGTATCTTTCAAAATGAAAGACTTCAGCATAAAAAACAACTATCTCCGATACATTGTTATATTCACATCAGTAATATCTGTAGCTTTTTTCGGAATAGGAGGAATTTCTCTTTCGGTAATTTTATACGTTGCTATATCACAATACAAACGCGAGCTAATTAACTAAAAACTCTATCTCAACTCGAAATTACTACCCAAGTACAATCTTCTGACCTGCTCATCATTGGCAAGTTCTTGTGCTGTACCCGATTTCAAAACCGAACCTTCGTACAGTAAATATGTTCGGTCGGTGATGCTTAAGGTTTCGTGCACATTGTGGTCGGTAATCAAAACTCCGATGTTTCTTTCTTTTAGTTTTACCACAATATTTTGAATATCTTCAACCGCAATAGGGTCAACGCCGGCGAAAGGCTCGTCTAAAAGAATAAATTTAGGGTCGTTGGCTAAGGCTCTGGCAATTTCTGTTCTTCTTCTTTCGCCACCCGACAACTGTATTCCCTTGCTTTTACGAACATTGCTAAGTCCGAACTCCGATATCAAGTTTTCTAACTTTTCTTTTTGCTGTGCTTTGGTTAAATCGGTAAATTCTAAAATAGCTTTAATATTGTCTTCTACACTTAGTTTGCGAAAAACCGATGCCTCTTGCGATAAGTAGCCAATACCTAACTGAGCTCTACGATATATTGGCTCGCGAGTTATTTCTCTTTCGTCAAGGAAAACTTTTCCCGAAAGTGGTTGAATAAGTCCAACTATTATATAAAATGATGTTGTTTTACCTGCTCCATTCGGACCAAGCAACCCGACAATTTCGCCCTGACTTACTTGTATTGACACTTTGTTCACAACAACTCTGTTGCGGTATTTTTTAACAATATCTTGTGTTCGTAGTAACATTTAAAAAACTATTTTTGCAAAGGTACTAAAAAACTAAAAGTGCTACATTTTCTATCACATTATGATTTAATTATACCAAAAAGAGAATTATTTTGCTATTGCTAATAACTATTTGTGATGATAAGCTGGACTATGAAAACGATTATAATTTGTGACAAACATGCGCAAATAACAGGCATAGGAGTTAATTTCTTTGTAGTTGGGTTTTGGTATATAAATTGTACATGAAATAAAATTTAAAAATTATTAGATAAAAAATTTTTTTTATTTCACTCACTTTTTATTACTTTTGTTTTAGTAAATGTAAAAACTTGATAAAAACGGTTAGAAAATGAAAAATTATAAGAATTATCCTTTAGCTAAAGATTTAAAATCGATTTTTGGTTTTGATTCTTTTAAAGGTGATCAGGAGGCTGTTATCCGAAATGTTTTATCCGGTAAAGACACATTTGTAATAATGCCAACAGGAGGCGGCAAGTCTATGTGCTTTCAATTGCCTGCAATGATACTGCCAGGTACGGCTATCATTATTTCTCCTTTAATTTCGCTAATGAAAAATCAGGTAGATGCGATAAGGCAATTTGGTACAGAGCCTGGTGTAGCCCATTTTTTGAATTCATCGTTAAACAAAAGCGAAATAACACAGGTAAAAAATGACCTGCTTAGCGGCAAGACTAAACTTTTATACGTTGCACCCGAATCGCTCACAAAGGAAGATAATATTCTCTTTTTCAGAGATATAAAAATATCATTCTATGCTATAGATGAAGCTCACTGTATTTCGGAATGGGGTCACGATTTCAGACCCGAATACAGACGAATACGTCCTATTATTGAAGAAATAGGTCATAAAGTACCTATAATGGCTCTTACGGCTACAGCTACCCCAAAAGTGCAGCAAGATATAATGAAAAACTTGGGCATGCAAGAAGCTTCTTTATTTAAATCGTCGTTTGATAGAGCCAATCTGTACTACGAAGTTAGATACAAAGACAATAACGTAAATAAGGAATTAATACGTTTTATACGTGAACACCACGGCAAATCGGGTATTATATATTGTTTAAGCCGCAAATCCGTTGAAGACCTTGCCGAAATACTTGTTGCAAACGGAATAAAAGCTCTACCCTACCACGCCGGCTTAGAATCGTCGGTTAGGGTTGCAAACCAAGACAAATTTTTGATGGAAGAAGTAGATGTTATCGTAGCAACAATAGCATTTGGTATGGGTATAGATAAGCCTGACGTACGTTATGTTATTCACTACGATATGCCCAAAAGTTTGGAAGGCTACTATCAGGAAACCGGAAGAAGCGGTAGAGACGATGGCGAAGGTATATGTCTTGCTTTTTACTCGTACAAGGATATTGAAAAACTTGAAAAATTTAGTAAAAACAAAGGTGTAGCCGAACAGGAAATTTCTCACCTGTTATTGCTTGAGGTGGTTTCGTACGCCGAATCTGCTATTTGCAGACGTAAACAATTATTGCATTACTTTGGCGAAACCTACGATAAAGATAATTGCGGCAACTGCGACAACTGCTTAAATCCGAAAAGCCAAATTGACGGTATAGAATACATTGAGCTCGCCCTTGAAACAATATTGGCAACAAAAGAGCTTTGCAAAGCTAAACACCTTGTCAATATTCTGATAGGAAAAATGAGCTCAGCCATAAAAACATATAAACATCACAAACTCGAAATGTTTGGCAAAGGTATGGGTAATAGCGAACGCTTCTGGGATGGAGTAGTCAGACAAATGCTTGTTGAAGAGCTCATTACAAAAGATGTCGAAAACTACGGAATACTTAAGGTTACTCCTGCCGGGCACAAATATCTCAAAACACCTTATTCTATCATGGTTACAGAAGATACCACTGAAGACGATAACGACAGCGATAACATTATTGGAGCCGGAGGCGGAAGTTCCGGATCAACCGATAAAGTGCTGTTTTCCATGCTCAAAGATTTGAGAAAAAACATGGCTAAAAAAGAGAATATCCCACCATTTGTTATTTTTCAAGATCCATCGTTGGAAGATATGACTATACAATATCCTATAACAATGGAAGAAATGCAGCAAATTACAGGAGTTGGGCAAGGTAAAGCTCAAAAATACGCTCAGCCGTTTTTAGACCTTATTAGCAACTACGTTAAAGAAAACGATATTACACGTCCTATGGACTTGGTTGTTAAAACTGTTGCAAACAAGTCGGGACAGAAAATTTATATTATTCAGAATATAGATAGACGTAAATCGTTGGATGATATTGCTATAGCTAAAAACTTGAGCTTCGATGAGCTTTTGACCGAAATTGAATCTATTGTTGATTCGGGTACGAAAATAGATATAAGTTATTATATCAACGAAGTAATAGACCCTTATCACCAAGAGGAAATTATTGAATACTTCCAAAATGCGACAACCGATTCGGTACAAGAAGCTCACGTTGCATTAGGCGAAAATGAATTTACTGAAGAGGAAATCAGACTTATGAGGGTTAAATATATTTCTGAAATTGGTAACTAAATAAAAAATAATAAATAATAATTGTATAGTATGACTGACCTAACAAATAATTATACACCCGAAAATCCAATCAATGACAATCAGATAGATACTACCATCGAACAAAACACAAACAAGAAAGACAATAAAAGTTTAGCTGCACTTATCATAAGCATTATTGCTCTGGTGGGTGTTATTGTTTTGCTTATACTGCAAATTGGAACAAAAACTGATAAAATCGACTTAACCCACAGTAAATTAAGCAGCAGCGGCGGTCTTAAGATTGCTTATATCAACAACGATAGCATTTTGCAAAACTATTCGTTGGTTAAAGAAATGCACGAGCAACTCGAAAGTAAAACGAAGAGATATGAAAGCGATATTACTTCAAAGATGAAAGTTTTGGAAAAAGAAGTTGCATACTTTGAAGAACAAGTTCAGAAGCAAACTATTAGCAACGAAAGTGCTCAAGAAATATACGCTCAGATTATGCAAAAGCAACAAGACATTTACAAATTGCAAGAACAATATTCGTTGCAGTTGCAAAAAGAAGAATTGGAGCTCAATATTGCACTCATTGATACGGTTATGAACTTTTTGAGCAGATATAACAATAACTATAAATTCGATTACATTCTCGGCATCAATAAAGGCGGGAACGTGCTGTTGGCAAACGATACGCTTGATATTACCGACAAAGTTTTGAAAGAACTAAACGAAGAATATCGAATTAAAAATAAATCGAAAAAATAATTGCATTTGCGTACAAAGTCATTAATAATATTACTGTTGGCAATACTCACAGTTTCGTGTGGATATTGGGAAAGAAAGCGACAAAACATACTTCCCGAAAAGGAGGTTGTAAATCTGCTCACCGACTTGTACATTACTAATTCTTACATTCACACTTCGAAGGACAGTTTAGTTTTGGCGGGCAAAAGCGACACATTGTGGAATAGAGCCGTTTTTTCTACTGTTTTTGAAGAGCACAACACCACTCCCGAAGTATTGCAAAAGAGTTTGTCGTACTATTCGTCGAAACTTAAAACTTTGGAAAATATTTACGACGAAGTTATAGCCAAACTTGTTGTTATTGAGGCGGAGAATCAGGCTACACAACAGCAGATATCGAATTAAACACACTTGAGCAAATCAGCAATAGCTTTGGTATATTCCGGCGTTGAGCCGCAGCAGCTTCCAACTATCTTTACATTGTAATTTTTGCTAAATTCAAAAAGCATTTCGGCTATTTGCTTTGCCGACATTGAAAAATTGCCGTCTTCGCCAATAATACCTGCCGAAGGCGAAATTACAAGCGGAATATCTACAAGTGCCGACATGTTAGTCAGAAAATTATTTAAAGTCGAATATACGTAGTTGCAGTTTACACCACAAGCCATTATAGGAAACTTTTTTAAAATCTCGGCTACGTTTTCTAAAGATGTGTTATCAATTAAGGCATTGCCTGCCTGATTTACAGAAAAGGTAATAATGATTTTTGGTTCTGTATTTAACTTTTCAAAAGCATTTTTTGCAGCATTTAAGGCAATTTCTGTATTTTCGGAGATGAAAAATGTTTCCAACCAAATAAAATCGACTTTGGCACTAATTAGTATTTCGGCTTGCTTAAAACAACTGCCTTCGTAGCCAGAAGGCGAAATATAATTTAATTTTAGTTTCTCGGCTTTTGCTTTATCTACACAAAAATCAGTTGCACCTATATTTCCGGCAACGTAACGAACAATATTAGGAGTTAGTGCATTCCATTTATCTCTGCAATCGGTGGCAAATTTGGCGGCTAAGCGATTAATTTCTTCAAACTTATTGCCAAAACTGTATTTATTCAAACTCACATACTGCGAATTAAAAGTGTTAGTCTTTATTATATTGGTTCCTGCTCTATAATAATTGTCGTGTGCTTTTTTAACCAATTCGGGATTGTTTATGTTAAGCAAATCAGTTAGCTGAACGTTTTCACTATTGTTCAACTCATTTGCTAAGTACGTTCCTGTTGCACCATCGGCAATTAGAATGTTTGAAATCATAATATCATGGTTTTATTGCTCTGAGTACTTCGCGTTTACCTGCAGGTCCGGGTAGTTTTTCAATAACAAATCCCGACTGCTTTAAGTTTTGCTTAACAATACCCTTGCACGAGTACGTTACAAGCACGCCGCCATTATCCATAGCTTTGTAGAGTTTTGTAAAAACTTGTTCGCTCCACATTTCAGGCTGAGCCATGTAGTCGAATGCATCGAAATATAACAGATTGTAGAAATTGTCGGGCAATGTAACATCTTGCACGGTTTTGTGAATTTTAGTCAGAGTAAAGTTTTTATCAAGTTCGTAAGGTTTGGCTTGACCTATTCTGTAAAACGTTTCTATATCTGCTTGGCTTATCTTGGCACTTGATAACACCGAACTAATAATACTGTTTTGCAAGGGAAAAGCTTCGACAGCATCATATTTTACTGTTATATCAGACGAGTGTCTAATTCTATTCAAAGTAAGTAAAATATTAAGTCCTGTTCCATATCCGATTTCCAAAATGTTGATAGCTTTTGAATTTTTGGCACAAAAATCAAATCCGTATTCAATAAAAACCAACATTGATTCGGAAACAGCACCGTTTACTGAATGATAATGCTGATTGACTTCGTTGTTGTACAAAGTTACGGAACCATCGAGAGTAGCTACTATTTCGATCACCTTACAGGAAAATAATATCAAATCACCTAACAATCATACTACTAAGAGCCACTATTGAGTCGTTAGAAGTCCACTGATTGTAAATGTGATTATTCAGCGTGCCGAACAAATAGAATGTATATCCGTCGCAGGCTAAAAAACTCACTTCGTCAATTCTTGTCAGTAATGTGTTGTCTGATTTGATATCGGCAATTAGCGAAGGCGCAGTATTTCCAATTACATACCTGTACACACCTTGATTGGTAGCGAAAATATAAATATTGTCTGTTTTTATAACGTTTGAAACAGTTTGATCGTTTAATATGTACAGCTGCTCAAGTTTGTGATGGTACGGACTGTAAAGCATAACATAAGTGTCGTTCTGATTTTTTGCAAAAACTAGTGCTGTGTTGGTTCCGCTAATACCCGATACCATGTATGGTTCTTGTTCGCAAAGAAGAACATCTACGGACGAATAGCCGTTCTTGTACACTGCATAAAGTTTAGAACTGCTCATATATTTATTCTTATTTGCAAAAACCACGTAATCGTTGGTTTCGGTAATACAATTAACCGTTTCCGAATCTGAAATTGGAATTGTGGAGTTTATTGTAGAAAATACCAACATTCCGTTTGAAGCATATCCTTTTACCGACCATGGGTTCTTATCGCCAACATATAAAGTTGGATGAATAAAATTCATGGTAGTAAAAAATGTTTCGAAACCTGAGATATTATCTGGTATAATACTATGTAATAAATTCCCTGTAGAATAATTGTAAGCTTTTACTCCGTCTAAACTTCCCGTGTTAAAATAAATTTGATTAACGCTATTATCGAACTCTGCAGCTATAATACGTCCATTATAATCAAAGTACTTATTATACTTTAAACTGTCGCCATAGCATCCTACCTCATATTCGGTGTTGCTCATGTGCTTAACAACATTAATAATAGTTTTACCAACTTCATCGGGATCAATATAAATATTGACGACTTGGTAATGATTTCTGCCGTTGCTAACCAACAAAACTTTGAAAGTGTACGGTCCGCCTGTAAAATTGTATTTATTCAAAGGAAATGAATTTTTGTAGTTGAACTCTTCATCAATTACACGCATATCCTCGAGAACCGCAACCACTTGCGAGTTTTGATCAACGATCACGATTTTTAAACTGCTTTCGCCTGATGCAAACTTGATATTTATGTCGCATTTCAAAGTGTCGCTAGTTAAGAAAGCTTCATTTATAACAGGCGATAAGATTTCAATAACGGGAGTTTGTTCATCTTCGGGCGATTTACACGAAAAAAACAGGAACAAAACTCCAATAATAAATAAGCTAATTTTTGTAATTTTTTTCATAATATTATAATTTTTCAGTTTACATTATTTCCTACAAATATAATAATTATCTGTAAAACAGTGTTTAAAAACCCGAAATTTTATAAATTTGTAGAGAAATATAAAAAAAACAAGATTATGGACAGTATCAAAAACATTCTATTTCTGGATATAGAAACCGTTCCCAATTGTTCGGAATTTGATTTGCTCAACGAACAAGAAAAAGTTTTATGGCAAAAAAAGTCGCAACAATTGAGGTATTACAAGGATAATAATCCTGAAGACGACCAAAATTATAATTACGAGCGAGCGGGTATTTACGCCGAATTTGGTAAAATTATTTGTATTTCTGTGGGTTACTACGCAAATGATCAGTTCAGAATAAAAAGTTTTGCCGGACACGATGAAAAGGTTATACTTACTGATTTCGCAGCTTTGCTTAACAATTATTTCAACAAAAGCAATACCCAACTTTGTGCCCACAATGGCAAAGAGTTCGACTTCCCGTATATTTCGCGACGAATGATTATTCATAAGATAAAATTACCAAGAGTTCTGGACAATAGCGGCAAAAAGCCTTGGGAAGTAAACCATTTAGACACTATGGAAATGTGGAAGTTCGGCGATTACAAAAATTACACTTCGTTGGAGCTCTTGGCTTACATTATGAATATACCAACACCGAAATCGGATATTGACGGAAGCATGGTTGCAGATGTTTATTACAAAGAAAAGAATTTGGAAAGAATTGTAAATTACTGCAATCAGGATGTTTTAACTGTAGCTCGTATATATTGCTACATGAAAAACTTAGGTTACATCGCCGACCAAGATGTTGTGGTTGTTTAATAATTTTAACAACATTAAATCGTTAATATTTATCGATTGTTATACTTTTGTGACACTGAATTTATTTAATAATTAAACACTTTTGAAATGAAAAGATATAGTATAGTATTAGTAATTTTTGCAGTAATTTTTTTAGCCCTATCTCCAAAAACATACTCTCAGGTTTTTAAAAAGAAAAACAAGAGAGCTAAGACTGAAATTCCTACCGTAATGCTAAGCACCAACCAAGATACAATTAGCTACATAATTGGTGCAGATATTGCCAAAAATTTTAAAAATAACGGAATAGAAATAAATTTAAGTTCCTTGATTGAAGGTCTGAAAGCCGGTCATAACGGTTACGATACGCTTTTTAGCGTTCAACAAATTCAAAACATAATGATGGAATGGCAACAGAAAGAGATGAAAAAGCAGGAAGAACTTGCCAAAGAAAACATCGAGAAAAATAAAAAATTAGGACAAGATTTTTTAGACGCTAATAAAGCCAAAGACGGTGTTATTGTTACGGAAAGCGGACTACAATATAAAATAATAAAACAAGGCGAAGGCGAAAGTCCAAGTGCTACCGATATTGTAAAAGTTCATTACAAAGGCACTTTAATCGACGGCACGCAATTTGACTCGTCATACGACAGGGGCGAACCTACACAGTTCCCTTTAAACAGAGTGATTAAAGGTTGGACGGAAGGTCTGCAACTTATGAAACCCGGAGCTCATTTTATTTTTTATATCCCTTCGGAATTGGCTTACGGCGACCATAAAACCGGTAATATTCCCGAAGCATCAACTCTAATTTTTGAAGTTGAGTTGTTAGAAGTAATTAAGCAATAGACGAAGTAGAGGAGTTCCGAGTTATGAGTTTCGAGTTACGAGTATTAGAACTCAATACTCCTGACTCAGAACTCCTAACTCAGAAACTCAGAACTCCTGACTCAGAACTAATTACTTCATTCTTAACAACTCCTTACCAAGCTCTTCGCCAACACCAACTCTATATCCTTCGGAATAATAATAAATTTCGCCGTTGGGTTGTAGTATTATAATAATTGGCATGTTGTGCTTGACTTCGCGTTTCATAACATTTTCAACTTCTTTTAAAAACACAAAATCATTGTCAACTACGTATTTTGCATTTTTGGGTAAGTTGGGATAATTGTCTTTGTTGATTTGTTTGCCTTCTTGCACGCTTCCGAGAGCAAAAATTACATTTGCTTTTTCGCTGTCAATGATGTTATTCAAATCACCAATATCTTTTAAAACGTGACGCGACGGCTCTCTTGAAGGATCTAACCATAAGAATAAAGAAATATTTTCGCCAATCAATTCATTAACATTAACTTTTTCTTCCGAATACAATTCGGTTAAGTCATGGTTTAAGTTAGATATTGCACCAATAGCTTCAGGTTTTTCTGTATTTTGCCTAATAACAACATTTACAACACTTATTTC
The DNA here is from genome assembly GCA_033809755.1 of Lentimicrobiaceae bacterium. Classification (GTDB taxonomy): domain Bacteria; phylum Bacteroidota; class Bacteroidia; order Bacteroidales; family UBA4417; genus UBA4417. Next base: position 78,822 of record JAPXLB010000006.1, read on the forward strand.
CTTTGGCAAAACTTCAAAGTAAGTAACATTGCAAAGAACGCTACCGTCGGTTTGTCGGTTTCCGGTGGTTAATCTGTACTTTCCTGATTCAACTTCAACAGGATAATCGAATTCGCTAAGCGGTTTACCGGAATCAAAGCTTACAGTCCTGAAACGATTATCTATCAGTCGAGCAATTGTAAAATTAGTAGAATACTTGGGGTCTGTACTCTTATCTTCGTTTTTAAACACAATATAACCCCTTTCGGCATTGTCTTCTTTGCTGCTATCATCTTTATAAAAGCTAACGTTTATCCATTTTTTTCCGTCGTAATATTGAGGAGTGCCTGTTTCTTTGTTAACTCTTGCCATATGACCTAATGAGCGTGCAACAGCAACGTAAAAAATATTAACCGAGCGAGTATCGGCAACTTTTAGTTTATGCACTCCAATTGGACTTAGCGGAGCACGTGAGTGCATATTGGCTTCGGTGTTTAATACTATATTGTCGTTTATCCACTTAATAAGTACTTCCTCGTCTAAATTATACTTTTCAACAAAATCTTTGGGAAAAGCCTCTTGCAAATAGTTACGCCACGGGGTTAGAAGTTCGTACTCAATACGAGGACTTAACACGTATTTGGCATACATTTCGGGCTCATTTTTCGGATATTTGTCTGTGTATTTTAAACCGTAATTCAAGTGATTTTCCAATACTTGCTGTGGCGTGTCTCTCAAATCTTTATTGCTAACATTTTGCAACAATCTTACAGCCCAAGTTTTATTTTCGAAAGTTACTTGTTTCAAAAATTCGGCTATGCTTTCCCAATTACCGTAAGATTCTTTAAATATAGGCGATAAGAGTTGTTCAGGATAACCGTTTTCGGCTGCAAATTTTGCCACAAATGCCGAATCGGCAAAAGTATCTATATAGCTGTTTCTGATAGAATCTTCGTAAGCAAGACGCTTTTCATTTTGTTTAACAAGTTCGTCGGAAACCTTTGGCGGATAAGGTGTTCTTTCTATTGGAGGATAAGCATCAAATACTAAATCTGATTTTGGGAACGTATTGTTAATAGTAACAACAACAGTATCAGCTTCGCCCATTCTGACAACTGTGCTGCCAAATCCTTTCTCTTTGTGCGAAGCAGATATTAGCATATCGCCCATTCCTGAATTGAAATTTACATAACCGCCATCATCGGTAATTTTCTTAGCAATGGTATGAAACTGAGCGTAATTGTACAATCCGAACTCAACATCGGCAGATGCGACGGGTTTTAGGTCGTCTTCCACAACTTTAATAACTATATCGGCGGTTTGAGCGTATTTGTCGGTAACATTTAATTCGGAAAATCTTTTTTCGTCGGTAATTACCATTTCTTTACCTGAATATTTTCCGTAAGCTCTTGTGTGGACGAGCATTGCTCTACGTGCGGGTTCGGTAAACCAGCCCATATCCAATTCGGGTTCGGGTTCGCAAGCTCCCAAATAATACCAGGTGCCGTCAATCCACACTTCTACCCAAGCATGATTACTGTCGGTATGACCCCATTTGGGAGTGTAAACCTGACGTGCAGGGATACATACAGCACGCATAGCAGCCACAGTAAAGACGGATTCTTCGCCGCACCTTCCGAAAGAAGTTTTCATTGTTGCAAGCGGCGAACTTGTGCGAGCATCGCCTGGCTGATAATTAACTTTTTCGTGGCACCAATGATTAATTTCAAGTGCGGCATCGTGCATGGTCATACCTTCTATACGCTCTTTAAGCTCGGGGTACATCAGGGTTCTGAAATCGTCAAGATTTTCGTTGTTTGTCCTAATAGGCAAGACGTAATGCAAATAAACATCTTCGGGAATGTTCTTTCCCCAAGGCATTTCGTCAAGTGCTTTCAACGAAGTTCTGACATTGCTTAGGAAAAATTTTCCGTCGTAATCAGCTAAATCGCTTAAAGGCATATATGCGTACAAGTACTCCATTGCTTGTCTTTCGGCAAGAGTTAAATCTTCATCGAAAACCGAAAAAAGCTCTTGTTCGCGACCTTTGGCAAGTTCTTTCTGAACCAAAAGCATATTACTAATATCCTTTTTTAGTTCTTTGTTTTTAATCAGCTTTTGTTGGTTATTGCACGAAAAAAGCAAAGCCGAAGCGATGATTAATAGTAATAATTTTTTCATTTTTCTATAATTTTAAAGTTTCACGATTTATTATTTTTCTATTTGAAAATGATTTCATCGGTAAACAGCCAACACTTACCACCCGCTCCTTTATGCCACGAAGGGCATTTGCCAACTGCTTTAGCCACTACTTTTACATATCGTGCGGTAGTGCTTTTTTTGCGAGTTAGGGCAAAATCGTAAGTTTTGGCTTCGTCAACTATCTGAAATTCATTAGGAACTTCTCCTAACAGTTGATAATTAACGCCATCGTCAGAAATATAATATTCAACTTTAGTCGGCAAAAATATCCAAGCGTTTTCGTTAGAAAGGAATCCGGTTGCAACAGTATTGAAGGTTTTGGGTTTTTTGAACTCAACAATTGCTTCAAAATCATCTTCCTGAAAACCTAACCAACCAACGACCCTAAAATCGGGAACACATCTGATATTATCCATAAGATTTAAGGAACCGCCTGATGAGTAGTGTTTAGCAGGCTCAATCAATAGTGTTATATCTCTGTCGTCGTTCAGTTTATAATATTCTGAAGTAATTGTTTTAGACGTTAATTTGCCTTTTTGGGCATAAAAATGAAGTTTGGCGTAATCATCTTTAATTACAATTTGATTTTGGTATTTTACGGGAAACTCGACCTTATCGTTACGTTCGATAGAGTAATAAATATCAACATCGGGGATCTCGACAAAGTTAAGCACCAACGAGTCTTTATACGATTTTGGCGATGATTTAAGTGCGGGTACAGGCAAAATAATCTCGTCGGTTACAGAAGTTACCGGCTCATTTTTCTTGCCAACACCCCAATTTTTATTAGGTTCATTTGCAAGCGTAAACTTCATTTCGCCGCCTTTCATAATGGTATTATGTTTTATGTAAGACGCTCTGTGCTTACGGTTGTTGATTTTCACATCTTGCACATAAAAATCGTTGGTGTTATCACGCGAAGCGGAAATAACGAACTTTTTACCATTTTCAAGATTAATTGTAACCTTATCGAATAAAGGAGTTCCAATGGCGTAGTAATCGGCTCCGGGCGTAACCGGATAAAATCCCATAGCCGAAAACACAAACCAAGCCGACATCTGTCCGCAATCTTCGTTGCCTATTAGTCCTTCGGGCGAATTTGTGTACATGGTAGTCATAATTTCGTTTACACGATATTGTGTTTTCCATGGTTCGGATACGTAATTATGAAGATAAGCAATGTGATGGCTTGGCTCGTTGCCTTGAGCGTACTGCCCTATTAGACCTGTGATATCAACTTGTTCTCTGCCTGTGGTTTTTTCATCGGCTGCAAAAAGCATATCCAATTTATTTGCAAGTTGGGCTTTGCCGCCGTGCAAATCTATTAATCCGCTAATATCGTGAACAGGTGCAAAACTGTACTGCCAAGAGTTTGCTTCGGTATAGTTGGCATTTACTTCACATGGTGAAAATGGACTAACCCAACCTCCATTGGTTTTGCCACGCATGAAACCTGTTTGAGTATCGAAAACATTTTTATAATTCTGACTTCTTTGGATAAAGTTTTTATAAACATCATTATCTCCCAACGACTTGGCAAACATGGCTATACACCAATCATCGAAGCAGTATTCAAGAGTTTTGGAAACGCCTTCGGCTTCATCTTCTATTTCAATTAAACCTTTTTCATGTAGAGCTTTCAGACCTTTATTTCCCTTTCTGAAAGCACTTGTTTGCATAGCTTCCAATGCTTTTTTTGTATCAAAGTCGTTAATTCCTTTAAAGTAAGCATCAACAATTGCCGGAACCGAATGATAGCCAATCATACAAAAGGTTTCGTTAGCCGATAATTCCCACACCGGAAGCAGTCCGCCTTTGTCGTAGTGATTTAAAAAAGTTTTTATATAGTCGAGAGTGCGTTTTTGGTCAATGATAGTCATTAGCGGATGCCAAGCCCTGTAAGTATCCCACAAGGAAAACACAGTGTAATTATCAAAATCAATATCGTTGTGGACTTTCAAATCCATACCTCTGTATTTTCCATCAACATCTATATAAATATTCGGACAAACCATTGTATGATAAAGTGCAGTATAAAAAACAACCTTTTGGTCGTGTGTACCACCTTCTACCACGATTTTTGAAAGCTCTTTGTTCCACATGTTTTTAGCATCAGCTACAACTTTTTCAAAATCCCAATGCGGCAGTTCGGCATTAAGATTGTTCATCGCTCCTTGTGTGCTAACAGCCGATAAACCCACCTTTACAAGTATTTGATTGCCTACACTTTCGTCAAAACGTAAACATGCTTTAAGGTTTTTACTATCGCCGATTTCAGTAATATTTTCTATGGTTTTGTTATCGTCAGAAAAAACGATTTCGGTAAATGGAACCGAAAATTTTATTACAAAATAAACATGTTGCTCCTTAGCCCAATAACGTGATATTCGTTTGCCTTCTATGGTCTTGTTATCAATGACTTTAAGACTTGAACTTAGAACCTCATCGCGGTGAAAAAGGTCTATCAAAATATTTTTTTCGGAATTATTGTTGAACGTATATTTGTGCATACCAACCCTTTTGGTAGCAGTTAGTTCGACGTTAATATCGTAATCGCTTAGCAAAACTTTGTAATGTCCGGCTTTTGCTACTTCGTTGTCGTGGCTAAACTGCGACCCATAACCTCTTTTACCATCTGCTCCGTTGTTCCAGACAATTTCTCCGTTGTAAGGAGCAATAAGTACATCGCAGTAATCTGGAACACCTGTACCACTTAAGTGCGTATGACTAAAACCGTAAATGTATTTGTCGGTGTAATGGTAACCTCCACAGCCGTCCCATCCTTCAAGGCGAGTGTCGGGACTAAGCTGAACCATACCAAAAGGAACAGTAGCTCCCGGGTACGTATGACCATGCGCACCAGTACCAATAAGCGGATTAACATAACTGCTTAAATCTTCTTGAGAATAAGCTAAGGTTTGTAAAATGATTAAAAACGAAAGAAGTATGTACGATTTTTTCATTATCTGTAGTGTTTATGTTGTACAATTTTTTTGTAAAGATATAAATAATAATAAAATGTCGTCTTGATTTTGGTTTTTAATTTGGAATTATATTGCTATCGGAGTACATACCGTAACGACCTATCAATGCAATAGCTAGGTTTAATTAAAAAAATAGTTTGCTATAAATAAAATAAACGGAACATAGCGATTACAATATCTTAGAATCCTAAGTTGACATTGCCAATGATATATAAGCCAGTGCGGTAAGCAAATTTAATAATTTATGAAAAAAAAGAATAAAATTCGACAATATTTTCAAGTGTGTTTGAAAATATTTATATTTGCAAAAAATATTCAACCATGATTGAAATAATTAACTCAATAAGGAAGTACAATTTTTGGAATAATAATACTATAGATATAGGTTATCCACGTACATTTTATACAGATAAAATAGGTCAATACGTAGGCAATAAGTTAGTAAAAGTACTTGTCGGACAACGTCGTGCGGGTAAAAGCTACATATTACGTCAAATTGCATCCAAGTTAATATCTGCAGGTGTGCAAAATGAAAATATTCTATACATAAACAAAGAATATATAGAGCTATCAACTTTACGAAGTGCCGTAGAGTTAGAACAATTGTACAAAGCATATAGAGAAGTACTAAATCCTAATGGTAAAGTCTATATTTTTATTGACGAGATACAATATATTGAAGAATGGGAACGCTTTGTAAACTCTCACTCTCAAGACTTTGCAGAACCTTGTGAACTTTTTATCAGTGGTTCAAATTCCAAGCTACTTTCCGGAGAATTAGCCACACTATTGTCGGGTCGATACGTTGAATTTGAAGTATTTCCATATAGTTATATTGAATTTTGCGGAGTTACACAACAAGAAAAAGGCAGTGATAGTTATAAAAAATTCCTTCAAAGCGGAGCTTTACCTGAACTATTTAATTTACCTAGTGATGAAATGAAACAAAATTACGTGTCTTCCATTAAAGACACTGTGATGTTGCGTGATATAGTATCAAGATATAATGTAAAAGATGTAAAGCTATTAGATGATTTGTTTGTTTATTTGGTAAACACTGCATCAAATCTAATCTCGATAACAAACATCATAAATTATTTTGCATCCAAAAAGCGAAAAACGAACTACGAAACGCTTTCATCGTATATTAGTTATTTGGAAAGTTCATTTCTTATTCATCGTGCCGAGCGATACAACATAAAAGGCAAAGACACCATTTCAGGCAACAGCAAATACTATTTGAATGATTTAAGCTACCGAAATTATCTTTATGCCGGCTACGGATACGGAATTGGATATCTTTTGGAAAATGCAGTTTATTTGAGCTTGCGACGTGTTGGATACCAAGTTTATGTGGGAACAATAAAAGATACGGAAGTTGATTTTGTGGCAATAAAAGGCGACAAAAAGCTCTATTTACAGGTAACTCTCAATCTTACCGAAGAGCATACAATGGAGAGAGAGTACCGTTCATTAAAGCTCATAGATGATAATTTTGATAAGTTTGTAGTAAGTATGGATGATTACAAAATACCCACTCATGAAGGAATTGAACATATATCTGCGTGGAAATTGGAAGATTATCTGAATAGTATATAAAAGGTCTGAAGACAAAAAATCTGTGGGAAAAGTAAAATGAAGCTATTGGTTGCGTGTTTAGTTATGAATTTGGAGTTACGGCGCCTACGATATGTAAGCCAGTACGATAAGCAAATTTAATCAACTGTAAATGCTGATTAAAAGCTTTTCTGCACTTATACATAAAATAAACAATAAAATTTCAAATTATTACATGTATATCTGTAATATTTGCTATTTATACGAAAAATAATCTAAAAAAAAAGTGTCGCAACTTTGGTATTGCGACACTTTTTGTGGTTTTGCGGTCCGGACGGGACTCGAACCCGCGACCCCGTGCGTGACAGGCACGTATTCTAACCAAACTGAACTACCGAACCGTTTCAAATTGGACTTGCAAATATACTCCTTTTTCGTAAATAACAAGCATTTTTAAATTTTATTTTTAACTTAAAATTAATTTACGCATTTAAAATGTTGATTATCAGAAATATAATGAAAGCGTTTTGCAATCCCAATAATTGACTTCCAACAATAAAAAAGCTAAATAATTTCGATTACTAAAAATATTCAACAATTTACTGAAATCTGCCGCATATACTAGCGTAGTCGCAGTTTCTACATGCTTTTGTATCTTCAGTTGCAATAAAATCAACGTTGGGGTTTATCATTTCTAAGACTACGCTTCCGATAACATCTTTAAAATTGTTGATTTTTTCAGCATTAATATCGTAATCGTCTAAAATATTGGCTTTTATGTAATCGCTTTTATATTTTACAAAACTGATATTACCGATTGTGAAATTGCCCTCAACGATTTTATTTTCGCTGACAAGCAGCGCGTAAAACATTAGTTGGAATGCCTTGCTTTTTTTACTGTTTGTAAATTCTTCAAAATCTTTAACGCTAATATCCGACGACTTAACTGGTCCTGTTTTGTAATCAATAACTCGCACTTCTCCGTCGGTTTTGTCAATTCTGTCGATAATTCCAAACAAGTTAACTTCCACGGTTTTATCAGTATTTGGAAGTTCGACATTTAGTTTGGCTGTCAGCCCATCTTCAACAGATATTAAATAAATATCGTTTTTTTGTGTAAAAATAGCTTGTGATCTAACAAATTCTTCAACATATCTTACAGCTATTTTTTTTACAAGATAATTTATACCTTGCTCGTGGTTTACCTTTACAAATTTATCGTCAATTGCGTTGGTTATATACTTGGGAACATTATTAATCTCCGAAAACAAAACATTACTATTGATTTTTTTTCCAACAAAAGGTGAGTAAATTGTTTTCAGAGCTTCGTGGACTATTGTACCAAGCTCCGAATAGCCAATCTGAACAACATCCGAATCGGATTTTGATTTTAGTCGCAGCAAATATTCGTAGCAAAACTTCAAACTACATTCAATGTAGGTATTTAAAGATGATGCCGACAATCCGCTTTCAAACTTGGAGTATAAAATCTCCATTAGTTCTTTGGTCTTTTCTTGTCTGCGAAGCGTAGGCTCAACATAGTCGACTTGGTCAGTTATAAAATTTTCGGCGATTTTAATTTTAGTGTTTTTGTAAGGAAGTTCGTAAAACAATTGTGTAATAAAACGACTTTTTTCTTTGGCGGAAATTTCGCCTGCCGAAGTTTCCACATAAAACATTATAACATTTTTGGCTCTTTGTAAAAGTCGGTAGAAATGATAAGCAAATATTGAGTTTTTCTGCGATTTATCAGGCAATCCGAAACCTTTTCGCAACGAATAAAGTATAAATGTATCGTTCAGAGTGTTTTTCGGCAAAGAACCTTCGTTAAGCGATAGCATTATTATGTTGTCGAAATCTAAGAGTCGGGTTTCTAACATTCCCAATATTTGAACTCCTTGCAAAGGTTCACCTTCAAAGGGAATGCTGGCTTGTCTCAGATGAATATCAATGATATTCAACAACGACGAATACTCAATATTAAGATTGTTTTCAGTCAGGATATCGACCAAAGCATTCAGTTTTAATATCGCAAAAGCGATGTACTCTCTCGTATCCGACTTAATAATCTTCTCCGAAAACAAATTATTATCTTGCTGCTCCGACTGCGTATAAATAAGCTCTAAAAGCTTTATAATGTACTTGATAGCTTCCAAAGAATTTTCGGCAAATGAATCAGCGTTGAAGCTAAGGTCATAGTTGCCGAAGTATTTTAAAATAATTTCTTGCAAATAATTCGCGCCTATTTTAAAATCTTTAATTTCAATGGCTTCAATGTCCGAGTCCTTGTTTCTCAGCACATTCATCAAATTGTTGTTGAGCCAATCGGTAACAAGTTTTGACAAAAATTCGGGTTTTGTTTTTTCGTCGGATTCCGACTTATGTTGAACAACTGAATACGCCTGATAAAAGACTGTTGCAATCGCGAGTACAAAACTGTAAACCGAAGTATTTGCAAAAGGATAACCCATGGTAACATTGAATTTGCTGATGCTATCGGGAAGTGAATTTAGCATAGGTAACAACAAATTTTCGTCAGGCAAAACGAGTGCGGTTGAGTTTTCGTCTAATCCTTTTTGTATCCAATCGTTTAAGAAATGTCCTGCATACTTGGTTTGTGAAGTGTTTGATGAAACAAGATAAACCTCTATGTTTTTCTCTATTTCCGAAAAGTTATTCTCAATCCATTTGAATTCGCCGAAAGGTTTGTTTTTATAATACTGTCGCAAAAAGTAGCCGCTTTCTTGGTTATCGTCGTCCATGTAGTAATTGTCGGCATCGAACAGCACTTCGGCTTTATTTTGCTCATGCAAAGTTTTAATTAGTTTTTCTTCGGCTGGAGTGAGAGCATTAAAGCCCACAAAGTATATTTTATCGTATTTACCAAAAGTTTCATCGTCTAAATTCTCAACCAAATTGCGTATTATCATACCCCAATAACCAATATTTTTGCTTTTCAAATTCGAAACGTAAGCAGTGTAACAATCGGCAAACGAAGAAAAGAATTTTATGTATTGTTCTTGAAAAGGTGTGACATTTTCATAATCTAAATTTAGCTCTTCTATGACTTTAATATCGGTCAATGTTTTGAACAGCTTTACAGCATCAGCTAAATACTGGTCGATTTCGTCAAAGTCGTTTAACAAAACGTTTCCCCAATTCAAAAACTCGCCGAAAGTCGCGGTGTAGCTGCTGTTTGACTGCCTGTACGAAAAATACAACTGAGCCAAAAGCGTGAGTTTATCGGCACTTTTGTAGTCTGAATGCGAAACGACAAAGTCTTCCAATGACAACATTTGCGGCAACCAAGTCGGTTTGTCTATCATTTCCGAAAAATATTGCTTCAAATACACAATGGCACGCCTATTTGGTAATACAACTACCGAATTTGATAAAACAGCATCATTGTTTAGAATATGTTCGGCAACTTTTTTTAAAAACTTGGTCATAAAAGCAATTACTTATAAATTTTATTTATCAATTCACTGGCAGCTGCGATGTTTTCGGGTTTTCCTACATCCAACCAGTTTTCGATACTATGCTCATAAGTTCCGATTTTTTTATAAAAAAATGGTTGCAAATAAACATCAATAATGGAAAACTTGCCTTTTAAATTTATCATGCTAATAAATTTTTTATCGATAATTTGTATTCCCGAAAAAGCCAAGAGCCGACTATTATTAAGTTTGTCAGTCATAAAAATTTTTTCATCTGTTAGTTGATTTGTCCAACCGGCAAGGTAATTATCCTCATCAACCATAAACTTTCGATTGGTGCTTCTATCGCCTACGGCGAGAGTTACCAAATTATTGGTACTATTGTGATACTCAATAAAATCGTGATAATTGATATCGCAAATTATATCAACATTTTGAACTAAAATTAAATCGCAATCATCGAAATAGCGTGATGCAAAAAGCAAACCTCCGCCTGTATCCAAAAGCTGTTCGCTTTCGTTTGAAATTGTAATATTACTTCCAAAATTGTCGTTTTCCGACAAAAAATCAATGATTTTATCGGCAAAATGATGCACATTTATAACAACATCGTAGATATTGAATTTTTGCAGATGCTTGATTTGCCACTCCAACAGCGGCTTTCCGTTGATAGCAACCAATGCCTTAGGATTGCTTTCCGTAAGGTGCTTTAATCGAGTACCCAAACCTGCGGCAAAAATCATTGCTTTCATAATCGGCTATTTGTAAATGTTTTGTTCTATATGCGAAAGTTTGACTATTATTTGGCTATCCGCTTTAAAAAAATCAGCGATTTTTTGAGCTATATAAACGGAACGGTGCTGCCCGCCTGTGCAGCCAAAATTGACTTGCAAATTAGTAAAACCTCTGTCTTTGTAATTGCCGATATGGCTTGCGAGTATTTTTATAATTTGCTGACAATATTCCTCAACTTCGGGATATTTGGCAAAAAACTCCTTAACCTCCGTATCCAAACCGTTAAGCGTTTTGTACTCCTCGTACCTGCCCGGATTTGGCAGACCTCTGCAATCGAAAACGTAGCCGCCGCCATTGCCCGTATAGTCATGTGGTAAGCCCTTTTTGTAAGAAAAACTATTGATTTCGACCGTAAGTTTGTTGGAAATATTTGTAAAACTTATTTCACTTTGCAGATTTAGCAATAAGTTAAGACTCTTTTTAAGCTCCGGAATATCGATGCCAAAGTCTTCATTTTGCAAATAGTTTTTCAGATTTTGAAGAGCTAAAGGAATACTCTGCATAAAATGCGTTTTCTTTTGTATGTATCCCCTGTAGCCGTATGCTCCGAGTGTTTGCAAAATCCTAATCAAAGCAAAAAGTTTATATTCGGAGTAAAACATATTTTTATCAATGTTGATTTTATTAGATAAAACGCTTAGATAATGTTTCACTAATTCATTCTTGAAACTATCAGGCAGCATCGCTTTGGCTTGGTACAAAAGAGAAACCAAGTCGTAGGCTAAGGGACCTTTTCGTCCACCCTGATAGTCGATGAAATAGAGTTTTGAGTCGCAAATCATGATATTGCGTGCCTGAAAATCGCGATACATAAAGTAATTGTTGTCCGCTTGCGATAAGAACGAAACCAAGGTTTTAAAATCCTTATGTAACAAGTTTTCGTCGAAAGGAACATTGTGGTACTTCAAGAAATAGTACTTAAAGTAATACAAATCTTGTTTCATCGAATTAGCATCAAAAACTTTGTCGGGATAACAATAGTTGTAGTCTATGTGTTTGTTGCCTTCTATTTGAAATTCGGCAAGCAAAGTAAGCGCTTGCTTGTAATAATTTTTGGTTTCTTCGGAAGGTTCATTATTGTTTCCTACAGTTTGCAGATGAAAGTCCAACAACGAAGTATCGCCTAAGTCTTGAAGCAAATAATAATTGGAATTATCTCCAATTTTATAAATTTCGGGGACGGGAAGTCCTGCTTGTTTAAAGGACTCGGTAAACGACAAAAATGCTTTTGTTTCGTTAGAATTGGGACTGTACGCTCCAATGTATGAGCTGTTTTCAGTCGTTATGCGAAAATAAAGTCTATCGGAGCCGGCGTTTGTAAGTGGCTTTATGGTACAAACGTCTTGATTAGCCCAATTTTTAAATAACCTTTCTAAATATTGCTTATGCTCGTTCACATTTTTGTTTTTACAATGCAAATGTAATTAAAACTTCTGTACGGAGAATATTTACTTGTACTCAATTTTGTATAAAGTTTTGATATTAAAATCAGGTGCTTATTAGTCTTGCGTTTCAAGTTTTGTAAAACTGACTGTTTTGGCTACTGCCTCAAGACTTCTGAGATAATTTCTTTTATCACCGCTTGGATTATAAACAAATCCGTCTATGTTGACAATTCTATTGTTAACAGTATCAATCAGTGTGTAGTTTACAAATGGTCCGCCCATGAAGTCGCCGTACGTTACCCACAAACCTTTGGTTTCAATTGCGTAATAGTTATTTATGTACAACTGACTTTGTATCGGCTTGATATTGTGTCTGTCAATCATCATATACGAGCCGTCGATAGCACCCGGGACGTACTTTTTAGTAATTTCGTCGCGATAGTCGAGTATTTTGACGTAATTCAATTGCGAAGTATCGGTATATGGCTGAACGTACACCAAAATACCCAAACTACTAGCGGTTGTTTCTATTCTCACCCACGAAAATTCTTTGTTCAAAACTCCAAAACCAAAATTGTTGGTAAATTTTAAATCAACTCCCAAGCTGTCGGCAATGCGTTTTCCAATCGCAGGATTAAGGTCTTTCTCTATAAGTTTTTGCGAACGAATAATTTCACCTTCTCTGAATAATTCGCGAACCTTTGGTGCAAAAGTGGTAAAGTACTCATCGAAATTTTCGTTGTCCGGCACAGTTATGTAAATAACTCTTTGCGGATATGCCCACACGTCGTCACGAGTTTTTACAACTGTTTTTTTTACGCTTGAATCCTGCTTGATAATCAACACATTGTGATGAGCTTTAGACATTTTGTCGAAAGCAGATTCGTTGAGATTGACAAGTGTAAATTCGGGCTCCGCTTGGGGTAAACCCGGAATTTCAATTCTAAGTTCGCGATTAAGCACGTTGTAATAGTAGCTTTGATACGGTTCTATGTCGGTTACTACAACTATCTCGTACGCTTTTCCTTTGGAAGAAATTGCCTTGGGATCGCTTTTGCACGAAAATAGCAATGATGCCACAACTACTGCTAAAATAATTTTAAATACTTTCATAATATTATTTGTTTACTGTTTATGTGTTAGGAAGTATTATTTTAAGTTTCTGACCTACCTGTATCGATGAGTTAGGCAAATCGTTCCAATTTTTAATATCTTCGACTGAAATACCGCTGTACTGCCGAGCAATGCTCCATATTGTATCGCCGGGTTTTACGCTGTAAAAAATAAGTTTTGTATCGTTGGTTTGTGTGCCAGCAGAAGGTTTGGCAGCTTTAGCTACTTGCGAGAGCGGATTTACGCGTAATCGCTGACCCACATATATTTTGTTACTGCTCAAAGAATTCCAATATTTAATGTTGCTGACCGAAACATTATACTTTTTAGCTATCAAACTCAAGGTTTCTCCTTTTTTTACTTTGTGGAACTTGCCTTCTATTGCTTGAGTTATATGCTCATACTCAACGACTTGCTGCTCGATGTTTTCTTCTTCTACAGTTTCTGTATCAGTATTCTCAACTGTTTCAGCATCTGCATTATCGACAACTTCAGTTTCTGCATTCTCGATACTTTCATCATTTGCATTTTCAACAATTTCGGAATCGGAAACAAATTCATCGGTAATATTCAAATCAGTGGTGTCAACTTCCTGTGCACTGTCGGAATCTTCAGCTAACTCTTGGTTTACGCTGCTTCTATCGACTGTCGTTTCTTCATTTTTAACGAAAAATTGCGATGGCACCGGCGTTGGTGGAACAGGCACTTCTCTTTTCACTCTGCGATGTACTACCAAACGCTGACCTACCCTTATTGTATTGCTTCTTAAATTGTTCCATTTTTTCAAGTTAGATACCGAGCATTTGTACTTGTTTGCAATAACCGATAGGCTCTCACCCTTTTTTACCTTATGGGTAATTCTTTCGTCAACGCTACGCAACTCAACCTTATTATATTGTGCGTATTGCTGATAATTGAGTTGCTGACTACAAGCCATAAAATTATTTTCGTTGGTAATAAAATCGCCTAACTTACCAACAGGCAACACCAATGTGTACGGAGTGCTTTCGGATGCCGGTATAAAATCCTTTCGATATGTTGGATTAAGGAATTGCAGGTCTGCATTGCTGATATCAAGCTGTTGCGAAAGTAAATCGAAGGACAAAGGGAAATTTACAACAACAGTATCTACTTCGGAATAAATCAATTTTGGCATTTGGGGGTAAATGTTATGCTCTTGCGAATACGCCATTGCGTAGTTGACTGCAATAAAAGCCGGCACGTAGTTGCGTGTTTCTCGCGGCAAATAGCTTCTGATTTCCCAAAAAGTTTTTTTACCACCCGAACGTCTGATTGCCTTATTAACATTGCCTGCTCCTGAGTTGTAAGCTGCCAAAACCAAATCCCAATCGTTGTATATGTTATACAAATCGATGAAATGCATGCAAGCTGCTTTTGTAGCTTTGTACGGGTCGTTTCTGTCGTCGACAAAAGATGTAAGTTTCAATCCATATATTTTACCCGTATTGTACATAAATTGCCACAAACCACCTGCACCTGCACGAGATTTAGCAACAGGATTTAAAGCCGACTCAACTATGGCTAAATATTTTAACTCCAAAGGCAAGTCGTATTTGTCAAGCATTTGCTCAAAGATGGGAAAATAGTAGTGTGCCAAACCCAGAACTCTGGCGGTTGTTCCTCTTTTCTTTTGTGTGTATAAATCTATAAACTGCCTTACTGTTGAATTGTAAACCAAATTCATCGGTGATGAATTGTTCAGCTTTTGCATACGGTAATAATAAATCGAATCGTGGTATTGCGGAATTTGTCCGGGCAAAAAGCCGTATTTGTTTTCAATTTGTACTTGATATTTATTCTTTTGTTGCTCGAAAAACTTTGAAGCATATAAGCTATCCATTGCAGCAATAATTAGGTCATCTTCCTGAAAAATCAGCTGTGAATAGGTGTTTGCCGATGTATCGGGATAAATTGGACTAACATTTTGAGCAGGTGCTACAAAACTACACCCTAAAAGCACTAACAAGATTACTACAAATTGATAACTTTTAATTTTCATCATTTATTTTCAACAGTTTTACAAGATTTACAAAGTAATTTATATAAAGTATAAAATCGTTTCCCTACGAAACCAATGAGCATAATACTAACGATTGGGTAAAATTAATTATTTTACAAGAATAATTTATTTGTTTTAATTAATTTATTCCACAATGCATTGTTAATAACGTTTGTAAACGTCAGATATTGAGCCATGTTGCAGGGTCATTGACATTATTTCCGTGCCACAACTCGAAATGCAACTTACTATTGGCGTTGTTTTCCTCATTTGCCGCAACGCCGATTGTCTGACGTATAGATACCTTATCGCCTTTTTTAACATAAGCCTGTTTAAGGTTTGAGTACACCGATAAATAGTTTCCGTGTCGGATAATGACGACATAATTAAGGTCGGCGATGAAAATAACGCTGGACACAGTTCCTTCAAAAACTGCTTTAACATCGGCGTTGGGTACTGATAAAAAGTCTATTCCGTTATTTTTCACAACAATGCCTTGAAAATCGGGGTGCGGATGCTCGCCATAGTTCATCAAAATTGAACATCTATCAAGTGGCGAAGGCAATCTGCCTTTATTGCTTGCAAAACTTCCGCTAAGTGCAATATCTTCGGCTGTTATCGACATTGAATTGGCGCTAACACCTGCAGTTGCCGGCTTAGTTGCACCCGCGTCAACAGGCTTACCGGCTGCAGCCATACGAGCTTTTTCTTCATTGGCTCTTCGTATTTCTTCAGCTACAATAGCTTCTATAGATTTTTGAAGAGTGCGCACTGCCTTCTGATTTTTTTCTAATTTGGCTAAAAGCTCCTTCTCTTTTTTGGTCAACTTTTTAGCTTGTTGGTCTTTTTCCTCCTGCTCTTGAGCCAATTTCATCCTTTCAACATTACCTTTTTCCTTTAAAGTGAGTTTCGACGAACGATTGTTTTCCAACTCTATCTTTTTGCTTGCCAACATATTTTGACTAGCAACAATAGCGTTTAGTTGCTCCTTGCGGTAAATTGTATACTCCTCCAAATACTTAAGTCGCTTAAAAGCCTGGTTAAAACTTTTTGAAGCAAAAACAAACATCAATCTGTTTGAAGCACTCCTATTGCGATAAGTCGAGACAATTATTTTAGAATACTCCGATTTCAAGTCTTTAAGTTCCCTATCGATTTTTGATATTGTATCGCTGAGATTTGCAATTTGTCGCTCCATTGAGTTTATCTCAGTATCTAAGGTTTCTAAAAGTTCCTCGCGCTTTTTTATCTTTCGTTTTATTAATACCAATTGCTTTAAATTCGCCGATTTGCTTTTTTTGGTCTCTTCAAGTTCTTTATTCGTCTTGGAAATATCTTTTTCTAATTGCGACTTCCTCGCTTGCAAATCTTGTTTGCTTTGAGCTTGAAGTGTGGAACTTAAAAACGTAAATAATAACACGGCAACCCAAAAGGTCGCAACTGAAAATTTGTTATTATTTAGGTTCGTTATCATTAATCAAGCAAAGGTATTAAATATTTATTTCTTTTGATAAGATGAAGGGATAATGAACGAAATTTTTTCTTCATCGTTGAATTCAATATTGCTATATTTTATGTCGATTATTACTTCGTCGCTTTGGGATTTACTTTTGATAAATATTTTTTTCGGTAATGTTTTATTGCCAATTGTAGTGAAGTCGGAGTTATAAATATCTATAGATGATGCGTCATTGCTCATACTAAGCGTTGTCGGTTTAAAATTATCGGCATCTATTTCAAAAACGCAATCATAATCGCTGCCTAATAGGTTGCTTGCATATTGGTTGTAATTTGTAGTTTTTCCGCACAACAAATAGGAATTTTTGTTTTTTACCGAAAATGAATTGTATGTAACGTTGAAGTCAGCCATATCGCCGAGTAAAAGACTTTGCAATGTTTCTATATCGGTTGGCAGACTTGTCAGATAAGAAATTTCATCATTAGAAAAACTATAATATGACCTGTCGAACCTATCTATAAGCCAAGCAGAATCGGCTGTTAGCAAAAATCTGTAAAGTTCAATTCCGAAGATTGGCTTAACCGACACCCAAATTAAACTGTCACTAACAAGTTTTATGTTTCCTGAAACAGAATTAGCACTACCATTGATTTTGATGTCGGCTTCAAAGTTTGCTTTAAAACGATTGAAATCCAACTTATTGTGCTCAATTTTGCTAACCAACATATCTTTACTGATGTCGGCAATAGGCTCTTTAATAGTCTTTTTACTAACCGAGCAACTTGCAACAAAAACAAGAAGAATAATAAACAAAAACAGCTTGTTCTTCATATTATTTATCTATTCCGTTAATTTTATTATTTAATTCTTCGTTGTTGGACTCAAGTTCAAGTGCTTCCTTCCAATATTTAAGTGCATTTTCTTTGTCGTTTAGTTTGTAATAAACATCTCCCAAATGTTCTAAAATAACGGGGGAAGTTTTTTTAGAAATATCAACTGCTTTGCTTATCCATTCTAACGCTTCGGAATATTTTCCTTGCATGTACAAAATCCAGCCGTAAGTATCTAAATTAGCCGAATTTTCAGCATCAATTTCTAAAGATTTTCTTGACATTTCTAAGGCTTTGTCTAAGCGAGTGTTGCGCAACGACAAATAATAAGCGTAATTGTTCAGCGTGTGCGAATCGTCGGGGTTTATTTTGAGTGCTTTTTCAAAGTATTGGTCGGATAGCTCGTAATTAGAAACATTGTGGTACGCCTCAGCTAACATTTGGCAGCAATGTGCTTCCAAATGTTCGTCATCAATGATAAAATTCAATCCTTTTTCCAAATAATTTATAGCTTGCTCGTAGTCTTTTTTATCTATACTTGCTATACCTCCCATCAAATAAGGCATTGTTTGCATAGGAAAAAGAGCAATAGCACGCTTGCTATGGTTTTGCAAGGCGTCCATATCGGATAACAATAAATCGACACGCATTAAATTTTCCCAAACCATATATTTACCGCTATCAATACTGATGGTTTTTTTATAATGAATTTGTGCCTTCTGATATTCTTTTTCCATAAACAAAAAATCGGCGTACATAACATTGGCGTGAAACTCGTTGGGGTGCGTGCTTACAAGTGTTTCGGCTAATTTTAAAATATCTGCTTCTCTATTGTTAATCACATTTTGGTCGTTAACAAACGAGAAAAGCACGTCTATTTTGGTTTCGTATTTAAGATTTTTGTTTGCAAAACCTTTTTCCAATTCCGAAAAAAACTTGTCTATTTCGCCTTTACTTCTGTAATAATCGGCTAAGGAGATATGAATATAAGGGTCGTCGGGAGCAATTTCGGTTATTTTAAGATAGTATTTAGCGGCTTCGTCGGGCTGCTTTTTGCTCATAAGCATTTCTGCAATAATAGAATAATTGCGCACAGCACTTTCGGGCTGAGCTTCTATTAATTTTTCCAACTCATTGATAGCCTTATCTATTTGATTTGACAGCAGATATATAGAGTATTTTTGCTTGGAAAGCACTTCATTTACACCTATTGCATCTTCAATTTGGTCGTACAATGAGACTGCTCTTTTAAAATCTCCGTTAATAACATAAGCCGCAGCAAGGTCGTATTTATAAGCGACGTCGTCGGGAAACTCTTTTACTAAATTTTTTGCCGCCTCTAAAAAGCCATCTTTGTCTTGATTATTGCGATAGAACTCCAACAAATAAATCTTGTACCATTTGTTTTCGGGCGATAATTCTATGGCTTTTTTGATATTGGCTTCAGCCGAAACGACATCCGACAGGTTTAAATATACTTTGGAAAGCAAAAAGTATGATGGAGCATGTTTTTTATTGATATCCAAACATTTGTTTACTTTTTCTATTGCTTTATGATTTTCGCCTCTGTTGTAAAAACTTACAGCATCGATAAACGTGTCGGTAACTTTAATATCAATTTCTTGTGAACTTTCCTTGTCGTTTTTTCGTGTCCTACCTCGTCTTTTTTGTGCCATTATATCGTTTGAAGCACTAGCAATTATCAGCAAACAGCACAGTAAATATTTAATTTTGGTCATAGTAATATCTCTTATTTATTTCCGGTGTGTCCGAAACCGCCTTCACCTCTTTCCGTTTCATCTAATTTATCAACTTTTTCCCAACATATATGTTCGTATTTTGCAATCACCATTTGGGCAATTCTATCGCCGGGTTTAATTACAAATTCATCTTCCGATAGGTTTACCAGAATAACTTTAACCTCGCCTCTGTAATCGGGGTCGATGGTTCCGGGAGCGTTAGCAACCGTAACACCAAATTTTGCAGCCAAACCGCTACGTGGTCTGATTTGCGCTTCGGTTCCCGCAGGCAATTCAATATGTAAACCTGTTGGTACTAACTCTCGTTTCAACGGTTTTAGTATGATTTCTTCGGTTATATTTGCTCTTAAATCCATGCCGGCTGATAGCTCGGTTGCGTACTGCGGCTCGGGAAATGGCGAATGATTTACTATTTTAATTCTCATAAATGTTATTTTTTTGATATTTTAATTACACTAAGTATTTGTTTAAAGGTGATTTTTTCTTTGTACATAACAACAATAACATACGCAGCAATAAGTACAATATTTATACCGTACCGCAATATTGCTCCGTAATCTTTAAACAAAGTGCTTACAAGATACAACAACACTGCAAAAACTATATATATCGTAATTGTCTTCACATCGTAAGGTATTTTAAAATATTTTTGTCCGAGAGCGTAGCTGTACACAGTCATGCTAAGGTAACTAACCAAAAATCCCCAAGCTGCTGCCATGTAACCGTATTTCGGCATAAAAATAATATTAAAAATCACATTAACTATCAATCCTATAACGGTAATATTGAGTGCATATTTTGTCCTGTCGGTAAGTTTGTACCACATTGAAAGGTTGAAAATAACCCCGATAAACATATTTGCAATAAGCATAATAGGCAGGATATCGACTCCGCTTCGGTAGTTTCTGCCCAAAAACAGCACAAATACATCTGCAAACATTGCTACTACTAAAAATATCAGCAAGCAAAAAATCACATAGTACTTCATTACATCGGCGTATATGGTGCGATTTTTTGTGTTTTCTCCGTACGAAAAATAAAAGGGTTCGGCAGCGTACTTGAACATTTGTTGGAACAATACCATGATAACGGCTAATTTCAAGTTGGCTCCGAAAATACCAAGTTGTTCCTGCCAAGGAATATGAGTAGGTGCAAAAAATCGGAAGAATATTCGGCTTATAAAATCGTTTGCCACGCCCGGCAATCCCGCCAACATCAACGGGATTGAGTATTTTGCCAACCTCACGAACATTATACGAGAAAAAATAAATTTGATTTTTAATATCCTCGGGATAAACAATATTACCGCCACAACGCAGGACGAAAATATTGCCAACAAAATGTAGCCGTAGTCGGGTACGGGTGGAATTATTTTTAATAAAATTGAATTCGGATGAGAGATAAAATACCTTGGCAGCATGAAGAACAGCACCAAATTGCTTGCTACTTCAAATATTATTTTTATGCTTTTAAAAATTGCAAACTTCCATGCTTTTTCTAAATATCGGAGTTCGGCAAACAGTAATGCCGTAATTGTATCCATTGCTAAAATACCGGCTGCTAAAACAACGTACGCTTTGGGATAACCTGTAAAACCGCTTATAGAATCTAACAGAAGCAATACGATGAGCAAAAACGAAGTCGCCGAAAAAAATAAAGAAATAAATGCTGTTGAAAATATTTTCTGCGACTGGTCTTTATGGTTATTGGCAAACCTAAAAAAGCCGGTTTCCATGCCCATTACCAAAACTACTTGCAATAAAGCTATGTACGACAATATTTCAGTTGCATAACCGTAGTTACCCGTGGGTAGTACACGCGAGTATAAAGGCACGAAAAAAAAATTGATTACACGTGCAACTATGGAGCTTAGCCCATATATTGCAGTTTGTCCAAGTAGTTTTTTTATAGCACCCACAGTTAAGAAATGAAATTATTATAACTCTTTATAATTGCTATTTGCAGTTTGCTAAAATACAAAAACAACGAAAACAAAAATCAAACATCTGTAAAATATGATTTTGATTTTAATTGCGTAGAAATCAATATCAACGTGGCTTATAAACTCATCAACAAAGTTTAACAATTTGGCTTAATGTTTTTTTTGTAAGTTTGCATTTTAATTTGTGCAAATTATGTCGATAGTAACGAAAAATATTACAAAAAAGTACGGCGAACAGACTGTTCTCAACAATGTATCAATAAATATAGAAAAGGGCGAAATAGTTGGTCTTTTAGGTCCTAACGGAGCCGGCAAGTCAACATTGATGAAGATTTTAACTTGCTACATACCTCCTACTTCAGGCGAAGCTTTTGTGTGTGGAAACAATATTTATGAAGACAGCGATAAAATTAAATCTATTATCGGTTATCTGCCTGAAACTAATCCTTTGTACCACGACATGTACATTAGAGAGTACTTGGAGTTTATTGCAAACGTGCATAAAATTAAAAACAAAAAGCAAACTATTGAAAATATTATAGAAATAACCGGATTGTCGCCCGAAATTAGAAAGAAAATAGGTATGCTTTCTAAGGGTTTCCGACAAAGAGTCGGACTTGCACAAGCGCTGATGCACGACCCCGAAGTGCTGATTTTAGACGAGCCTACATCGGGATTGGATCCTAACCAACTTATTGAAATTCGCAGACTGATAAGTGAGATTGGAAAAGAAAAGACGGTTATGTTGTCGTCGCATATTATGCAAGAGATTGAAGCTGTGTGCAGTAGGTTTATCATCATCAACAACGGAAATATTGTTGCCGATAAAAAAATTGACGAAGTTGGTGGAGTTCAGCAAACTAAAACTCTTGTTGTTGAGTTTTCGGAAAAAGTTCTTAAAAATGAACTAATGAACATACCAAACATTGACAACATATTTGAAATTGCCGACAAAACCTTTAAAATTACTTCCAAAGACAATATCGATATCAGAAAAGATATAAACAGCTTTGCTGTGGAGAAAGGAATATTAATACAATCTTTGAACTACGAAACCGATAAATTGGAAGATATTTTTCATAAACTCACGAAATAGCCATTAGCCGTTGGCTCTTGGCTCTTGGCTTTTGGCTTTTGGCTTTTGGCTAAGTTTAGCCAATAATCAATAACCAAAAATTGTTAATTGTACATTACTAATTGTTAATTGCCTCGCACCATTCACTCACCACTTACCACCAATCACTTATTCACAGCTGCAAAACTAAACACAGCTCCCACAGAAACGCCTTGCTCGTTGTTGATGTTTTCGTTTCCTACTAAGCGATGAAAGTATTCGGCTTTTACGGCTACCGAAGAGTTTAAAAAGTAATTGATACCGCCTGTAATTGCTGTTTCTTTGGCACGAACATCGCCGACTATACCGTTTGGCATCTTGTAAATAGGATTGCTGTAATCAACTCGTCCGAAAAGCCATAAACCATTGTTCGGATTTTTACTGTTAAGATTGTAGCCCAATTCAACGGTCGCAGCCATGGCTTGCTGAGCAATAGGTGTGTCTAATTTTTCGGTATTTGTAGCATTACCTAAAATCACGTTGCTAACGGCATGCAATTTATCGGTTTTATACACAACACTAAGCTCGGCAAGTGCAACACTGATATTTCTGCGTGGCTGGGTTTGGTCTTGCGTGTTTAAATCGGTGTTTCCGTAATAGCCGGTCAGACCTATATTCAAATTATCAATTCCTTTATAGTCGATTCTGCCGACAAATGCGGGAGTACTGTAAAAATTTCTTTCAAATCGCGATTGTTTTCCTTCCGAAACGAAATTTTCTTGCGAGAAATAATCGGCATCAAGTCCTGTAACGCAATATAATTGGTAACCCCACGCCGGAGTAATATCTCCGAACAACGAAAATCCTATTTCTTGCCATTCGTGTGGTATAACTTTTCCGTCGGCTCTGCCTTGCAATGTTGCTCTGTACGTGACAGGCTCATGAGCCAAATACAATTGTCCCATTGGTACAGGCATTTTCCCAACTCTGAGATTAAAATTTTCTGAAAATTTATGCAACAAATAAACTCGTTCAAGTACCACAGCTCCGCTCTTTTCCAATCCTACGTGAGCTTCGTGTCCGTGCTCGCCAGCATGCTGATGTCCTCCGATTCCGCCATGCTCAAACTCAACTTTTGCGAATATTTTGGTTTTATCGTTTATACCGAAACCGAAAGCCGTAGCAAATAAAGGCAGCGATGCTGTTGCATTCCATTGCTTAGTTGCTCCTTCGGGGTTTTCAAAGCGGTCGTTTAAAACATTGGTTGCATTAAAAAGCGTAATGCCGTGAACCGCAAGAAAATACTTGTTAAAATCGTCGTGTGAGTGTATTGGCGACGAATGGTCGTGGTCGTGATGATGTTCTTCGTTTGTAATATCATCGGCGTGCTTGCCTTCGTGTTCGACATGTTGTGCCAATATTCTTACCGAACAGAATAATAGAGCAACTGATAGTACTGAAATTTTAAGTCTAAATGTTTGTTTCATACTTTATATTTTAAAATATTATGCAATTTTTTAGTTCTTAATGTGACATTTCTCCGTTTATGCAACAATTGTATCCAACTTGAAGTGTAATATGATTTATGCCGAAATTATTTTGTATAATTTCTTCAATTTCTTGCTTAATTTTCATCATAGTAACCATATCTACATTGTTTTTCAGATTGATATGCGCTTCAAGGTGTATTTGTTCATCGTTGAGTTTCCAAACATGAACATGATGAATATCTTCTACATCGTCAATACTTTCTACCGCCTTTTTTATTTCGACAATACTTATGTTGTGCGGAGTTGCTTGCATTAAAATATCGATTGTTTCTTTTACAACTCCCCATGTGTGATAAATTATATAAACGCCAACCAATATGGTAATCAACGGGTCTATCCATGTGATATTCCACAGCCAAATTGCAATTCCGCCTAATATTACTGCCACCGACGAGAGCGTATCGCCCATAAGGTGAAGGTACGCAGCTTTAACATTAAGGTTGTGGTTTTTGTCTTTTTGAAGAACCAACACCGAAATTACATTTGCTATAAGTCCAAATGTGGCAACTGCAAGCATGATAACTCCTTTTATCGGCTCGGGATTGATAAAACGCTTGTAAGCTTCGAAAAACAGGAAAACACAAATAACGATTAGCACAACAGCATTAAAAAGAGCCGCTAAGATTTCAACACGCTTGTACCCGAAGGTATTTTTTTCGTCTGCCGACTTCTGACTTCGTTTTCCGGCTAAAAAAGCTATAAAAATTGCCGAAGTATCTCCCAAATTGTGCAAAGCATCGGAAAGTAACGACAAGCTATTGGAAATTAATCCGCCAATAACCTGCACAACTGTAATTGAAAAGTTTAATACAGTTACCCACAATAGCTTGGCGCTACTCATTTTCGGGTGGTGGTGATGACCTGTCCCGAGAATTTGGGAATGATGTTCGTGATGATGAGCCATAATTTGTCTTTTTACTGCTAATTTTAAGTCAGCAAAGGTACTAACTACTCAAAAATTTTAATATCACTACAATTAGGTATTTTTACGTTGTTTTTCTTCAAAATCTACCTTATTTATTCCGTTGCTACAAAACACAGCGTTGCTTTCTTGCTTCTGAGCCATAAGTTTGTAGTTGTTGGCGACATTATCTTCGGAATAGACTTTTTCATGGTACAGATGATAAACAATTGCCTTGTTCTTCACCGATATTGTCTTTGCACCGTTCTCTTTCAATCGCCACTCAATATCAACGTCTTCGCCAACGCCGGCGTGAACATAATCCATATCAAAGCCGTTTACTGCAAGCAACGAGCTTTTGGTAACACCCCAATTTCTACCGACAATTCCGCGTCCGCCTTTGGCAACTGTCAAGGGAAAACATGGAAAATATATTCCTTCCTTTACGGCTTTAGAACTCGTGCACATAAGACTTATAAAATTAAGTCTTTTTAAAGTCTGATTTTTTAAGGTGTATTTCGTAGTTTTTTCGTCTAACATTACGGCTCTGCCTTCGCAAATAAAGTTAGGTTCAATATGCTTGATATAACTTTTTACAAAATGTTTGTGCGGAATGCAATCGCCGTCTATAAAGGCAATTTTTTCGTTTTTAGCTTTTATCACCGATTTATTCAGCATTTCGTTTTTCCTAAAACCTTTGTCAAAATCTTGATAAACATGGACAATAGGAAAATTGTAATTGCTTCTGCTTTGCGATATAAAATTGATAGTTTCTTCGTTGAAATCGTCTTCCGAAATTATAACTTCAAAGTTCTTACAGCTTTGCAAATCAAATGCTTTTAGTATTAATTTAAGGTTTTCTATTGCTTTGTAGTACGAAACTATTACCGTTAGCATAATTTTTAGATGTTACAAATTAGTTGTTATATAATCTCCAAAATTAATATTTTAATAATATGGCGTGGCGATAAATTGTACCGTTTTGATTTTGTTAATTTTAAATCGTCTGTGATTTTCTTTATCGTTCCAATCTGCACAAAATAAGCGATGCAAGTAGCGATACAATGAGAATAAATTTTACTTTTGCATTTTAATTTTATGCCGCAAGTAACAAATAAAGAAATATGGCGTATAGCCTACCCTATTATTTTTGGGAATTTAGCACAAACGCTGATAACCTTGATTAACACGTCTTTTCTAGGACACGTTGGCATCTTGGAGCTCGGTGCTTCAATGATTGCCGGAATTTATTACTACGTTTTCACAACATTAGCTTGGGGTTTTGCAGTTGGTGTTCAGATTATTGTTTCCAGAAGATTCGGTGAGAAGAGATACGGCGAAATTGGTGTAGTTTTCGACCACGGTTTGCTTTTCGTCTCAATGCTTGCCACGGTTTTATTTTTACTGCTACGTTTTTCTACCGAAAGTTTATTGGATACCATAATTAAATCGGAACCCATATACCATTTGGCAATGGATTTTATGAAGTACAGGCACTACGGCATTTTGATAGTTTGCTTTAACTTTTTGTACAGAGCTTTGTATGTTGGCTTATCAAATACAAAAATTATAACATTTACAACGCTGACAATGGCTTGCGTAAATATCTTTTTAGATTACGCTTTGATATTCGGCAATCTGGGTTTCCCAAAAATGGGCATATCCGGCGCAGCTATAGCTTCAGTTTGTGCAGAAGCATCGGCACTTATTTTCTTTACCATATATACCTTGATCAAATTGCCTGTAAAACAATATGCTATGTACAGGTTTAAGGCTCTAAAAAACAAGCTGATGAAATCTATATTAAAGGTTTCGTTTCCTACCATGCTGCAACGATTGTTTTCTTTCGGGACTTGGTTTGCATTCTTCGTTATGATAGAGAGCATGGGTGAACTTCCTATTGCTGTTTCTAGCATTGTACGAAGTGTTAATATGCTGCTTCTTATACCTGTTTATGCGTACAGTGCGACTGCCAACACGCTGACAAGCCGACTTATTGGCGAAAACAGATATTCGGATATTAAACCGACTTTGTTTAAAACTCTAAAACTCAGCATGCTGACTACATTGCCAATGCTTTTGTTTTGTGTTTTCTTTCCGCAAATTATAGCTTCTATCTATACCGACGACACGATGCTTGTGCAGGCTTCTGTTTCAACAATTCATGTTGTGTCTGCAGCAACTGTTTTGGCATGTGCTTCGTACATTTTTTTCGACGCGGTTTCGGGTACGGGAAATACTATTTCGGCTTTGTATATTGAGTTAATCGTCTTGGTGTTTTATTTGTTATATATATACGTGAGCAGTCAGGTTATTGCTGCCGAAATTCATATTGTATGGTTAGCCGAAATTGTATATGCTTTGCTACTTGGAATTGGGTCGGTGTTGTATTTGAAATTTGTAAATTGGCAGAAGAAAAAAATATAGACTGAAAATATTTTTAAATTGAACTTAAAAAAATAGAGATATGAAACCCGAAAACTTATACACTTTGCCTATATGGGATAAAAAAGATGAATTTGTTGAAACCATATTGAAGACCAAATCGTTACGAGTAGAACGAATTATTTCAAGCGGACACACAAGCGAAAACGGATTTTGGTATTGCCAGGAAGAAAACGAACTTGTGTTTTTACTTCAAGGCGAAGCCAAAATTGAATTTTCGGACGGAAGCATTGTAAGCCTGAAAGCTGGCGATTATATTAATATCGAAAAGGAAGTAAAACATCGTGTTGCTTTTACATCAAAGGAACCCGAAACCATTTGGTTAGCAGTGTTTTATCAATAATTAGTTTTCAGATTTATTGCTGCTTATTTTTGCCATACGTCTTACCACGTAAGCAAACAAAAGCGAAGTCCAAAACGAGAAGAACGCGTATATTAAAGCCGGTTTCTGCATTTCTGCATTCTGCAAAAATGTGCCTGCTATCAGAAAGGCAAGCGTGGTGTTTATCAGCCCGACTTCTATACCCACGGTCATAGCATCTTTTTTAGAACCAAACGGAAGTATGGAAAAATATCCTGCAAACAAGCCTACAATATTAAAGACAATAAGTACCGGAAGTATAGTTTTAAAGTCGTTGGCTATTAATCCTGCTCCACCCGAGCTTTCGTTGGCAAATATCTTTATAAAAAACACTACTGCCAAAAGTATGCTTGTTACTAATTTTAGTATGTTGAATTTAATTTGTGGTAAAGCTCGTAAATGATATTGCCTATTTACTTTTGATGTAAATTTGGGAAATTTGTTGTTTACTATTGCGCCTAGTGCTGCAGGTATAATTATTATATAAAATATTTGTAGGGTTGTTTTTGCAAGCGGTAAGTGTAACGATGATTGACTACCTAAAAACAACAAGAGTGTGAGGTTTACAATAAGTGGAATAGTTATTATTGCTAAAAAACTATTTACCGTTGTTAACGCGATGGAAAGCTCGGTGTTTCCGTCCATCAGGTATGTTATTAAATTTGATGTTGTGCCACC
The DNA here is from genome assembly GCA_033809755.1 of Lentimicrobiaceae bacterium. GTDB lineage: Bacteria > Bacteroidota > Bacteroidia > Bacteroidales > UBA4417 > UBA4417. The sequence goes on from JAPXLB010000006.1 coordinate 107,274, forward strand.
GGGACACACCGAAAGCACAACAATGCCAACTTTTATTTCGGGAGATAAGTCTGTTAGAAAACATAAGGCAAACGCCAACATGGGCAAAAACACCATCTTCATTGATAAGCCTATCAAAAAAACTTTAGGCTTTTTAGCAATACCAACAAAGTTAGAAGCCTTAAGCGAAAGACCAATGCCAAACATTATTATTGCCAATACTGCATTAATCAATATGTCAATAAAATGTGTTTGCATTGGTTAGGTTTGTTTATTTTTTGTGCAAATGTAAGAACATTATCAACATTGCGGTAAACAAACGAAAAATTTATGGATTATTTAACATTGTAAATAGTGGATAGTGAATGGTGGTGGGTGGTCGGTGGGTTAGTTCTAAGTTCTGAGTTAGGAGTTTTTTGGTGACACGCTTTACAAAAGCGCCAGCAAATAAGTTCCGAGTCCCGAGTTAGGAGTTAGGAGTCAGGCAATGAACAATGAGTTTTGCCGGCACGCTTTACAATAGCGCGCCAGCAAGTTTTTATTATTAACGCTCGCTCGCTTTTGCAAAGCGAGCGGGGTCAGCACTTCGGTCGCTGCGGTGGCTGAAGACCCGAGATTTTTGGCATTTCGCTTCAATAGCCGTGCCTTTAAAGGCACGGCTATTGAGAAAGACACAACAATCTATTCCCCATTTTCGGCATTTCGATACACCGATATCTCGCTCCGCTCAATATCGGCACTCAATGACCGAAAATGTTGGAACTCGAAACTCCCACGCAACCCGAACCACGCAACCCGTACCCCGCACCACTATTTATTCCTATTTCTGTAATTTCTAACGTCTTTCTTGCCTGTTGCTTTCAGATTTCTCGGTGTTCCTTTTTCAAAGTTGTCGCAAACGCCGTTGTTGTTTTCGTCAACAAAATTTCTTTTTACGTTAGCATTTCTACGCATTTTCATTCCTTTTCCGGTTGTTCTGCCGCTGCCGTCTTTGAGAGCTGCTTTACCGTTGGCATTAGGATTTGTCGGTTTTCCTTTCTCAAAGTTGTCGCAAACGCCGCTGTTGTCTTTATCCACAAAATTGGGACGCTCTTTTACAGTTTGAGTTGTGTTGGTTTCGGTTTCGCTTTTAACTTGTGCTGTTGTTGCTCCGTAAAAAGCAAATAATAGTACTGTAATGATTAAAATTCTTGTTTTCATAGTTTATTAGTTATTAGTTTGTTAATTAATTAATTATTTATTCTATTTTTCTATTTTGATGACGATATCCACGTCCTTCATTTCCTCTGTAGTTGTTGTAGTTATTGCAGTCGGGTGCTTGGTCGGAGTATAGCACTTTAAAAGTGTTTTGCAACTTTTCTGCCTGTTCGGGAGTGCAGATAGCCTTAAGTTTCAAATAAAACGTGTTAGTTATTTGCTTGAGTTCGGTATGGTGCATCCCAATGTGTTCGGTAATTTGAATAGTAAGTGCCGAATCGGGTTTGGGCTTGTTAAGTTCGTCGAAAAGTCGTGCTTTTAGCGTATCCATTTCGTATATCAATTGTTTTGCTTTGGGCTGAAATTCATGGTTAGCTTCACGAAAGGCTTTCATTTGCTCGTCGTTGAAATTTAGCACCTGTCTGAAAAAACGTCCATTCAAAGGATTTTGCACGTTTTCGCTCAAAACAATACCAACCTCCTCTTGCTTTGCGTTATTTTTCTTATAAATAACAGTAAACAATACACTCAAGTTTAGTATTACTAAAAGCACTATTGTCCATATAAATATCTTCTTATTCATTTTCGCTGAATTGGTATAGGTTTAAGTTTTCTATTTGCCTGTCGTTTATGTTTATAACATTGCTGTTTTGAGTGTCAATACTAAGGGCGTTCCCGATAAAAACTCCCGAAATTACGACCGAAATTATACTAACAGCAAGTGCTGCCGTTTGCCAAAAACTTGCTTTTTTAGCAACAGGTTGCGCTGATATGCTATTTTCAATTTTCGCCATTATCCTAGTAGATAGAAAAGGATTGGGCTTAATATCTTTTTGCCTGTCTATAAAATCATTTATGTATTCATCTACTTTCATTATATGTTTGTTGTTTAATGTATTAGACAATAATAAATTTATTTTCCTACGTTTGAGACTAAAATTTCTCTCAATTTAGCTTTAGCTCGTTGCAACAACTGCTCAACAGCACCTTCGGATGTTTTCATAATTGTTGCTATTTCTTTTTGCGAAAGTTCCTCGTAATTACTCAACACAAATGCCGTACGCTGCCTCGGATTCAGTTTATCTATTGCATTTTTTATTCTCAAATCTCTTTCTTTTTCTTCAACTTCTTCTATCGGCGTTTTGTCAGGCGAAACTTTGTTGAATAATGTTTCCAACGAATCCAACAGGGTGTTTTTCTTATTTTTTCTGATGTGATTTATGCTATAATTGACGGTTATTCGGTACAACCAAGTAGAAAATTCGGAATCGTGCCTAAAAGTCTTTAACGAATCATACACTTTAATAAAAATGTCTTGAGTTAAGTCTTCGGCATCTTCCTTTGAATGAACAAAACCAATAGCAACGCGAAACACCATTTCTTGATGCTTCTCTACCAATAGTTTAAAAGCTTGAGTATCGCCCGAAACTATTTTTTGTATTAGCTCTTTGTCGTTCATATTCTATTTGACAAAATTACTGAATATTTCCTACGATTTTAGCAATTAAATTGCGGTGAATGGTGGTCGGTGATGGGTGGTCGGTGGGTTAGAAGTTAGAAGTCGGGAGTCAGGAGTTATGAGTTATGAGTTAAAATACCCATCACCCATCACCCATCACCCATCACCCATCACCCATCACCCATCACCCATCACCCATCACTCATCACTCATCACTCATCACTCATCACTCATCACTCATCACCCATCACCCCAACGGAATAAACGCATCTATTATATGGTTTACAGTTGGTTCTGAACCCTTGTTTAGCGTAATTGCTACAACATCGAAACGGGTTTCGCCGTAATAGTTTGTTTGTTCAATAAATGCTTCGGTTGCTTCTATAAGGCGATTTTGCTTTTTCAAATCTACAAAAAACTCGGGTTCACCAAAAGCCGATGTAGAACGAGTTTTAACTTCTACAATGACCAAAGTGCCCTTATCAGTGGCTATAATATCAATCTCGTAGTGTTTGTATCGCCAATTTCTGAATAAAATCAAATAGCCCTTCTGCTGCAAATAATCGACGGCAATATCTTCGCCTTTCTCGCCGAGTATGTTATGCTTCGCCATTACCTTGCTAAGAATTTAAAAAAAGTGAATAGCAAACCTATTATGGCAAAAAACGCCAGAAAATACAGAACATATTTAATAATAGGCTTTATAGTATTGAAAAGTTTTATTTTTTCGTCGCCTTCTTTTTGGTCGAAGATGATTTCCGAAAAATCTTTTTTAACGCTAAGCGTGATATTTCTGCCCATAATTAAAGGCATATTGCGAAAAAAGTGTCCTGCCGGAAAATTAAAACAAACAGGAATATCGTAATTTTCAAGATGTTGCAATATTATTTGGTTGACATTTTTGCCGAAAGTTTTTTCATCTTCTTTTAAATCGGTAAATCCGCCGACAATAATGCCCTTAGCACGAGCCAATTTGCCGCTCCTTTTAAAATTAATAAGCATTCGGTCAATATGATACAAATGCTCGCCAATATCTTCGATAAACAAAATGCTGTCTAACTGCGGAACATCTTCGGGATTTGAGTTAAGTGCATACAACACCGACAAGTTGCCACCTGTAAGATTACCGTACGCCTCTCCTTTTTTGTTGTACAAGCTACTTTCAATTTTGTAAGCAACAGGCTTTCCGAACAACGCATCTTTAAGAGCATTGACGGCTTCTTCGGCTTCGGGATTATTGTACTGCGAAGGCATTATGGCGTGAATGGTTTCAACTTGTAAAACATTATTTATATGAGCATGCAAAGCTGTAATATCGCTGTAACCTATGACCCACTTAGGATTCTTAACAAAAGCATCGAAGTTTAAATTATCAATAAGTTCAATTGTTCCGTATCCGCCTCGGGCACAAAATATTGCCTTAACGTTTGGGTCATCTAACATGCTTTGCAAGTCGGAAGCACGTTGCTGAACCGTACCTGAATACTTAAAATAACTTTCGCGTAAATGTTTTCCTTCGATTACATTGAGTCCCCAACCTTTAATAATACTGATGGCGCTGTCAATGTCGATATTGGCTATATTGCCCGCAGGTGCTACAACAGCGACAGTATCGTTAGTTTTTAAATACGCAGGTGTTAGCATAACTACAACAATTATTCAATTTCGGCAAAATGCTTCATAAACTGCACACGGTCGTAAGCAGCAGGATTTTTCAGATTTTTATAACTCATTTTGCCAATAAAATCGGAAGTGCTTTCAAAGTTATTGTCGCTCATCCATTTATTTAAACCATTATTAATATCGGTAATGACTTGTGCACCATTTTTATACAAAGCGCTTACAATTTGAACAGCATTGGCTCCTGCAAGCATGGCTTTTATAAGACCTTCGGATGAGTGTATGCCTGTGGTTGCGGCTAAATCGCAGCTGATTTCGCCCGAAAGTATTGCAATCCATCGCAAAGTATTATGAATTTCGTCGGGAGTACTAAAAGTATTGGTTGGCTTGACCGTAAAATCATTTATGTTGATATCGGGCGAATAAAACCTGTTGAATAGCACTATTGCATCTGCTCCGCTCCACGAAAGTTTTTGAACGGTATTGGCAAAACTCGAAAAATACGAGCTTAACTTTAAGGAAACCGGAATGCTAACATTTTTCTTTACTCCCGCCAAAATGTCGAAATAGGTTTTTTCAATATCGGCAGAGCTTTTGGAAAAATCGTTGGGTAAAATAAAAATATTCAGCTCGAGTGCGTCGGCTCCTGCATTTTGCATTTTCGAAGCAAACTTCATCCAATCGCTGGCTGTAACGCAGTTAACACTCGCAATAATAGGAATATCAACTTCCTTTTTACATGCTCTTATCAAATCCATATAGCTTTCCACATGGTGCATCTTACTGTAATTACTGATGTAATCGTAGGCGGTCGTGGTATCGTAATTGCTATCAAGATTATTTATTTGCCTGTTGATTTCATGCGAAATTTCTTCTTCAAAGAGCGATTTCAAAACAACCGCACCGGCTCCTGCTTCAGCGTATTCTTTAATGTTTTTTACCGACTTGGTAAGTCCTGAACTTCCGACTATTAAGGGACTCTGTAGAGTTAATCCCATGTATTTGGTTTGTAGTTTTTTCATATCTTAGATTTTTAATTAGTTAATTTAATTTTTTGAAAGCCCAATCGCTTTGTATGATTTCTATCGCATTTTGCAAAACATCATCTTGTTCGGCAATTGATTTATAATACGAATTTATCTCGAATAAATTTCGGGCAATTAAACCTTTACAAACATTGTAAATGTATTTTTTCGATGTTTCAATATCCTTTTCGTTGCGGGGCACTCCGTTTTCTTCTGCGTATGTAGCAAACCTATTGATAAAGTCATCATTTAATTCGGGAAAATTTTTGATGAAATCATCGTCGTTAGAATAGGTCTTCAGAAGTTCTTCCCTGCTATTATCGACAAAATACAAGGCAAAATTGTTGAGTATTCCTTTTTTAGAAATATCTATCAAATATTTAGAAGAAAAAGTAGTATCCATCGGAATAAAATAATCGGGCATAATACCGCCGCCACCATAGACTACACGCTTGTTGTTAGTGTAATATATAAGCGAATCGGGAAACTTGATGCTGTCGGCATGAACCATTTCGCCATGTTTATACCTTTGGGTGATTTCTTTGCGATACTCAACACCTTTAAAGGGTTTTTGAATACATCTTCCCGAAGGCGTAAAATACTTGGCTGTAGTAATCCTGACCATAGAGCTGTCGGGCAATAAGAAAGGTCTTTGCACCAATCCCTTGCCAAATGAGCGTCTCCCTAATATAATACCTCTATCCCAATCTTGTACAGCTCCCGACAAAATTTCGGAAGCCGAAGCCGAGCCTTCGTCTATTAAGACAATTAATTTGCCCGTTTCGAATATACCTCCGCCTTTTGAATTAAAGTCTTGTCGCGGCATTTTTTCGCCCAAAGTATAAACAATGAGTTTATCGGGCGGCAAAAGTTCATCAGTTAGGTTATATGCAATATCCAAATAGCCGCCTGAATTACCTCTTAAATCTAAAATTAATTTATCGGCACCTTCTTCTATCATGGGTTTGAGAGCTTCTTTAAATTCATCGACAGAAGTGCGTGCAAAGCGAGACAGCTTTATGTAAGCAATATCGGAGTTAATTTTATAGGCGGCATCTATACTATTCAAGGGAATTTTGTCGCGTTTAATATTAAAATCAATAAGTTCGTCGACACCGTGTCGTAAAATAGAAATTTTAACATACGTACCTTTAGGACCTCTGAGCCTATCAAAAACAAATTTGTTGTTTATCTTTTCGCCCACTGACGACTCATCGTTAATTTTAACAATCTTATCGCCTGACATAACTCCCAACTGATCGGAAGGACCGCCCGGAACGGCAGCTATTACCATTATCGTATCCTGATATATTTGAAATTGAATACCAACACCTTCAAAATTGCCTATCAAAGGCTCGTTTATTCTTTTAACATCTTTTTTAGGAATATACACCGAATGCGGATCTAAATTTTTTAGCATCGCTATAATGGCATCTTCGGTAAGTTTTTCAACATCAGCAGTTTCTACATACTGATAATTAATTAATTGTATTAAAGTTGAAAATTTTTGAAAGGTGGTTTTAGGATCAATTTTATTTGGTTGTAATTGAGCACTAGCACTTAGCGCAAACACCAAACAAACAGATAGACACAATGTTTTTATTATTTTCATATATATTTCTTTTAATTAGCCTTTAGCTTTTGGCTCTTGGCTGTTAGCTATGTTTATAAGCTAAGATCTAAGAGCTAATGGCTGACAGCTAAAAGCCATTCATTTATAACATCACAATTTTAATGACTTCAAAATTATACAATTTTTGTACATTTTTTACAAAAGATTATTATTTTTGTTAAATATGACCGAGGAATTCATATACTATTTGTGGCAGTACCGCCTCTACGATCCCAACAGCTACTTGGTTGACGGCACAAGTTTCGACGTTGTTCATGTTGGTTACAAAAACTCCGATTCGGGTCCCGACTTTTTTAATGCCAAAATAAAAATTGGTGATACCTTGTGGGCAGGAAACGTAGAAGTTCATGTAAATTCTTCGGATTGGTTTTTGCACAGGCACGATAGGGATCCGCAATACGACAACACAATACTGCACGTTGTTTGGGAACACAACGCCGATGTGCGACGAAAAGATAAAACTATAATACCAACCCTTGAGCTTAAAAACTATGTTTCCGAAAAATCGTGGCAAAGGTATTTGGAATTTATGACTTCAAACACACAAATACCTTGTCAGAATTTGATTGGTACAGTTGGCGACTTTGAACTTAAAATGTGGCTACAACGCTTATTGGTAGAACGTTTGCAAAGAAAATCCTTGCTTGTTGAATTATACCTTACGCAAACCAATAACGACTGGGCTGTTACTTTTTACAAACTTTTAGCTTACAACATGGGTTTTAAAGTAAACCAACAGGCTTTTGAAATGCTTGCACAGTCGTTGCCGTATAATTATTTGCTCAAACATTCCGACGACTTGTTTCAAATAGAAGCGATGATACTCGGGCAAGCCGGCTTGTTGCGACCCGATTTTAAGGATAAATATCCGCAAGATTTATACAAGGAATATAAATTTCTGCAACATAAATTTTCGTTAAAACCTATAGATGCCGGTTTGTGGAAGTTTATGCGTTTGCATCCCGAAAATTTCCCAACTTTACGACTTACACAACTTGCAGCTCTGATACATCAAGCCAAAGGCAGTATTTCAGAATTGGCTGAAATTAGCAACATAAAAGATTATTATAAGTTTTTCGATGTAAAATCTTCTTCTTACTGGGATAATCATTACGTTTTTGATAAAATTTCTACCAATAAGGTTAAAAGATTGGGCAAATCATCTGCAAACTTACTGATTATAAATCTGTTAGTTCCTTTTCTGTTTGTTTATTACAAACGTAAAAACATCTCCCAAAAACTTAATTTTCCTATTTCGCTACTTGAAGAGTTAAAAGCCGAAAACAATTCGCTAATTAGGAAGTTTAAAGCAATGGGAATAGATGTAAAAACAGCAGCCGACAGTCAGGCATTGATTCAATTGAACAATTTTTATTGCAATAAAAAACAGTGTTTAAATTGCGGTATAGGTATATCATTATTAAAAAACTAAAACCATGACAAAAACTCAAAACACAAATTCGTGGGGCACTCGTGTAGGGTTGATATTAGCCATGGCTGGCAACGCAGTAGGTTTAGGAAACTTTTTACGTTTCCCGATGCAAGCAATTCAAAACGGTGGCGGAGCTTTTATAATTCCGTACTTAGTTTGCTTTTTGCTATTAGGTATTCCGTTACTTTTTGTTGAATGGACTATTGGCAGGTATGGTGGACAGTCCGGTTATCACACGGCTCCATTTGCTCTTCATAAGTTAAGCAACAAGCCCTTGTGGAAGTACGTCGGGGTTTTCGGAATTTTTTCAAACTTAACTATTGCCGCCTATTATTGCTATATCGAAAGTTGGTCTTTATCGTGGGTGTATCACTCTGTAGTCGGAACATTTAAAGGTATGTCATCGGCAGAAGTGTCTAATTTCTTCACCGACTATACAGACCTCACCACCACAGCATCTGGCATTCCTTACGAAGGCATAGTTTTCTTTGCTCTTTGTTTAATACTAAATATTTTTATTTTGAGCAAGGGCTTGAAAGGTGGTGTGGAAAAAGCTGCTAAAATAATGATGCCATTGTTAATTTTATTCGGAATATTTTTAGCAATCAAGGGAATAACACTGAAAGCAGGCAAATCGGGTGCTTTGTTCGACGGTACTGTGGGCTTAAACTTTTTGTGGAAACCGCAATTTGAATCATTGCTTAATCCGAAAGTGTGGTTGGCAGCGGCGGGGCAAGTGTTTTTCACGTTGTCGTTGGGATTGGGCACAGTGCAATGTTTTGCTTCGTACGTAAAAGAAAAAGACGATATTGCTCTAAACGCTCTGAGCGCCGGTTGGATTAACGAATTTGTTGAGATAGTATTAGGAAGTTCGATAATTATTCCTATTGCTATTGGCTACTTTGGATTAGACAAAGTTGTTGAGCTGACAAGTTTGGGCGGATTTGGATTAGGTTTTAGGGTTATGCCGTACTTGTTCCAACAATGGGGTCCAGTATTTTCGGTGCTGGCAGGATTGTCGTTTTTCGGACTGCTTTTCTTTGCCGGCATAACAAGCTCTTTGGCTATGGGAACTCCTGTTACATCTTTTTTAATAGACGAGTTTAACTTTACGCAAAAAAAGGCATCGGTAGTCTTTGGAGTTGTGATATTTCTTTTGGGATTGCCTACTATTTTCTTCTTCAATCAGGGCGTGTTCGACGAGTACGACTATTGGGCGGGAACGGTTTCGCTCGTGTTTTTTGCAATGTTAGAAGCAATACTGTTCTCGTGGATATTCGGAGTCAATAAAGGGTGGAAAGAACTAAACAAGGGAGCCGATGTCAAAATTCCAATTATTTACAAACATGTCTTGAAATACATAACACCCACAATATTAATTATAGTGTTTGTCGCTTCAGCGATACGACCTGTAAACGACGACTGGTCGAAAATAAGCATTACAGGCTGGGAACTCGACGAAGGAAGTATTATAGGACAAATCACTCACAAAAATATAAAGTTTAATCGCAAGTATTTTGATGATAGCTTTTATTCCGAAACTGATGGAATTGTCGATAAAATAGAATCAATCGGTAATAAAACATTTATTTCCGTTACCAACCCAAACTCTGGATCGACAAGGACGTACCAAATGCAAAAAAAATACCAAATCGTGGTGGACGAAGGCACGCAAGTTAATGCAGGCGATGTTTTGTTTAAAGGTAAAATTGTAAACAACATTTTTTATCAGGATATTTCGCGTCTGCTCTTAACTCTAACTTTTATATCTATTGCTGTACTAATACGTATTGCATACAAAAAACGTTTAAAAACCGGTGATATTTAAAAACTTAACATATGGATATTGATGCTTTAATTTTTATGATTGCTGTTGAAGGAACCGTTATTTTTGTAGCACTGTACTACTTTTTAAAGGTTCTGAACACAAAACCAAAAGACGAACCGGATTCGTACACCGATGAATAATTTACTGTAAACATTTGATATTACAGTTTTACACAATTTTAAAACAACTTATTCATTTTATCGGGTGAAGAAATCGAGTAATAATGGCTTTTTTAGGTACAGCCGTGCCGAACGCTACGGAATAGCTGTATTGTTGGTGATTTTAGTAATTGTTATTGTTTTACCTACATTTTGGTCTGGCAAAAAAAGCAAGGATAATTCAGATAAATATGAAAGTTTTAAGCAAGAATTATTTGAATTTCAGAGTCAAATAGCATTTTTAAGTGATTCAATCAAAAGTGCAAACGAAAGAAAATTCGATTTCAACTATCCCGACTACTCATTTACCGAACAAAAACTAAATCCTTTTATGTTTAATCCTAATAATATGTCGGAAGAAAAATGGGCAGAATTGGGTTTAAGCGATTGGCAAATAAGAGTTATAAAAAACTATGAAGCCAAAGGAGGCAGGTTCTACTCAAAAGAAGATTTTAAAAAAATATATTGTATAAAACCAACTGAATATCAGATTCTTGAACCATACATTGTAATTCCTGAAAGTCAGAAAAAAAGAAAACCTTACTACACCAAATACGAGAGGAAACAAAAGTATATCAGAGTTTCAGATACTATTAGGATAGAATTAAACTCCGCCGACTCAGCATCTTTGGTTAAACTTTCGGGAATAGGACCAGTATTTGCATCAAGAATTATAAACTACCGAAATTTGTTGGGTGGATACGTCAATAAAAACCAACTGTTGGAAGTTTACGGATTTAAGCCCGAGTTTTTAGATAAAATTGAATTAAATATCAGTGTTAACACCGATGGCGTTAAAAAATTTAACATCAATACTGCTACCATCGATCAGTTGAGAAAACATCCTTACTTAGACTACTACACTGCAAAAGCTATAATCGACTACCGTATCATCAACAACGGATTTAAAAATATAGAACAACTCAGAAACGTAAAACTCATTCATGACGACCTGTACGACAGAATTAAAGATTACTTTACCATATAATGAAAACAACAAAGTTAATAATATCATTTTTGCTTATAATTTGCTGCATATCGGCTGCATCGCAAAACCATCGCATTGTCGATTCAATAATTGATGCGAATAAAAATAAGTCGGCTCAACAAATTGCGGACTCTTTGAATAAATATGCCGAAATATACAGAAACATCAACAGAAGTGTTTCATATAGCCTATCGGAAAAGGCATTGGACTTGGCAAAGCAGAACAAATATCACCTTGCTCAAGCTATTGCGAATAAAAACATAGGAATACTGTATTTTTTCAGGGGAGAAGGCGACACCGCTAACATGTACTACAACAAAGCAGTAGAATTGTATGGTAAAGCAAACGACACAATTGGAATAGCCGACTGCCTTAACAACATGGGTTTGGTTATGCAAGAAACAGGCAAATACGACAGCGCCTACATATATTACGACTCGGCTGCATACTTTTATAACAAAACCAAAGATATGTCGGGGCTTGCTACTATTTACATCAACAAAGCCGAAGTAAATATTTTTGAAGGTAATTATAACGAAGCCTTCGACCTCCTGGATAAAGCATATAAATTATTCGACAAAATCGACGACGAATACGGTAAAATGATGGTACTAAACGACCGCTCGCATGTTTGGGCTACAATTGGCAACTATAAAAATGCTATCAAGGATATTAAAAAGTACATAGAAAGTGCCGAAAAAGCTAATAACAAATATAACATGGTTTTGGGTTATGGAAATTTAGCCATTTATTACTTCCATACAAAACAAATTGATGATGCACTTGAAGCAATTGATGTAGCGATAAGCTACGGAAATGAAGAAGACGACGGCTACGGTATTTTTAATATCTACTTGACCTTATCCGATATTTATCACTACCAACAGAGATACAACGATGCAATTATTTTGCTGCAAAAAGTCCTTAAACACTACGAAGCAACTAATAACAAACTTCGAGTTGCCAATACTTTTACCAGAATAGGCAGAAACTTGCTAGAATTGGGAGAAATTCCCGAAGCCAACGATTACTTTTTGCAAAGTTTTGAAATTGCTCACGAAATTGGAGCTAAATACGAAATTTCCGAAAGCTTATACAATCTGATGATAATTTCTTCTATTACAAGAGATTTCGGCACTACCGACAGCTTAAACGAATTGTATCGTCATTATTTAAAACAAATCGATTACGACATCGATAATTATTCAGTTGACAACAATAATTTTGAACAAGAAAAAAGCTCCGCATTTGCGTGGCTGAACACAAATAAAATATTTATATACGTCATTTTATTTTTTATTATAGTTTTGCCGATTATTATAATAATTATCAAGAAAGTAAATAAAAACGCCTAATGACAAACGTATGAACACTAAACAAGAAAGAGTAAAAACTAAACATCCGGGTGGATTGTATTTAATTTCATTCACTTCCATTTGGGAACGATTCAGCTACTACGGTATGCGTGCATTTTTGATACTGTACATGGCTAACGACATATTAAAGGGCGGACCAAAAGCTCACTTAGGTGGCTTAGGTCTTTCCGAGACTTTAGCAGGTTCTATTTACGGAATATTTACCGGTTCGTGTTATATTCTGCCTATACTTGGTGGCTGGTTAGCCGATAGATACATAGGTAAAAGACGCTCGGTGCTGATTGGCGGAATTTTTATAATGATAGGACACTTCACACTTGCAGGTAACTTTTACGATAATTTTGCAGTGTTCATATTAGGATTAACTTTGGTAGCTATAGGTAACGGTTTCTTTAAACCTTCGGCACCTACTATGATTGGCGACTTATACGAACAAGGAGATAAAAGACGCGATAGCGCATTTACCATATACTACTTCTTATTCAACGGTGGTGCGTTTTTGGCTCCTATCGTTTGCGGATACTTTGGCGAAACGTACTTGTACCGCTGGGGATTCTTCGTTGCAGGCGTCGGAATGCTACTTGGATTGCTTCTGTACATTACTTTTCAGAAAAAATATTTGGGTGAAATTGGTTTAAAACCTGTAAAAGCAAAATCCGAAGGAAAAGCTGAAAAAACACCGCTTACTAAAATAGAAAGAGACAGAATTTCGGTAATTGTTGTGTTGGCATTTTTTGTAACCTTCTTCTGGGCAGGCTTCGAACAAGCTGGAAGTACACTAAACTTGTACGCCGACAAATACATCGACAAAACCTTTTTTGGCTGGGAAATGCCTACATCGTGGTTGCAATCGGTTAATCCGGTGTTTATAGTTTTATTAGGACCTGTATTTTCAGCACTTTGGATGCGATTAGGACAAAAGGGTAAAAATCCGCCATCGCCTATAAAAATGGGATTAGGTATGATTGCCTTAGCTATTGGGTTTGTGTTTATGATAGGTGCGGTAATGCAACGTGGCGCCGATAATACCGACATTACAGTTAAAGCCAGTATTTGGTGGCTGATTGCTACCTACTTTATGCACACTGTTGGCGAGCTTATGCTGTCGCCAATAGGATTATCACTGGTAACCAAACTAGCTCCTGTTCGCATGGCAGCACTATTTATGGGTGTGTGGTACTTGAGCAGCTTTATCGCCAACAACCTAAGCGGAATATCAGTACACTTTGTAAACAAATTCGGAGCTTTGACCATCTTTTCGGGTATAGCTATATTCGTGGGACTTTTAGGAGTAACGGTTTTATTCCTTTCCAGATGGCTTATCGGAAGAATGCATGGGGTCGAATAGTAAGTATTTGCTTGTTAAAGCAATTGTTTAAGTGGAGATTATCTATGAGTTCTAAAGTCTAAAGTTATGAGTTTTGAGTTTGGAGTCTTGAGTATAGTAACTCGGAACTAGTAACTCAGAACTAGTAACTCCTAAGAACACTATTTATACATTTTTCTTGAGAAGATATTATACTTCAAAATACAATAGATAGCTCTAAAACCGTCTTTCCAGTTTATCTTTTTACCTTCTTCGTAAGTTCTGCCATAATACGAAATACCAACTTCGTATATACGTATATTTGGGTAACGCGAGATTTTTGCGGTAACTTCGGGTTCAAAGCCAAAACGATTTTCTTTCAGATATAATTTCTTGACGATTTCAGCATCAAATAGCTTGTAGCAAGTTTCCATGTCGCTTAAGTTCAAATTGGTAAACATATTCGACAAAAAAGTTAAAAACTTATTACCAATCGTGTGCCAAAAAAACAATATACGATGCGGCTCACCGCCTGCATACCTTGAGCCGTAAACAACATCGGCTTGACCTTCCAACACGGGTTTAAGCAACTTGTTGTACTCAAACGGATCGTATTCAAGGTCGGCATCCTGAATAATAATGTATTCGCCGCTTGCGGCTTCAATACCACTATGCAAAGCTGCTCCCTTACCCTTGTTTTTTTCGTGCTTGAAATATTTGATGTTTAATTCCGGATTGGCTTCCTTATACCTAAAAATGGCTTCTTCGGTATCATCCGTCGAAAAATCATTAATAATAATTATTTCTTTTTTGATATTGTTTACAAGTTCTACCTGTTTGATTTTGTCTAATATCAGATGAATGGTTTTTCCTTCGTTGTACGCCGGTATAACAATGGATAGGGTGTTGATTTCTTTCATGTTTAATTATTATGATTTTTGCAAAAGTACAAACAAAAGTTTATTTGATTTCAATTAAATAGTTATAAGTTAAGGTTTTATCGCGGGAACTTTTAAGCAAAAAGTCCAACTCCAAATGCGTAACCCTAAACGATTTAAACGCTTCTATCAGATTATAATCAACGTTGTTGTTTTCAAGACTTGTCAATCCTTTAAGGTCGGTGTAAATCCAATCTTTAGGCTTAACATTTGCCAAATCGTTTTGTGTAATATATTTTGTTAATGTTCGGGTGTAAAAATCGAATGAATGACTTGCAGCCTCGTACCTATACACATTTGTTTCAGGCGGTTTGTTTTCGCGAACATAAATACCTGCCTGCGAGTTGGCTTGATATTGCAACAAGTTGGGATAAAAATGTAAAGCCATCATCAGATTGAAACAAACAATAGTAATGGTAGTAGGTATAAATATTTTTTGAGTTGGATTTTTTATTTTAACAAATAAATATAAATTGATAAAAAACGCAAGTATCAGTACCAAAGGCAAGATTACATTTCTTGGAGGAAACACAAAAATATAACCCACCAATATCAGAAGCCAAAACAGTATCATTGCGCCATACATAGCTCCGGCAATTTTAGTCGACGTTTTTTCTTTCAACTCGTAAATAAAATCGGCGGTAATTATTGATGCAAACGGAAAAATTACAAAAATATAATGCGGCAACTTGTAATTGGAAAAAGATAAAGCCAGGAAAACAAATACAAAACCGCACAGACTAATGTACTCGCTGTTTGAATCTACTTTAAACTTTTGCTTAAACAATCTGATTATTTTTATAATAAGAGCTGGCACAAACAAGAACACCCAAGGCTGAAAATCCCACAAAATAGTATGAAAGAAGTACAGATAACCACTTCCATCGCTCCAATAGTTTTCGCCTGTAATTCTGCCAAAACTTTGAGTCCAAAAGAAAAATTTAATCCCCGATGGTCCATCCAAACCGTAAACATGTTTTTCGGGATGCATGTCAAACTGCGTGTATAACCCATAGCACATTGGAACAAGCGTTAGCGCTACAAAGAACAATAGCAATAGCCATTGTGGCTTAAAAATATTTCGCCACTCGCATTTGAGCAAAAAATTGCCTCCAAATGCCAAAGCTATAACAACTATTGCTATAGGTCCTTTTGCCATCATTGCTAAGCCAATACCTATGGACGATAGCAACAAGTTGCGAAATCGCGAAGATTTTATGTAATCGTTTAATTGCCACGCCGAAAACATTGTCAATCCCAACAACATAGTATCGGTGCGGACATCGTTGGTTATCAGAAACAAAGCCTGAGAACTAGCCAATATCAATGCCGATAAAATTGATTTCTGTTTGCTGTACCAACTTAACGAAAACCTGTAAGTGCTGTAAATGCCTAATAAAGCAATAAGCACCGACGGCAATTTATAAGCAAAATTTGAAATCCCGAATATCATAAACGACAACGAAGAGAGCCAAAACAACAAAGGCGGCTTGTCTAAATAATCGTTACCTTGCTCGTAAACATGTAAAAAACTTTTGGTTTGGCTCATTTCCATAGAAATGGTGGCGTACTGAGCAGCATCTACTTCCATTACATCTACGAACATACCAAATATGTACACCAATATTATTGCCGCAAACAATATTATGTACTTGTTTCTATCGCTTATTAAAAATATTGATTTCAAAATCAGAAGTTTTATTTGTGATTTTTGTTGCTTGCAAAATTAATATTATTTACAGTTAAAAGTTTTTTTGAATACATAATTTGTAAAACTCGCTTATTACGCTTTTGCAAAGTGTGTATGCAAATTTTGGCTTTACAAGTTTTATTCTTTTTTATATGTTCTTTTGTCTTGATACAAAAGAACCAAAAAATCAAGGCTGACATTTCTTTTCTGAATTACGTTCTTATAAATCCTGAGTTCGTGCGGGTGATCTCCTCGCAAGCTCGGAGCTTCCCGCCCTCACTAGGGATTTATTCCGAACTCCATTCAGAAGAAATGTATGCCGTCATTTTTAAACTAATTTTTTTGGCTATTGCAATTTCTTCTCTAAGCAAATTATTTGTAAGAAAAGAGTAAAGTTTATTTGTTGCACAACAGTTTAACAAATTTGCAGAAACTCAAAACTAGAAACTCTCCCGAAATTTTAGGACAAAACTTACCCGCAACACGCAACACGCACCGCCAACAGCTAAAAGCTAAAGGCTAAAAGCTAAAGGCTAAAAGCCAAAAAGAAAAAAAACCGCCGACGAAACTCTGTTCGTCGGCGGCAACCACATCATAACCATATTATTAACCAAAAATATACTAATCTAAGGGTTATGAAAAAATCCGAATTTAACAAATATTATTTAAGTTCGTTAACTTCTTTTCTTAATTGCTCAATAAGTTCTTGTTGTTCTTGTATAGCTTTTACCAGAACGGGTATTATTTCGGCATATTTTACGCCGTAGTATGTATGGTCGGCATCTTCGGGAGTTTTACCTTTTTCGGCAACAACTGCGTCGGGTATAATTTGTTGCAATTCTTGAGCCGAGAAACCTAAGTTTGTTCCTGTTCCCTTTCTAATACCTTCATCTTTCCATTGATAGCTAATAGGACGCAATTTTAATACCGATTGTAAGCCGTAGTTTAAGTCTTGTATAGCTGATTTGTCGCGTTCGTCACTGGTTTGTATGGTACCATTTGTTGCGTAAACTGCTTTAAATCTTTGTCCTGATTCTCCAAGTTGAACTTTATTGTCATGCCTAGGTTCCAAGTAAGCTTCATCCCAAGGTTGATAATACCCGAAAAATAAAGTTGTTCCTGTTTGACCATTATCTCCTGCAAAAAGGTTGAATCCCTTATTAGAATTACAAGTATTTGGCATTATTTGAAACCATTCATTTACACCAGTCATCGTAAGACAACCGCCATGAGCTGGTGTTGCATGTAATTTAAAATATTCATTTCCATCCTCATTTTTAGCTTGTATAGCTCTACCACCACCTAAATTTTGTATAACAAGTGCCGCCTTACTACTTGCGTTATTTTCAAGTTCTAAAGCAGCACCGCCTGAATTTGTATTTCTGAAAAAAGCTGCAGGGTACGAACTACTGTTAGTTCCTGCCATTATACCTCTATTGTCACCTCCATCAACTCTTAATTTTGAAGCAGAATAGTAGTTAGTTGTGGTGCTTATTTCACCAATATCTACTCTACCTGTATTGTGTTTAATAACAATAGGTGTTGCGTTGTTATTACTAGAATTACCAGGGTCTGGTCCTATTTTTAAGTGCTTATCAGCTCCAACATCATATATAGACCAGCGTTTGTTTAAATCTAATCTGGCTGGTGCATTGTAACTTGGATTACTTCCACCATTAATATTTATTGAAGCATGTACACTTGGATATTCAACATATACGTCGCCTGAACCACTGTATGTAAAGTATTCATTTCCTCCAAAAGAACCGCCATTATTGTACTGTACAGCTTCTAAGTTACCGCCTGGTGTTCCGCCACCGCTACCGGTGTTATCATTAGCAGGTGCCCAAGTGCTACCATTCCATTTTAAAACTTGTCCGGTTGTTGCTCCTTGTTGGGCTATTTTTAGTTTGTTGGCTGTTGTACCTTCGCCGGATAACGTAGCATCGGTTTGTACTACTTGTGTACCCCAGTTGTCGCCACCGCCACTGCTGGGTAAAGTTACTGTGTTACCTTGGCTTATAGTTAGCTGTGTACCGCTTATGCTCAAGGTTTGCAACTCGTTGGTTGGGTCGGCGTCGGCATCGTTTTTATTTATTACGTCTTGTGCCAAGCGTGCATATGGTACCGAAAGCATTTCAAAAGTACCCATATCCACATAGTTGGTACCACCGTGCTCATCTACTCCTATTTGTAACCATTTGGTGCCGGTTGCCCAGTTTATTGCTCCAAATGAACCGTATATCGGGTTACCATAACCTATAATTGCATTAAATGTTCCTAAGGAGTTTGTCCATGGAGTATGACGTTCCGAAAACACCTCGCTACCGCTGCTTGAACCTGTGCGAATTGTGAATTTTACTGCTATTTGTTTGTTAGCTATGGGAAGACCTGCCGAATTTCTGGCTACTGCCTGATAATTTATTTTTTGAGGTACTTGACCCATCAAACTTATACTTAAAAGGCTTAATAAAACTATTAAACCGAAATGTGTTAATTTTCTCATCTTTTTGTAATTTTTAGTTATTAGTTTACTTATTTGTTTTTAAATTATTTTAAAACTGTTATCTTTTTTAATGCTCTGTATGGTTTTTGCTCGCCGCCTTGCAAGTGTATGTAATATACTCCTGCACTTAGGTGTTCAACCTGTATTTGAGCGTTTAAATGGTTGCCCGGCTCTAAGTTGAATTTGCCGGCTGATAATAACTTACCGCTGTTGTCTAACAGACTGTAAATGCATGCTCCGTCTGATGGCAAGGTTCCCTGAAGATTTACTACTTCGGTTGCCGGGTTAGGATAGCATGAAATAGAGTTGTCGATAATTTCGGGCTTGGGTACGTTTACGTAACCTTCGTCACCTTGTTGGAAACCCGGCGTTATGTAGAAATTGGCAGGGTTAATGTTTTCAACCGGTGTAGGCTGACCCATAGTCCACGACAACTGCAAGTTACCTCCGGTGCTGTTAGTTCCTGCTGAACTCAACACCTGACGCGGAAGACTCTGTGAATATAGTAAGGATACCATAAACAGAGATAATGCAATTAATGTGAATTTTTTAAGCATAATAAGTGATTTTAATTTGTTAATTTGATTTGGTTAAATTTTATCCCGCAATTGCGGAAGGTTTGTTGTTAGTTTTTTTTAATTTCTTTTTTTCCTCCTTTCTTAATTTTTAGTTGTTAATATTTAGTTTTAATGTGGGTTTTTATGTTTTTAGGTACTCGACCATTTTTTTCATGCTGCAAAAGAATATAAAAAAATGACTCTGTCAATAGGTATTTCTACCTGTTTTTGTTAAAATTTCATCTTTTTTTCTTCTTTTTTTATTCATCGTTGCAAAAAAATATAAAAAAACAATACAAAAAGCAGGTATTTCTACCTGTTTTTTAAAAAAGTTTGCTTTTTTTTTAAAATTTATTTTGGGGGTTCTGAAATTAGATGTTAAAAGTTTTTAGTCAAAGACTTGCCACACGGTACAATCGTGCGGCAGCGAAAGGTTTTTTCATTTTCTTTGCTTGCTTTAACAAATTAGAAGTTAGAAATTAGAATTTCCAATGTTGCTAATTTTCACAAAGCAAGCGTAAGTCAGCGATTTTGTTAAACTATTTTGCAATAAATGAACTTCATTCTTCTCGTATAAGCAATCTGCTATGTAAAGAAAAACAATAGCCTAAAATTTTGCTTTAAAAAAGGATGGCATACATTTCTGCTGAATGGAGTTCGAAATAAATCCCAAGCGAGGGCGTGGGCTTCGGGCTTCGGCTTCGCTCAGCCACCACACCCGCTAACAATATTTTCGGTCACTGTAAAAAACCTAACAGGTTTCAAAAACCTGTTAGGTTTAAAACCATAATTAAACCTTTGTTTAAATAGACAAACTTTTCAGGTTTCAATTTTGTTTTTTTCATTTTCTTTGCTTGTCCAAAGAAAACGAAACAAAATAAAAGACACTTTTTACAAGGAATTTTTTATTGCCTGAAGGCAATAAAAACCGTATAAAAGAAACTAAATTTCTTACAGGTATTCAGAAATTTTTAACGTTTCTTTTATACATATTCTGCGTAAAAAGGATTTTAAACGGGTGAAATTTTAGCAAACAGCTACCATGTAACACTATTTACTCTCTATTTTCGGCATTTCGATACACCGATATTTCGCTTCGCTCAATATCGGCACTCAATGACTCCCGAAACTTCGGGACAACACGAAACATCCCGAAGCTTCGGGATAACCCGAATTACTGCTTCAACGCTTCTGCTCCGCTCACAATTTCTATAATTTCGTTAGTAATAGCAGCCTGACGAGCCTTGTTGTAAGATAGCTGTAGTTCTTTAATTAAGCCGCTTGCATTTTCGGTAGCCTGACTCATAGCCGTCATTCTGGCTCCGTGCTCGCTAGTGATGGAATTAAGCATATATTTGTAAAACTTAATCCTTAGCGTATTGGGTACTAACTCCGAAATGATTTCATCCTTATCGGGTTGAAAAATATAATCAATATTCGAGTTGAAATCCGCATCGGCAGTTATATTGGTAATAGGTAAAAATTGTTCAAGAGTGATTTTTTGAGAAGATGCATTGATAAATTCATTATAAATAATTTCAATTTTATCAATTTTTTCGTCCTTATAGTCGTTTAAAAGCGAGTCGGCAAGTTCTTTAATTGAATCATAGGACGGATTATCAGCGAGTTCGAAACCTCTGTCGTAAAGTTTATAATCTGTTTTAGCAAAAAATTCTTTTACTTTTCTTCCGACAGGCAATACAAATGTGTTGTAATCAGAGTTTTGTTTTTCTAACAAATAGTCGGTTGCCATTTTGATAGTGTTGCTGTTGAAAGGTCCGCAAAGTCCTTTGTTTGAAGCAACAACTATAATTAACGCATTTTTAACTTCTCTTTCTTGTGCAAAAGTATTATTAATAGTTTTGTTTTCGGCTTCATTATCATTAGAAGAAAGAGACAACAAGACGTTGTTTAATATCTCGTCTTGCTTTTGCGAATACGGTTTTAAAGCGATAATGGCATGTTGCGTTCTTCGTAATTTTGACGCAGCAACCATTTTCATTGCATTTGTAATTTGCTGGGTGCTTCTTATCGAGTTTATTCTTTTTCTTACTTCTTTTAAATTAGCCATAATATATATAAGGTCTTAACTTATTACTTTGTAAACTGTTTAGCAACGTCTTTAGCAATTGTTTCTATTTGATTAATAATTTCGTCTGAATATTTTCCATCGGCAAGTTGCTCAAGTATATCGCTGTGTTGCGTACGCATACGGTGCAAAAATGTTGTTTCGAAGTTTGTAATCGAATCTACAGGTACGTCTTTGAGTAAGCCTCTAGTTCCGCACGCAATTATTGCAATTTGCTCTCCCACCGGCATTGGCGAGAATTGGTCTTGAATAAGTATCCTAACGTTACGAGCACCTTTGTTAAGTATAGCAACAGTAGCTGCATCTAAGTCGGAACCGAACTTAGCAAATGCTTCCAATTCGCGATATTCGGCTTGTGCCAATTTTAAGGTACCTGCAACTTTTTTCATAGATTTTATTTGAGCATTACCTCCAACACGCGATACCGATATACCAACGTTGATAGCTGGACGAACACCTGCATTAAATAAGTCTGTTTCTAAAAATATTTGTCCGTCGGTAATTGAAATAACGTTAGTAGGAATATAAGCCGATACGTCACCTGCCTGGGTTTCGATAATAGGCAACGCCGTGAGCGAACCTCCACCTTTGACTCTGCCTTTTAGCGATTCGGGAAGGTCGTTCATTTGAGCTGCAATTTCGTCGCTTTGTATTATCTTGGCTGCTCTTTCTAATAGTCGTGAGTGTAGGTAGAATACGTCGCCAGGATATGCTTCACGTCCGGGAGGACGACGCAATAATAAAGAAACTTCGCGGTAAGCGATAGCTTGTTTTGTGAGGTCGTCGTATATCACTAAAGCCGGACGACCTGTATCTCTAAAATATTCGCCTATAGCTGCACCTGCAAATGGAGCGTAAAACTGCATAGCTGCCGGGTCGCTGGCGGTTGCCATTACTATAATTGTATAAGCCATAGCGCCGCGTTCTTCCAAAGTACGCATAAAACTTGCTACGGTTGAGCCTTTTTGACCAATAGCTACGTATATGCAGTAAACAGGTTCGCCTTTGTCGTAGTTACTCTTCTGATTTAGTATGGTGTCGATAGCAATGGTAGATTTCCCGGTCTGTCTGTCGCCAATAATAAGCTCTCTCTGACCTCTACCAATAGGTATCATGGCATCAATAGCTTTTATACCTGTTTGTAAAGGCTCGTTAACGGGTTGACGGAAAATAACACCCGGAGCTTTACGCTCTAGAGGCATTTGAACAAGTTCGCCTTCAATTTTTCCTTTTCCGTCTATAGGTTCTCCAAGAGTGTTTACAACACGTCCTAGCATGCCTTCGCCAACATTAATGCTTGATATTAAGCCTGTACGTCTAACTTTGTCTCCTTCGTTAATAGATGTTGATTCACCAAGTAGTACAACACCCACGTTATCTTCTTCGAGGTTCATAACTATGCCTCTAATGCCGCTATCAACAAATTCGACAAGTTCGCCCGACTGCGCGTTTGTAATACCATATATGCGTGCAATGCCATCACCAACGGTAAGCACTGTGCCTACTTCATTTATTTCCGCCTCTAGTGATAAGCCGGATAATTCTTGACGCAATATTGCTGTTACTTCAGAAGGTTTTATTTGTGTCATGTTATATTTTTTTATTTTTTAAAAGTCTTTTAAGTATAAGTTTTTAGATAGTTCCTTTTTGATTATTTTTAGTTTGTTTTTCAAACTCTGGTTTATTTCGTAATCGTCGATATCAACAACAAAACCACCTATCAAATCGGGGTTAACAGTTTCTTGCAGATCTATTTTTAAATCAGAAATATTACCCAACAATTTAATTAGTTCGTTTTTGTTGTTTTCGGACAATGGAACAGCCGATTGGACGTAAGCCTTTTTAATTCCCATATCTATCAGAAACAACTCCTGATAGTATTTAGCAATTGAACCCAGGTAGCTTTCTCTGTTTTTGTTTATCATGAGTTTGATAAAACTGCAAGTTATTTTTTGCACTTTATTATCGAAAAGTTTTGCAACAATTTTCAATTTTTTCGACTTGTTAATCAATGGCGATTTTAAAAACAGATTAAATTCTTTAACTGTTTCACACAATTGATCGAGGTAGACCATATCGTCGTTTACCTTCTCATGTACGTTATGTTCTTTTGCCAGCTGAAAAATAGCATTTGCATACCTTTCGGATATTTTACTAACTCTCATATTCTCTCTTAATTAAAGTCGATTTCCTCAAGCATTTGATCAATAAGTTGCTTTTGCTTATTAGCCGGCTCAAGTTCTCTTTTAAGAAGCTTTTCGGAAATTTCTACTGAAATTTCAGCCAATTGTCCTTTAAGCTCAGATATTGCAGCTTTCTTTTCCATTTCAATGCTAAGTCTGGCAGCTTCTATGAGTCTGTTCGTTTCTTCATCAGCTTTAACTTTAGCTTCTTCGATAATAGTTTCTTGCATCTTTCTTGCTTCTGCAAGCATACTATCACGTTCGTTTTTAGCTTGCTGCAACAATTCTTCATTTCCTGCTTTAAGTTTAAGCATATCTTTTTGTGCTTGTTCGGCAGCTTGCAAAGAGTTTCTGATGTTATCTTCTCTCTGACGTATTCCTTTCATTATGGGTTTCCATGCAAACTTTGCCAATATAAACAAAAGTAAGCCGAAAACTAAAGTCATCCAAAATATAAGCCCAAGCCCGGGCATTACTAGTTCCATAATTATTTTTTTAAAAATTAAAAAAATGGGTTAGTTGGTAGCCAATCGCTAAAAACTAACCCAACTCTTTGTTTAAAGTACTACTATAAGTAGGCACACCACGATGGCAAAGAAAGCAACACCTTCGATAAGAGCTGCAGATACAATCATGTTCATACGTATATCGCCTGAGCTTTCAGGTTGACGTGCAACAGATTCTAATGCAGTTTTACCAATGCTTCCAATTCCGAATCCGGCTCCAATAGCTGTTATTCCCGCTCCTATAGCTCCACCTAATTTTGCTAATGGTCCTAAATCAGTAGCTACTTGTAATAAAATGTTTAATAGTGTCATAAATGTATTATTTAAAGTGAATAATATTTATTTTTTATTTTGCTGTTTCTTCGATGTGTTCACTGTGATCTTCTGTTGATATTCCTATATATATAGACGATAAAAGCGTAAATACGTAGGCTTGAATAAAGGCTACCAGTATTTCTAATGCTGAAATAAATAAGCTAAAAATTATCGACAAAGGAGATACTGCCACACCTGCAAAAGGCGAGTTTGCTCCAAATAAAAATATTATGCTTATAAATCCCAATATTATTATATGCCCTGCGGTTATATTTGCAAACAAACGCACCATCAGAACAATGGGCTTTGTAAGTAAACCTATTATTTCAATTATAGGCATAAGAGGTATTGGGACTTTTAAGAATATGGGAACTCCTGGCGTATTGACGATATCTTTCCAATACGATTTACTTCCGAATATATTTGTTACGAAAAATGTAAACATTGCTAATACAAGAGTAACCGACATATTACCTGTTACGTTAGCTCCTGCAGGAAATATGGGTATCAAGCCTAAGAGGTTACTAAACAGTATAAAGAAAAATAGCGTCAGCAGGAAAGGTAGAAACTTTTGGTATCTCTCTTCTCCTATCGACGGTCTAACTACGTCGTCTCTAACAAAAAGCACTATCGGCTCCAAAAACGATTGTAAGCCCTTTGGAGGCTTGTTGTTATCGCCTTTGTAGCGTTTTGCTACGCTTATAAATATTACCATAAGCAAAATTGCTGCGACAAAAATTCCTACAACATTTTTTGTTATAGAAAAATCTAGGGGTAGTTTTGCGTCGGCTATCATATTGTCGTTTTCATCAACTTTTACAATCTTGCCTTTTTTGTCGCCCGAGGTCATTAGTTTGTAGCCATTATAGCTATGTCCGTGACTAAATTTTGAAGACGAAAAACAAACAATTTTACCCTGATCATAAAGTATAATAGGTAGTGGTACAGTAAGATGAAAATCCTTGAAAGAAAGAATATGCCATTCGTGAGCGTCAACAATGTGACCTATAATCATTTCGCCGGCATTAAACTCTTCTTCTACATTTTGGTCGGGCTCAACCGAATTTTGTGCCGAAATATTGCTGAAACTTATTGAACAAAATATTAATAAAAGCAGTAAAAACTTGTTTGTATATGTTTTTCTTAAATTTTTCATGGCTTATTTTATGAAGTGCAATATTACAAATATTTTATCAATCAAAATGTTTTTTTGTAGGTTTTTTTTGACGTTGAAATAGATTTTGAAGGGGATTTTTGAAAAACCTGTCTACAAACCGCTGAAAACAAGATTGTTACAACTGTATTTATATGAAATTTTGGAAATTTAATATTTAAACCCACAAGAAATCAACATTTCCTAATCGTTTTTATTATCGCCTCTTGAAAAGCTATAGACTAACTGTACATAACTGACTAACTAAATAAACTCCAATTTGTTAACAACACTATATTCGGCTCCTTTTGGTGTTAGTCTACTCTCGAATAATATCATATTTTCGACTAAAAAATCGAAGCTTATACTGTGTTTATATTTGGAAATACACGACTGAAAATATTTTACATCTTGTATGTGTTTGATTCGGGCTAATGTAACATGAGGAACAAAATTTTCGGAAGTTTTGCTAATTCCTATTTGTGATAGGTGTTGCGACAGTGTTTCAAATATTTGATTAAACCTTTTTTCAGGATTGGCTTTAACCCACATGACTTTAGGGTTATATTTCGAGCCGAATATTCCTATTTCATCAATGTTTGCGGTAAATTTTTCGTACAGCTTTGTTGTTTCTTCGATAGCTGACAATATTTCGGGGATTTTTGATACAGAGGTATTGCCTAAAAATTTAAACGTTAAATGCAAATTGGAAGTTTTTACCCAGTTGATTTTATCCTTAGCCAAACAAGTTTTCAAATTGTCGGACAAGCCAACTATCAATGGATTTTCGGGCACCTTAATTGCTATAAATAATCTTTTTTCATTCATTTAGCAAAAATACTGAATTATTTCAGAATTTTAATATATTTGCAAATCAAATTGGGGCGTTAGCTCAGTTGGCTAGAGCGTTAGACTGGCAGTCTAAAGGTCAGGGGTTCGACTCCCCTACGCTCCACAAAAGTTGAGTTTGTGATGGAAACTTGTTCGTTGTAAACTCAACTTTTTGTTTTTTGGCAGCCTTAAAAATTTCAGTAGTTACTTTTTAGAAAACAATCTGTTAAACCACGAATTTTTATTTTTGGGTATTGAATCATCTGAATAATACCCATAGCCTCTCGAATAGCCGTAGCCATATTTATGTCCGTAGCCGTATCCATCGGAGCCTAATTTCGGGTCAATACCGTTAAACACAATATAAAAACTCTCTTTATAATTATTTTCGATTTCAGAAGTTATATTAGCCAATAATTTTTTAGAGCTATAGTTTTGGCGTACTACAAATATTCGTACATCAACGTGCGAGAACAACAGCAATGCATCGGTAACAATTCCAATAGGCGGCGTATCGATAATGATGTAATCGTAAATTTCCGAAAGTTCCTTAATAAGTTCATAATTCTCCGACGAACCAATAAGTTCTGCAGGGTTAGGTGGTATTGGTCCTGAAGAAATAATGTCAAGATTGGGATATTTGGTTTTTTGAATAATTTCCTGCATTGTGTGTTCACCAAGCAAGTATGAGCTGATGCCAGCAGTATTAGTTAAACCAAAGTCTTGATATATTTTGGGCTTTCTTAAATCGTAACCCATCAACAGGGTTTTTTTATTGCTATTGGCATAAATTGAAGCCAAGTTTATTGATATAAATGTTTTGCCTTCACCTACCATTAGCGACGTTACTAAAAACACCTTGTGTTCTTTACCTTTTACTATATAACGCAAATTGGTTCGCAACGACCTATACGTTTCGGCTATTGCCGATTTCGGATAGTTTATTACGGGCGTATTCGTATCGTAGTGATTATGTAAAATGTTGCCTATAATAGTAGCATTGGTGGCTTTTTCTATATCGCTCTTACTTTCAACATTGTCGTTAAAAAAGTCTTTTACAAAAATGAAACCTATAGGTAAAACTAATCCTAAACACAGAGCTATAAAGTAATTCAGAGTTTGTTTTGGAGAAACCGGACTACTATCTGTTGATATTGCACTATCTATAATTTCATCATCAGACGTATTGCTAGCCTTGGCTATTGAAGCCTCCGAGCGTTTTTGTAATAAATAAGTATAAATAGCATCGTTAAGTTTATATTTTCTTTCAATACCTAGCAGTTGGCGTTCGGTTGAGGGCAAGTTACTAAAGCTACTGCTTAGCTTTTCTATTCTGCCGTCAATATCTTTTATTTTAATATCGGAGCTAACCATTATATTGTTGATGCTCTCGTTTAAACTTTTTTTAGTCAGATTTATCTTCCTATCAACTTCTAATAATAATGGGTTGTTCGGATTATCACTAACCATTCTTTCGCTACGTTTCGAGTACAATTCCATTAATTCCTTCAACTGTTGTAACAAAAGCGGGTCTTCTACGCCTAATGCCGGTGGTGTAAAAGGTTCATCAGACGCAAGATTTGAAGAAATATACTCTTTTAAGTTTTGATATAATTTATTCTTAACAATAAGCTCCCCTTTTTGATTCTCCAACTCCATAATGTAGTCATAAACCTTAACTGACTGGTCGTCCAAATTCATAATAAAATTTTTAGAACGGAAGTCTTGCAAAACATTTTCGTTTTTTGAAAGAGAATCGCTTATTTCCGACAACTGCGAATCAATAAAATTGATGGTATTTATAGAGATAATATTCTTTTTATCAAGACCTTGCTGTATGTATATTTTTGCCAATGTGTTTAAAAAATCAGCCGCCTTTTCTGCATTAGAGTGTTTAATTGATACATTAACAATAGATGATTCTTTGTGAGTGGTTGCGATAGAAAAATTAGAAAAGGCTCTAACCATCGAATTAAGTGTATTGAACTGAAAAAAGTACCTGTTGCCGGAAATATCCTGACTTGTAATATTGGGATTTTTTATTATTGTAAAAGCAAAAGCATCAGTCTCAATGTGTTGACCAAACTTAAATTTCTTATTTATCGACACCTTAGGTACTGTTTTATCAGCATTTTCGTACAAAAAATAATTGTACAATTTGACATTTTCGCCCTCTACTTCTAACAAGAATTCATCGTTGCTAATTCCACTCACAAAAAACTTAATATTTGAGGCAGGTTGTAAAGCGAATGTATCCAGAATTACTACAAAAGGAGAGTCTTTATATATCTCGCTGTTTATAACGCGACCTTCGCTGTAATACGATATTTTAAAATCTAAGGCTTTTACCGTTTTTTCTACTATAGTTCTCGATTGCAAAATTCCTATTTGGTTTTGGAGATTTTGAACCGAATTTCCAATTCCAAAACCGATCATTGACTGAATATCAGCGCCGGAATTTTTGTCATCTTGAATTAAAATTGAAACTTGAGTTTCGTATATTTTTTCCGAATATCGATTAAACAAAAAAGCAATAAAAAATATTACTACAAGAGAAACTAATATCAATTTCCAGCTTGAAAAAATTTTTCTGAATATTGCCTTTACGTCTATCTGTTCTTCTTTTATTTCGTATAATTGACTGTTGTACTCTGTCATTGCGGCTTTTTAATATAATTAAGAATTAACAAATATGTTGTAATGGTTGATGTAATAGTAGTAAGCACGAGTGCGTACGGAAACGACTCAAAAGTAAAGTGCTTGCTTCTGAGCGGTTCTACATAAATAATATCATTGGGTCGTAAATAGTAGTTGTCTGAATATATCAGATCTTTTCTACTAATATCGGCAACAAGTATTTCGGTTGTACCTTTGTTACTGCGTATTATTTTAACTTGTTTTCTATTGGCATATGTGTTCAAATCGCCAGCCAAAGCAATTGCTTCTAAGATATTGATCCTGTTCTTACTAATCATAAATCTGCCTGGATTACCAACTTCGCCAAGCACAGAAATGTTAAATCCGACTAACTTAACAGTAACACTGGGATTCATTACAAAATAGCTCATTTTTACATTCAAATCGTCTTGTATTTGATTAATGTTTTTGTCCTTAACAAAAACATCGCCTATGAGCGGTAGTTGTACATACCCTGAATCATTTACCATATAACTGGATAAGTAAATATTTGCCTCATTAACGTTGTAATTATTATTTGACCCGTTAAAGGAATTAAAAAAGGCGTTACTTTCTTCATCAAATGAAAATAAACGTATCATCAAAAAGTCGCCCGGTTGAACATAATAATCGTCGAAAGAAATTTTAGCTGATTTTTGGCTACTAATAATGGTGTCCTCTGTTTCTTGCAACAAAAGCGTGTCCTTATGGGATACACACGAGAAGAAACCTAAACTTATAAGCACCAATACAAGAAGCACTAATAACTTGTTACTCTGTTTCATACATATTTTATATAAAATAATTTTTACAAATATAAATTTTTATGACAAATAGCCTCAAAATTTTTAATAAATATTATCACCCAAAAGCGTAGCTGATGTTACGGAGCTTATCTTCACCTTGATGTACGTACCTTTCAAAAAACCTTTATCATCAAAAACAATTACCTTGTTTTGCGAATTTCTGCCATATAATTGTTTATCAGACCTTTTTGAGCTTCCTTCTATCAAAACTTCGTACTCTTTCCCTATATCTTTTTTATTATGTTGCAACGAGTGTTTGTTTTGTAATTCTATTATTTCAGTCAATCTCGCACTTTTTACTTCGTCAGGCACGTCATCTTTATATTTTTTCGCTGCAATTGTATTTGGGCGCTCGCTGTACTTAAACATAAAAGCATCGTTAAAACGTATTTGATTCATCGCTGCTATGGTTTCCTGATGTTCTTGTTCGGTTTCGCCACAAAAACCGGCAATTATATCAGTACTTAATGAACATTGAGGAATATGTTTTTTTAAAGTTTCAACTCTTTCCAAATACCACTCAAAAGTGTAGCTGCGTCTCATTCGTTTTAACACACTCGTGCTCCCCGATTGCATTGGCAAGTGAACCGACTTGCAAATATTGTCGTACTGTAATATAGCTTCTATTAAATCGTCACTGAAATCTTTAGGGTGTGAAGTCGAAAAACGTACTCTCAACATTGGATCTATCTGAGCTACAGCTTTTATTAATTTAGGAAAATCTATCTGTTCACCGTTATTTTGTGTTTTGTATGAATTTACGTTCTGACCAAGTAAGGTGACTTCGCGATAGCCGTTATCAAACAAGTATTTGGCTTCATCAACTATAGACGAAAAATTTCTACTTCTCTCTTTGCCACGCGTATAAGGCACAACGCAATACGCACAAAAGTTTTCGCAACCACGCATAATGCTGATAAAAGCATTAACTCCATTATCGCCAAGCCTCAATGGGTTGATATCAGCATAGGTTTCATCTGTAGAAAGTAGCACATTAGCAGCTTTTTCGCCACCCACGGCAATATCTATAAGACGTGGCAAATCTCTGTACGCATCAGGACCTGCAATTAAATCAACATATTTTACTTTTTCAAATATTGTTTCTTTCATACGCTCAGCCATACATCCTATTACACCTATTATTATGTCGGCTCTTTTTTGCTTCAGCGAAGCAAGTTCGCTAAGTCGTTTTATTACTCTCTGTTCGGCGTTGTCTCTTATTGAGCAGGTGTTGATGAGGATTATATCGGCATCCGAAATATCAAGAGTTGATACAATGTTTTCGGAAGCTAAAATTGCTCTAACCACCTCGCTGTCGGCAACATTCATTTGGCAACCGTACGTTTCGATGTAAACTTTGCGTATTTCCATATATGCAAAAATAATTAATCGTTGACGCAACAAAAGTAATCATTTATTAATTATACACGTACGTTACTAACATCTAACTTAGCAATGTACAATTATTAACACTCATTAATAAATAATTTGTGTTTTTATTTTAAAATATAACAAACGTTTGCAAATTTATGTTTTACTTTGCAATACTATTGCTTAAAAACAACAAATACAATTTTATTAAATATTATGAGTAAAAACCTTGTTATTGTTGAGTCGCCCGCAAAAGCAAAAACTATAGAGAAGTTTTTAGGCAAAGACTTTACCGTAAAATCAAGCTACGGACACATTAGAGATTTGTCGACAAAAGATTTGGGAATAGATGTTGAAGGCGACTTTACACCTAACTACGAAGTATTAGCCGACAAAAAGAAAATTATTTCCGATTTAAGTAAATTGAGTAAAGAAGCTGAAACAGTATGGTTGGCTACTGATGAAGACCGTGAAGGAGAAGCTATTTCGTGGCATTTAGCAGAAGTTTTGAATTTAAAAGACAATGTTAATAGAATAGTTTTTAACGAAATAACCAAAACTGCTATTCAAGAAGCTATAAAACAGCCCAGAAGCATAGACATAAATTTAGTTAATGCTCAGCAAGCCCGACGAGTTTTAGATAGAATAGTAGGTTTTGAAATTTCACCTATTTTGTGGAGAAAAGTTAAGCCAGCGCTATCGGCAGGTAGAGTTCAAAGCGTTGCTGTGAGGCTAATTGTTGAAAAAGAAGAAGAAATAAAAAATTTTAAATCAACATATTCTTACAGAGTTGTTGCTAACTTTACTGTTGATAACAAATACGGTAAAGCAGAGCTTAAAGCCGAGCTTAACCACAAATTTAAAACCAAAGAAGAAGCTCTTGAATTTTTGGAAAAATGCAAAGACGCCGATTTTGTAATCAAAGACATTGTTAAAAAGCCCTCGAAACGCTCTCCTGCCCCGCCTTTTACTACTTCTACACTACAACAAGAGGCTTCACGAAAATTGGGTTTCAGCGTCGCTAGAACCATGTCGGTAGCCCAACAACTATACGAAAGCGGAAAAATTACGTATATGCGTACCGACTCGGTTAACCTTTCTAACTTGGCTATAAACACTGCAAAACAAGAAATTTGTAAACTTTACGGCGAAGAATATCATAAAGCCCGAAAATATACAACCAAAACTAAAGGTGCACAAGAAGCTCACGAAGCCATCAGACCTACATTTATTGACGCTCACACCGTTGAAGGCGATAGTGCTAGACAAAAATTGTATAACCTTATTTGGAAAAGAACTATTGCTTCGCAGATGCAAGATGCAAGTATAGAAACTACAACTATTTATATTGATATTTCAAATCAGCAATATGAATTTGTGAGCAAAGGTCAGATTGTTACTTTCGACGGGTTTTTGAAGGTTTATTTAGAATCAACCGACGATGAAGAAGAAAACATTGAAGGTATACTTCCAAAAGTTGAAAAAGGTAACGTGCTTACAGCCAACACTATAAACGCAACACAAAAGTTTTCAAATCCGCCTTACAGATATACCGAAGCCAGCTTGGTAAAAAAATTGGAAGAACTTGGTATAGGACGACCATCAACGTATGCTCCTACAATTTCTACAATACAAAAACGCGAATACGTTGTTAAAGATAATATTGAAGGAATTACCAGAGATTTTGTTACGCTTACGCTTAAAAACAAAAAAATTACCGAAAGTGTGAAACAAGAAATCAGCGGTAAAGAAAATAACAAACTGTTTCCAACCGATACAGGCGAGCTGGTTACAAAGTTTTTGATGAAACACTTTGATAAGATTATGAACTATAATTTTACTGCCGAGGTAGAAGTTGAATTTGATAAAATTGCTCAGGGTCAAAAGAAATGGAACGAAATGATTAAAAGTTTCTATAAGCCATTTCACAAACACGTAGTTAAAACTATGGAAGAAGCCGAAAAAGAAAAAGGCGAAAGATTGCTCGGCACTGACCCTAAAACCGGCTTAAATGTGTACGTTAAACTTGGTAGATATGGTTTAATTGCTCAACTTGGTGAAACCGAAGCGGAAGAAAAACCTAAATTTGCCGGACTGAGAAAAGGACAAACCTTAGAAAATATCACGCTAGAAGAAGCTCTGAAACTTTTAGAGTTTCCTAAAATTATCGGAAAGTTCGAAGACGCCGACATCAAAATAGGTATTGGCAGATTTGGTCCATACATACAACATAAGTCACTTTTTTATTCGATAAAACAACCCGACAATCCTAACACTATTGAGGTTGATAGAGCTATCGAAATAATTCAAGAAGGTAGAGAGAAAAACGCTAAAAAAACGATTAAAGAATTTGAAGAAAATCCTGATATTAAGGTTCTTAATGGCAGATATGGTCCGTACATTTCCTATCAAAAAAGCAATATCAAAATTCCTAAAACAACCGACCCTGCTACTTTAACTCTACAAGATTGCTTAGATTTGATTGAAAAAAATTCAAAATCGCCTAAAAAAGGTAGAGCAACCAAAACCGCAACTAAAACTGCCAAGAAAAAATCTGCTAAAAAATAAAAATACATAAAATGGATAATATAGATTTTTTAACTCCGCTTAGTGCCGATTTTTTAGCATGGGAAGATGATAAAGTCAGCGATAAACTCGGAACAGTTATTCCTAAATATGTTACAGGCAAAATATTTCCGAACTTAAATGACATTGACATTGTAATTTTAGGCGTTGAAGAAGATAGAAATTCAAATAACTTAGGCTGTGCCGAAGCCAGCAATTTTTTCAGAAAATACTTCTACGAACTGTATTCTCATTCGGCTAATATCAAAGTCGCCGATATTGGCAACATCAAACAAGGAGCCGATATTAACGATACATACTTTGCTCTTAGTAATGTTGTTGAAGAGCTTTTTAACAAAAACATAACTCCTATCATTATTGGAGGTTCGCAAGATTTATCGTTTGCCATATATAAAGCCTACGTTAAGCTAAACTCATTGATAAACATCGCTACAATCGACAATAAATTCGACTTGGGCGATGCCAACATAAATCTAAATTCCAATAATTTTCTTAGTCATATTGTTTTAAATAAGCCTAATATACTTTTTAACTACACAAATATTGGATATCAAACATATTTGGTCGAACAAGAAGCAATAGAGCTTATGGATAACCTGTATTTCGATATATACAGACTGGGATACTTTAACAATAACATTAAAATTATAGAAACCTTGCTTCGCAACGTAGATTTTGTTTCTTTCGACATGTCGAGCATAAGGCAAAGTGAAGCTCCAGGCAACAAAAATGCTTCACCAAATGGATTTTATGGCGATGATGCTTGCCAAATATGTCAATATGCCGGAGCAGGAACTGATATATCTTGCATAGGTTTTTTTGAATTGAACCCAAAATTCGATAACAACGGACAAACTGCACATCTTTTAGCTCAAATGGTTTGGTACTTTATTGATGGATACTACAAAAAAGTTAAAGAGTTTCCTAGCGCGAGTTCTAAAGAATTTACAAGATACGAAGTTCAGTTCTCCGAAGCCAGAGAACATCTTACATTTTATAAAAGCAACAAAACTAATCGCTGGTGGATGGAAATAAAAAATATAGAATCTGTCAGTCCTAAACACCATAAGCACTACATTATTCCATGCACCGAAGATGACTACGAACAAGTTTTAAACGGAAACATACCAGACCGCTGGCTAAAAGCGCAACAAAAGATTATGTAGCGGTGGGTGGTGGAGTTTGAGTTCTGAGTCAGGAGTTTTGAGTCAGGGGTTGAGAAACTTAATACTCGGAACTAGGAACTCAAAACTCGAAACTTTACTCAACCGTTACCGATTTTGCCAAGTTGCGAGGTTGGTCGACGTTGCAACCACGAAGTACAGCCGCATGATAGGATAATAACTGCAACGGAATTGTAGCTATCAATGGTACAAAAAGCTCGTCGGTTTCGGGAATTTCTATTACATAATCTGCTATGCTTTTAACTTCAACGTCGCCTTCTGTAACTACTGCTATAACTACACCCTTACGCGCTTTAACTTCTTGAATATTGCTTACAACTTTATCGTACTGTCCTTTTTTAGTAGCAACAACTATAACAGGCATATCCTCATCGATAAGGGCAATAGGACCGTGCTTCATCTCTGCAGCAGGATAACCCTCGGCATGTATGTACGATATTTCCTTAAGTTTTAAAGCTCCTTCAAGAGCAATAGGATAATTAATACCTCGTCCTAAATAAAGTGCATTAGTTGA
This sequence comes from Lentimicrobiaceae bacterium, assembly GCA_033809755.1. Lineage (GTDB taxonomy): Bacteria > Bacteroidota > Bacteroidia > Bacteroidales > UBA4417 > UBA4417. Next base: position 143,180 of record JAPXLB010000006.1, read on the forward strand.
ATTTTTAATAACTTGAGCTACCTCATAAACCTTGTCGTTTAGCTCTAAAGTCTTTTTAATTTTTTCAGGAATATCGTTAAGTTCGTGTACTAACCTATTAAATTCCGATTGTGTAATTTCGCCCTTTTTCTTGGCAAGCATCAAAGCAAGTAGCGTAAGCACAGTTACTTGTGCAGTAAAAGCTTTAGTTGAAGCCACACCTATTTCTACACCGGCGTGGGTATACGAACCTGCATCTGTCAAGCGTGCAATTGTCGAACCAACAACATTACATATGCCCAAAATGGTAGCACCTCTCGATTTTGCAATCTTTATTGCCGCAATAGTATCGGCTGTTTCTCCCGATTGTGAAATCGCAATAACAATATCGTCGGGATAAATAATAGGATCTCTGTAACGAAATTCCGAAGCGTATTCCACCTCAACAGGAATACGAACCAATTTTTCAATTAAATATTCTCCAACTAAACCGGCATGCCACGATGTTCCGCAACCCAAAATAATTATACGTCGAGCATTTATCATTTTGTTAAGATATTCTCTCATGCCCCCTAAAATTACTTTTCCGTGGTCTATGATTAATCGTCCACGCATACTGTCTCTGACCGTATCAGGTTGCTCATATATTTCTTTAAGCATAAAATGAGGATATCCTCCTTTTTCTATTTCGCTTAAACTAAGCTCCAAATGCTGTATATACGGTGTTTGCTCTTTATTGTCAAGAGTTCTAACTTTAAGCCCTTCCGACAACGAAACTGTAACAACATCCCCTTCTTCGGGATAAAACACCTCACGTGTGTACGAAACCAAAGGCGACGCATCGGAAGCAATGAAAAACTCATCTTCTCCAATGCCAACAACCATTGGGCTTCCCTTACGACAAGCTATTATCATATCGGGGTTTTCTTCACTCAATATTACGAGGGCATAAGCTCCAACCAATCCTTTAAGAGCAACACTCACAGCTTCTGAAAGTGGTAAATTTTCCACTTTCATTATATCCTCAATAAGGTGTGCTATCACCTCCGAATCGGTATCGCTCTTGAATGTGTAGCCACGATTAATAAGCTCTTTTTTTAATACCTGATAATTTTCAATTATTCCGTTATGTATAATTGCTATTTTCTGCGACTCCGAATAGTGTGGGTGTGCATTAATATCGCTAGGTTCTCCGTGAGTAGCCCAACGCGTGTGTGCCATACCTATTTTGCCCGACAGGTTTTTATTTTCAATAAGTTTTTCTAAATCAGCTACTTTACCCTTGGTTTTGTAAATTTTAATTTCTTCATCAAGAACAGCTATGCCAGCGCTGTCGTAGCCTCTATATTCCAAACGCTTTAATCCGGAAATAAGAACGTCTACAGTGTCCCTATTTCCTATATACGCAACTATTCCGCACATACCATTATATTATTTATATTATTTAATTATCGAATACTTTATATATAACTTAATTTGAGCCTCCGGCGACTTAAAGCCATGTAGCACCAATCTAGTACCTGTGTTACTTGCCGGGATCGACAAAAACAAACCGTTTCTGCCGTCTATTTCATCGTTAATAATTTGCTGAACGTATCGTGAAATTCTAAATCTATAAGTCTGAGTTTTTTCATTATAAGTTCCATCAAAATAACCTGTAGTCTCGTCGGGAAGAGCCATTGGACATGTTGTTCCGTTGGCGCCTGCCAAACGTATACTCAGCTTGTTTGGTTTCGGAAAAACATCCGAATTTGATGCACTTTTTATAATCAGTTGAGCATCGTTTATAGCAATAATCTCGTCTCCTTTTAAATTTTTAATGTGTGGAAAACTTATTTTCGTTTTCACTCCGCTCATTGCTTGTAAGAAAACAAATTCGTCGCCCAAACTTAAGTCTCCGTCCAACTGATTTTTAAGCTGCGGCACTGCCTCTGCATAATTGTGGGAATAATGCTGAAACCTCTTACAAAAACTGTTTATCAAAAAGTCGTATTTCTTTTGTGCTGTGTCGCCTTGCGCTTGGTAAAATATGGTTATTTTACACAAATCGCTGGGGATATTAAATCCAACCACGGAACCTGAGTTTTGATGTATCTGAGGTTCGGCAATTATAGCTATGCCTTTAAAGAAATTCAAAAATTTATCAACGTCGTTCATGAGAGATGTATCGGCAGTGAAGAGTTTTTCGGTAAATTTTTGATTTAAAGGTATCTTGAGGTGTGGATTGCTTCCCGAATAATTGGGTTTAAATACTGTTTCGCCTATAAAATCATCGTCGGAATACTCAAGAGTATTATGCGAATACATACTAACCGAATCGTTAAAGCCTTCGCTTAACATGTAAACTTTGAATTTCAAATTTGAAACACTATCGCCATACGATACTTTTCTATATGGCAGATATAAAAATGCAGAATCGGCAACTGGTGAAGTTCCGAAATTAACTTTTGAAGTTGATGGTCGTATTTGTGTATAAAAATTGGCTTGCGTTTGCCCGAAAACCGGATCATTAAGGCTTCCTATTAACGCAAAAGTGCAACCCAAAGTATTTAATGAATCTTCGTAAACAGTATAACCTTCTATTGATATTGTATCTACATAACCTGTTTGTAAAAGCTCATCGGTTGATAAAAGTTCTATACCTATTGATGAATCACTGGTCTGACAGGAATTAAAAAAAATGGCAGCGAATGCAAGACCAATGAAAAATATTAGAAAATGTCTTTTAAGCATATTTAATTTTGTTAGTATAACATTTTTATTGCTTAATTATTTTATTATTTCGACAAAATTGTTTCGTAAAATTCGTCGTATGCTTCTATATAGTCTTCGCTAGATTGTGCAGGCAGTATGGGAATGTCCACATCTTGCAAATAGTTTTCTATCTCTTTATTAATTTTTTTACTTCCTATGATAATACCGTCCGACAAGTCTATAGCCGATTTCATTAAATTAACGTAGTTCGGAGTTTTCAACTTCTGTATGAATTTAGCCGGAATTTTGTCGTTTCTTAATTTGGTATAAAAATCTTTTGAAAAACTTTCAGAAAATTCATCTTTATATATGGAAGTAATAATTTTAGATTCGGAAAACAGCGGATTGTCTTTATAAATAGACTTTACGTATAAAGGCGTCAGTGCCGAAATCCAACCGTGAGTATGAATAATATTAGGACCCCAACCCAATCTCTTGACGGTTTCAATAACGCCTCTAACGTAAAACATTGTTCTTTCGTCGTTATCGTCGAAAAAATGATTGGTTTTATCTCTAAAAATAGCCTTTCTCTCGAAATAGTCTTCGTTATCTATAAAATAAATTTGAAGTCGTGCTTGTTGTATAGAAGCTACTTTTATTATCAGCGAATGATCGGTATCGTTTATGATGATGTTCATTCCTGAGAGTCTGATTACTTCATGAAGTTGGTTTCGTCTTTCGTTAACGATGCCATACCTAGGCATAAACGTTCTTATTTCTCGATTTCTTTCTTGTATTCCTTGAGGTAAAAATCTGCAAATTTTGCCCATATGGCTTTCTTTCATAAAAGGGGTTATCTCTTGGGTTACAAATAGAACTCTTAACTTCTCCATCTTAAATATTTTATGTCTGTAATTTAATATATAATTCGCACAAAATTAACAAATTTACACATTATTGCAAAGTTTTGTTTGTGCAATTTATACGTTCAAAGCATATGCTTGTGTTATTTACCTGTTATTCTTTTATTGCTTTAATTCCCGGCAATACTTTGCCTTCAATAGCTTCTAACATTGCTCCTCCACCTGTTGAAACGTAGCTAACACGGTTTGCCAAATTAAACTGATTTATGGCTGCAACCGAATCGCCACCGCCAACCAGCGAGAAGGCTCCCTTATCGGTAGCATCAGCTATTGCTGTGGCTGTATCCAATGTGCCTTTCTGAAAGTTTGGAAATTCAAAAACACCCATAGGTCCGTTCCACAAAATTGTTTTCGAACGCAATAATATATCTCTGATTTTGCCTATACTTGTTGGTCCGATATCTAAGCCCATATAGTCGGCAGATATTTGCATAGAACTTTCTGTTTTTTTATTAGCATCGTTTGCAAAATTATCGGCTACAACAACATCTTCCGGAATATAAACATTAACGCCTCTTTGTTTGGCTTTGTCCAAAATATTTTTGGCTGTATCAACAAAATCATCTTCAACAAGAGATTTTCCAACTGTTCCGCCTAAAGCTTTTACAAAAGTAAAAATCATTCCTCCTCCAATTATCAAATTGTCAATTTTCGGAAGCAGGTTTTCGATCACTTCTATTTTCGACGAAACTTTTGAACCACCTAATAAAGCCGTAAACGGACTTTTGGCGTTGTTTAATACTTTATCAATGCTTACAACCTCTTTTTCCATTAGTTTTCCGAACATTTTATCGTTTGGAAAATACTGGGCTACCAAAGCTGTTGAAGCATGTGCGCGGTGCGCTGTACCAAAAGCATCGTTGATATAGCAGTCGGCATAAGAAGCTAACTTTTTGGTAAATTCCTTTTGCGACTCTTTTACTCTGTTTTTAGCAGCGAGCTTTTCTTCGTCGGAAGCGTTATCGGAAATACGACTCTTTCCTTCTTCTTCCTCATAAAATCTGAGATTTTCCAATAAAAGTACTTCTCCGTTTTTAAGATTTTTGCTAAGCTCAACGGCTTCTTCTCCCATGCAATCGGGAGCGAACTTGACAGTTAAGCCCAATACCTTGTCCAAATAAGGCAACAAATGCCTTAAAGAGAGTTTGCTATCGTCTTTGGATTTAGGTCGTCCCAAATGAGAACATAAGATTACAGAACCACCTGAGCTCAAAACCTTTTTAATTGTAGGTAAAGCCGCATCAATACGCGTGGTATCTGTTATTTTTTGATTTTCATCTAAGGGGACGTTGAAATCGACACGAATAAGTGCCTTTTTGTTGGTAAAATTATAAGTATCTATATTTTGCATATTAATATATTTGTATTTCTACAAAATTACACATTTTTCAGCAATATCAATTATTTTTAGTTTTTTTTAAATAATATCATTTATAAATTACATAAAAATGAAATGTTTTTAAATGTGTTTATTGTTTAATAATTTTAATCTTGTACTTTTGCAAAAAAAATACTCATACAAATATAATTCTTAAATACCATAATTTTTATGCAAATCACAAAGTTATCTCAGATTTTTGAAGTTTTAAAAAGTAAACCCAAAAAACGCTTATCGGTAGCGTTTGCGAACGATGAACACACAATTGAAGCCGCATACAATGCTGTTGACTTAGGATTGGTTTCGGCTGTATTAACAGGAAGCAAAAGTGTTATTGAAGAAATATGCAGTAAGCACAACATGGATGCTAGTAAGTTTGAAATACTAGATGAACCAAACGATGTAAAAGCTGCCAATCTTGCTGTAAAAATAATTAACGACGGCAAAGCCGACATACTCATGAAAGGTTCATTGAGCACCGATAAATACATGCGTGCCATCTTAAATAAAGTAACAGGGTTAATTGACGAAAAAGCTATTTTGTCGCACGTTACGGTTATGGAATATCCTAACTATCCACGACTATTAACTATCGGTGATGTTGCTGTAATACCACTACCCGATTTAAAACAAAAAATTAAAATAATCGATTACTTAGTAAATGTATCTAAAACATTAGGTGTTGAAACTCCGAAAGTAGCTGCAATAGCCGCAACCGAACAAATGTTGGCTGCTATGCCTGCATGCGTCGAAGGAGCTATCCTAGCTAAAATGAGTGATAGAGGTCAAATTAAAGGTTGTATTGTTGATGGTCCTTTGGCTCTCGATACAGCAATTGATCCCGAATCGGTTGCTATCAAAAAAGTAAAGGGTGAAGTTGCCGGACAAGCCGACTGCCTACTTTTCCCAAATATTGAAACAGGTAACGCATTCTTTAAATCTGGTACTAAATTGGGTGGAGCTGAATTAGCTGCATACGTTGCAGGTGCCAGAGTCCCATGTGTTCTAACATCACGCGGCGACAGCGCTCTTACTAAAACCTATTCAATAGCTTTGGCTGCATTAATGGCATAAGTTTAACAACCTAGTAAATTTGTTTTTTTATGACTGATTTTAATATTTTAGCCATAAATCCAGGCTCTACATCAACAAAAATAGCTTGCTTTGTTAATGAAAAATGCTACTTCGAGACGAATATTAAACATTCTGCCGAAGAATTGTCTGAATTTAAAAGCATTACCGACCAGTTTCACTTTCGCAAAGAAATTATTATTAAGGTTCTTTTGGAAAATAAAATAGACCTGAACTCTTTCGACCTCATTATGGGAAGAGGAGGACTTGTTAAACCTATTCCTTCGGGCGTATACGAGGTAAATGATGCTTTGATAAATGATTTAAAATACAATACTACTAAGGAACATGCCAGCAATTTGGGCGGACTTATTGCAGCCGATATTGCTGAATCGTTGCCTAAGGCAAAAGCTTACATTACCGACCCCGTTGTTGTCGACGAGCTTCAAGATGTAGCGAGATATTCGGGACATCCGGCTTTTAAAAGAACTTCTATTTTTCACGCACTAAATCATAAAGCAATAGCCAGACAATACGCTAAATCGATAGATAAGAAATACGAAGACCTTAATTTGATTGTTATTCATATGGGAGGTGGCGTTAGCGTTGGTGCTCACTGCAAGGGAAAAGTTATTGATGTTAATCAAACCCTTGACGGAGAAGGACCTTTTTCGCCCGAAAGAAGCGGAACTTTGCCCAGTGGAGACTTAGTTAGGCTATGTTATAGCGGGAAATACACCGAAAGTGAAGTCCTTAAAATGGTTGTCGGCAAAGGCGGCATGGTAGCATATTTAGGCACAAATAGTGTTATAGATATTGCCAAAAGAGCCGAAGATGGCGACGAGGAAGCTAAAAATGTAATTTTAGCCTTCGCTTACCAAATTGCAAAATATATTGGAATGATGGCTTCGGTACTGTATTTTGATGTCGATGCAATATTATTTACTGGTGGAATAGCTCACAACAAGCATATAATCCAGCTTATTAAAGAAAGAGTTGAGAAAATCGCACCGATTTTTGTATATCCGGGCGAAGACGAAATGAACGCATTGGCTGGCAACGGTTTGCTTGTACTCAGAAAGGAAATAGAACCTGTTGTTTACTCGTAATCGTAGGTTTAATACTTGGCTGATTATTCGCTCAAATTTGTCGGAAACGACACTTTGTTTATTGAAAATGTATAATTTTGTTTTAAAATAATACAAATGCAAAGCTTAATTGATGAAATAAAAAGCCTTTCTAATAAAATAGAAACTGAACTTATAGGTTACAGAAGGCATCTTCATAAACACCCTGAACTATCTAAGCAGGAAGCGGAAACCGCCAATTTTATCAGCTCTGTTTTGTCGAAGTGGAAGATAGAACACCGCTGCAATATTGGCGGTTACGGCATAGTGGGCGAAATTAAAGGTGTTAATCCTGAAAGCAAAACCGTTGCCCTTAGAGCCGACATGGATGCGCTGCCCATAAGCGAAAAAAACAATGTTGATTACGTTTCGATTAATTCGGGTGTTATGCACGCGTGCGGTCACGACGTTCACATGAGTTGCTTGTTGGGTGCGATATTTATTCTCGATATTTTTAAAGATAGATTTACCGGAACCGTACGATTTATTTTTCAGCCATCGGAAGAATCGTTTCCGGGCGGAGCCAAAGCCATGATTGAAGAAGGCGTGCTTACAAATCCAACTCCGAAGTTTATTATAGGCGAGCACGTTTTGCCCGAATTGGAAGTCGGAAAAGTTGGTTTTGTGAGCGGAAAAGCGATGGCTAGTACCGATGAAATTTATCTGACAATAAAAGGTAAAGGCGGACACGGAGCTTTACCCAATCTAAGTACCGATACGGTTTTGACGGCATCGCATATAGTAGTTTCTTTGCAGCAAATAGTTAGCAGATGTGCTCCACCTACTATTCCAACAGTCTTAAGTTTCGGCAGATTTATTGCCGAAGGTAGAACAAACGTACTACCCGATGTTGTTAAAATTGACGGCACTTTACGCACTTTCGACGAAAAATGGCGTGCCCAAGCTCTCGAAAAAATTACACACATAGCTAAACATACTGCTATTGCCATGGGTGCCGAATGCGAAGTCTTTATCGACGAGGGCTACCCTTATGTGTTAAACGATAAGGAAGTTACACGAAACCTAAAAAAAGCTGCTATCAGCTACTTTGGAAAAAGCAATGTAGTTGACCTTGAACCAAGAATGACAGCCGAAGATTTTGCTTTCTACTCGCACGTTGTACCTGCTTGTTTTTACCGATTAGGTGTAAAAAATCCCGATTGGAAAGAAATAAGAAATGTACATTCCCCTGTTTTTGATATTGACGAAAGAGCTATTGCAAATGGTGCCGGATTTATGGCGTACGCAACTATACAAAGTTTGTAAATTAGCTGTTAGTAGGTAAAGTTAGAAATTAGAAGTCAGAAGGTAGAAGTATTGAGTTACGAGTTACGAGTCGGGAGTTACGATACTCTCCCGAAACTTCGGGGTTCATTGCTCATTGTTAATTGATAACCCGAACCACGCAACACGAAACACGAAACACGAAACACGTAACACGTAACACGTAACACGCAACACGTAACAGCTAAAAGCTACTTCAACCTAAATTTTAAATACTTTATAGTTAAGCCCTTATCTAACCATATACTTTCGTAGTGAGTTTTTATATTCAAAATTTCGTTATCGTTCAAGTTATTTTGGGCATATAAATCCTCCGTTACGTGCAAGATTTCATGATTGTATTTTTCGATAACACTAAGGGTGTAGTTGAAAAAATCGGTGTTATCGGTTTTAAGATTGATAACTGCGTTTGGTTTTAGAATTTGAGCATATCTTTTCAAAAATTCAGGCGAGGTAAATCGTTTTGCTTCCTTCGATTTTTTGGGTTGAGGTTCGGGAAAAGTTATCCATATTTCGTCAACTTCGTTTGGGGCAAATGCAAGATTTACATCTTCGGCTAAAATTCGTAAAAAAGCAACATTTGTAATGTTTTGTTCAATTGTATATTTGGCACCTGTCCACATTCTAGCACCTTTTTTATCAATGCCTATAAAATTTTTGTTAGGAAATTTTTGGGATAACTCAACAACATATTCGCCTCTACCACAACCTATTTCAATTATAAGTGGAACATCGTTTTTAAAGAAAATTTCATTCCATTTTCCTCTTAATTCAAAGCCATCTAATAATTCCTGACGTGTAGGCTGAAAAAAATGGTAAAACTCGGAGGTTTCTTTAAACTTCTTTAATTTATTGCGTGCCAATTTTCTGTTTTGAAACTTTATTTCTTATATATCCATGCCTGTTCGTGTCCGGCAGATTTGACTTTTTTGAGCATTTCTTTTGCTTCATCTTTAGTATCAGATTTACTCAAACTAACAAGTATAAGACCGCTTGGGGTAGTACCGACTATACTAGCTGTACTGTAACCTTCTTGCTTTGAGGCTTCGCAGAATTTGTCGGCGTTGCCGCTTATTGAAAACGCTCCGCCAATAATGTAATAACCTGCACGAGATGCAGAATTATTTAAAATTTCATCACTAACGGTACTTTTTACATCTACCTCGCTATTTTCAGCTTGCAATGGTGAAGGTTCTCTAAAATTTATATAGTCGGCAGGCGATTTAGGTTGGTATGTTTCGATTTTAGAAATACCGTCGTCTTTTTCTATGATATTAAAATTCTTCTCTTCAATAGTTTTTCCGGGCGTACTAACCACCCACGAAAATAAACCCGTTTGATTATTTAAAAATTTGTTTATAGGTTTGTTATTAATACCTGCAGCTATTCCCAATCCAACAAAAGGCAGAAGCACAGCAGCCCATTTTAGTGATTCGAGAGCTACATTGTTAGGCTTAAAGGTTACGGTTTTTGCCACTACAGGTTCAGAAACTGTAGCAACAGGTATTTGTCTGACTGGATAAAGTTTTACCGTTGGCAAACCAAAACTATTAATATTGTAGTTGGCAAGCATATTTGGGACAAACTCTATATTCCCTTGACTGCCATATTTCAAATATCCTAAGCCGTCTAATATAATTGCTTGCTTTTTTTGCAATTTTCCCACATTGGTACTAACCCATTTATCAACCAATTGTTTCGATTCAGAATACGAACATTTATTTGTTATGGAAATATAATGATAAAGCAAGCCGTCGTTGTTTTTTATTGCATCGTTAAACATCAAGCGGCTATTAGGTGGCAGTATTTCGGAACGCTGTGCGTTGATACTCGAAGGAATGTTTGACCTGACAAACCCTCCAAAGCCGGGTATTACAACACACTCGTTGTGATATAATAAATCGGTTATTGCTTTTGTTATCATAATGGGTATAGTTTAATGCATTAAACAAACCGCTAAATTAAAAAAAATCTAATAATTCGGCAACTTTTTGTTAATAAGTTTTTTTAAATCTTCGGGTGTATCAACACAATACGATTCGTACTCGGTTTTTGCGACTTTAATCTTGTAGCCGTAATATAACCACCTTAATTGCTCAAGACTTTCAAGTTTTTCCACATCGCAGAGAGACAAATTGACAATTTCTTTTAAGGTGGAAAATCTGTATGCGTATATTCCGACATGTTTGTAATATGTGTCGCTTACTACGTCCATATTATTACTGTTGTCGTACGGGATGATACTTCGACTAAAATACATAGCATTGTTTTCGTGGTCAATAACAACCTTAGCTTCTCCAACACTTTTGAGCTCATCGATGGTATCAATTTTTTTTACTAAAGTTGCTATTTCAACTGTGCTATCTTCAAACAGTTTTATCAAATCGTCAATCTGCTGAGGGTTAATAAAAGGTTCGTCGCCTTGCAAGTTGACTATAACAGCGTCTTCGTGTTTGTCATCTAGTAATAACGAAGCAGCTTCTGCAACTCTTGAAGTGCCGCTACCATGTTCCGGTGATGTGTAAATTGCCTTACCTCCAAAACCTTCTACATGATTGAAAATTTGTTCATTATCGGTTGCAACCCACACTTGCGAGGCTGATTTACTCTTGATTGCCTGATCATAAACCCTGTTTATCATCGATTTACCATTAATATCAACCAACGGCTTACCCGGAAAACGTGTTGAATGGTAGCGAGCCGGAATAATAACAATTGTAGTAACTGACATTTTACGTATGTACTTTTTTATATTAATAAGACCTTGCAAAAACAACCCTTTGTTCAGAAGGTTTACCGGTTAAAATACATTTTCCTTGTTCTTTCTTACCCTCAATAGGTATTAAACGTATTGTTGCTTTTGTCTTGTCTTTAATAGCTTGTTCGGTTTCTGATGTTCCGTCCCAGTGTGCATATACAAAGCCGCCTTTATTTTCAATAATGTCAACAAATTCGTCCCAAGTATCGGCTTTTCTAGTGTTTTCTTCTCTAAAATCTAGGGCTTTTATATATAGATTTTTTTGTATTTGCTCCAACAGGTTTTTAATAACAACATCAATACATGTCATTTGGTACGATTTTTTTTCTAATGTATCTCTACGAGCAACCTCAACAGTTTTGTTTTCAATATCTCTAGGACCTATTGCTATTCGTACCGGAACTCCTTGAAACTCGTACTCGTTGAATTTCCAACCAGGTTTTTGCGTTGTCCTATTATCGTACTTAACCCTGATATCAAGTTTCTTTAAATCGGCAATAATAGGTTCAACCGTTTCATTGATCAGTTGCAATTGCTCATCTGATTTATATATTGGAACAATAACAACCTGAACTGGTGCTAATTTTGGTGGTAAAACAAGTCCATGATCATCTGAATGGCTCATAACAAGCGCTCCCATCAATCTGGTTGAAACTCCCCACGAAGTAGCCCAAACGTATTCAAGAACGTTTTCGCTATTTAAAAACTGTACATTGAAAGCTTTGGCAAAGTTTTGTCCCAAAAAGTGTGAAGTACCGGCTTGCAACGCCTTACCGTCCTGCATAAGAGCTTCTATACAGTACGTTTCAACTGCACCTGCAAATCTTTCATTAGGCGATTTTATACCTTTAAGTACGGGCATAGCCATCCAATTTTCAGCAAAATCGGCATATACGTTTATCATCTTTTCCGTTTCCTCAATAGCTTCTTGTTCGGTAGCATGAGCAGTATGTCCTTCTTGCCACAAAAATTCAGCAGTACGTAAAAACAAACGTGTTCGCATCTCCCACCTAACAACATTAGCCCACTGATTTATAAGTAAAGGTAAATCACGATACGATTGTATCCAATTGCGATATGTGTCCCATATTATAGTTTCGGAAGTGGGTCTTACAATGAGCTCCTCTTCTAATTTTGCGTCTGGGTCGACCTCAACACCCGAGCCATCGGGCGAATTTCTTAACCTGTAATGTGTAACAACGGCGCATTCCTTAGCGAAACCCTCAACGTGATCTGCCTCACGACTAAAAAAAGATTTAGGAATGAACAAGGGAAAATACGCATTCTCGTGTCCGGTTTCTTTAAACATATCATCTAAAGCCCTTTGCATGCGTTCCCATATAGAATAACCGTAGGGCTTTATAACCATGCAGCCTCTAACAGCTGAATTTTCAGCTAAATTAGCCTTAATAACTAGGTCGTTGTACCATTGTGAATAATTTTCTTCTCGCGTTACAAAATTTTTTGCCATAAAATTGTGGTATAATTATTGTATGTAAATATATACTAATATGAGACTGCAAAATTATAAAATATTATCCAGTTGTCAACTAGTGTTTTTTAATTTTGCCTATTAGTTTTGTTTAAAATATGCGTAACAATAAGATTAATACCTAATTGCCATGAAAAATATAGTAACTTTAATTTTTGTAGCGTTAGTCTTTGCTTTAACTTCGTGTACTACAACACAAAACTACAGTAACTACGACGACGCCTACATTACACCCAGCAAAGCCCAAAAAGAGCGTGAACTTTATGCTCAAAAACAAATTGAACTTGCTAAAAAAAGAGCACAGTTAGAAAAAGAACGTAGGGAATATGTAGAAAAACTACGCGAGGAGCGTCTAGCAAGAGAACAAGAAAAAAAATCTGACGAGTATTATGCCGAAGACGAGTACGATAATTATCAAGATGAAAGCGATGATTATAGTTATGATGATAATGAAGATTACTACGGTGAATATGAGGGATACTACTCCGACGATTACTATGACTACGCTTATAGCGCACGCATAAAACGTTTTCATAATCCTTGCTATTTTGGAGGTTATTATTCAGACTATTACACCAACAGATATTGGTACGACTACGACCCGTACTATTATGGCGTAAGCATATATATGGGTTACAATTGGTGGTATCCTTCTTATTACTACAGCTACTATCCTTGGTACAGAAGCTATTGGTACCGTCCTTATTATTATTCATGGTATTGGAGCCCATATAGCTATTGGAGCCCATATAGCTACTGGGGATATGGAAGTTACTACTCAGGATATTGGCACGGATTTTATGATGGCTATTGGTACGGTTCAGGATACGATTTCTATAATAATTACTACAACAGTTATGATAAAAACTCTTACTACTATGGTCCTAGAAACTCGGTAGCCTCAGGTTCTACTTTGCCTCGTAATAGCGAATATAGCACTTTTGGCGAACGCTACGAAGCTAGAAACACTTCGGCTAGAACAACTACCACTGTTAGCTCAGCTAGAGACAATAATACCAGTGTTACTCCGACGGTAAGACGAGACGAAGCCACAAATGCCGGCAGAACTAACACCAACGTTAGTAGCTCTCGTACTGATGTTAAGCCTCCTGTAGTTAACCCTTCAGGCTCGGGACGCACTTCAACTCCAGCCGTTAGAAACGTTGAACGCAACAAACCTGACGCTAACGTTAGAGATAACTCAAGAAGTGGAAGAACCGACACTAACGTTGAGCGTGGTAATACGGTAAATCCCGACAGAAACACTTCTACACAACGCTACACAGCACCAAGGCATAACCAGCCAAGAAGTCGTCAGGAATATACTGCTCCACGTTATAGAAACAATAGTGAAACAACTTCGCCAAGCCGTAGAAACACATATACTCCAACTCAAAGAAATAACCAACCGAGTAATATTAACAGAGGCAATAGTCAGAGAAGCAGCACTAATACCTATACTCCTTCCAGAAAATCGTCTAGTTCGACCTACAGCTCGCCTTCAAGAAGCAGTTCTTCCAGAAGCTATTCGACTAGTCCTTCCAGAAGTAGTTCAAGCTCATATTCTAGCGGCTCTTCAAGCAGCAGATCTTCAGGCTCATCAAGCAGCAGCTCTAGAAGTTCATCAGGTGCAGGAAGACGCTAATCATATAAAAATTAAACATAAATAAAAACTAAACCCTAAAAAAATTATCATGAGATTTTTAAGAATTAACTTATTAATGATTTTTCTGGTAATAAGTGGATTATTATCAGCACAAAATGAAATTGATGCCCTAAGGTATTCGCGTTTTAACTATAGCGGGTCAGCTCGCTTTACATCCATGGGAGGAGCTTTCGGAGCCGTTGGTGCAGACTATTCGGCTACTGTCCAAAACCCAGCAGTTATGGGACTGTATCGTCAAGGAGAATTTATGATTTCGCCCTATTTGCATTTTGCATCAACTAAATCGAATTTCTTAAACGAAAGCCATTCCGACAATAGAAGCACTATGTATTTAGGTAATGCTTCTTTTGTTTACGTAATGAACGAAAATGAACCTGTTTCTGTACAATTAGGAGTAGGTGTTAATAATACAAATACTTTTAGTAATCGTATTCTTTTCAGAGGTTATAACAATCAAAACTCAATTCTTACTTCATACAGAGATAAACTTAACTCAGGTATAAGCGATCCTTTTGGCAATGAGTTGGCTGTGAGCACAGAACTTATTTACGAAGACACTGCCACCAATATGTATGTAATTGATATGGCTCAAGGACAAGGTATTACGCAAACCAAAGCTATAAAAAGAACAGGTGGTATAAGTGAAACCAATTTTAGTGCAAGTGTTAACATTCGCAACTACGTGTTTTTGGGATTTTCGTTGGGCTTAACAAATATCACATATGCCGAAACCGGTTTTTTAACTGAAACCGACAATAATGACGAAGTCATGTACTTTAAATCAATGAATTTAAACGAAAAATTAAATACGGACGGGTCTGGTATAAATGCTAAATTCGGCTTAATAGTGCAACCTGCCGATTTTTTGCGTATTGGTGCAGCAGTGCACACTCCAACAGCATATTATAATATAACCGATGAATGGGACAGCTCTATTGCCTCCGAATTTGACAACGGTTTTAAAGCTAATAAAAAATCGCCGAGAGGTAAATTTGACTACAGAATTAACACACCGCTAAGAGCTATTGGAAGTGTAGCTTTTATTATTGGTCAGCATGCCATTATTTCCGGCGATTACGAATATATTGATTACTCCAAAGCCAATTTACGCTCAGATTCTTACGCTTTTATTAACGAGAATAGCAAAATAGAAAATGTATTTAAACCTGCTCATAACTTCCGATTTGGAGCCGAATATCGTTTTATGATTTTTGCCTTAAGAGGTGGATTTTCATATTATGGTTCGCCATACGCAGATAATGACGAATTGGGAACAAGAACAGCATATTCTGTAGGATTTGGTGTTAGAGAAAGAAACTACTTCGTTGATTTAGCTTATCAGCTACAAAAAAGCAAAGAAGATTTTTACATGTACGATATTGCACCCGTTGCAAATCAAGATATATCTTCCAACTCTATTTTCTTAACATTCGGACTCAGGTTCTAATTTGTTAAAATAATTTAATTTTTTTTCGGCTTGTAGGGGTATTTCCCTTTTGAAGTGTCTTACCAATATAAAAGGTGTTTTATATTTAATGGTTATGACAAAAATTAACGAAATTAATCTCGGTTGTCTTGGCGAGTGTGTCTTGTCCAGCCGAGTTTTGTTTTGCCCTAATTTTCGAGTTATTACCCTTAAAATATAAAACAAAAAACAAACTGACTTGTGAGCTTTAAAGCTTTTCGAGTCGGTTTTTTTTATACCTTGAACCAAATATTAAATATAAAACACATAATTAAATTATTTATTAACTAAAACATAATACAGACAAAAGAAAAACAGAAGAGCGCTTACCTACGTATAACAAATAAAATGTAAGGCATTGGCGCCAGGACAAAAATTAATGCCCATACGAAAAAAACTATTATTAATTAAATTATAAATAAAATTAAAAAAACATGAAAAAATTATTCACGCTGATGTTTCTTATGGTTTTTGCCATGGCAACATCATTCTCACAAGTGTTGATTTCTGAAAGTTTTGAGTCTACTACATTCCCACCAGCAGGTTGGAGTATCAAAGACCCAACATCTATTGCAAGCTTTTCGTGGTACCGAAGTGGTAGCGGATCTACATTAGGTGGGGGAGCTCATACAGGAAGTGGAGTAGCTTATGCTAACAGCGGTGATTACTCGTCCTGGGGGCACTATGTTAGTCTCGTAACTCCTTCTTTTGACTTAACCGGTTTAAACAACGTAAAAGTTACGTTTTGGATGTACAGAAACAATCGTTACGTAGGTTATGTCGATTACATTGATGTTTACGTAAACACTTCTCCTACAGGAATGGGAGCAACTTTATTAGGAACAATACATCGCCACCCCACATTGGCACCAGCAGTTGGCTCAACTTCAGGTTGGTATGAATGTACTTTTTACATTCCTTCAAGTTTCAATGGTAGTACTAACTACGTTATTTTTGATGCTGTTTCGGACTGGGGTGATGACATGAACATTGATGATGTCGTAATTGAAGTATCAAATCCTCCTTTACCTGTTATTGCTGTTAATCCTACTAATGGAGCTACAGGAGTACCTGTTAACACACAGCTACAATGGGATATTAATCCTGCAGGTGGAAGTCCTACACTGTACAAAGTTTATGTCGGAACCGATAATCCTCCAACCAACATAGCTAATGGTGTTAATACAACCAATAGATGGTACAACCTAAACAACTTGAATACTGGCACACAGTATTTCTGGCAAATAGTACCTTCTAACGCATCAGGTACCGCAGTTGGTAACCCCATATGGTCATTCACTACAGCAACATACGGCTCACTTGCCGGTACTGTTTACGATGTTGACGGCGTAACTCCCGTTGCAGGTGCTACAGTATATTTTACTCCTGCAGTAGCAGGCGTTTTACCACAAACTACCGGTGCTGACGGTACCTTTAGCTTTGGAACTAACACCATGCCTACAGGTATGTATACAGTTGGTGCTGAAGCCGCAGGGTACAGTATTACAACAGTGCCTAATGTAATTGTAACACAAAATACTGTTACAGATATTGATATCGTGATGCAACAGCCAAATATGGCTATTACTCCAAACCCGTACAACCAAGTACTTAATCCTAACGAAGTATTTGCAGGCACGTTAAATATTGATAACTCAGGTACCGGTCAATTGGATTGGACAGCTACTATTGGCGGATGGAGTTCGGCTAACCATGATTGGTTAAATGTTCCCGTACTTAATGGAACTGTTGCTTCCGGTAACAACCGCGACATTGTTGTTAACTTCAACGCTACAGGCTTCGAAGCCGGACAAACAGAATCGGCTGTGATTACATTTACTTCTGTTAACCAAACTATTGATGTTCCCGTTAGCATGATAGTTATGGGTACAGCATTAACCCCCGTTGAGTGGGTGACTGCTGCAATAACCAATCAACTTAACGGTAATACTGTAGTTTCTTGGAGCCACCGTCCTGAACCAGGTAGCGGTTTCCAATTCTATTCTATTAGCAGAAACGGCACACAAGTCCACGTTGCTCAGTCAGGTAACGTATGGAACGGTGACGTGTTGCCAGACTACGGCATCTACGAATATTGCGTTAGCGCTGTTTATGCCGATGGTGCTACAGCTCCGGCTTGTGCTACTGTTGAATGGTCATCACCTGAATTGGTGTATGCTCCAACAACCCTTAAAGACACATTGTTTGCTGGAGAAAACAGACCTATTGGACCTGTACGTTTGACCTTAGGAAATACCGGTTTAGGAACTTTGGCATATAATATTAGCTACGGTGCTGCTGCTGGTATACCGGCATCAAGCTATTGTGCTGCTAGAGGTGGTTGCGACGAGTACATCTCAAGAGTGCAGTTCGCTGGTATAGATAACAGTTCTGCTTGTACACAATACGGTGATTACTCACACTTAGTTGCTCAAGTTCAAAAAGGACAAACTTATGCTCTAACCGTCCACAACGGTAACGCATGGGGTTCAGACAGAATAGACGTTCACTTCGACTGGAACAGAAACGGAACTTTCGAAACATCAGAAGGACAAACTATTACAGGTAACGACCCTGGAACTGCTAACATTACTATCCCGACTACAATTGACGACGGATATGTTTTGATGCGTATCAGACTACGTTACGGCGGTAGCATAAATCCTTGCGGTACAACATCGTATGGTGAAGTTGAAGATTATACACTACTTGTTGGTGATCTTTCTTTCATTACTGACGTTCAGCCTAAACAAGGAACCGTTCCGGCTAACGGAAATAAAACCATTGATGTATGGTTTGGTGCAACAGGAGGTTATGCAACACCAGGAGTATACAACGATGCTATTACGCTTGTAACCAACGACGTTAACAATCCTAGTGTCGAAATTCCTGCAATTATGACTGTTATTACTCCAGGAACACTTGAAGGTACTGTTACAGAGTTTGGTACTAACCAACCTCTACAAAACGTTGAAGTTACCGTTGGTAGTAATACTACCTACACCGATGAAAACGGTAATTACAGTATGCTTCTTGCTGCCGGTTTTGATCAAATAGCTACATACCAACTTATAGGCTACGAACCTGAAGAAGCAATATTCGATATTTTTGAAAACGTTACTACAACTGTTGACATTACCTTGAGAGAGCTTGCTAATGCTCCTAACTGTGCTAGCGCTGAAGTTAACCCCGAAGATACCGAAGTTCTTGTTGAATGGTGCGTGCCTCACGGTCCTTACCAACTTGCTTATGACGACGGTACGGCTGAAAACTTCACGGCTTGGGCTGAAGCAGGTAATACTAACGCTGTGAAATTCACACCGAAAGGATATCCTGCTACTGTTATTGGTGGACGTTTCTACGTTGGTGACGGTAGTTTCCCAACTAACGGAAACATTATCGGACAACCTTTCGACGTGATTGTTTACGCTGCTGACGGCGGAAACGGAATGCCCGGCACTGTATTAGATACAATCACGGCTACTGCTGATAACTTCGGTTGGGTGACGGTAGATGGACTTGAGGCTGTTATTACTGAAGGAGACTTCTACTTAGCTATGCGTCAAATGACTCCTGCTCCTAACTGTGTACCATTAGGTATAGACGAATCTCTTCCTAAAGCCTTCAAGAGCTACTCGATTAACCAAACTGCAGGCGGAAGCTGGGGATTAAGTCCTTATCAAGACTTTATGATTCAAGCTATTGTTCACGGTCCTTTAACCAGAACAGCAGGGGATATGCTTAGCAACGATATTGTTTATCCTCAAAAATTTGATGGACAAATTTCATTATATCCTGCTCGAGCTACTTCGGGAGTACAAAATGTGCCCGCTACAGTTAAACCGGCTCACGACTTTAACTTAAGCGACGCTGTTTCTAGCTATAACCTTCAAAGACTAAGCGTGGCTGATCCCACAGTTGCTTGGCAA
Source organism: Lentimicrobiaceae bacterium (assembly GCA_033809755.1). Lineage (GTDB taxonomy): Bacteria > Bacteroidota > Bacteroidia > Bacteroidales > UBA4417 > UBA4417. The sequence goes on from JAPXLB010000006.1 coordinate 162,946, forward strand.
GGAACTGCTATTCCTTCGGGTGCTGAAATTACAGGTATAGTCGGTACTACATACACTGACGGTGGTTCTACTTGGGCTGCTCTTCCTGCAGGCTGGTATGCATACTGCATTAAAGCTGCTTACCCGAGCGGTGACCTTTCGGAATGCACGTACACCAATGTTGTTCCTCACAAATTATTTGCCGATATTACATTCAACGTTCAACTCATTTGTGGTTTTGTGCCTGCTGAAGGTGCTGTTATCACTCTTGAAGGACGCGAATATCCATACATGAGCGCCACACAAACTGTACCTACAGGTGGTTCGGTTGTGTTTAACAACTTGATTAAAGGCATCTACGACGTTACTGTTACTTATACAGGATATTATACCTATACTTCATCAATAGATGTTGACGGAAACGCCACACACACTATCATACTTGAAGATATACGTTGGGCTCCGAAAAATCTATTTGTTGATGAATTAACTCTTCATGCTACTTGGGAAGAAAGTAAAGCTTCTATTATTGATGAAGACTTCGAAGGTCCTATATTCCCTCCAGCAGGTTGGACAGAACATACTTTAAACGCTACTTGTGGTTGGTATGCTTCAAGCGATGCTAGTAGTACTTACTTCGCTATTCCTCCTCACTCTACATACGCTGTTTCTAACGACGACCTCAACAACGGCGATAGCTCGGAAGACTACCTAGATACTCCCGTACTAGACCTAACAACAGGTTCTAGCTACGTGTTGACTTTCGAACATTTCTTTACTGGTGGTTATTCGGCTATAGGTACTGTGGAATTGAGTACAGACGGCGGTGCTAGCTTTTCTGTTATATACAATGCTACGCCTGTCTCGGCTTGGACTAAAGTTGAACTTGACTTGTCGGCTTTCTCAGGTGCTGCCGGATATAGCGAAGTTATAGTTAGATTCCACTTTGACGACGCTGGACAATGGTCTTCAGGTTGGGCTATTGACGATGTACTAATTGAATCGGGTGGTGTTGAAAACCAAGGTTATCAATTCTTCCTCGATAATATTATTGAAGGTCCACAATTGCCTAATACTCAATTAGAATATGATATACCTCCTGCTCACGTTGTATACGGACAAACATACGTGGCTGGCGTAGCCGGTATATATTGCTCAGGTTATTCAGAACAAGCTACTTATACATTTACCAGCAGATTCCTTGAACCTCCTGTTAATTTAACTGCTCAAGATTATTCTGACGAAACTCACCTATCGGCTAAATTGATGTGGGAAGCTCCAGGAACTCGTAGCGCAGGTAAAACTTCCATCAATAGGAATGAGGGCTTAACACAAGCGCAAATTGAAGGAAGTGATGCTGGCCAAATAGCGTTAGCCGGCACATTAGCTGATAAAGCTGACGTGATTTCTACATTTGTTGCTACCAATCTTCCTGCACATGACGGTGGTTCTCGTGCTGTATTATTCGATAATGGTAGCATTGTTAACAGCCCAGGTACTGGTGCAGGCGGTTTAGACGAAAGTTTCATCAGAAATGGTGGTAGTACTTATGGTTACAATTGCAACTATGGTTTGTCGTATAGTATGGCTGACGACTTTACATTGGCTGCTAATTCTACAATTAAAGAAATCCACCTACAAGGTTATCAGACCGGCTCAGGTAATACATCTACAATTACCGGTGCTTACGTACAAATTTACGACGGTCAACCAGGTTCAGGCGGTAATGTTATTTGGGGTGATTTAACCACAAATATTATGACCGAAACTTCTTTTGCTGAAATATACAGAGTAGACGTATCAGGCAATACTGATCGCCCTGTTATGAATGTAGTTTGCAAAGACTTGAATATACAATTACAAGCAGGTACATATTGGATTGAATGGACACTCGCAGGATCGCTATCTAGCGGACCTTGGATGCCATACGTAGATGCTTCCGGAAATGCTATGCAATACAACGGTTCTGCATGGACTACTCTAGACGATAATGGAACTGTTGAACTACCATTTGTTCTTGAAGGAACTACCGGAGGCGTAGTAGTTGGCGATTTGGTCGGATACCGTTTATACAGAGACGGAGAAGTCATTACTCCTGACGTTGCTCCAGATTCTCTATATCGTTTCGATAATACTATGGAACCAGGATACCACTGCTGGGATGTTACAGCTTTGTACGACCTTACTGAATACGGATTCCCAGGTGAAATAGGTGAGTCTATGTTTGCTCTCGAAACAAAACCTTGTCTCGATATGGAAACAGGCTACAGACTACCATTCCACGATGATTTCGCAACAGGTTTATTTGAAACCAAAAACTGGGTAGCTGATAGCAACTGGTTTATTGACGGAAACAGTGGAAATCCTGAACCGTCTGCTAGATTCTCCTGGA
>JAPXLB010000007.1:0-165270 GCA_033809755.1 Lentimicrobiaceae bacterium
ATTAGGACTGCAAACTCCGTCTCAGGTTTACAGTCAGATTAAAGTAGCATAGAAAAAAGATTAAAAATGAAAAACAGAACAATAATGTATAACAAAATGTGTCAACTTTTTTCAGGACGAGACACTCGTAACTCCTAACTCCTAACTCGTAACTCCTAACTCGTAACCCGTAACCCGTAACACGTAACACGTAACACGCAACCCGCACCATTCACCATACACCATTCACTAATTGTATATATGCAACACATTCCCATCAAAGCTATTGCGATACATTTTTAAAGGATAAATCGAAGGACCTTCAATTTTGCCACCGTCAACTAAATTAAAACGGCTTCCGCAAGTAGTATCAACACAAATAACCCCCGATTCTTCTACACTCACCCTAGCTGTACTTTTTTCGGGATCGTGTGGGCAGCATCTTTCAAACACCGAAAACTCGTTGTTCATTATTCTGTACACAATCAAACCTCTGTAGCCATCGTTTATGTACTTATAGCCACCCACAGGAATATAATCCATTGAGTTAATATACAAGTACCTGTCGATATTAACGTAGGGTATATCCGGATAATCCTTATCGCGACACGATGAAAATATAAGGATTGAGCAAAATAAAATAAAAATAATATTTTTATATGTACGTTTCATAATAATTTTACGTTCTATTATAGAAGCAATAAAGATACAGTTTTCTTATAACTAGATAACTAACATTATACACTTTTTATTTTACTAAAATGACCAAATTTTTTAAAATTCTGCTTTTAGTTTTCATAATAGGCGCTAGTTCATCATGTAGTATTGTCAGTCGTAGCCCGCAATACAAAGCCGAACGAAGAGAAAGAGCAATTGTAAGGGCTCAAGAAAAAGAGTACAAAAGGTTAAAAAAAGCTCATTTCAAAAAACAAGACAAAGAAACTCAAAAGATGATGAAACGAACACGTAAAAAAGCCAAAAGGTTTAACCAAAAGTGATTTAAGCACAATTTGTTTTTTACGAATAAACTTTTTCAGGATAAGAAATAATTACTATACCTTATTATATATATTACAGTTTTAACAAAATAATTACGATTTTCGGGCAAAGATTTAAAAAAAACTTTATCTTTGAAAAATATTTTTTTAACCACTACTATGAACACCATTTTATTAATTCTGTTTGTAGCCTTCTGGGTTTTGTTTTCAGTTTACGAAGCAAGGAAAAAGAAACAGGAAATGCTAAACAAACGCTCTACATTAGAGGAAGTTGTTGATGCCAATGCAGATACACTTTCCGATGAAAGTGTCGGTAGTCAGTTAAAATCAACGGGTTTGGAATACAAACCCCTTTCGGAGGACTCTCTCGAAACAATTATTAATGAAATTGATCACGATTATTCTAATAAATTAGAAAATATAGGCAAAGTACAGGTAGAAGATATTAAAGACGAAAAATTTGTAAAAAAATTCGATTTGCGAAATGCTGTGATATACAGCGAGTTGCTCAATAGAAAATATTTTTAACAAAAAAAAGTTACATCAAATTTCAGGTTCTTGTTAAATTTGGTTAAAAATATATTATCTTTACGCCCTGTTTTACTAAAGTAGAATGAAAATAAAATTAAAATAAAATAAATAAAATTAATCTATTATTTACAAATAAACCAATTTAGTATGAAAAGAAAAATACTCCTATTCTTCGTTTGGTTTTTAGCCGTAAGTACTTTCGGATATGCTCAATCAGGTGCATTGACGGGAAAGATTTACGATAAAAAAACCAAAGAACCGATTCCATTTGCTAATATTGTTGTTGAGCACCGTGGTACGCAGGCAGGCGGTGGTACAACCGACTTTGATGGAATTTACACAATTAAACCGATACAGCCGGGAACGTACGATGTAAGGGTTTCTTACGTTGGATATTCGCCAGTGCTTATCAGAGGATTTGTTATTGCAGCCAACAGAACCGAATTCTTAGATATTGAGTTAGAATCAACATCTACCCAGTTAGAAGAAGTCGTTGTGGTTGACTACAAAGTCCCTCTTATTAGTAAAGATAACACAGTACAAGGCGGTACAGTTACTTCTGAGGAAATTGCAAAGATGCCTATCAGAAGTGCCGCATCTGTCGCTACCAGCGTTGGTGGAGTTTTTTCACGAGACGGTGAAATTGGTAGTGTGAGAGGACAAAGAACAGAAGGTAACGTTATGTACATCGACGGTATTAAAGTTATCGGTTCGAGTAGCCTTCCCGAGTCTGCTATAGAGCAAGTATCGGTTATGTTGGGTGGTTTGCCTGCTCAATATGGTGACGCTATCGGTGGTATTACCAACGTTACAACAAGAGGACCTTCAAGAATGTTTGGAGGAGGTCTTGAACTTCAAACTTCAGAGTTTTTAGATGCGTTCGGATACAACAGGGTAGGACTTAACATGACAGGACCTATCTTTGTTAACAAAACCACAAATAGAGCACTTGTAGGATACTTTATTGCAGCTGATGCTACTTACAGAAAAGATGGTAGCCCTCTCGCTACAGGAGTTTACTACATTAAAGATGATGTTTTGGAAGATATGCTAGAGCATCCTTTCCAACCAAATACTCAAAACCATTACAAAGCACTATTTATAACCAAAGACGATCTTGAATTTTCAAAATCTACACGTAATAGTAATAACTTTAGCGTAAACGCTACTGGTAAGTTCGACGTTACTGTTTCGCAAAATGCCAACCTTACCTTCGGTGGTTCGTATAATCAATTCTCCAGAAGAAACTTTGACTTCCGTAGTTCGATGTTCAACTACGACAACAACTACATGGTAAGTGGTAATACCTGGAGGGTTTACGGTAGATATACTCATCGCTTCCCTAATAATCCGGAAAGCAATTCAATATTTAAAAACGTATATCTAGAGCTTCAGGCTGACTACTCGCAGTCGTCCGGCAAAAGACAAGATGCTGAGCTGAAAGACAACTTATTGGCATACGGACACGTGGGACAATTTGATACCTACAAGGAAAGGGCATACAACGAATATGCAGATACAGCTAATAGAAGATATTATTATGAATTTGAAGGATATAAAGATACAGCTATTATTTTTACACCTTCAAATTATAACCCACATGTAGCAAACTATACCAGCGATGTTTACGAACAATATAGCGTATATCCTAATTTTAATTTTAAATTCAGAGAAGAACTTTATGGTGCTGGCGGTTTGCTAAACGGACAAACCCCAAACTCACGTTTTGGTGGAATTTACGGTTTGTTTTGGATGCCGGGTGGCCGTCAATCGGATTATTTAGTTAATTCATCAAATCAATTTACTGCTAATTTCAATATATCTGGCGATATTAAAAACCATGAAGTTAAATTCGGTATGACATTCGAACGTGCATCATCATCTCACATTTGGTATAGATCACCCGTAAGTTTGTGGACTCATATGTATCAGAGTGCAAACTCGCATACCAAACAGTTAGACCTCGAAAATCCAATACTTACCGACCTTCACGAACAAATTGAAGTAGACGGAATAATGTGCGATAAGTATCAAATAGATTACAATTTCCTTGTTGGTACCGAAACACAATACGGATTTGACAGAAGCTTAAGAGAAGCAATGGGTTTACCTACAGATGGTCATGAATTTATTGATTTAGATTCGTATAATCCCGAAACGTACACAATTTCGTACTACGATAACGACATGAACAGAAAAACCGTTACCTTGTCGAAACCAATTGATATTAGCTTCTTTAGTGCCGATGAATTATTAGGACCTAATAGCTCCAGACAGCTTGCTTCTGCAAGTGGTTACGACTTTCATGGTAATAAGTTCAAAGGTGCTGATAAACCCACTCATATGGACTTCTTTACCAAGAAAGACGAAAACGGTAGATACACTCGTCCAATTGCAGCCGATGAACCAATTTACATGGCATTTTATATACAAGATAAATTTGCTTTCGACGATTTGGTATTTAACGTAGGTGTTAGGGTTGACCGCTACGATGCTAACCAGCCTGTACTTGCAGACCCATATTCTCTATATCCTATCAGAACTGTTGGAGAAGATGATAAATTTACTCACCCGGCAAGTATGGGAGATGATTATAAAATCTATGTAGATAATATGGATAATCCTACTGCCGTTAAAGGTTACCGACATGAAAATATTTGGTACGACGCAGGCGGAAACGAAGTTGTTGACCCTGAAAAGAGTTCCATTAAAACAGATATAGGTCTTATACCATATTTCAAGACATTAGATAAGGTAGAACGTGAGAACTTCAACAGCTCATTCTCCGATTACAAACCACAATGGTCTGTTATGCCTCGTATCTCTTTCTCGTTCCCTGTAACCGATGAAGCTTTATTCTACGCACACTACGACGTTATTACACAGCGTCCTAGATATGCTAACGTTTTCGACCCAGTTAACTACTTTTATTGGGCAAATGAAAGTACTCCAACCTTTTCTAACCCTGATTTAAAACCCGAACAAAATATTAACTACGAGTTAGGTTATAAACAAAAACTTACCAATACTTCGTCAATTAATATTTCGGCTTTCTATATTGAATCAAGAGACCAAATACAGTCGTACCGTTTTACAGGAGCTTATCCTAAAACGTATTATTCATATCATAATATAGACTTTGGTACAGTTAAAGGTGTTACTTTAACGTACGACTTGCGCCGTACAGGTAACGTTCGTTTAAGAGCAAGTTACACATTACAATTTGCTAACGGAACAGGTTCCGACCCTGAAACTTCGAAAGCTCTTATCAGCTCGGGTCAGCCTAACTTACGTAACTTATTCCCTCTATCGCACGACAGACGTCACGCTTTAGTTCTTAACTTCGACTTCCGCTATGGCGAAGGCGCAGACTACAACGGGCCAAAGATTGGAGGAAAAGATATATTGGCTAATACAGGTTTAAATATTTCTATGAATGGTGGTTCAGGTACTCCTTATACACGTTCAAGCAAAATATACCCTGTATATCGTGTCCAAAAGATTATCGAAGGCTCGTATAACGGTTCTCGTTTACCATGGTCTTTCCGCTTCGACGGTCGTTTAGATAAAGACTTTACGTTTGCTACACAAAAAGATAAAAACGGAAATAAAAAGAATTATTACCTCAACGTTTATCTTCAAGTGCTAAATATTCTTAACTCTAAAAACATAATGGGTGTTTATTCAGCAACAGGTAACCCGGATGACGACGGATTCTTGAGTGCAGCCGAATACCAAACAGAAATAAATACTCAAATCAATCCTCAAACTTTTGTCGATTTGTATTCAATAAGAGTTAATAATCCGTACAACTACAGTTCACCAAGAATGATTCGCTTGGGTGTAAGTTTAAACTTTTAATTCAAACTATAGATAATTAAAAATAACCTCTTTAAATTATTATAAGATTATAAGAGTATAACTGAAAAAAAAATGATACAAATGAAAAAAATACTTTTAAGTTTATTAGCAGTCGGGTTTTTATTCTTGTTTTCGTCTGAAGTACAAGCCGAAAGATACAGATACGAAAAAAGTTCGTCTGCTCAGATAAAAGCCACCGCCGCAGGATGTAAAGCGGGTGCTAACTTTAAGTGGCTTGAAATTAACAACGTTAGAACACGTATCAATACCAGTGGCGATATGTGGTGGGACTTCGAAATAGGACAATACGAAATACCTAAAGGTTCGAAAAAAACCAGTATGTTTGCTGCAGCATTGTGGATTGGCGGTCTTGACAACCAAGGTCAGCTAAAACTTGCAGCACAACGTTTCCGCCAAGTTGGTATTGACTACTTCCCCGGACCTCTCACAGTTGGAGGCGATAACCCTGCATCTGTTACCAGAGAAGTGTGCGAGGAGTACGATAAAATTTTCTCAATATCTCGTGCTGAAGTGGATGAATTTTTGGCATATTTCCAAAATCCATCGGCTTATCCTACTTACCAAATTCCCGAATCTATTAGAGATTATCCGGCACACGGAAATGAAGATAAGTTTCAGCCCAGATATTTGGCTCCTTTTAAAGACGTTAACGGAGACGGAGCATATGATCCAAACGACGGAGATTATCCGTACTACGACTTGACAAACGAATTATGCCACACCAATATTCCTACAATGGAGGGTAATGGTATTTTGGTTGACCAAGTATTGAAAGGTGACGGAACTTTGTGGTGGGTGTTTAACGATAAGGGTGACCTTCACTCCGAGTCGGGTGGAGAACCTATAGGCTTGGAAATTAGAGCTCAGGCTTTTGCGTTCAGCACCAACGACGAAATTAACGATATGACCTTCTACTCATACGAAATTATTAACCGTTCGACATATACCTTAAATAACACCTACTTCTCGCAATGGGTCGATTCCGAGATAGGTTTCGCTTTCGACGACTATGTTGGTTGCGACGTTATTAGAGGTTTGGGATATTGCTACAACGGACGTCCTGTTGACGGTAATAATCAAGTGTGGACATACGGAAATAACCCTCCTGCTATTGGAGTTGACTTCTTCCAAGGTCCTTATCTTGACCCAGACGGTTACGATAACCCTTCATTTAATCCGTATAGCTACGACGAAGGTGCAACCTTCTTTGGAAGTTGTGCTATAGTCGAGTACGACTCCACTCTTCAAATGGTTGCTCTTAACCAATCGCCAAGCGACTCGGTTCTAACCTTAGTTAATGCATGTGCTATTGACGGTGTTAACTTCGGTAACGGAATTATTGATGACGAACGTTTTGGTATGAGAAGATTTGTTTATCACAACAACGAAGCCGGAGTTCAGGGTGACCCCCATTATGCAAAAGACTATTATAACTATTTGACAGGTCACTGGAAAGATGGTGTAAGAATGGAGTACGGTGGAACAGCTTATCCTGGTCAGGGTGGTACATACGGACCTGTTTGCGACTTTATGTTCCCTGGAAATACTGATATTTGCGACTGGGGAACAGGAGGATTGCAACCCAACGGACCAAAAGACTGGACTGAAGAAAGTAGCGGTAACCCTCCAGGCGACCGTCGTTTCATGCAGTCGGCAGGACCTTTTACTCTAAGACCCGGTGCTGTTAACTATATTACAGTTGGTATTCCTTGGGCTAGAGCTACAGACGGAGGACCAATGGCTTCGGTAAGAAAACTTCAAGTTGTTGACGATAAATGTCAACAGTTATTCGACAACTGTTTTAAAGTTATTACAGGACCTAATGCTCCCGACTTAACTTTAAGAGAATTAGACAAAGCTATTATCATTTACATTTCTAACCGCAGAACTCCTGACGATGGAAATAACTTTAATGAAAAATATGTTGAATACGATCCTCGTATCCAATCTCCTAACGACTCTATATCTTGGGATTCGCTATATCGTTTCGAAGGTTATCAAATTTTCCAACTTAAAGACGCTACCGTTACGGTTGCCGATATTAAAAATGTTGATAAAGCTCGTCCGGTATTCCAATGCGACCTTAAAAACGACGTTTCTTCTATCATAAACTATTACTACAATGCCGACCTCAACAGTAATGAAGCTTATCAAGAAGTTGTAGGAGAAAATAAAGGTATTGTTCACTCAGTTAAGATTACAAAAGACGCGTTTACTAACGAAGCTCTTGTTAATCACAAACAATATTACTATTTAGCATTAGCGTACGCTTATAATAACTACAAACCTTATAATCCATTAGACCCTGAAATGTTGGACGGTCAGATGCTTCCATACTTGGCAGGTAGAAAAAATATTAGAGTTTATACAGGTATTCCTCATCAAAATGTAGGACTAATTTCGCCTAAAGCTGAATATGGCGACGGTGTAGTTATTACACGTATTGCAGGTCAAGGAAATGGTGGAAATTATCTCGAACTTGACGAGTCTTCAATTGAAGAAATTTTGTCGAAACCAATGATGGATTCAACCACTAACACCTTAGGTATGGATACATATCCAATTGCTTATAACTTGAAATATAAGCAAGGTAAAGGACCTATAGATGTTAAAATTATTGACCCGCTTAATGTTAAAAATGCAGAGTATATTGTTAAGTTCGATCCTATGCAGGATGTTAGATATAAATTCCAAAATAAAGATACGCTAATGCCAGTTGGAACATGGACATTGACTGACTTGTCAACAGGAACAGTATATCATTCGGATACAACTACAATTGTTAAAAACGAACAGTTATTCTTGGATTTAGGATTGTCGATTAATATTCAGCAAAGTTTATACTTCGGCTTGTACGTTACAAATGTTGAAGTCAGACCGGAATACGATACAGCCGGTAACTTAACAGGTTATGATTATGTATACACCAGAGAGCCTCAATTGGAAAACAACGGTTTCCTCGGAGCAACAATGGAATTTGAAGATCCTGCAAAACCATACATTGATTTTATTCCGGATATTGACGGACATGAACTTTTCGACTGGATTAGAGCCGGTATGATTAAAAATTGGGACTGGAAAGCTATAGGAAACTTCTACGACCCGCAAGGAATTTACGAACAAGTTCTTGGAGGTAAATGGTCACCTTCGCTATTAGCACAAAGTGAGGGATACTTAGCACCTGCATATGCTGTACAAAGTGATGCAATGCGTAATCAATTTATTAACACTCAGTTATCTAGCGTTGATATTGTACTTACTCCTGACAAATCAAAATGGACTCGTTGTGCTGTAATTGAAATGTCGAGAGCTAAAAATCAATCGCAAGGAAAGGTAGAGCAATTTGAACTACGTGCACATCGTTCGTTAAATCAAAATGGAGATACAGCTGTTGTCAGCTCAGATCCTGCACTAAATTCCGATTTCATCCATCCATATGGTATGAGCTGGTTCCCAGGATACGCCATAAATGTTGAAACTGGTGAACGTTTGAATATTGTTTTCGGTGAAGACTCTCGTTATCCTGAAGAAAATGGAGCCGACTTGCTCTTTAACCCAAGTCCGCTGAGATTAGACTACGACTATTCTCCTGTAGATTTCCCTGTAGGTGGCAGACACTATATTTATATTATGTCTCCTTATACAGGAAAGAAAGCCAAATTAGGTATTACATCTCCTATACATCCGGCAAGTGTATTTGACCATCCTGCTTATGACGGTTGTGCACACTTTGTAGAACAGATTACAAAACCTGCTATACCTGTAATTGCTCGTCAGTTCAGAGCACAACAACTTTCAAATGCTATGTGGGTTTCAATACCATACAGTACCCCCGAAAGTGGTGATTGGTTAAATTGCGACTTAAAAATTCAGATAAGAGTACAAAAGCCATACGAACGTTACTTCTCAATTCCGATGTCAGGAGCACAAAGCGAAAATGATTATTGGCCTATGTACAAATTTACAACTGAAAATGTTGCAACTGACTATAATGACGTAGTAAAAGCCGAAAATGATTTGGATAAAATAGCTGTTGTACCTAATCCGTACTACGGCAGAAATCAATATGAAACTGACCAATTAGATAAACGCGTAAAAATTGTTAACCTACCTCCAACTTGCGATATTTCGATATACAATACAGGTGGTAACTTAATACGTAAGTTTTCTAAAGATGACCCAACTATCAGTTCGGTTACTTGGGATTTGACAAACTATGCCGGCATTCCTGTTGCAGGAGGTGTTTACATTATATATGTAAAATCACCGCAAGGCGAAAAAGTAGTTAAATTCTTTGGTTCACCAAATCAAATTGACTTAAATGCATTTTAATTCGTAACAAACAAAATTAAAGACAGATGAAAAAGATTTTAAATAAAATAATTGTAATTACAGTCGTTGCAGCCTTGTTGTTACCGGGTTATATGCAGGCTGGAAACAAAGACAGGACAGGAGAAGCAGGAGCTTCCCAGTTATTGATAAACCCGTGGGCAAAAAGTTCGGGCTGGAACGGAGCTAACGTAGCTTGTGCCTTTGGTTTGGAAAGCTTGTTTTCAAACGTTGCAGGCTTGGCTTTTACTCCGGGTACAGAAGTTTCTTTCAATCATACACAATGGTTGAAAGGAGCTGAAATAGGTATATATAATATGGGTATCGCACAACGCGTCGGACCAGGAAGCGTTTTGGGAGCCTCTATTATGACAATGAGCTTTGGAGATATACCTATTACTAGAGTTGACCTACCAGAAGGTGGAGTTGGAAACTTCTCGCCAAAATACTTGGTTATTAACCTTGCATTTGCGAAAGCGTTTTCAAACTCCATATACGGAGGTTTCAACTTTAAAATTCTCAACGAATCAATGAGTAACCTCAGTGCAACTGGTGTAGCTCTTGACGCTGGTATTCAATACGTAACCGGTGTTAAAGAAAACATCAAATTCGGTATCGCTCTTAAGAATATTGGACCTACCATGAGATACACAGGAGACGGTTTGTCAATTCAAACATTTTTGCCTGGAAACGATAACCAATTTACTATGGACATTCGTTCTTCAGCATTTGAGTTGCCAACACAGCTTTTTATTGGAGGTTCTTATGCTTTAGATTTTGCTGAAATTCACCAGATTACGTTTGCAGGCGCATTTATCTCAAATGCATTTGGTAAAGACCAATTCGTCTTCGGTCTAGAGTACGGCTTAAGCGACTACCTACAGGTACGTGGTGCACTTACTTACGAAGATGGCATTTTTGATAACGCAGAAAGAACGACAGTATTTACAGGACCTAGCGCTGGTATTACAGTTCAGGCTCCTTTAAACTCTGAAAAATCTACTATGTTTGCGGTAGATTACTCGTTTAGAGCAACTAATCCGTTCGGAGGCGTTCATTGTATTGCTGCCAGACTGAATTTCTAATTTAAAGGAAATACATTTTGGTACTCTTTTTGTTTACCAAATATAAAGACCCTGTTCATTCAGGGTCTTTATGTTTTTTTAATCTACATTAATTATGTCAAAACCAGTTTTTTATACTGAAGAAGGTTTGGAGAAATTACGTGCTGAATTAAAGCACTTGATAACTGTTGAGCGTCCTGCTATTTCGGAGCTAATAGCCGAAGCCAGAGATAAAGGTGATTTGTCGGAAAATGCCGAATATGACGCAGCTAAAGATGCTCAAGCTATGCTGGAAATGAAAATTTCTCAGTTGCAAGATTTGATTAGCAATGCCCGCTTAATTGATAAGTCGAGGCTTGACCCAAATAAAGTACAACTTCTAGCAACAGTTACAATTAATAATCTTACAAGTAAGAGTAAGGTGACTTATACTATTGTTCCGGAGAGCGAAGCTAATATCAGGGAGAAAAAAATATCGGTAAATTCGCCTATAGCAAAAGCCTTATTAGGCAAAAGCGTTGGCGATAAGGTTGAAGTTACAGTTCCCGCCGGAATATTGAAACTTGAAGTACTTGAAATAAAATATAATCATTAATAAAATGGCTAGTATATTTTCTCGAATTATAAAAGGTGAAATACCTTCGTACAAGGTGGCAGAAAACGATGACTTTTATGCATTTTTGGATATAAATCCGCAGGCAAAAGGTCATGTTTTAGTTGTACCTAAACTTGAAATCGATTATATATTCGATTTACCCGAAGACCTTTATCGGGCTTATTGGGATTTTGCAAAAAAAGTTGCAAAAGCAATTAAAATAGCTATACCATGCGAAAGAGTAGGAGTGGCTGTCGTTGGCTTAGACGTTCCCCATTCACACATACACCTCATCCCTATTTCTAAAGTTGAAGATATGAACTTTAGCAAAGAAAAAGTTAAATTAACTGATGAGGAGATGAAGAAAATAGCTAAATCTATCTCCGAAAAGTTCAGGTTAGCAACAGATTTATAGGCTTATAAACTCAAATTTGCAACCGTCGAATAGACCCTTATCGCTCAGTTTGATTTCGGGTATAACCAACAACGCCATAAATGAGAGCGTCATAAACGGTGCTTTTAGTTTGCAACCCAATTGTTTTGCTTTAGCGTCAATGTTTTGGTATTGAGTAGCTACTTCCGATGCCTCAAGGTCTGACATGAGTCCGCCTATTGGTAGTTTTAGTATTTCGGTTTTTCCGTCTTTGCTACAACAAATTCCGCCTTTGGTTTCTATTATTGCGTTTATTGCTGACGTTATGTCATTATCGTTTGTACCAACGGCTATAATGTTATGGCTATCGTGAGCAACCGTAGATGCAATAGCTCCTTTTTGTAAGTTAAAACCTTTTATAAAAGCTACAGCAGGCTTGGCTTTGTTGTATCGGTTTACAACAACAAGTTTTAGTATGTCGTCATCGATATTTTGAACAATTTTATTGTCCTTAACAGTTGGTTTTACAAGGATTTTTTTTGTAAAAATCTCACCATCAACTACTTCAATTACGTTTATGTGTTCGTTATCCGAATATTCGACAGCAATTTCATCAGTTGTAATTTCGGAAATGTTGAACTTATTAATAATTGTAGTAGGCTTAGTTTCTATTAATGAAACATTACCTTCGGCAACGATATTTCCGTTGATAACGGTTTTAATAATATCAAAATCAGACAAATTATTAACTACTATGAAGTTGGCTTTATCACTAACTTTTACAAATCCGGTATTAAGATTATAATGTTTTACAGGATTTATACAGGCAGCAGCAAGCACGTCAAACAGCTTATAATTCAGTTTTACAGCTCTTTTAACCAACAGGTTAATATGTCCTTTCACAAGGTCGTCTGGGTGCTTATCGTCGCTGCAAAACATTAATTTTTCGGGATATTTGTCGAATAATGGAACAAGAGCGTCAAAATTTCTGGCAGCACTGCCTTCGCGTATTAAAATTTTCATGCCATTGTTGATTTTTTCAATAGCTTCGTCAATTGTAGAGCATTCGTGGTCGGTGCTAATGCCTGCTTTGGCGTACAGTTTTAAGTTTTCGGAAGATATTCCCGGAGCATGACCATCAATAGGTTTATTGTATTTTTTTGCCAAGTCGATTATTGCCGATACAGTTTCGTCGTTGAAAACAACGCCAGGCACGTTCATCATTTCCGACAAATGGTAGATGTCCTTATTGTTTAAAAGTTTGTCTATTTCGGCAACACCCAATGTAGCTCCGCTTGTTTCAAAACTTGTGGCAGGAACCGATGATGGAGCGCCGTTGAAAAAATGAAATGGTACGGTTTTTCCGTTTTCAATCATAAATTCAACACCTTTTATGCCGCAGACGTTTGCAATTTCGTGTGGGTCGCACACAGCTCCAATTGTGCCATGAGTAACGGCAATTTTTGCAAATTCGGAAGGAATAAGCATTGAACTTTCAATATGAATGTGCGAATCGATGAAGCCTGGCAAAATGTATTGGTCGCTTACATCTTCGGATTTGGTGATTTTTTCTATTCTATCGCCGGAAATATGAAGGATACCATCGTAAATATTACGGTTTTCAATATCGACAATGTGTCCTGAAATGGTTTTAAGAGGTTTCATAAATATTTGTTTGATTAGTTTAACTAATTTGCGAGTAAGATTTTCGTTTCTTCTTTAGAAGTAGAAAGTGGTTTAAAATATTGATATTTTCGGGATTATTGAGTCCGTTTTCGTATTGCAAAACTCTGTCGGCTTCATTTTTAGCAACAACCAGCATTCTTTCATCTCTGACTAAATTAGCTATTTTCAACTCCAAAATTCCACTCTGAGCTGTTCCTTCAAGGTCGCCGGGACCTCTCAAACGCAAATCTACATCTGCTATTTCAAATCCGTCGTTTGAGTTGACCATGGTTTGAATACGAGTTCGTCCCTCGCTACTAAGTTTACTATAATCCGATAGCAGTATGCAGTACGATTGATAATTACCTCTGCCAACTCTGCCTCTAAGCTGGTGCAATTGCGAAAGCCCGAAACGTTCGGCATTTTCAATTACCATAATGTTGGCGTTAGGCACGTCAACTCCAACTTCAACAACTGTAGTAGCTACCATAATATTGGTTTCGCCATTTTTAAACTTTAGCATAGCTTCGTCTTTTTCGGCTGGTTTCATTTTGCCGTGAAGCATATCTATTGAATATTTAGGCGAAGGAAAAATTTGTTTTATGTTTTCAAATTCTTCGTACAAATTGCGCAAATCGAGGGTTTCAGATTCTTCTATGATAGGATAAACAATATATGCTTGCCTTTTTTCGTCAATATTCTTTTTCACAAACCTGAAAACTTTTTGTCTGTCTTTTTCAAAGGCAGCAATTGTTTTTATTGGCAATCTGCCCGGTGGCAGTTCGTCAATAACCGAAACATCCAAATCGCCGTACAGTGTCATTGCCAATGTGCGTGGAATAGGAGTGGCAGTCATAACAAGCACATGTGGCGGAGTGATCGACTTTTTCCACAACTTTGCTCTTTGTTCAACGCCAAATCGGTGTTGTTCGTCAATAACAACAAACCCCAAATTTTTGAACTGTACGACATCTTCGATAAGTGCGTGTGTTCCTATAATAATTTGTAGGCTACCGTCTTGCAACTCTTCGTGTAACTTTTTTCTTTCCGAAGTCGTACTACTTCCGGTTAATAATCCTACGTTAATATCCATTCCGCCTAACATTTTGCTAATAGTGTTGTAGTGCTGATTTGCAAGAATTTCGGTAGGAGCCATAAGGCAAGACTGAAAGTTATTATCGACGGCTATGAGCATACACATAAGAGCGACTAAGGTTTTGCCACTGCCGACGTCGCCTTGCAAAAGTCGGTTCATTTGCTTACCCGAACGCATATCGGCTCTAATTTCCTTTATAACTCTTTTTTGTGCGTTTGTCAACTCAAAGGGTAGGAGGTTGCTATAAAAATAATTGAAATTATCGCCGACAACAGAAAAAGTATAGCCTTTTATGCTTACGCTCCGTTGATGCTTGTAGCTTAAAATATTGAGTTGAAGAAAGAAAAGCTCTTCAAAAATCAGTCTTTCTTTTGCTTTATCGAGATTTCTTTCGTTTTTAGGATAATGAATTTCTTTCAGACTATCTCTTCGGGATAAAAATTTATGACGAGTTATTATATCTTTGTTAAGATTTTCGCCTATTACCGCATAAACTTGGTCGATTAGGGTTTTAGTTAGTTTAGCTAATTGCTTAGTACCCAAACCGTGTTGTTTCATTTTTTCGGAAGTGTAGTAAATAGGCTGAAGCGGGTCTATATTCATCAGGGTGAATTCATTTGCAGGTTCCATTTCTGGATGTGCAATATTATACATTCCTTTAAAGTAAGTTGGTTTTCCAAAAATCACCCATTCGGAGTTTATTTTAAACTTATCTTTAACCCACCTTATACCTGCAAACCAAATCAATTCAATGCTTCCGGTGTCGTCTTCAACAGTAACCACAAACCGCATTTTTCTGCCAACACCTATGGTTTCTGTTTTTATTACTTTAGCTTTTAGCTGAATATAAACGTTGTCGGATTGGATTTCGTTTATTTTATAAAATTTGCTTTTATCAACGTGCCTAAACGGAAAATAATGCAATAAATCGTAGTATGTACTGATATTCAAATCACTTCTCAGTATTTTACCTCTTTTAGGTCCAATACCTTTGAGATATTCAATAGGAGTATCTAACAAATCTACTTGCATTATTATTTACATCTAAAACTTATGGCAAAGTTATAAAATTAGAATAAAAAAAACCGTTATAAAAACGGTTTTTTAAGTTAGATTGCAGGAAATTGATTAGTATTCCCACAAGTTTTGCTCAAAATTGAGCAATTCGTCTTTAATTCTTTGCGATTCAAGCACAGCGTCCATACCTGTAGCGTATTCTGCAATACTTCTGTCGTATTGATTATCGACTTTGGTAATGTAGCTTGAAAACATTCGTTTCCAGAAGAACTCATCGTACGACATACGAGCGGCACCGTTAAAGCGGTTAAACACTTCGGCTTTGGCAAGTACAGGTCTGGCTTCGGCAAAGTTTATCCAAAACATTGGCGAGGGACCTCTGTATGTACCGTCTTCATTAAAGCGGT
Organism: Lentimicrobiaceae bacterium; assembly: GCA_033809755.1. GTDB lineage: Bacteria > Bacteroidota > Bacteroidia > Bacteroidales > UBA4417 > UBA4417. The sequence continues at coordinate 15,937 of JAPXLB010000007.1, forward strand.
CGACTACAGGACAAAGACCAATAATTCTGACTTCAAGCATAGAACGCTGTTTGTCGAAGTACCAATCTTCTTTAATACGAAGCGTTTTAACGTGAGAAGGATTGAATTTTTCAACTAAAACGGTATCGTAGTAATCGTACGGTGGATAATTCCTTTGAAGCTGTATTGTGTCTGTACGGTCTGTTCTTGCCATAAGCTCTCTATAGCTTAAAGGTGTTGTAAATTCGTCAGTTGCTGATGTAGCGTCGTACGCAGTCAGAGTACCTTCACGAAGGGCGTCCATAATAACAGTCATAAAATTACGCCAATTGTTATGTGGCACTTCAGGGTAATACATAACTTGATTTATTTTTTCCCTAAAATCAATGGTTCTCCAAATACGGCGTTCCCATACGTAGTCGGACGTACGCACGTAAGCATAAGGCACCGGGTCTTTTTCAAAGCGTTCCATTTTGTCTACTACTCCATCTACTGGTGGAGTATTTAATATAGCCTGCGAAAAACTACTTATAGTTATACACAGTGCGGCTGCCATTATTAAGATTATCTGTTTCATTGTTTTATTATTAATTTAAAAATTAGTAATAGTATTACAAATTCTTAGTTTTATATTCTATTGTAGTGTTAGCACAATTGGGGAAAGTCTTCTGGTTCTACCATCGGGACCTTTGGCGTGAATATCATCAATTGTGATTCTTTCTCTAGACCTTGCGTTTCTAATAAATTCAATCATCTCAGGGGTAAGAGTATTGCCTTTACCTTGTAAGTCAATAATGTCTCCTCTTCTATTACCTGAAAAATTGAAAGAAGTAATAACGAAATATAGATCAAACTCAAAATCGTCGGGCATTTTAGGAATTATAGCGCGGGCAGCTATAAGTCTGTCTTTCGTAATAACTCCTTCATTAATATTAGCAATCATTGCGGTTGGGTTGGGTACGTATTTTACTCTATAATCTACGCTACCCATATTTTTCACCCTACCGTCAAGCTGGGCATTTACAGTTATTTTTGAAGTTCCAGCTGTTGTCGGTCTGACTACCCAACCATCTCCGCTTCTAACTATTTGACCGTTGGTAATAGTGGCAGAAATTTGGTCGGGAGAAACGCCGCCTGCCGAAATAGATACTGGATTGTCAACACCTACATAAAACACATTCATTTTGGTTGCTGATACAGCTAATGAAGGAGGAGCGACAATATAATCAAATTCAACCGGTGCTGTAACGTCGGTTCCGTCAGGTTTTTTGAAAAACACGGTTCCTGTTACTTTTTTAGGTCCGGGTGAAGTTGAAGGAAGGGAGATTTTAATAACTCCGTTTTCGCTCATACGACTTACACCTCCAATATTAGCCGAAAAGCTTTGTTTTGTATCCATAGCGGTAACAAAAACTTCGGCTTCGTAGTTTTCGCCCTGGAAAACGTACTGACTCCTAGGAACGACTGTAGCACCAATTTGGTCTATTTTAAAATCGGATGCTCCAATTTCGTTCATGAGGTGGTTTACAACGTCATACTCAATATTTTGAATTTCTCCTACAATGTTATTTAAAATAGCAACGTCGGCAGCCAAAATGGTATGGTAAAAGTTATACATTTCCCAATTTTGTTCTGTTCTACCGGCATCGTAGAATGGTCCTTTTGTATCTAGACCTAATTTAATCATACCTCTTTTTTCCGGCTCTACTAATTTAATAATATCTTCTTTGTACTTTTCGATTTTCTTTCTCATTTCTCCGGCTTTACCGGCAGAACCGTCATTTGAGTTACCAATAAAATATCTGGTAGGTGCGTCGTACTTATCTTTCTTTTTTATATCGCGAAGTGCAATAGTTTTAGCTTCTTCTTGTGTAATTCCTTCAGCAATGGAGATAAGTTCGTATTTTGTGTTATTGACATAATCTTTAAGTTCTTTGGATAAAGCTTTCGCTTCTAAAGCCTTATTCCAAAAAGGGGTTACTTTTTCAGGATTATCGGAGTTATATTTTTCAAATCTTGTATAAAGTTCTCCCGTTTTTGCGTCGAAAGTCTCATTTGTTTTTGCAATAGTTTCGTTGACAATCAAAAACGCGTTCAATAGTTCAACGGAGACATTAAGAGCCAACATAGCAGTGAGTATAAGATACAACATTGCTATCATCTTTTGTCTGGGTGTTTCTTTATATGCAGCCATTTGTTAAATTTTCAAGTTGTTAGTTGTTAGTTTTTTGGATTGAAATTCATTGCCGATAACATGTTACCGTACACTTGGTTAAGAGCAGCAACTCTTTGTGTAAGTGCGCTAAGTTCTCTTTGGTAGTTATCCATGTTTTTGGCTGAAGTTTCAAGAGTTGAAAGAAAGTTGCTTACTGAGTTAGTAAGTTCTTTGCTTGAATCAACTTGAGATGTAACAGACTTAACTTGCATTTCGTATATATTATTTAACGTTGCAAGATTGTTTGAAATTTTTTGTAGCTGTTCGTTGTAGTTTTTGCTATCGCTGGCACTAAAATTAAGTATATCGGCTGATTTTGACAACAAGTCTGCTGATTCATTATATTTTTGCACCAAGTTATTTGCCGAATTTGCTGCTTCCGACATGGTATTTGAAAATGTTTGTGCAACATTAATTTCCTTTTTAATAGCACCGGAAACTTCTTCATATGTTTGAGCTAAGTTACTTGCAGTACTTGCAGCCGACTTAATGCTACTTGAAAATTCTCCTGTAACTTTTGCATCTTCATCTAACACTCTACCCATATTTTGGTACGATTTTGAAAGCTCGCTAGCTGATTTACTTGCTTCGGTTACATTTCTGACAAAGGTGTCGGAGGTGATAGCCGAATCTGTAACATTTGACATTTTGCTCACGTTTTCGCTCATTCTTCTCATACCCTCTCCTAAACTTTCAATAAGTTCTGGCCCGATCTTGGCTTGTGTCAGCATATCGTCTAGTTCCTGAGTTGGAGTTTTTTTAGCACCTGGTGTAGTTGTTAATTGTTTGTCCTTATCTTTACCCTTATCACCTTTTTTCACTTTTTTCTTGGGACGCAGGTGTTCGTACATACCCGCTAATTCCGGATATACCAATGACCAATCGGGTTCAACGTAGGGTGGCTCAAATGCAGAGAAAAAGAAAATTATAGCCTCCGCCGAAAGACCGGCTATAAGCATAACATTTGCTCCTGGCAAGTGAACAATTTTGAAAAGTGCTCCTGTAATAGCAACCGCAGCTCCTATTCCGTAGAGCTTAGCCATAAATAGTTTATAACCTTTACTTGTTACAATATTTTGTAGTAGTCCCATGTTTTTTGTTTTGTTTAATTATTAATTATTGATTTGTGATTATTTTTATTTATTAATTTTTACTTATTAATATACTCTTGAAGCCTTTGCAGGGTTATCGTTTTTCTGACGTCCAATGAAATCTTGCACACAACGGAAACCTATGTAACATTTAGCTGAATCTTGATATTCGTACGATCTGGTATTAACTTGCAGGTAGTAAGCGATATCTTTCCACGAGCCGCCTCTAATAACTTTTCTTTTAAGCATAGCGGGGTCGTCGTCTTTAGCGTTGTACTGATACGTTGGGTTCATATCCCAAGTAAACTGTGTAGCTGATTCGTCGTATGCATCAACGCACCATTCGGCAACGTTACCTGCCATGTCGTAAAGTCCAAAATCGTTAGCCGGATAGTGTGCAACTATGATTGTTCTGGCTCCACCATCGTCAATGTAGTTTCCTCTTAGGGGTTTAAAGTTAGCCAAAAAACAGCCTTTATCGTTACGTGTATAAGGACCTCCCCAAGGGTAGGGGCTGAACGTATTTCCACCTCTAGCTGCCCATTCCCACTCGGCTTCGGTTGGTAAACGAAACTCTGCAGGCATAGCTCCTTTTTTTCTGTTCTTCATACCGGTTTCTAACAAACGTGTTCTCCATACACAGAATGCAGTCGCTTGTTTCCAACTTACGCCCACAACTGGGTAATGGTCGTAGCCCGGATGCGAGAAGTACATCTTTGCAATGGGGTCATTGTAGCTATATGAATAGTCGTGTAACCACGATAAGGTGTCGGGATAAACGTTGATAACTTCTTTACGGACGTAAACCGAACGGTCTCTCATACCCTGATGTCTGTTAGCAAAGTTAGCATTTTTTGGGTCGCTTGCCTCTTTAAAGTTCTTTTTGGAGGCTGCCAATAGGTCAACAAAATAGTATTCGTAGAATAATTTTCTGGCGTCAACTTCTTTTCTTCTGAAGTACCTTTCATTTTCGGGAACGTACAAAGGCTCAAGAGCTTCAAGCACTTCCTGGTTTTTCATATCTATTTTCGTACTCCAATTGAGGTATGGCGGATCGTAGATTTCGCCGGTTTTTTCATTTTCGGATATTAGGAATTCTTCGGGATTAATTTCGCCAAGTAAAGTTCTAGCAATAGAATCGCGAACGTAATATACAAATTGGCGATACTCATTGTTGGTGATTTCCGTTTCGTCCATATAGAAAGCCGATACGGTTATGGTACGAGGCATATTTTGAAAAGCATAAAAAGCATCTTCTTCGCCTGCACCTTGTGCATAGCTACCCATTGGTACGTATGCCATTCCGTAGGGATCGGGTTGGAAAAATTTGCCTCTGTTTTGTACTCCTATTAATTCGCCGTTGCCAGTGTTTTTACAGCTATAAGCAGCTATACCTATTAATAAAACGAATATTAGCTTCTTCATCATGAAAAATTTAATTCTTGGTTAGTTTTTTCTACAACGCAATATACTTAAATTTATTATATCTGCGTCAATCAAATTTAGTTTAGTCCTTCTTATAACGAGTTTATATTTTTTTTATTTTGTCAGATACAAAAAATATTACAAAAATCTTGTATTTCTGTATCCTGTATTTGTTTTTTGTTTTTCTATTTTAAATAAATACCTCATCATTATTTCATGCGATCCAAATGTCCTTATCCCAAGCCCACTAATAGGTAGGTCAAAAGCGTAACCTATTTCTATATCGTTAAATTCTGTCCCTATAATAAGGTTTATTGCATCTTGAAAACGATATCCAATTCCCCCCCAAATTTTATTATTATATTTAGCCATTGCCATAATATTTGCTTGAAAAATTTTACCATCGCTGTATAGCAAGGCAGTTGGCATAAAAACGAAGTTGGGGTAGGCTGGTAATGTAAAATTGAAACCTACGTTAGCGTAATAATGCCTTCTGTTTTTCAAGGCAATAGCACCTTGTCCCTCTATATCTTTTTTTGTTTCCAACAATTTATTTGATGATAACGAAACGTAGTACTTAGGATTTTTAAAAATTAATCCCACTGCCATATCCGTTACAACTGTTCCTTTGTCGCTACCTCCAATATTGACGGGCTCGTTGTCGGTGGTAATGTATTTAGAATTGTCGTGGCTTACATTGTTCAAGTCGACGTTTGCACCTATGCTCAATATATTGTTTCCTATGTATGCGTGAAAGGCGTAGCCTAATTTAACATCCAAATTGGAGGTGAAACCTAATTTATCTTGCATAATTCCAAAGCCCACTCCGCCGTGCAAAACCCTTATTGGGGCATCGGCAGTTGCTTCTACGGTAACAGGAGAAACAATATTCCCCTCCGGGTCTTTAAATCCCAACCATTGGTTACGAAAAACTCCGACAACCGAAATGCCATCGTCTAAACCAAAATTTGCAGGATTGTATATTGACCTGTTGAACATGTAATGTGTAAAGTGGGGGTCTTGCTGTGAGTATAAATCTTTACCCGCTATAAACATTACGGTCGTTACCAACAGAATTATTATACGATATGTTCTTTTTGTCATTTTAGCAGTAATTGACCTCCTGTTTTAAAGCGTGCTAAATTAATATTTTTTCAATACTAAACGAAAACTTGTTCGATTTTCTTATATTTATTTTGCAAATTTAACTAAAAACTCAGAACTTAAATGCTTAATTGCAAAAAAATGACAGGTGTTTTTGAAGATTAACCTTTAAAACTCTAAGATTGAATAGGTTTATGCTGAATGTTTTTTATAAGTTTCTTGATTTTATACATTCTTTGTCATATGTTAATTTCTGCATTATGAAACTACGGATTTCAATGTTGCAGAGCCATTGAATAGATATTGCAAATTTCTTTTTAATAGCGTGGAACAAAATATTGACAAGCATTTTTATAGCAGTTTTAGCACAAATGTTATTTTTACAGAATAAAAATTAATTGTTAAAAAAATAATGACATATGAATAGAATTAATGATAAAGTAGGTTATGTGTTACTTTCAGTGATGGCGCTATGCTTAATACTGATTGTTTCGTGCAAATCGGGTAAAAACAAAGCCGGTGAAGAGTTAACTAGGCGTATTCAGTACGACGTGCCTATTTGTGAGGTAGGCACTGATTCGTATTGGTGGGTAAACAATATTGAAGGAATGAAAAGAGAAGACTTTGTTAAACACATTTTTAAGCAAGTTACCGATGGAAATGTTGTTGCTCACGATTTCTTTTCGTATAAGCGCTTATCTACCGAAGATATCAAAAACATAATACGCCGTGTTGATACCATTAGTATAATGTCACCCCAACCGCCATACGAACTTGTGGATACCGTTTTGATTAGGGAAATATCTGTTCAGGATATAACTAAAATCAGGTTTTTGGAGGAGTGGTATTTCGACAAAAAAACATTGCAGATAGATAAAAAGGTTATGGGTATTTGTCCTATTGTTGAAAGATATTTTGAGGATGGTACATATAGAGGCACCAAACCCTTATTTTGGATTTTTACCGACGATACTTATCCGAAAGCGTTTAATCTTGTGGAAGAATAATTATGAGCTATCAGTATCAGGTTTTGCCCAACGGTTTAAAATGGATTCATTTACAGAAGGACTCAAAGCTTAGTCACATTGCGGTTTTAGTTAAGGTTGGTTCAAGATATGAGAGCAGTTCTCTTTCGGGAATATCTCACCTTATAGAACATGTTTTATTTAAAGGAACCAGCAAACGCAATAATGTACAGGTGCTAAACAGATTGGAAAGTGTTGGTGCCGACTTGAATGCCTACACAACAAAAGAAGATACAACTATTTATGCTTCCTTTTTAACTGAATATTTTTTAAGAGCTGCCGAGCTAATCAGCGATGTGCTTTTTAATTCGGTTTTTCCGGCAAAGGAAATTGAAAAAGAAAAAAATGTTATCATCGACGAAATTAACTCATACAAAGATAGTCCCGCCGACAATATTATAGATGCTTTTGATGAGGTTCTTTTTAAAAATCACCCGTTGGGTTCTAATATTTTGGGCAAAGTTTCGACTGTAAAAAAAATATGTCAGGCTGATATTGTTGATTATTATAACACTTATTATGCGGTTAATAATATGGTAATAGCAACCATCAGCGGAAAAAGCATGAAACAGTTGCAAAACACGGTGCATAAGTGTTTTGGCAATAACAATAGGAAGTCGGAAATACGTAAAGTTGAATCTGTTTTAAATTATGTTCCGCAAACGGTTATTAAGAACAAATCTCGTCATCAAAACCATATTGTTATCGGCAATGTTGCGTATAGTTTGCACGACGAAAATAGGGTAGCTTTGAGCTTATTGACCAATATGTTGGGCGGACCTGCCATGAACTCTATATTAGCTTTGGCTTTGAGAGAAAAAAACGGTATTGCGTACAATTTGGAGGCTAATTACAACGCATATTGCGATACCGGAAGTTTTTCCTTTTATTTGGGAACCGACAGTATCAATACCGATAAAGCTATATCAATAGTAAAAAAAGAATTTAAAAAATTGAGAGACAATAAACTGTCGACTCAAAAAATTAATATGGCGAAAAAGCAAATGAAAGGGCAATTAGCCTTAGCTATTGAATCGTCGCAAGCTGAAATTTTGAGCATGGTAAAATCGTACGCCGTGTTCGATAAGGTTGATACTTTTGACGAAATTTGCGAAAAGATTGACAATGTAACCTCAAACGATATTATCAGTGTCGCCAATCAGGTTTTAGACGATGATAAATTAAGTACCCTTATTTATAAGTAGCAAAAACAATTATGGTTAAAATTCCGAATCCGCAAAAATTGTATTGGCAAGTCGACGAGTATGCCGAAAAGTATTCGGGCAAGGATTTACCTTTGCTTCAAGAGTTGTACAGAGAAACAAATTTAAAAACGGCTTATCCACAGATGATTACTTTGCCACACCAAGGCAGGGTGTTGCAGTTTTTGAGTAAAATAATAAAACCTAAATTTGTTTTAGATTTGGGTACGTTCACTGGCTATTCGGCTCTGTGTTTGGCACAAGGACTGCAAGAAAACGGCAAACTTATCACTGTTGACTACAACGATGAGACTTCGCAAATAGCTTTAAAATACTTTAAGAAAGCAGGTTTGGACGATAAAATCGAATATATAAAAGGTAATGCAGAAGATGTTATCAAAACCTTGAATTACAGTTTCGATATTGTTTACGTCGATATAAACAAGGAAAGCTATTGCTCAATAATTGATTTAATATTGCCAAAATTAAGCGACAACGGAATTATTATAGTCGATAATGTTTTGTGGTATTTACGAACGGTTGATAATATTGCCGATAAAGACACAACGGCTGTTATTAAATTCAACAACTACGTACAAAATCGTAACGATATAAATAACATTTTGCTACCCATCGGCGATGGCTTTATGATTATTACCAAGAATTGATGAAGGTGTAGAGGTTTGGCTATACTTTATATTTATAGTCCAACTTCGATAATTCATTATTAGCATTTACAATTTTTTGTTTCAAATTGCTTTTGTACTGTTTCAGTTTTTCATCAATCTTCTCGTCACTCAAAGCCAGCATTTGTATAGCCAACAACGCTGCATTTGTAGCAGCATTAATGCCAACAGTTGCAACGGGTATTCCGGGAGGCATTTGTACAATAGCCAACAAAGCATCAACACCATCAAGCGAGGCGTTTATGGGAACGCCAATAACCGGAATAGTAGTATATGCAGCAATAACTCCGGGCAAGTGAGCAGCCATTCCGGCAGCGGCAATAATGACCTTTATCCCTCTTTCTTTTGCAGTGCTTGCAAATTTTTCAACTTCTTGTGGTGTGCGGTGAGCAGATAAGGCGTTTATTTCAAAAGGAATTTCAAATTCATCAAATAGCTTTGCCGCTTGTTCCATTACTTTCAGGTCGCTGGTGCTACCCATAATTATACTTACAATTGCTTTCATCTTTTTAATTTTTTCCAAAAGTATAATATTTGCGTGTTTTATCAAAGTTATTAAAAGTTATTTTGAATAAATTATGTGTTACGTGTTGCGGGTTAGTTAGGAGTTTTGAGTTATGAGTCTCAAAACTTCCGTCTTCGGTCTTCCGACTTCACTAGCCAAGAGCCAACAATTAAAAATAACATTAAACATAACAAAAAAGCAAATAAAAAATATGAAAAAGCTTGAAAATAAGTAGGTAAGCAGCAAAAAGTTTAAAATTTGTCATACTTATTTGGAAACGACAGGAATAAATTTAAATAAAATTCTAACTTTGCACTTTTGCAATTAAATTATAGAATTTTATGCCTAATCAAATAACTATTGACGGTATTAACTTTAAGAAACATATTGACGAAACCGATATTGTTGAAAAAATAAATCAGATAAGTCATAAAATAAACTCTGATTATAAAGATAAGGAGCCGATTTTTATTGTAATTCTCAATGGCTCTTTTATGTTTGCTTCCGATTTAGTAAAACGATTTTCGGGGCATTGCCAATTGGCATTTGTCAAGTTGTCTTCGTACGATAACTTGGAAAGCTCGGGAAAAGTAAAGGAAGTCTTTGGACTTGATATTGATATAAACGGCAAGGATGTTATTATTGTTGAAGACATTGTCGACACTGGCTTAACGCTAGAATATTTTATTTCGAAATTACATGAACACAAGCCTAAAAGTGTACGAATAGCAACACTGCTACTAAAGCCGGATTCTTTCAATAATCATTTCCCTGTCGATTATGTTGGTTTTTCAGTACCCAACGATTTTATTGTCGGTTATGGCTTAGATTTAAATGGCTACGGCAGAAACTTCCCTCATATTTACAAAAAAGAAAACTAATAATATAACTATCAATAATCCAAAGGTAAATGTTAAATATAGCTATATTCGGACCACCAGGAGCAGGAAAAGGAACACAATCGAAGTTGCTTATCGAGAAGTATAATCTTGCATATATTTCGACCGGCGATTTATTACGTCAGGAAATTAAAGAAGGAACTGAGTTGGGAAAAAAGGTCGACGACCTGATAGCAAAAGGAAATCTCGTTTCTGATGATATTATGGTCGAACTTATTGAAAAACGAATAGTAACCAACCCCGATAAAAACGGGTTCCTTTTCGATGGCTTCCCCAGAACTTTGGTGCAAGCGTACATATTAGACGGACTGTTGTTAAAACTTAATACAACTTTAACCTGTATGCTAAGTTTGGAAGTCCCCGACGAAGAGCTTACACGCCGTCTTATAGAAAGAGGAAAAGTTTCGGGAAGGAGCGATGATAACGAAGAAGTAATTCAGTTCCGACTTCAAGAGTATCATCAAAAAACAGCTCCTGTTAAAGAATATTACAAAGAAAGAAATCTATATCAGGCTATAAATGGAGTAGGACCAATACCCGAAATTTTCAAAAAACTACAAAAAGCTATAGATGAAGCACTTCAAAAAGTGTGGTTTAATTTGGTGCTTTCGGGCCCTCCGGGTGTCGGAAAAGGAACGCAGGGCAGACTTATTGCTCAGAAATATAACTTATACTATATTTCTACAGGTTCCTTGCTTAGGAAAGAAGTTGAAATGAACACCAAATTGAGTGAAGTAATTAAACCTAAATTGGAGCAAGGCGAACTCGTTCCCGACGAAATAGTTATAAGAATTATAGAAAGGGAAATACAGCTTCATAGCGATGTCAACGGATTTGTTTTTAAAGGATTCCCGCGTACCATATTGCAATCTTATATTTTAGACGGATTGTTGCGAAAAATGAATATGAATGTTTCGTTTGTCATTGAAATGACTGCGCCCACAATTGAGCTAATCAAGCGATTAGACAAGAGAGGTCGTTCTGAAAAAGGGCGTCCTTATGACAAATCTACTGAGCTTATAGTTGGTCGTCTGGAAGAGTACCAAACCAAAACAGCTCCTGTTATGGATTTGTACAAAAAAAGAGGTAAACATGTTCTTGTTGATGCTACAGGCGATAAAACAGAAATCTTCAATCGTATTTCTGCTAAGGTAGGCAAAGCGATTTTAAAAATCAGATAGGAGAGGTTAGGATATAATATGGCTTTATCGAACTTTGTTGATTATGTAAAAATATACGTTCGTTCCGGTAATGGCGGAAGCGGTTCGGCTCATTTTTACAGAGCAAGAGGAATCCCAAAGGGAGGTCCCGACGGCGGCGACGGCGGGCGTGGAGGTCATATTATTGTCAGAGGCGATGCTCAACTGTGGACATTGCTACATTTAAAATACACCAAACATTTACATGCCGGAAACGGAGTTAGTGGCTCGGGAAACAATAAAACCGGAGCCGATGGCGAAGATGTAGTTATTAAAGTCCCGCTCGGAACAGTAATTAGAGATGCCGAAACAGGTGAAGCTATTTGCGAAGTAGTTGAGGACAACGAAGAACACATAGTTGTTAAAGGAGGTAAAGGCGGACTTGGAAATACAAATTTTAAATCATCAACAAATCAAGCTCCACGTTATGCACAGCCTGGAGAATCGGGTAGTGAGGCATGGGTTATTTTCGAGCTCAAACTATTAGCCGACGTGGGTTTGGTTGGTTTCCCGAATGCAGGTAAATCAACTTTGCTCAGTACCATTTCTGCAGCAAAACCCGAAATAGGCGATTATCCGTTTACTACACTACGACCAAATTTAGGTATAGTTTCTTACTACGACTATAAATCTTTTATAATGGCTGATATTCCTGGCATTATCGAAGGAGCTCATGAAGGCAAAGGCTTGGGTCATAGGTTTTTAAGACACGTTGAACGTAATTCGGTGCTACTGTTCATCATTGCTGCCGATTCGAAAAGTATAAAAAAGGAATACAAAATCCTTTTAAACGAACTGCAAATGTACAATCCTGAACTTGTACATAAAAAAAGAATGCTTGCCATAAGCAAATCAGATTTGTTAGATGACGAACTGATAGAAATGCTGAAAAAAGAATTACCAAAGGATATTACCACAGTTTTTATTTCATCGCATCACAAAAAAGGCTTAACCGAGCTTAAAAACCACTTGTGGAAGTTGCTGGAGGAATAGCGTTGCGTGGTGGGTGATGACATTTTCGGTCATTGTGGTGGCTGAAGGTCGCTGAGCGTAGTCGAAGCGCCGAAGACCGAAATGCCGAAAATGGAAAGTTGAGAGATGTGTCTTCATCAATAGCCGTGCCTTTAAAGACACGGCTATTGAAACTAATGGAACTCCTAACTCAGAACTCGTAACTAGCGCCACCCATCACCGACCACCCATCACTCGCCACTGACCACTATTTCTCATCCAACTTATCTTCCAAATTTTTAAAACCTTTTCCTAAAATTTCGTTGGCATCTAGTACTGCTATAAAAGCGTTAGGGTCAATTCGGTGAATATATTCTTGTAGCATGTACAATTCTTTGGGGTTAACAACGGTAAAAATAATTTTTTTCGATTTGTATTTGTACATACCTTCGCCAATCAAGAAAGTTCCGCCACGTCCCAAATCACCGATAATGCTGTCGCGTATTTCCTGATGTTTATCAGAAATAATAAACAGAGTTTTGTCGTACGAAAATCCGTGCATAACAGCATCTATAACTCTACCTATAACGAAAATGGAAATAAAACTGTACAAAGGCAAAGTCCAGTCTTTGAAAACAATAGTACTAATAAAGACAATAACTGCATCAACCGACATCATTAATTGTCCTATTGGCAGACGTGTGTATTTTTGCAAAATCATAGCAACAACATCAGTTCCGCCACTTGTGGCTTTGGCTTTAAATGTAAAAGCCACTCCAACGCCTACGAACAGACCGCCAAACAATCCCGAAACCAACGTGTCGTCGGGAACTAAAGCAACGTTGCCGCTTATCATCGATATTATATCGGTAAAAACACCTGTAAGCACGAAGGCAACTACGGTTTTGGCTCCAAATCGGGGACCTAATATTTTTGTTCCTATCAGCGTCAGAGGAATATTAAAAGCCAACGAAACCATACCGATTGGTGTGTTAAACAAGTGGTGCAGCATAATGGATATACCATATATTCCGCCCGGTATTATTTTGTGCGGACTCAAAAACAGCACGTATCCCATCGAAACCAATAAAGTGCCAATAGTTATGTAAGAGTACGATTTGAACCATCTCTTCGAGAAAGGTATTTCTTTGCGTAAGTGTTTTGTTTCCATTTTAAATATTATTCATGTATAATGTTAATCAGATAGTTTTTTTGTAAGCGATCTAAAGCCGTCGCCGTAAATTTCGCTTGCTTCAATTATGGTAATAAACGCTTCGGGGTCAACGCTGTGTATGTATTCTTCCAACAAAGCCATTTCACGACGGTTAACAACAACAAATATTATAGTTCTTTCATCGCCTTGGTACATACCTGTTCCGGGAATATAAGTCCCGCCACGTTCCAACTTCTCAATAATGAAGTTACGTATAAGTTCCGATTCCTTCGATATAATAAACAAGGTACGGTCGAAGTTTGTTCCTTCGCTAACAATATCAATAGTTTTGCCGGTAATAAAAATAACAACCAACGAGTAAAGCGGAATTTTCCAATCGGCAAAAACAACTAATCCAAGCAGGACAATTACCGAATCAACATAAATTAGCAATTGACCTACGGTAAGTTTCGAATATTTTGCCAAAATCATAGCAACAATATCTGTGCCGCCCGAAGTAGCTTTGCTTTTAAAAATAATCCCTAAGCCAATTCCTATCAACAATCCGCCAAAAATAGATGAAAGCAAAGCATCGCCTTCGACTAATGGATTTTCTCCGTAGAAAAAGGTAAGAGTATCAACAAATATTGCCGTACAAACAAATCCTACAACGGTTTTAATTCCAAATTTCGGACCTAAAACCCTTACACCGATAATTGTCAGTGGAATATCAATCATAAGAGCCATCAAACCGACGGGAAAACCGTTGGGAGCCCAGGAAAACACGCCTTTCGTCACGTGATGTATAACAATAGATATACCATATGAACCGCCGGGTACTATTTTATAAGGTGTAATAAAAAAGACAAAACCCGATGCCAGAATAAAAGCTCCGACAACTATCAGCGAATAGTTAATGAACCAGCTTTTTGAAAACACCTTTTCTTTGAAGTGTGCCATTGTGTTTTAGAAATTTTTAATAATAAATTTGTCTGCAAATTTCGTAAGTTTATTTGAATTAGATTAATTTTGTTACATGAAAAATGAAAAAAATAATTTCGATAAAGTAATAAATCGTCGTGGCAGCGGTAGCTTGAAATACGACGCAATGAAGCAAGTTTTGGGACACGATGCCAAATATGCTATGTGGGTTGCCGATATGGATTTTAAAACCCCAGATTTTATAACCAAAGCATTGAAAGACAGAGTAAAACATTCGGTTTTTGGTTACGACTATAGAGCACCCAATCATTTCGATTCTTTTATTTCGTGGTTTAAAAATCGACATCAGTTAGAAATTTGTCCAACCACTGTCGGTTTTACGCCTGGAGTCGTTCCGGCTGTTAATATTGCTGTACTTGCTTATACAAACGAAGGAGACAAAATTTTGGTTCAGCCACCGGTTTATTTTCCTTTCTTTAATGCTGTAACAGACCATAACAGAGTTTTGGTGCAAAGTAAGCTTAACTTTGACGGCAGCAGACTTCAAATAGATTTCGATGACTTTGAAGAGCAGATGAAACAAGGTGTCAAACTTTTTATTTTGTCAAATCCGCACAACCCTGGCGGTAACGTATGGACTGTTGAAGAACTGACCAAAATGACGGATATTGCTCTCAGATATAATGTAATTATAGTTTCTGACGATATTCACTGCGATTTGGTTTACAAAAAATACAAATACACACCTATTCCCACATTATCGGAAGAAGTTGCACAACAAACAGTTATGTTTACTGCTCCGAGCAAAACTTTTAACGTGTCAGGATTATCTTCGTCGGTGTACGTTATTCCTAACGAAGAGCTTAGAAGTAAATTTGAAAATCAAATTCAGAAATATCATATTTCTAACGGAAATATTTTTGGCAACGTGGCTATGAGAGAAGCGTACAAGAACGGTTACCGATACGTAGATGACTTGATGGATTACTTGCAAAAAAACGTCGATTATGTTGTTGAATTTATGTCGGAACATACGCCAAAAATAAAACCTGTAATTCCTGAATCCACTTTTTTAATATGGTTAGACTGTCGCGAGTTGAATTTGAGCGATAAAAGACTAAACCATTTCTTTTTGAAAAAAGCCAATATGGGACTTAATACAGGAATTATGTTCGGCAGTGGAGGCGAGGGCTTTATGCGTTTAAATATAGGTTGTCCGAAATCGCATCTGAAAAAAGCTCTTGGCAGTCTGAAAAAAGCATACAATAAAGAATTTAAAAAATAATATAATATGATAGTAGATTTACGTAGCGATACAGTTACAAAACCCACACCCGAAATGCTCCAGTACATGATACAAGCACCTGTAGGCGACGATGTATATGGAGGCGACCCGACTACAAAGCGTTTGGAAGATAAAATGGCAAAAATGTTTAACAAGGAAAGTGCTTTGTATTTTCCTTCGGGGACTATGGCTAATCAGGTTGCTATAAAAACTCATACGCAACCCGGACAAGAGATTATTTGTCATAAGTTATCGCACATATATTACTACGAGTCGGGAGGACCGGCTTTTCATTCGGGTTTGTCAACTTGTTTGTTATCGGGCGACAGAGGACATCTTGACCCAGACGATGTAGAAAATCATATAAATCCACCCGACGATGTTCATCGTCCGCCAACGGCTTTAGTGTCCGTCGAAAATACTATGAATAAAGGTGGTGGTAGCATATACGACTTTAATAAATTGGTAGAAATAGGTAAAATCTGTAAAAAACACAATTTGAAATATCACCTAGACGGAGCCAGACTATTCAACGCTTTAGCCGAAACCGAGCAAACAACCGAAGACTATGGAAATTTGTTCGACAGTATTTCGGTATGTATGTCAAAGGGATTGGGTGCTCCTGTGGGTTCGGTGCTAATGGGAGATAGTAAATTTATAAAAACGGCAAGACGTTACCGAAAAATGTTCGGTGGAGGAATGAGGCAGTCGGGATTTTTGGCTGCTGCCTGTATTTACGCACTCGATAATAATGTTTTGCGTTTGAAAGACGACCACCGAAGAGCTAAACTTTTAAGTACTGAACTTAAAAAACTCAATTACGTACAAAGTGTAGCTGAAGTTGAAACCAATATTGTTCTTTTTAAATTAGACCCAAAAATTAACGCCGATAATTATGTCAGTCAATTAGAGAATGACGGCATACTGACCATGCACATGGGCTACAACGATGTTAGAATGGTAACACATTTGGGCATAGATGATAATATGATTAACAAAACAATTGATGTAATTAAAAAGTATAAAATTCAACACTATTAACAATTTTAATACCACCTTTACCACTTTTAAAATTTAAGGAATAAAGAACAGAGATGGCAATATTTAATTCAATAGTATCGTGGTTTATGCGTAGGCGCATGCACCAGATAGAGTTTTTTTTGAAGTACCCTGACGAAGTGCAAAAAGAGTGGCTGCAAAAACTTTTACAAAGCGGTAGCAATACCGAATGGGGCAAGAAATACGATTACAGTTCTATCAATAATTTTTCCGATTATGTAAATCGCGTACCTGTCAGTAAATACGAAGATTTACAACCCTATATTGACCGGTTGCGAGCAGGCGAAAACAATGTTTTGTGGAATACCGATGTCAAATGGTTTGCCAAAAGTTCGGGAACTACAGGTAGCAAAAGTAAATTCATTCCTGTAACCAGCGAAGCACTTAATGATTGCCACTACAAAGGCGGCAAAGACCTGATAGCCATTTATTTACACAACAATCCCGACTCAATAATACTAGAAGGAAAAACATTGGCTATGGGTGGAAGTCTCAAACAAGGTGGAGTTGATAATCAAATTACTTGTGGGGATGTGTCGGCTATACTTATGGATAATTTGCCGTTTTGGGCTCAATTGGCACGCACTCCGAGTATTGACATTGCTTTGTTGGAAGATTGGGAAGAAAAACTGGATCAGATGTCAAGAGCAACCATCAAAGAAAATGTTACAGCTCTTATGGGTGTTCCTTCGTGGATGCTTGTCCTGCTTAATAGAGTTTTGGAAATAACAGGCAAAAAATATATCAACGAGGTTTGGAACAACTTAGAAGTGTTTGTTCACGGCGGTGTAAGTTTTTCGTCCTATAAAAATCACTACGACAAAATACTAAGCAAACCATTGTATTATCTGCAAACTTACAATGCCAGCGAAGGATTTTTCGGAATCCAAGACAGGTTGGTAGCTACCGATATGTTGCTAATGCTCGATTACGGCATATTTTACGAATTTATTCCTTTAAGCGATTTGCAATCCGATAATCCTAAAAGTTATCCTATTTGGGAAGTAGAAACAGGCAAAAATTATGCGATTATTATTTCTACCAATGCAGGACTGTGGCGATATATGATTGGCGACACAGTTGAGTTTACTTCATTAGACCCGTACAGAATTAGAGTTACCGGACGAACAAAGAGTTTTGTTAACACCTTTGGAGAAGAGGTCATTGAAGACAACGCCAATAAGGCATTAGAGATTGCTTGCAGAAATACAAATTCAGATTTTACAAACTATACGGTTGCACCACTAATTGACGAAGATAATAATACGGCAATGCACGAGTGGATTATTGAGTTTGTACAAGCTCCAGATTCTATTGATGCCTTTACTCGGGAACTTGACGTGGCTCTTAAAAGTTTAAATTCCGATTATGAAGCCAAAAGACATAAGGATATTATGCTCAAACCGCCAAAAGTACACGCAGTACCCAAAGGTACTTTTTACGAATGGATGAAAAACAGAGAAAGACTGGGTGGTCAGAATAAAGTGCCACGTTTGAGCAACGAAAGAAATTATGTTGACGAAATATTACAAATGTTAGACGAAAAATAATATCTTTGTTAGCAAAATATAAATAACACAATAAATACAAAATGGGAAAACATATAGCAATAGCCGGAAATATCGGTGCAGGAAAAACAACTCTAACACGTTTGTTGTCAAAACAATTAAATTGGCATCCCTTGTACGAGGATGTTGATACAAATCCATATCTGCACAGTTTTTACGAAGATATGCAACGCTGGTCGTTCAATTTGCAAGTTTACTATTTAAACAGCCGCTTTCGTCAGGTTATTAATATCAGAAACAGCGAATTTGATGTCATTCAAGACCGTACGATATATGAAGACGCGTATATTTTTGCACCCAACTTGCACTCAATGGGATTAATGGAATCACGCGATTTTGAAAACTATTCTTCACTGTTTGAGCTGATGGAATCGTTTATTAAACCACCTGAACTTTTAATATATCTGCGCGCCGAAATTGGAACTCTTGTCAGAAACATACAAAGACGCGGCAGGGAGTATGAGGCAGGTATAAGGTTAGATTATCTGAAAAGTTTGGGCGAAAGATACGAAGCATGGATAGAGAACTACAAGTACAGCAATCTGATTATTTTAGATGTTGATAATCTTAACTTCGAAGACAATCCGCAAGACTTAGCAAAGGTAATTCAAAAAATAGAAACTCATATGCATGGACTATTTGCCTGATTGTCTGCATTAATAGTTCTACATTTAATAATTAAATAACTAATAATGTTTGCAAAATTTTAAAAATAATGTACATTTGCAAACTTTAAATAGTTATTGGAATGAAACCTACAGAAAAATTGGATGAATTTAACATTTCGCTGGCAAGCCTAGATGCCGGCAAAAATATATTCAATTATTCTGTAACACAAGATTTTATGCAAATTTTCAATCCCGATTACTCAAAGAAAACCGACATCAATATAACTATTGTTTTGCAAAAAAGACACACGTTGATAGATGTTGAAATACTTGGGAAAGGCAGTATTGAAGTTATGTGTAATCGTTGTGCCGAAAGTTTCATTTATCCGATAAATATTGAAGAAAAATTAATAGTTAAATATACTGATGTCCCTACTGAAGACACGGTTGAAGAGAAATACGTACGTTACTCCAGCACCGAGATAAATTTCTCGAAAGAAATATACGATATTATATATCTTGCAGTGCCGATGTACGTGGTTCATCCTGACACCGAAACAGGTGAGTCGACTTGCAATGCCGAAACTTTGGAGCTGTTGCAGACTTATTCGGAAAAAAACATGCCTTCGCATTGGGACAAACTTAAAGAATTAATAGAAAAATAATAATTATTATGGCACATCCAAAGAGAAGAAATTCAAAAGCTAGAACAGCTAAACGCAGAGCACACGACTTTTTAAAAGAACCTAAGTTAGCACTATGTTCAAACTGCCAGAGCCCTGTGTTGTATCACCGTGTGTGCAAAGAATGCGGATATTATCGAGGAAAGCAAGTTATAGAGGCAAAAGAGGCATAATAATTTTAGTCTAATATGAGAATAGGGCTAGATGTTATGGGAGGGGATAAGGCTCCTGATGCAACGCTTGGTGGAGCTATTCTTTCAATTCCTTATTTGCACAACGAAGATGTTATTGTTTTGTTTGGAGACGAGACAGTAATAACTGACTATTTGCGTTCGCATAATGCGGATATGACTAGGTTCGAAATTGTAAACTGTAGCCAAGTCATTGATATGAGCGAACACCCAACACGAGCTTTAGGTCAAAAGCCTGACTCAACAACAGTTGTAGGTTTTCAATACCTAAAAGATAAGCAAATAGATGCCTTTGCCAGCGCTGGAAACAGCGGTGCTATGTTAGTTGGAGCTGTACAAAGCGTGGGGCTTATTGACAACGTGCTCCGACCGTGTGCTTCTGTTGTAATTCCACAAGAAAACGGCTCATTTACAATGCTGTTAGACGTTGGAACAACTCCTGACTCGAAACCCGAAAATTTATTACAATTTGCTATTATCGGCTCAACTTTTATGAAACACCTTTACAATATTGACAATCCTATTGTAAAGTTGCTTAATATAGGTTCCGAAAACGAGAAAGGTAGCATATTGTATCAAAATTCCTATAAATTATTGAAGCAAAGTGAAGACATAAATTTTTGCGGAAATATTGAAAGTAGAGATGTGTTGAGAGATAAAGCGGATGTTATTGTTTGCGACGGATTTACAGGCAATATTGTACTAAAGTTAATAGAATCTTTTTATTATTTGTTGTCTAAAAGAGATAAACTTGACGATTTCTTTTCCAAGCTTAATTACGAAAAATTTGGCGGGACTCCCATTCTCGGCGTTAAAGGTAATGTAATGATAGGGCACGGGATTTCCAGCGAGGACGCAATTTGCAACATGATAATTAATTGTAAGAGAATTCATCAATCAAATTATATTGAAAAATCAAAACTTATTTTGAATAATTTTAAACCAATTAACTAACCAAATTAAAAATATCAGAACAGCAATTGTTCTAACAAAATATAGTATATGGACAGAAATATAAAAGCAGTTATCACAGGAGTAGCCGGTTATCTACCCGATTATATTTTAACTAACGAAGAGTTAAGTCAAATGGTTGACACATCCGACGAGTGGATAATGACTCGTATAGGAATTAAAGAAAGACGATTATTAAAACAGCACGGTGTAGGCTCTTCTTTTATGGCAGAACATGCTGTAAATGATTTGCTTAAAAAAACCAACACAAAACCCGAAGAGGTTGATATGGTAGTTTGTGCTACTGTTACTCCCGACATGATTTTCCCGTCGAATGCTTCTATTGTTAGCGACAAATGTGGAATTAAAAATGCTTTTAGTTTTGATATTGAAGCATCTTGTAGCAGTTTTTTATACAGCCTTTCGGTGGCACAAAAATTTGTAGAATCAGGTTCGCATAAAAAGGTTATTGTTGTCGGAGCCGATAAAATGTCGGCGATAATTGACTATACCGACAGAGCCACGTGTCCTATCTTCGGCGATGCAGCAGGTGCGGTACTTTTGGAACCTACAACCGAAGACGTGGGAATTATCGATTCTGTTCTAAAGTCTGACGGTGTTGGTCGTCATCACTTATACATGAAAGCCGGCGGCTCAGCTTATCCTCCAACTATTGAAACCGTTACAGCACGCGAACACTACGTTATTCAAGAAGGACAAGTGGTATTCAAATGGGCTGTCAGCAAAATGGTTGAAGTAACTGAACAATTGTTAGAAAGAAATAACTTAACTGTCGATGATATCGATTGGTTAGTTCCACACCAGGCAAACCTCCGAATTATTCACGCGGTAGCTCATCATCTTAAACTTTCAAAAGACAAGGTGATGATAAACATTCACAGATACGGAAATACCACTTCCGGAACTTTACCACTTTGTCTGTACGATTACGAAAAACAACTCAAAAAAGGCGATAAAATAGTATTAGTTACTTTTGGAGGAGGTTTTACTTGGGGAGCTACTTATTTAAAGTGGGGCTACGACGGAGATAGCAAATAGCAATTTGCTATGGTGGTCGGTGGGTGATGAGTGATGAGTGGTGAGTGGTGAGTGGTGAGGAGTCAGGAGTTGCTATACTCAATACTCGAAACTCCCTCGCAACTCGAACCACGTAACCCGTAACCCGAACCAGCCAAAAGTCAAGAAATAAAACGTTTTCGACTTTACTTAACCGTACTTCCGTTATCAATAACAGAACTTGGCGAAACAAAATGAAGTTTTCCTTCGTTGTCTTCAGCCATTAAAACCATTCCTTTCGATTCAATTCCTTTGAACATTTTGGGCTGCAAGTTTTCCAAAACCACAACTTGTTTGTTAATAATTTCGACAGGATTAAAGTGCTGAGCTATACCCGAAACTATAACTCTCTTTTCGGAACCAATGTCGATTGTGAGTTTTAGTAGCTTATCGGTTTTTGCAACCTTTTCGGCTTCTACAATAGTACCCACAACTAAATTCATTTTTACAAAATCGTCGAAGTTGATATTTTCTTTAACTTCAACTTTTTTAGTGTTGTTGGTGTTTTCTTGTAAAGTTTTCTTGAGTTTGTTAATCTGAAAGTCAATAGCTTCGTCTTCAATTTTGCTAAACAATAATTCAGCTTCACCGACAATATGTTCGTCTTTTACAATGTTGCAGCTACCTGCATCGCTCCATAAAAGTTTTTCAATTTTAAGCAACTTGAAGAGTTTAGTCGAAGTAAAAGGCAAAAATGGTTCGCAAAGTATTGCTAAATTAGCACAAATTTGAATAGAAATATTTAAAATTGTTTCAACTCTTTTCGGGTCTGTTTTAAATACTTTCCAAGGTTCGGTATCGGTCAAATATTTGTTTCCCAATCTTGCCAAGTTCATTAACTCAGCCAAACCTTCTCTAAATCTGAACTTTTCAAGCGACTCGCCTATAGTTGAAGGATATTTTTGTAATTCTTTTATAACTTCTTCATCAATCGGAGTTAAGTCGCCTATAGGTTTTACTTTTCCGTCGAAGTATTTATTTGTCAGACTTATAGTTCTGTTCACAAAATTACCGAATATGGCAACCAACTCGGAATTATTTTTCGTTTGAAAGTCTTTCCAAGTAAAGTCGTTATCTTTAGTTTCGGGAGCATTTGTTGTAAGAACATACCTCAAAACGTCTTGTTGATTGGGAAATTCAACCAAGTACTCATGAAGCCAAACAGCCCAATTCTTCGATGTGGAAATTTTGTCTCCTTCCAAATTTAAAAACTCATTAGCGGGAACATTTTCGGGCAATATGTACGAGCCTTCTGCTTTAAGCATAGCAGGAAAAATAATGCAGTGAAAAACAATATTATCCTTGCCTATAAAATGGACAAGTTTTGTGTCGTTGCTTTTCCAATATGGTTCCCAATCTTTGTTATTTTGTTCAGCCCATTCTTTCGACGCCGATATGTATCCGATAGGAGCATCGAACCACACGTACAAAACTTTACCTTTTGTGTCGGGTAGGGGAAGATTAACTCCCCAATCCAAGTCGCGAGTAACTGCACGAGGTTGCAGACCGCTATCTAACCACGATTTGCACTGTCCATAAACATTGGTCTTCCAATTGTTTTTATTTTCAACAAGAATCCATTCTTTAAGAAAATCTTCGTAGTCGTTTAGTGGCAAGTACCAGTGTTTAGTGGGTTTTCTGACAAGTTTAGCTCCGCTGAGCGTAGATTTAGGATTTATCAAATCGGTTGCATTATGCGAAGTACCGCATTTTTCGCATTGGTCGCCGTAGGCTTCTTCGTATCCGCATTTTGGACAAGTACCTATTATATATCTGTCGGCTAAAAACTGTTGAGCCTCTTCGTCGTAATACTGTTCTGTGGTTTGTTCTATGAATTTACCTTCGTCGTAGAGTTTTTTAAAAAAATCGGAGGCTGTAACGTGGTGAATCTCAGCAGAAGTACGACTATACACATCGAATGAAATTCCAAAGTCTGAAAATGATTTTTTTATTATTTCATGGAATTTATCAACTATACTTTGAGGTGTAACACCTTCTTTCAGTGCTTTTATCATTATTGGTACACCATGTTCGTCGCTACCGCCAATAAATAAAACGTCTTGTTTGTTTGAACGCAGGTAACGTGCATAAATGTCAGCCGGAACGTAAACACCGGCAAGGTGTCCAATGTGTATAGGTCCGTTTGCGTACGGCAAAGCCGAAGTTATAGTATATCTTTTGTAATTGTTTTCGTGCATATTTATTTATGTGGTATTTTTTGCAATAGTTTATAAAGGTCTACGTGTTAGAGGCAATGTCATACATCTGCAACCGCCGCCACCGCGCGATAGCTCAGCTCCGTTTATGGTTATTACGCATTGTTTGTAATCGTATATGTTTATGTTTTTATTTATAACCTCGTCGGCTGTGAGTACTTCGTAGCCTTTTTTGTTAAGTTCTTCAATTGTATGAATATTTCTGCCGTAACCCAATATTTTTCCCGGTGCAAGTGCAAAAAAGTTTGCTCCGCTGTGCCATTGCTCTCTTTCTTCCAAAAGTTCTTTTCCGCCGCCGCAGTATAATATCTCCAAATCCATTCCCAACGATATTAATACTGCAGGTATATTGTCAACTTCATTAATAGAAGTTACTTTGCCGTTTTCGTACTGGATGTGTATTGTTAAATATCGGTTTGGCAACATAATAAGAGGTTTATAAACCATGCATTGATGTGTATTGATAAAAGTAAACACCATGTCCAAGTGTATAAACGAAGCCGGAGTATGAGGGAGTTCCTGAACAATAATGTGCCCTTTTTGGCGATTGTTTTTAAGGTAGTTCAATACGAAGTCTATTCCGGTAGTAGTGGTTCTTTCGCCGGTTCCGACAAGCAAGATATCTTCTCTGGCTATCAGAAAGTCGCCACCTTCGAAACTTATAGGTTTATTGTTGTTGTTCTTATCAATTTTTGGACTTGTTACTACGTCAGTTGCTATATTAGGATGAAATTTGAAAATATGTTCCATAATAATAGCCTCACGATTTCTGACATTACTTGCCATTCTGCTAATAAAAATGCTGTTGTTAATACCGATAGATATATCGCGGGTAAAAAACAGATTGTGCAAAGGACCAATTTCGTAGGGGTCGTTGTCTAAAAATTTTGTTAATGTATCTTTTTTAAGTTCAACACCTTTAATAATAGCCGAGCATAAATCGCTGTTCGATAATGAATTAAGATAATCCATAACGTCGGGTGTAATATGTTCTTTTTCGGCAATTTTTTTCAAAAAGTCACTTCTATTGTCTCCATTGTTAAAGGCTTCGAGCAAAAGATCTTCTATTTCAAAAACGTTGGCAACTTTACTTATTACATTTTGATAAACTGAGTGTTCTCTTTTGGCAACATTCAGATTTAAGATATCGTTATAAAGAGCCTTTTGTGCATATTCGGGTGTCATGTTTTCAAGTTCAATGCCGGGTGTGTGCATTATCACATTTTCTAACTGTCCTACTTCGGAATTGATACTTATTCTTATATTATTAGATGGCATAATACTAAAACCTTATATTATTTATTGATTTGAATTAATGTTATTGCAAAATTAATAAAATGTTACTAACGTAGGTAATCTATATTTCTTTTTAATCCTTCAAATTTGGCTCTTTTAATTGCTGAGCCTTCAAAAATTGCATTAAAATCCTCTTCATCAATGTTTTCCCAGTCGTGGGCGCTCATGTTTTTTATTTTATCTGAAAGTTTGAAATCGGGTTCTTTGTGAGGCTTTAATTTTTTATTCCAAGGGCAAGCCTGCTGGCAGATATCACAGCCAAATATCCAGTTGGAGTACTTGCCTTTAAACTTTTCAGGAATATTTTCTTTGTTTTCAATTGTTAAGAATGATATGCATTTGTTTGAATCAATAACATAAGGCGATGTTATGGCTTTGGTAGGGCAGGCGTCAATGCAGTTTGTGCATGAACCGCAGTAGTTTTTTGGTTCTTTTGCCGAAGTAGTTTTTGTGAGTTCAACGTTGGTAGCAATACCGCATATAAAAAAGTAAGAACCGAGTTTTTTGTTTATGAGCAATGAATTTTTTCCTATCCACCCTAAGTTTGCTTTTTGAGCCAATGCTTTTTCCATTATTGGAGCAGAATCAACAAAAATTCTTGTGGTTAGCGGTTTATAGTTTTCTTCGATATGTTTACATATTCTTTTTAGTTTTTTTCTTAGTACTTTGTGATAATCCTTTCCGTACGCGTATTTTGATATTTTGTAAGTGTTATTAGTCAAACGCTCGTCGGTGTAATAGTTTTGCAAAAAAATAAAAACCGATTTTGCACCGTCAATCAACTTCGAAGGGTCTTTTCTGATGTCAACATTTCTATTCATGTATTGCATCGATGCGTTGAAGCCATTATCTAACCATTCGTCAAGTTTTTCGTTATTAAACTCAAGCGATTCAATATTGATATAGCCAACGTCATCGAAGCCCTCGTCAAGGGCTAACTTTCGTACTACTGAGATTAGATTATCCAACTAAAAATGAATTACTGTTTTGTTATTATCAGAATAATTTATCCGCATCTTTGGCTTTAGTTTTACCTACGTGCAAGTATGCCTTTTCGGTAGCTTCTCTGCCTCTTGGAGTTCGCATAATATATCCTTCTTGAATTAAAAACGGTTCATACACTTCCTCAATTGTATCGGCATCTTCGCTAACGGCAGTGGATATTGTAGAAATACCAACAGGACCACCTTTAAACTTATCAATTATACACGAAATAATTTTATTATCCATTTCGTCTAATCCGTCTTTATCGACTTGCAGTGCTTCCAATCCGTACTGAGTTATTTCCATGTCTATAGCACCATTGCCCTTTATTTGAGCAAAGTCTCTAATCCGCCTTAACAAAAGATTTGCAATACGTGGTGTACCCCTGCTACGTCGGGCAATTTCAATAGATGCGTCGTATGTGATATCAATTTTTAATATCCTTGCCGACCGAGCAATTATTTTTTGCAAAGTGTTTGTATCGTAGTATTGCAATCGGGAATTGATGCCGAACCGAGAGCGTAGCGGAGCTGTAAGCAACCCCGACCTTGTAGTTGCTCCTACCAAGGTAAAAGGATTTAGCGTAAGTTGTACACTTCTGGCGTTTGGACCACTTTCTATCATAATATCTATCCTGTAATCCTCCATTGCCGAGTACAAGTATTCCTCTATTATAGGGTGCAAACGATGAATTTCGTCAATAAACAAAACATCGTTAGGACCGAGCGCGGTTAGCAAGCCAGCCAAATCGCCGGGTTTGTCCAATACCGGACCTGAAGTAACTTTTATATTTACGCCCAATTCGTGAGCAATTATATACGACAAGGTTGTTTTGCCCAAGCCCGGAGGTCCATGTAACAAAACATGGTCTAACGCTTCGCCTCTTTGTTTTGCCGCAGCAACAAATATTTTCAAATTGTCGATTATAGCTTTCTGTCCTGCAAATTCGCTAAAATCTTCGGGTCGCAATGCTTTTTCAATATCTTTATCTGTTGCGTTTAAGTGTTTATCTGTTGCATCTAAATTGATGTTCATTATACTAATTGTTATAAAATATTATTGTTAACGACTTCAAAAGTACAAAAATAGTGTGTAATTATGTTGCTACTGCACAAGTTTTTTGTGTTACATCTGACAAATCTTATTATTTACATCAAAAACTTATATCTACGTATTACTTTCATTCAATCAATCAGCCTTAAATAATCATAAAAATGCATCAACTTTTCAATTTGTTGTTGTATAATTTCAAAAATTGATTATCTTTGCAGACGCAATATTGAAGGTCTAAAGATTAAAAAATATATTGCGGGGTGGAGCAGTGGTAGCTCGTTGGGCTCATAACCCAAAGGCCGCAGGTTCGAGTCCTGCCCCCGCTACAATGAAGATAGAGCAACTCAAGTTTCCAAAATGGTTGCTTTTTTAATCGTATCTTAAATTTTTTAATTTGACAAAAAAAGCTATCTCGGTTTATCCAAGATAGCTTTTTGTTTTTTGTTTAACTAATTCTATTAGTCTTCAGGGTGAATTGCTTCAACCGGACAAGCTTCGGCGCAAGCACCGCAGTCAATGCAAACGTCTGGATCAATTTTATAGATATCACCTTCCGAAATAGCTTCTACCGGGCATTCGTCGATGCACGTGCCACATGCTATACAACTGTCTGAAATTTTGTGTGCCATAGTAATATGTTTTTTTGATTATTTTTTGCAAAAATAAAATAAGGTTTTATAAAACGAACGTTTTTATTTTAAAGAAAAAATATTTTGTTTTAAGTTTTCATACATTTAAATTGTATAATTGCAACATAACCAGTAGTATGCGAACGGTTTAAAATTCTTAATTAGACTTATTATAATTTATAATTTAGTTTTAGTTTAAATAAAGATAAAATAGGGACGACTGTCTCTAAACCTGCGTGGGTATCATTGTTACGCTAATAGCGGATTGTTGGGTTTAAAATTAGTTCAAAATAATTTTTTTGATTATGGTTTTCTTGTACCTTTGCAGTTTATTATTAAAGTAATAAGAAATTTAGATTAATTAAAAATAAATTCATATAAAAAATATATAAAAAATATTTAAAAACATATTTAAAAACATTTTAAAGCTATACAAATAGAATGAAAGAACAAGTTAGTTTTATTGAAAAAGAGGACCTTGTCGTAAAATTTGTTGGCGATTCGGGCGACGGAATGCAGTTAGCAGGGACTATTTTTAGTCACACTGCAGCACTCCTTTACCTTGATTTGGCAACATTTCCCGACTATCCAGCCGAAATTAGAGCACCTCACAATACTGTTGCCGGTGTATCAGGATTTCAGGTGCATGTAGCGTCCAAGAAAGTTGGTTCAACAGGTGATTTTGTTGACATTTTGGTTGCTATGAATCCAGCTTCACTTAAAGCAAACAAAAAATGGTTGCGTAAAGGAGCTATGATTATTGTTGACGTCGATACCTTTGTAGATAAGGCATTCGAAAAAGCAGGATACCAAGCTAATCCATTGGAGGATGGAAGCCTATCCGAGTATCAAGTTGTTCGTGCTCCTATCACAACATTATGTCGCGAAGCTCTCGTTCCGTTGGGTTTGACAAACGTTGTAGCCGACAAGACTAGAAACATGTTTACTCTTGGCTTGCTTTACTACATTTTAAATTGGACATTGGAACACACTAACAGGTATTTTGAGCAAAAATTCAAGAAAAATGAGAAAATGGTTCAGGCAAACAAAATAATTTTGGAAGCCGGCTACAATTTTGGCGATACCATGGAAGTGCTTAATCGTACTTATAAAATACCAAAAGCACCATTACCAAAAGGAAAATATAGAAATATAACAGGCAACATAGCAACTGCATGGGGTCTTATAGCAGCGTCGGAACGTTCGGGACGACAGTTGTTTTTAGGTTCATATCCAATAACACCTGCCACCGATATTTTAATCGAATTATCCAAACGTAAATCGTTAGGTGTAAAGGTTTTCCAAGCCGAAGATGAAATTGCAGCTATCTGTTCTTCAATTGGTGCATCATATGCCGGAGCTTTAGCTGCCACTAGCACATCGGGTCCTGGTTTATCGCTAAAAAGTGAAGCTTTAGGATTGGCTGTTATGGCTGAGCTTCCTCTTGTTGTTATTGATGTTCAAAGAGGAGGTCCTTCCACAGGATTACCAACCAAAAGCGAGCAAAGCGACTTAATGCAAGCTCTTTTCGGAAGAAATGGTGAGGCACCTCTTGTTGTTATTGCTGCATCTACACCAGAAAATTGTTTTTACTCAGCTTACGATGCTGCTAAAATAGCTATGGAGCACATGACTCCGGTTATCCTTCTTTCAGACGGATCTTTAGGAAATGGAGCACAATTATTCCGTATCCCCAAAGTTGCCGATCTACCCGAAATTGTTCCACCATTGGCAGAACCTAACGAAGAAAACTTTGCCCCATACAGAAGAGATGAAAATACTTATGTAAGAAGATGGGCTGTACCAGGTACGGAAGGACTTAGACACAGAATAGGCGGTTTGGAAAAACTAAATATTAAAGGAAGTGTTAGCACCGACCCGGAAAACCACCAACTTATGGTTGACCTTCGTAATAAAAAAGTACAAAAAGTTGCCGACTTTATCCCCGAACAAGAAATAATTGGTGATAATAGCGGCGATTTACTAGTTGTAAGTTGGGGTGGAACATATGGAACTACCTTAGGTGCTGTAGAAGAAATGCAAAAACAAGGTAAGAAAGTTAGTTTGGCTCACTTCCACAACATTATGCCTTTACCAAAAAATACTAAAGATATTTTTGGCAACTTCAAGAAAATAATTGTTTGCGAACTTAATAGCGGACAATTTGCTAATTACCTGAGAATGAATTTCCCACAGGTTGATTTTATGCAATATAATAAAATTATGGGCTTACCTTTTACCATAACCGAGTTAGTTGCAAAATTTAATGAAATAGTTAATAAATAAGGAGTTATAATAATGAACGAATTCCCAAACAAAAAAATAGAAAGATCCGATGTACAACTGCAAAAGTCGGATTTTGTCAGCGACCAGATGGTAAAATGGTGTCCTGGTTGCGGTAATCATGCTATATTGGCAGCAACCACTAGTGTATTCCCAAAGATAGGATATCGTAAAGAAAACTTTATGGTAGTTTCGGGTATTGGTTGCTCATCACGTTTTCCATATTATGTTAACACATACGGATTCCACGGTATTCACGGTAGAGCTCATGCTATTGCAACCGGAATGAAATTGGCTAATCCTTCGTTGAGCGTTTGGATAAACAGTGGTGACGGCGACTCAATGGCTATTGGCGGTAACCACTTTATACATATTGTACGTCGTAACTTAGATGTCAATATCATTTTATTCAACAACCAGATTTACGGTTTAACAAAAGGACAGTATTCGCCCACAACACCAATGGGTAAAATTACTGCAACATCTCCGTACGGAACTATCGAGTCGCCTTTTAATCCGGGCGAATTGGTACTCGGTGCTCAAGGAACTTTCTTTGCACGTGCCGTCGATAATGATGTTAATTTGATGTCGGATATTATGTTTGAAGCAGCTAAACACGATGGAACATCGGTTATTGAAGTGCTTCAAAACTGTGTTATTTTTGCCGATAAAGCTCACCAAGCTATATCAGCTCGCGAAAATAAAGATGAAGCTCAGCTTCGCCTAAAACAAGGTCAGCCAATGATTTTTGGTAAGGACAAAGATAAAGGTATCATACTTAAAGGCACAAAATTAGAAGTTGTGCAAATAGGAAAAGATGGTATTACCGAAGATGATATTTTGGTTCACGACGCATACACACAAGACCCTGGCATTCACCTTATGCTTGCTAAAATGGCTCCGCCATATTATCCTGTTGCAATTGGTGTTATCAGGTCGGCTGTGGCTCCAACGTACGACGACCTTATGTGTGAGCAAATTGAAAAACAAAAAGAAGTATCTAATATTAAATGTGTTGACGATTTACTCAATAGTGGCGAAACTTGGGAAGTGTAGCGACTCTTGAGTTACACAACCTGTAAGAATCCGAACAAAAAGAAATGCAAAAAAGACTGAATTTCCGAAAAAGTTGGTTGATTATTGCAATCTTTTTGTCCGGATTTTGTTTTTCTGCTCTTCAAGTATCTCTGTTTCGCTTGCTAAGTTTTTCTACAGGAACTACTGTCATGGCAAGCACAGTCGTGCTTTCGGGATTTATGACAGGGCAGGGCTTAGGTGCGGCAATAATTGGAAGAATAAAAGCCGATAGCAGAAAGATAACGCGTTTGTTGTTTACAATTTTTATCCTGCTTGCGTTTGTTGCAGCTTCATACAGTTTTATTCTCAATCCAAGCATAGCAACCATACTTGCTCAAAAATCGGTAGTTAGTTACTTATTTATTACGGCTATAGTTATAGTTCCCTCAACGCTTATAGGAGTAGTTTTTCCGGCTATTTCTTTTCTGTACATAAACACCGATTTAATAGCTTCTAAACTTGGTAAAATGTATTCGGCAGATACCATAGGAGCTGCTATAGGCGGTATTACTGCGGGCATTTTTTTGTTGGCAAAAGCCGGTCAAAAAGGCACATTTTATATTATTGCAATAATGCTGCTCATCATCGCATCTCTGTTTGCAATTATTTATTTCAACATACAAAACGAAGGGAAAACAATAGAAAGACAATCGGTTAAGGTTGATAAAAGCAAGATGCATTTGTTGGTGCTGTCGTTTGTTTTCGGGTTTGTGGTTCTTGCTTTAGAAGTGTTGTGGTTAAAGTATTTCAAGGTGTATTTTACAAACACTGCTTATGCTTTTTCTCTTGTAACATCAATGGCTATTTTGGGAATTTTTGCGGGAAGTTCTTTTTTCGAAAAATATTCATCTAAAAGAAATAATATAATTAGCTCGAAATTATTGTCAAATACGGTTTTGGTTTTCTTAGTAGTTGTAATTGCGAGTATAATATTGGTTTATAATATACCCGAATGGTTGCTATTCCCTTTAGAACGCCATGTTGAGACTAATTGGGTGCGAGTGTTTTTAATTCCTTTTTTATCGTCGCTTGTTGTAATTGTACCTGTTTCGGCTGTATCGGGATTTGCTTTTCCGCTAATTACTTCGCTGTACCACAACGAAGATAAAAACGTAAACAATAGTGTTGGAGCAGTTTTGTTTGCCAACTATTTGGGTAGTGCATTAGGACCTATTGTAGCAATATTTGTACTGCTTAAGTTTTTCAATTTGGTAAATGCTTCAATTCTTATAATGCTTATTATTGCTGTAGCTGGAATTTATTTATCGGTAAAGAGCAACAAAAAATTCAAGTACATTTACATTTCTGTTTCTTTAATATTGTTTATTATCTTGGTCGCAAACCCTACTATCAGAGTTTTACCGCCTTCGTTCAATAAATTAAACAGAAAAGTATTGGCGTATGGCGAAACTGCCGAAGGAATATACGTTGTAGGCAAAGATACAAAAGGCAACCAGTCGGTCTTATCTACTTATGTCAACAACAGTGCTGTAATAGGTTCAAGTTACGATGCTATCAAGGCGGTTAAAATGGTCGGGCACTTACCTTTTTTCGTGTCGGAAAACGAAATTGAAAATGTGTTGGTAATCGGCTTTGGAATTGGAGTAACTACATCGGCTATTGCCGAACATAGTGAGGTAAAGCAAATACAGTGCGTTGACCTAATCTCCGAACTTAGCAAAGTCGCACATTTTTATGAGCCGTTAAATCACAATGTTGTAAGGGACAAGCGGCTTGAAATTATTAGCGGAGACGGACGCCGATTTTTGCAGGCAACTAAAAATAAATACGACCTTATTTCTTGCGACCCGACTCACCCAATATTAGGTTCGGGCAATTTATACACCCGCGAGTATTATCAACAGTGCTTTATGCACTTGACTGAAAAAGGAATATATTCGCAATATTTACCGTTGCATAAAATCACAAATGAAGATTTGTTAGGAATTATTAAAACTTTTTATTCGGTATTTGATAATGCAAGCGTTTGGATTGCACACAAT
The DNA here is from genome assembly GCA_033809755.1 of Lentimicrobiaceae bacterium. Lineage (GTDB taxonomy): Bacteria > Bacteroidota > Bacteroidia > Bacteroidales > UBA4417 > UBA4417. The sequence continues at coordinate 49,276 of JAPXLB010000007.1, forward strand.
CATGCAATATTGTTGGGAAATAAAGACAGCGGTAAAATCGATTTCAAAAAATGGACAAATAATATTGCAGAATTAAAACCCGATATTTATTTTTACGATAATCCTTATCACTTGGCTGCTTGTGTGTTTCTCGAAAGTGAAAAAATAAATGCCATTACATCAAATTCAAAAATAAATACCGATAACAAAACCTACACCGAGTTTTTTAAACTTTCGTCTTTAAATTCCGATAATTTATATAAAAACATTTCTTCCCTAAATGACGACAGAGTTTCGGTGTTCGATGTTTTCAGCAACATCGGCGATACGGCTACCATGAACAGTTTTGCAATCGGCAACTTCTACTTAACAAACGGTATAATTGAAATGTGTAAGAATAATCCTCAAGGTTATAAAGAAAACTTATACAAAGCCAATTACTTGAATCCTCAAAACGAAGAGATACCGTTTTTAATCAAATACTATTTTAATTAAATAAAGAATTTCTGATAAATTGTTACTTTTGTACTAAATAAATTAATAATAATGATAGAAAAAGAAAAAGTTATAAATGCGCTTAAAACCGTAATCGACCCCGATTTAGGCAATGATATTGTCAGTTTGGGTATGGTTGATAATTTAGAAATAAAGGATAATACCGTATCCTTCGATTTTGTACTAACCACAATAGCTTGTCCGTTAAAAGACCAGATGAAAGATCAAGCCATACAAGCTATAAAGCAAAGTGTGGGTGAAAATGTTGAGGTAAACGTGAAGTTGACTTCTAAAAAAGAAAAACAGAATGACAGAAAAATGTTACCCGGCGTTAAAAATATTATTGCAGTTGTGTCGGGAAAAGGAGGTGTTGGCAAATCTACTGTTGCGGCTAATTTAGCTGTGTCGATAGCCAATTTGGGAGCTTCTGTCGGATTATTAGATGCCGATATTTACGGTCCATCAGTGCCTATTATGTTTGGATTGCAAGATGTTCAGCCGGAGGCATATATGGAAGGCGAAAAAACTGTTATAGTACCCGTAGAAAAATATGGAATAAAAACACTTTCTATAGGATTTTTCGTCGATCCCGATCAGGCGCTTGCTTGGCGTGGTCCTCTTGCCGGAAATTATCTCACACAACTTATCTCTGGAGGAGATTGGGGCGATTTAGATTATTTAGTAATTGATATGCCTCCCGGAACAGGCGATATTCACTTAACAATAGTTCAAAATATACCCGTTACCGGGGTTGTTATTGTTACCACACCTCAAGAAGTAGCTCTCGTCGATGTGCGTAAAGCTCACACGTTTTTCTCTACTGAAAGTATTAATGTTCCAATTATTGGTATTGTCGAAAATATGTCGTGGTTTACGCCTGCAGAATTGCCAAACAATAAATATTTTATATTTGGAAATCAGGGAGGTAAAAAATATGCCGAAGAACATGGTATATTTTTACTCGGACAAATACCATTGGTACAAAGCATTACTCAATCGGGCGATATAGGCAAGCCGGCGGCTCTTGATATTACATCTATTGAAGGTGCGGCGTTTAACGAGATGGCGAAAAATGTAGTCCGACAGGTAGCAAAAAGAAATATTAGTCTGAAACCAACACAAGTTGTTAAAACCAACGAATAAATATTTTATAGTATGAAAGAAATTGAAGAAAAAGTAAAAAAAATAATCGAACAAATACGTCCTTTTTTACAAGCTGACGGAGGCGATATTAATTTTGTGAACTTAACAGACGACCTCGTAGTTAATGTACAACTAGTAGGAGCTTGCGGTTCTTGTCCCTTTAGCCAAATGACACTAAAAAATGGAGTAGAAGAGGCGATAAAAAGAGAAATACCCGAGATTAAATCGGTTGAAAACGTAAAATTTTAAATAATTATATCATGGCAAGAGGAGTAAATAAAGTTATTTTGGTAGGGAATTTAGGCAAAGACCCTGAAATTCAAAATTTTGAAAACAGTAAAAAAGCAAGTTTTTCATTAGCAACAACCGAAACGTTTCGCGGCAAAGACGGTAACGACGTTCAGCATACCGAGTGGCACAATATTGTTACTTGGGGAGGTTTGTCAGATGTTGTTGAGCAGTACCTTAAAAAAGGTAGTCAGCTTTATGTTGAAGGTCGCATCAGAACTCGCTCGTATGAAGGTAAAGACGGAGTTAAAAGAAACATTACCGAAATTATTGCCGACAATATTTTAATGCTTTAAAGTGTTATTGTATTGGTGCTATTATCTGTAACAGCAGTTATTTCTGCAAGCAAGGTTGCTTTTTGTTAGTCGCAACATCAGCCCCAAAAGTTGCTTTGTAAACAACAATTTTGTTGCTAATCTGTTATTAATCTGTTATTAATAATATGAAAAGAATTATTAAATCGTTTTTTATTGCAAGTGTTATGTCAGTTTTGTTAACGCTACCGTTTTCTTGTAATAAAAATCATACTCCAAAGCCAATTGGCTTCTTACGGATAGAGTTTCCAGAAAAGCAATATCAAAGATTTGATACTACTTTTCCGTATTCATTCGATTATCCTACATATGCTACAATTTCGTCTAACACTTACTCGAAAGATGAAAAATATTGGATAAATGTTGATTTTCCCGAGTACAAAGGAAAACTGCATATCAGCTACAAAACATTTAACGATATTGAAACTCTTAAAAAACTGACAGAAGATGCAAGGGTTTTAGCAATGAAACATATTCCTAAAGCCACTGGCATGCAGTATATAGAAGTCAGTAATGCACAAAAAAATGTTTATGGTTTGATATATAAAATTGGCGGTGCCGATGTGGCTTCAACCTATCAGTTTTACCTCACCGACAGCATCAAAAATTATCTACGTGGAGCTTTGTATTTCAGTGTAATTCCTAATAATGACTCATTAAGTCCTGTGATTAACTTTATAGAAGAAGATATAAATGAGCTTATCAACACTTTTGAGTGGAAATACTAGGGGAACATTCTTAACCCAACAACTCCAATAATAATAAAGAAAGCCGAAATCATTCGTAAGGCACTTGCAGAGTCGCCAAAGAAGAAAATCCCAATTAACAGAGTCCCTATTGCCCCAATTCCTGTCCATATAACGTATGCCGTCCCTATTGGCAAAGTTTTTTGTGCCAAGTACAAAAATAAACCGCTCAAACCCATACTAATTATAGCAAATACTATCCATTGCCATTTATATGGGGTGGTTTGTGAAAGTTTAAAGCCAAGGGGCCAACCTACTTCCAATACAGACGCTATTATTAAATATATCCATTCCATATTTATAAATTTCGGCAAAGATAAGAGATATTGATAAATATTGCTGTTAAAAAGAACGTAGCTTGGCGGTGATTGGTGAATGCTTGTTCCGAGAATTAGGGAGAGTTCTGGGTTATGAGTGTCAAAACTTCGGTCTTCTGTCTTCGGTCTTCCGACTTCACCAGCTGAGAGCTAACAGCAAAAAATATTTACCTGACGACAATAATTATAAACAAAATTTGAAGCCAAACAAAAGGTATTAGTTACAATAAATATTTAATTTTGTGCCGAGTGTTTTCAAAATAAAGCAAATGATAATTATAGGAATTACAGGAACTATTGGAGCAGGAAAAGGTGTTATTGTCGATTATTTGATTAATAATTACAATTTCAATCATTTTTCCGTAAGGCAGTTTTTAATTCAGGAAATAAAAAAGCGAAACATGGAGGTAAACCGCGACAGTATGGTGATAGTTGCCAATCAGTTGCGAACATTAAATTCGCCTTCGTACATTACCGACCAACTTTACAAACAAGCTGCAGAACTAAACCAAAATGCGGTTATAGAAAGTATACGAACACCAGGCGAGGTTACTTCGCTCCGCAAATTGGGTAAGTTTATACTTTTTGCCGTCGATGCCGACCCAAAGATAAGGTACGAACGCATTGTGCTACGTAATTCTGAAACCGATAATATTTCGTACGAAACATTTTTGCAGAACGAAAAGCGCGAAATGGAATCAGACAGTCCAAACGAGCAAAATATAAAAAAATGTATGCAAATGGCTGATTACCATTTTCAGAACAACGGAACACTTGATGAATTATATAGTAAAGTAGAAACTACGTTGGACGGGATTTTTATGGAAATTGGAAGTTGTGAAGCATAGTAAGAAACATCAACTTATTTATAAAAATTATATGACAAAAGATAAAGAAAATACAGATAAATGGCTCAATTTTTTAGATCCTGATAATATGAAAGACAAATTAATTTTTTCATCATTATATATAGCTACATTTGAGTCGTTCAAAGATTATGTTGTGGATGAAGTCAAATTCCTTTTTAACACGGGTTTTTCTGATGGAGAATATACATTTTCTGGTAGGTATAAGACAGAAGTGTTATCAAAAGATAAAAGCATAATAAACGCAACACTTCTATACCTAAAAGATTTGGGAACAATAGACGAAAATGATGTTGAGATTTTTAATGAATTGAGAAAGTACAGAAATAAGCTATCACACGAACTGATGGATCTTTTATTTGAAGGATTGCCGGAAGAGTTGCCTGAAAAATTCATTCAACTGATAAAACTAAGAGTTAAAATTGAAAAATGGTGGATTTTAAATGTTGAAGTCCCAACTGGTTTTGATCTTTATTCTAACAATAATATTTCTGAAAAAGATATTTATACTTCGTCACAGATGTTTAATCAGATTATCTTAAATATGCTTTCGGGTGATGAGAAAAAAGCAAATTTTTATGTGAATGAATTAAAAAAGAAATTAAAGAATTAATAAACTGCAAACACATAAAAACGTGCACGTAAAACGGATGAGACGATGGTGTATTCAATGTTTACAGACCGCTTTAATTTCTGTGTAACTTAACGTTAAATTGTCCGTAATTAGTAGTTTATCAAATTACTACCCGTTCAAACAAGCTATCTCTGCTGCTCATATTTCAAAACATCGGGATTTACATACTCAAGTTTAATTCCAACTTGTGCAAACATCTCCTCCGATTCGCTTCCGGCGTGGTATCTGTACTCACACACAACTCTTTTTATTCCGCAATTAATAATAAGCATAGCACACGTACGGCAAGGTGTCATTTTGCAGTATAGTGTAGCACCATCAAGGGCTATACCCAACTTGGCTGCCTGACAAATTGCATTTTGTTCGGCATGTACAGTCCTTACGCAATGGTTTGTAACAGTACCGTCTTCGTGAGTTGTTTTCTTAAATAAATGTCCCACATCGTCACAGTGTGGCAAGCCAACTGGAGAACCCACATATCCTGTTACCAATATTTGTTTGTTTTTTGCAATTACGCAGCCGCTTCTGCCTCTATCGCAGGTTGCACGCTTAGCTATGGTTTTGCTTACTTCCATAAAATACTCGTCCCACGAAGGACGCACATACTTTTCACTTTTTTCTGTCATTATAAACTTGTTTGTAAAGAGCTAGATTTATTTTTTTGGTGTTGTGAATACCATTTGCAAAAATAATAATTATCGTAATTATAAAATAAATAAAAAAAACTTGATTATATAAATAAAAAAATATTACCTTTGTTAGATAATATTAACTAAAAATCAAAGATATGAAAAAACTTATTACTTTAACATTGAGTTTGTGTATCGGTATTGCAGCCTTTGCTCAAACTGTTCTGATTTCAGATGATTTTGAAAGCTACACTGTAGGACAAGGAATTGGTCAACAATGTGGTGGCGATCCGTGGACTACATGGAGCGGAACTCTTGGAGGTTCCGAAGACCCTATTGTATCTAACGAACAGGCTTCAAACGGAACTAAATCATTAAAAGTTGTTACCAACAACGATTGCATCTTGCCTTTGGGAGATAGCACTACAGGTAGGTACCATTACGATTTTAAAATGAGAATCCCAACAGGGAAAATGGGTTACTTTAACGTTTTGCAAGAATTTGCAGGTTCTAACAGTTTTTGGGGTATACAAGTTACACTTGTTAATGGAACAGCAACTGTTGACGCTTCGGCAGCATCTGCAGCTACATTTACCTACAATCACGACACTTGGATTCCTATGAGAGTTATTGTCGACTTAGACGATGACTATGCTTCGTACTACGCTAACAACGAACATATATACAGCTATCAATGGTCGTTAGGAGCTACTGGTAGTGGTGGTCCTGTTAAATTGGGTGCAGGAGACTTCTTCGGACACTCGACAGGTGGCGTGCAAGGAGAATATTTTGTTGATGAAGTTGTGTTTACAAAGGTTGATCCTTTAGAAGCACCCTCAAATCTCGTTGCTAATCAAGTTGATAATGTAATTAGTTTAACTTGGGATGCACCAACTTCAATTGTGCCCGATAGATATATCGTAATAAGAAATGGTGTAGTCCTTGCCGACGATGTTACTACGACATCCTATGATGATGTCCTTCCAGTGCCAACTTATCCCAACGATTACAAGTATGTTGTTAAGGCATATAAAAACCTGTTAGGATATTCAGGTTCTTCCAATATTGCAGAAGTTACAATTCCTGGTGGAACAGATAGAGAAAAAGTTCTTACCGAAGTTGCTACCGGATTATGGTGTCAATATTGTCCTGGAGTTGCATTTGCAATAGAAGATTTTATAGCGAATGGAAAGGATATTGCTCCTGTTAAGTATCATTATGATGACGAATACGAAATACCTGATAATCTTACCCGTATCGGCTTCTATGGTATTCAGAATTTCCCAACTACTGTATTTGATGGAGTTGAGATAAAAGAAGGAGGTAATGCTCAACTTTCTGTATATACATTCTTGTTGCCTTCTTACGAAACTAGAGAGCAATTACCCTCAACTCACGAACTTACTGTTGATATATCGGAGCTAACGCCAGATAATTATGTTGTAACAGTAACAGCTGAACAATTGCATGATTATTTCGCCAGCGACATATTTTTGTTTGCAGCTTTAACCGAAAGTCATATACCACACAATTGGGTAGCAGGTATTACAGAACTTGATTATGTCAATCGTGCTATGTTCCCATCAGGCACAGGTACTTACGTTAATTTCTCGTCGGGTAATACCCAAGTTGTACAACTAGAGGTTAATTTAGATCCGACTTTCGTAAAAGATAATTGTCAACTTGTTATTTGGTTGCAACATATGCCAACACAAGAAGTAATACAAACCAAATTAATCGACATGAAATATGTTTCGGTTAAAGATAAAGAACAAGTAGTGTTGAATATGTTCCCAAATCCGACATCTAAATACTTAAATATTGAAGCAAACAATGCTAAACCAATTACATACATGATTTCAGATTTAAGAGGACAAGTTATTGTTCCTTCAACAGTAATGGAAGGAAATACCGCTAAGATAGATGTTTCTTCCTGGAAAACAGGTATGTATATTTTAAGAACAGATAACGGAGTTGTAAGAAAATTCTCGGTAATTACTAAATAACGTTCTTATCAGATAGAATTTTTATACCAAACAAATAGGGGTGGCTTCAAAGCCACCCCTATTTGTTTTTAAACTTTTTACAAATTAAAACTTACCAACCTCTGCCGGCAAATTTTTCATCATCATTCATTGTTGAAATTCCAATTCCTACCATAGGTTCGCCAATGCCTTTTGAGGCTTCCATAACCTTAGCAGGGTCGTTAAAGTTTGTTGTTGCCATTACAATAGCTTTTGCTCTTTTAACAGGGTCGCCAGATTTGAAAATTCCCGAACCAACAAAAACGCCATCGCAGCCTAATTGCATCATCAGTGCAGCATCAGCTGGAGTAGCTATACCTCCTGCAGCAAAATTAACCACCGGCAAGCGCTTTAGTTTGCGTACCTGAACGGCAACATCGTATGGGATTCCGTTTACCTTGCAGAAAGGAATAACTTCGGCTTCGTCGAGTGTGCATAATATTCTAATATCTTTGTTCATCTGACGCATATGTCTAACAGCTTCAACTACGTCGCCTGTGCCGGCTTCGCCTTTTGTACGTATCATTGATGCACCTTCGGCAATACGACGTGCAGCTTCGCCCAAATTACGAGCTCCGCAGACAAAAGGAGTCTTAAATGCACGCTTATCAATATGGTTTTCTTCGTCGGCAGGTGTTAAAACTTCGCTTTCGTCAATAAAATCAATTTTTAAGGTTTCAAGAATCTGTGCCTCAACAAAATGACCAATTCTTACCTTTGCCATTACCGGAACAGAAACGCTGGCTTGTATTTTAGCTATCATTTCAGGATCAGACATACGAGCTACACCTCCATCTTTTCGTATATCGGCAGGTACACGCTCCAATGCCATAACAGCCACAGCCCCAGCGTCTTCTGCAATCTTGGCTTGTTCGGGGTTTGTAACATCCATAATAACTCCGCCCTTCAATGCTTCCACTAATTGTGAAAATGATTCATATGTTCTTCTCATTTTATTTATTTTTAATTTTTACTTGTTTTTGTTTAAATATTCGTGCAAAGTTATGCTAATTTTTATAATTGCTTAGTCCTACCTACATATATATTTAAATTATTTAACAGTTCGTTGCCCAATTGCATTAACCGAAGCAAAGATGAATCGTGAACTTTAAAGCATAAGAAGTTACATTAACTCGTTGTGCAAAGCAGTGAGGTAAGAATAATTTTTCAAAAATCAAAAAATCACTTTCCGCTATAGATTGCTTTCTGTGAATCAATTATTTTACCGTTTTTGTCATATAAAACAATAATATAATTGCTATTCACACTACTGTTGGGTTGCCATTTTATCGGCAATTGTTCGGGAGCATATTTTTGCGAGAAAACCAATTTACCTTCAGTGTCGAATATTTTAATACATCCATCACCTTTGTAGTTTGATACAATATTAAAATGTTCGCTTGTGGGATTAGGATATATATTTATTATCGATTTTTCTTCCTTATTAATACAGCTATTATCAGTATTCAAATAATTGTAATCCCAAGCGGCAAACGTGTATTCACCGGGCTTAAGCGTATCAATAGTAATATTTCCGCCCATCCATGTGCCACTGATATTAAAGTTAATTGGAGACCAATCCTGACTAGCATTAACTCTATAAAGCATAACAATGGAGTCGTTACGGTTTTGTGTCAGGTTAAGCTCAAACCCTTGTGTTTTGGTGTATGGGAACTTGCCGCTTGTAACAAATCCGTCAGGAAAAATTCCCTCAATAGTCCAATATCTGGTATCCGAAAGTCTAAGTCCTTCAATGCCATTTTTTAAGCTATCTGGAGCTACCCAGTTGTGAGTAACTCTAAACAATGCCGAGTCGGTAATGTTAGTGGTATTAATACTCATAAATGTTTCGGGGAAATTATAAGTCCCAACTTGTTTAATAATGATAGCTTCGTCGGTTGTAGCGTCCGAAATTTTTTCATTGTAGTCGAGCATAACACTAACAGGCTCGAAAGGCATGTAAAACTTTTTATTTCCTGTTGCACCCGAAAAAACTATAGTGTCGGAATAAAATTCCCATGTGTCAGAAACAAAGGTTATTTCAACATGATTGTCGTTGGCGTAATTCGGTAGTTCTTTAAGTCTTTGTCTTACCGTTACTTCAACCTCACTATGAGGACAAGTCGGAGAAATAACTATAGAATCAATCGAAAAATGCGGAAACCCGGGCGATTCAACCCAAGTTTCAAAAAACGATGTCATATCAATGCCTGTGTGCAATGTTAAAAAATTCTTTAAAGTATCAGACGATGCGTGGCTATACTTATAAGTGTTAATGTATTCTTTAACAGCATCAAAGAAAATGCTGTCGCCCAAGTAGTTTCTAAGCGTATGAACAACCTGTCCGCCTTTATCGTATACGGTACTGCCATATGTAAGCGTTTCGGGTATGTCGTAAAGTGCATAATAACCTCCGTCTGTCTTATGTGTTTTAAGCAAAACATCTTTTAGTTTTTTACGCATGTTGTTTTTATATGCATCTTTTCCATACAAAAATTCCTTATAAAGCGATTCGCACCACACAGCCCAGCCTTCGTTAAGCCACATGTGTCCGGCGCTCGAGCAAGTTACGGCATCACCAAACCACATGTGCGACAATTCATGAGCATACCACCATTCCAAGTCGGTATTGCCACTCCAGCCTGAGTATGGGTAGCTTATATTAGCGGCATGTTCCATAGCTCCGTTTGCTGTAGCTGTTAACCCAATGCGTTCAAAAGGGTAGGGACCGAAACAGTTTTCAAAAATGGAGGTAATTTCTTTTAAATTTACAAAAGTAGATGCAATTTTTGCAGTATCGCCGGCTCTACATGTAAAGGTAATTGGAACGGTGTCGTATTGTCCTACAAACGAATCTTCAATTGTAAAATATTTTCCAATACTTGCCGATATTAAATATGTAGGTAAAGTATGTGCTGTTTTCCAGTGCCAAGTAGTGGTTCCGTTTCCGTTATCAAAAGTATCATATAAAAACCCGCCGCTTGTAGCTTGTTTATCGTTGCTTGTCGTAATTAGCACATCAAATAAAGCCCTATCTGTAAAATTATCAAAACATGGGAACCATGCCTTGCCAAGGTTGTGTGGAATAGAGCTAAAACCCACACCCAAATTAAAAGCAAAATCACCGGCAAAATGGAAGCCGCCCCAACCAGATAAATCTACAAAAGGAGTCCCATGATAGCAAACCAAAATGTTTACGGTGTCATTTTGCTGAAAATTTTGCGAAAAGTTAACAGTTAATACTCCATCTACGTGTGTATAATTATTATTCCTAACATTATTAACAAATACGGAATCTACATTCAGAGATAATAATTCCAAGCATACCTTATTAATATCGTTTTTCAAACATACTGCTTTAATATTAGTATTAGCTGTTAACGTCTTTTCTGCGGTATTCACTTCAGTCAGTTTTATTTCATAATGAATAGCATCAAAGTCCTGAATATTATAGGTAGTGTTTTGAGCTTTTAAAGTAATTGAGACAATTAGTATTAAAAAATGAGTAAAAACTGTAAACCTTTTATTCATAATGATATGTTTTATTATGATTAATAATTTTCATTGGTCAACAAAAATACAAATCGCTAGATATTTTTGCTAAAATCAGCGATAAAATAAAAAAAAGTAAAAAAAAACATGATAATGTTTGTCATTTATAAAAAAATGTTTACTTTTGCAAACTCTAAAAAAAGTGATTGGTGAAAATCACTTTAGATAAATAGGACTTTAAATTTGTCCGAGAAACCTGATGAAGTAAGACGCTATAGGTTTCAAAACATAAATAAGACATCCGTCTTTTGCTCGCAGAAGCCTCTTATGTTTTGGTCTTACATTCACCTCTGTGTCTCAACAATTTTCAGTCGATTTATTTAAAAAAAAGGTTTAGAGCTTTTTTTAGAAGTAATAAATTTAGCAATATGCTAACTTAAATAAAAATAAAACAAATAAATAATTAATATGCCTACAATTGCACAATTGGTTCGTAAAGGACGTAAAAAGATGACTTACAAAAGCAAGTCTCCTGCGTTAGATTCATGCCCACAGCGTAGAGGTGTTTGCACTAGGGTTTATACCACTACTCCTAAAAAGCCTAACTCAGCTATGCGAAAAGTTGCCAGAGTAAGGTTAACCAATCAAAAAGAAGTTAACGCTTACATACCCGGCGAAGGACATAATTTGCAGGAGCACTCAATTGTATTAATAAGAGGAGGTCGTGTTAAAGACCTTCCCGGAGTTCGTTATCACGTTATACGTGGTGCAGCCGACACCTCGGGAGTTGAAGGAAGAACACAAAGACGTTCTAAATACGGAGCCAAACGCCCAAAACAAGCAAGTAAGTAAAAATTATATCCAATATTAAGTAGATATGAGAAAGTCAAAACCAAAGAAACGTCTTATACAACCGGATCCAAAATTTCACGAAACGGTTGTAACTAAGTTTGTTAATAATATTATGCTATGCGGTAAAAAAAGCTATGCATATCAAATTTTTTACGAAGCATTAGATATTGTTGGCGAAAGAATAAAAGACGAACAACCGTTAGAAGTATGGAAAAAAGCACTTGCTAATGTAACTCCACAAGTTGAAGTTAGAAGTAGAAGAATTGGAGGTGCAACATTTCAGATACCTTCGGAAATACCACCAGCCAGAAAGCAATCAATTGGTATGAAAAACATGATTACTTTCGCTCGCAAACGCCACGAAAAATCTATGGCTGCTAAATTAGCTAACGAAATTTTGGCTGCGTATAAAGAAGAAGGTGCCGCTTTTAAACGTAAAGAAGATATTCACAGAATGGCAGAAGCCAACAAGGCATTCTCTCATTTTAGATTTTAATATTCATTTATAGTAATGGCTACAACCGAAAAATTAATACATACACGCAATATTGGCATAATGGCTCATATTGATGCCGGTAAAACCACAACTACCGAGCGTATACTGTATTATGCAGGTCGTAGCTATAAATTAGGCGAAGTTCACGATGGTACTGCTACTATGGACTGGATGGTACAAGAGCAGGAAAGAGGTATTACTATTACTTCGGCAGCTACCACAGTTAAATGGAACTTCAACAACAATGAATATACATATAATATAATTGATACTCCCGGACACGTTGATTTTACAGTTGAAGTAGAACGTTCTCTGAGAGTTTTAGACGGAGCTGTAGCCATATTTTGTGCTGTAGGCGGAGTTGAACCGCAAAGCGAAACAGTTTGGAAACAAGCCGATAAGTACAAAGTTCCGCGCATATGCTACGTCAACAAAATGGATAGGCTAGGAGCCGACTTCTTTTCAGTTGTCAATCAAATTGAAGACAGGTTAGGAGCAAATCCTATTGTTATGCAAATTCCTATAGGAGTTGAAGCCGATTTTGTAGGAGTTATTGATTTGGTTACCAATAAGGCTTACGTTTGGGATGAGTTCGACGAAAAATCTTTCGAAATACAAGAAGTTCCCGAAGAGTATAAAGAAATTACGGAAAAATATAGAAACGCGTTAATAGAAGGTGTTGCCGAAGAAGACGTTTCTTTAATGGAGAGATTTTTTGAAGATAACAATTCCATTACTAAAGACGAAATTATCAAGTTTGTCCGTAAAGCCACAGTCGATATGCGAATTACTCCTGTGTTCTGCGGAGCTTCATTTAAAAACAAAGGCATACAACCGCTTTTAGACGCTATTGCAGCATATCTGCCTAATCCGTACGAAATACCTCCAGTTGAGGGCATCGACCCTAAAACTGGTAAAGTTGTGGTAAAAAATGCAGATGCCAAAGAACCTTTCGCAGCTTTGGCATTCAAAATTGCTACCGATCCCAATGTAGGTCGTGTTGCCTTTTTCAGAGTCTATTCAGGAACTCTTCATTCAGGAAGTTACGTTTTAAACTGTAGTACAGGAAAAAGAGAACGTATATCCAGAATTATGAAAGTTCATGCCAATAAGCAAGAGCCGGTCGAAAGCATAGAAGCAGGCGATATAGGTGTTGCTGTTGGCTTTAAAACCATTAGAACAGGCGATACACTTTGTGACGAAAAACATCCTGTTATTTTAGAATCAATCACATTCCCCGAGCCGGTTGTAAGTATCGCCGTTGAGCCCAAAACTAAAGATGATGTAGATAAGTTGGATATAGCTTTAGCAAAACTTGCCGAAGAAGATCCAACTTTTATTGTTAAAGTCAACGAGGAAACAGGACAAACCATTATTTCGGGTATGGGCGAACTTCACCTTGATGTATTGGTCGACAGATTGAAGAGAGAATTTAATATAGCAGTCAATAGTGGTAAGCCGCAGGTTTCATACCGCGAGGCAGTTACCAGAACGGTACATCATAAAGAGGTATATAAAAGACAAACAGGAGGAAAAGGTAAATTCGCTGATATTGAATTTGAAATGGGTCCCGCTGATGAAGGTATTACAGGCTTACAATTTATTAATGATGTAAAAGGTGGTAACATTCCTAAGGAATTCATTCCATCTATACAAAAAGGTTTCGAGCTGGCTATGAGAAATGGACCTATAGCAGGATATGCGTTGGAAAGTCTAAAAGTAAGACTAATCGACGGCTCATATCACACGGTTGATAGCGATTCTCTAGCATTTGAAATTTGTGCACGCATTGCTTTCAAGGAGGCAGCTAAAAAGGCAGAACCTGTATTGTTAGAACCTATTATGAAACTGGTTGTAATTTCACCCGACGATTATGTTGGTGATGTTACAGGCGACCTTAACAAACGTCGCTCCGTACTCGAAGGCATTGATGCAAAAATCAAATATCAAGTTATTAGAGCAAAAGTTCCTTTGGCAGAAATGTTTGGATATATAACCAAATTAAGGTCTTTAACATCAGGAAGGGCTGCTGCTAGCATGGAGTTTTCAGAATATCAAGAAGTCCCGGAATTTCTTTCCGAAGATTTAATAAAAAAAATAAAAGGTTATTAATTAGTTGTTAACTTAAAAATAAACAATAGTGAATCAAAGGATTAGAATAAAATTAAAGTCATACGATCATAACTTGGTCGACAAATCGGCTGAAAAAATCGTTAAAACCGTAAAAGTAACCGGTGCGGTTGTAAATGGTCCTATACCTTTACCAACACACAAAAAAATATACACTGTGTTACGCTCTACATTCGTTAATAAGAAGTCGCGCGAGCAATTCGAGTTGTCTTCTCACAAACGTTTGCTAGATATATACAGTTCTACATCACAAACAATAGACGCTTTGATGAAGTTAGAGTTACCTAGCGGTGTTGAAGTTGAAATTAAGATTTAATTCGAAAAAATAATACATTAACATAATATCTCGATATAATGTCAGGAATTATTGGAAAAAAAATAGGAATGACCAGTTTATTTGATGCCGAGGGCAGAAATATCCCTTGTACCATAATAGAAGCAGGTCCGTGTTATGTAACACAAATTAAAACGAAAGAAACCGATGGATACGATGCAATTCAATTATCATTCGACGAAAAAGACGAAAAGCGTTCTAATAAACCTGAAATCGGACACTTTAAAAAAGCAGGTGTTACACCTAAAAAATTTGTAGCCGAATTTACTCGTTTTAAAGAATCAGAAGTTAAAGAAACAGGTGAAGTTATTAGAGCTGACTTGTTTGTTGAAGGAGAATACATTGATATTGTCGGAATTTCCAAAGGTAAAGGTTTTCAAGGAGTTGTAAAACGTCATGGATATTCAGGAGTAGGTGAGCAATCACACGGACAGCACAATCGTTTACGTTCACCAGGATCAATAGGAGCATCCTCGTACCCGGGCAAAGTGTTTAAAGGAAAACGAATGGCTGGTCAAATGGGAAATAAAAGAGTTAAAATGATTAACTTAGAAATAGTAAAAGTCGTTCCGGAAGAAAATCTTGTTATTGTAAAAGGTTCAGTACCCGGAGCTAATGGTTCATACGTAATTTTAGAAAGATGGAACTAGCAGTATATAATATTAAAGGAGAAGAAACAGGTAGAAAGCTCAAATTAAACGAGCAGATATTCAGCATTGAGCCTAACGACCATGCAATTTATTTGGATGTAAAACAATACATGGCAAATTTAAGGCAAGGAACACATTCAACGCTCGAAGTTTCAACAATTAGTGGGAGCACCAGAAAAATTAAACGTCAGAAAGGGACAGGTGGAGCCAGAGCCGGTAGCATTAAGTCTCCTCTTTTTAGAGGCGGTGCGCGTACATTCGGACCACAACCTAGAGTTTATAACTTCAAGCTGAATAAAAAACTTAAAAAGATTGCTCGTTTGTCGGCTTTGTCGTACAAAATGAAAGAGGGCTCTATTAAAATTGTAGAAGATTTTACAATTGAAACCCCAAAAACAAAAGCATATCTTGATATTTTAAAATCATTGCAAGTTGATAATAGAAAATCATTGATGGTTTTACCTCATAAAGATGAAAATGTAGTATTATCATCGCGCAATATCCAGAATGCAAGAGTTATGAGAGCATCTGATATCAATACCTATGAAATTTTAAGAGCTAAATATTTAGTCCTAACCGAATCATCGGTTAAGCAAATAGAAAAAGCTTACGATACAAATAACGACCAAAATTAATCAGACATGAGTATTATAATTAAACCAGTTATAACTGAAAAGATGACAGTTCAAGGCGAAAAGCTTGAAAAGTATGGTTTTATTGTCGATAAAAGGGCAAATAAAATTCAGATTAAGAAAGCTGTAGAAGAACTTTACGGGGTTCAGGTAACCAACGTAAACACCATGAACTTTTCGGGGAAATCTAAATCCAGATATACTAAATCTGGCTTTATTTCAGGTCGTACAAACGCATACAAAAAAGCGATTGTATCGATAGCCGAAGGAGAAATAATTGATTTTTTTAGCAACATTTAAAAAGTATTTTAAGAGAAAATGGCACTTAAAAAATATAAACCTACAACACCAGGACAACGCTTCAAAGTTATAAGCAATTTTGAAGAAATAACTACATCAGTTCCTGAAAAAAGCCTATTGCAAGCCCAAAAGAGAAGTGGCGGAAGAAACAATAGCGGTAAAATGACTATGCGTAATTTAGGTGGCGGTAGCAAACAAAAATACCGTATCATTGATTTTAAACGCGATAAAGAAAACATACCCGCAGTTGTTAAAACAATAGAATACGACCCAAACAGAAGCAGTAGGATAGCATTGGTGTATTATGCCGATGGTGAAAAAAGATATATAATAGCACCTCAAGGGATAAAAGTTGGTCAAACTGTTGAATCAGGTAAAGGTGTTAGCCCCGATGTTGGAAACGCACTCTATTTGAGCGAAATTCCTTTCGGTACGGTAATTCATAATATAGAATTGCGTCCCGGTCAAGGTGCAAAACTTGTCAGAAGTGCAGGTTCAGGAGCACAACTTATGTCTCGCGACGGAAAATATGCAATTATTAAAATGCCGTCCGGCGAAATACGTATGATTTTACAAACATGTAAAGCAACAATCGGTTCCGTTTCCAATTCAGAGCATAGCCTCGAAAAATCGGGTAAAGCCGGTAGAACACGCTGGCTCGGCAGAAGACCAAGAGTGCGCGGTGTTGCTATGAACCCGGTAGATCACCCAATGGGTGGTGGCGAAGGTAAAGCCTCGGGCGGACAACCTCGCTCAAGAAACGGTATGCCGGCTAAAGGTTATAGAACTCGTTCTAAAACCAAAGCTTCGAATAAATATATAATTGAAAGAAGAAAAAAATAAAAAATTAATATAAACAGCATAATATGAGCCGTTCATTAAAAAAAGGTTACTACGTTAACTACAAATTAGAGAAAAAAGTAGAAGAAGCTATTAACAGCAAGAAAAAAGTTGTAATCAAAACTTGGTCAAGAGCTTCGACAATTACTCCTGATTTTGTAGGACAAACTATAGCAGTACACAATGGAAATAAATTTATTCCTGTATACATAACCGAAAATATGGTTGGACATAAACTTGGAGAATTTAGTCCTACCCGTATCTTTAGAGGACACGCAGGAAGTAAAAAGAAATAAAGATAAAAGGAACTAAAAAAGTATAAAACTATGGGTTCAAGAAAACATATAACAGCAACAGCAAGAAAAGAAGCAAATAAAGAGTTATATTTTGCTAAACTTAATAATTGTCCATCTTCGCCAAGAAAAATGCGACTAGTTGCAAATATGATTAGAGGTAAAAATGTACACGAAGCTTTGTATATATTACAACATATGCCTCACTATGCAGCCGGAAAACTTTACAAACTAGTAAAATCGGCGTTGGCAAATTGGCAGGTGAAAAATGAAGGCGTTAGAATGGAAGATAGCAACTTGTACATAAGCGAAATTAGAGTCGATCAAGGAGCAACTCTCAAAAGAATAAAACCGGCTCCTCACGGTCGTGCTCACAGAATTAGAAAACGCTCAAATCATGTTACGGTTTTTATCGATAGCAGAAATATTGATGCTGTTGAAAATGAAATTGTAGAAACAGAAACAAAAACAGATAAAGAATAAACAATATTATAAATCTCTATGGGACAAAAAACTAATCCAATCGGTAATAGGTTAGGCATCATTAAAGGATGGGAGTCTAACTGGTATGGTGGAAAAGACTATTCATCAAAGCTTGTAGAAGACGCCAAAATTCGCAGATATCTTAATGTACGTCTATCAAATGCCGGCGTTTCTCGAATTATTATCGAACGCACACTTAAATTAGTAACCGTTACTATCAACACCGACAAACCTGGTATGATTATAGGTAAAGGAGGTCTTGAAGTTGATAAACTTAAAGAAGAGTTGAAAAAACTAACTCAAAAAGAGGTTCAAATAAATATATCGGAAATAAAACGCCCCGAATTAGATGCTATTCTAGTTGGAAATTCCATAGCTCGCCAGTTAGAAGGACGTGTTTCGTACCGAAGAGCTATTAAAACAGCAATTTCAAATGCAATGCGTTCGGGAGCTCAAGGTATTAAAGTTCAAATATCAGGTAGATTAGGTGGTGCAGAAATGGCACGTAGCGAACACTTTAAAGAAGGCAGAATACCGCTACATACCCTAAGAGCCGATATTGATTATTCAGCTAGCGAAGCTCATACCACATACGGACGCCTTGGTATTAAAACCTGGATCTGTAAAGGTGAAATATATGGCAAAGTAGACCTAGTACCAGGAGCAGATACAGGAGCTAAAGGAAAACCTTCGGGATTTGGAGGACCTGGCGGAAGAGGAAGTGGAAGACGTGAAAGACGCCCAAGAAAATAATTATTAATAAAGTTTTCATCATCAGAAAAAAATAAGTAAAAATGTTACAACCTAAGAGAACAAAATATAGAAGGCAGCAAAAAGGCAAGATGAAAGGTAATGCTAAAAGAGGATACGAATTAGCATTTGGAACCTATGGAATAAAAGCTCTTGACCAAACCTGGATTACAGGACGTCAAATTGAAGCTGCTCGTCAGGCTATTACCCGTTATATGAAACGTGAAGGTCAATTGTGGATTAGAATATTTCCCGATAAGCCTGTGACAAAAAAACCAGCTGAAGTACGTATGGGTAAAGGTAAAGGTGCACCCGAATTGTTCGTTGCTTGCGTTACTCCAGGTAGAATTTTATTCGAGTTGGACGGAGTACCACCAGAAGTAGCTAAAGAAGCGCTTCGTTTGGGAGCTCAAAAATTGCCAATTGCGGTAAAATATGTCGTAAGAAAAGATTATGACCCAAATTTTGTTTAATTTTGCAAACTTGTTTATTAAAACAAAAAATATAAAATCATGAAACAGCAAGTTATTAGAGAATTGTCGACGCCAGAGTTAATTGAACACCTAGAAACACACAGAGTTCAATTAAATAAGCTGAAAATGAATCATGCAGTTTCTCCATTGGAGAACCCTAATAAAATAAAATCATATCGTAAAACTGTTGCCCGATTGGCTACAGAATTACAAAAGCGTAGAATCGCAGATAAACTTAATAAATAAAACCATAAAATAGTATGGAAACTAGAAGATTAAGAAAAGAAAAAACCGGATTGGTTGTAAGTAATAAGATGGACAAATCTATTGTAGTTCAGGTTGAACGTCGTATTAAGCACCCAATTTATGGAAAGTTTGTTAAAAAAACATCTAGATTTACAGCTCACGACGAAAATAACGAATGCAATGAAGGCGATACAGTACTTATTGCAGAAACACGTCCATTGAGTAAAACTAAATGTTGGAGATTAGTAGAAATTATTCAAAAGGCAAAATAATTTATTATGATACAGCAGGAATCAAGATTGATGGTTGCAGATAACAGCGGAGCTAAAGAAGTACTATGCATTAAAGTACTTGGCGGAACCGGTAGAAGGTACGCTAGCGTTGGCGACAAAATTATCGTAACAGTAAAAAAAGCATTACCATCGGGTAATATTAAGAAAGGGACTGTAAGTAAAGCCGTTATAGTCCGCACGAAAAAAGAAATTCGTCGTAAGGACGGTTCATACATACGTTTCGATGACAACGCAGTTGTTCTTATCAACAATGCAGGCGAAATGATTGGAACACGTATTTTCGGACCCGTCTCGCGCGAACTTCGTGAAAAACAATACATGAAAATTATCTCACTTGCACCAGAAGTGCTATAATAAAACTTAATTATGTCAAAAATATATATCAAAAAAGGTGACACCGTTATGGTTATAGCAGGCAACTCTAAAGGGAAAAAGGGTACCGTGCTAAATGTGTTGACAGACCAAAATAAAGCTATTGTCGAAGGCGTCAACGTTGTCAGCAAGCATACCAAGCCTAATGCTAAAAATACTAAGGGAGGTATAGTTAAACTTGAAAAACCTATACATATCTCTAACCTTATGCTTATTGATGGTAATGGCAAACCTACTCGTGTCGGTTTTAAAAACGACGAAAAAAAGGATGTTAAAGTAAGAATTTCAAAAAATACAGGGGAGGTTATAAAATAATGGAATACAGACCAAGACTTAGAAAAAAATATAGTGACGAAGTTGTTCCGGCAATGATGGAACAATTCCAGTACACTAATAAGATGCAAGTCCCCAGACTGTTAAAAATATGTCTAAATCAGGGATTAGGCACGGCTATTACCGATAAAAAAATAATAGACGTTGGTGTTGAAGAAATGACAAACATAGCCGGACAAAAAGCAGTACCCACAAAGTCTAGAAAAGACATTTCAAACTTTAAGCTAAGACGTAACATGCCAATTGGCGTTAGAGTTACCCTTAGAGGAGATAGAATGTACGAATTTTTAGACAGATTAATCTCAATATCAATCCCACGCATTAGAGACTTTAGAGGTATTAATGCTAACGGATTTGACGGTAGAGGTAATTTTACTATGGGTGTAACCGAACAAATTATTTTTCCCGAAATAGTTATAGATAAAGTTGTTAGAATTAATGGTATGGACATAACTTTTGTTACCACAGCTAACACCGATAAAGAATGTTATGCTTTACTCAAAGAATTTGGAATACCATTTAAAAAATAATAAATAATAATTATGGCAAAAGAATCAATAAAAGCTCGCGAACTTAAACGCCAAAGAATGGTAGAAAAATATGCAGCTAAAAGAGCCGAATTAAAAGCTGCAGGCGACTACGTAGGATTACAAAAAATACCTAAAAATGCATCGCCGGTTCGACTTCATAACCGCTGCAAAATTTCAGGACGTCCTAAAGGATACATGCGTCAGTTTGGAATTTCACGTATAGACTTTAGGTTTATGGCTCTTGAAGGAAAAATACCCGGTGTTAAAAAAGCTAGCTGGTAAAATAAATACGTATAAATAATTAAATAAGATAAAAATGATAACAGATCCTATTGCAGATTATCTTACATATATCAGAAATGCCATTATGGCTAAGCATAGAGTAGTTGAAATACCTGCATCAAACATGAAAAAAGAAATAACTAAAATTCTTTTCGACCAAGGTTATATCTTGAATTACAAGTTTGAAGATACCGATAACCATGTAGGTGTAATAAAAATTGCTTTGAAGTATCATCCCGTAACAAAACAACCGGCTATAACTAAAATTCAAAGAGCTAGCCGCCCAGGTTTACGTCTGTACGTTGGAAGCGAAAAACTACCACGCGTCTTAAACGGACTTGGTGTAGCTATTGTATCTACATCTAAAGGACTTATGACCGACAAAGAAGCTAGAAGAATGGGAATAGGTGGTGAAGTAATTTGTTACGTTAGTTAATATATAATTGGAGGAACTATTATGTCAAGAATTGGAAAATTACCTATATCAATACCTAAAGGGGTAGAAATAAAAGTTTCGGAAGACAATCTTGTAACTGTAAAAGGAAGCAAAGGAGAATTAAATCAGCAAGTTGCACCCGAAATTAAAATAAATATTGAAAACGGTGTTATGCATATAGAACGTAGCAACGACGACAAAACTCAAAGATCGCTGCACGGTTTGTATCGTTCACTTATTGCAAACATGGTTAAAGGAGTATCCGAAGGATTTACTACACAGCTCGAACTTGTTGGTGTTGGTTACAAAGCTACAACAACAGGCCAACTGCTTGAACTTTCGTTAGGATATTCGCATAATATATTTTTGCTGCTTCCCGAAGAAATAAAAGCTAATGCTGTTACCGAAAGAGGTAAAAACCCTATTATCACCCTCGAGTCGCACGACAAACAGCTTTTAGGTCAAGTTGTGGCAAAAATACGTTCGTTCAGAAAACCTGAACCGTATAAAGGAAAAGGTGTTAAATTTGTAGGCGAAGAAATTAAACGTAAAGCTGGTAAATCAGCTACAGATAAATAATCATAGCATAAAAACAGTTTAATTATGGGAATTAAAGTAAATAAAGAATATAGACGCAAAAAGATAAAGTTACGTGTTCGTAAAAAAATATCGGGTACTAACCAACGTCCCAGAATGTCGGTTTTTAGAAGTAACAAAGATATTTACGTTCAGCTTATCGACGATAGAACCGGTACAACATTATTATCAGCATCGTCGCGTCATGAAGATATAGATGCTCAAAAAATTACAAAAACCGAAAAAGCAAAGCTTGTAGGTAAATTAATAGCCGAAAAAGCAAAAGAAGCAGGAATAGATACTGTAGTTTTTGACAGAAACGGATATTTATATCACGGTCGTATTAAAGCCTTAGCTGATGCCGCTAGGGAAGGTGGAATTAAATTCTAAGAAACAACTATGATTTATAATAAACAATTTAAAAAAGTAAAAGCAAGTGATATTGAGCTAAAAGATAGGCTAGTATCAATTAAAAGAGTTACCAAAGTTACCAAAGGAGGTAGAACATTTAGTTTTCAGGCTGTTGTTGTTGTTGGGAACGAAAATGGAGTAGTAGGCTGTGGATTAGGTAAAGCAAAAGAAGTTCAAGCCGCTATTTTAAAGGGAGTTGAAGATGCAAAGAAAAACTTATATGCAATACCCGTTCATAACGGAACAATACCTCACGAACAAGAAGGTAAATACGGAGGAGCTTTAGTTTTAATAAAACCGGCTGCCGCAGGTACCGGAGTTATAGCAGGTGGTGCAATGCGTGCTGTTCTCGAAACCGTTGGAATTACCGACGTGCTTGCTAAGTCTAAAGGTTCTCCTAATCCAAATAGCGTTGTTAAAGCTACTATGGTTGCTCTTCTTAATTTAAGAGATGCTCACGCCGTAGCCAAACTCAGAGGTATTTCTATGGATAAAGTGTTTAATGGTTAATTTATACAAAAAATATCGCAATGAAAAAAATTAGAATAACTCAAATAAAAAGTGGTATTAAGCAACCGGAAAGACAAAAACGAACGCTTAAAGCTCTGGGTATCAGAAAAATGCACAACCCTGTAGAACACGAAGCAACCCCTCAAATATTGGGAATGGTTAAAGCTGTTAGCCACTTACTTAAAGTTGAAGAAATATAATTTATAAAACAAAATAAGCAAAGATATAACTATGGATTTGTCAAATTTACAACCTGCACAGGGCTCAACAAAGAGCAGAAAGCGTATAGGACGTGGCGAAGGATCAGGTCGTGGCGGTACGTCTACTCGCGGTCATAAAGGTGCTAAATCTAGATCCGGATATAGCCGAAAATTAGGACACGAAGGAGGTCAAATGCCTCTTTACAGAAGAGTACCTAAATCAGGATTTAAAAACATCAACAGAGTTGAGTATAACGGTATTAATATTGATACTCTTCAAAAATTATACGACGACATTAAGGTAACCGATATAACTCCCGAAGTACTACATCAACACGGGTTACTAGCAAAAAATGCTTTGCTTAAAATTTTAGGTAGAGGAAATTTAACTGCTAAACTTAATGTTACAGCTCACGCTTTTTCAGAAAAAGCTAAGCAAGAAATAGAATCACAAGGTGGAACAATCATTAAAATCTGAATAAATGAAACGCTTCATTCAGACATTAAAAAATATTTGGAAAATTGAGGAACTCCGTAAAAGAATTCTTTATACGCTAGGACTTGTTCTGATATACAGATTGGGTTCGCATATTACTATTCCCGGAGTCGATCCTCAACAATTAATTGCTTTAAAAAACCAATCATCCGAAGGCTTGTTGGGACTTCTTAACTTGTTTTCGGGAGGTGCTTTTGGCAATGCATCAGTATTTGCTCTAGGTATTATGCCCTACATCTCTGCATCAATTGTGATACAGCTTTTAGGCATAGCTATACCGTATTTTCAAAAACTTCAAAAAGAGGGCGAAAGTGGCAGAAAGAAAATAAACCAAATAACACGTTATCTAACAGTTGTTATCACAGCTTTACAAGCCCCTGGTTATATTGCTAACCTTCGTGCTCAAATACCACCACAAGGCATTTATCCTTTCGATGTTAACGTATCATCACCACCCTTATTCTTCTGGATAACATCCGTTGTAATTCTAATAGCCGGTACGCTGTTCGTTATGTGGCTGGGCGAAAGAATTACGGATAAAGGTCTCGGAAACGGAATATCGTTAATAATCATGGTTGGTATTATTGCTCGATTACCTTTTGCTCTATTTAGCGAATTTGTATCTAGAGTTGAAGAACAAAGCGGCGGTTTAATTTTCTTCTTGATAGAAATTATCGTACTCTTGGCTGTAATACTACTATGTATCTTGTTAGTTCAAGGTACACGCCGAATACCTGTACAATATGCTAAAAGAATAGTAGGTAACAAGCAATATGGTGGCGTTCGTCAGTATATTCCTCTTAAGGTTAATGCTGCAGGAGTAATGCCTATCATCTTCGCACAAGCCATTATGTTTTTACCTATGACTATTATCGGTTTTTCTAAATTAGAAAACTTGAGCGGTATCGCCAGAGCATTTACAAATATTAATGGTTTTTGGTACAATTTTACTTATGCCCTTTTGATTATTGCTTTCACGTATTTTTACACTGCAATAACCGTAAACCCAAATCAAATGGCAGAAGATTTGAAAAAGAACAATGGTTTTATTCCAGGTGTTAAACCCGGTAGAAAAACTGCAGACTTTATAGACTCGGTAATGTCGAAAATTACACTACCAGGCTCTATATTTTTGGCTTTAGTGGCTATAATGCCGGCTTTGGTTGCTCAAGTCGGTGTTAGCTCTCAGTTTGCGCAATTCTACGGAGGTACATCACTGTTAATTTTGGTAGGTGTTGTTTTAGATACCTTGCAGCAAATAGAAAGTCACTTACTTATGAGACATTATGAAGGTTTAACCAAATCCGGACGTATTAAAGGTCGTACAGGAGGAGGAATGTAAAATATTTATGATGCTCAGAGGTAAGACAAATAGTGAAATTGAAATATTAAGAAAAAGTTCTATACTTGTTGGTAAAACGATAGCCGAAGTAGCAAAGCACATCAAGCCTGGTGTTACTACCATAGAGTTGGATAAAATTGCCGAGACATATATTCTCGACAATGGTGCTTTGCCAGGATTCAAAGGTTACAGAGGATTTCCAGGCTCACTGTGTATTTCAATCAACGAAGTAGTTGTTCATGGAATACCCGGAAAACTGGAGATAAAAGAAGGAGATTTAGTCTCAATAGATTGTGGTACAATTATTGATGGCTATTATGGTGATTCGGCATTTAGTTTTGGTGTTGAACCGATTTCCGATGAAGTCAGAAAACTATTACAACGCACATACAATTCTTTGTACAAAGGAATTGAAAGCGCTAAGTATGGCAACAGAGTCGGGGATATAGGTTACAGCATACAAAATTATTTGTCGCCATTTAATTATGGTATTGTGCGTGATTTGGTGGGACACGGAATAGGAAAAAATATGCACGAAAAACCCGAAGTGCCTAACTATGGAAGAAGAGGTACAGGAACCAAACTATACGACGGTTTGGTTATTTGTATTGAACCTATGATAACCTTAGGAACAAGTAGAATTTACATCGATAGCGAGGATGGTTGGACGATAAGAACTATTGATGGAAGTTTTTCGGCTCATTTTGAACACGCCATAGCTGTGAAAAAAGAAGGGACAACCATCCTTTCCGATTTTACACCTATTCAAGAAGTAAAAAATGATAATATATATATAATTAAAAATATTGACAATGGCTAAACAAATGGTAATAGAA
The DNA here is from genome assembly GCA_033809755.1 of Lentimicrobiaceae bacterium. Taxonomy (GTDB): domain Bacteria; phylum Bacteroidota; class Bacteroidia; order Bacteroidales; family UBA4417; genus UBA4417. The sequence goes on from JAPXLB010000007.1 coordinate 75,299, forward strand.
CAAGATGGAGTTGTGGTTGAATCGTTAGGTAACGCCATGTTCCGAGTCGAATTGGAAAATGAGCACATAATAACTGCTCATATTTCCGGAAAAATGCGTATGCATTATATAAAAATACTTGTAGGCGATAAAGTAAAAGTTGAAATGTCGCCATACGATTTATCAAAAGGAAGAATAACATTTAGATACAAATAAAAAAAATATAAGACAATGAAAGTTAGAGCATCAGTAAAAAAGCGTTCAGACGACTGCAAAATTGTACGTCGTAAGGGACGTATATACGTTATTAACAAAAAGAACCCTAAATTCAAACAACGTCAAGGATAATAATTAAAATAATAAATATATATGGCACGTATAGCAGGTATAGATTTACCCAGAAATAAGCGAGGAGAAATCGCTTTAACTTACATATACGGTATTGGTTTGTCTTCAGCTCAATCAATATTAGATGAAGCAGCTATTGACCGTAATAAAAAAGTTCAAGATTGGAACGATGATGAGCAAAATGCTATCCGAACAATTATTAACGATAAATATAAAGTTGAAGGAGCCTTACGTTCAGAAACTCAACTTAATATAAAACGTTTAATGGATATTGGATGCTATCGCGGAATTCGTCATCGTATCGGGCTACCCCTTAGAGGTCAGAGCACAAAAAATAATGCACGTACTCGTAAAGGTAGAAAGAAAACCGTTGCCAATAAGAAGAAAGTAACAAAATAAACTAAATAGAAATTAATATATAATGGCAAAAAGTACTAAATCAACTAAGAGAAGAGTAGTTAAAGTAGAGCCTATCGGTAGAGCGTATGTTACAGCCTCTTTTAACAATATTATTATATCACTTACTAATAATAGCGGGCAAGTTATATCGTGGGCATCAGCTGGCAAAATGGGCTTTAGAGGTTCGAAGAAAAATACACCCTACGCAGCTCAAATGGCAGCTCAAGAGTGTTCAAAAGTAGCCTACGACTTAGGATTAAGAAAGGTAAAAGTATATGTTAAAGGACCAGGTTCAGGTCGCGAATCGGCTATCAGAACTATTCATACATCGGGTATAGAAGTCACCGAAATTATGGACATTACTCCTTTACCTCATAATGGCTGTCGTCCGCCTAAAAGAAGACGCGTTTAGTATTAACAAGATAATATAATTATTGAATTAAAGAATTATGGCAAGATATACAGGACCTAAATCGAAAATAGCAAGAAGATTTCGTGAACCAATATTCGGACCGGATAAAGTTTTTGAAAAAAAGAACTATCCTCCCGGACAACACGGACAGAGCAAAAGACGTAACAAACAATCGGAATACGGAATGCAGCTTTTTGAAAAACAAAAAGCAAAATATACATATGGAATTTTGGAAAAACAATTCCGTAAAATCTTTAGAAAAGCTAACAGATCAAAGGGAGTTACCGGGGTTGTTTTGTTGCAACTTATTGAATCACGCTTAGATAACGTAGTATTTCGTTTGGGTATAGCACCCACTCGTAATGCTGCTCGTCAGTTGGTTACGCACCGTCATATTACAGTTAATGGAAAAGTTGTTAACGTTCCTTCGTACGAACTATCAAAAGGTGATATAGTTGCTGTTAGAGAGCGTTCAAAATCTCTCGAAGTTATTCAAAACTCTTTAGCAGGACGCACAAATAAATATTCGTGGCTAGAATGGGACGAAACTTTGATGTCGGGTAAGTTTATGAATTATCCTGAAAGAGAAGAAATACCCGAAACAATTAAAGAACAACTTATTGTTGAGTTGTACTCAAAATAAAATCCAAAAGTTACAATTAAAAATATATTTATTATGGCAATATTATCTTTCCAAAAACCGGACAAAGTTATAATGATAGAAAGCGACGACTTTCGTGGCACTTTTGAATTTCGTCCGCTCGAGAAAGGATTTGGCTTAACAATCGGTAATGCCTTGCGTAGAATATTATTATCGTCACTCGAAGGCTACGCTATTACCGCCGTCCGCATCGAAGGAGTTGACCACGAGTTTTCTTCCATAAAAGGGGTTGTAGAAGATGTTACCGATATTATTCTTAACCTTAAAAAAGTTCGTTTTCGTCGTCAATTAGAAGGTGATGAAAAGGTTAATATATCTATCACAGGTAAAGAAACCTTCACAGCAGCCGATATTGCAAGCAACACTTCAAATTTTCAAGTTCTGAACCCCGAAGTTGTTATCTGCAATATGGAGAAAAATGTTAAGCTAAATGTTGAACTTACAATTGAAAAAGGACGCGGATATGTTACGGCTGAAGATAATAAAAAAGAAGACGCCTTTGTGGGAACCATTTTTATTGACTCTATACACACACCTATAGTTAATGTTAAATATACTGTAGATGATAACTATAGAGTTGAACAAAAAACCGACTACGAAAAACTTATTTTCGATATTATTACCGACGGTTCTATTACCCCAAAAGACGCTTTGACAGAAGCCGCAAAAATATTAATTCATCATTTCATGTTGTTTAGCGACGAGAAAATAACCCTCGAAGAAGAAACAAAAGTAGTTAATGATGACCTTGACGAAACAGCTCTGCATCTGCGCCAGTTACTTAAAACAAAACTTACCGACCTTAACCTATCGGTTAGATCGCTTAATTGCCTTAAAGCTGCAGATGTCGATACATTAGGCGAATTAGTTACTTTCCAAAAACATGACTTGTTAAAGATTAGAAATTTTGGAAAAAAATCATTATCTGAACTCGAAGAACTTGTTAAATCAAAAGGTTTAGATTTCGGAATGAACGTTTCCAAGTATAAATTAGATAAAGAATAGTGAAAAATGAGACACGCAAAATCAAATAACCATTTAAGTAGAACAGCTTCACACAGAAAGGCAATGCTATCGAATATGGCTTGCTCGTTAATAATGCATAAGCGCATTAGTACTACCGTAGCAAAAGCCAAAGTATTACGCGAATATGTTGAACCTTTGATAACCAAATCTAAAACCGACTCCACACATTCACGCCGAGTTGTTTTTAGTAAGCTTAGAGATAAAGTAGCAGTTGCCGAATTATTTAGGACTATCGCACCAAAAGTTGCAGAACGTCCGGGCGGCTATACTAGAATTTTGAAAACAGGTAACAGGCTTGGTGATAACGCCGATATGTGCATTATTGAATTAGTAGATTTTAACGAGTTCTATACCGCCGAAACTACTACTACCAGAAGAGCAACACGTAGAGGTAGAAGATCAAGAGCAACTTCAACTCCAACTCCTGCTTCGACAACTCCAACCCCTGAAGCTGAAACTGTAGAGACTGTTGAAACTGTAGAAACGGTAGAAGAACCCACAAGTGAAGTAGAAGCTGAAGTTGAAGAAGTTGAAATTGAAGCTAAAAGCGAAGAGACTGAGGAAGTTGTTGCTGAAAATGAAATTACCGAAGAACCTTCAAGTGATGATAACACTGATCCAGAAACTGAAGGTAAAACAGATGTCAAAACTGAATAGTATAAATCGTTTAGTATGAAATAAGTTGCGGATAAAGTGTTATTACCTTAACCTTTATCCTTTTTTTATTAACCTAAAAAAACATATTTAATTATGAGTCAAATTGCAAACATTATTGCACGCCAAATTTTAGATTCGCGTGGTAACCCAACAGTAGAAGTTGATGTTTTTACATCGGCAGGATTTTTAGGACGCGCTGCAGTTCCAAGCGGAGCTTCAACAGGAGCTCACGAAGCATGCGAACTTCGCGACGGAGACCCAAAAAACTACATGGGTAAGGGAGTTCTTAAAGCAGTTCAAAACGTTAATAAAGTTTTAGCTGAAGAACTTAGAGGATATTATGTTTCCGAACAAAATGAAATAGATGCAAAAATGATAGAAATTGACGGCACACCCAACAAATCGAACATGGGAGCCAATGCAATTTTGGGAGTTTCTCTTGCTGTAGCTAGCGCCGCCGCACAAGAAAGTCAACAGTTTTTGTATCGTTATGTAGGCGGTGTTAATGCCAACACACTTCCAATTCCAATGATGAACATCCTTAACGGAGGTTCTCATGCCGATAACAGCATCGACTTTCAAGAGTTTATGATTATGCCTACAGGTGCACCCAATTTCAGAACAGCTTTACAAATGGGTACCGAAGTTTTTCATAACCTTAAATCGGTATTGAAAAAAGGTGGATACTCAACCAATGTTGGAGATGAAGGTGGTTTTGCACCTAACCTTAAATCTAATGAAGAAGCTCTTAAAGTGATAATTGAAGCTATAGAAAAAGCTGGATACAGACCTGGTGAAGATATTTTTATTGCATTAGACCCAGCTTCAAGCGAATATTTCATTAAAGAAGAAAACGTGTACCACTTGTATAAATCAAGCGGCGAAAAATTAACGCCTATGCAAATGGCTGATTACTGGGCTGATTGGACAAAAAGATATCCAATAATTTCTATAGAAGACGGTATGGCTGAAGATGATTGGGATGGTTGGAAATTTATTACCGACAAAATCGGAGATAAAGTTCAGCTTGTAGGCGACGATTTGTTTGTTACTAACGTAAATCGTTTGCAACAAGGTATTGATAAAGGTGTTGCCAACTCAATTTTAATTAAAGTTAATCAAATTGGAACGCTCACCGAGACAATAAATGCAGTTAATTTAGCATACAGAAATGGCTACACCGCTGTTATGAGCCACCGTTCGGGTGAAACCGAAGATACTACAATTGCAGATTTAGCAGTTGCTCTAAATACCGGACTTATTAAAACAGGTTCGGCTTGTAGAACAGACAGAATTGCTAAATACAATCAATTGTTAAGAATTGAAGAAGGTTTAGGCAGTACAGCCAGATACTTAGGAAAAGATTTTAAGTTTTTAAAATAATTTCATAACACAATTTTTTAGTAACTCATCATCAAATTTGTTTGGTGATGAGTTATTTTTTATACCTTTGTGGCGTATAATATGACAATTATAAAACCAAAAATTAATCCCGAATGGTACGCAGTGCTCGAAAACGAGTTCAACAGCCAGTATTTTATTGAGCTAAAAGAGTTTCTAATTTCCGAGAAACAGAAATACAACGTATTTCCTAAAGGTAGTAAAATATTTTCGGCATTCGATTTAACTCCTTTTTCACAGGTTAAGGTTGTTATAATTGGTCAGGATCCGTATCACGGAATGGGGCAGGCACACGGTTTGTGTTTTTCCGTACCCGATGGAGTTACTATTCCGCCGTCGTTGCGAAATATTTATAAGGAACTCAACGACGACCTGAATATCCCTATTAGCAATTCCGGAAATCTTACTCGCTGGGCTCGCCAAGGTGTTTTATTGCTCAATGCAATACTAACAGTTAGAGAAAACTGCGCAGGAAGTCATCAAGGTAAAGGTTGGGAAAACTTTACTAATGCTGCTATTAAAGCAATTTCAGAAAAACTTTCGGGTGTGGTTTTTATGTTGTGGGGAAATTATGCACAAGAAAAACAGAGCTTAATTGATACATCGAAACACTACGTACTTAAAGCCGCTCATCCTTCGCCTTTATCAGCCAGTAGAGGTTTTTTCGGGTGTAAACACTTTTCAAAAACTCAGGAGATACTTAAAGCTAATGGCTACGAAACAATTAATTGGACATAAAATATTTTCATTGTAATTACGTTATTAGAGAAAAACAAATGATATCTGAGAAAAACATTTTTATAAGTTTGATAATTTGCCTCTTGCTTAGTATAAATCAAACTTTTTCGCAGCAATTATTTTCTGAACCGGCAGGTGGATTAAACAGCGATGAGTTATACGAGGCTGTCTTGGCACCAATTGATCAAATTAATTATTTGCCCGACATTTTTACTTATTCGCCTGTTACTAAGTACTACGATACGTGGGACACCCTTTATGTCACTCGATATAGTCAAATTTATCCCAAAACAGATAGTATAGTCCTTTTGCCTATATTTAATCATTTTTCGCAAAGTTATCACGTGCCTGATCATGGAGAGTTTTTATCTCCTTTCGGATATCGCGGCAGACGTTTACACGCCGGTGTTGACATCAGGTTGGATAAAGGCGATTCTGTTAAAGTTGCTTTCGATGGTGTAGTCCGACTTGCAAAATATAACGGCGGTTATGGCAATTGTGTGGTTGTTAGACATTTTAACGGTATTGAAACCTTATATGCACATTTGTCGAAAATAGAAGTTAGGGTTAATCAGGCTGTGAGAGCCGGTGATGTTATTGGATTAGGAGGAAGTACAGGTCGTTCAACATGTAACCACTTGCATTTTGAAACCAGATTCCAAGGCAAACCGTTTAATCCCCGACAAATATTCGATTTTGAAAACAACACAATACTAGTAGATACACTTTTGATAACCAACATAACTTTCAGAAAAACAAAAGATTACCTTCCAAAATATATAGAAAAAGCACCTGATGTTAATTCAATGATGGAAGAATATGCTCTTGTAGTCGAAAAAAACAAAAATAACCCCGAATACCAATACTATAAAGTTAAAAAAGGAGATAATTTAACCACTATCTCAAAAAAACATAATGTGCCAATAAGTGAATTATGTAAGCTTAACGGAATTAGTAAAAATAAAATAATTAGGGCAGGCACTTATTTAAAATTATACGAATAGAAATTTTTAAGTTGTGCCAGGTGACGAGAAAATAGAAAGAAAAAAAATTCTGATAAGCCCGTTAGATTGGGGATTGGGGCACGCTACACGTTGTGTTCCCATAGTACACAAGTTACTTTCGTCGGGTTTTGATGTTACCATTGCAGGTAGCGGCAGGTCGCTTCAATATCTTTCTAAACAATTTCCTCAACTATCAGCCGTAGAACTGCCGGGATTCTCACCTAAATACACTAAGAAAGGCTCTGTGTTTTATAAAATTGTTTGGCAAATGCCTGCGTTTTTGAAGTGTATCTACAAAGAACATATTCAACTAGCTAAAATCCAAAAGAAATATAATTTCGATTATATAATATCCGATAATAGGTACGGACTGTTTTGTAAAGGTGTTAACTCAATTATAATAACACATCAAATAAAAGTCTATTTGCATGGTGTATTAAAGTTATTCGAAAAACCTTTGCAGATTATCATCAGAATGATGCTAAAAAAATTTGACCAGGTATGGGTGCCAGACTTTGGAGGTGAAATAAACCTAAGTGGCGTACTTTCTCATAACAAATATGCTAGTAAAAACTATAAATATATCGGGCTATTGTCTCGTTTCAGTACAATCGACGAAAACAAAATTGATAAAAGTCTGGAAAAAGCTCAAATTGTTGCTATTATCTCTGGTACAGAACCACAACGCACTGTCTTGGAAAAAATATTATTAAATCAATTGGTCAAACTACCATATAAGGTACAGGTATTTAACGGAAAACCAGAAAAAGAAGAAGAACTCAAGCTATCCGATAATGTTACGGTGTTTTCTAATGCTTCAAACGAACAACTTTACACAAGTATAAAAAATGCAGAAGTCATCATATGTAGGTCGGGCTATTCATCATTAATGGATTTGGCAGTGTTTAAGTCGAAAGCAATTGTTATCCCCACACGGGGACAAACCGAGCAAGAGTATCTGGCTAAGATATTAAACGAAACAAAACAAGCTCATTCGGTTTATCAAGAGGACATTTTCTTACCCCAAGATATTAGTATAGCCAAGCAATGCTCGGGAATTGGTAGCGGTTTGAACCAAACATTTTGCTTGGATATAGATAAATTATTACCCTAAAATATTACTTTTACAAAAAAAATTATGAACTTACTTAGCATTTATTGGAACTGTAATCCGGCAATTTTCACAATAGGCAATTACCAACTCAGATGGTATAGTTTAATGTTTGTGTTAACTTTTGTTTTCGGATATATTATACTTTATAAAATATACAAAAAGGAAAACTTGTCAGAGCAACTATTAGACAAGCTAGCAATATATGTTTTTGTAGCTACAATAGTTGGTGCTAGGTTAGGGCATGTTTTGTTTTACGAACCCGAATATTATTTCCAAAATCCTATAGAAATACTTAAAGTTTGGCGTGGAGGGTTGGCAAGTCATGGAGCTGCCATAGCAATAATAATAGCCATTTGGATTTATTACAAGAAAACCAAATTGGGCTTTATGTGGACTCTCGACAGATTAGTTATTGTAGTGGCTTTGGGAGGCTTTTTTATTCGAATGGGAAATTTTTTCAACAGCGAAATATACGGCAATATTACATCCTTACCTTGGGGTGTTGTGTTTGTGCGAGACGGGCAAACCGTACCTCGACATCCAACCCAAATATACGAAGCATTGAGTTACTTACTGATTTTTATTTTCCTTTATCGTACATACTACAAAAAAGATGGAAAGCCTAAAACCGGTTTCTTATTCGGTTGGTTTTTAATATTGGTATTTTCAATGCGATTTTTAATCGAGTTTGTTAAGTTGCCACAGGTAAGTTTTGAAGTAGGCATGAAACTTAACATGGGTCAGCTGCTTTCGTTGCCGTTTATTTTGTTAGGAATAATTGTACTTATTTATTACAACAAGCGGGAGAAGAAAGAAAATACCTAATAACCACCGAGGCACAAGCACAACCGAATACGGCTGGCATGTACGATATTGTTCCAACGTTGGTTCTTTTGTTCTGTTCGTTTTCGGTATAAACAATACTAGATTTATCTACTTTTTCTGTTGAGAAAACAACATCAACTCCTCTTCCTACGCCGAGTTTATGTAGTCGTTTGCGCATATAATACGCAAGACGGCACTGATACGAATCGTATAAATCACTTACCATTATTAGGGTTGGATCAAATTTGCCACCGGCACCCATAGAGCTGACTATAGGCATTTTTAGGTTGTAAGTATGGTATATTAAAAAAGCCTTTGGCGAAACAGTATCAATAGCATCTACAACATAATCGTAGCCTCGCTCTAATATTTCAACCATTCGCTTGTCTTTTATATATTCTTTATAAATATTTATTTTAACATTCGGGTTTATATCCAAGAGTCTATCCTTCATAACATCGCATTTGTACAAATCATTAGTGCTGCACAGTGCTGTAATTTGCCTGTTACGATTACTGGTGTGTACCTTATCACCATCAACCAGAGTTAACTCGCCTATACCTGCTCTGCACAATTGTTCGGCTGCATATCCGCCAACACCGCCAATACCGACAATGAGCACATGTTTTCCGTTGAGCATTTTACATGCTTCTTCGCCAATTAGTAGCTCCGTTCTAGAAATCCAACTTTCGTTTTTATCATCTGTTTTCATTTTGCAAAAGTCGTTTATTTATACAAAAAATGAAAAAATAATGGGATAATAAAAATTGTATGCTCAAATTATCACACAATTGCTTATTTTTGTATCCCGAATATTACAAGCAGAAAAAACAGTTTTATGAATATTGCAAAAAATTACTCACCACAACAAATAGAAGAAAAGTGGTATTCTTATTGGATGGAAAACAAACTCTTTAAATCAGAACCTGATGACCGTGAACCATACACCGTTGTGATACCGCCGCCGAACGTTACAGGAGTTTTGCACATGGGACACATGCTAAACAACACAATTCAGGATGTTTTGGTTCGTAGAGCTCGTATGCAAGGCAAAAACGCTTGTTGGGTGCCTGGCACCGACCACGCATCTATTGCTACTGAGGCAAAAGTGGTTGCCAGCCTGAAAGAAAAAGGAATAGACAAAGCTGATTTAACTAGAGAAGAGTTTTTAGAACACGCTTGGCAATGGAAAGAAAAACATGGTGGAATTATACTCGAACAGTTGAAAAAACTTGGTGCATCTTGCGATTGGGATAGAACCTGCTTTACCATGGACGAAATCAGGTACAAATCGGTTATTAAAGTTTTTGTCGATTTGTACGATAAAGGTCTTATATATCGTGGAGTGCGTATGGTCAACTGGGATCCTGAAGCGCTCACAGCATTGTCCGACGAAGAAGTTATTTATAAAGAAGTAAATTCTAAGTTATATTACTTAAAATATAAAGTTGAAGGAACCGAAGACGAATACGTTACCATAGCAACAACTCGCCCCGAAACTATATTAGGCGATACTGCTGTGTGCGTTAACCCTGCCGATGAAAGATACCATAATCTTAAAGGTAAAAATGTCATCGTTCCACTTATTAATCGTGTTGTGCCAATCATTGAAGACCCATACGTAGATATGGAATTTGGTACGGGCTGTCTTAAAATCACTCCGGCACATGATATTAACGACTACGAAATAGGAATAAAACATAATTTAGAATCGGTAGATATTTTTAATCCAGATGGTACGCTCAATAAAGATGCTCAACTATACGTTGGAAAAGACAGATTTGAAGTAAGAACTCTTATAGTTGAAGATTTGCAAAAAGCTGGTAGCGTTGAAAAAATAGAAGATTATGTCAACAAGGTTGGATACAGCGAAAGGACTAACGCAGTTATAGAACCCAAATTGTCTATGCAATGGTTTTTGCAAATGCAAAAGTTAGCAAAACCAGCTTTAGATGTTGTTATGGACGATTTTGTGCGTTTTTATCCCGACAAGTTTAAAAATACTTATAGGCATTGGATGGAAAACGTCCACGATTGGTGTATAAGTCGTCAGTTGTGGTGGGGACAAAGAATACCTGCATACTACTTGCCTGATAAGCAAATAGTTGTAGCGAACAATATTGACGAAGCTCTGGAAAAAGCTAAAAAAATAAATCCGAATATAACAGCAGACCAACTTAAACAAGACGATGATGTTCTGGATACATGGTTCTCGTCGTGGCTGTGGCCTATGTCAGTTTTCGATGGCATATTAAATCCTGATAATAAAGACATACAATATTATTTTCCAACTAACGATTTAGTTACGGCTCCCGAAATCATGTTCTTTTGGGTCGCTCGTATGATAATTGCCAGTATTGAGTTTAAAAATAACATTCCTTTCAAAAATGTTTACTTTACAGGAATAGTACGCGATAAGTTAGGTAGAAAGATGTCTAAATCTCTCGGCAATTCTCCCGACCCTATAGAACTTATGGAAAAATACGGAGCAGATGGCGTTAGAGTGGGTATGTTGTTGACTTCGCCCGCTGGAAACGACCTACCTTTCGATGAAGTTCTTTGCGAACAAGGTAGAAACTTCAGTAATAAAATTTGGAACGCTCTTAAATTGGTTAAAGGTTGGAATGTTGATAAGACTATTCCACAGCCGGAATATGCCGAACATTCAACAACTTGGTTCAGCAATCAACTAGACTTTGCTATTTCTCAAATCGACAGCAGTTTCAACGATTTTAGGCTTAGCGAAGCACTTATGACTGTGTATAAACTCATATGGGACGACTTTTGTTCCTGGTATTTGGAAATCATCAAGCCTGAATACGGGAAGCCAATAGATGGCAAAACATACAACTCTACGGTCGATTTCTTCATAAAATTAATGAAAGTACTTCATCCTTTTATGCCTTTTATTACCGAAGAAATTAACAGTATTTTGGATAAAGAAACAGGTGATTATAAAAGCATTATGATTTCAGAAATGCCTACATCTAGTGAGTATAGCGAATCTGTAATTAACGATTTTGCATCCACTAAAGAAATTATCAATTCTATTAGAAACGTACGACATAAATACAATATTCCGAATAAAGATGAAATAGAAATATATTACAAAAACATTAGCGATAATCCCGATAACGAATTGCCTTTCAGCGATGTAGTTGTTAAATTAGGCAATTTGAGCAAGTTGTCAGTTTCTGAAAATATTTCGGAAGGAATTTCTTTTATCGTCGGCAACTTTGAGTTTTTTGTTGTTATTGAGCAAAGTATTAATGTTGAGGCAGAATTAGCAAAACTTAATCAGGAGTTGAAGTACCAAGAAGGTTTTAAAAACTCGGTGCTTAAAAAATTGAACAACAAAAAATTTGTCGAAAATGCAAAACCGGAAATCGTGGATTTAGAAAGGAAAAAACTTTCCGATTCGGAAACCAAAATAGAAGCCATACTAAAACAAATTTCAAATCTGAAAAAGTAAAAAATGATTACTCCACAAACTAAAATCGACGAGATAGTTGAAAAAATACCAGGCTCGGTAAAGTACCTGAAAGAGCATGGTATTACCTGTATAGTATGTGGCGAACCTGTTTGGATTACCCTTGAAGAAGCTGCAAAAGAAAAAGGTTTCAACGACGAGCAAATCAAGGAATTTGTTAATCAACTTAATAAAATGAAGTAAATCTTAAAAACAATAATAATGAAAAAACAAATAGCTATAGGGATAGACATAGGAGGAACTCACACAGTAATTGGTGTTGTTGATAAAAACGGACAAATTCTGCAAGAGTTGAAACCTAGTATTAAAACTCCTGCAAAATCATTAAATCCCAACAACGACAAGTATATTTCGGAAAAGTTGTTGACGGAATATATGTCAGAAGTGTATTCGGCGATACGTTGGATAATATCCGAAGTGAAAAAAAGCGAGCCCGAAATTCAAATCGTTGGAATTGGAATAGGAGCACCAAACGGTTGTTTTTATTCGGGAGAAATCGAGCAAGCGCCTAATTTACCTTTTGTTGGAAATGTTAAAGTCGTTGAAAAAATCGCAAACGAATTTCCTGATATCGACAAGGTTAAACTAACCAACGACGCCAATGCTGCTGCAATAGGCGAGCTTATTTACGGCGGAGCTAAAGGAATGAAAGACTTTGCTATGGTAACTTTAGGAACCGGAGTAGGGAGCGGTTTTGTTGTTAATGGGCAAGTATTATACGGGAAAGACGGTTTTGCAGGCGAGTTTGGACACACCGTAATTGTACCAAATGGACGTATGTGTGGCTGCGGTATCAATGGACATTTGGAAGCTTATTGTTCAGCCTCAGGAATTGTTAGAACTTATTTCGAACTTATGGCTTTCAACAATGTTAAAAATGCAGCTCTAGCCGATGTGCCATTCGACAAACTCACACCTTACGACATTTTCTTGGCAGCCAATAACAACGATAAAACTGCAATAGAAACTTTTAATCGAACAGGTGAAATTTTAGGCATTGGCTTTGCAAATATTGTCCATTATTTTTCACCCGAAGCTATTTTCCTTTTCGGAGGTGTTACTGCTGCCGGCGATTATTTGCTAAAGCCATCGGTTAAGGCTATGGAAGATAATTTGCTTCCGGGGTTTAAAAATAAAGTAAAAGTTTTATTGTCCTCATTACCAGATTCTTCCGCAGCTATTCTCGGAGCAAGTGCATTAGTTTGGTAAAATTTTTTTATAAAATTATGCGTTTTGTTTGTTAAATCGTGTAAATTTTTTATTTTTGAAATGTCATTTAATTAAAAACTTCAGTGAAGTATTACTAACTCTAGCCAATCAAGCCATGCAAAACAAACGGTATTTAGGTCTCAGTTTTCTTACAATTCTTTTTGTAACTCTATTTGCGTTAAACAGTGTAACGGCGCAAAGCGTCGATTTTACTTATACTGGCAAATGTGCTCAAAGTCCAACCCTTTTTGAAGGTTCTGTTACCGGAATTACTGCTGTGCAGTGGAACTGGAGTATGGGCGATGGCACTACACTTAGTGGGCAAAATATTACCCATACATACACAGCGCCAAACTATGCTGGATATAGTGTTGTTCTCACCGTGATTGATAATATAGGAGATGAGTATACTATTAATAAATTTGTGCCTATTAGTGGCGAACCAACTTCAAGTTTTATGTATGATGGCAACGCTACATGCAGCGCTGACTCAATACAATTTACGGATTTGTCATATAGCAATCCGCATATAATCAGGTATGTATGGATTTGGGGTGACGGCTCTGATAACGACACTATATATTACCCTAATAATCCGGATATTAAACACAAGTTTGCTGGAGTTAATACATATATTGTCCAATTGGAAGTTATGTCAGCCGATTCGTGCACCAATACCTCATCTCAAAATATCACAATAAAGGCAAGTCCCACTGCTAACTTTCATTTTAACGGTTCCTGCCAAGGAACGGAAGTCCAATTTACAGATGCTTCAAATCCCAATGGAAGTGGTGGTATAGCTTATTGGAATTGGGATTTCGATGACCCGACAAGCGGAGTAAACAATACTTCAACCGACATTAATCCTGTCCACATATTTTCGATGCCCGGCACATACAATGTCAGATTGGTTGTTACCAACTTCAATACTTGTACCGACACTATGATAAAGCAAGTAGTCATCAATGAAAAGCCCAGAGTTAATTTCACCTTTACACCTACTTGCTTAAATGAAGTTATACATTTTACTCCCGATTCTAACTATATGAACCTTAACAGCATTGCTACTTATTCGTGGAATTTTGGCGATGGCTTTACAGCAAGTACTGCAAATGCGGTTCACACTTATGACAATGCAGGAACATATCCTGTTACTCTTACCGTTGTTGACACTAATGGTTGTCATAACGACACAACCATTACAATTACCGTAAATGAATTGCCTTTGGTGAACTTTATATTTTCTTCGAATAATTGCGCCGGTTCCGAGGTACAATTCACCGACCTAACAACATTAAGTTATGGCTTCATTACCGAATGGGTATGGGATTTTGGAGATGGAACTTCAATAACGGTTCCTATGGGAGGAAATCAAAACGTAAAACACACGTATTCACTTGCAGGTACTTTTACTGTTCGCCTTACTGTTTATGCTTCCGATAGTTGTTCCAATTTCTTCGAAAAACCTATCACAATACGACCTAACCCTATAGCCAATTTCGATTATGTAAACACTTGTCAGGATCAGGATGTACAGTTTCAGGATATAAGTCAGCTTGGCGGAGGTGGTGCTATTACCAACTGGTATTGGGACTTTGGAGATCAGTTTTCACCTGCCAACACTTCTCAGCTACGAAATCCTACTCACAAGTATTCGCAATCTGGTCAATATTCAGTAACACTCGTTGTTGTGAACGAAAATACTTGTTCCGATACAATTATAAAAGATATAACAATACAACCCAAACCTGACGTTGATTTCACTTGGGACGCAGGATGTAGCCAGCAACCTATAGTATTTTCACCCGATTCTACAGTAGTTAACGTTGGAGCTATTCAAGAATGGTTATGGGACTTTGGTGATGGAACGTTCTCGAATTTGCCAGTTGCTACACATACTTATACCGGTTCAAATGCTGTTGTAGTTACTCTAACAGTTACCGATACAGTAGGCTGTTCGAATAGTATTCAGCATACAGTAGAACTTATTCCTAAGCCCATAGTTTATTTTACAAATTCAACACCTGTTTGTAAAGATTCGCCGGTTTCGTTTTTTGTGAATACAACTTCTTATGGTATTGTTAATCTTTGGGAGTGGGAGTTTGGAGATGGAACAACGCAAACAGTTACTTCCCCAGGCTCGCCTAATGTAGAGCATGTGTATACTCAGGCTGGAACTGTAACAGCCACAGTTACGGTTACTACCGAACAGGGTTGTTTTAATTCGTATTCAAAACAAATAGTAGTCAGAAATAATCCTTTAGCCAACTTTACTTATACCGATTCTTGTCAGAGTGAAGCTATAGTTTTCACAAACCTTACACAAGCCGGTGAGGGTAGCATTGCCAATTGGTATTGGAATTTCGGCGATCCTGCATCAGGAGCAGGTAATACTTCATCGCTTCAAAATCCCACACATATTTACAACACACCTGGAGTTTATAATGTTACTTTGATAGCTGAAAATAGCTTTGGATGTCCTGATACAATAGTTAAAACTATAAATATTGTTGCTAAACCTGCCGTTGATTTCACTTACGAAGTTGGCTGTGTAAACGATACAACACAATTTACTTTATCTCCTATAGTTCAAGTTGAAAATATTGTTTCGTTTGAATGGGATTTCGGTGATGGTTACACATCCAACGCACAAAATCCGGTACATATCTTTACTGGTCTTGGTCCTTATTATGTTACACTAACCATCGTTGATAACAATGGCTGTACAAATTCCATAACCAAAGAGGTTCTTGTGTCCACCGCTCCAACAGCACAGTTTCAGGTGTCTTCTTACAGATGTACTATGCAGGATGTGCTATTCACCGACGCTTCTGTTGTAGCTCCGCCTAATAGCATCATAAGGTGGGTTTGGGATTTTGGCGACGGAAGTGATACAACTATTAATGCGCCGGGCAATCCCAATGTTTCGCATAAGTACAATTTGCCAAACAATTATCAAGTTACTCTGACAGTTCATACAAGCAATGGTTGCGAAAATTCTAAAACTATTGGTGTAACTATATATGCGAGCCCAATAGCTGATTTTACTTTCGAAAATTCATGTCAAGGCGAAGCAGTACAGTTTACAAACACAACTCAATTGAATAATGGAAGTTCAATTTCCAACTATTCGTGGAACTTTGGTGATCCAACCACAGGAATTAATAACACCTCTATTCTAGAAAATCCTATACATATTTTCTCGGGTGCAGATTTGTATCAAGTTTTGTTAAAAACAACTAATGCAAATGGTTGTTGGGATACGGTTACTAAGAACGTTAATGTTAAGGCTAAGCCCGCAGTAGCATTTGTTTATGACAGCATCTGCCAGGGTTACCCAATTACATTTTACCCCGATTCTACCGTAATGAATTTGCAAGCCATAACAACATTCGATTGGAACTTTGGAGATGGAACACCTAACATACAAATCCAATCGCCTAGTCATGTTTATGCAAATCCGGGTAACTACACGGTTACCTTAACTGTAGTAGATACTGCAGGTTGTAGCAATAGTTTTTCAAAAGAAGTTACTGTAAATCCTAAACCTACTGCCAACTTTAGCACATCGACTAATTGTGTTAATTCAACAACTCAGTTTAACGACTTATCATATGTGGTCAACAACGAGCCTATTGTTGCTTGGTATTGGGATTTTGGAAGTGGTGGAGCAACTTCAACCTTACAAAATCCTACTCATGTTTATAATCAAATAGGAGTGTACGATGTATCATTGATTGTTACTACTTATAGCGGTTGTAAAGATACTATTCAAAAACCTGTCGAAATATTCAGAACACCTGTAGCAAACTTTACCTACAACAACAACTCTTGTCAGGATGCTACTGTTCATTTCCAAGATTCATCATATGCAGTGCAATCGCAAATCGTTTCTTATTATTGGATCTTCGACCCAAATAATCATTCAACGCTACAAAATCCCGTCTATGTATTCCCATATGCCGATTCTACCTACTACGTAACTCTTATTGTTACCAATAGCTTTGGTTGCAGCGATACAATTGTAAAAGAAGTTTATGTTGATGCTAATTTCGACTTCACATTTACTTCAACAGTTACTTGCTTTGGAGATACAACATATTTCGCACCGCAACTTATTTCACCCGAAGGAGATTCTTTGATGTTTTTCACTTGGGAATTTGATGATCCGAACTCAGGAATACATAACACTTCAAATTTAAGGAATCCTTATCACGTGTTTAGTTATCCTTCAACGTATAATGTTAGTCTTACAGCAACAAATCAGGATAATTGTGTGTTGAAAAGAACAAAACCTGTTACAATATTAGAATTGCCCGAACCTAATTTCTCATATTCGCAAGGAGTTTGCGATAGCGTTATTTATTTTACCGATTTGTCGGTGGCAAATTCATCGAATATTAGTCATTGGATATGGAGCTTTGGTGATGGAATTAACCAAACTGTTAATTTCCCGAACAATCCTAATGTTTCGCACCAATACTCATCTCATGGCTTTTACGATGTGTCTTTAACGGTTGTAAATTCTGAAGGTTGTACCGACAGCATTGTAATTCGAGATGTTTTTGTTAAGCCCTGCATTGAAGCCAATTTCGCAGTTATCGATTCAATGATTTGTCAGAATAGCATACTAACTTTTATTGACAGTTCGGCAAGCAGTAGTGGTATTACAGAATGGTATTGGAACTTTGGCGATGGAACAGATACGACCTATAATTCGTATATGAGTGAGATTACACACAGGTTCACTGGTTCTGGCATGTTTAATATCAAGCTACTTGTCACTTCTCAAATAGGTAATAGATTTGTATCCGATTCAACAATTAGGACTATATTGGTTGGACGTTCGCCAATAGCTGATTTTGAAGTAGAAAAGCTATGTGTTAATAATCCGGTGAAGTTTACAAACAAATCATCTGCCAACGGAACCATAATAGATTCCGTATTGTGGACTTTTGCACTTCCAACCGATACATCTACAGTTTTCAATCCTACATTCACATATACGTCTCCTGGCAATTACAATGTCGTTTTATATGTGCAAAATCATATAGGTTGTTACGACACTGCCCAAAGAGTTGTATCAATTAACGGTTTACCAAGAGCTAATTTTAATTTTTCGCAGGCATGCGAAGGAACTCCGCTTCAATTCAATGATATGTCGGTTAATTCAATTGCTCCAATAGTCAATTGGAAGTGGCTATTCTCATCTCCCGACAGCTCGCTAATTGGAACAAGCAATAAACAAAATGCTAGTTTTGTGTTTGGTCAGGGTGGCGAACATTGGTCAACTCTTATAGTAACCGACTCGGTGGGATGTTCCGATACTGTGACCAAACCAGTTGATGTGTACTTACGTCCGATAGGTATTTTTAATACAGTTCCGAATTTCAACAACGTTCAAGGACAAGTTAAGTTAGAGAATAACTCAATAGGTGCAGCCGAATATATTTGGGATTTTGGTAATTTCGAAACTTCGTCAATGGTAAGTCCTGTTGTTTATTATCAGCAAGAAGGAAAATATACTATACAATTAGTGTCAATTAGTGAAAACAACTGTACCGACACAACATACAGAGACTACGAGTTTATTATAAAAGGTTTGTACGTTCCAACTGCTTTTTCGCCAACTTCCGAGAAAGAAGAAATCAAGTACTTTAAACCTGTTGGTATGAATTTGAGAGAATATCAAATTTGTGTGTACGACAGATGGGGTGATAAAATTTGGTCGTCGGATGAATTAGACGCAGAAGGAAAACCTAAGGAAGCATGGGACGGAACATATAATAATGAACCGGTACCGGCAGGAGTATACACTTGGAAAGTTTCTGCAGTATTCAAAGACGGCACAACTTGGAATGCCATAAATGTTGGAACTTCGCAAGGTATATCCAACGAAAGGTGGGGAACAGTTACGCTAATAAGGTAGTTGTATTAAATTAATTTCAATCTATCACAAACTGCGCTGTAACTCTACTTCTTTGCTCCAATAAAACGTTTTTATCTTTAAGCAACGAAGATATTATTTCTTCTGTGAAGTACCTTATAGTTATTAAACTCAATTTGGTATTGTATTTTACATTGTAATCCGAAGAAAGCAGCTTTATTAATTTCTCTATTTTTTCAGGTTCTTCATCAAAACACACAGAGCAGGTTAGAGCCGACATTTGTAGTAGATTTACTTTTATTTTTAGCTCGGCAAAGACCTGAAAAATATACCTTAAATTATCTTCAACAATGAAAGAAAAGTCGTTAGCATTTATGCTGAACAGTACTTGGTTACGCTTTATAATAATCGATGATTGATTATTATCGTAAGTTGTTTCATTATTGATTAAAGTTCCGGCATCTTTCGGAGAATAAAAACATTTAACATACAAAGGAATATTTTTGTTTTGTAGCGGTTTTATAGTTTTTGGATGAATTATACTTGCTCCGTAGTAACTTAACTCAATGGCTTCCTTGTACGAAAGATGTTCTATCAGCTGAGCCGTTGGAATTAAATCGGGGTCGGCGGTCATAATACCGGCAACATCTTTCCATACGGTAACATAGGCAGCATCTAAAATATTAGCAATTATGGCAGCCGAGTAGTCGCTACCTTCTCTGCCTAAGGTAGTTTGCTCGTTGTGCATGTTCCCTGATATAAAACCTTGTGTTATAATTATTTTTGTATCAATATTGTTGATGTTATCAAATGCTTTTAAAATGTTTTTCTGAGAAGTATCCCAGTCAACGCTAGCATCTACGTAACCTTCGTTTGTAATAATCAGTTTTTTTGCATCAAACAACTCATTATTAAAGCCTACTTTGTTCAGGTATTTGCTGACTATATACGTGCTTAAATATTCACCGAAGGCTACAATTTTAGAGTAGTTTGCCGAAAAATCCCCTTCGTAATTTTGAGCTGTGATTTTGGTTAGTTCATCAAAATGCGAGTTGATTTTAAGCATGACTTCATCATCGTTTTCAAACAAATCGCAAGCTATATCAGTATGTGTTTTTTTTAGTGCGGATATACTATTGTTCAAATCAATAGTGTTACCGATTTGCCAGCAATGAAGTATATGTTCCAGAGCGTTAGTAGTTTTGCCGATTGCCGAAATAATTACAACAATTTTGTAATCGCTATACATTTGTAATATTGTCGGTATATTTGCTATTGCTTTTGAGTCTTTTACCGATGCTCCACCAAATTTTAATACTTTTATCATAAAAAATTAATATTAATCTGTAAAATTATTAATTTTGTTGAAATATGGAGTGAATTATTTCATTAAATGAAAATAACTGCATTAAAAACTCTATATTGTTTGAAATATTTGTCAAAATTGAAATCAATAACAGATTAGTTTTGTTATGATATAAAATGTCAACATATGAAATTGGCACGCTAACTCCGAACCCGACACAAAAATACGATTATTTAGCATGTAAGTTTCATATAACCTTAAACCATTAAAATAAAGACGTATGAAAACATTAGTAGAATTTATCAACAGTAAGCAGGCTGAATACCCCGAAGCAACAGGCGAATTAACACGTTTGTTAAACGACATTGGCATTGCAGCCAAAATTGTAAGTCAGCAAATACGAAGAGCCGGATTAGCCGATATTAACGGGTACTTTGGTACAACCAATGTTCAGGGAGAAGACCAAAAAAAGTTAGATGTTTTTGCCAACGAACAGTTTATTAATGCTTTAAAGTACGGTGGCATGTGTGCAGCACTTGCTTCTGAAGAAAACGAAGATTTAATAATTTTAGGCAATAAAATGTCTATGAACGGCAAGTATGTAGTCGCTTTCGACCCTGTTGACGGTTCTAGTAATATTGAAGTAAATATTCCAATAGGTACAATTTTTTCAATTTATAGAAGAATTTCACCGGTTGGATCTTTTGCTACATTAGAAGATATGTTGCAACCTGGAATCAACTTAGTTGCGTCGGGATATGTTATCTATGGCAGCTCAACTATGCTTGTTTATACCACAGGCAATGGTGTCAACGGATTTACTTTGGATACATCTTTAGGTTTGTTTTTGTTGTCGCATCCCAATATGCGAATCCCTGAAGTAGGAAGTATATATTCTATCAACGAAGCCAACTACGTATCTTTCCCCGATGGAGTAAAAAAATATATTAAATACTGTCAAGAAAGTGACCCCGATACTCAACGTCCGTACTCTACGCGATATGTCGGCTCGTTAGTTTCTGATGTTCACAGAAATTTGATAAAAGGTGGAATTTTCATTTATCCCGGAAACAAAACTCGTCCTAGCGGTAAACTACGTCTCTTGTACGAATGTATTCCTATGGCTTTTATTGTTGAACAAGCAAAAGGTAAAGCTACCGACGGTTTTAATAGAATTATGGAGATTGAACCGCACGAACTTCACCAGAGAAGCCCTTTATTTATAGGTTCTGCCGATATGGTTGACAAAGCCGGCGAGTTTATGCAACAATATTCTAAAGAATTTAACAATTACGCGTTTAGGTAGTACGCTACTTAACTTTTCCGTTAATAATAACAGTCTCAACTTTGTTTGAACCGTATGCATACGGCAAGAACTCAATGTTGGGTATTTCTTTGGTTATTACTAAGTTGGCAATTTTGCCTTTTGTAATACTGCCCAACTCTTTTTCAACGCCCATAGCGTATGCTGTGTTTATTGTTGTTGCGTTTATGGCTTCTTCGGGTAACATTCTGAAAGTAATGCAACCCATTGATAAAATAAGTTGCATGTTTCCTGATGGAGACGAGCCCGGATTATAGTCGCTTGCTAATGCAACAGGCAAACCTGCATTTATCATCTTTCTTACAGGAGCGTGAACCATGTTTAAGAAGAAAGCAGCGCCAGGCAGTACAGTAGGCATTGTTTTGCTGTTTTTTAATGCGGCAATTTCCTCGTCACCTGTATATTCCAAATGGTCAACAGATAAGGCATCGTATTTAACACCAACTTGTATGCCTCCCGAATAATCCAATTCGTTGGCATGTATTTTTGGTATCATACCATATTTTATTCCAGCCATCAAAATACGTTCAGTTTCGTCAGTTGTAAAAAATCCCTTATCGCAAAATACGTCAATGTAGTCAGCCAAATCTTCTGTGGCAACTAGCGGAATCATTTCGTTAATAATTAAATCAACAAAATCACCTTGTCGTCCTTTATATTCCAAAGGTACTGCATGTGCACCTAAAAATGTTGATTTTATAGTAAGAGGCGAAATTTGTTTTAGTCTTCTGATAACTCTCAACATTTTTATCTCGTCCTGTGTAGTCAAACCATAACCGCTTTTAATTTCAACAGCACCGGTTCCGTATTTGCATATTTCTTCGAGCCTTTGCAAAGCCGATTCTACGAGCTCATCTTCGGTTGCTTTTTGTAATCTTTTCGCCGAATTTAAAATTCCGCCTCCGCGTTTTGCAATTTCTTCGTACGACAAACCCTTAATTTTATCGACATATTCAATTTCCCTGCTACCAGCGTAAACCAAATGCGTGTGTGAATCGCAAAATGCAGGTAAAACCAACTTTCCTTTAGCATTTATCTCTTTTGACGAATTTAATATGTTTTCGCCCAACTTGTTTATTTCGCTCATTGAGCCAAAATCTTCAATAAGTCCGTCGTTTATGTATAAAAATGCATCAGAAATTGAATTCAATGTTTGCATGTCTTTTCCACTAAGATAGGAGGTTTCGGCAGGCAATATGCCCACAAGCGATTTTATGTTCGTTAGTAATGTCTTCATTTTATTTTTTGTTGCAAATTTATAGTTATTAATTGATAAATCCTTAATAATTAAATAATTTTTTAATTCTTTATGAATACTGATGTGCAATATAAAAATTTTATTACTTTTGTACTTTACGTTAAAAATAATAAACAACAATAAAATAAATAAACTAACTATGAAAAAACTTATTACGAGTAGTCTTTTGATTATGTTTGTACTTATGTTTGTACAAGCTGAAGCCAAATTTGTACCGCAAGAAACTGCGAAAGTTGTGGCAGAAAACTTCATCAAAGAAAGAATTATCAACAATCAGGTTGATTGGTCAATTAATTCAATTAACATTCAGTATGTAAAAACAGAATACGATGGAAATAATCATCCCGCTTTCTACGTTTTCACTAACAACAATTTGGGATATATTATCGTATCGGCTGATGATGTTCTTACGCCTGTATTAGGATATGCATACGAAGGAACATATCCTGAGGAAGGTAGCAATCCGATATTTGATAGCTACATTGAAACATACATTGATAACGTAAACTATGCTAGGGCGAACAACTTAATTGCGAAAGAAGATGTAGAAAATTTGTGGAGCAGTTATAATTTTGGTGATGTTGTCAAAAACAGCAGAGCCACTACTGATATAGAACCATTGGTATATTTCCGTTGGAATCAAGATTACCCTTATAATATACTTTGTCCTGAAGCTACATCCGGCGGCTCGGGAGGTCATACTTATTCAGGATGTGTTGCTCAGACAATGGCAACTATTATGGCGTACTACAAATATCCCTTAGTGGGTCAAGGCGAACATTCGTATTATTGTCCAGGTTATGGTGTACAAACAGCAAATTTTGGAGAAACAGAATATCGCTGGAACGAGATGGTAAAATCAATAACTAGTAACAGTGATGATGCTATAACTGCTATAGCAGAGATTCATAGACATGCAGGAGTTTCCGTTAACATGCGTTATGGTGGCAGTGGTTCTGGAGCATATAATTATCACGTTCCAATTGCTCTCCGCAATTACTTTAGATATAATAATTCGATTGCGCTAAGAGAACGTACAGGTCTATCTCAAACAGCTTGGGAGAACTATATGACCAATGAGCTAGACAAATTTCGTCCACTGTATTTTACAGGGGTAAATACAAGTGGTGGAGTTCACTCGGCTCACGCATTTTTGTGCACCGGATATCAAGTTACAGGTACTGGAAAAATGTACTATTTTGATTTCGGTTGGAGTGGCTACGGCAATGGCTACTACTCAATTAATGATGTTGATGGCTATAATAATGATCAAGCAATATTAATCAATTTTATACCTAAAACGGATAATTACCCATATGGCTGCTCAGCAACAGAATATAATTTCATTCAAGGCAATTTTGAAGATGGAAGTAGCCCACTTGAAAATTATTCCGACAATTTATCCTGTACATGGTTGATTAACCCGAATGATACGGTTATTTCTATAAGATTAACCTTCTCGCGTTTTGAAGTACACCCATCAGATAAATTGTATATTTATGACGGACCAGACGAAAACAGCCCTCTATTGGCTGAACTAACAGGAAGCGATTTACCCGAAGATATTGTTTCAACAGCTGATAAAGTGTTTGTTAAGTTCGTAACTGACGGTGCAGACAATGCAAGAGGATGGGAAATTCATTATGCAACTCTTAGAGGAAAATATTGTGCTGGAACGAAAGTATATAGAGAGGCTTCAGGCGAATTAAGCGACGGAAGTGGAGACCGCAATTACCACAATAACACTAACTGCAGCTTTAGAATTGCACCTCCTTATGCAAAAGACCTTACACTTACTTTTACAGAATTTGACCTGGAAGAAGGTAAAGATTTTGTTACCGTGTACAAATTTGGAAGTAATGTACCTATTGCAGAACTTACTGGAAACCAAATCCCCGAACCTATTACAATTCCCGACGGAGCCTTCTTCGTCAACTTCCGTACAGATATATTAAATACAGCATCGGGTTTTAAAGCATATTGGACTACTGGAAACGTTGGAGTAGGTGATATTGAAGGTTTAAGAAGCCTTACCATTTCTCCTAACCCAGCTAGCAATTATGTTACTATCAAAGCATTTTCCGATAGAAATCAAGACTTGACAGTTGCTATTAGCGATTTATCAGGCAAAACACTTATCACTAATCAAATTTACAATGCTTTTGGTGATATAGATCAGCTAATTGATATTAACAGACTAAAACCAGGTATGTATTTCGTTACAATATCCGGCAATAACCAAAAAGTTACGGAAAAATTAATTGTAAAATAGTTAATCATTTATAGCAAAGAAGGTTGTCGAATGACAGCCTTTTTTGTTTTTTTAGCACATTGCAGCCAACATAAAAGTATTCTTATTATGAACAATAAACCAATCAAATGTATTGCTCTTATAGTGTTAGTCATTATAAGCTCAATGACTCTGAAATCTGAAACTGTTAGTATTGAGAAAATTAAAACTGTTGCTCTAAATTTCTATAAAAGTAGAGTCGATACATACTTAGATGATAATCGTAGCGAAGTTTCTATTAAAGAAATTAAGGACATGGATGGTTTATACCTTGTTAAGTTCAATCCAGAAGGTTGGGTTATTGTTAGTTCTTCTGATAAGACAAAGCCAATATTAGGATATTCTTATCAAGACAATTATTGTAATGAAGGATGTAGCAATGCCTCATTCAACGATTGGATTGACAGATATAGGACACAAGTTAAATTAATTGAAGAAAATAATTACGACCAAATTAAAGAAGATGTTTTGGAATGGGATTATTATCTTAACAATTCTCATAAAAAACCTAGTTCCAATATCGAAAATGTAGAGCCGTTACTCACAACAAAGTGGAGTCAGCTACCTCCTTTCAATGGAATGTGTCCTATTGATGAAAACGGTTATGACAACAGATGTGTTGTTGGTTGCGTTGCTACAGCAATGGCTCATGTGTTGTATTACTTCCGATTTCCCGAAACAGGCGAAGGTAGTTATAGCTACATCCATCCCACGTATGGGACTATAGAAGCCGATTTTGGCAATACAACTTACATTTGGAATGAAATACAAAACACACCTAAAGGTCCAAGTAGCGAACTTGCGAAATTAAACTTTCATCAAGGAGTGGCAGTCGATATGGATTACGGTCCTCAAGCCAGTGGCATGTGGAATCATAAAACCGCTTTTGCATTCAATTCGTATTTTAAGGCTCTCGAAGGTACAAGATACTACTTTCGCGATTCGGCGGATGTAGATTGGGATAGCTTAGTAATAACCAATTTAAATAACAGGATACCTTTATATTATGCAGGCTGGCAATCAACCAATACCGACGGTCATGCTTTTGTGTGCGACGGATATCAAGATGGAAATTATTACCATTTCAATTGGGGGTGGGGAGGTCATTACGATGGTTACTTTTACACCGATAATTTAGCTCCTGGAGCTTATAATTTTAACTATTCGCAAGAAATTGTAAACTATTTCCCCGATACGGTTAATTATGCTTATCCGTTCGATGTTGAAAGTAATGTTACACTTAATAAAATACGAGGTTCTTTGGAAGATGGAAGCGGGTGGTATAATTATGAAAACAATATTCAACGAACATGGAATATCAAACCTACAGATACCGAGTACGATTCTATCAGCGCTATTAATTTTACAACTATAAGGTTTAATTTAGGTGAAGGAGATACACTATACTTTATAAATAATATAACTAATGACATTGAGCATAAATACCATTCCGACAATCCTCCACCAATAGGATTTAGGGTACATTCCGACGATGTCAAGGTAGTATTTAAGACTAATGATATAGGAACTGCCGATGGTTTTCTGTTTGACTATAATATAGAACTGCCAAAGTATTGTAGCAATACGACTTTAACAGAACTTTATGCAGAAATATCCGACGGAAGTGGTGATAAAAACTATTTAAACAATACATCATGTAGGTGGACAATAAATGTTCCTACTGATAAAAAACTGTATTTTAAATTCACTTCGTTTCATTTGCCCGATAGCAACGATGTTGTTAAAATTGTAGACCTAAGCAATCAGCAAATTGTGGGAACCTATACAGGTACCGAAATTCCTGACGTTGTTTCCTTATCAGGAGCTAAAATGATGATATTGTTTAGTACAAATGGTTCGATTACAGGCGAAGGATGGAGCGGCTATTATTATGTGTCTGAACATTCTGCTGAAAAAGAAAAAAGTCTTAAATTGGTAAAATTGTATCCCAACCCGGCAAATAATTTTATTAACATTGAGTTTTATACTCCATCAACTAGAAAATATACTTATAGCGTTGTTGATATTAATGGAAGGACACATGTCTCTGACGCAATAATATCTAAAGAAGGAGTTAATAAGATAATTGTAAATACGGCACACTTAAAACAAATGGCATATTTTTTGATAATTATTGATGAGCAATCAAATGTTAATAAATATCCATTCATAATAGTAAAATAATAAAAAATAATTTAGTTAAAATAGAACTTTATTAAATAAGATATTTATCTTTGCATTAAGATAATTGTAAATACACAATAAAACTAAATAATGATTAATAATTCTAAATTCAAATTCGCATGAAAAAAATTACAACAATTGCATTAGTACTATTTGTAGTATTATTTGCTAAACCATTCAAAACAGAGGCTCAAAACACAATTAAGCCTTGGGCTGTTGGTATTAATTGGCAATGGCAAGACTACAACGTTGTTCATAGAACTTTCTCAGATGCTATGACAAACGCACGCTGGCAGGGATACAAATTTCCCTCTTCGATTTATATTGGAAGAGCACTAAATCCTTCTTTCAATTTATTCGGTCAATTTGGCTACAGTCAGCTAGAATTCGAAAGAATGAAAGACTACAATCCTGTGAAAGATGACAACATCTGGACTGCAGACTTAAACTTAGCCTACAAATTAGCGAACGGATACATAATGAAAGAAACATCATGGTTTGATCCTTATGTGTTTATTGGAGCAGGTGCCACCAATGTTGAGTTCGAAGGAACCGACAAGTCAACTTATTTTAAAGCTAATGGAGGTCTTGGTATTAACTTATGGCTAACACAAGCCTTAGGACTTAATATTCAAGGTGCTTACGATTACATGATTACTCCTACATTAGACAGTGAATTCAGAAATGATTATGCACGTTTTAATGCAGGTATCAAACTACGTTTCGGCGGTAAAGATTCTGACGGAGATGGTATTCCAGACAAGTTAGACCTATGTCCAAATGAAGCAGGTCCGAAAGAACTAGGCGGATGTCCTGACTCTGATGGAGACGGCATAGCTGATAAAGACGACGAATGTCCAAATGAACCAGGTAAATTAGAATTTAAAGGATGCCCCGATACCGATGGTGACGGAATTCCTGATAAAGACGACGAATGTCCAAACGAAGCTGGCTTACCAGAACATAACGGATGCCCCGATTCTGACGGTGACGGTGTTCCAGATCATAAAGACGAATGTCCAAACGAATTTGGTCTACCAGAACATAACGGATGCCCCGATTCAGACGGTGATGGTATTCCAGATCATCTAGACGAATGCCCAGACCTAAGAGGTCCTAAATCAACTAAAGGATGCCCCGATACTGATGGTGACGGTATTCCTGATAAAGATGACGACTGCCCAACAGTTCCAGGTACTGCAGCAAACAGAGGCTGCCCCGAAGAAGTTGAAGAACCTAAACCAAGTGTAGAAATATTCAAAGTGGTTTATTTCAACACCAACGGAAGTGTGGTTATGTCAAAATACACTAAAGACTTGAACGAAGTTGCTGACCTAATGAAAGAATACAGCGATGTTAAAGTTTCTGTTGCTGGTCACGCTGACTCAAGAGGTGATGAAGGCTATAACATGAGACTTTCGGAAAAACGTGCTGACTACGTTATCAACTACCTTGTTAAAAAAGGAATTGAAAAAGAAAGACTAGTTAAATCATTCCACGGTATTACTCAGCCAGCTGCTCCAAATGATGGACCTGCTAACTGGGCTAAAAACCGTAGAGTTGAGCTTAAATCAGTTTTATAGTTTTTAAAGCAAAAACAATATTAAAAAAGGGTGCGATAAATTCGCACCCTTTTTTTTGTTTATAATGTTTATAACAAGAACTGTATCAGCCTATATACAGAAAATTAATGAGATTGATTCTTTTCAGGTCTCATTTGAGGGAAAAATAAAACATCTTGTATAGACTGTTGATTTGTTAAAGTCATTGCTAGGCGGTCTATGCCAATTCCTAATCCCGCTGTAGGAGGCATTCCGTATTCGAGTGCTCTTAAAAAGTCTTCGTCAAGCACCATCGACTCCTCATCACCGCGTTTGGCAAGTTCACGCTGATGTTCAAATCTTTGTCTTTGGTCTATTGGGTCGTTGAGCTCGCTAAAGGCGTTGCAAAGCTCTTTTCCGTTGCAAATAGCTTCAAATCGTTCTACCAAATTAGGATTGTCTTCGTGTTTTTTTGCCAACGGCGACATCTCAATCGGGTAGTCGGTAATGAATGTTGGTTGTATGAGGTTACCTTCAACAGTTTCGCCAAAAATTTCATCTATCAGTTTTCCTCTTCCCATTGAAGGATCTGTTTTTATATTTAAATTTTTACACACATCAAGCAAGGCTTTTTCGTCCATATCCGAAATATCAATATCAGTGTATTTTTTAATAGCCTCGTACATGGTATAGCGTTTCCAAGGTCTTTTGAAGTCAATTTCTCTATCGCCGTACATTATTTTAGTAGTGCCGTGCAATTCTAGGGTAATATATTCAACCATCTCTTCAACAAGGTTCATCATCCAATGGTAATCTTTGTAAGCCACGTAAAGCTCCATTTGAGTAAACTCAGGATTATGAAATCTGCTCATACCTTCATTCCTGAAGTCTTTAGAAAATTCAAATACTCCGTCAAAACCACCAACTATAAGCCTTTTTAAATAAAGTTCGTTGGCTATTCTTAGATATAGCGTCATATCCAATGTGTTGTGATAAGTCTTAAACGGTCGGGCTGAAGCACCGCCATAAAGTGGTTGAAGTATCGGAGTTTCAACTTCCAAATATCCTTTATCTAACAAAAAGTTTCTCATTGATTGAACCAATTTCGAGCGCTGGATAAATACCTCTTTAATTTCAGGATTTACAATTAAATCGACATACCTCTGACGATATCGCACTTCAGGGTCTTTGAAAGCATCAAAAACTTCCGAATCGGTTTCTTTTACTATCGGCAATACTTTTAAAGACTTGCAAAGCAAGGTCAGTGAATCTACATGAATTGAAAGTTCGCCCATCTTGGTGATAAAAGCATAGCCCTTAACACCGATAATATCGCCAATGTCTAACAGCTTTTTAAAAACCGTATTGTATAAGGTTTTATCTTCGGTTTTACAAATTTCATCTCTTTTAATGTAAAGTTGAATTCTGCCATGACTATCTTGAATGTCAACAAACGAGGCTGCTCCCATTATCCTGCGCGTCATAATTCTGCCTGCAATACACACTTCCTTGAATTGTTCAGGATTCTTCTCGAAATTATTATGTATTTCAGCTGTGTTAGTATTTATAGGAAATTCAGCAGAAGGGTAGGGATTAATGCCTAACTTTCTTAATTCGACTAGAGATTCTCTGCGGATTTTTTCTTGTTCGTTAAGTTCTATTGCCATATGAATTGTTTTTTTTGCAAAGATACATTTTTTAGTTTTCATATATAAATAAACCATTTAGATAAATGTTTATTTTTGTAAAAATATGAGATCAGAGACAAGTATAAAACACCTTTTTTATATATCGGTAGCGTTGATTGTTATACCGCTTTTTTTTATCGGTTTGCAGTCGGGGCACGATTGGGGTGACGATTTTGCCTTGTACATTAAGCAAGCACTAAGTATTGCATCGGGCGAAAGCTTATATAACACTAATTACGTATTTAACGAAAAATATTTCATAGGGCCTAAGTTTTATCCTATGGGTTTTCCAATATTATTATCACCAATAGTATATTTTTTTGGCAATAATATTAATATTTTGCTTTGGTTTATTTCACTGCTGTATTGTGCTATGGCTTTATTAGTGGCAGTGTACTACAAGAAACATTTTTCAAATTATACAACATTAATAATGTTAGTTGTCTTGCTGTACAACATTTCAATGCTTCAAATAAAGCAGCAAGTATTGACCGAAATTCCTTTTACCATATTGATACTTGCCTTACTGTTGCACTTTAACAAAAAAAGTAAAACACGAACAATCGATGTTATTGTCAGGGTATTACTGATTTCGTTTTTGTTTTTAATCAGAACTTTGGGAATTGTGTTAATTGGCTCATTGTTGGTATATTACGGTGTTTTGTGGCTAAAAAAACAAATTAAAATCAAAGATTTGATGGTTTGTGTTGCGTTTTACGCTGTAATTCCGATTCTTGTTTACTTTATTGTACACAGATTTATTTTTTCCATACACGATAGCAATATCAGTCAGTATTCCGCTTACTTTTTTACAAACAATATTTTTGAAACAATTTCGCATAACTTGCATAAATATTTACTTGTGTTTTTCGATAGTTTCACCGCAAATTCCGGAGCTTTCAAGGGCGTTGCATTGGCAATGTCGTCAGGGTTGTTTGTATTTGCTTGTGTTGGTTTTGTCAGGACAGTACTATCAAAAATACGCTTGGATGAAATATTTTTCATCGCCTATTTTGCTGCAATATTGTTGTATCACGATGCCGATTCGGCGTTTCGTTTTATGTTTCCAATATACTTTTTAATTATGTTTTATGCCGTGATAGGTTTTAAATATCTGATATTTAATAAAGTAGGTAATAGGAAAACAATTATTTCCTTAAAAACATCGGTTTTAATATTGTTTATTTTGATATATGTTCCGGGCATTAAGGATTTGTGTTCACAGTGCAGGACTGTACCATATGGACCGCAAAGCGAAACAGCAATTGAGTTTTTCGATTATGCTAACAACAATATAGATAAAAATTCGCTCATCAGTTTTGCTAAACCCAGGGCTATGGCTCTGTATTCCGAACCTAAATACATTGTTGAGCCGAGAGAAAAATCGGGAGTTGAGATTTTTACTTACTATTACAAAAATTCAATCGATTATGTTTTGGTTAATCAAAATCTAAGCAATCCGTATATAAATAAGTGGATTCAAGCTATGGGAAATCGCTGTAGTTTGGTGTGGAATAATGATGAATTTTACCTGTATAAAATCATTACTGTGAGATAAACATGAATTGGCTGTTAGCTCCTGTTACGTGTTGCGTGTTTTAGAAGTTAGAAATCAGAAATTAGAAATTAGAATTTTAGAATAGTTGTTAATATTAATTCCATACTCCTACCTTCTGACTTCTAATTTCTAACTTTACTCGCTAAAGGCTATATAAAAATACTTTACTGAGTAGCAGACAGGATTTTGTACGACTTAATTTCACCAAAATTCGGAATATGAATTTTGTAATAATCGTGTACGGCTTCAAATAAACGCTTTTTATCGTCGCTATTAATTTTCTCTGTCATAGCTTGATTATTTGATGCCGAATAAAACAATTGGTGCAGCAATTGCGATAAATATGTGTCGGTATAGTGCATGTGATTTGGTTTTTGTGTGCCAAATCTGCCATCTAAGAGATTAAAGTACGTATTTTCTGAATAAGAGTCTATTAGCGGAAAGCAGCCCAAGTGTTGAGTTAATTTTGCTGCAAAAAATAGCGGATAGTTACCAATAATAACATCTTTGTTATCTAAGAATAAGATCTGTTCTTTTATAAACTCAAACAAGTCTTTGTCTTGCATATTAGGCTGCAATGTTTTAGATAATAGTTCGCACATATAAACAGAAATACCTACCTTATTAATATTGGTAGCAATTTCGTTACAATATTGCAACTGATTAATATCTCTTATATAAAGAAGTCCATCCGATTTTTTTTGATAGGCAATAATATTTACCAAGTTTAACGGAGTGAACAAATTTCTCTTAAACTTCGATTTTTGTTTTCTAACGCCTTTAGCAATATATGATTTTAGCCCAAATTCAGAGGTAAATATTTTGCAAATAATACTGGTTTCGGAATAATCGAAGTAGTTAATAACAATACCATCAGAAGAAACTAACATAGTGTTTATTTACCTGATTATCAAAACTTTGCCTGCTTTTCTGTGCTCTAGTGAGTTGCTAATTACGTAAATATAATATACTCCCGAATTAACTTTTCTACCTCTGATGTCCGTGCCGTACCAAAGAGCTTGTCCGCCGTTGTTTTCGGTCTCCCAGACGAGATTGTCGTTTGCATCTGTGATTTTAATATGAGACGAACCGACTAAATTATTAATCATAATAGGACCATTGTAGTTTGGTCTTACCGGATTTGGATATATGTACAGCGAATCTAAATGAGATAACGGTTCTACCTTATAATCTTGATATGAAATAACGCCAAGAGCAGTTGCAAAAAACACTTCTCCGGTGTTCGAAATTTTTATATCCATAATTTGATTTGAAATAAGCGGAGAGTTTTCGGCAGTAAAATGCAGAATTTCTTCAGTTCCGTCTTCCGACATCAAAAATGCTCCCGAATTATTAGTACCAAACCATTTTTCATTATTTCCGTTAATGGCAATTGCTGTTACAATCTCGGTTTCAAGTAGGTTGTACACAGCTCCGTCGCGTTCGACTTTAATATTTTGAGCGTCATAATTACCACCTCTAAAAACCGAGCTGGGCGAATATATAACATAAACACCTTCGTCGGTTCCAAGCCAAAGCTGTCCTGTTTTGTCAATTTCTATGCAATTTATGTGAGCACTAGGTAAAGCACCATTTCCAACTGCGTTAGTGAGTTTTTTGCCTCTATCGTCTGAATTATTTTCAAGAGTGTTGTTATCGCTAAAAACAAGCAAGTTGTTATCTCTCATTTGTATCCACTTATTGCCGGCGTGATCAATAGCAATGCCTGCTATTTCGTAGCCCGAACCGGCTTCGCCCAAATTAAATGAAATCCATTGCCCGTTAGGCTTTCTAGCCGAAAGTAAATTACCAGCTCCCGAATTTGTAACCCACAAATTATTATTGTCATCGAATTTTAAACCTCCGATTCTTATATAATTTGAGCCGGACATAAACTGCAAGGTGCTATTGTTATTATTATGTATATCAATAAGTTGCCCATCTTTAAATTCAAACAAACCATAGCCCCACGAGCCGGCGTAAATGTGATTTTTATCCGAAGGATTAATAGCAACAGAAACGAAATCGCGAATGGAATCCAATTGTGGAAAATCTTTTCTGGTGTACGAACTCCAT
Source organism: Lentimicrobiaceae bacterium (assembly GCA_033809755.1). Taxonomy (GTDB): domain Bacteria; phylum Bacteroidota; class Bacteroidia; order Bacteroidales; family UBA4417; genus UBA4417. The sequence continues at coordinate 109,674 of JAPXLB010000007.1, forward strand.
TTTCTGTCGGTATATTGAAACAATTCTGCCTGATTCCAAATATTTCCAAAAGAACCGTCTTTACCGCCAGCAACAACGCATAAGCTGCCGTTTCTGTAGTCTATAGCCACAGATTTTGGCGAATCGGGTCCGTTAAAAATATATTTTTCAGCTTCGTCGTTTTCTCTAATTTTTCTCAAACCTGTGTTTTCGTCCGCAACCCAAATATTGTTATCGCTGTCGATTATAGCGTCATTTGGAGCGATTACACCAGGATTATAGTTTCTTATAGTTTCTTCTCTTTGACCGGTACTTGAGTATATATTAATTCTGGAATAACTCGCTACAACAAACTTATTGTTGCAGACTTTGAAAGATTTTTTAGGCTCTAAATTGCTGTAATCCAAAACTTCCCATGAGTTGTTTTGTTTGATAAAAATTGTATCGTCTGCCCATTGCGGTTTAACAATATTGGTGATGATGCTATTATCGATTATAGCGACAAAATTGTATTCGGCGTTGGGTTCGTTCAGACTTAAATCAGCTTTCCAGTTGTTGAAATATGCTAAGTTAGAACTTGCATCAGCCGTTAGTAAACCTGCTTCGGTGGCAGCATAAAATTTGTTTTCAGTATCCGAAAACGCTATATCGTAAACGTTAATTTGCGAACCTTCGGAACCAATATAATATGTATCTTTAATTTCTTCACGTTCAATGTCGAGTACCACAATACCAAATCCACATGCCAAGTAAGCATTTTTGCCTTTAATGAAAATAGAATTAATTGTCTTATTACCTAAAATGCTTTTTCTGTATATGTCTGATATATTGATAATTCTATCGTTTTTAATAATATCAATATTGGTATTGCTGTATGCGACAATAATGCTGTTAAGTTGTTTGCAAAGTGCGATATCACTTATATTGATATCCGAAAGTCCGCCAGCCATTACTTTGTTTAATCGCCTTATGGAATTGTCGTTATTGTCGTAAATCATTATGCTGTATGGAGTTGCAGCATAAATTTGAGCATCTTTTTGCAAAACCGATTTTACGCTGTTGTATGGAAAATGGTCTCGCCATAAGCCATAATCGACAGTTTGAGAATTTACTTGAAAAGAAAAAGTTGATATTAAAAAAAACGCCATTATGGCATGTTTCTTCTGTTTGAGTGTGCGTAATATTTGCGTGTACATAAAATTTATTTGTAGAAGGTTACTCACGTTAAACGTAGAAATTATTTATTAGATAACTCCGCAAATCGAATAATATTATATTCTGATGGCAAAAATTATCGAAACAATTTTATGCAAAGCATAGTTTTTACAAAGGTAATTATTTTTTCTAATTGGCTTGATGCGATTTTTTGCATTGTTATTTTAATAAGTCTAAAATTTGTTTTGCAAAACGATTGGAATATTTACCTTTGCAGTACGTATAAAAAGTAAAGATTTTTCAATGGCAATAATATATAACTCAAAAGAAGTAACAGTTGGTAATTGCGTAATTGGCGGTAATAATCCTATTGTAATACAGTCGATGACAAATACCAATACCAACGATATTGACGCAACGGTTAATCAGTGCGAAAGGTTGTTCAATTCAGGATGTGAAATTGTGCGAATTACAACACAAGGTCTGCGTGAAGTAAAATCTTTTTCGGAGATAAAGAAAAAGCTTAGGAGCAATGGCTTTAATCAACCTTTGGTAGCCGATGTTCATTTTAGTTCAAAAGTTGCGGAAGCTGCTGCTTATGTTGCCGATAAGGTCAGAATAAATCCTGGAAATTACGTAGGTAAAGCGTCAAGCAAGCTGCAGTACACTGATAAAGAGTACAATTTGGAGCTGGAAATGATTTCCGATAAAATTTTGCCATTGATAAAGGTGTGCGAGCAAAACGGGACTGCCATCAGAGTTGGAGTTAATCACGGCTCATTGAGCAGACGAATTCTTGAAAGATACGGAAACACATCGACAGGTATGGTGCAGAGTGCAAGCGAATTTGCCAATATGTTTTACCAGTACGGATTTCATAATTTGATTTTTTCGCTCAAAGCAAGTAATGTAAACATTATGATTGAGGCATACGAAAAGTTAGTCGAAGTCTTTAATCAAAAGTTGTTTAATTATCCTTTGCATTTGGGTGTAACTGAAGCAGGCGACGGAGTTGATGCTATTGTAAAATCATCGGTTGGAATAGGGTATTTGCTTGATAAAAAATTAGGCGATACCATCAGAGTATCAATTACCGGAGATCCTATTGACGAAATTCCTATTGCAAAACTGATAGCCGAAAGGTATAATGAAAATGCTTCTAAAAGAAAAATCAAAATTGATAAAAGTGTTTTCAATGAAGAAGTGATTTGCATCAGCAAAGATGCAGAAGTTGAAAAACACAAGCCATATAGCGTTATTGTCTCCAATAATGACAAGCCATACTTGATGAATAACAATAATGAAAAAGTCAGGCAAATTATTGTGCCTGCTGATTGTAAATCAATATCTTATGATGATTTTCATGCTACGAACATTAACGAAAATAAAAATTCCATATTCAAAATCAGTTCTGAAATTAGCGATATAAATAAACTACATGTTGATTTGTCAATACATTTGAGTAATAGATTGCTAAACGGATTGATAACCGATGCTTTGTGGCTACACAACAATAATTTTGAACTTGAAACCTTAAGCAAACTGCTAAATAGCATTTTACAAGCAACTCGCAAAAAAAACACTCAAACCGAGTATATAGCTTGTCCTTCGTGTGGTCGTACACTGTTTAACATTTCGGAAATGCTTTCTGAAGTAAAAGAAGCAACAAACCACTTAACACATTTGAAAATAGCCGTTATGGGCTGTATAGTAAACGGACCCGGAGAAATGAACGATGCAGATTACGGCTACATTGGTGCGGGACCGGGTGTTGTAAGCATTTATAAAAAACAAAATCTTGTTTTAAATAAAGTACCTCAACAAATCGCTGTAGCAAAACTTGTTGAGGTAATAAAACTTAACAATGATTGGGTTGAAAAACCTATCGTCTGAGAAAAGAAATTTATTTTACAATAAATTTTCCTCTTATAACCTTACTATTATTGTTTAAAACAAAATAGTAAATACCGCTATCGATTTTACCACCTTTTTTAGAGTCCAGATTCCAGTAAAATTCGTTAAATCCGTTATTACATACGGCATTTACAGGCTGAGCAACAAATTGACCTTTTGTATCGTAAACATCAATAATAACTTTTGAATTATTGTTGCTGTTGTATTTAAATAATATGTATTTGTCGCATGGGTTGGGATAAACCGATAATAAATTGTTATTTTCCGTCGATATATCGTTAAATAATTCAGGATTTGCAGTAATAACCACTTTGTGTGTACTAGCTTCTGAAGTAATAAACATTGTATCTGTCAGAATATGGTTAAGAGTTGTGTTTAAATCAATAAAAACATCTATAGCTGTTGAATCACCTGGTTGAATTACATAAGGTAGAACCATTGAAGTAGAATCAGCCCACCAGCCTAATACAGAACCTTGCCAATTGATGTCGTTAATTGTTACTTCTTGCGACGAATAGTTATAAATATTAACTTTGAGCCCTTCTACAGCATGCGAGTAGGTGTTAAACAGAAGTTCGTCGGGAGTAACAGTAATATCTGCGACTTGTGACAATTTAGCTATAAACATGTGCGGGTCGGCACTTCCAATGTACGGATGTCTTGAAGTTCTTCCCGACTCGTCCTTTGATTCAATGTAGTAACATATCAAACTACCTTCAATTTGCTGTGGAATATTAGCAGTATATTTGTCAGCCGACACTTTTTGCATTACAATAGTATCAAAATCTCCATTGTTCACCTTATATATAAGGTATGTGCTATCGGCGTATATATTGCTATTTGAGTATGAAATTATGTCAGCATTTATTTCAAAGCCGTTGTTTTGCTCAATACTGTCATACAAGGGAGTATGTACAATTCTGAGCTGACCTAAATCGGCGAGTTCGTGTGTCCTGCAATGTAGCGCATCCGTAGATTCCCAGGGAGTGCCTGGGTTTTCAACTACGCCTATAACTTCGTACCCGGGCATTGCCTCTTTATATGTTAAAATTGCAGCAGCATCGTTTACAGTTCCTTTCAGAGGTACGAAAACCTTATTTTTTATTATCAAAGAATTTGAGTATGGCTCGTTGTTAGGGTTGTAAACTCTATAAACCGTGTATTTTTTACCGTATTCGTTTGTTTGCTGAGCGTAGTAAGCTGCAGTTTCTTCAACTGCACTGTATCTTGGATGGCTTGGAGGGACTTGGCGTATTAAAATTTTATCAGGCGCTAAAAATTTTCCCCAGCAGTCGATATGGTCAATGTACGTGCCGTTAGGGTCTTCAACCACCATATGATTATTAATACCTAGGTAATCTCTCATTTTATCATCAATCTGCTGATGAGTTTGAGTATGGTTTTCTTCATAAACAAGAGTTGTAGAAGAAGCCGTATTGTAACCATCGCACATGTAATTGCCGCCTGTATGAATTACGTTCATTCCAAACCATTCGATACCTTGAAGCTGAGCTATTTTTTTTGCAATTTCGTTATCGTTAGGTCTGGGTCTGTTGTATGGGAAATCTACAATACCAATTTTTTTATCGCCATATGTTATATACCACGGACCGTAATCTCTTGTCCAATACGAGTCGGTGTAGGCAATAATAAATGAACAGTTGTCTAAATTAACACCATTGCTTTGGTACTGCGCAGTGACGGTTGCTTGCTGACTACTATTAGCTACAATAGTTAAAACTTTAGCATCTTTAGCTATTTCTTTTATCAAAGCTATAGGGATGCCAAAAGGATAGCGTACTAACACACCATCGTTATAGCTAAATTCAGCAATACTATTTATTTCGCCAGTTGGAGGTAGTGTTTCAACAAAGCCTTTGCCTATCAAGTGTTTTTTTGCAGCTTCTTCGGGTGTCATGTAATATTTCAAACCGTTGTTGGGCAAGCTTTCTTGAGCTACTACAATAACAGAAAAAAAGGTAATTAGTACTAATAAAAACTGTTTTTTCATATGTTAATATTTAAATTAGTTTTTTTTGTTTTTAAAACTACAAATTTAGTGTTTTATCAATAAAATCATTAATAAAGCAATAAAAAAATAAAAAGTTAAATAAATATTTAATAAAGTGTTAACTTGGCATAGTTGTTGATATATATTAAGTGGGTTTTTGGTTTTTATCAGCCCCACGGGCTGATGCTTTTTACTAAAATTCCAATTCCTCGGGATTTTAGTATTTTAGGTACTCGGCGCAATGCCGAGTACTTTTTTAGTAATAAATATTAATTAAAATAATATATGAAACTGACACGCCAACTAAACTAAACTGACAAGGTAAATAGTATAAAGCATGTGAGTTCCATATCAACTAAAAAAAGACTTATGAAGACAAAAAAACTAATAATTACCCTTATCCTGCTCGTTGCAACAGCAGAAGTATTTGGTCAAGCCTCATATCGTAAAAACGATTTTCAAATTAATTTCGGAGCAAGTGTTGCAAACTACGGTATTCCGGTTTATTTAAATTTCGAATATTTTTCCGACAACTTTTTTTCTTTTCGAGCCGATTTTAATTACAGAAATTATCCGTACCGAAATATGGGTGAAACAACCCGAATACAGGCTTTTTGTACAGCATTTGGCATCAGCTATCATTTTTCGGAACATTTACAAATAGTTGATAATCTTGACTTATACGGTGGGGCAGATATTGGTGTAGTGTTTTTTGATTATCCCCATAATTATAATGGTGTTTATCCGAAAACTCGTCTGTCACTAGGAGGACATGCCGGAGCTAGATATTTTTTCACCAATAAATTTGCAGCCAATTTTGAATTAGAAGGCGGGTCTGTATTTTGGGAAGCCAGAGTGGGGTTCTCATTTAAGCTATAGTTTGTTTCATTTCTTTTAGTTAAATTGTTGCATTTTTGCCAATTTGGCTCAATAATTGTTGCTAATAATGGAGTTTAAGTCTAGTGATATACAAAAAAGTATTTATATGCGTATTTTTTTATTGACATTATCTATATTTTTCACATCAATATCATTTTCACAAAACATTTCAGTTAAAGAAAATTGCAGTTTGGATATTGTATCGGAGTACATTTTCAAGTCAAATTCTACTGCTCTATCAAATTGTTTTAGCAATAATGTTGAGATAATAACACCTACATCAGACGGTGTGTTTAGTAAAGCACAAGCTGAAATGGTTTTAAAATCATTTTTTAGAGAATATCCAAGCGATTATTTCAATATTTTACAAAAAGGTACTTCAAAAGGAGATTCAAAATTTTTTATTGGAGAGTACAGAAGTAAGGATAACAAATTTGATGTGTATTGCCTTACCAAAAACGAAAAAGGTAAAGAATTGATATTGCAGTTACATTTTGAAAAAGAATAAATAGTACTTTTGTCGTTTCATTACATACACTGAACTATGACAGTATCGGATATTATTAAGCAAGCTCTTAAGGAAGATATAGGCAATGGCGACTATACATCATTATCAACCGTACCTTCGGAAACCAAAGGTAAATGCCAACTAAAAATTAAAGAAAGTGGCGTTGTATCAGGAGTTAACATTGCTAAAGAAGTGTTTTTACAAGTTGACAACACATTAGAAGTAAATATTTTTATAGAAGATGGAACGCCCGTTAAATACGGAGATATAGTTATGGAAATATCCGGCTCATCCATTAGCATGCTCACAGCCGAACGTACGGCATTAAATTTCATGCAACGGATGAGTGGTATTGCCACTTATACTCGAAAAATAGTTGACAAACTTAAAGGCTTTGATACAAAAGTTGTTGACACACGTAAAACGACTCCTTTGCTACGTCAGCTGGAAAAACAAGCAGTAAGAGATGGAGGAGCAGAAAATCATAGGTTTGGATTGTATGACATGATTTTGATAAAAGACAATCATATTGATTTTGCAGGAGGAATATCTAATGCCATCGGAGCTTGTGTCAATTATCTGGAAAAAAATAATCTGAATTTACCAATTGAAATAGAAACACGCAACATTGACGAAGTCAATCAGGTTCTTGCCGTAGGCAAAGTTAACCGTATTATGCTTGATAATTTTAGTTATAGTGATTTAAAAAAAGCTGTAAAATTGATAGATTGTAGGTACGAGACAGAAGCTTCGGGAGGAGTTAATCTATCAACAGTCAGAAAGTATGCTCGATGCGGAGTCGATTACGTTTCGATAGGAGCCTTAACACATCATATTAGCAGTCTTGATATGAGCTTGTTGACAATAAGTTAGTTTTAGATGAAAAAATTTATTAATAAGCTATCGGCAGTAGTTGCGAAATTTTCAAAAGCATTACTAAACAAACCATTTGTCAAAAAAGTAATTCATTATATCAAAACTGCAAGTTTACCGGGTTTCGACAAAGTTCCGATATACGAAGTAGGCGTGTTTTTTTTTAAGAGCATAACCAAAAGCTCGATAGGAATTAGAGCAGCAGCTACAAGTTTTAGTATTTTACTTTCAATTTTTCCGGGGATAGTGTTCTTTTTTACTATAATCCCATATTTGCCTTTTCCGGGTTTTCAGGATAGTTTACTACAACTAATGGAAGATGTCATCCCCAGCGGTATATATTCGGTGGTGGAAAATGTTATATTCGACATAGTAACACGCCCCAGAGGAGGCTTATTGTCGTTGGGACTTATACTAATGTTTTTATTTGCAACCAATGGAATAAACAGTCTTATTGATGCTTTCAACAAGTCTATTTACGTAGAAGAGAACAGAAGTAAGCTTAAGCAAAGAATAACATCTTTGATGCTTTTTCTAGTTCTGTCGGTTCTAATGATAATAGCAATTGCGTTGCTAGCTATAGGACCTAAGTTTATAAAGTTTATATTACAAAATGAAGTAGTAAATGTTCAGTATAAGTTTTACTATTATTTAATTTATGTACTAAAATGGATAGTAATATTAGCTCTATGCTTTTTTACAATTTCATTTTTGTATTATTTTGCACCGGCAAAATCAACACGATTTCGCTTTATATCGCCGGGAGCGACTTTAGCTACAATAATGGCAGTTGTTGCTACACTTTTATTCAATTTTTATTTAGAAAATTTTGCAAGGTACAATGTGCTATATGGTTCAATAGGTACATTAATTATAGTTATGGTATGGATAAATTTTAATATTACAATATTAATTATTGGTTATGAGTTAAATATGAGTATTAAATCGGCAGGAAAATAAAATATTATTATGTCATACAACCATTGTGCATAAAAAAACCCCTTTAAAGTATTAAGTAAAGAAACAACGAATGATAAAAATTGGAGTAATAGGAGCCGGACACTTAGGAAAAATACATATTCAATGTATTAAGCAGGTTGACCAATTAGAGTTGGTCGGTTTTTACGATACCGACCCGCGTATAGCCGAACAAGTATCTGAAGAATATGGCATTAAACATTTCGACAGTATTGAAGAATTGATAGAAGAATGCGATGCCGTTGATATTGTAACTCCTACCGTTGCACATTTTGAAGCAGCAACAAAAACGCTAAAACGAGGCAGACATGTTTTTATAGAAAAACCCATTGTAGCCACACCCCAAGAAGCAGATAAACTTAGGAGCATAGCTTACGAAGCCAATGTTAAAGTTCAGGTCGGACACGTAGAAAGATTTAATCCGGCATTTATAGCAGCAAAACAGTTTATCAACAAACCCAAATATATTGAAGCTCACCGAATTTCGAGATATAAAAAGAGAGGTAGCGATGTTCCTGTTGTACTCGACCTCATGATACACGATATTGATATTGTGCTGAATGTTGTAAAATCGAATGTTAAGAAAATAACAGCCAGCGGTGTTACCCTAGTTTCAAGTTCGCCGGATTTGGCTAACGCTAGAATAGAATTTACAAATGGTTGTGTTGCTAACCTTACGGCAAGCAGGATTGCAAGCGTTGATATGAGAAAAATGCGTTTCTTTCAGAACGATTCTTTTGTTACAGTAGATTTTCTTGATAAAAAAACAGAAATTATCAAACTGGTTGAATCAAATAAAGAACCGGTAGAAAATGGAAGTTCTATAGTGTCGGTTACAAAAATCAACAATGAAAAGGGCAATTTTAACCTTCTGATTGAAACGCCTATTGTTATTCACACTAATGCAATTGTTGAGGAATTAAAAAGTTTTGCCGACTCAATTCTCAACAACGACGAACCTATTGTTACCATCGACGACGGCAATGACGCCCTAATTGTTGCATATAAAATATTAGAAAAAATTGAAAACAAATTATAAACTAACTCAAACACTTAAGATGCGAAAAATACTTAAAACACTTGCAATGTTGGTATTGGTTGTTCTTGTTTCGTGCAAACCGCAACCTGAAGATCTAGTACCATCATATTTAAGTATTAACAGCGCCGATTTGCAAGCCGATAACTTGCAAGGAACGGCATATAGCAAAATTACAGACATTTGGGTTTACGACGGAAATACACTTATAGGAGCTTTTGAATTGCCTTTTAGGTGCCCCATTATAAAAGAAGGTAATACGGCATTTAATTTCTATGCAGGCATAAAAATGAACGGAATAAAAGGCACTAGGGTTCCATATCCTTTCTACGACGTTTCGGAGCAGAATATTGAGCTGTTTAAAGATTCTATCGTCAGTATCGACAATATTACTTTTAAATATCATAATAGGTCGGTGTTTCAATTTATAGAGGATTTTGAGTCTCCAAACAACACATTTGAAAAAACAAATTTCAGCAACATTGATATTGAGCGTTTTTCGTTTCCCGAACTTAATAATCTTGTTGAGGGCGAAACCAATAACTACGCCGCAGGAGCTAAGGTTGCAACTGATACCGTATTTTTCGAATGGCAAACTGTAAATAATTACGAGTTGCCTACAAATGGCAGAGAATGTTTTTTAGAATTGAGTTATAAGTGCAACATTGTCTTTTCTGTAGGAATTATAACTCAGGGAACTGCTCCGGTTCAGCATCCAATCTTAAATATTAATCCTAGCGAAGCGTGGAACAAGATATATGTGAACTTAACTGCTACTTTGTCTAATTTCAGCAGTAGCAAGAAGTTTAAAATTTATTTTACAGGAAGAAACATTGGTAATACCAATGAATTTTCGGAGGTGTATTTAGACAATATCAAACTAATCAACTTCCCCGAATAAAACCTATAAAAGATGAACCAAAGACGATATAAGATTAAGTTTGTTGCAGCCGATTTTATTTCGGCTATGATTACGTGGGTGTTGTTTTCTTTTATCAGAAAATCGAACGAACTTTGGGATTTTGAGAGTACAATTTCGTCTTTATCAACCGATGGCAATTTTTACTTGGGAATTATATTGATACCCATTTTTTGGATAGCAATTTATTATTTGATTGGAACTTACGAAGATTTGTATCGTAAGGCGAGAGTTCAAATGCTCAGCCAAACCTTTATTGCAGTATTAATTGGAGTAGTAATAATTTTCTTTTTACTAATTCTCGACGATTTAGTAGATGATTATAAAAGGTATTACGAATATTTTTTGATTTTGTTTGCTATTCAGTTTACGCTAACATTTATACCGCGTTTTATATTTATATCAAACACACAGAGCAAAATACACAACAGAAAAATAGGTTTCCGAACTGTAATAGTCGGTAGCAATGGTAATGCTGTCAGCATATACAATGATATAAAAAATCAGAAAAAATCTACCGGAAATATTATAGTAGGATTTGTTTATGCACAAACTTATCCTAAATATATATTAGAGGAATCTATGCCTAATTTAGGTCATTATTCCGAATTATCAAGAATAATAAAGGAACACAATATCGATGAAGTAATAATAGCAATAGAGCGTTCGGAACAAGATACAATAGAGAAGATTGTTGCCGAAGTCGAAGATTTGTCTGTCGTAGTAAACATTATCCCCGAGGTGGAAGATATTTTGATAGGAGCAGTTAAAACGACTTCAATTTACAAAACACCGCTTATTCGTTTAGATTTCAATTATATGCCTTTTTGGCAGCTAAAAGTCAAGCGTTTAATAGACATATTCGGTTCATTGATTGCTATTATATTACTGTTGCCCGTGTATGCTGCTTTAGCGATAGGAGTAAAATTATCATCGGAGGGACCTATATTTTATTTTCAAGAACGTATAGGTTATAAGGGCAAACCTTTTAATATTCCTAAGTTTCGTTCAATGTACGTCAATTCCGAACAAAACGGACCTGCATTGTCATCAGAAGGTGATAAACGTATTACACCATTCGGTCTGTTTATGCGTAAAACTCGTTTGGACGAAATTCCTCAGTTTTTTACAGTTCTTATAGGAAAAATGTCTTTGGTTGGACCTCGCCCGGAAAGACAGTTCTTTATAGATCAAATTGTAGAAAGGGCTCCGCATTATAAGCTACTGCATCGCGTTAAACCTGGCATAACTTCGTGGGGACAAGTAAAATACGGTTATGCTGAAAATGTTGATCAAATGATTGAAAGGCTTAAGTTTGATATTTTGTACTTAGAAAATATGACTTTAGCAATGGATTTTAAAATATTAGTTTATACAGTGCTTACTGTTATTAAAGGTAATGGTAAGTAATATTTTTGTTTTAGTTTTTGGTTAGTCTGACAAAGGTGCTTGAAAAAGCACCTTTGTTGGTTTTACAACTTGTTTTTGTTAGGTTTTAAGCTGTATATAACATTAAATTCCAAAATATCGGCAACAAAATAATGTGCTTTTATTACTAGGCTAGCGCTTAAATTTTTATTAATATTGTACGCCATGCCGGCTTTTTCGTAATATGGCTTTTTTTCCCACAAAGCCTCGTTGCGTTTTAAATAATAACCAAAACGTATAGGCAAGTATAGCTTATCGTGAACAATCCAATCCCAACCGGCTAACAATGAAATAGAAGTCAGTTGATTTATATCTTTGTAAAAGTCGGTGTCGGACAAACTTTTTTGCCCCCAAGTAAAGCCGCAATTAGCTCCCATTGCTATGCGATATTTGTGAGAAATGCCAAGCAAAACTTCGGCTGTAAGGCTGTTTTTTACAACAAGTTCTCTGTCTTCAATAATTTGTCTCGTTCCGGTACCAAGGGCAAAATTAAATTGAGTGTAAAAATTATGCTTTGGTATAGTGTAATTATCGGTAGTGATTTTTTTGTTGTTATATTTTGTCAGGTGAAAATCGGCGGTTAGCATATTTAAACCTATGTTAGGAAGTTTTAAAGCGGTATTTGAATAGTGTTTAAAACCAATTGAAACACCAGGAGTTGCGTTTTTGTTGTAGTCGAAATTGAGTTTTAATTCAAAATAGATATTAAACTTTGACGAAACAATATTTCTATTGTCGAAGTTTATAATAATTTCGGGACTATTAACGTACGCAAAACCTCCATTGATAGTGTATCCGAATAAATATTTCTTGTTAGGATTGCTTATTGGTATTTCCAAATTATAGTATAAAGCTGCAATGTACCCAAAATGCTTGGAATTGTACAATACCGAATACAATCCAATTCCTTGAGTTGGATTTCTGTACAGTTTGTCGTAAAGTTTGTACTTATCAATATTAACACTATACTTCAGGTGAGTGCCAAAATTGTATTGGTTGTAAAATTTCGGATGCTCACGATCAAAAAAATAGTCCATCAAATGAGCACCTTCTACATGAAAAGAAAATTTAGAATCAACTTTAGTTGTTTCATTATTCAGGTCTTGCGAATACGTTTTTTTTGCAGTATTGAAACAAAATAGCAATAGCATGCACAAATGTACAGTCAGAATAAGTGTATTTTTATTAAATGTACGCAATATGGGCATACAAACTCGTTTGTAAAAAGAATGTTTTATCTTTTCGATTTTTGTTGCATTTTCATGGCTTCGTCCAATCTTTTTTGGAACGATGAGCGTTTTGCGGGTTTCTTTTTGTTTTCTTGTAGTCTTTTGTGAAGTTTATCTTCGTCAACAACTTTGTAGAAAATAAACATTTGTAAGAACGAGAACAAGTTTGTAAGTAAGTAGTAATAGCTCAATCCTGATGAGAAATTATTAAATAGCCCTAAGAACATAATAGGCATTAAATACATCATAAATTTCATTCCAGGCATCTGTTGACTTGAAGTCCCCATCAATTTGTTATTTATATAAGTATAAATGACGGTAGAGATAGTCATAAGCAAGGTGAACAAACTCACGTGGTCGCCGTAGAAAGGTATGTTAAAAGGCAAATCAAGTATAGAGTCGTACGACGACAAGTCGGTTGCCCACAAAAACGATTGCTGCCTGAGTTCAAATGAAGATGGGAAAAACCTGAAAAGAGCTATAAGAATAGGTAACTGCAGCAACATAGGAACACAACCCGACATGGGATTTACTCCGGCTCTTTTATACAAGTCCATTGTGGCTTGTTGTTTCTTTACAGCATCTTCTTGTTTAGGGTACTTTTTATTTATTTCTTCAATTTCGGGTCTTAATACTCTCTGTTTTGCTTGCGACATATACGTTTTATACGCAATAGGAAGCAGTAATAGTTTGATAAAAATTGTAAGAATTAAAATTATGATACCGTAGTTTAGGTTAAAAGATTCTAACCAGTTAAAAATAAGCAAAACGGGACCTCTATTAATCCACTGCATTAAAAAGAACTCCCAACCTAAAGGTATTTGTCTTTCAAGGTTAAGTTTTTCGCCGCGCATTATTTTATACTTTGTAGGAGCGAAAAGCCATCGCATATTGTATTCTTGGTTGTTAGCATTATCTAACGAAAACAATAAATGCGTTTGCATTTCTTTTAGTTCCCTGTTAGAATTATCGGCATTTTTAACGCTAACTTCAGCACCTGTAAATGTGTTGTCGGCTATTAAATGGCACGAAAAGAATTGCTGCTTGTACGAAATCCATTTTATTTCTCCCGAAGTGCGATATTTATCTTCTTTTCTACTGGGTTTCAATTTATCAACTTCGTTGGCTGAGTTCATGTAAAACACAGTAGTTTGAGCCAATTCGTTCTTCAAGTTTTTTTCTTGTTGGAGCAGTGTGGTTTTCCATTTTAGAGGAATGTCAATCATATTTCGGGCAAAATATTTCTGCATATTGACGAATTTAATGTCAAAATCAACATTAAATCCTTCTGCCTCCATTGTATATATGTACTCTATGTAGCTATTGTTAGTCGAGTCATTTTTTTCGGGATAGTACCTTACTGAAAATTGAGTAATTCCTTGACCTGAGACAAATACCGAATCTCCCTCAGTCGAAAAGGGTTCAAAAATCAAGTCATTAGTATTAACAATTCTTAAATCGGCGGTACTGATATCGAAACCAAATTCATTTTCGTTGCCTTCAAATAGTATAAGTGGAAGTGAGTCGTAGGTTACAAATGGCTTAAGCTGAGCCGACCAAATGCGTCCGCCTTTTGCAGCTATTTTAAGTTTTATATCGTCGTTTTCAAATGTGTACAGTTTATCGCTCAAAGTGTCGTTAATGGCGAACGGTCTCGTAATTGAGTCTGTTTCGGCTTGAATTTTACTTAAAGAATCCTCTATTGCACGTGCTTCTTCCAGTAGAATAGCATTAGCAATAGAGTCGGCAATTTGTACTCTTCTAATCGAATCGGCTCTTTGCTGGAGTGCAATTCTTTCTTCCTTAGTTGGAGCCATCCACAGGCTATAGCCTATAAGTACGGCTACAAGTAGTACAATGCCTATTATGTTTGTTTTACTCATAATTTAGTTAAGTGAAATATATTTATTTTTTAATTTTATTATTGTTCTTTTTTTTGTAAGTAATGGCAGCTCTAACGAATTTGACAAATAATGGGTGAGGTTTTTCGACTGTGCTTTTGTATTCGGGGTGAAATTGAACTGCAACAAACCATGGGTGATTTTTTATTTCAAAAATTTCTATCAAATCATTGTCAGGATTCGTTCCCGAAATAACAGCACCTGCTTTTTCAAATTGTTTAATATATTTGCTGTTAAATTCGTAGCGATGTCTTTGTCGTTCTTCAATGGTATCTTTTTTGTACACGTTCCAAGCAATAGTGTCGGGTTTTATAGTGCACTTATACTTTCCTAGTCGCATGGTTCCATCCTTTTTATCAGCCTTTTTCGGGTCATCCATGATACTAACAACCGGATTTGTTGTATCGGGGTTTATTTCGTAGCTATTAGCGTCTTCTAGGTTTAAAACATTTCGTGCAAATTCAACAGCAGCAGCGTGCATTCCAAAGCAGATACCTAAAAATGGTATATTGTTTTCTCTCGAATATTTTACCGCCGATATTTTACCTTCAAAACCTCTTTGTCCAAAGCCTGGTGCTACCAGTATGCCATCCAAACCTTTAAGTATTTTGGCTGCGTTTTTGTCGTTGAGAAACTCCGACTGGATCATTTTTAGCTTAACCGCATATCTGTTTTGAGCGCTTGCATGAACAAAGGCTTCGGATATTGATTTGTAAGCATCTGGAAGTTCTACATATTTGCCTACAAGTCCGATATTTACTTCACCTATTGGATTTTTTAACTTATCCAAAAAGTGTATTAATTTGTTCAAATTTGGAGCACGTTTCGCTTTTAGTTGCATTTTTTCAATGACAACTTGGTCTAAGCCTTCTTTGTGCATAAGCAATGGAACTTCGTATATGTTGCTAACATCAATCGATTGTATGACGGCTCTGGGACTAATGTTGCAAAATAAAGCAATTTTATCTCTAATATTTTTATTTAAATATTTTTCGGTGCGGCAAACTATAATATCGGGTTGAACTCCATACGATAGTAGTTGTTTTACCGAGTGTTGTGTGGGTTTTGTTTTTAATTCTCCTGCTGCGGATAGGTAAGGTACAAGTGTTAAATGTATATCAATACATTGGTTTCCGAGCTCCCATTTCATTTGACGTAATGCCTCAATGTAGGGTAGGGCTTCAATATCGCCAACCGTACCACCAATTTCGGTAATTACAACGTCGTATTCCCCGCTATTCCCCAGTAATTTTATCCTTTCTTTAATTTCATCAGTTATGTGGGGAATAACCTGAACAGTTTCGCCAAGGTAATCGCCTCTGCGTTCTTTCTCAATTACGCTCAGGTAAATCTTGCCGGTTGTAACATTGTTTGCTTGACTTGTACTAACGTTGGTAAATCTTTCGTAGTGTCCTAAATCTAAATCAGTTTCGGCACCGTCATCGGTAACGTAACACTCGCCGTGTTCGTAGGGATTAAGAGTACCCGGGTCAATGTTAATATAAGGGTCTAATTTCTGAATTGTAACTCTTAAACCCCTTTCTATAAGAAGCATTGCCAATGATGAACTTATTATTCCTTTTCCTAACGAAGAAGTTACACCTCCGGTAGTGAAAATGTATTTTGTGCCTTTCATATTATGAAATTTTTAATCGCTTAAAAAGTGCAAAGGTACAATTCTTTATTCATCTACGAGCTTATTTTAACATTTTGTAAAAAAACTAATAGTAATTATTTTCAGATGTTGTGTATATTTTATCGTGCAAAGCAGGCATAAGTAGACAAATTCTGTTACCCCAGTGGTTTGTAAATAATGTTTTGCAATCGGAAACAGCATTGTTTTTTTGATAAACCAATCCTTCTGAAAATTGAATGGTAAAGTCTTTCAAATCCTGATAGATATCGGCTATGTTCTCAGCTATACTCGATTTGGTTTCGGTTAAATCGGTATTGAAATCGTATGAAGCATAAAATATATCATCATCGGATAATTTATTTTTAACAGTTTCGAATACATTTTCCCAAATTTCTTCGGTAACAAACCTTTCACTCGGGAAATTTTCGTCGTAATCAATATTTTTTAGCAGCGAACCCTTTACGTAAAGCATTGGCAATATTCTTGAGTAAAACAGTAAAATACTTTTGGATTTGTATTCTGAAATGTTTTCGGTAAAAATGCAAAACTCATTTGCTACTGTGTACATTTCTAATGCTTCTTTCGTTTCGTAGGCTTCAGTTGTTGTCATATCGTTTTTTTTCTGTAGAAGGTAATTTATTTTACAAAAATAGGTATTTATTTTATAAAACGCATCTCTTATGTATGTTGTTGCTTTTCAATGAAATGTATGATGCTTTCCAGATAAAATTTAATTTATATCCACAAAAACCTTTTTGTTATCAAATTCTGTATTACATTTGCACTAAATTTATTTAATCTAAATAAGGATAAATTAATGTTATTAACAAATCTAAAACAGGGCGAAGTAGGTGTTATTACGAGAGTAAAGGGTATTGGAGCGTTCAGAAAACGCATCATGGAGATGGGTTTTATAGTAGGCAAACCTGTTAAGGTGATAAGAAAAGCTCCGCTAAAAGACCCTGTTGAATACTGTATTTTAGGTTATAATGTTAGTATCAGGAATAGTGAAGCGGAATTAATAGAAGTAGAGAAAATAAATCCCGATAATATTGATGTTATTTGTGAGAGCAACGGCTCAACTGAAGCTGTTTTCGGCGATTTTAATAATAATCATAAAACACAATACAATAAGTTATATTTATCGTTTGTTGGAAATCCAAATTCGGGGAAAACCACCCTTTTTAATAAAATTGGTAGAGCTAACGAAAGGGTAGGTAACTACGCCGGAGTTACGGTCGCAGCAAAAGAGTTGAACATAACTAAAAATGGAATAGATTACAAAATAACGGATTTACCCGGCACATATTCACTTACAGCTTATTCGCCCGAAGAACTTTTTGTTAGAGATTATATACTCAAAAATCTGCCCGATGTTGTTGTCAATGTTGTAGATGCAACAAATTTGGAAAGAAGTTTATACCTTACCACCCAGCTTATTGATATGGATATTAAGGTGGTATTGGCTCTCAATATGTACGATGAGTTTGAACAAAGCGGCAATACTTTAGACTACGAATACTTGGGCAAATTGATAGGAATACCTATTGTTCCCACGGTTGCAACGAGAGGTAGAGGTATTCACAACTTGCTTAAAAAAGCGGCAGATGTTGCTTACGACAGAGACAAAACTGTAAGACATATACATATAAACTATGGCGAAACTATTGAAAAAGCTATAACCGAAATCAGAGCCGAACTTAAAAAAGCGGATGATTTAGCGATTTTTAATAGGGTATCGGAGAGATTTTTTGCAATTAAATTAATTGAAAAAGATCCGGAAGTAGTGAAATTGGCACAGGATTTATCAAACTTTCAAAGTATTGATAATGTCGTAAAACGAAATATTAAAATTATAGAAAAGCAATATGGCGATACCGCCGAAAATATTTTTACCGATGCAAAATACGCTTTCATCTCTGGAGCACTAAAGGAAACCCTAAAACGTAAAAAGAAATTAAACACAAGTCTGAGCGACAAAATAGATAATATTTTAACCAATAAATATTTAGGTATACCTATCTTTTTGTTTTTCATGTGGTTGACTTTTTATACTACATTTACAATAGGAGCATATCCTCAAAAATGGATTGAAAGTTTTGTAATCTGGCTTTCTGGTATTTTCGTTAAAAATTTTCCCGATACGCTTGTCAATCATCTTATAGTTGATGGAATATTAGCAGGAGTAGGAGGTGTGCTGGCATTTCTGCCAAATATATTAATACTGTACTTTTTCATTTCGCTTATGGAAGATACCGGCTACATGGCAAGGGCAGTGTTCATTATGGACAAATTTATGCACAAAATAGGGTTGCACGGAAAATCATTTATTCCATTACTAATGGGATTTGGATGCAATGTGCCGGCAATTATGAGTACCAGAATTATTGAAAGCAAACGCGACCGACTTATAACCATGCTGATAAATCCTTTTATGTCGTGTAGTGCAAGACTACCGGTTTACGTTTTGTTCATAACTGCATTTTTTGATAAATATCAGGGTACTATTTTGTTTTCAATATATATATTGGGCATATTGATAGCCGTTTTTACTGCGTTATTATTGCAAAAAACACTATTCAAAAAGGTAGATATACCTTTTGTTATGGAGCTTCCGCCATACAGGATGCCTACAGCTAGAAATACTCTTTTTCAGATGATTAATCGTACAAATATGTACCTGAAAAAAATAGGCGGAATAATACTTATTGCTTCAGTAATAATTTGGGTGTTGAATTATTTTCCTCGTAATTTTGAAGGTAAAGATAAATACGATGTCAAAATAGCAAAATTAGAAGCTGTAAGTTCCGAACTTTCAAATCAAGAGAGTGAAAATATCGAAACATTGACTGCCGTGCAAGATTCAATACGAATTATTTCGGCAGAAAAAAAATTCAAGCAGCAAGAAAATTCATACATAGGGCGTATAGGACATTTTATTGAACCCGCCATGAAACCTTTAGGCTTCGATTGGAAAATGAGTGTTGCAGTACTTACGGGAGTTGCAGCTAAAGAAGTGGTTGTAGGAACACTTGGGGTTTTGTATCATTCGCCTGATGCTGAAAGCGCTACTTTGGTCGATAATTTGAAACGACAGTACGAAATAAACGAAGATTTTAGCAACAAATCTCCTCGTTTGGTGGCAATAAGTTTCATGGTATTCATATTGATTTATTTTCCATGTGTTGGTGTTATTGCAGCAATAAGTCGCGAGTCGGGGAGTTGGAAGTGGGCTTTATTCGTTATTTTATATTCAACAGGTTTGGCTTATGTTGTATCTTTGCTGATATTCCAAATAGGCAGTGTTTTTTAAATGGAAATAATAAGCAATTATAACTTAACATTCTACATTCTTTTGCTTGTAGCTATTTTGCTTGGTAGGATTCCTGTGCTTGGCAAATTTTTCAAAGGAGTAGAAACAATGGTACACGAATTTGGGCACTTTATTGTAGCCTTACTCACAAAAGGCGAAGTTATTGCAGTCAACCTGTTTTCCGACAATTCGGGCAATACAATATCGAAAACTAAAAACAAATTTTCAGGGTTTTTGGTTTCAATTTCGGGATATATTACGTCTTCCGTTTTTGCTTTGCTTATGTATTATTGTATTAGCAAGCAATATTACATTCTTCCATTAGTTATTCTAACTTCAATTTCGTTGATACTCTTGTCGCTTAGTATAAGGAATAATTACGGTGTGTTTTGGACAATAGTTTTTTCGTTGATAAATATTTTCGTACTTATATACAAAAACCAAGATGTAATACATTTAACCGTATGCTTTTATGCACATATAATTTTTGTTGAATCAATAATTTCGTGCGTGCATCTTTTAAGGTTATCAATAAAAAACAGCAAAAAAGCAGGCGATGCAAGCGTATTACAAAAACTGACTAAGTTGCCGGCAGTCTTTTGGGCATCAGTTTTTTTAATAATATCTGTAGCTACGGCAGTAGTGTCGGTATTATATTTTTTTCCAAAAGTGTAAGACTGATATTCTTAACTATTCTAATTCATCCAGCCTGTTCAGACCTCCTATAGCCAATTCATTGTTGGTTTCTAACGAAAGCACTTTTTCGTAGTTGACTTTTGCTTCTTCAATATTACCCAACAATTCGTAGGAATAGCCCCTATTGTAATACGCATTAGCGTTGGTATTGTCGTAATGGATGCATTTGCTAAAAAATTCAATGCTTTTATCAAAATCATTCAACATAGTCAAATATACATAACCCACGTTGTAATACGCATTAGAGTTTGTAGAGTCGATTTGCAAAATTTCCTTATACATTTCTATTGCTTCGTAGGGTTTTTCTTCTTGCTGATAAATCATAGCCAAGTCGTATCTTGGTTCAATTTTATCTGGAAAAAGTTTGGCTGTTGTTTTAAAATAGTCGGCGGAAATATTTATGTCGATATTTTGAAAGATAAAGCCCAACTGAATGAGAGCATCATATTCTTTAGGGTTGATTTCAATAGCTTTTTGGAAGCTATTAATAGCCTCATTGGTTTCTTCGTTTTCCATTTCTAGCAAGCCCTTTATTGTGTACGCTTTTGCTGTATTCGGTTCTATATTAACGATGGTTTCAATAGTTTCAAGGCATTGTTTTTTATCTTTCATAATAAAGAACAATTCGGCTTTGCTCAGCAAAAGGTCAATATTATCCCGATTAACACTAAGCCCTTTATTAATCGCATCTATGGCACTTTGAGCTTTTCCCATCGTGATATAAACAGACGACATTAGCAAATAAGCATTAGTGTTTTTAGGATCTAGTTCAACAGCTTTTTCAACGTCTTCCAAGGCAGCATCAAGAGAGTTGTTGTGCTGATAATAGACTGCTCTTTGCAGGTATAACTCGGGATTTTTTGAATCTTTTTTTATTTGTTCATTTAAAGCCTCAAGTTTATTTTCAGTATCTGAGGTTTGATTTCTATTATTGCACGAAGTAATAAACACTACGCACAAAACCACAACGATAAAAATTTTTTTCATTGTATTTGAAGTAATTATAGAGATAAATAATGAATTTATTTGCTGGACAAGGCTTCTCTAATTTTTTGTTCGATAATATCAAACAATTCGGGATTATCCAAAAGAGCCGCTTTAGCTGCTTCTCTTCCTTGTCCTAACTTAGTGTCTTCGTAGCTGTACCACGAGCCGCTTTTATTAATAATATCAAGGTCGGAACCTATATCAACAATTTCTCCAACTTTAGAAATACCTTCACCGTATATGATATCAAATTCAGCTTGCTTAAATGGAGGAGCAACCTTATTTTTAATAACCTTAACTTTGGTGCGGTTTCCAATAATTTCGTCACCTTCTTTAATTTGTGAAGAGCGTCTGATGTCAACTCTAACCGATGCATAGAATTTAAGTGCGTTACCACCAGTTGTAGTTTCAGGATTTCCAAAAATCAGACCTATTTTTTCTCTAAGTTGATTAATAAAAATACAGCAACATTTTGTTTTGCTGATGGTAGAAGTGAGTTTACGCATAGCTTGCGACATCAGTCTTGCATGAAGACCCATTTTCGAGTCTCCCATTTCGCCTTCAATTTCGCTTTTAGGAGTAAGAGCAGCAACCGAGTCAATGACAATAATATCAATAGCTCCCGATCTTATAAGGCTGTCGGCTATTTCAAGAGCCTGTTCGCCATGGTCGGGTTGCGATACAAGTAGGTTTTCTATATCCACACCAAGTTTTTCGGCGTAAGTTCTGTCAAAGGCATGTTCGGCATCAATGAATGCGGCAATTCCGCCTGCTTTTTGTGATTCGGCTATAGCGTGGATTGCCAATGTTGTTTTACCCGACGATTCAGGACCAAATATTTCTATAACACGTCCTTTCGGAAAACCTCCAACTCCCAAAGCCACGTCTAAACCGATTGAGCCAGTAGAAATAACTGGAATTTTTTCAACATTATCGTCGCCCAATTTCATTATTGAGCCTTTTCCGTAAGTTTTTTCAATTTTATCTATTGTTAGCTTCAAAGCGTTAAGTTTGCCCTGAGTTTCTTTGTCCAATTCTTTTGCTTTTTCTTTTTCTTTTGCCATGAGTCTTATTTTTATAAATTTCGTGAATGATTTTACAAATTTAAAATAAATTGCTGAATTTTAGATAAAAAAAATCATAATATTTTTGTCAACGTAGTTAAAGTTGCTCCATAACTATATTATTTGAGCGGTGTGGTCTTTTGTTTTCACTTTTGTGATAATATCTTCTATTATTCCATTTTCGTCAATTACGTAAGTGGTTCTGATAACACCAAAGTATTCTTTGCCCATAAATTTTTTCTTGCCCCAAACATTATACATGTTTATAATTTCTTTTTCGGGGTCGGGAATGAGCGGGAAAGGAAGTGAATACTTTTGAGCAAACTTCTCGTGTTTTGCCATATTATCAGGACTTACACCAATAACCACGTAGTTTTTGTCGATTAGTTCTTTGTAATTGTCGCGTAAATTACAGGCTTGTGCGGTACATCCTGGAGTATCGTCTTTTGGATAAAAATACAGCACTATTTTTTTGCCGGCAAATTTCGAAATAGAAATTTCGTTACCGTTTTGGTCGGTTGCATTAAAATCAGGAGCTTTATCTCCTTTTTGTAAGATTTTCATTTTGGTTTATATTTTTTGTTTGTTTGACGTTGATTTTTTGTAGTATTTGCATAAGTCGTTTAAAAAGCAAATTTCGCATTTTGGCTTTCTTGCCATGCAAGTATATCTTCCGTGCAAAATAAGCCAATGGTGAGCTTTACCTATAAGGTCTTCTCTAATGTGCTTTACCAATTGCTGTTCGGTTTTTAAGGGCGTATTGGCGTTTGTGGTCAGACCAATACGAGCCGAAACTCTATGTACGTGAGTATCGACAGCCATAGCAGGTTTATTATATATTACCGATGCTATTACGTTGGCTGTTTTTCTGCCAACTCCCGGCATTTTTTGAAGTTCGTCTACATCTGAAGGAACAATATTGTTAAATTCCGATACAAGTGTTTTAGCCATTCCTATCAAGTTTTTGCTTTTATTGTTGGGATACGAACAACTTTTTATCACCTCGTAAACTTCAGAAACTTCAGCTTTAGATAAGGAGTAGGCATCGGGGAATTTTTCAAAAAAAGATGGAGTTATCATATTCACACGTTTATCGGTACATTGTGCCGATAATATGACAGCTACAAGCAGTTGATAAGGATTTTCGTAGTTGAGTTCCGTTTTGGCAACGGGCATGTGTTTTTCGAAACGTTCAATAACCGCGTCGAAAAGTTGCTTTTTGCTTTTAGACATTGTGCACAATAATTTGTACAAGAGGCGATTTAAAAAAATCGCCTCTTGTATCACAAATGATAATTAATAAATTAATTTAGAATAAACTGCAAGCGAGTTCCGTCGCTGCACTTTGTAACATGTAAGGCGTAGGAATACGCCATTATGTTTCTAATTGCAACCTCCGAAGGCATAAATTTATTTTCTCTATGCTTTATTTTGGTTGATGAAATTTTTTTAAGGGTAGAGTTTTTTATCATGGTGTATATTTAAGTTTAACATTATTTGTTTAACTTAAAACGAACCTAGATAAAAAATATTGTGCAAATTTTTAATAATTATGCGTTAAGTTCAATTTTATTTTCGGCTATCAATTTTCGCAGATTTATAAGGGCATATCTCATTCTGCCCAATGCGGTATTGATGCTTACAGACGTCTGTTCGGCTATGTCTTTAAAACTCATATCCTCGTAGTGTCGCATAATTAACACTTCTTTTTGTTCGTCAGGCAAGTAGTTGATTAAGTTTCTGACATCGGCATGAATTTGTTTTGTCACCAATTGTTCTTCAATAGAAGCAGTAGGTTCAGAAATCAAATCAAAAATGTCGTAGTCGTCGTTGTAGGCTTCAACTGTCTGCATTTTTTTATTTTTTCTGAAATGGTCAATGATTAAGTTATGAGAAATTCTCATAACCCATTGAACAAATTTACCTTCTTCTTTGTAATAGCCCAACTTTAAGGTGTTAATAACTTTAATAAAGGTGTCTTGGAAAATATCGTCGGCGCAGGAAGAATCTCTAACCATCATTAAAATATAGGTGTATATCTTCTGACGATGTCTTTCTATTAAGACTTCGAGACACTTGTTATCACCGGCAATATACTCATCAATTAGCTGTTTGTCGCTAACTTGGGAAGTGTTTGTTGTCATAACTTCTTATTGTTAGTATGATATTTACTTTAATTTAGAGTAGAAATTTGCCGATAAGTGTCCTCCTATATTTTTATATTGTGTTAATATTTTGTTAGATATTCAATGCAAAAATAATTTATTTTTATTATTATCCAAATAAATCTTAAAAAAGATTAAAGATTTTTTGCAAATATTTATAATTTAACATCTTGTGGTATGCAGTATTGCTCTTGTTCGATGCTCGCAAATGCTTATGTAACAATTGTTTGCGGCATTGTATCCATGTATGTGCTGTGTTATTAATAAAAATATCTATTAAATATTTTTTTGGAAATTAAATTAATGTTATATCTTTGCAAAAAAATCAAAGTTCTTATTTCCCAAAGATTACTTACCTTATTACCTTTAACACAAAATAGCAGGTTAATGTAGTCTTTTTAACGTCAGTTATATCAAATAAGATTTATCAATCCATATTTATAAAATCCAATCAAAGATTTATAATCAAATAATATATTTTTTATGTACGACAAAAAAGAGTTAGAAAGTAAACTGTTGAGCGAATTACGCGTGATAGCTAAAAACTTTAAAATTAAAAGAGTTGACTCTTATAAAAAGCAAGACCTAATATATCAAATTCTTGATTTTCAGGCAGCAAATCCTTCGGAAGCAGTAATTAAGAAGGAACAAAGTGAGCAAAAAGCCAAAAAAGAAACAAGGGGCAGAAAACGAATAACCAACAGAAATGCTATAGTTGCAAGTTCTGTTAAACGAGATGTTCCGCAATCTACTAGTGTTACAAGCTCAGCAAAAGAAGTAAATACTAAATCCGCTGAAAAAGCACAACAAAAAGGGAAACCAATCGAAAGCAAATTGATTCGGGACGACAAAAAGCAAAGTAACGGAGAAGTCGCTAAAACAGTTAGCTTCAAAACGGAACAAAGTACAGCTGAAAAGAGTAGAAGAAACGAAAAACAAAAGCCGAAATTTCCTCAAAACAAAGTAGAGGTTGAGAAAAAGTCGGTTCCCGATGCAAATAGCGTTAAATCAAATGCTCCGGCAGATTTATTCGACAACGAAGATGTGGGAGTGATATTGGATGATTTGTATTTACCACCGTTTGATTTAAAAGATGAAATGGATGCGTACAAAGACAAAGAGGAATACGTTGTTGATACAATGGAAAAAGAAACCTCTGAAGAAAAAACGCCGGATGTAAAAAAAGCAAAAGAAGAAGAGAAACCAAGAAGCGACCGTAGCAAAACTGATGCAAACGGTTCGGATAACAAAAATGCTAAGAATAGATTTCAAGATAAAAAGCAAAACAATAACAATAATCAGCAGGCACATAGAGAACCATTTTCGTGGGAAGTTGAAGGTATTGTAACATGTGAAGGCGTGTTGGAAATTATGCCCGAAGGATATGGTTTTATCAGGTCTTCCGATTACAATTATCTTAATTCGCCAGATGATGTTTACGTTTCGCAATCGCAGATAAAGCTATTTGGTTTGAAAACCGGCGATACCATAGAAGGCACAATTCGTCCGCCCAAAGAA
Source organism: Lentimicrobiaceae bacterium (assembly GCA_033809755.1). Lineage (GTDB taxonomy): Bacteria > Bacteroidota > Bacteroidia > Bacteroidales > UBA4417 > UBA4417. Next base: position 135,863 of record JAPXLB010000007.1, read on the forward strand.
GGCGAAAAATATTTTCCGCTTATAAGAGTTGAAAAAATAAACGGAATGCTTCCCGACGATATTCGCGACCGTATTCCTTTTGATTATCTTACACCACTATTTCCGGAAAAGAAATTTAACCTTACAGGACACCCGCAAAACTCGATGAGTACTCGTATTGTCGATTTGTTTAGTCCTATCGGTAAAGGTCAGAGAGGTTTGATTGTGGCTCAGCCCAAGACAGGTAAAACCGTTCTTTTAAAAGAGATAGCTAATGCTATAGCTTATAATCACCCCGAAGTTTATTTAATAGTTTTGCTTATCGATGAGCGTCCCGAGGAGGTTACAGATATGGCAAGGAACGTCAACGCCGAAGTTATTGCTTCAACTTTTGACGAACCTGCTGCACGACATGTTAGAATAGCCAATTTAGTTTTAGAAAAAGCTAAGCGACTTACCGAATGCGGACACGACGTAGTTATTCTGTTAGACTCAATTACAAGATTGGCAAGAGCATATAATACGGTTGCTCCGGCTTCAGGTAAAGTGCTGTCGGGTGGGGTAGAAGCAAATGCACTTCAAAAACCAAAAAGATTTTTCGGAGCTGCTCGTCAGATTGAAAATGGCGGCTCGCTCACCATTATTGCAACAGCTCTTACCGAAACAGGTTCGCGTATGGATGAGGTTATTTTCGAAGAATTTAAAGGAACCGGAAATATGGAGTTGCAACTTGACAGAAAATTATCCAACAAACGTATATTCCCAGCCGTTGATATTACTGCTTCGAGTACACGTAGAGAAGACTTACTATTAGATAAAGAAGTTCTGCAAAGAATTTGGATTTTGAGAAATATGCTCGCAGATATGAATTCGGTAGAAGCTATGGAATTTATTAAAGATAAGATGAAATTTACCGAAACGAATGAGGAGTTCCTGATTTCGATGAATGGGTAGCTTCGTGTTGCGGGGTACGGGGTTCGGGTTGTCCCGAAGTTTCGGGATGTTACGTGTTGTCCCGAAGTTTCGGGACGTGTTGCGTGTTATTCCGAAGTTTCGGGAGAGTTACGAGTTGCAGCACTTCGCTCACTGAGTGCCGTAGGCGTATCGAAGTGTCGAAGTGCTGCATATTAATTTCGTGCTTACACTCGATTTGCAAAGTCGAGTGAGCAAGGGTTTCGAGTTTCGAGTTTCGAGTGTCAAAACTCCCGACTCATAACTCATAACTTCAGACTCCAAACAAAAGAATATAAAAAAAGCATTTCGGAATAAACTCCGAAATGCTTTTTTTTAGTTTGCCACTAAACCAACTATCCGTTAACAATTTGCAATGGCATAATTACCATAACGATGTCTTCATCAACGTTTTCGTTATCTTCGGGTTGAATTAAGCCTGCTCTATCGGGATTTCCGAGTAAGAAAACAACATTTTTAGAGCTCAAGTTGCTGAGCAGTTCTAGTAAATATCTGTAGCTGAAAGCAATTTTCATATCTTCGCCGCTATACGAACATTCGATACGTTCAACACCTTGATTTGAGTAATCGATGTCTTCAACTTCCATAATCAATTCCTGACCGCCCAGTGTGAATACCAATTGCTGTGTACTTTGATTAGCAAAAGGAACAAGACGGTTGATAGAGTTGATAAGCAATTCGCGGTCGGCTACAAGTTTGTTTTCATTAGCTTGCGGTATAACTGCTTTGTAGTTTGGATAACGAGCATCTATAAGTCGAGCGTAAATTTGATCATTATCCAAGTTAAAGCAAATATGCTTGTCGTTGTACGATATTTTTGTAGTCTCGTCGGAATCTGAAAGTAAGTTTTTCAGAACATTTAACGGTTTTTTTGCTACTACAAAGGAAGTGCTAATATTCGGATTTGCATCGGTTCGTGTGTATTTGACTAATTTATGGGCATCTGAAGCAACTAATGTAAGTGAATTAGGTTCAACTTCAAAGAAAACGCCATTTATAGCCGGACGTCTTTCGTCGTTGCCGGTTGCAAAAACAGTTCTAGTTATTCCGTCGTACAAGAGTTCCGAATTTAAAGCAAACTCATTTTCTTTTTCTATTTCGGGCAATTCGGGGAACTCTTCGGCATTGTGTCCGGTAAGTCGGTATTTACCTTCGTTGCTATTGATATCTATACTAAGTTTTTCCAAATCCACATTAAAAGTAACTGGAGCATCGGGTAAAAATTTTAAGAAATCAAAGAGCGGACGAGCCGGAACAGTAAATTTACCTTCGCCGTTAGAATTTGCAAGTTCTAATGTAACTTTTAGAGTGGTTTCTAAATCGGTGGCTGTAATTATTAAATTATTTCCTTGTAAATCAATAAGAAAATCTTGGGTTATTGGTAGAGCTTTATTGGTTGATACTACACTGATTAGTTGTTGCAACTTTTTTTGTAAAACTTGACTATTAATAACAAAATTGATGTTCATATGTTTATCGTTTTTATATTATTTGTTTATTATTTTTTCGATTGAAAAATTAACAATAATGCTAATTTCATTTTTTTTGTAAAGATATAAAATTTAAGTTAATGCTTATTTTTTTTTGAAATAAATTTATTTTCATTTCCGTTTATTAGCCTTTTAATATTATTTCGGTGCATAAAAACAACGAAAACAGCAATAATAAATGCAGCAATTATCAGACTCAAGTTGTCGTTTTGAAAAATAAGCGTCAAGATTGGTAAGGTAATGGCAGCTGTTATTGAACCCAATGAAATAAAGTTAGATATTGCGACAACAACAACAAACAGAATTAAAATTATTAAAATAATTATTGGATTGTACAAAGCAATTCCAACACCTACAAGCGAAGCCACTCCTTTTCCGCCTTTAAAGTTTGAAAATATCGGAAAAACGTGTCCCATTACAACGGCAAATCCCAATATTATTTGGTAGTCGATGTTTGAAATTACAGTCGATGTGTTTTCAAACAAGTAAGGTATATATTTTACTGCGATAAATGCTTTGGCAAAATCGATGAGTAAAACAATAATAGCCGGACCCGTACCTAGCAATCTGAATGTGTTTGTTGCACCTGCATTTTTACTGCCTTCTTCCTTAATATTTATTCCAAAAAACCATTTACCTATCCAATAAGCCGATGAAAACGAGCCTATTAGATATGATAATATGATGCCTAAAACAATATTCATAGGTTTACTTGTTTATTAATTCTATTATTTTGTTTTCCAAATCATCGCCCATAAGGTTTTTGGCTGCTATTTTTCCTTCTTTATCAATAATAAAGGTATGTGGAATAGATATCACTCCGTAAGTTTGTGCAGCTTCCGATTTCCAATATTTCAAATCGCTGACGTGATTTTCCCAACTAAGTTTATCTTTAGCAATTGCGTTGACCCAATCGTCTTTAGCTCTATCTAACGACACGCTATAAATATCAAACCCCGAATCTTTATATTTTTCGTATAGTTGAACCACTTGCGGATTTGCTTTTCTGCAAGGCATGCACCACGAAGCCCAAAAATCCAACAGCACGATTTTTCCTTTAAGGTCTGAGAGTTTGATAAATGTGCCATTTGGGTTAGGCAGGTCTATTTCGGGAGCGGGACTGCCGATTGCAGTCTTCCATTCTATAGCGATTTTATCGCTGTAAAGCTTTGCATATTTGTTTTTGGGATGAGCCTTAACAATGGCAGATATAGCTTGACTAATAGTATTTAAGTCTTTATTAATATCAAGACGGTCGAACAAAAACAGCCATGCCAAAGAAGATGGATTTTTATTTATTTCTGATGTTAGGAAAAATCTTCGGTTGTCGTGATTGTTCAATAATTCAGTCCAAATTTGTTTAGAAAGCGTTGTGTCGGATATTGCAATAGCCTTGTTGTAAGCGTATCTGAGCGAATCATCGGCAACATCATATGTCCTTATATTATTTAGCACCGAATAGAGCAATTGTGTATGTACGGAACCGGATATTTCGCTATTAAATCCGAAAACCGGCGAAGGATTATTTACAATCACATTTTCACCAGGAGAAATAATCAGCGTAATAAAATTTTTATCGTTGATTGTGAGTCGCACTATATTGGTCTCGGTAATAAACAAATCGAGTTTAAAGTTGCCGTTACTTTCAATATCTGAAGTTGCTATACTTACGAACGAATTATCTGAAATGATATCGGCGCTTATAGTTTTATAATTAGGAGTGTTTACAATGTTTCCTTGTATAGTGGTAGATATTATCTGCGACCTGGTATTTGTTGCAAGCAGTATAAGCGTTATTATGGTAATAATATATCTTGTTATAGTTTTCATCTTAATTTAGGTAAGTTTTGAGTTATGAGTTCTGAGTTATGAGTTCTGAGTTATGAGTTCTGAGTTATGAGTTCTGAGTTGTGAGTTCTGAGTTAAGAGTTCTCGATACTCAATACTCGATACTCAATACTCAATACTCAACACTCAATACTCAATACTCAAAATTATAAATTTACGTTTCAAAATACAGTGCACAAATTTATACAAATTCTGTGAAGCGAAAAAAATAATAAAATAAATTGAAAAGATTACTTTGGTTTGTAAAAAAATGTATATCTTTGCAATCTTTTTAAACGAAATTACAAAATATATAATACAATAGAGATGAGTAAGAAGGCTTTAATTCAGTATGTTGAAGACAACTTTGTTGAAAAGAAGGAGTATCCTAAGTTTGGAGCTGGCGATACTGTAACGGTAAAATATAAAATTAGGGAAGGAGATAAAGAACGTATTCAGGCTTTTCAGGGCGTAGTATTGCAGCGTTCGGGTTCGGGAGCATCTGAAACTTTTACGGTAAGAAAAGTTTCGGGTACAGTTGGTGTAGAGAGGATATTCCCTGTTAATTCGCCATTTATCGACGGTATTGATGTAAATAAACACGGTTCGGTTCGTAGAGCAAGGATATTTTATTTACGTAAACTTAAAGGTAAAAAAGCTAGAATTAAAGAAAGAAGGGTTTAAGCAATATTTTTTCATTTTATATAAATTTAAGATTATATTTTTCGCTAAAAAGGCTGTCTTTGTAAGAAGACAGCCTTTTTTTGTAATTTCACAGAAAAAACACAAATATTTAATTTGTTTATTGTTAATTATTGTTAACTTTGCCAAATTGGGGAGTTTGTAGTAAATAAGGAAACAATTTCGGACAACACATTAATAAACAACTTAAAAAATAGAGATATGAAAACAAAAGTAAAAACTATTTTAGCTATTATAGTTGTAGCCATTTTTGCCAATGTAAACTTGGCAACAGCACAAAATATGTCGCGATGGATAGAGTTAAACGTGCAACAAGGAGAGACTATAAATTTTTGGCTTGCGTCAAATGTATCAAACACACCTATAAGGGTAATAAGTGGCTCTACAGATACCATAGTTACGGTGGGTACAAATTCAGGTTACCAGAACTATTATGCCGATTCCACCGTAATGAGATTATATGGAGATATCAAACAGATTGATTGCAGTCACAATAAAACTAAACTTACAAGCGTAGATGCTTCAAATAACACAATGCTGACATTATTGAAATGTGATAACAATAGTCTCACATCATTGAATGCAAGCGGACTTACCGCGCTACAAGAATTGTGGTGCCACAACAATAAACTCAGTTCATTGGATGTTAGCGGACTTACAGCGTTACATACTTTGCATTGTAGTGGTAATAGTCTCACCTCGATAGATGTTAGCGGACTTACTGCGTTGAAAGATTTTGGGTGCGAAGCTAATAATCTCACATCTATAAATTTAAGTGGGGCAACAGCATTAGAGATGTTTTATTGCACTAACAATAATCTTACTAATATAGATTTAAGTGGACTTGTGGCTTTAAAAACTTTGCATTGTGCGTACAATAATCTAAATTCCATAGATTTAAGCGGACTTGATGCGTTACAAATTTTGGTTTGTGGTATGAATAATCTTACTTCGTTAGACGTAAGCAGACTAACATCGCTACATTCCTTGTATTGCGGGGGCAATAATTTTACTACTCTGGCTATAGACCAAATATACTGCAACTTACCTTCAAGGTTATATAACTACCACAAAGGGTATATTAATCCTATTCCACCGTTTACTTCGTATGACTCAATAGTAGCAGCCACAAATAGCCAAAATGCAATAGATAGGAATTGGGAGGTAGTGGACTATTATGATATGCCAATACCTACAACAGGTACTTACCAATGTGCACCCAACGCAAGTATAAAGGATTTTGTTGAAATAAAAATTTATCCAAATCCGGCAAATGAAGTCCTTTGCATTATTGCCGATGATAACCAAATAAACAGCATTGAAATTTATGATATTTACGGCAGATTGGTGCTTAATAAAACCAAATTAGCTGCTACTAAGAGCACTGTTGATGTGTCTTATCTGACGAATGGCGTTTACGTGCTGCTGCTTGATACAACCAAAGGTACAACTGAACTTAAGTTTGTGAAACAATAAATTCTAAATAGGTATGATTAAAAAAGTAAAAATCATTCTGGCTATCATAGTTATAGCCATATTTGCCAATGTAAACTTGGCAACAGCACAAAATATGTCTCGATGGATAGAGCTAAATGTACAACAAGGAAAGAATATAAAACTTGACTTTATAGCAAGTACGACAAACACTCCTATTAGAATTGTAAGTGGCTCTACCGACACTATTGTTATGGCAACTGCAAACTGGGTAAATCCCATATACTCGCATCCTAGCTACTACGCCGATGCTACCACAATGAAAGTATATGGGGATGTTTTAGGATTTCGGTGTAATTTTAATTCTACCTACCTTACGGGTATAGATGCTACTAATAATACTTTACTAACGCAATTGTGGTGCTATGCAAATAAAATTACATCCTTAAATGTTAGTGGACTTACAGCTTTAGAATATTTAAATTGTTATAACAACTCTCTCAGTTCTTTGGATGTCAGCGGACTTACTTCATTAGAAGTATTAAATTATGCCGCTAACAATCTAAGTTCTATGGATTTTAGCGGGCTTACTTCGCTAAAAGAATTAGATTGTAGCAATAACTCTATAAGCTCCTTGAATCTTAGTGGTCTTACTGCACTAGAAGTACTAGATTATTCCAGTAACAATATAGGTTTTATGGATTTTAGCGGGCTTACTTCGCTAAAAGAATTAGATTGTAGCGATAACTCCATAAGCTCCTTGAATATTAGTAATCTTACTTCACTTGAAGTGTTAAAATGTGGCAGTAACTATCTCACATCGCTGGATGTTAGTGGACTTAATGCATTAGTAGAGTTACAATGTTCCAATAATATACTCAATTCTTTGAATGTTAGCGGGTTAACCCTGCTTGAAAAAATAAACTGTTCTGAAAACAATCTTACGGCTTTGGATGCTAGTGAGTTAACATCGTTAGTGGAATTGTACTGCTCAGGCAGTAGTCTTACTTCTTTGAATGTGAGTGGTAATACAGCTTTACAATATTTAAATTGTGTTGATAACAATCTCACCACTTTAGATGTTAGCGGTCTTACTGCATTGGTAGAATTGCAATGCTACGACAACAATCTTACAACATTGGATTTAAGCGGAGGACTTGCTGCATTATTGGAATTGAACTGCTACAATAACAATCTCACTTCTTTAGATTTAAGCGGACTTGTTGAACTTCAAAGGATAAGATGTAATGATAACAATCTTACTTCTTTGGATGCCAGCGAACTTGTTTCGTTGTGGATTTTTATGTGCTATAACAATAATCTCACCTCTTTGGATATAAGTGGAGCATCTTTGTTAGTGAGTTTAGGTTGCAATAATAACAATCTCACATCTTTGGATGCCAGCGGAAAAACAGATTTGATGTCATTGCATTGTGAAAATAATAATCTCACATCGCTGAATATCAGAGGAACAACAAAAAAGCTAACAAATATTAGTTGCTACAACAACAACTTAAGTACCGAGGCAATTGATCAAATATACTGCGATTTACCCACTCCAATATATGGTAGTGGAGAATTTTTTCCTGTTTATGATGCATCTTCCTCTAATTTAGAGATTGTAAAAGCTACCAATAGTCAAAATGCGATAGATAGAAATTGGAAAGTGCTATACGCTTGTGATAAAACAGTTGTCCCTACTACTGGTACATATGAGTGCGAGTTTCTTATCCCTGCTACTGTTGTTACAAACGGAGCTACCGACATTACACAGACATCGGCAACGCTAAATGGTACGGTTGACCCCGGTACTGACATTATCACTGAAAAAGGCTTTGAGTGGAAGCTTACCTCCTGCGGCACATACGAGGATTTGATTTCTACTTCGGCAGAAAACACTTTTAATGCAAGTCTGACTGGCTTAACAGCAGGCACAAGCTACACGTTTAGGGCGTACGTAAAGGTAGGAGAAGAAAAGATTTACGGTGAAGAAAAAACTTTTATTACAGCTTCTGCTTCAGCTAATATGTCTCGATGGGTAGAGCTAAATGTTCTACAAGGTCAGGATGTTTTCCTTCTGTTAACAGCAGTTGCAGAAAACACTCCTATTAGGATTATAAGCGGTTCTACAGATACTACAATTATATTTGGTACAAACTCGGATTATATAAAATGCAATACCGACTCCGATATAATTAAAGTATATGGAGATATTGTGCGTTTTGAATGTAGTAACAACGGAAGCAGAATTATAGGCATAGACGCATCTAATAACACTTTGTTGACAACTTTGGATTGTCATTTAAACTTTGACCTCACATATTTAAATGTTTCAGGGCTCACTTCATTGGAATATCTGAATTGTGAATTAAATAATCTCACCTCTTTAGATGTAAGCGGACTTACTTCGTTGGAATATCTGAATTGTAAATTAAGTAATCTCACTTCTTTAGATGTAAACGGACTTACTTCGTTGGTGTTTTTAGATTGCTCTGATAATGATTTTACATGTTTAGATTTAAGCGGACTTACTTCGTTAGCATTTTTAGATTGCTTTAATAGTAATCTTACATCTATAGATGTAAGTGGACTTACTTCGTTGAAAGAATTGCATTGCGGCTTTAATAAATTTACTTCTTTAGACTTAAGCGGACTTATTTCGTTGGAAATGTTAGCCTGCGGCTACAATAATCTCACTTCTTTAGATTTAACAGGACTTACTTCGTTAGAAGAATTGTATTGCAATGTAAACAAATTAAAATATTTAAATGTAAAAGGACTTACATCTTTAAAAAAAATGTATTGCCACGACAATAGTTTCAGCACTCAGGCATTAGACCAAATGTACTGCGACTTACCTACAAGACCAGTCGATGATACAGGGTTGATTTGTCCTGTTTTTTATGACACTTCTTCGAATTACTCAACAGTAGTAGCTACAAATAGCCAAAACGCTATAGATAGAAATTGGGATGTAGTGGACTGTTATGGTATCCCAGTACATACAACAGGCACTTACCAATGTGTACCCAACGCAAGCATAAAGGATTTTGCCGAAATAAAAATTTATCCAAATCCGGTAAATGAAGTCCTTTGCATTATTGCCGACGATAACCAAATAAACAGCATTGAAATTTATGATATTTATGGCAGATTGGTGCTTAATAAAACCAAATTAGCCGCTACTAAGAGCACTGTTGATGTGTCTCATCTGACGAGTGGCGTTTACGTTCTGCGGCTTGACACAACAAAAGGTACAACTGAACTTAAATTTGTAAAACAATAAATTCTAAATAGGTATGATTAAAAAAGTAAAAATCATTCTGGCTATCATAGTTATAGCCATATTTGCCAATGTAAACTTGACAACAGCACAAAATATGTCTCGATGGATAGAGTTGACGGTTGAACAAGGCAATTATATGAGACTCTACTTTATAGCGAGTGAAGCAAACACGCCTGTTAGGATTGTAAGCGGTTCTACCGACACTAAAGTTATAGCTCCCACTAACTGGCCCTACTACCCAAGCTTAGAATTTAACTTCTACGCCGATTCTACTATAATGAGAGTGTATGGTGATATAATAGGATTCGACTGCAGATTTAACTACGAAAACCTTACAGGCATAAACATACAAAACAACACCCAGCTAGTTGATTTGTTCTGCTTAGGCAACAGTCTTACATCTCTTGACCTTAGTGGAGCCACATCGCTAAAAACATTAATTTGCGGATACAATGGTTTTACATCTTTGGATGTTAGTGAAGCTACGGCACTCCAAAGTTTGGATTGCCAGAATAATGGTCTCACATCATTGAATGTTAGTGGAGCTACAGAATTAAAAATTTTAAATTGTAAGAATAATTGTCTCACATCCTTGAATTGTCTGACAGGTCTCACTGCGTTAGAAGAATTGAATTGTAGCAGTAACAGTCTTACATCTTTCGATTTAAGCGGACTTACTACGCTAAAAGCATTAATTTGTCAGTACAATAGTCTCACATCTATAGATGTAAGCGAACTTACCTCATTAGAATATTTAGACTGTTCGTATAATAATCTTTCATATTTGGACAAAAGCCAACTTACAACATTAAAATCTTTGATATGCTCCAACAACGATTTCACTTCTATAGACGTAAGCGGACTAACTTCGTTGAAAGAATTGCAATGTGGCTTCAATAATCTTACTTCTATAGATTTAAGCGGACTTTCTGCATTAGAATATTTATACTGCTATGATAACAATCTTACTTCTTTAAATTTAAGCGGACTCTCATCCATAGTTTCTATATGTTGTCAAAAAAACAATCTCAACTCCTTAGACTTAAGTGGGTTAACTACACTAAAACTTTTGTATTGCTACGAAAATAGTCTTACATCTCTTGATTTAAGCGGGTTTGCTGCGTTAAGAGAGTTGTGGTGCTACGACAATAATCTCACATCTTTAAATTTAAGTGGAAATGTAGCAATGAGGGTTTTACGCTGCAATATCAACAATCTGACAACTTTAGATGTTACAGATGCTATATCATTAGAATATTTTAATTGCTCCGATAATAATCTTACATCTCTGTATGTAAATGGTCTTAGTTTATTGAAAATATTTAGCTGCGCAGATAATAATCTTTCATCTATAGATTTAAGCGGACTTACTGCTATTGAAAGATTAGATTGTAGTTATAATAACTTTACACACTTAGATGTAAACGAACTTACAACGTTAGAAATGTTTGGTTGCCAGTGCAATAATCTTACTTCGATAGATGTTAGTAAACTTATACTGTTGAGTCTATTATATTGTAACGACAACAATATTGCAAGTTTAGATGTAAGTACTCTCACCGAACTAATAATTTTGCAATGCCATAATAATAGTCTAACATCATTGGATTTAAGCAATAATACTGAATTGAGAATATTGTCTTGCTGGAATAACAACTTTACCACCCAAGCTATAGACCTAATATACTGCGATCTTCCAACAAGGGCTGCAAACGATCATCCAAAGATTTATCCGGTTTATGATGTGTCATCTCCGGATTACCCAACAGTAATGGCTACTAATAGTCAAAATGCCATAGATAAAAATTGGATCTTACGATACGGCTATGACTATTTTTTAAACTTACCTGCTACCACAGGTACTTATCAATGTGAAACAAGCATAAATATAAAGGATATTGCCGAAGTTAATATTTATCCAAACCCCGTCAGTAATATTCTTAACATAAGTACCGATAACCAAATAAACAGCATTGAAATTTATGATATTTACGGCAGATTGGTGCTTAACAAAACCAAGTTGGCTGTTAGTAATAATTCCGTTGATGTATCATATCTGACGAAAGGTATTTACGTGCTGCGGCTTAGTACAACAAAAGGTACAACTGATTTTAAGTTTGTGAAACAATAAAATAAATTATTGTTGTCCGATAAATATATATTTAGCCGTTGGCTGTTGGCTCTTGGCTTTTAGCCCCGAAACTTAGGGTCTATGTTTAGCCGGCAACTAACAGCTAATGGCAGTTCCAATTAGACTTTTTTTGTAATCGATAATCTTTTACAGTTTTAATTTTGTTTTTTTCATTTTCTTTGCTTGTCCAAAGAAAACGAAACAAAAGAAAAGACACTTTTTACAAGGAATTTTTTATTGCCTTTCGACAATAAAAACCGTATAAAAGAAACTAAATTTCTTACAGGGATTCAGAAATTTTTAACGTTTCTTTTATACATATTCTGCGTAAAAAGGCTTTTAAAATAGTGAAATTTTACCACCGACTCGTTAGCTTTTGCAAATTAAGTGTAAGTCAACGACTTTGTTAAACATTTTAGCAATAAATACACTTCCCTCTTTTCATTTAAATAATTTGTCACGGTAAGGAAGGACAATAGCTAAAAATCTAGCTTTAAAAATGACGGCATACATTTCTGCTGAATGGAGTTCGAAATAAATCCCAAGTGAGGGCGGGAAGCTCCGAGCTTGCGAGGAGATCACCCGCACGAGCTCAGGATTTATGAGAACGCAATTCAGTAAAGAAATGTCAGCCTTGACTTTTTGGTTCTTTTGTGTCAAGACAAAAGAACATATAAAAAGAATAAAACCCAAAAAGCCAAATTTTGCCACAATCCCGAAATTTTGGTATAACCCACAACTTTTTTTTGCTTTAAATTAACTATTTACATTACTATATTTGACATTTGTGGCTTAATTAAACCTTTGTCTTAATCAATAAACTTTTTGTGTTTCAATTTTGTTTTTTTCATTTTCTTTGCTTGTCCAAAGAAAACGAAACAAAAGAAAAGACACTTTTTACAAGGAATTTTTTATTGCCTTTCGGCAATAAAAACCGTATAAAAGAAACTAAATTTCTTACAGGGATTCAGAAATTTTTAACGTTTCTTTTATACATATTCTGCGTAAAAAGGCTTTTAAAATAGTGAAATTTTACCACCGACTCGTTAGCTTTTGCAAATTAAGTGTAAGTCAACGACTTTGTTAAACATTTTAGCAATAAATACACTTCCCTCTTTTCATTTAAATAATTTGTCACGGTAAGGAAGGACAATAGCTAAAAATCTAGCTTTAAAAATGACGGCATACATTTCTGCTGAATGGAGTTCGAAATAAATCCCAAGTGAGGGCGGGAAGCTCCGAGCTTGCGAGGAGATCACCCGCACGAGCTCAGGATTTATGAGAACGCAATTCAGTAAAGAAATGTCAGCCTTGATTTTTTGGTTCTTTTTTATCACCCGAGTACCGTGATAAACGGTATGAGAGCATTGAGTACCTTTAAAATTAATACTGAACGAAATAACAAAAAAGAACGTAAAGAAAAATAGAAACTTTAAAGCCAAATTTTGTTTCAAACCCGAAACTTCTGGACTAAAAACCAACAATAGCTTTGTGATTAATGATATTATCGTACAGTAATGAAAAAAAGGGAGACGTTTTGTCTCCCATTTATATCATTTGTTACAATTTAAAACAAAGGTGTAATACTAAAACTATATTCGTGTGTTTTGTTAGGAAATATACGATGTATGTCGTAAGGTTTTGAGCCCCAACTATCGTCTCCACCTAATCCTACCATTTTGTGGTCAATGCGTAGCTCGGTGAAGTTGCCTTCCTTAACGTCTTTTATTGTTCTGAGTGTTTTTTCGGGACCTTCGTCTAAATCGGCGATGGAGTAGTGTAGGGCACTAAAACCCAAAGGATTATCAATAGCATCAACTCTAATACCCAAATTGAAAATATTTGTTAGCGAAAGGTATCGAGTGTCGGTTTTGTATCCGTTTTCTTGTGGACGTGCGTAAGCGTAGTATTGGTCGTGTACGGTAGAATTATACAGTCCTATAAACGATGCAGTGTTTCTGTCTATATAGTTCTCTTCGGGACCGCGACCGTAATATTGCAATTTGTTAAATTGTTTTTTCAATTGCATTTTCATTCCTATAACCGGAATTTCGGGTATTGTGGTATCTGCAGGGGTGTATTTGTACGAAACATTAATTTGTCCGTTTCCGGCAATTTTGTAGTCAATATCAAGGGTTCCGAAATTGTTATTCAAAATTTGCGAAGTTTTTAAAACTACATTATTGTCGGCAGTTGTAATAATTTCGTGTTTGTAATTTTTGCTTTCTTCAACAATGGTTTTCCACGCCACACAGCGCTTTTGCATTCCGTTACCAAAGTCGTTATCGGTTGGAGCACGCCAAAAGTTAGCAGTAAGCGGAGCTTCCAGAATTTCATAATCGTTGAGTACGTAGCTGCTTATTGCATTTATATTTTTATCGAATTTTATTGAGAAATTTTCGCCGGACAATATAATATCGTTTTTGTTTTCAGAAACTGCAACTTTTTTATCGCCTTTATATAAATTTGGTTTCAAATCGGCTTTTTTAATAATAAATTGCTCCGAAGCCATAACATGACCAAACGGCACGCCAATTGTCTCTTTCATATTAACGGCATAAATATTGAAAAGCACTTCGTTGTACTTGTTTAAATCTAATTTTTCAATATCTAAACCAACGGTTTTTTCTTCCTGCGGATTGATAGAACCAAAAATAGCCAACGGCGACTGTTGAATAATTTTTCCGTCTGCAACTATTTCCCAATTAAACAAATAATAATCGGTGGTTTTAAAGTAGTATTTATTCTTTATGGTAATTTTGTTTTTATCAATATCAAGATTACTGAAACCAATGTTTTGATATACTTTTTTAATCTCGTATATAGCAGGATGCACTGTTCTGTCGGCGTTGATAACTCCATTCAAACAAAAGTTTCCATCGGTAAAAACACCTTCGGGTTCGTAATGACCGCCGTAAGTCCAGTATAGTTTGCCGTGTTCATCGTATTTTGCCAATCCTTGGTCAACCCAATCCCAAATAAAACCGCCTTGTACTTGGCGTTCCGATTCAACAAAATCCCAATAGTCTTGGAAGTGTCCGTTGCTATTGCCCATAGCGTGAGAGTATTCAGCCCAAATAAACGGTCGGTCGGGGTCGGTTCCTACCCAATGTTTTTTTACACTTTTCACGGGCCAATACATCAAACCGATGATATCTGTGTGTTTTTCGGTTACATCGGTATTCATTTCGGCTCTTTCGTATGCAACAACGCGACTATTGTCGAATTCTTTAAGTTTTTTGTACGCATTAAGCATTGTGGGACCTGTGCCGGCTTCGTTGCCCATACTCCAAACAATAATCGAAGGGTGATTTTTATCTCTTTGTGCCATATTCATAATTCTTTCAATATGAGCAGCTTCCCATTCGGGTTTGTTTGCCAATGTGTTTTCTTTTGCGTAGCCGTAGCCATGCGATTCTACGTTGGCTTCGTCGTATAAGTAAATGCCGTACTCATCGCAGAGTTTGTACCACATTGGGTCGTTGGGATAGTGAGCGGTGCGGACAGCGTTAAAGTTGTGTTGTTTCAGAAGTTCCAAATCTTTACGCATCATTTTTTCGTCAACAACGTGTCCGTAATGCATATCGTGTTCGTGTCTGTTTACACCTTTTAGAAGTATTGGCTTACCGTTTACCAACAACTGACCATCTTTTATCTCAACGCTTCTGAAACCTATTTTTGTAGATATATATTCGAGAGCATTATTGTTTTGGTCGGACAAGACGATTGTAAGTCTGTACAAATTCGGAATCTCCGCCGACCATTGCTCTACATTATTAATAACATGCTTAAAGTTAACTGTTGCTGATGCATTTTTTTTGACATCGATAACTGCATTGTCAGAAACAACTACATTACCTTTGGCATCTTCAATTTTGTAGGTTAAATTTTGCTTAGCTACATTTTTGTTATTGTAGTTTTTAATCAAAATATTTAAATCGATAACGCCGTTGGTGTAATTGTCTGAAAGCGAAGTCTTAGCAAAAAAATCGGCAACGTGGACTTTGTTTCTTGCGTAGAGCCGAACATCTCTTTGTATTCCCGAAATTCGCCAAAAGTCTTGGTCTTCAAGGTAGCTGCCATCGGTAAACTGAAACACCTGAACTGCTAATTTGTTTTTCCCTTCGACCAAATATTTTGTAATATTAAATTCTGCCGGAAGTTTTGAATCTTGGCTATATCCAACCATATTGCCGTTAAGCCACAGGTAGTAACCCGATTTAACCGAACCAAACTCTATAAAAACTTCCTTATCTTTCCAATTTGCAGGCAAATTGAAGAAAGTAACGTATGAACCGACAGGACTGTATTCGTCGGCTATGTACGGCTGATTGCGTTCAAAAGGATATTGTGCATTTAAGTAATGAGGATAGCCGTAGCCGCTCAGTTCCCAATTGCTCGGAACATCAATATCGTCCCACGACGAAACGTCGAAATCGTTTTTGTAGAAATCGGTTGGACGTTGCGAAGCTCTGCCTACGTAGTTAAATTTCCACTTTCCGTTTAAAGTTTTTATGTTGGCATTTGTGTTTAAATCGCCAATAATTGCTTGCTGTTCCGAATCAAACGAAAAGAAAGTTGCACGAGCATCTTCTCTGTTGATTTTAAATACTTGGGGATTTTCCCAATCATTTTGAGAGAAAACCAATAAGTTTGATACTAATAAAAGTATTACTAAAATTGAAAATGTTTTTGTTCTCATATTTCACTAAGAGTTTATTTATGTTTGATTGATTATTTTCATGTTTTAAAAAGAGGTAATCGTATGCTTCAAGTTCTAAGTGTAGCGCTCCGTGTAAGTCGAATTGATTATTTGTAAAAACATCAGTGTATTTTTTATAAAATGCAGGGTCGAACAAGGTGCAACTGATTTTACTATTTGTTAAGTTAACAACTACAATGTACTGTTCCGAATTGTTATATCTGGTAAAGCAAAATATTTTATCGGAAAACTCATTTTCGATAATGTGAAAATTGCCGTCGTCGTTGCTGTTGAAATCGATGTTTGAGTTTTTTCTGATGTTTACAAGAGTTTTGTAAAAATCGAACATTTTGTCGTCTTTCCACTCGATATTATCTTTAGAAAAAAACTTCAATTGCTTACTATTGCCGGCTTCCATGCCCGAATAAATAAGCGGAATACCCGGAAGAGTGAAGGTTAAAAGAGCCATGGTTTCTAAGAACAATCCTAATCTTTGCAATTCGGAGCCGTGCCACGAGTTTTCGTCGTGATTGCTTATAAACAGCAGTTGCGAGCAGTTTTCGGGGAAGTTGTAAAACTCTTCTTTAATAGTTTTTGCGAAGTCATTAACGGAGCATTTAAAATTAGCCATATCATTAATTTTATGATATACTTTCCAATTATAAATAACGTCGAAAGCTTTGTCTAACAACTCCTTATCTTCCGATTCGGCGAGCATGAAAACATTTGAGTGTTTATTTAGTTCGGTTCTGGCATCGTTCCAAAAGTCGATAGGAACCAAACTCGCCATATCGCAACGGAAACCGTCGATTTTGGCATTTTCAACCCAAAACAACATTTCATCAATCATTTGTTGTCGCATTTTCGGATTGTCGTAGTTCAAGCCAACAACATCTTCCCATTCGGGAACAGGAGGAAAAACTTCGTTTAATTCGTTTCGTCTGTAAAAATCCGGATGCTCGTCAACCCAATGATGATCCCATGCCGTATGGTTAGCCACCCAATCTATAATGACGTACATGCCCAAATCGTGAATTTCTTCGACAAGAGATTGAAATTCGGAAAAAGTGCCGAACTCAGAATTAATTTCGCGATAGTTTTTTATTGAGTAATAGCTGCCCAAGTATCCTTTTCTATTTTTAACTCCAATGGGCTGTACCGGCATAAACCAAATAATTTGCACTCCCAAGGATTTTAGTCGCGGAAGGTGTTCTCTAAACGACTTAAAATCACCTTGTTTCGTGTATTGTCGTAGGTTTACTTCGTATATGGCGGCGTTTTTCGCCCACGGTACCATTGCTTGCTGTCTGCTCATAAACTATTGCTCAGTAAGGTTTGTTTCGGCTAAATTAAAACATTGCAAATATAGTTAATTATGTCAATATCTTGCAAAAACAAAATCTCAAATATGTATAAAATCGATAAGCAGTTTTTATTAACTTTGCAACGAATTTAATATACAGACGAAGGTGTACCTAAAAAACATTCACTTAATTAATTTTAAGAATTTTGAGGAAGATAAAATCGATTTTTCTCAAAATGTAAACTGTTTTACGGGTAATAATGGAGTAGGCAAGACCAACATTTTAGATGCGATTTATCACCTTTCGTTTACCAAAAGCTATTTCTATAACAGCGATTTACATAGTATTAGGCACAACGAAGACTTTTTCGCCGTGCACGGCAATTTTGTCAGCAGTAGCGAAGACCTACCGCAAAAAGTGAGTTGCATATTATCGCGTGGAAAGAAAAAGCAAATGAAGCTCAACGATAAGGAATACGATCGCATTTCCGACCATATAGGACGATTTCCTTGCGTTATGGTTTCGCCGTACGACAGGGATATCATAAGAGAAGGGAGTTTGTTTAGAAGAAGATTTTTTGATATGGTAATTTCGCAGTTTGATGCAGTGTATTTAGATAACCTAATGAGATACAATAAGTTGATGCTTCAGCGTAATGCCATATTGAAAAAAAATGCAGAAATTCAAAGTAGCGATTATTCGTTGCTACAACTGATAGATACTCAAATGGTTGCACCTGCAACGGATATTTATACCAAACGCAAAGATTTTATTGAAAAGTTTTTGCCTTTGTTTAAACATTATTTCAATATAATTTCCAATGGAAAAGAAAGTGTTGATATTGAGTACAGTAGCCATTTAAACGATACCGATTTTGAGAAGTTATTGTCTGAAAATTTTGAGAGAGATTTATTTTTGAAGTACACAAGCAAAGGTGTACACAAGGATGATTTTATATTTTACATTTCCGACAATTTGGTAAAACAATATGCTTCTCAGGGACAGCAGAAATCGTTTGCAATTTCGCTAAAGTTGGCTCAATTCGATTATACGCGCCAGAGAATAAAACATTGTCCGTTGTTGCTTTTAGACGATATTTTCGACAAATTGGATCATAAAAGGGTGCAACAGTTAATAAATTTGGTTTTGAACGATAATTTCGGACAAGTTTTTATTACCGATACTGATAAAGAGAGAATAAAAAAAATGTTAATTAATATAAATCGTCCGTACAAATTATTTGATGTAAAAGGCAATAAGACAGAGATATACGACAGTCAGTAAAGTGCAGTTTGCAAATAAAAAATAAAATATTTTTACAAAGTTGTATTGTATAATTAAAAATATATTACCTTTGCAAACCTAATTGAAAGAGATTATACATTTTAAGTTATGAAACGCACATATCAACCATCAAGGAGAAAGAGAAAAAACAAACACGGTTTTCGTTCGCGTATGGCTACTGTGAACGGACGCAAAGTGTTGGCAGCTCGTAGAGCTAAAGGAAGAAAAAAATTGACGGTTTCCGACGAATAGTTTTTCGTGGGTTTTTCCCGATTCTATTTTTTAGGTTATTAATATTTGTTAGGAGGAAGTTGCGAAACTTCCTCCTTTTTCTGTTTGTTTTTTTATTAGCTTTTAGCCGTTAGTGGTACGTGTTGCGGGTTGTCCCGAAGTTTCGGGATGTTGCGGGTTGCGTGTTACGTGGTGCGTGGTTCGGGTTTCGGGGTACATTGTTCATTGTTCATTGTTCATTGCTATAAGCCACCCATCACTCATCACCCATCACTCATCACTCATCACCAATAGATTAAAGATATTTACCGAACAACAGCAGTTTTTTATTATTGTTCGCAATTTTTCAGATAAACTTCTTACTTTTGTCCTTTATTAAGAAAAAACTTTTACACAATGAAATATAATTGGATAAAAAAATCGCTACCGTACGTAATGGCAGTGCTGATTTTTATGGCATTGTCGATAGTGTATATGTTGCCACAAACAGAAGGCAAAAAACTTAAACAGTCGGATATTACTCAGTTTAAGGGAATGTCGAAGGAAATAGTCGATTATCGCGAGGCAACAGGAGAAGAGCCATACTGGACAAATTCAATGTTTGGCGGTATGCCGGCATATCAAATTTCGACAAAATACGAAGGAAATATTGCAAAAACACTTGACCCGATTGTTAGGTTTTTTATTGATAGACCTGCCGGAACGATGTTTTTGTACATGCTGGGCTTTTTTATTTTATTGCTGGCATTAAAGGTTAGGGCAGAAGTGGCTTTGGTCAGCTCCATAGCTTACGGATTGACGTCGTATTTGTTTATCATTCTGGGAGCAGGGCATAATTCCAAAGCCACCGCTATAAGTCTGATGGCTCCTGTTTTAGCGGGCGTTTTCCTTACCTTAAGGAAAAAATACCTGTTAGGCGGAGTGGTTACGGCGTTGTTTTTGGCTTTACAAATCTGGGCTAATCACGTTCAAATGACCTACTATTTGGGTATTATGATACTCGTAATACTTTTGGTTTATTTCATATATAGTTTTAAAGAAAAGGAAGTAAATAGTTTTTTCAAAAGTGTAGGTGTGCTTTTCGCTGCTGCAATTGTCGCTGTTGCGTGTAATTTCACATCTTTGTACGCAACATATTCGTACAGCAAGGAAACTATAAGAGGTAAGTCCGATTTGGTTGTAGAGGGTAAACAACAAACCGGATTAGATAAGGAGTACGCTACGACGTGGAGTTATGGTATAGGCGAAACATTTACCTTACTTATCCCCGATTTTAATGGTGGCGTTTCTAATGGAGCGTTAAGTGAAGATTCAAAATCGTACTCGGCGTTAATTCAAAATGGAGTACCTGCTCATCAGGCTAAGCAAGTGATTAAAAATATGCCTTTGTATTGGGGAACTCAGCCCGGTGTAGCCGGTCCAATATATGTTGGAGCAATTGTTATCTTTTTGTTTGTGTTGGGCTGTTTTGTTGTCAAAGGCAAGATTAAACATATATTACTAATACTGACCATATTATCCATACTATTGTCGTGGGGCAGCAATTTTAGCTTTTTAACGGATTTCTTTTTTGATTACGTCCCAATGTATAATAAGTTTAGGGCTGTTTCAATGACATTGGTAATAGCAGAGCTTACCATTCCGCTACTCGCAGGATTGGCATTGTGGAATATTGTCAAGGGCGATTATCCTAAGGAGAAACTAAACAGATACTTATATATAAGTTTTGGTATTGTAGGAGGTATTGCTCTGTTTTTCGCATTGTTTTCGGGTGGATTGTTCAGTTTTGTTTCGTCCAACGATATTCATTTAAAAAATATTTTCCCCGACTGGCTTATTAGTGCTTTAACAGAAGATAGGCAGCACCTTTTGAAAAGCGATGCATGGAGGTCGTTTATATACGTGGCTTTGAGTTTTGGAGTAATTTGGTTATTTGTCAATAAGAAAATTAAATCGCAAGCATTAATTCCAGCATTAGCTTTGCTAATAATATTTGACTTATGGTTTGTTGATAAGAGATATTTAAACAAAGATAATTTTGTTCGCAAATCGGTTGTTGATGAACCTTTCCAGCCTTCGGAAGCAGATAAAACAATATTGCAAGACAAAGATTTATATTACAGAGTTTTCAATCAAACTGTTTCGCCTTTCAACGATGCGTCGACATCGTATTTTCATAAATCGGTTGGAGGTTATCATGCAGCCAAGCTCAGGAGATATCAGGATGTGATTGAACATCATTTGTCGAAAGGAAATATAAGTGTGTTTAATATGTTAAATACCAAGTGGTTTATTTTACCCGATAGTCGTAGTAACCAACCTGTAGCTCATTACAATCCCGAAGCCTTAGGCAATGCATGGTTTGTGCAAAATGTAAAGATGGTTGATAATGCAAATCAAGAAATAGAGGCACTAAACGACATTGATGTTGCAACGACTTTGGTTTACGACAAAGCATTCGATAATATTGTTAAATCTTTGCCAATAAACTACGATTCAACTGCCAACATTAAACTTGTCAGCTACGCACCAAATAAATTGGTTTACGAGTGCAGTACTCCTGTTGATGCTTGTGCGGTTTTCTCAGATATTTACTACGCAAATGGCTGGAATGCTCAAATAGATGGAAATGATGTTCCATACTTCAGAGCAAATTATATTTTGCGAGCTTTAAATATTCCTAAAGGCGAGCATACAATAGTATTTACATTCGAACCGCAAGAAATTAAGGTCGGAACAATAGTATCATATACAGGTTCGGCAATATTGCTACTTTCGATAGTATTATCGGTGTTTGTTTACGTAAGGAAGTATAAATCAGAGAAAAACAAGCCAGTTACAGATTAATAATCTTGTTGACAAAATCCAGAACCGAGATTTCTTTAGAAAACACCTTGCTTAGCGATGTTAGTAATGGGTAAATTTCAGGATTTACTCCGTCTTGCTTTAGCTTAACAAGCATATTATTCATAGCAATTTGTCCTTCAAGCACAACCTTGTTGGAGATTACTTCGTCGAAAAACCCTTTTCCTATAAATAACCCTAATGTTCTATTTCGGCTCAAATCGTTGAGAGAAGTTAAGCCAAAGTCGCCAATGCCGCAGTAATTAAACAAGGTTTTCTTTTTGCCGCCAAGTTCAATCATTATTGCACGCATTTCGTTAAAAGCTTTTGTAAATACGCAAAAACGCATATTTGCAGAATCAAATTGAGCATCGACAATGCCAATAACAATAGCGTAAATGTTTTTCAAAATACTTAAATATTCAACGCCGAGAACATCTTCGGTTTTGTCGGTAATAATAGATGTGCCTTTAAATAAGTCTTCCAATTTTGAAAGCAGTTTCGTGTCGGTGCAGGCAATTGTAAAAGCAGTAGGACTATTATTAATAATTTCGCGAGCAAACGAAGGCCCTTTCATTGGGATAACAATATTGTCGAATTCCTTGTTAATACTTTGAGGTATTGTTTGAAGGTCATCGCCAAAACCCTTTGCCAAATTAATCATTATTGCTTTTTTGGGTATATGCTTTTTAATTTCTCGCAGGTGCGACATCACGGCAATCGAAGGTATTGCAATAACAATCACATCGGCAGTAGAAATTAAATTAAAGTCGTTGCTGGCTTTAAGTCTGTCGTTTAATCTTATGCCTGCAAAATATTTATGATTTATGTGAGTGGTACTGATAGATTCGGCAATATCGTCTTCTATACCTACCAAAGTTACATTCAGATTGTCTTTAACAGATAACGCATTTCCGAAAGCTGTCCCAATAGCTCCCATTCCAAGTATTATAATGTTTTTTATTTCGCTCATAATGATTTATTTAAGTATTGTTTAGGTGTCGTTTAGAAGGTTTTATAAGATTAGCAACGTATTCTTTCGCCTTTTTAACATCTTCGATTTTTACTATTTTAAACAAGAATAATATTAAGATGTAAAATGCTACTATACAAGTTTTTATCAATATTGATGGGAATATTTTTAATGAATTTACAGGCATTGAAATTAGATATAGTACAAGAGCAGACAACAGTATAACCGTAATATTTTTGTACTGATAGTTGATTTTGAAAAATTTTTGCGATGCAATAAAAACCATAACTGCCGAAATAATCATTGATAACAGTTTGGCAATTGCCGCACCGCTGTTGACAAGGACAGGTACTAACACGATATTTAAAACTATATTAAGCACAGCGACAAATATAGCAATAAACGCTATGATTGCGGTTTTTTTGGTTATGCTCAAACCTGTTGTCGCCATTGAGTCTCTCATAACTCCAAAGACTATTGCAAAAATAATAAACGGAATGATAGTCCAAGCACTGTAATAGTCGGGGTTTAGAGCGAACAGCATGGCAATTTCTCTTCCAAAAATCATAATGCAAAAGCCGATAAACATTACAACAAGAACGTAGTAGGTCATCAGTTGCGAATAAAACTCTTTATTATTAGGTTTGTCTATCATTTGGAACATTATGGGCTGTATGGCAAAATTAATTGATGTAACAACAAATACTTGCAAAACATTGGCAATTTTAAAACCGTAAGAATATAAACCGACATCGGCGGTTGTGGCATAATAATTAATGGTAAAGCGGTCGGTAATGTTTAGTATGGTTAGTGCCAATCCCGAAAACATCAGAGGGAAGCAGTATATCAGAATTTGTTTCAGCAGCTTGCTTTCAAATTTAATTTGTATGTTTTTGAGACTATATCTGAGCAAAAACAAAATCATGAAAACGCTTCCGACTATTTGTCCGTAGTAAATACCGATAATCCCAATTCTTTTGAAAGCAACAAGATATACGGTCAGCGATAGAACAATAAAAAGTTGAATAAAGTTAGACAAACTAAAAAGCCACGATTTTTCCTGTAGGCGAAGCAATGTTGTAGGCATTATTACCAGAACTTGTAGCAATGCCGAGATAACCATATAATTAAAAATCTGTTTGTATTCAATATCTTTCAGTATTGCAACTGTGAGTTTGTCTATGTTGAAGAAAATAATGCCGTATACTACTATAACAATAAGCAGTTGAAAAACGCTGACAGTAAAAAACAAGGATTTTTGTTTATTTTCGGCATCTTTGTCGTAGTACCACCTAAAAAAACCTGAATAAATCGACATGCTTGCCAGAGTGATAATAAAAGTTGTGGTAATTTCTAAAAGACTGATAATACCGAACTCGCTGAGAGTGAAAACATCGGTATAAAGAGGTATTAACACAAAACCTAT
This sequence comes from Lentimicrobiaceae bacterium, assembly GCA_033809755.1. GTDB lineage: Bacteria > Bacteroidota > Bacteroidia > Bacteroidales > UBA4417 > UBA4417. The sequence goes on from JAPXLB010000007.1 coordinate 160,448, forward strand.
CAGTTTGGTAGATAAGACACCCAAACCGTATATTACCGAGTGTTTAAATAAGTTTTTAAACTGGTTTTGCATTATTTGCTTCTTGTTTAAAAATTAAAAATAAGAAATTAATCAAATTTTATAGCGTTAAATTTATATTTTTGTGATGAATATTGACAACATCAGCTAACAAAAGTAATAAATACTTCAAATTGATGAAATAGGTATAATTTTGTCGTCGAAAAAATGAAAAAGGTTTTAATAATAACATATTATTGGGTTCCGAGCGGAGGTTCGGGTGTGCAAAGATGGTTGAAGTTTTCGAAGTATTTGCCGGAATTTGGCTGGCAACCTGTAATATACACTCCCGAAAACCCTGATTTGGTTGTTACTGACGAATCTTTACAAGACGATATTCCTGAGGAATTAATCGAGGTAAAAACCAAAATTTGGGAGCCATATTCATTTTTCAGAATGTTAGTCGGACGAAAAAAAGACCAAAAGACGGGTACCGGTTTTTTATTGGAAAATAAAAGCAAATCATGGATTGATAAACTTGCGCTTACAATTAGAGGCAATTTTTTAATTCCCGACCCACGAAAGTTTTGGATAAAACCATCGGTAAGGTTTTTGAAAAAATATTTGAAACAAAATTCTATAGACACTGTAATAACTACAGGTCCGCCACATTCAATGCACATGATAGCTTTGAAACTTAAGAAGTATATGCCCGACATCAAGTGGATAGCCGATTTCAGAGACCCATGGACGGATATAGATTTTTACAAAGAGTTGAATTTAAGCAAATGTGCTGACAGAAAACATCATAAGTTAGAAAATAAAGTGCTTAAAGCTGCCGACGAGATAATTGTTGTAACCAAAACAATGCAGGGCGAATATGAGAGAAAAGCAGGTAAAAAAGTGCATTTAATAACCAATGGCTTTGACGAAAGCGATTACAGCAATATTGGCGATATACAGTTAGATGATAAATTTTCGATTTCGCATATAGGCACATTTAACGAACCCAGGAATCCCATTGCATTTTGGGAAGTTTTGTCGGAGTTGTGTTCGGAAAATCCGGAATTTAAGAAAGACCTTTCAATTAATTTGGTCGGAAATGTTGATTATGCTGTAATGCAATCGCTTAATGAAAATAATTTGATAGACAATACGGTTAAAATCGATTACTTGCCACACAGCGATGCAATAAAACACCAATTAAAGTCGCAGGTCTTGCTGTTGGTAATAAACAGGTTTGAAAAATCTAAGGGAGTTCTCACGGCTAAGGTGTTTGAGTATATTGCAGCCAATCGTCCGATTATTGCTTTTGGTCCCGAAGAAGCCGATGCAGAACTTATAATAAACGAAACGCAGTCGGGTGTTTTTATTCATTACGACGATAAAAACAAGATAAAAGAAACAGTTTTAGATTTTTACCAAAAGTACAAGCAAAAAACGTTGAATAACAAATCCAGCAACTACTTAAAATACTCCCGAAAACAACTAACGAAAAGGTTGGTTGAAGAGGTGATGGGGTAGGTGGGATGAAATTAAATATGAATAATTATGCATTTTAAGTTGTTATTCTTAATAAACGATTAGCAAGAATTAACCAAAATAAGCACAAAATGAAAAGCGTAGGAATAGTTGTAGATAATGACTTCAATAATGACATTCGGGTTAGAAGAGAAGTGGAGATTTTGAAAAAGAATGGATTTGAAGTAAGTGTTCTTTGTTTTGGATTTGACAAAAAAACATATCCTCCGATTGATGGCGTCAACATCAGGAGAGTAAGAATTAAGAAAAAAATAAAAGACATATTGTTTTTTTTATTCAACAGTTTGCCATTATACGAACTTATTTGGGAAAAAGAAATAAGAAAATTTATTAAAAGAGATGCAATCCAGATACTTCATGTACACGACCTCTACATGGCAAAATCTGCGGGCAAAGCAATTCAATCACTAAAAAGTAAAATTCCTTTGATACTCGATTTGCACGAAAATTTTCCATATGCGATTCAATCTTATAATTGGACTAAGGGAAAATTACGAGGTTTCATATCTAGACCAAAAGCATGGATTAAAAAGGAAGGAAAATATTTGCGTTATGCATCAAAAATAATTGTGCTTTCAGAATTATTTAAGAATGATTTGTTGGAGCGATATAAATTCCTAAATGCGAACAATATTGTAGTGTTCCCCAATGTAATCGATTTAAGAAGATTTGAAGAATACAAGGTTGATGAAAGTGTAGTCAGAAGTGATAAAGTTACTTTAATGTATTTTGGTGCTGTTGCGGAAAGAAGGGGCATTTTCGATGCCATAGATGTTATAGAGAAGTGTTTAAATGAAAAATTAAATATTGATTTTTTGATAATAGGTCCTGTTGATAAGGCAGACAAGGAATCTTTTTTCAGTCAGATAAACAAGGAAGAATTAAGAGATAGTATCACATATATTCCGTGGATTGATGTATCTGAGCTAAATACTTATATGCATATAAGTGATATTTTCTTATCTCCCCTTAAAAAAAACAAACAACACGAATCCGGTGTTGCAAATAAAATATATCAATATATGTACGGAGGAAAGCCAATAATAGTCTCCGACTGTAAGCCACAAAAAAAACTGGTTGAATCATTTAATTGTGGGTTGTCGTATTCTACGCAAGAGGAGTTTTTTGAATGTATAAAAAAGTTAGTGGAGAATAAGGAACTAAGGGAAACGCTTGGAGCTAATGGGTTTAAAAAACTGTATGAGAATTATGACAATAAAAGTTATGATAATATTCTTATTGGTTTATACAATGAATTTCTGCTAATACCAGCTTTAAAGCAATAACGAGTGAGGTCAAACTTGATATAATATATAATTAGAGATTATTAATGTATTAACAACAATAATAAAACTAACTTTTTTTCATCATTGCCCTAACCTTATCCCACACCGCCAAAACAGTTTTATTTATATCTTTCGATGTTTTTGTTATCAATATGAATACCCAAAAAACAACCGTATAAATAGTGCTTCTTACTAGTATATCTGCTATTAAAGGCAGTTGAGGTAAATAATTTGTGCCTATAAAAGCCAGCACTAATATAAGTATTGCGTAGATGAAATTAACATTAAAAGGTTGCATTTTATATTTAATTTGCAAAAACAAAAATCTGAGCAAATTATTTATAATAAATGTAATGCAAACGGCTATTGCAGCGCCTGTGATACCCCATATCGGTATTATTAAATACATGAGAGCAATAATGGTAACTATCATTATTAAGTTAAACCACAGCGAAACTCTATAATGTTTCGAATACGTGATTATTTGGTCGTTTGCTCCGGTGCCCATGTGTACTACATAACCTAAGCTTATAAAAAATATTACCCATTTTGCTGCCAGATATTCATTTCCAAGCACTTCAATAATATTGCTTATGTTGAGCCATATTCCACCAAAAATGTACAGTGCTATTATAAATTGATTAATGCATGTTTTTTTGTATATACTCTCAATCTTATCAACGTTTCCGTTTTTCCAATCATCTGCTATAAGAGTCCCTGATATGCGTAATAGCGTTCTCGAAGGTATTACTACAAGCGAACCGAAAAAGAAACCTATAGTATAAATGCCTGTTAGTTTCAACCCGAGTATGTCATTAACGATAATTTTGTCGAACTGGAAGACTAAACTTGAACCCAAACCTGTCAACACACTAAACAAAGCCACGGAAATCATTTCTCTTCTTAATTCGGGTGAAATGAATTTCAGATTAGGTTTAAAGCTAATATTTCCCTTTATCAGCAAGTAAATAAATATTACTACTGCTTTTGCACATACCGAAGCACTATATAAAATAATAAATGTCTGTAAATTTATTACTTTAAAGATGAATAAAATTAAGGAAGATAATATTAGGACTCTCTGCAAAAATTCTTGCAGAAATGTTCCAAGTACTGCGTCGTAAAGGAGTTTGTTGTACGTGTCTAAATAATTAAATATTAGGACGAAAAAGGTCATTGGTATTATCAGATATGCATACTCTGATAACAGATAGGATTTTTCTATATTTGAAGCAACAAAATAAGGATAGAACAGAGCAAAAAACAACATGATTAGCGAAAAGCCTATCAAAATAACGATAGTTGTAATAAACAGATAACCGTTATGGTTGTTCTCGTTGTTCCTGAAGTAAGGAAACAACCTTGATGTAATCCCATTGACGCCCAATGAAGAGAATTGAGCAAAAATTGTTGAAAACGAAACAAGTAAACTAAATAAGCCTATTACTTCGGCTGTCAAATATCTTGGAAATAGCAAGCCCGTAGTAACAAACCCAATCAGCACACCAACGTACGACCAAAAAGTTCCTTTTATGCTTTGCTTAATTATTATTCCCATTTGACTAAGTTTGGTACAAAAGTAACATTATTGCTAATTTATTACATTTGTTGACCTAAATTTGTTTTTAATACAGATGAGCCGAGATAAAAAATTACGCATATTTGATATTCTGATATACCTTTCATTGGTTACTATTTGGGGTATTACCATTGTCGCTTATAAAAAGTGTAAACTAAGCGGTTTAGAGCAATTATCGGCAATTGATTTTTTTATAATTCCTATAGTTAATATTCTTATTTCTGCCATAATCATTATCCTTTCGCAAAATACAAGGCGTTTGAATATTCCTTGGAAAATATCTACAGATAATGTCGAAAAAGTTATGGACAAAATGGCTGTACTGATAAGGTTCATAAACTTGTTTGTGTGCTTATTCTTGTTGGTAATTCAAGTTTTATACATTTATTCGACTTTCAATACCAATGCCAATACCAAAT
>JAPXLB010000008.1:0-128229 GCA_033809755.1 Lentimicrobiaceae bacterium
TTTCAATTTCTTCTACTACTTGTAATTTGAAACAATCACTGTACCGTTTTGTTGTTTTTTGGTGTTTTGTCATAAAATTTCCTTTTTTAGGTGTAAACCTATTTCAGGACATGACACTCAGAACTCAGAACTCGGAACTCGGAACTCAAAACTAAAACCACCAATCACCAGCTTACTCGCCTATAATTTCCAATAGTTTATCCAATTTCGGTGTTAAAATAATTTCCGTTCTGCGGTTTTTGGCTTTGTTTTCAGCTGAAGTGTTTGGCACAACCGGCAGATATTCGCCTCTACCTGAAGCTACTATTCGGGTTGGGTTGATTTCGGCGCTGCTTAGCAAAATCTTTACAATAGATGTTGCACGCATAACGCTTAAATCCCAGTTGTCTTCAACCTGATTGGAGCTTTTAAGCGGAACATTGTCGGTGTGGCCTTCTATCAGCACGTTGATATTGGTGTCTTTTTCTAAAACCATAGCCAAATTTTTGAGAGCGGAAACTCCTTGCTTGCTGACTTCCCATTTTCCGGAAGCGAACAATAGTTTTTCCTCCAGCGAAACATATACCTTGCCTTTTTTGGTGTAAACCGAAAGTCCCTTATCCTGAAAACCCATAAGAGCATCGGCTACGCTTTGCCTTAAAGCGTTGGTTATAGAGTCTTGAGCGCGAAGTGCTGCTTCTAACTCATCGATATCGCGACTTTTTTTAGCCAATTCTTGTTCCATATTATTCAAACGAGCTTCACGCATAAATAACTCATCTTTTGTCCGCCTTAGCTCGCCCATTGTTTTTTCGGTATCGTAATAGTTTAAATTGTACTGAGCTCTAAGGTTTTCGTAATTCCTTTCCAACTCTTTAAATTCAGAATTTAAACTTCTATACTTCTGCATTAGGTCGGCAGTATCGGCTTTGAGTTTGGCGTTGTCCTTGACTTGCTTCTGGTTGTTAGCACTCATTTCGTTGAAGCCATCTCTCATTTCGGTTATTTTTTTGTTAAGCATGAGGGTTTCTTCTCCGCAACGCGTTGCTAACTCGTTGTACTTTTCTAGGGATACGCAACTCGTTGCCGATAACAAAACTGAGATTGCTGTAAGCAACAGAAAAAGTTTATAATTTTTCAGATTTTTCATTTGTTTGCGTTTTTAGGTTAATATTTTTAAGAATTTATTTCTAAAAGTATCGGGCAATGGTCTGAATGGACTGCAGAGCTCAATATAACTGCTCTATTGAGCATTGGTTGCATTTCTTCGTTTACTATATGATAATCGATGCGCCAGCCTAAGTTTCGGCTGCGAGCGTTGGCTCTGTAGCTCCACCACGTGTACTGATGCGGGTTTGGGTTGAAATGCCTGAAAGTATCCACAAAGCCGTCGGACAGGAAATCGGTGAACCATTGTCGCTCTTCGGGCAAGAAGCCGCTACTTTTAGCGTTGCCGATCGGGTCGTGGATATCTATGGGCTTGTGACAAATATTGTAATCGCCGGAAAGGACAAGATTAGGTATTTGTTTTCGCAGTTGAGCTACGTATTCTCTGAAATCGTCAAGCCATTGATATTTAAACTCTTGCCTTACATCGCCGGTAGTTCCCGAAGGATGATAAACCGAAACAACCGAAAGTTTGTCGAAATCGGCTCTAATAAATCTGCCCTCGTCGTCGTATTTCGGAATCTGCATTCCGTATTCAACGTGCAATGGTTCGGTTTTGCTTATGATGCCAACACCGCTATAGCCTTTCTTTTGTGCCGAAAACCAATAGCATTTGTATCCTAAGTTTTCAAAAAGGCTGTCATCAATTTGCTCAGGCTGAGCCTTAGTCTCCTGAAAGCAAACCACATCGGGGTTGGCTGTTTTCAACCAATCGACTAAGCCTTTATTTATGGCGGCTCGTATTCCGTTTACATTGTATGATATTATTTGCATATTATTCTTGGTTTGAGTTTTTATTTTCTTGATGAGTTTCCAGCAAATGCTCTTTGTTTAAAGGTCGGTCGGAACTACGCCACAAAAAGTTTTTAAAATATTTGTTTTCTTCCGTCAGCTTATCTTCCGGATACAGCTTAGCATCGGGCGTTTGATAGTTGTGTATCTGGCTGACTTTGCTGTCGCTCACTACAACTGTCATTGTGTTGCTTTTCATAATATTGATACCTATAAGCGTGTTGTCGTTTTCTTTGACGTAATAAAGGCTTTCGGCATTGCCCGTAATATCAATATGATTAAGTTGCTGGTCTTTAAAATATGCTATCATATTTTTTCCTTTAAGCTGATTGAAACCGTACAAAGTATCTTGCGAGATAATAAAAGCCGAATTGCACATTTTTATATTGTCGATTTGTTCATTTTTAAGAAAAACGTAGATTGTATCGGCTGTAATCTGGTTTTCGTCAGACCATAAAACAGGTTTTTGCATCAGACAAATAACAGAATCGGCGGTAGCGTATACCATCGAGTCGCATGCTCCTTGTATGTCGCTGCGGTAAAACTTAGTGTTGTAGTAAGCAAATATGTCTTTGGTGTCGTTGCTCACCGTATCAAAGGTAACGCGTAAGGTATCGGCGCGTAAAAACAAAGTGTCGGAGTTTTCCCATATTTCGGCATGCGGCTTTTTGGTAATATAAGCAAATTGCTGCGATTTGAAATATTCGGCGAAATTGCCTCTAACTATAATGTTTTCGAGCGTGTCGGTCAGAAAAATATTACCTTTTGCCTTGCCGTAATTCTGATTTTCGTAGTAATACAGACTATCGCCTGTTAATATTCTCGTGCCGTCTATGAGTTTTGCTCGTTTGCTGAATCTGGAATTATTTTTTTCGCGGTCGTATTCGCCGTCTTCGCAATAAATAAAGACATCCTCGCCTACCATTTGTGTAGGACCTAAAAAGTAAGCTATACGAGTTTCGGTATTGTATTTAAGGGTGTCGGTATTAACGGTATAATCTGAGTTGAACATTATCACGTCATCACTAAAATACGCCAACTTTGTATCGGTGTGGTAGTCAGCCTTTTTGCTTTTAAGAGTGTTGTCTTTGTTAACAATTCTACCTCCGTTAAAATAGCTTACAATATTTGTGTTTCGATTGTACACTATTTCGTTTGAATAAAGCGTAGAGTTTGGGTCTCGCACCTTCACACTATCTTTTATATTGGCAATCCTGGTGTTACCGTTGTACTTTAAAAATCTGCCGTACATATGTAGTGTATCACCCGATTTGATATGGACTTTGCCGAAACAATCTATGCTGTTGGTTTTTTCGTACATCAGGGCGCTATCGCAGTATAAGTAGGCTCCGTCGTGTTCGAAAATCGGATTGCCAATTATTTTTATTGCATCGGGGTTTCTTTCGTCGCTGAGCATAGCTTCCGACGATATTATTTGAATACGGTATTTCTGCTGACTAAACAAGCTCATTGTGCATAACAATGCAATCGCAGTAAGTGCAAGATATTTAAAACTGAATTTAAATTTTACCATAGCAAATAAAACACTGTTTACACAACAAAATTAAGTACAAATTTAATAAAGTTTTGATGTTGGTGATTTTTTTTGCAAAAAATGGTGGCGGGTGGTGGGTTTCGTGTTTCATGTTGCGGGTTGCAGCACTTCGCTCATTGAGCGGCGTCGAAATGTCGAAGTGCTGTAGCAATTAACGATTAGTGCCCGACATTTTCGACATTTCGCTGTGCATTAACTTTAATTGCCATGCCTTAAAAGACATGGCAATTGATAGAAATAAAGATACACTATTCAGCTTCCCATTTTCGGCATTTCGATACACCGATATTTCGCTTCGCTCAATATCAGCACTCAATGACTCCCGAAACTTCGGGAAAACTCAAAACCAAAAAAGGCTACCGCTTTTTAGCACGATAGCCTTTTTATTAGAATGTTTTAAAAGAAGTTTGCTATTGTTGGCAAGCTGCTTTAATTTCTTCAATTACGTTTCCGTAGGTTTCTTCAGTAGCGTTTTGAATTTTTTCGATGTTAGCTTTAATCATTTCAATTTTTGCTCCTAGAGCTTCAATCTTTAAAAGATTTTCTGCTTTAACATCTTCTGCTGCTTCGGCTGAAGCTTCAGATAAACCTTCGATTTCTGCTTGCATTTCAAAAACTTTTGCTTCGAGTGCTGCAACTAGATCAGCTTTTTGTTCAAAAGCAAAATCATCTAGGTTGATGGTTGTAGCTTCAACTGCAGTTGAATCTACAGCTTGTTCTACTGCGTCAGCTTTTGGTGCTTTGTTTCCGCATGAAGTAAATGACAACGAAAACGCAACTACTAAAACAGTAATTAAACTAATAATTGACAAATTTCTCATTTTTGGTACAGTTTTAATTGTTAATAATATGTGTTATACAATTTGCAAAGATAATAATTTTACAGAAAAAAAAGGTTTTTTTAATTATTTTTATCTTTTGATTAAAAAAAATTGCCTAAAACGCTCAAATCTTCGGCAATTATGGCTTTTTTTTCAGTTTCTATAATAGGTCTTCTGATTAATTTCGGATTTTTTACCAATATTTCCAGCCATTGTTGCTCGGTGAAAGTTTTGCCTTTTAAATCGCTTTTGTAATACGCTTCTTGTTTTCTGACTAAATCTTGAACCGGTACATTTAGTTTTTTTAATAGCTTGCTTAGTTCGTCAACGGTGAGGGGTTGATTTAAGTACTCAACTATTTCAAATTCTTTGTTGTTGGTTTTCAAATACTCCAAACCTGCACGTGATTTGCGACAGCGTGGATTGTGGTAGATTTTTATCATGGGTATTTATGTTTTTATATGTTTGATGTTGCAAAGATAGATAATTTTAGTTCTGAGTCAGGAGTTCTGTCCCGAAGTTTCGGGAGAGTTGGGAGTTAGGAGTTGCAGCACTTCGCTGTGCATTAGCTTTAATTGCCACGCCTTAAAAGACATGGCAATTGATGAAGATACACTATTCAGCTTTCCATTTTCGGCATTTCGATACACCGATATCTCGCTTCGCTCAATATCGGCACTCAATGACTGAAAATGTTGTTTGAGGGCGTGGTGGCTGTGGTGGCTGAGCGAAGCCGAAGCCCGAAGCCCCCGCCCTCACTTGGGATTTATTTCGAACTCCATTCAGCAGAAATGTATGCCGTCCTTTTAAAGCCAAATTTTTGGCTATTGTCCTTCCTTGCCGTAACAGATAATTTAATCGAAAAGAGGGAAGTTCATTTATTGCATAACAGCTCAGCAAAATCGCTGACTTACGCTTGCTTTGCAAAAATTAGTAACAGTTGAAATTCTAATTTCTAACTTCTAATTTCTAATTTATTAAAGCAAGCAAAGAAAATGAAAGAAATAAAATGGAAACCTGAAAAGTTTATTGATTAAGACAAAGGTTTAATTATGGTTTTAAACCTAACAGGTTTTTGAAACCTGTTAGGTTTTTTACACAATGGAGCAAAAAAATGTACTTGCTTTCAGAATGTTTCTGAGTTTTATTGATGTTTCGGGACGGAACTTGATAGTGCTTTCCATTTTCGGCATTTCGGGCTTCGGCGCTTCGACTACGCTCAGCGACCTTCAGCCACCGCAATGACCGTAAATGTCAAAAAAAAAGTTGCGAGGCTACCTCGCAACTTTTTCACCATGAATTACACTTACTATAATTATCTTGCGATAACTATTTTTTTATTAATAACTTGCTTTGAGTTGCTTACGCTTACCATGTAAATTCCTGGAACAAACGGGGCTTCGGTGACGAAGGTGTCTGTTAAGAATAGCGAATTGCTGCTAACTAGCTTGCCTTGCATGTCGTATACATTTATTAATGTTTTGGTGTCTTGCATGCTGGGTACGCTTATAACAATTTTGTTGTTGCTGTTTACGTAGATTACATTTTCGTCAACTAAGTCGTGTGGTTTGGAAAATGAAACATTTACAAATCTTAATTCAAAACGCTTGTCAGTGTCGGTATCAGTGTGATTGAAAGTGTAAACAGGGTTTTGACGTAGGTTTACCGTTTTGTTTTCCTTTTTATCAATCAAATAAGGTGTAATAAAGCCTTGTATGTTGCTGATATCTGCTACAAACTCTACTTGTGTTGATGCATTTAGCGTAAAGCTAAGCGGTATAACAGTTTCGTAACTATCTAACGGCATAGCATTAATAGTAAGTTTTTCGTTGTCGGCACTTATGCTGCTAAGTTGCGGTGCTTCTTCCGAGCCTGTCATTTTAAGCATATCGCATTCGTCAGAGCCTAAATTCCATTTGTTATCGAAAACAAACAGTATTTCGTCTTGCAGCTGATTACCATTGGCAGTTATACGTAATGTGTTGAGTTGATTATCTGTGCCGTAGAAAGGTACTGCACCTCCGCCAACACGACATTCATTAGTGAGCCATAAAGAGCCACCAGCACCTTTTGTATTGCATTTAATAAAAAATGCTTGACCTATGGAGATAATTGGTCCGCACGTGCCTGTCTTGGCAGGAGCAGTATAAGCTTTGTAGTTCCCATTATCCCATACCCAAAATCCTTTGGTTAAATCATTCGGATATGAATACATTGTAGAATTTACGACTTTAGAAAAATCGATATGCGATGGATAAGGATTAGGCACAAAGTTAAATCCTTGACTGGTAGCGTTATTTGTATACTCATAAGGTATGAAGACTTCATCGTGAATTAAAAAACCTTCAAAATTATAGGTTGTAGAAGTATTGGGATAGAATATCAAATATCCTTTCTCTGGGTATAATTCAGTAGTGGTAGATGTTCCCATGCCTACCCAACTGTTGATTGATTCGTCAAAATCGTATAAGTATGAGCCCATAAACAAGCCACTTTGTATTGGCTCATAATCTAAAGTAGCCCCGATTGGTATACTAACACCGTGGTAGCACCTTGCAGTTAAGTTAGGATTGCCCGAAATATATCTTTCTATATTTCCTATTGCATTTTGAAAGTTATGTATAAGTGTACCAGTACCTGCTGCAGTGCTTTTGATATTAAAATAAAGTTCGGGATTTTGTGGCGGCGTCTTAACAATATTATTACCTGTACTTCCCTGAGTGTTATTGTTGCTATATGGAGTCCAAGCAAGACCTCCCGACATATCAATAAGCACACCTGCTATTGCTAAGTTAGCATTGGGCTGAATTGTAAATGTCGCCATTCCGGGATTTTTAAATACTATATTGTTGATTTTTTGGAAATTTATATTTGCAGGCAAATTGGCATTTAAACCTACGGGTTGAGTAATTATAAGATCGTATGAGGTGGCAGCACTTATTGGTACATCATAGCTGGCATCTAAATTTATATCGGAATTCTTTTTTAAAACTGCACCAAAAAAGCCTAAGTTGCTGGAATAATCTTTATTTTTAATTATCCATTCGCTGTTTTCGGGTGTTGTACCAAAAGAGCCTAAGGGAGTAATATTGCCTTGGGTTGTACTAAATTTGCGTATTAAAGTTTTATTTTTGGTTGCATTAGGCACTCCTGCGACATTCCAGCCGGGGCCGGTAGGTACTGCTCCTATTTCTCCGAAGATATCGCAGGTTTTACCGTCGTACAAAACTTGTATAGCATCGTTGCCGTCAAAGAAAGTAATATTACTATTTACATAGCGGGAATTTCCAATACTGTCACTAATATCGGGATTAATCAATACATGAGTACCACCTGCAAATAAGTAACTGTTTCCGTTTTGTGTGATTGTGGGAAATTTTGCACCATCAACATAAAGTCTGACTTCCAAATTACTTAAATCAATATCGCCACCTGTACCGTTATAAATTTCAATAGCTTTGTTAAGGTTTTGTACACTTTCGGAGCCTTCTAGATATTCGGTAATAAATACTTTGGGTAAAATTTCAGAATCGGTAATATTAAATATTCCACTGGTATCTACTGCGGCATCTTGACCTGGAACCGTTGACATAGCAACTACCGCTATTCCATATTTGGTGCCTAATTGTTGTGACGGATCAATATTCCATGTATAAGTACCTGCTGCTACATCAACGTCTGACGCTATTTGAGACCAATTACCCGTTTGGGTTGTAATATCTGGCTTATAGAAAATATCAACATTACCTGTAATATTTTCCGATGTCCAAGTTATAGTCATGTTTGTACCTTGTTTCCAGTTGGTTCCTGATTTAGGAGTATTAACGGTAATAGATGGTATTGGCGGAACAATACTGAATATTCCGCTATAACTTACTTGCCCGCTGGTTGCTGTTAACCTTATTTTATAGTTGTCGCCCACGGTTTGCGTACTAGGAATTTGCCATTCCCAAGTGCCATTTGTTACTGGTACTGTAGCTAAAGTTTCCCATGTAGGTTCCGGTTGAGCGTTCGCATCTGTTGTATATTCAATTGTAACATTACCGGTAACAAATGAAGGAGTCATCCAGGTTATATTATATGTTGTGCCTTGTTCCCAGTAGTCACCCCATTTAGGAGAGGTTACGATAAACGGAATAAAGTCCTGATAACCTCTACAAGTAACAAAGTTGCCTTCGACTGTGGTATTTGGCAACACAATCATATCCATCAAAATAGGAGGTATTGTTCCGCCTATGTAATCGGCATTACTAAAGCTGGTTCTGAAATCAAATTCATTGTTGTTTTGGTCAATGATAGTATATACTTGCCCTTCAGCGAAAGTTCCGGTAGAATTTACGAACCTTACACTTTCCAATTTCATAAGTTCGGCTTGGTGATTAATAAAGTTGGCTGAATTAAGCTCGGGAATTGTAACAACCTGAGGTATTGTAGTATTTCCGTAAGATATAGGTTCGTCGAAACTGACTGGGACGAGTTTGTACATGCCATTGTCATTAACATAGGTTCCTATAAAATATCTAAGACCGTCACCAACGTTGTATGCGTTTGTTAATTTTCCGTTTTGGTCGTGAATTAATATACCAGCAGTGCCATCTTGCATATACATATATTCTTGGTCATAATACCCGGTTCCATACTTATGAGTAATAACGGCATCGTACGGTAGATTGGGGTCTGGACCGCCCGTAATCATGTACGTTCTGCCAATGACACCCGGATCGTAATTACCTGGAGAACCGTTTCTAAGTCGGTATAAATTAGGAAAGCGTCCAACTATATTAAATGTTTCACTAATTTGCACAGTCGGGTTGGGTGTAGTTGCAGCTGTAATTCTAATTTTACAATCTTCGTTTGCATATTGCGCCGTACTAGTTGCCCATGAATAAGCCCTATTTGATATAGGTATATTTGATGCTATTTGTTGCCAATTATCGGGAGGTGTAGTTGAAGCATTCGGAGAAAAATGAATGTTAACAGGAGTATTATCCGGAATATTTTCATAATCCCAAGTAATATTATATGTTTTGCCTGCTATCCAGTAGCTTGTAGGATTTGGAGTATTAATGCTTATACTTGGTATTGGCTCCATGGTTGCTGTAATTTCAAGGTCATCAATAGCGAGTAGTGCGTCTTTACCCGTATCATCGTTATCAACCCAACGTATCCACATATCTGTGCCATTTTCCCATGCAATAGTAACAGTTGCATTAATATCTCGTCGGTTTTCAGGTTTGTTACCGTCTAAAGCTCCGGCAGTTGTTGAGCCTGTTTGAATTTCAAAAAGGTCAAAAGCACTCACTTCAATCCAATCACCATCTTTAAGATTGGTCGTATTAAAGCTATATGCGAACTTATTTCTTTCATGGACGGTATTATTATCACCTGTGCGCCATTGTTCGCATACACCCATAAATTCTAATTGTATAATTTTTGAACCGGTGTTGTTGGTGAATTTAGCTCCAAAAATAGGAACTAAAGTTCCTGAAGCTGTTGTTCCCATAGCTCTATCAGTTCTTTTACCAACGTTGTAAACATTACCACCCAGGTTTAGACCACTTCCGTCGGTAGGAACTAAATTTGGTATATCACTGCCATCATAATTATCAGTTCCTTTCCAACCTGTAAGAAATGTTGTACCATCAGCTTCTAAGCCGGTAAAATATTCAATGTAAAACAAGTCGTCGGCGGTAAAAGTGTGTGCCGACTGCGTTTGTCCGTAAGAAGTAATACTTACTAATAGACATACAAGAAATGTTATTGTAAAATTTTTCATATCTATAAAATTTAATGTTAATGAAGCTCTGTTCTGTAAATGTATTATGGTTTTTGGTTGCGTGCTTAATTAAAATATTGTAAATGACCTAATTGTATGCAAAGGTATATTATTTTAATTAAAAAGCAATTATCTATTTAAAAATATCTGTTTTTTTAGATGTGTGCGGGGGTGTCCCGAAGTTTCGGGAGAGTTGCGGGTTGCAGCACTTCGCTCACTGAGTGCCGAAGGTGTATCGAAGTGGCGAAGTGCTGTAGTGATGCGGGGTTCCCGAAGTTTCGGGATGTTGCGGGTTTTCTGAAATTAGAAATTAGAAGTTATTAGTTTTGAGTCAGGAGTTATGAGTTGTGAGTCGGGAGTTGAGACACTCGGAACTCGAAACTCAAAACTCGAAACTCAATAGTGCCCTCCATTTTCGGCATTTCGATACACCGATATTTCGCTTCGCTCAATATCGGCACTCAATGACCGAAAATGTTGGATGCAATGACCGTAAATAAAAACAAAAAAGTTGCGAGGCTACCTCGCAACTTTTTTTACCATGAATTAAATTAACTTTGTTTATCTAGTTACTACGATTTTCTTATTTACAGCTTGCGTTGAGTTGCTTACGCTTACCATGTAAATTCCGGGAACAAACGGGGCTTCGGTGACGAAGGTGTCTGTTAGGAATAGCGAATTGCTGCTAACTAGCTTACCTTGCATGTCGTAAACATTTATTAATGTTTTGGTGTTTTGCATGCTTGGTACGCTTATAACTAACTGGTTGTTGCTGTTTACGTAAATTACATTTTCGTCAACTAAGTCGAATGGGGTTGAGTATACAGCGTTTACAAATTTTAATTCAAAGCGATTGTCGCTGTCGGTGTTTTCGTGGTTGAATGTGTAAACAGGATTTTGACGTAAGTTTACGGTTCTGTTTGCTTTTTTGTCGACCAAGAAAGGAGTGATATCGCTTTGTAGGCTGCTGTTGTCAGCAACAAACTCTACTTGTGTTGAAGCGTTTAGCGTAAAGCTAAGCGGTATAATGGTTTCGTAACGATTTAACGGTAAGGTATTAAGCGTAAGTTTTTTATTATCTTCGTTGATGCTGCTAAGTTGCGGAGCTTCTTCCGAGCCGTACATCTTAAGCATATCACCTTCGTCTGAACCCAAATTCCATTGGTTATCAAAAACAAATAGTATTTCGTCTTGCAACTGATTACCATTAGCTGTTATACGCAAGGTGTTAGGTTGATTGCCTGTACCGTAGAAAGATATATAACCGCCTTTTCTACAATCGTTGTTAAGTGTTAGTGTACCTGAACCGGAGGCTCTAACAAAAAATGCTTGACCTATGGAAATAAGATCAGAGCCTAAAGGAGTTGTACCTGTTCCGACAGCGTCGTTGTAAGCCCAATAGTTGCCGGTTTCTGCACTCCAAACCCAAAATCCGTTTGTTAAATTAGCCGGAATATTGATATCCGAAAATTTAATATTCGACGGATATGGATTAGGTATAAAGTTAAATCCTTTGTAATTTAAGTTGGCACAGCTGGAGGTATAAGGTATAGTAAATTCGCCATGATTGAATGTACCTGCAAAATTGTAGGTTGTATTTGCACCAGGATAGTATATCAAATATCCTTCTTTTACGTTTAGTGGGTTGCCAATATCTGGACCCATACCTTTCCATTCTCCGTCGACTTCGCTATACCTGTACAAGTACGAACCCATAAACAAACCACTTTGAGGATTTGCACTTGATACAAGCGGAACACTCACACCGTGGTATTTGGTTGCATTTACATTTGCTGCGCCTTCATCACCTGTAATATATCTTTGTATATTTCCGCTTGCTGTAAAGTTATGTATAAGCGTACCGGTTTTAACGCTTGTACCTACTTCTCCGCTTTCAATATTAAATGCGGCAGTGGCGGTAGTACTTGCTGGGTCGGTATTAGGTGTTTTGCAAAATAGATTACCTGCAACTTTTAAATGACCATCAGGTTTAATTGTAAATGTTGTTTCACCTGCACTTTTTACTACTATATTATCAATAGCTTCAAGATTGGCAGTTACATTTAAAGTATTTTGATTAAGTATGATACTGTATTTTGTATAATCACTTACAGGAATATCATAAGTAATATCTCCAGTTACTGCATCTTGAGTTAAAACTGCACCAAAACCACCTATGTTGCTGTAATAATCATCAGCCATAATCTCCCATTCTTCGTTGATAAAGGAGCCCTGATTAGTAGTATTACCTTGAGTTATATTAGGTTTACGCAATAAAGTTTGGTCTTTTGTTGTACCGGTACCTACAGTCCAAGGACCTGTAGTTGGTGGCGTTGTTGATATATCTCCAAACACATCACAGATTACACCATCATATTTAATTACTAAAGCATCGTCGCCATTGAATGACATAACGCTATTATTGGTAGATAAATCGCAATATTTTTTGATATCAGCACTTGCAGCTAGGTTACATATAGTATAAACATCACCTGCAGCCAAGTTACCTGTAAAACCGTCTAAAGTATAAATTTGTCCAGAAGTACCTGAATTATATTGTTCTACAGTCAACTTACTTAAATCTATAGTACCACCTGTACCATTATAAATTTCAATAGCTTTAGTATTATTGCCTTGAGCACCTTCGGTATATTCAGAAATAAATATTTTTGGTACCGGTATAGGTGCAATGATGCTGAATTGTCCGCTGGAGTACTCTGTAGTACCACCTGCTGCTATTACTACTGTATAGTCGTTACCTATTGTCTGGTCAGCAGGTATATTCCAATTCCATGATTTATTGCCTATAGGTTCGTTTAATTTTAAATCTTTCGAATATACACCACCTTTATATAAAAGAATATCAACACTAGTTGCGGTAATATTTGCATAATCCCAAGTAATGGCATGTGTAGTACCTTGTTGCCAGCTGTCGCCTGCTGCAGGAGCGGTAACGTTAAAAAATGGATCGGAAGAAATAATAAAGTCTGCTTGGTTTCTACTGGTTACAAAGTTGCCAGCGGATGTGGCATTAGGTATGGCAACCATATCCATAGCAGCCGAAGGTATTGCCGTGCCTATGTAGTCTACACCATAAAAGGTTGTTCTAAAATCAAATGTACCCGCAGGTGTGTTGTTATCGGCAATAGAATAAGTTTTACCGTCAGCAAAATTTCCGGTAGGATTACTGAAATTAACATTTTCTAATTTAATAAGTTTAGCTTCGTAGTCATCAAAGTTGGTAGTAAGTTGGGCAATAGTGACAACTTGAGGGTCTATAGTAAATCCTGCGGTAACAGGTGCACCCGGGTCGACTACAGGTTGAAATTGCAACATATTACCGAATTCATTTAATTTCCCTTTAAGACCTGTCATTCCGTCACCTGCGGCGTACGGAGTTGTAATAACGCCAGGATCAAAACTACCGGTACCTTGAATGTTGTCGTCAATTAGTATAGCTGCTGTAGCATCTTGTATGTACATTTGATTTCTATAGCCGTTAAATACCTTATAAGTAACAAGAGCTGTGCCTGTATATTTGTACACATTACCTTGGGTTTTAGTTCTAAGTGTGGCTAAGTCGGCTACAGATTCTACAATATTAAATGTACCGCTTGTGCCCACTGTTGGGGTTGCAACTCCTTCTTCCGTTATTCTGATTTGGCAGTCGTTGTTTGCTATATTAGCAGGAACGTTCCATGTGTAAGGGCTTGCCGTTAAAGCTACACCTGTTGCTACAAGCTGCCAATCGGGGGCGGTTGAAGCAGCTATAGTGTATTCAATTTTAACTGTAGTACCTGTTTAATTTGCAGTAGTAAATTCTATTACTTCTTGAGAGCCGCTTCCAAAATATGCACCTGCTGCAGGAGCAGAAACGGTTATGGTTGGAATAGGAGCGGTAATACTAAATACTCCACTAGTTCCTGTTGCGGGAGATGTAGCTTCTTCTATTTTAATTTTATAATCGCTGCCTGCTACAATACTTGAAGAGATATTATTCCATGTCCAAGATCCATCATTAATAGTTACGCCTGTTGCTAATGACTCAGTTAAAACATCATTTTTATACAAATTAATATTAACTGTAGCAGTTGAGGCAATATTTGCATAAGTCCAAGTAATATTATGATTAGAGCCGTGCTCCCAGCTGTCGCCTGCTTCAGGAGAAGTAACGGTTATGGTTGGGTCGGTGGTGCCTGCATATTCTGTCCAAGAAAAATTATCAAATGTAGCTTGTTGGTTTCCTTTTGAACCTGAGGCATAAATTTTAATCGTCACTTCTCCTGTTAAATTTAATGCTGTTTTAGAAAAAGTTTCTACATTTGTTTGCGCTCCTGAACCACCACCGAAATCTGGAATATCATACGTTGTTGTTACTCCATTATTAGTAACATCAACTTTATATGTTCTGGTTTTCGCTGCAGTATATGCTTTTCTATATTGGAAAGAAAATTCGCTTATACCGTTGGTAAACGTGGCAGATAATGATGATGATTCATCAACGCGTCTTAGCATAACGCCACCACCTTCAATAGCATAATCTCCTTCATCTCTTGCATGGACATAAGTCCACTCAATGTCGTTAACACCAGTGTACGTCCCATTAACATAAGAAGCTCCAATATTGGCTGTTGTGAATTCTTCGGTATAAGTTGCCTGAGCACTCAACCCAAGTGCAACAAACAGAAAGAAAGATAATAATAATGTAATTTTTTTCATTTTTATTTAATTTTATAATTATTTATTCGTTTGTTATTAATTATAGTTTTAGCTACATGCAAATATAAGACATTTGTAGCTAATTTACTGTGTGCAAAAATAAGTAATGAATATTACTTAATTGTTAAGTGTGGGTGAAAATTATATTTCTTTTCGCAGTCGTGCAACGGGAATGTTAAGCTGGTCGCGGTACTTGGCTACAGTACGCCTTGCAATTGGGTAGCCTTTCTTTTTGAGAATATTGGTTGGTTGTTCGTCGGTATAAGGCTTGCGTTTGTTCTCATTATCAACGCTATCGTGCAATGTTTTTTTAATTTCCCACGTTGGGACTAATTTGTTGTTTTTAATTGGTGGTGGGTGGTGGGTGGTGAGTGGTGGGTGGTGAGTGATGAGTGATGAGTGGTGAGTGGTGGGTGGTGAGTGGTGAGTGGTGAGTGGTGGGTGGTGGGTGGTGAGTGATGAGTGGTGGGGTGCGGGTTTCTGAAATTAGAAATTAGAAGTTAGAAGTTATTAGTTTTGAGTCGGGAGTTAGGAGTCGGGAGTTATGAGTTATGAGTTGCAGCACTTCGCTCACTGAGTGCCGAAGGTGTATCGAAGTGGCGAAGTGCTGTAGTGATACGGGTTTCTCGAAGTTTCGTGGTTTTAAACCTAACAGGTTTTTGAAACCTGTTAGGTTTTTTACACGATTTGCAAAAGCTAGAAGTCGCAGACTTACACTTAATTTGCAAAAGCTAGCGAGCGGATTTTCTGAAATTAGAAGTTAGAAATTAGAAGTTATTAGTTTTGAGTCGGGAGTTAGGAGTCGGGAGTCAGGAGTCAGGAGTCAGGAGTTATGAGTTATGAGTCAGGAGTTAGGAGTTGCGAGTTGCAGCACTTCGCTGTGCATTAGCTTTAATTGCCACGCCTTAAAAGACATGGCAATTGATAAAGGTACACTATTCTGCCCTCCATTTTCGGCATTTCGCACTTCGGTACCTCGGCTACGCTCGGTAACCACAAGCTCAGTGACCACACTCAATGACCGAAAATGTCGGACTCAATGACTGAAAATGTTGTTTGAGGGCGTGGTGGCTGTGGTGGCTGAGCGAAGCCGAAGCCCGAAGCCCCCGCCCTCACTGGGGATTTATTTCGAACTCCATTCAGCAGAAATGTATGCCATCCTTTTTAAAGCTAAATTTTTGGCTATTGTCCTCCCTTGCCGTGACAGATAATTTAATCGAAAAGAGGGATGTTTATTTATTGCTAAAAAGTTTAACAAAGTCGCTGTGTTGCGCTTGATTTGTAAAAGCTAGCGAGCGGGTTTTCTGAAATTAGAAGTTAGAAATTATTAGTTTTGAGTCGGGAGTTAGGAGTCAGGAGTTATGAGTTATGAGTTATGAGTCAGGAGTTGCGAGTTGCAGCACTTCGCTGGCTGAGCGGCGTCGAAGTGGCGAAGTGCTGTAGCAATTAACGAGTAGTACCCTCCATTTTCGGCATTTCGCACTTCGGCTGCGCTCAGTGACCACACTCAATGACCGAAAATGCTGGTTTTAAACCTAACAGGTTTTTGAAACCTGTTAGGTTTTTTACAAATCTCCCACAACTTCAATTTCAATATCATCCAAAAAATTCAATACGTTTTAAAAAAAAGTTGCGTGGCACGCAACTTTTTTAGCCTTTGGCTTTTGGCTGGTGCGGGGCAGTTAGCAATTTTCTTAGGAGCGAGAGCAGAGCCGAGCTTGCTTGGGCTATGCCGAGCGACGACAGAAAATGCAGCGAAGCTGAATTAGTAATTAGCAATTACTTTTATCGGCACGCTTTACAAAAGCACACCAGCAAATTTTTATTATTATAGACGCTCGCTCGCTTTTGCAAAGCGAGCGGGGAATTGCTTATAACTCAATACTCGAAGTATAAGAAAACGAAAACAAAATATGTTTCGGTAAATATTTATTACCTTTGCTCTTAATATTCGAGTGGTTATGGGCAAAATAAAAGTATTCATAAGTAGTGTACAGTCTGAATTTGCGTCAGAACGCAAAGCTTTAGCAGAGTTTATGCGTGCCGACCCATTATTGGGTAAATTTTTTGAACCTTTCCTTTTTGAAGAATTGCCGGCAGTTGACCTTAGTGCTCCAAGCGTTTATTTAAAAGAAGTTGCGTCGTGCAATATATACTTAGGTCTTATAGGGATAAAATACGGATACCGTGATAGCGAAGGCGTATCACCTACCGAAAGAGAATACAACGAAGCTACACAACTACATAAAACTCGATTTATTTTTTTAACCAACCACGAAGTTGCCGAACGTGAGCAAGAAGTGAACGTTTTTATCAGAAAAATAGAAAAAGAAGTAGTGCGTAGCAGATTTATCGGACTATCGTCGTTACTACAAAACGTGTATCATAGTTTAATACGATATTTGGAAGAAAACGGTTTTATTCAATTAGGACCTTTTGATGCTCAGATAAACTCGTCGGCAAGTTTGAAAGACATTGATAAGGAAAAAGTTGTCTCCTTTGTTCGCTTGGCTAAATCTCGCAGAGGATTTCCCTTAGATGAAAACAGTCCTACACTTAAAATTTTGCACCATCTGAATTTGTCACAAGGAGAAAAGTTAACAAACGCTGCACTTTTGCTTTTCGGTAAAAACCCTCAACGCTTTTTCCCTACCGCAACTGCCAAGTGTGCTGTTTTTCACGGATTAAGCAAAACCAAGCCCATACCTTCATACAAAATAATTGGTGGCGATATTTTTGAGCAAATAAATCAAGCTGTTGAGTTTGTCATGTCGCAACTTGATTTTAAAGTTGGTACACGCTCGCAATCTAATATTGCTCCCGGCAGCTACGAAATTCCAAGAGAAGTAGTTTCTGAAGGAATTGTTAACGCTATTGCTCATAGAAACTACGCCAACCATGCCAGCGTTGAGATTATTTTGTATAAAGACAGGTTGGAAATCTCCAATCCCGGCTCTTTACCATTAGGCTGGACAACCGAACGACTAAAACAGTTACACAACTCCGTACCGCACAATCCATTTATTGCCCATCCTATGTACCTTGCAGGATACATTGAGCAATTAGGCACAGGCACCGAAGATATGGTAAAAAAGATGAAAGAGCATGGACTTCCCGAACCCGAATTTATTCAGGAAGAAGACTTTAGAACGATCATTTATCGTTATACCCCGCAAGATACCATGCAAGATACCGAACAAGTTACCGAACAACCTACCGAACAAGTTACCGAACAAGTTTATAGGCTAATTTTAAAAATGGAAGGAGAAATGGGAAGAGACGAACTCATGGACGAACTTAATTTAAGGCATAGACCTACTTTTATTTCAAATTATATTAGTCCCGCATTAAAAGGCGGATGGATTGAAATGACGGAAGTTGAACCTAATCATCCAAGACAAAAATACCGCCTAACCAAAAAAGGTTTGAAGATAAAAAGTCAGTGGAAAAAGTAAGATGTAGTAATAAGTTGCGGGTTTCTGAAATTAGAAATTAGAAGTTATGAGTTTTGAGTCGGGAGTTATGAGTTGCGAGTTGCAGCACTTCGCTCACTGAGTGCCGAAGGTGTATCGAAGTGGCGAAGTGCTATAGTGATGCGGGTTATCCCGAAGTTTCGGAATTGTGGCAAAATTTGGCTTTTGGGGTTTTATTCTTTTTATATGTTCTTTTGTGTTATTTCGTTCCTTATTAATTTTAAAGGTACTCAATGCTCTCAATCTGCTTCGCAGCTTTCGGGTGACACAAAAGAACCAAAAAGTCAAGGCTGACATTTCTTTACTGAATTGCGTTCTCATAAATCCTGAGCTCGTGCGGGTGATCTCCTCGCAGGCTCGGAGCTTCCCGCCCTCTCTTGGGATTTATTTCGAACTCCATTCAGCAGAAATGTATGCCATCCTTTTTAAAGCCAAATTTTTGGCTATTGTCCTTCCTTACCGTAACAAATTATTTAAACGAAAAGAGGGAAGTGTATTGATTGCTAAAAAGTTAAACAAAATCGCTGTGTTACATTTGATTTGCAAAATTGAGTGAGCGAGGTGGGTGCGAGATTTAATTGCCACGCCTTAAAAGACATGGCAATTGATAAAGATACACTATTCTACCCTCCATTTTCGGCATTTCGATACACCGATATCTCGCTTCGCTCAATATCGGCACTCAATGACCAAAAATGTCTGGTTTTAAACCTAACAGGTTTCAAAAACCTGTTAGGTTTTTTACACTCAATAACTGAAAATGTTGTTTGAGGGCGTGGTGGCTGTGGTGGCTGAGCTTGTGGTTACCGAGCGTAGCCGAGGTACCGAAGCCCGAAGCCCCCGCCCTCACTTGGGATTTATTTCGAACTCCATTCAGCAGAAATGTATGCCATCCTTTTTAAAGCCAAATTTTTGGCTATTGTCCTTCCTTACCGTAACAAATTATTTAAACGAAAAGAGGGAAGTGTATTGATTGCTAAAAAGTTAAACAAAATCGCTGTGTTACATTTGATTTGCAAAATTGAGTGAGCGAGGTGGGTGCGAGATTTAATTGCCACGCCTTAAAAGACATGGCAATTGATAAAGATACACTATTCTACCCTCCATTTTCGGCATTTCGATACACCGATATCTCGCTTCGCTCAATATCGGCACTCAATGACCGAAAATGCTGGTTTTAAACCTAACAGGTTTTAAAAACCTGTTAGGTTTTTTACACTCAATGACCGAAAATGTCGAAGTGCTTACGCTCGATTTGCAAAATCGAGCGGGATAAAATTTCACTCTTTTAAGAGCCTTTTTACGCAGAATATGTATAAAAGAAACATTAAAAATTTCTGAAGCCTTGTAAGAAATTTAGTTTCTTTTATACGGTTTTTATTGCCTAAAGGCAATAAAAAATTCATTGTAAAAAGTGTCTTTTCTTTTGTTTCGTTTTCTTTGGACAAGCAAAGAAAATGAAAAAAACAAAATTGAAACGCAAAAAGTTTATTGATTAAAACAAAGGTTTAATTGAGCCACTGTGTTGCACTCGATTTGCAAAGGCTAGTGAGCGGAGGTTTTGAAATTAGAAATTAGAAGTTGACTGTAGTTGTTAAATTAATTTCCTACTTCTACCTTCTGACTTTGGTTGCTGAGTTCGCCGAAGCACTAATTTCTAACTTTGCCAGCCAAAGGCTAAATGCTAACAGCCCCGAGACTTCGGGAGCTAATGGCTAAAAAGAAAATTATATTTCTTTACGCAAGCGTGCTACGGGAATGTTAAGCTGATCGCGGTACTTGGCTACTGTACGCCTTGCAATGGGGTAGCCTTTCTTTTTGAGAATATTAGTTAGCTGTTCGTCGGTATAAGGCTTGCGTTTGTTCTCATTATCAACACAATCTTGCAAAATTTTCTTAATTTCCCGCGTTGAGACTAATTCGCCTTTGTCATTTTCAATTGCTTCGGAAAAGAAACTTTTAAGCAAAAAAGTGCCAAAAGGGGTTTGTACGTACTTACTATTGGCAACTCTTGAAATGGTCGAAAAATCCAGTCCTACCATTTCGGCTATGTCCTTAAGTATCATAGGTTTAATAAGGGTTTCGTCGCCTTCTAAAAAGTAGTCGTACTGGTAATCCATTATGGCTTGCATGGTAAGCATAAGTGTGTTTTGGCGTTGCTTTAAAGCATCGACAAACCATTTAGCCGAATCAACTTTTTGCTTAATAAAAACAGCTGCATTTTTGTCGCTTTCGGTAAGTTTGTTTTTCTTTTTGTTAATGTTGTAGTTAGCCATCATGTCCAAATAGGTTTTGTTTAACCTAAGTTCGGGCATGTTACCTTGGTTAAGCGAGAGCTCTAACTTACCATTTTTGTTTTCGATAATAAAATCGGGAATAATGTAATGGGTTTGTTGTGCTACATTGCTGTAGGCGCTGCCTGGCTTTGGGTTTAGCCGCAAAATAATTTGCATGGCATCTTTAAGTTCTTCGTCGGTGCAATGGGTTTTGGTTTGAATTTTATCGAAATGCTTTTTGGTGAAATCTTGGAAATAAAGTTCAATAATGTCTATAGCCAAGTGTAGCATGGGTTCTTTTTCGTGTCTTTTTAGCTGAATAAGTAGGCATTCTTGCAAGTTGCGTGCGGCAACACCAGGCGGGTCGAGGCTTTGGACTACTTTAAGCACTTTTTCAACTTCGGCTACGTTGGTTTCAATGCCTTGATAGAACGCAATATCGTTAACCATGTCTTTAACGCTACGCTTTAGGTATCCTGCATTATCAACGTTGCCAATAATTATAGTTCCTATAGTAAACTCTTGTTCTGTAAGGTTTTTAAGTTCGAGCTGGTTGATGAGGTGGTCGTGAAATCCTGTACCCGACATCAGCGGAATTTCTCTGTGTTCGTCGTCGGGGCTGTAGTTGTTGGCGTACGTTTTATACGAAGGTATATCGTCTTCGGAGAGGTAGTCGTTGAAGTCGATTTCGTTGAAGGCTTCTTCGTATGGGTCGGTGGCGTATTCTTCGTCGGTAAAATTATCGTCGTCGTATTTGTCGAAATTTTCTTCGTCGTCGTACTTGTTACCTTCGTCGTATTCCAAAACGGGATTGTTTTCTATTTCTTGCTTTATACGTTGCTCAAGTGCAATATTGGGAATTTGCAACAACTTCATCAGCAGAATTTGCTGCGGCGAGAGCTTTTGAAGCATTTTTTGTCGAAGTTGTTGTTTTAACATAGTGTTATAAATTTTAGAATACTATTGCGAGTACAAATGTACATAAAAAATGTAAATGGGGGGTAAAATTTAGCTTTATGGATTTTATTCTTTTTTATGTTCTTTTTTGTTATTTCGTTCCGCGTTGATTTCTAGAGGTACTCAATGCTCTCGTACCGTTTATACGATTCTCGGGTGATAAAAAAGAACTAAAAAGTCATTTTAATTTTGTTTAAATATTTGCTCTATTTAACTATTTACATTTTAAATAAACGGTTTTGTTTCAATCTTTCTTACGTTCTTTTGTCTTGACACAAAAGAACCAAAAAGTCAAGGCTGACATTTCTTTACTGAATTGCGTTCTCATAAATCCTGAGCTCGTGCGGGTGATCTCCTCGCAGGCTCGGAGCTTCCCGCCCTCACTTGGGATTTATTTCGAACTCCATTCAGCAGAAATGTATGCCGTCATTTTTTAGAGTATAATTTTGCCTATTGTTCATCTTTTTTTCGTCAGATTATTGGTTGCAAAATAAGTAAAGTTTATTGATTGCTTAAAAACTTAACAAAGTTGCAGACTTACGCTTGCTTTGCTATAGTCAGCAGGGTAAAACTTGATTATTTAAAAGCCTTTTTACGCAGAATATGTATAAAAGAAACGTTAAGAATTTCTGAATCCCTGTAAGAAATTTAGTTTCTTTTATACGGTTTTTATTGCCTGAAGGCAATAAAAAATTCATTGTAAAAAGTGTCTTTTCTTTTGTTTCGTTTTCTTTGGACAAGCAAAGAAAATGAAAGAAACAAAATTGAAACTGTAAAAGTTTGTCTATTAAGACAAAGGTTTAATTAAGCCACAAATGTCACATTTAATAATGCAAATTATTAATTTAAAACAAAATAAAGTTGCAGGTTATACCAAAATTTCGGGAATGTGGCAAAATTTGGCTTTAAAGGTTCTATTTTTCTTTATGTTCTTTTGTGTTATTTCGTTCCGTATTAATTTTAAAGGTACTCAATGCTCTCGAACCGTTTATACGGTTCTCGGGTGACACAAAAGAACCAAAAAGTCAAGGCTGACATTTCTTTACTGAATTGCGTTCTCATAAATCCTGAGCTCGTGCGGGTGATCTCCTCGCAGGCTCGGAGCTTCCCGCCCTCACTTGGGATTTATTTCGAACTCTATTCAGCAGAAATGTATGCCGTCCTTTTAAAGCTAAATTTTTAGCTATTGTTCTTCCTTACCGTAACAAATTATTTAAACGAAAAGAGGGAAGTGTATTGATTGCTGAAAAGTTTAACAAAGTCGCTGTGTTACATTTGATTTGCAAAATTGAGTGAGCGAGGGAAAAACTCAGGTGGTTGAGTGCTGACACCTTTGGTGGCAGTGTATCGAAACCACCGACATGGAGCAAAGAAATGTACTTGCACTCGGTCATTTCGATACACCGATATTTCGCTTCGCTCAATATCGGCACTCAATGACCGAAAATGTTGGAACTCGTGACTCACCAACTAATCATCGCCAATGGCTAAAGGCTAAAAGCTAAAGGCTATTAAAATTCGGCGTTTTGAGGTGTACGTGGGAACGGAATAACATCTCTGATGTTTGCCATTCCGGTAACGTAAAGCATTAGTCTTTCAAAACCTAAGCCGAAACCACTATGTACCACAGTGCCGTATTTGCGTGTTTCTAAATACCACCACATGTCTTTTTCGGGGATGTGTAGCTCGTTTATGCGTTTTTGTAGCTTGTCGTAGTCTTCTTCTCTCTGCGAACCTCCGATGATTTCGCCTATACGCGGGAATAGCACGTCCATTGCTCTAACGGTTTTGCCGTCGTCGTTTTGCTTCATGTAAAAGGCTTTGATTTCGGCAGGATAGTCGGTGAGAATTACTGGTTTATGAAATTCTTTTTCAACTAAATATCTTTCGTGTTCGGCTTGCAAATCGACGCCCCACGAAACAGGAAACTCAAACTTTTGTCCGGATTTAACCAGAATATCGACGGCTTCGGTGTAAGTCAGGCGCTCAAATTTGTTATCGATAATGAATTGCAGACGACTTATAAGTTCTTTGTCGAAGTGTTCTTGCAAAAATTCCAAATCGTCGAGGCAGTTGTCTAAAGCGTACTGCATAAGGAATTTAAGGAAGTCTTCGGCTAAGTCCATATTGTCGTTTATATCGTAGAAAGCCATTTCAGGTTCTATCATCCAGAACTCTGCCAAGTGTCGCGGTGTATTGCTGTTTTCGGCACGGAAAGTAGGTCCGAAGGTGTAAACTTCCGACAATGCTGTAGCAGCAAGCTCTGCGTTAAGCTGACCCGAAACGGTAAGGTTGGTGCTTTTGCCAAAGAAGTCGTGGCTGTAGTCAACTTTGCCTTCGGGCGTTTTGGGTAGGTTGTTGAAATCCAGAGTGGTAACCTTAAACATTGCACCTGCACCTTCGGCATCGGAGCTGGTGATAATAGGCGAGTGTAAGTAAAAGAAGCCTTTATCGTTGAAATACTTGTGTATGGCAAAAGCCATGTGATGCCTGATGCGGAATACCGCGCTAAAAGTGTTGGTGCGAAACCTTAGGTGTGCGATTTCTCTTAGAAATTCCAGACTGTGTCCTTTCTTTTGTAGCAGATAGGTGTTGGGGTCGGCGGTGCCGAGGATTTCAATTTCTTTGGCGTGTATTTCAACAGCTTGCCCCGAACCTAATGATT
The DNA here is from genome assembly GCA_033809755.1 of Lentimicrobiaceae bacterium. GTDB lineage: Bacteria > Bacteroidota > Bacteroidia > Bacteroidales > UBA4417 > UBA4417. The sequence goes on from JAPXLB010000008.1 coordinate 24,181, forward strand.
CGGCTAAAACGCCTATAACCGAAAGGCTGGCTCCTGTGCTTATTTGCTTGATAAGGTCTTCGGAGAAATCTTTCATTTCGGCGACAATCTGCAGATTATTGATGGTTGAACCGTCGTTTAATGCAATAAAAGCAACGTTTTTGTTGCCACGGCGAGTGCGTACCCATCCTTTTACACATATTGTATCGGCTATTTTACAAGAACCGTTTGGGTTTAGTATTTCGGAGATTTTTGTTCGTTTCATGATGTAGCTGTTGGCTTTTGGCTTTTGGCTCTTGGCATGTTGCGGGTTGCGTGGTGCGTGTTAGTCCTGAGTTCTGAGTTCCGAGTTCTGAGTTTAAATACTCGATACTTGATACTCGAAACTCACCCTTCACTAACCACTCATCACCAATCACTCATCACCGCCAAAGGCTAAAGGCTAAAAGCAATTATTAATTATTTTTCGTTTGCAAAGATACAATTTTGCACATAAAATTTGGCTTAATGTGTATTTTTTTGGCTTTTGGATTCCAATTTGAAGTTGCGGGGTGCGGGGTGCGGGTTTTCTGAAATTAGAAATCAGAAATTAGAAGTTATTAGTTTTGAGTTTTGAGTTGCAGCATTTCGCTGTGCATTAGATTTAATTGCCACGCCTTAAAAGACATGGCAATTGATAAAGATACACTATTCTGCTTTCCATTTTCGGCATTTCGATACACCGATATTTCGCTTTGCTCAATATCGGCACTCAATGACCGAAAATGTCGGACTCAATGACCGAAAATGTCAAAAAAAAGTTGCGAGGCTATCTCGCAACTTTTTTTATCACCAATCACTAACCCGAAGGGCTACTTTTGTTTGGCTTTTAGCTCTTCTAAAGCTTGTTTTTCCTTTTTCAACAAATCGCTTTGATTTTCTTGTTTTTTAGCGTTGTCTTCCAAATCGTCTTGCAATTTCTTTATCCTCGATTTAAGGTTTTCGCCTTCCGAGTAAAGTGATTTCAAATCTCTTTCGGCTCTATCAACAACTTTTTGCTGCGCTTCAATTTGATTATTCAAAGCTTTTGCTTCAAACTCTGTAACCAATGAAGCCATTACATCCTTAGCTTTTGTCATAGCTTCGGGGTTGGAACCGGAACTGATAAAATTGTCGTATCCCTTGCTAATTAACAAATGCACAGTACTTGTCTGACTTCTTTTGTTTTTTGATGAGACTTTGTAGTACAAGTCTATTCTCTCGTTAGCAATTTCTTGAAATACAATTCCTTCAAATTTTTGAAATCCTTTGAATTTGCGACTTTTACCCAAGTTGGCTTTTGCAAAGAAATCTGCCATAGCATCTTCAACAACATCTTTTGGATAGTTGAAATTAGCGATAATTGCAGGCTGGGTAGATTTATTGATTTGAACTGAGCCTTCGGTAATTTGCGATTTTGCACCTAAACAGAAAATTAACAATAAAGGTAATAAAAATAATTTCTTCATGTTTATAAAATTTTTTAGTAACATAGTGATAATATCAATAATTGTGCCATAATATCACGCAGCCTTTATATATCGTCTTCTATCAAGGTTTTGTTATTGTACTGATTCATAGTTATTTTGGGTCCTGCAAGTACAAAACTTTTAATCATCTGCACGGCTAACTGTGTTTGCTTTAAAATAATCGGCACTTCCGATTTTTCCCAGCGACTAAGCACATATTGGATTTGGAATCCACGTGCATAGTTTTTGCCTATACCAAATCGGAGTCGGCTCCACTCTGTGGTTTCGAGCGTTTCGATAATATGATTAAGTCCGTTGTGGCTACCTCCGCTGCCTTTGGTTCTGAGTCTGATAACACCTACATCAAGGTCAACATCGTCGGTAATGACGAGTATGTTTTCTATGGGAATATTTTCGGCTTGCATCCAGTACTTGACAGCCTTGCCGCTTAAATTCATGTAAGTGGTAGGCTTTATGATTTTGAGTAGCTTGTTTTTTATCTTAGCATCGGCGACGTAAGCATGCCTACCTACCGAAAATTTAACGTCAAGTTCGGCGGCAAGCGCATCGGCTATAAGAAAACCTATATTATGTCGGGTATCGACGTATTCGTCGCCCACATTACCTAATCCGACTATCAGAAATTTATTCATGCTATTTTTTATTATTTATTGTAAAATTATCCCAATCGGCTCCGACGTTAAAATTTTTTCTAAAGCTGTCTAATTGTTTGTAATCCAAGTAAGAGATGATTACATCTTCCTTTTCGGATTTAATTTCGTGCATGTAATTGCCTTTAAAATCGATAACAGCCGAGTTGCCCGAATAGTACAACTTATTGCCGTCGGTTCCAACTCTGTTTACACCAACTGCATAGGCAAGATTTTCGATAGCACGAGCCTGCAGCAACTTACGGAATACGTGAGCTCTGGCTTGGGGCCAATTGGCGACGTAAACCAAGACATCGTACTCGTACTTACCGTCTTTGTAAGTATTTTTAGACCAAACCGGAAACCTAAGGTCGTAGCATATGAGCGGACAAATTTTCCATCCCAAAATATCTTCTATAATTTTTTCTTTGCCCGACGTCATGTATTTATCTTCATTAGAAACGGAAAACAGATGCTTTTTTAGGTACAAAGAGTATAGTCCGTTGGGTTTCATCCAAACAAGAGCGTTGTAATAGTTGTTGTTTTGTTGAAGTATTACGCTACCTGTAACAACGGCAAGAGTTTTTTGGGCGATATCTGCCATCCACTCGAAAGTGTAACCGTCAGCGGTTTCGGCAATATCGTGCGGTTGTGTGCAAAATCCGGTGTTGAACATTTCGGGCAAAACAATTAAATCGGTAGGCTTATTGATGCCGGCTATTATTTTGCCATATCTGTCGAGATTGGTTTTAATATCTTTCCAAACTATGTCGGTTTGCAAAACTGCTATGTTCAGGTTAGGGATATTCATTGTTTTAGCTTAGATCAAATTTTTGAAAAGGTTCGGGAATAGTAATGTTTTTAAAGCCCAGACTTCGTAAGTATTTTTTATAATGCAACTGAGCGTCGTAGTCGCCGTGCACTAAAAATATTTTTTTTAATTGATTTTTATCTTGGCAAGAAATAAAATCAGCCATTTCTTTGTAATCGCCGTGTCCGGAGAATGATTCTATACGTCTGATGTCGGCTTTAATAGGGTGCAACTGACCGAAGATAGATACTTCTTTTATTCCGCTTTGGATTCTGGCTCCAAGAGTTGTTGGGGCGCAGTACCCGACGATTAAAATAGTGTTTTTAGGATTTTCTATATTATTAGCAACATGATGCTTTATTCTACCTGCCTCCATCATGCCCGATGCTGAAATAATAACGCAGGGCTTTTTGGTGATATTGAGCTTTTTTGAATCTTCAACGTTTTTGATATAAAAAAGCGAGTTAAACCCGAAGGGGTCGTCGTCGTAGAGCATTACTTCGGCAACGTCGTCGTTTAAGGAGTGCGTGTGCATTCGGAAAATATCGGTAGCATTGACTGCCAATGGACTATCGACGTAGATGTTTATCTTAGGCAGTTTTCCTTCGTTAAAAAACGAGTTGAGCGAATACACAATTTCTTGTGTTCTGCCTATGGCAAAAGAGGGTATTATTAGTTTTCCTTTTTTGTTTATGCAGGTATCTATCATTATGTCAAGCAATTCGTGGTCGGCGTCTTCCTGATTTGGGTGTAGCCTGTCGCCGTATGTGCTTTCGGTTATCAGATAATCGCATTGCGGGAAAGGTACCGGTGGCTTTAAAATACGCGGATTGGGGCGACCTATGTCGCCGGTATATGCTATGCGTGTGGTTTTGCCGTCTTCGGTAACGAAAAGTGTTACCACACAGCCGCCTAACATATGTCCGGTATTGGTAAACATTACCTTTATTTCATCATCGATGGTGAATTTTCTGTTTTCGGGCACGCTGATAAACAATTCCATACATCTTTTTGCATCTTCTTTGGTGTATATGGGCTTTATGGGCGTAATTCCCTTAGCCAAACGACGTTTGTTGAAAATTCTGACGTCAGCTTCTTGAATATGACCGCTGTCGGTAAGCATAATGGAACACAAATCGCGGGTGGCATCGGTGCAAATAACCGAGCCTCTGAAACCTAAGTTGTAAAGATAAGGTATTAAACCTGAATGGTCGATGTGAGCGTGTGTAAGCAGGATATGGTCTAATTTTTCGGGGTCGAAGCCCAAATTTCGGTTCATGGTGTCGGTATCAAGTCCCTTACCTTGGAACATACCGCAGTCTAACAGTATTTTTTTACCTTTTTTTGTTCTTATCAGGTGCTTGCTTCCTGTAACTTCTCTTGCAGCACCTATAAATTCGATATTCATAATTGCGTGTGTTTTGTCGCTTTTAATTTGTAAAGATAAGTATTTGCTAAAAAAAGTAGTACGTGTGGGGGAAGTTTTTTTGTTTCGAGGTGCGAGGTGTCCCGAAGTTTCGGGACGGGTTGCGGGTTTCGAGTTACGTGTTGCAGCACTTCGCTCATTGAGCGGCGTCGAAATGGCGAAGTGCTGCGTGATGCGTAGTTCGGGGCAATTAGCAATTTTTTTGCTCAATTGCCGTGCCTTAAAAGACACGGCAATTGAAGTTTTCTATACTCGATAGTACCCTCCATTTTCGGCATTTCGATACACCGATATTTCGCTTCGCTCAATATCGGCACTCAATGACCGAAAATGTTGAAATATCAAAGTGCTTACGCTCGATTTTGCAAATCGAGCGGGATAAAATTTTACTCTTTTAAAAGCCTTTTTACGCAGAATATGTATAAAAGAAACGTTAAAAATTTCTGAATCCTTGTAAGAAATTTAGTTTCTTTTATACGGTTTTTATTGCCGAAAGGCAATAAAAAATTCATTGTAAAAAGTGTCTTTTCTTTTGTTTCGTTTTCTTTGGACAAGCAAAGAAAATGAAAAAAACAAAATTGAAACCTGAAAAGCTTATTGATTACAAAAAAAACTGATTGAAATAACTGTTGGCTGGTGCGAGGTGCGGGTTAGTCTTGTCCCGAAATTTCGGGAGAGTCTGGAGTTTTGAGTATCAACTCCTAACTCGGAACTCGTAACTAACTCAAACCACCCTCCATTTTCGGCATTTCGATACACCGATATTTCGCTTCACTCAATATCGGCACTCAATGACCGAAAATGTCGGACTCAAGACTTGATGCTCTCCCGAAACTTCGAGATAACACAAATAAAAAAATAAAAAAAACAGAGTACCGTGTGGCACTCTGTTCATCTAATCTAACCTTAAAATTATACTAAATATGTGTGTTGTTTAGTTTTCTTCTTCGTCTTGGTTGGCGTTTTTGTACAATTTATATCCACCGTAAGCTCCGGCAAGAGATAGTAAAACCACAAGTCCGCTGCCTACAGGAGCAGCACCTTGTCCCACAGCACCTCCTCCTTGATTAGCTTTTGATGGTGGTGTTGGTGGTGTTTGAGCCGATAAATAAAACTGCACACCAAAAGTTAAAACCGCTATAAGCAAAATTGTTCTTAGTGTTTTCATATCAAATATTATGTTTTTTAAAATGTAATCCTTTGTTTAATTTTTCACAAAGGTAATACTTTTTCCATATTTCCTGAAATTTCAATTTTAAATTATTATTAATTAATGATTTTCTCTGTTAATTACACATGATTTTTTCAATTTCTTCAGGTAAGATAGGGATGTCGCTCATGAGGTTTACTGGTTGATTATCAGTTATAAGTATATCGTTTTCCAACCTTATTCCTATGTTTTCGTCGGGGATGTAAATACCGGGTTCGCAGGTAATAACCATTCCTGGCACGAAAGTCTGGAATTTAGAACCTGTGTCATGCGTATCTAAGCCTAAGAAGTGCCCGCTACCGTGCATATAGTATTTGAAGAAAGCAGGTGAATCGGGATTTTGATTTTCAATATCGAAGGAAGTCAAAAGTCCTAGCTTAACAAGTTCGTTTTCAATAAGTTTGCAAACTTGCTTATGCCATTTGTCTATGCAGCTTCCGGGCACGAGTAAAGCAGTAGCTTGGTTTAAAACATCAAGCACCGACATGTAAACTTGTTTTTGTCGTTTTGAAAATTTTCCATTTATGGGAATTGTCCTCGACATATCGGCGGCGTAGTTTCCGTAATCGGCTCCAACGTCCATAAGCAGTAAATCGCCATCTTTGCATTCTTTGTTATTGTTGATGTAGTGCAATACACAAGTGTCTTTGCCCGAAGCAATTATTGGGTCGAAAGCGTGTCCGTTGGCACCTTGTCTGATAAACTCGTGAGTGTATTCGGCTTCGACTTCGTATTCCATAACACCGGGTTTTACCATTTTGAGAACACGTAAAAAAGCATCGCGGGTAATGCCGCAGGCTATCTTCATTTGAGCAATTTCTTCGGGTTCTTTTACAGCCCGCATGGGACTTGTAATCGCCGTAAGCGGCAAGTAATTATGTAAGGGATATTTGTTTTTTATTTCAAGAGCGAACCTATCGTCCTTGCAAGGAACATCGGTAAAAAACTTTATATAATCGTTTTGATACAGATACACGTTTTCGGAAAAAACCATCAATTCGCGTAGCACCGACTCGAAACTATCGACAAATTTAACGGTTTTAACGCCCGACAATTCAGTAACATCTTGCGGCGATAATTTATAGCCTTGCCATACCAATGTGGTTGGGTCGGCGTTTATAATAAAAATTATTTCTCGTAATGACGGGTTTGGATGATGCGGACAAATTGTAAGTATGGTTTTTTCCTGATCTATACCTGTCAGATAAAACAATGTTGAGTGTTGTCGGAACAAAAAAGTTTGGTCGCCGTTTTTGGGCATTTCATCGTTAGAATTAACTATTACCAAAGAGTTTATTTTTAATTGGCTTACAAGTTTTTCGCGGTTGCGAATGTACATTTGCGATGAAATTGGGTTGTATCTGGTAGTTTTCATAATAAATTTATTTTGTTGTTCTTTTCTTATTCAATAAACCTTGCGTTATAAGGATTAGAGTTGAAAGTGCAGCTATAAGCAATGATATACGTTGTATGTAGTCGCCGTACTTGGCATAAAAAGTTATTTTATTGTTTAAGTTAAGCGTAGCTGCAGCCGAATCGGCTACCCAATAGTCGGTTTTGTGCAACACTTCTCCTTTTTGGTTGATAAATCCTGATATTCCCGTATTTGCCGAGCGTGCCACGCTTCTTCTGCATTCAATAGCTCTGATGCGAGACATGCTAAAATGCTGTTTGTATCCGGGTGTGTCTCCCCACCAGCCGTCGTTGGTGATTACGCAAAAGAGATTAGCTCCGTTTCTTACAAATTCAGTACAAAACTCCCCAAAGACCGATTCGTAACAAATAATGCTTGCAACTTTTATATTATCGTTGGCGATTAAAGGCTTTTGCACTTTATCGACTCCCAAACTGCCGACAATTCCGCCGAAATCGAGGATATATTTCTCTAAAAACTTTAGTTGCTTTGCAAAAGGCATAATTTCGACTCCGGGTGTGAGTTTGGATTTATGATGAAGTTGAAAATTCAATTCTTTATCGATTAGCAAAGCCGTGTTGTACGAATCGTAGTAAATATCGGCGTTGGAATATTTTCTAGCAGTTTTTGATGGTTTTTCGTCGTCTCTGTAATTCTTTTTGGTCGACATGCCTGCAATTACATACATTTCGCGTTCGCTTTGCTGTAAAAATTCTCCAATCATTTGTATTGAAGGAGCGTATGCCAGACTGTTTTCGTAAGTATATTCCTGTATTGCACTTTCGGGAAACGCAATAACATCAGTGCTGTCGCTTACGTATCTTTGTGCCAACGTCAACATATTACTAGTAACAACGGTTGGTTCAATTTCGTACTGCTCGGTGTATGGGTCAAGGTTAGGCTGGACGACAATAACATTTACAGGATTTATTTCTTCTTCGTAAGTATGAAATCTGATTTGTGAAATTGTAAAAGGCACAATATACACAAGAGCAAGAGCTATTGAATTAGCCCACAACGACCTTTTTGATTTTTCATCTTTGAGCAAAATATTTTTCAGAATAAAAAATATGAATATGTTTATTAGTAAAATCCACAGAGAACCACCTGAAACTCCGGTATATTCGTACCATTGTATCCACGAAGGATAATTAGCAAAAACATTGCCCAAATTGAGCCAGGGCCAATTCAATTCCCAGCGCAGACCCAAAAACTCGAAAGATAAAACAAAGGCAATAAACGAAAGGTAAGCCGCTCCGCCTTGCACATTTTTTCTATGGTAAATGTGGAAAAGCCAAAATGCCAATGACATGAATAGTGTGTTGACGACTACTGCTGCTATTAAACCGATCCATGCGGCATTTTTTATCCAAAATGTAGTAATTGTATTCCATATGGCGAAGGCAATGGCTGCATATTTTACAACATCGAAAGAGTGGTTTTCGTCTTTTTTCAGAAAGTGGTTGTATTCGATGATAAACAAAGGAACAAAAGCAAATAATATAAGAAAAGGTAAGCCGTTTTCGAGCCAGCTTAGGGTGAGTAGTACTCCACTTAGAGTGGAGAGGAGGTATTTGTGTGTCTTTGTTAATTTATTCATATCAGTTAGTGATGGGTGGTGGGTGATGAGTGAATGGTGGAGAGTTACGAGAGTATTAAAACTCAATACTCCTGACTCGGAACTCAGAACTTCGGACTTCAATCATTACACATATCCGCCATATTATTACTTTATCATATTTTTATAAATGTCTATATATCTATCAACGTTGTTGTGCCACGAAAAATTTTCGGAATACGATATTAAATTATTTTTAAATTCTTCAGACTTCACATTATTATCGTTTAACTTTGTGGTTACGAGTTTTGCCATTTGTTCGGGGTCGAAGTTGCTGAAATAAAAGGCTTTATCGGAACCGATTTCGGGCAGACTTGTTTTATCGGAGCAAAATACAGGCAAGCCTGCGTTCATAGCTTCAATAACGGGTAAGCCGAAACCTTCGGCAAGAGACGGAAAAACAAATGCTTCGGCATTTTGATAGTACCAGGTTTTTTCGGCATCGCTGATGATACCAACAAAGCGAACTCTATCGGAAACGCCGCTACCTTCCGCAGTTTTAATCAATTGGTTTTTGTAAGAAGTCTTACCACCGCCGGCAATTATCAAATTGTAGTCTGGTAAATGCGCCATCATTTTTATAATGCTTTCATGATTTTTTTTAGGCATTAGAACTCCTATATTAAACAAAAACTTTTTGTCGCCTATTTTTATGTTAGGCTTTTGACTCGCAGCTTGACAAGGCAGACCGTTGTAGATAACTTGCAAATCTTTTCCTTCCAAATTTAAGTTTTTGCTTGCAATGTCTTTTACGTAATTGGAAATAAAACACACGGCACTTGCTCGGTTTACCTTTTTTTGCAAAATCCGTAAGTTTCTGTCTATCTTTTTCTTGTCATTGCTTTCTAAAAAATTTAAATCGTGGATTGTGAGTATATATTTTGAATTTTTGCGTGGCAAGAACTTGCTATCCTGATGTATGGAATGCCAAATCCCTTCGTTTCGGTTGAATACAGAAAAAAATCGTCTGAACCAATTGGTTTTGATAGTCTTAACAATTGGACTACTATTCCAAACCTCTTTTTGATTGGGTTTTACAAGAAAATATATTGAAAACTCTTGTATTTTGTCGTGTTGATTTATAAGCTCGTTGGCAAAGTTTAGAGATACTTGTCCTAAACCACAGTTTAAGTTGTTTAGCTTGGTCATGTCAAGGATTAATGGTGATGAGTTGTTTAGTTCTGAGTTTTGAGTTCTGAGTTCTGAGTTACGAGTTTTAAGTTCTGAATTATGAGTATCAATACTCAATACTCCCGACTCGGAACTCAGAACTTCGGACTTCTGGCTTCGGTCTTCCAACTTCTCACTTTGCCTTGTTTGTTTCATACAACTTTATTCATCGGTAAATGGTGGTTTAATTTTAACGCCGTCGTATAGGACTTCAACATTGTTTCTGTAGGTAACAACTAAAAAAACCGTTCCGTCTTCGTTGTAGTACGTGTAGTTTCCGTGTTTGCGACCGTTGTTGTAGTAGCCAACATCTTTGGGTTTGCCGTTGCTCCAGTACCAAACAACTTTTCCGTTTAGGTTATTGTCGATGTACTCACCTTTAAATTTTACAGTGCCATCGTTGTAGTAGGTAATCCACTCACCGAACTTTGCTCCGCCTTTATATTCGCCGGTTTCTTTAAAATTATCGCCTACAAAATTCCATTTTCCTTCTTCCAAACCCATTTCGTAATTTCCGCTGACAATAATTTCGCCTTTTTCGTTGTACTCAATATATTCGCCGTCTTGCAGTCCGTCGAAATAATTTTCTATACTTCTGATGCTGCCGTCTTCGTAATACCATTTCCATAAGCCGTTCAGATTGCCTTTTTTGGTGTAGGCTCCTTCCGATTCAACTTTTCCATCGGGATAAAAATATTTCCAATTGCCGATTGGCTTATCATTGCTGTAACTTCCGTACGATTTTAAAGAACCGTCTTCGTAAAAATGCCTCCATTCGCCTTGCTTTTTTCCTAAAACATCAACAATACCTTGCGAAGTGATAACTCCCTTTGAAAACACATACGATTGAGTAACTTCTCCCTGCTCATTATATTCGGTTCGCACGCCTTCGGGAACATCATTTTTGTACAAGCCTACTGTTTTTACAGTTCCATCGGGATAATAATCGGTTTTTACTTTAATGTCGGCTACTTCGGGTGCTTCGGTTTGCTCGACATCGTTGATGTATTTTTTTACCGATAATAGGTTACCTTCTTTGTCGTACGATTTGAAATATCCGTTTTTTTTATCGTTTTTGTAATTGCCTTCTTCCTTCACGACCAAATTATCGTAAAAGTATTTCCACTTGCCTTGCTTGTAGCCTTTGGAATCGCTGCGGTTGATACGTTCCCTATCGACCAAAATACCGTTTTTATATTTGAAGAAAGAAATTATATTTCCAGAAGTATCATATTCAACCGACGAACCTTGCTCCAATCCGTTTTGAAAATTAATTGATATTCTGATTTTGCCATTGGCGTGATAATAATGCGTAAAACCTTCTTTTACATCGTTAAAATAGTTTTCTTCAATTACTTCGCCCTGTCGGTAAGTAGTTTTTATACCATTCTTTTTGCCGTTTTTATAATTTATGGAAACAAGTAATCGAGCCGAATCGTCGTAAAATTTCCATGTGCTGTCCAATAAAAAATTTTTTCTATTTCCTTCGGATTTAATTACGCCGTTTTGATAAAAATTCTTCCAATATCCGTCGGGCTGACCGTCTTTCATGTAACCCTGACTCGATATTATTTTTGTTTCGGGATAATAAAAAGTAACAAATCCATTGCTTAAGGTGTCGTTGATAGTATTTTGAGCCGATACCGAAAACAGTATTGACAACAAAACAACGGTAATTATTTGCTTTTTAAACATGGTTTGTTCTTTGTTGCAAAGTTATAAATTTCCTTAAGAACGGACAATTATATTATGAGTGAAATTAAATATGTTAAGAGCAATTTGTGATTGGTGCGGGTTGCGAGTTGCGGGTTACGTGGTTAGTTATAAGTTTATTAAAACCCGTAACATCCCAAAAATTCGGGATTAACTCGTAACTCAATACTAATAACTCGAAACTAAAAAACACCCATCACTGACCACCCACCACCAATCACTAAACACTACTTTGAAAGTTCAAGCATTCTAACAATCGGCTTTTTAGCATTTTCAATAATATGGTCGGGTAGAATTATTTCGGGGCTTTCATTTAAAAGACATTCATACACATTTTCGAGAGTATTTAGTTTCATAAACTCGCAGTTGTTGATGTTGTTTTCGTCTTTTGAAGCTAAAATAAATTTTTTGTCTGGCGCTACTTGTTTCATCTTATGTAAGATTCCTGTCTCGGTTGCTACTATAAAAGTTTTTGCATCAGATTTTGAAACATAATCTATCATTTTTGTGGTGGAACCAATAAAATCTGCCAAATCTAAAACTTCTATTCTCGATTCGGGATGAGCAATAACTTGTGCTTCGGGATGCTTTTCTATCAGCTTTTTCAAAATATCGGCGCTAATTCTGTCATGAACATGACAAGCTCCGTCCCAAAGCAGCATATCGCGCCCGGTTACTTTATTCACATAAGCTCCTAAATTTTTGTCGGGTGCAAAAATTAAAGGTTGATCTTTTGAAAAGGAATTTACTATATCTACTGCATTACTCGATGTACATACAACATCGGTATGTGTTTTCATTTCGGCAGTGCAATTTATATAAGAAACAACTTTATGATTTGGATATTGTTTTTTAAATTCTACAAACTTTTGGGTAGGAGCACTTAAAGCCAATGAACAGCCGGCTTTTAAATCGGGTAAAATTACTTTTTTATCTGGCGATAATATTTTAGCCGTCTCTGCCATAAAATGAACACCGGCAAACAAAATAATTTCGGCGTCGTTTTTAGCTGCCATTTGTGATAATTGTAGACTATCGCCTGTAAAATCGGCTATATCTTGAATTTCACCAATTTGATAAAAGTGTGCTAATATTATTGCATTTTTTTCTTTTCTCAGTTTATTAATTTTGCGAATTAGTTCTTTTTTATTCATAAGTCGTATTTCTTGTTTAACACTTATATACTATATATATTTTATTATAAATTATTTATATTTATTATTATGCTGTTAATACAGTTGATAACTTAATTTTTAAAATTTGCTTTTTTGCTAAACATTTTTTTATTAATAATTTATTAACATGCAAAATTATATTAATTATTTGATTTCAATCTTTTTGCAATATTATTAACATTATGTTGATAATAGATTTTTTTGATAACTTTTTTTTCAGAAAGTCTGTTTAAATGTTAATTAATTGTTACTAAATAGTAAAATTTTTGTTATTAAAAATTGATAAAAAATCAGAATTATTAACAATTTAGGATTATTGGCGATTTTTGAAAAGTTATTAAAAAAGTATCAACGATTTTATGGCATTTATCAACATAACAATGTAGAAATATATTTTAATTCTAAACCATTAATTACTAGTAATTTAAAAAAACAATATATTTTTGCAAAAAAAATAAAAGCCATTGATTATAAAGAATTAGAGAGAAATTGTAATTTAGTAACGTAAATTACATTAAAAAATAATTAAAAATTTATTAACAATGCTTGATAAAACCAAAAGGATTTGTATAGGTAGCGACCATGCCGGTTTTGAAACAAAAAAACATATAATAAATTATCTTGATTCTGAAGGTATTGCATACGACGACTTTGGTTGTTATTCTTCCGAAAGCGTTGATTATCCCGATGTTGCACATAAATTAGCTTACAAAGTATCGGTTGGTGAATATGAAAAAGGAATTTTGGTATGTGGAAGCGGCAACGGAGTTTGCATGACGGCAAACAAATACATAAACGTCCGTGCAGCTCTTGTTTGGAGTAATGAAATAACAAAATTGGCAAGATTACATAACGATGCAAATATTTTATGTATTCCCGGAAGATTTGTCTCAAACGACGAAGCCGTTGATTTTGTTAAAATATTCTTTTCTACCCAATTTGAAGGCGGAAGGCACGAGAGAAGAGTTGAAAAAATAAAAAAAGATTTTATAAAGTAAGGAAATGATTTATTCAGGTAGCGAACAAGTTTTTATAAATAACTGTAAGGAAGCAATTAATGATACATCTTTGCAGGATAATATCAACTCTAATATTAAGGCACATTTAAAGAATGTACAAAAAACCGAATTTGCTTACAACGACCTTGAAAAAACCAAAGAAAATGCTTCGTATGTAAAAAATAAATCTATAATTAACTTACCCGAATTGTTGGTTACATTTGAGGCTAAATTTGAAGCCAACGGCGGAAAAGTTATTTGGGCACAAGATGCCAAAGAAGCCATATCGGAAATAACAAAAATTATTAGCCGAAACTCCGAAAGGACTCTGACTTACGACAATTCTTTGATATTAAATGAAATTTCGCTTGCCGAAAATATAAAAAAAGAAGGCGTAACTTGTTATCCTTCCGACTTTCATAGTTATTTTGCAGAATTGCAAAATGAAACATCTACTCATTATACTTATCCTTTTGTACATAAATCCAGGAACGATATTAAAAATTTTATAGTAGAAAATTTTACAGAAAGTGACAAATACGACTTTCCCTACGAAGTAAAGGATAAACTAATTGAGCAAAGTAAAAAATCGGATGTTTACGTTAGTTCGGCAAATTTTATTGTTGCCGATTGCGGTTGCTTGTGCGTATCCGAAAACGAGGGCTCAAACCTTGTTTCATCGGCGTTGTCCAAAGTTCAAATATACGTTGTAGGTATTGATAAAATTGTACCGCAAATCAAGGATTTGTATTTGTTGTTGCCTTTATACTCGACTTATTCGTACGGGAAAAAATTAAACACTTATAATAATATAATTTTTGGTCCGAAAAATACACTTGAAAACAGAGAAGATGAAGAGGTGTATGTTATTTTGTTAGACAACGGAAGGACAAATGTTTTGGAGCAAAAAAATCAGCGTAGAGCTTTGGCTTGCATTAATTGTGGGAACTGCTCAAACAACTCGGCTGTTTATAAAAGCATAGGCGGCAAAGTTTACGGATCTACTTATGTAGGACCGATTGGAGCCGTTGTTACGCCTTTGCTCAACGGATTTAAGGAATGGAAACATCTTTGTATGGTTGAATCGGCTAATCCTATTATTTCAAAAAAATGTCCCATCAATATTAACATACACGAGCTGATACTTTACAATCGATACTTCACATATAAGCATGGAATGTTTACGCGTACAGAAAAAAAATTATACCCGCGTTACAAAAAAGATATGCTCAGCCGAAGGAGAATTGATAAGCTAAGTTTAAAACGTAAAATAAAAATGTTTGGTAAAATTAAGGAAGATTTGCAGTTGGAAAGCAAACAGTTTCCTAATTTTGCACAATCAACATTTAAACAAATATACACAGGACAAAACGATTAAAATATTGATAAACAACCAAATACACATCTTATAAAATTATAACATATGAAAAGAGACACAAAAATTTTTGATTTAATTAAGCAGGAAAAAGAAAGACAGATGCACGGAATAGAATTGATAGCATCTGAAAACTTTGTTAGCGAACAAGTTTTAGAAGCTATGGGTTCGGTACTAACTAATAAGTACGCCGAAGGCTATCCGAATCGTCGTTATTACGGAGGCTGCCAAATTGTTGACCAAACCGAACAATTGGCAATAGATAGAGCCAAAGAATTGTTCGGTGCAGAATGGGTAAACGTTCAGCCACACTCGGGAGCTCAAGCTAACATGGCTGTGTTGCTTACCGTACTAAAACCCGGCGATAAATTTTTAGGCTTCGACCTATCGCACGGAGGGCACTTATCGCATGGCTCACCTGTTAACTCTTCAGGTATACTTTACAATCCGGTTTTCTACCAAGTTGATGAAGATACAGGACTTGTCAATTACGACAAAATGGAAGAAATAGCATTAGCTGAAAAGCCTAAACTTATAATAGCAGGAGCATCGGCATACAGTCGTGATTGGGACTTTGAACGTATGCGTAAAATAGCCGACAAAGTTGGAGCTATTTTGATGGCAGATATTGCACACCCTGCAGGTCTTATTGCTCGCGGCTTGCTTAACGATCCGGTTCCACACTGTCATATCATTACAACAACAACACATAAAACCTTAAGAGGACCTCGCGGAGGTATGATTCTTATGGGTAAAGATTTTGACAATCCATGGGGAATAAAAACCAATAAAGGCGTGGTTAGAAAAATGTCGTCGTTACTTGATAGTGCTGTATTCCCAGGAGTACAAGGCGGACCGCTTGAGCATGTTATTGCAGCTAAAGCTGTTGCTTTTGGTGAAGCTCTTTCCGACGAATTTATGCAATACGTTATTCAGGTTAAGAAAAACGCCGATGTTATGGC
The DNA here is from genome assembly GCA_033809755.1 of Lentimicrobiaceae bacterium. Lineage (GTDB taxonomy): Bacteria > Bacteroidota > Bacteroidia > Bacteroidales > UBA4417 > UBA4417. Next base: position 40,169 of record JAPXLB010000008.1, read on the forward strand.
TAAGGCATTTGTTGAAAAAGGATATAAACTTATTTCTAGCGGAACAGATAACCACTTAATGCTCATCGATTTAAGGACTAAATTCCCTGATATTACCGGAAGAACAGTTGAAAGCGTACTTGAAAAAGCTGACATTACCGTTAATAAAAATATGGTTCCATTCGATTCGCGCTCGGCATTCTCTACTTCGGGTATTAGAGTAGGAACACCAGCTATTACAACAAGAGGCGTTAAGGAAAACGATATTCCAACCATTGTTGATTTTATCGATACGGTTATTTCAAACCACGAAGACGAAGAAGTTATTAAAAAAGTAAGAAAACAGGTTAACGAGCTTATGAGCGAGTTTCCATTGTTCGCATACTAATAAATGACAATTAATCATTTTTTAAGGAGTTTGCAATTTGTAAATACATTAAGCAAACTCCTTATTTTATAAGGTTTTTATGATTACTATAATTAAAGAAATAAAGCAACTGCAAGAAACTCTTAGTAAAGTCAGACAGCAAAACCAAAGCATAGGATTTGTACCAACTATGGGAGCTTTGCACCGCGGACATATTCGTCTTGTTGAAAAAGCAGTTGCCGACAACGATTGTGCTGTTGTAAGCATTTTTGTTAATCCCATTCAATTCAATAATCCCGACGATTTAAAAAAATATCCGCGAAATTTAGATAAAGATGTTGAAAAGTTGGAAGCTGCAGGTTGCGACTACGTTTTTGTTCCTAGCGTTGAAGAAATGTATCCCGACAAAGAAACCAAAGTCTACGATTTTGGCGACTTGGATAAGGTAATGGAAGGTAAATTTCGTCCCGGACATTTCAACGGAGTTGGTGTTGTAGTCGATAAATTGTTTGATATTGTAAAGCCCGACAGAGCTTATTTCGGCAAAAAAGATTATCAGCAGTTGGCTATTGTAAAGCGTATGGTTGAAATAGAAAACCACGACTTAGAAATTATTCCTTGCGAGACAGTCCGCGAAGAAGACGGTTTGGCAATGAGTTCCAGGAATTTACGACTTAACGAAATTCAACGTCGAGAAGCAACTACGATATACAAATCCTTAGTTTTTGCACTCGAAAATTACAAAAATTATAGTCCCGATGAATTGACCGAAAAAGTATTTACTTTGATAGATGAAAATCCTGAAATCAGAGTTGAATACGTTGAAATAGTTGATTCTGTAGGACTTCAAAAAATAAACTCTTGGGATGATGCAAATCATGCTGTTATTTGTGTAGCGGCGTATATGGGGGAGGTTAGGTTGATTGATAATATGGAGCTATTTTAGGGTTGCGGGTTGCAGCACTTCGCTTGCTGAGTGCCGAAGGCGTATCGAAGAGTCGAAGTGCTGTAGCAATTAACAATTAGTCCTCTCCATTTTCGGCATTTCGATACACCGATATTTCGCTTCGCTCTACATCGGCACTCAATGACCGAAAATGTCGAAGCCCCAATATTTTCGCACTTCGGCTATGCTATTAGCTTCAATTGCCATGAGATTTCTAACTTTATCGGTACTCAATGACAGAAAAAAAAATCAATTTGTTACCTTTATTTTCGGCAACAAATTGATTTAAATTTTTCGCAAACAGAACAGCTTATCGCTTATTTAGTTGGCTTGTCAACGTTGGTTTTAACGTCATCTTTTGCCTTAGTTCTGTCTTGTTTTACCATTTTTTCGGCTTCGGGACGTTTGTGAATTTGTCTTTTATTGGCTTCATCATCTTTTGAAGATAAACCTTTAGTTCTTGGTTTATCGCTTTTCTCATCTTTTTGTATTTCTGGTTTTCCCTTTTCTTTACAAGGTGTATCTTCTTTTTTATCACATTCTTTTTTAGCGTCGGGTTTAACTTGCGGTTTAGCAACAATTCTGCCGTCATTATCTACATCTTCAGTAATAGTCTTTTTTACAGCCGGCTTTTCTGCTTGTAATTTTACTTTGCTTGGTGCAGTTTCTTTTTTAGCATCGAGCTTAACTTGCGGTTTCTCATTTTTTTTGCTGTTTTTTTCAAATTCTTCTTTTGAAATAACTTTCTTTTCTACTTTAGGAGCTTGTTCAACGGTTTTACCGGTATTGCCGCTTTTTTTCAATTCATCGTATCTTTTTCTAGCTTCGGCTTGTTGTTCAGGTGTCATGGCTTCGTATTGTTTGCGCATTTCACGTTGACGTCTCATACTTTCTTCAACAGCTTTCTGTTGTTCGGGAGTTGAAGCAATTACTCTTTGAGCATAAGAAGTTTGCGATGAAAACAAAATTGACAAGCTCATAATCCCTATTAATAAGATTAATTTTTTCATTTTCTAATAGTTTTTTATGTTTAAATTTATTTTAATTAAACAATACTATTTCAAAAAATGTACCAAAGATTTTAATCTAAATTATAGGTTGCAATATTATCTCCGTTGGTGTTGGTTTTTACAATCAAGTATTTACTTTCGGGAGTATTGGACAAGCCGCCTAAGTAGTATTTGTTGCCAATTGCTTTGGTGCAGCCAAAAAATATTTCAGGTTCGGGTGTATCAAATATTTTTTCAAAAATAAGATTTCCGTCGGAGTCAGTTTTAATCAGGTAGGCGTCTTTGTCGTTAATATTAGTTTCGGTGCAGCCAGCTATAAAAAAGTTATGGTCAGAAGTTTCAACAATATCAGATGCATAATTTATCCCTTGGTTTTCTAGGACCTTATAAGCATCGGTGTTACCGTTATAGTTGATAGTCCAAAAGAAAATATTATTATCGCTGGTATTTCCGCAAATAGCTATTTTATTGTTCGATGTATGCGTTACGGCAGTCATGGTTGAGTAGGTTTTCACCTTAGTCCACAGGCTATCGCCTTGTTCGTTGCATTTCATTATAAATGAATTAGATCTATCAAAAGTGGGATTGATATTACCTATCAAATAAATACTGTTGTCGACAATAACAATATCGGTAAATTCGGAGTTAATCAGGGCTTCATTATTGTTTAGGTTGTCGAAGTAAGATTTTTCGCTTATAATGTCTCCGTTGTAGTTAACGAGGTAGCATTTGGCGTATCTAGCATTATTAGTCTGATTGTGTGCGTAGCCGGCAACAATAAAAGTAGTGTCGGAAGCTACTGCAACGGACAGTCCGGCAGATTTGATATTATCAACAACGTTAACCCATTTTTGGTTTCCGTTGTTGTCGAACATAGCCATAAGCATATTAGGTTGTGTTCTATCAATATTGTATGCGTAGCCTACTGCAAAATAATCGGATTGTGAGGTTTGTACGACTTTAAAAAACGAGTTAACATTTTTGTTAGACAGATGTTTAACCCACAAAGCATTGTTTGAAGTATCTCGTTTTTGAATAACAGCTGAAAATTTATTGTCGGGAGTGCCGCTATAGCCAACGCACACCAAACTCTGGTCGTTAGATGCAATGATACTATTAAAACACTTTAAGTTTTGCTGAGGTATTTCGGGCTGTTTGCAAGAAAATAGGCTCAGAAGTATTATTGCAAGCGGGATTAAATAATTTAACTTTTTCATCAAAGTTTTGTAATTTTTGTTCTCTGATATCTAATGAGTTTGTGACATTTCTTTGCGTTTTTATACTACAAGTAAATGTCCTTCTTGTCTTTTTTAATTTTTTCGACGTAATTTTTAATATTTTGTTCTTTATCCATTCTGCATATAAGAAGAGCATCTCCTTCGTCGATGACAATGTAGTTTTCAAGTCCTTGAATAACGGCTACTTTATTTTTATCGATGCGAATAATAGAGTTATTAACATCGTAGGTGTAAATATTTTCAGAATTGACAAGATTATTTTGTTTGTTTTTTTCGGAATTATCGTACAGCGCACTCCAAGTACCAATGTCGCTCCAGCCCATGTCGGCTTCTATAACAAATACGTTATCGGCTTTTTCCATAATGCCGTAGTCCATCGATATATTTGGGCACATAGAGTATGCTTTTTCTATAAAGTTGTTTTCCGACTCTGTGTAGTAGTGTTGGCTGCCGTTGTTAAAAATATTTGCAACGTCAGGAAGGTGTTTATTAAACGAGTTTACCAATGTTTTAACGGAGCTGATAAAAATACCTGCATTCCACAAGAAATCGCCGCTATCGATAAATTTAAGAGCAAGTTCGAGTTGTGGTTTTTCGGTAAAGGTCTTTACTTTCTTAATCTCATCACTTGAATCTTCGTTTTGTTTGTACTGAATGTATCCGTAGCCTGTTTCGGGGCGACTAGGAGTAATTCCTAAGGTTATAATTTTGTCGTCGACTTCGGCTTGTTTCATTGCAGTTGTAACGGTTTTTGTAAACACGTCTTCTCTCAAAATAATATGGTCGGAAGGCATAACAGCAACAACAGCATTAGGGTCTTTGTTTATGATTTTATAGGTTGCGTAGGCAATGCAGGGACCCGTATTTTTACGCATGGGTTCTAGCAAAATATTTTTGCTAATAATTTCCGGAACTTGTTCTTTTACGATGTCGTTAAAACTTGCGTGAGTAACAATCAAAATATTTTCGGGTTTGCAAAATTTTCTGAGTCGTCTGTAAGTCTGTTGCAATAAGGTTTCGCCCGTACCTAAAATATCTAAAAATTGTTTTGGTTTATTTTCTCTACTCAGGGGCCAGAATCGGCTTCCAACGCCTCCAGCCATTATAACAGCATAGTAATTCTCGTTCATAGTTCGTTATAATTTTATGTTCGACATTAAATCTAATTTTCACATATCAGTAAAATTTCTCCAAAAGTATGAAGTTTTTGCTTATTTAGACTAAAAAAACTTAAATAATATTTTAAAGTTTATTCTAAGGCTATACGTTTTAACGGTACCAAGTACAATTTATTGTTAGAAAGATTTTTACAAAGACCGTTTTTTCGGCGTTTTTTTATCATCTTGTATCTAATTCCGTTTGAAAGACTAAATTCTTCGTCTATTTCAACGTCTTCAACTATTTTTTGCCCGTCTTTTGGAGCACCCGGAATGTCTTCGAACAGCATTACGGCTTTGACTACTTTTTCGTTTGAAAAAATAGTAGCACCCAAACATTTTTTAACGTCTTCTGAAATTGCTTTTTTTATTTCCGAAGGAAAGATATCGTCGTTTATAAAATCCATGAGATATGTGAAAAACAGCATTTTCCATTCTTTTCCATGAGGCTTGACTTTATGTTTGTTTTTGCACCAATTAACGTAATGTGCGTATTCGTGTATAAAAACTAGGAGGGTGGTATATTGACCTAAGTTTTTTGAGATTTTTATGGTAGGCACAGTCTCGTGAGTTTTGGAGATAAAAACCCCAAAGCGCCTGTTATTTGATTTTCGAAATGTTGTAAACTCTAAGTTAAAATTTGAGCTTTCAATAATGTCTTTTACTTTTTTTCTAGATTTCTCAGGAAAAAAATTATAAATGTTGTTATTGTTTGGCGATAAATCTTGTTTCAACACTCTTATTATTAATTTTTTGAAGTGTTATTTGTTGTATATTTTCGTTTTGTTCATTTATTATGTAGCAACCGCATCTGTTACGCTGTGTGGAAGGCACATATCGGTGGTAAGTCCGACTTCTATTGGTTGCACAACTCATAAATGTTGATGTAATTAACAGAAAAAATATAGCAAATAAAATTTTATTCAAAGTGCTGCTAGGTCTTTTCATACTTTATTTAGTCATTTTTACATGTTAGTCCCACAAAAGTAAGATATTTTTTGTAATAATTTGTTAATAAATAAACTTAATTAAAGTTTAATATTGAGTTTTTGCAATTAATAATTAACTTTTGGCTGTTTCGGGTTTCGTGTTTCGGGTTTCGTGTTTCGGGTTGTGGGTTAGTTCTGAGTTTTGAGTCAGGAGTTAAAAATTTTGTTGCTCAATACTCGTAACTCGTAACTCGCAACTCACCCATCACTCACCACTCACCACTCACCACCAAACACCGACCACCATCACACATTTTTCACCCGTTTTTATCTTCGATAACGTAAAAATATATACTTTAGCATTCTGATGAATTTTTTATATCACATAGGTAAGTATTTTATGATGTTGCGGTCGGTTTTTAAAAAACCGCAGAACAGGAAGATTTACACTCGTCAGATACTTACCGAGTTTCACACCATAGGAAAAGAGTCGGTGCTTATTGTGGCAATTATATCTCTTTTTATGGGAGCAGCTGTTTCGCTTCAACTGGCTTTCAACATAGATTTTCCTTTAATACCCAAGTATACCATAGGTTTTGCTACCCGTCAGAGTGTTGTTTTGGAGTTTTCGCCGACTTTAATTAGCATTCTTTTGGCTGGTACTGTTGGGTCGTCGATTGCTTCCGGAATAGGTACAATGCGTGTTACCGAGCAAATAGACGCTTTAGAAATTATGGGTGTTAATTCAAGTACTTACTTAATACTGCCCAAAATAGTAGCTTTTATGCTAGTAAACCCATTACTTATTATGATGAGTATGATAATAGCCGTATTTGGCGGGTGGCTGATAGGTGTCTTGACAGGAGCTTTTCCTTCGGAAGATTATATATACGGCGTTAGGTCGTTTTTTAGAATGTACGATATATATTACGCTCTGATAAAAACAGTGGTGTTTGCGTTTATTATCTCATCTATTTCGGCGTACTTCGGTTACAACGTCAGAGGCGGTTCTCTTGAAGTTGCAAAAGCAAGTACCAATGCGGTTATCTATAGTAGCATTACAATTATTATTTTTAACCTAATACTTACCCAATTGCTGTTGTCATGATAGTTGTTGAAAATTTATACAAATCATTTGATAATAACTTAGTTCTCGATAATGTTTCGGCGATATTCGACAAGGGTATTACCAATTTGGTTATTGGACAAAGCGGTATGGGCAAGACGGTTTTGCTTAAGTGCATTGTTGGACTTCTGGAACCCGATAGCGGCAATCTTTATTTTGATGGGAAAAAGATAAACAATCTTGACGAAGTGGAACTTAACAAATTAAGAAAAGATATAGGCATGTTGTTCCAGGGCGGAGCCTTGTTCGATTCGCTGACGGCAGAAGAAAATGTCATGTTTCCGCTTAATATGTTCACCGATTTGAGCTACAAAGAGAAGCTCGAAAGAGTTAATTTTTGCTTAAACAGGGTGAACTTGCATAATATAAACAAAAAATACCCTTCGGAGCTGAGCGGAGGTATGAAAAAGCGTGTGGGTATTGCGCGTGCTATAGCACTCAGACCCAAATATTTGTTCTGCGATGAGCCTAATTCGGGATTAGATCCTATTACCGCCAAACTCATAGATGAACTGATAAAGGAACTGACCGTAGAACTCAATATTACAACGGTAGTGGTTACTCACGATATGAAATCGGTGATGCGTATAGGCGAAAAAGTATTTTTTGTTTACAAAGGAAAAATATGGTGGCAAGGCGATAATAAATCGATATTAACTTCCGACAATGCAGAACTTAAGGAGTTTGTTACGGCTTAATTAAAACTTATAAATAATTAGTTATGAGTGTTTTAGATATTATTATAGGAGTTTTTTTACTACTGTTTTTGATAAACGGTTTTCGTAAAGGATTAATTATTAGCATCACATCTTTAATAGCGTGGATTGCAGCTCTGTACTTTGCATTAAAGTACTCGTACCTTACTGCAAATATTTTGAAGAGTTTTGTTAATGCATCGGAGGGTACCATACAGATATTAGCTTTTTTTGTTAGTTTTATTGTAGTTGTTATAATAATTATACTTATTGGTAAATTACTTTCAAATGTTGTAAAAACTGTAGGTTTGGGCTTCTTAAACAGAATAGCCGGAATGATTTTAGGCTTACTTACAGGAGCGTTTATTGCAAGTTGTATATTGTTTGTAATTAATAAATACGACTTTAATCGTACAATTATTAAAGACGAAACCAGGCAAAAATCTATAATGTACAAATCGGTTGTAAATATTGCTCCTAAGGTGTTTCCGTTTATTAGTAAGTATTACAACGAAATAAAAAAAGAAGTTCCTTCTACAAATAAACAAAAGCCTGATAGTGGTGCAACAGATAGCACGAATGTGAGGACTATTGAATTGTAGTGGCAATTAGTTCTGAGTTCTGAGTCAGGAGTATTGAGTTTTGAGGTGTGTGTTGCAGCACTTCGCTCACTGAGTGCGTAGCTATCGAAGTGTCGAAGTGCTGTAGCAATTAACGATTAGTCCCGAGATTTTCGGCACTTCGATACGCCTTCAGCACTCAGCGACCGAAAATCTCGCACCAACCACAAAATAATATATTCAAACAAACACCGTTTTTGTTTACCTTTGTACTCACAAAATATTTCATCATGGCTAAAAAAATAGTTAATAATAAGCAGCACAACTACGTATTTTATATAGTTTTTGCGGTTTTTGCTTTTATTCTTTACGGCAATACTTTACAAAACGGGTATTCGTTGGACGATACTTACGTTACGTACAAAAACGAAAAGATACAAAAAGGTATAAAGGCGATTCCTGAAATATTAACATCGCAGTACGTATCAATCTACGCCGAAGGCGGAGACGGGAAACTTAGCTTTGGCTATCGTCCTATGGCTCAGATTACTTTTGCGATAGAACATGGGCTTTTTGGAGATAATCCAAAGCCACAGCATCTTTTCAACGTGTTGTACTACGCTTTATCGCTTATTTTGCTGTTTATAGTTCTGAATAAATTATTTGGGGATAAATACAAATGGTTTTCGTTTTTACTTGTTCTGATTTGGGCTTCTCATCCCTTACATACCGAAGTGGTTGCGAGCTTAAAGAACCGAGAAGAGCTATTAGCTCTGATTTTTGCTCTTGTTTCGATTATATTTTTCATCAAATATGCCGAAACGCATAAGTTTAAGCATCTGATAATTGCGTCGTGTATTTACTTTTTAAGCAATCTGAGTAAGTTTTCCACACCATCGTTTTTACTCATTGTTCCATTAAGTTTATATATGTTTAAAGATTTGAAGGGCAAGCGTATTGTGTGGGTTGCCTTAGCCCTGCTGATACCGATGGTTGTGTTCGCTTATTTTGAGTTTTACGCTTTTGGTACGGTTTCTCGTCCTTATTTGTATTACGAAAATCCGCTGTTTGTCGAAGGCAACTTTTTTGACAAAGTCGGCACAGGTATGATAGGGCTTTTGTATTACCTAAAAATGCATTTTTTTCCGCATCCTCTTATTTATTACTACGGATACAATATGGTTCCAATAGGAAATATTTTTCATCCGTTGGCAATAGTGTCAATACTCATTCACTTGGGTTTGCTGATATTGGCAGTTGTTTTATTTAAGAAGAACAAAATCGTTTCGTTTTTCCTTATCTTTTACGTAGCTGTAATGTCAACGTATTCAAACATTTTGAGTATTGTACCCGGAATAATAGCCGAGCGTTATACATTTATTTCGTCGATTGCCTTTGCTGCGATTTTGGTTTACTTTATTTATAAAATTCTGAAAATGAAACCCGATGCTCATATTGCTACCGAGAAAAAGTGGTATAGCTTATTGTTGGCTCTTATTGTTATTATTCCTTACACCCTTAAAACAATTGATAGAAATAAAGATTGGAAATCGGAGGAAACATTATTCAAAAATGATATTAGATACGCCGAAAAATCGGCGAAAGCCAATTATTTTTACGCTTCCAATTTAAAAACCGAGTATGTGCGGAATATGGGTAAAAATAATCCGCAGTACAATTTAACGCAGCAGGAAAAAATTATAAAACACTTGAGTAATGCCATAAGTATAGATTCAAACTATATTGATGCTATTAACTCTTTGGGTGAGGTTTATTCTATGGCTCAAAACAATCAGGATAAGGCGATAGAGCAATTTAGGCGTGCCGTAACAATAAAACCCGATTTTGCCGATGGTTGGTATAATTTGGGTTATGCTTATTTCCAGAAATCAGATTATGCAAAAGCTTTAGTTGGTTTTAAAAAGGCAGCCGAAATAAAAAAACATGATTACAGAGCTTTCTATAACTTGTCGACTACATACAACAAACTTAGTTACACCGATTCGGCAATTATGGTTATGGATAAATTTATTGAATTAAATCCGGAATTACCTTTCGCTTACGAACAAAACGGTATTTATTATTTGATGAAAACCGATACCTTGCAAGCAGTTAAATATTTAGAGAAAGCTCATAGTATAGATGCAAGTAACAAAAGAGTTAACGGTTTGTTGAAGCAGTATTATTTGAGTAAGAATGATAGTGAGAATGCGGCGAGGTTTTGATTGTTCAGTTTTGAGTTTTGAGTCAGGAGTTAGAAACTCGATACTCAATACTCGAAACTCACCCATCACCCATCACTCACCACTCACCACCCATCACTCACCACCCATCACCCACCACTCACCACCCATCACTCACCACCCATCACTGACCACCAAACACCATTCACCCACCACCAATAATCATTTCTTATAAATATACCAATATGCCGTACCTACAAAAAATCCGCCGCCTATTATGTTTCCTAAGGTTACGGGTATTAAGTTGTTTACAAAAAACTGATACCAAGTTACGTTGGCTCCGTGGAAGATAGCTGTTGGTATGAAAAACATATTTGCTACCGAGTGCTCGTACCCCATCGATACAAAAGCCATTATCGGGAACCAAAGTACCAGAAATTTGCCTGCAATATCTTCGGCAGCAAACGACATCCACATTGCTAAGGCTACCAACCAATTACATACGGCACCTTTTACCAATAATATTCCGAAAGAAGTGCTTGTTTTCAACTCACCAATATTTATTGCATATTGCATGGCATGTGTTCCGTCTATGATTTTTGTGTAATAAGTGAAAAGCCAAGCTACAACCAACGAGCCGACTAAGTTGCCTATGTAAACAATTGTCCAGTTTTTAAGAGGAACACCCCATTTCATTTGTTTAGACAATACTGAAGGCATGAAGTAAGCTGTGTTTCCGGTAAATAATTCGGCTCCTGCAATGCCAACCAAAACAAGACCTAGCGGGAAAACAGCACCGAAGACAAACTTTTGAATACCAACATTATTGATTTCCAATCCGGGTAGATTTCCACCAATAATTAAAGCCAACAAACTACCTATTGCAATGTAAGCACCGCCTAAAATTGCAGATACAAAAGTTTTACTCGCAGGAGTTTGCTTTTTGGTTTCTGCAACGGTTTCTACGTAAGCAACTATTTGTTTTGGTGTTTTGAATCCCATTGTTTTTGTACTAAGTTTATTTATTTTAAAATATGAAATCCGAAGACGGAAGACTGAAGTTGGCTCTTGGCTGTTGGCTGAGTATGGCTAAAATCACCCATCACCCATCACTCACCACCAATCACTATTTATTCTTCCACTTCTTCTTTTTCCTTATTGGTAATCAGTATTTTATCTATTCTATTTCCGTCCATGTCAACAATTTCAATATCGTAAGTGTTGTACACGACTTTATCGCCTATTTTGGGTATTCTGCCTAACAAATTGATAACAAAGCCGGCAACAGTCGAGTAGTCGATGACTTCAAAATCTATTTCAAAGTTATTTATAAAATCTTCCAAAATTTCAATAGGAGCTTCTCCGCTAATCAGCACAGAATTGTCTTCTCTGATAAAGTAATCGGGTTCTTCCATATCATCGTCTTCATCGACTATGTAGCCTACAATATTTTCTAAAATATCTTGCAGAGTAATAATTCCTTCAAAGTCGCCGTATTCGTCGACAACAATACAAAAGTGGTTTTTATCTTGTCTGAGTTCTTCTAGTACTACCGTCGCTGACGAGTTTTCAAAAACCACGATGGGTTTTATCATCAGCTCTGTAAAATTTATTTTTGAATTACTAGCCAGAGCTTTGTAGAAATCTCTCATTACCAAAACTCCTTTAAATTCGTCGAGAGAATCTTCGCAGCATACTATTTTAGAGTGTTGGAAACTATGCAGTTTTTCTAAAATTTCATCTTCAGGGTCGTTCAGGTCTATCCATTGCACATCGGTTCGGTGAGTCATAAGGTGCTTAGCTTTTTTGTCGGAAAAGTGAAACAGTTTTTCGTGCATTTCATTTTGTCCTTCTTCTATAACTCCCTCAATAGTTGCAGTTCTAATCATTTGGCGAAGTTCTGCTTCGGTAATAAAATCTTCGCGTTCCTTAACTCCAAGTATGTTGTTGATAAATTTGGTTGAAGATGCTAATATTTTAACAAACGGATAAAACAGTTTTGAAAAGAACTTAATAAAAGGAGCTACTCTTATTGCTACTTTTTCGGGATTGTTTAGGGCTACGGTTTTTGGGACAAGTTCGCCGATAACTATCGATACGTAAGTAATTAATACAACAATTATAATCAATGATATTTTGTACGACCACGCAACCGAAGCTCCTAATTTTCCGATAAAAGGAGCTAAATCTCCGGCTAACATTGTACCCCCAAACGCACCGTTGATAATGCCTATAAGCGTTATGCCAACTTGTACCGATGAAAGAAAATTTTCGGAATCGCCTATCAATTCCATAGCGATTGATGCTCTTCTACTACCCTCCTTTTTAAGTTGCTCTATACGAGTCTCTTTACTCGATACTAAAGCAATTTCTGATAGTGAAAAAAAACCGTTTAGTAGAATTAATAATAAAATTATCAGTATTTCCATGTAGATACTATTTATAATTTATTCTTATATGTAAATTGTTGTTTTTGAAGTTGTTAATGAATTTATAAAAAAGACTTGTCTTTTATTTAATTTATTTACAAAAAGAATTTTCTACATCTTGACTAGTTTTTTGGCTGTTAAACAATTTTTTACAAAAATACTATTTTTCCGATACGCAAATCAAATTTTACTATTTATGATTTAAAACCACATAAGCGTGAGCAGGTATAGTAAATTCGGTGTCTTTATTAACTTTTACCGTTTCGTTTGTAAAGATATTTACAAATTCTTTATCAAAATCTATGGTGTGAAGTTTAATTGTTTGCTCTTGTTCTGATAAATTTGTTATGCAAAGTAAGGTATTATCGTCCAGCGAGCGTGTGAAACAAAGTACATTATCCCATTCAATATTTTGAATAAAGTTAATATTGCCGCCTGCGGGTGGATTAGCCACAATTTCGTTATTGTGTTTGAAATCGTTGAGTGTTTTGTAAAATGGCACTAACGATGCATCTGACCAGTCGATAGTATCTTTAACAAAGAATTGCAGACGTTTGTCGAAATTAGCTTCCTGACCGCTATAAATAAGCGGCATTCCGGGCAATGTGTATGTTAGAACAGCAAAATTATCAGCGTTTTTGCCAAATTTTTCCAAAATGGTTCCGTTCCACGAGTTTTCGTCGTGATTGGTAACGAAGTTCATCTTCATGGCTTGTTTTTGGAATGCGGTATCCATCTTCAAGTGATAGTCGATAATATCTGTTGCAGTCATTTTGCCTAAAGCAATTTGATGGAAAATGTGATGAAGTTCCCAGCCGTAAGCCGCATCAAAGGCTTTGTTGTACAGACTTGAGGTTTGCTCGTCTTCGGCAAGCATAAACATTGGTTTTATGGCATCAAGTTGCACTCTTGCTTCTTCCCAAAAATCGGCAGGAACCATTCCGGCAACATCGCAGCGGAAACCGTCGATATCGCATTCTTCAACCCAAAATTTCATACACGAAATCATTTCTTGTCTCAAATCTTTGTTTTCGTAGTTTAATGAAACAACGTCAGTCCAATCGTACGGTGAAATCATTTCGTCAAGCGAGTCTTTCTGATACCAATCGGGGTGTTCTTCAACCCAATAATGATCCCAAGCGGTGTGATTTGCAACCCAATCTAAAATAACTTTAAAACCCATTTCGTGAGCTTTTTCAACCAAGTCTTTAAAGTCGTCAAGGTCGCCAAATTCGGGATTAACAGCTTTGTAATCGGTTATAGAGTAGTAACTTCCCAAACTTTCGGTATATCCTTCAGGAATTTTTCTGTTTTCTTCGCCGATTGGGTTGATAGGCATAAACCACAAAATATCAACACCTAATTCTTTGAGTTGTTCCAAATGTTCCGAAAAAGCATCGAAAGTGCCTTCGGGCGTGTATTGTCTGACGTTTACTTCGTAAATAACGCTATTTTTAGCCCACGAAGGATAACGAGGTTCTATTGCTCTGTTTTGTTTTTTGCCGGAGCAAGATGCAAGTATTGCAATGCCTAGACCTAATACGATTAATATTGTTTTGTTCATTTTTATCATGGCTTTATTTAACTATTTTAATGTTGATTTTATTTTCTTTCCAAAGGTAAGGAATTTTTATGAACATGTCGGAATAAAAATATTGTTCGGGTTTTAAAACAACGCCGTTTACTTCTACAGAAGCGGCAGGAGCATCCGAAAATATTTCAAATTCCAATTTTCTTTTTTTCGGCATCTTTTTCCATTTACCTGTTTTTGAGACGTTTATGTGTATAACATTATTGTCTTTATGTGCATTATAAAAAATTAGTTCAAATTGATTTTTCTCGACAGTATTACGCGTAATTCCGTCGTCTTCAAACTGTGTATAAGATGTTTTTGTCTCGCTTGGATAATATCTTATAGTCCAATTGTCCGACTTGTAATAATCTGTTGAACTTAGAGGTTCTGTAAGCGGAATGATACTTCCTTCTTTAACAAAAATAGGAATATCGTCTAAGGTTAAGGAATAATTGATATTTCTGCCGCCTTCGTATGTTTTGAGGGTGAAAAAATCTATCCAATTGCCTTTCGGCAGATAAATATTGCGATTGGTCTGTCCCTTTTCGATTACGGGAGCAACTAAAAACTGACTTCCCCACATGAATTGGTCTTCGACTTTTCTGGCTTTTTCATCTTCGGGATAGTAGTAAAACAGCGGAGCCATCAAGGGTTCTCCGGTGGTGCTGTTTTTATACGCAAGAGTGTAATTGTACGGTAGCATAGCATAGCGAAGTTTGATGTACCTGCGTACAATATCTTGCGAACTCTCCGACCAATAAACGGGTTCGCTGGGGAATCCTGAACCGTGCGGACGAAGTATAGGAGTAAAGCAGGCAAATTGCAGCCAGCGTGTATAGAGTTCGTCGTCGGCTTTGCCGAGGGCAAAACCGCCGGCATCGGAGTGGATATATCCCAAACCGCTTATACTCATTGTTAGCAGTAGAGGTAGTTGAGCTTGCAAACCGCCCCAGGTGCGAGCAACGTCGCCAGTCCACGGATAAGCACTATATCGCTGCGAACCGGCATAGCCCGAACGCTGCAAGTGAAACAATCTGACGTCGGGATAATTTTCGCAATACTTGTCGTACAACATCTTGTCCCAATAATGTCCGTATATGTTGTGAACTTCGTCGGCGCTGCCGTTTACGTGAACAATATCGGAAGGATGACTTTCGGGTTCACCCAAATCGCCCCACCAACCGGCAATTCCTTTTTTAATCTGTGCATTGTACTTTTCCCAAAACCATTCTCTTGCTTCGGGTTTGAATATGTCTATCAAGCTGCCGTTGCCAAAGTAAAAGTTGGTGTCTATGTACGTTTCGCCCAATGCGTTTTTAACAAAAATATCGTGATTTTCGGCATCTATAAAATTGTTTACCGTGTCAATAATGTACGGCTCTGTGATGATTATTGTTTTTACACCTTTCTTTTTAAAATCTTTAATCATTTTATCGGGATTGTGCCACTCTTTTTTGTACCAATCTAATTTTCCCAAATGCCCTTTAATGCTGTCGCCGAACCAATAAAAGTCTATAATCATTGCATCGACCGGAAAATCTTTTTCCTGCATAAGTTTTAAAATGCTGTCGGTTTCGTACTGAGTTCTGTACGCCATGCGACTTTGGAGATTTCCCAATGCCCATCGCGGAGGCATTTCCTGATAGCCGGTAAGCGAAACGTAGTTTTGTACAAGATCTGAGAATTTATCTCCTGTAATAAAATAATATCGGGTTGTGCCGCCAATAGCTTGCCATTCAACTATGTTGGGTTCGGCTTTGCCAATGTCAACATATCCTTTTTGAGGATTATCCCAAAGGAAAGCATAATTTTTCGACGAAAAAATCAGAGGAACTGAGTAGTTTAAAACTTCTGCACCCATTTCGTAAAAATAATGCGGACGATTGTACAATAAAAACCTGTTTCCCCTTCTGTTCATAGGAAATGAGCGTTCGCCGGCTCCGTAAATCTCTTCGTTGTCATCAATTTTGAAACGAACACCAACACCAAAATCTTGAGCAAAAAAACCGCTCTCTTCTTTCATTAGAGTATCGCCGTCATTAATAAAACTCAAATAAAATGGCTCATGATTTATTACTATCTGATTTTTGCCCATTTGTATTGCGCTGTAATTATCCATTTTGTAAAATAAAGTGTTTACAATTTTGGGCTCGGCATTAACGGCGTGTGATTTAGGCAATTCGGAGTCTTTTTGTTTCTGAAAACTGACTTCGACAACATCGTTAGAATACGGTTTTACAACTACAAAGCCCTTAGTCGTCTCAATTGTCCATTTGTCGGTACTTTGCTCAATGTTTATGAGTTTAGATTTTTGTTTCTTTATTAGTTGATTTTTTAATTCAACTTCTGGGTCGTTTATATTGATGATAATATCTGTTTCATCAGAATTTTTTGCAACTCGGCTGCCGTCGTGGTTTCTGAAAACAAAAGCCAACTTCTCAATTTTTGTATTTGCGTGAGGTTTGTACAAAGAATTTATAGTGAACTTATATGTGTAGATGTTTTTCTCAACCGATTTCATAAGAGTAGTTGAGTCATTTGCATTCCACTTGGTTGAAACAAATTTCCAATCGTTGTCGCCGTTGCTTTCCAAAGTAATCAGTCCGGTATGAACAAACACCTGTCCCCTAATATCGCAAAGAGCTTTGTTTCCTTGTGTTGCATCAAATGTAAGAGTTACGGTATCGGATAAGGTCGGATTTGGCGGAAATATTTTAACTATTTGAGAATTAGCTGTGTAGGCTAATAGTAGTGTGAGGCAAATTAGTATTTTTTTCATATGTCTATTTCAATTGAGGTTAGTTAATGTTGCGGGTTGCGGGTTGCGAGTTGCGAGTTGTGGGTTGCAGGGTACGAAACTCGAACCGAGAACCATCCCGAGACTTAGGGACACCACGTACCACGTACCACGCAACACGCAACACGACCTCGTTCTTTTATTTTCTAATTTATTCATTTACAATCATTTTACTCTGTCATTGTTATCTTTAACAAAATCAGCCCAATTATTATATTTCTTTGTGCTTGCTGATTTTAAGTTTTTACTGTTTTTTTGTTGGTAGTAGTGGCAAGTGGCAACAGCGAGAGCGTCGGTTGCATCGAAGTATTTAGGCTGTTCGGGTATAGTGTACATCGTGCTTAGCATAGCAGCCACCTGTTCCTTAGATGCACTTCCTTTGCCGGTAATGGATTGCTTTATTTTACGCGGCGAATATTCAAAAATTGGAATATCGCGATACATTGCCGCAGCCATAGCCACACCTTGCGAACGACCTAATTTGAGCATACTTTGTACGTTTTTACCAAAAAACGGAGCTTCTAAAGCAACTTCGTCGGGGTGGTAATTATCGATTATTGATAGCACCTTTTCAAATATTACTTTCAGCTTCATGTAATGGTCGTCGTGATGCGACATTTTTATAACATTCAGAGTCATTAGCTCAATTTTGTCGTCAATTACGTTTATCAAGCTAAAACCCATAATATTAGTGCCCGGGTCTATACCCATAATAACTCGTTCCTTAGCTTTGCTAAGTTTTAAATCGGAGGCTTTTATTGTATCGTTTTTCAAAGTCTGAATTTATATTACATGCAAATTTATAAGTTTTTTTAAATATAACACTAAAACACAATGCTTTTTGTTGACTAACGAGTTGAATGGAGGTTGGGAGTAAATTATTTCTGCCGTGTCTTCAGCAAACGAGCATAAGTTTTATATTTGCATAATAATTATTGTTGCAGTATTGAAATTATCTACCAAAATAAAAAAAACCATCAGTTTTGTTATTAAAGTTATTATAACGGCATTGGCTGTTTGGTTTGTACTGAAACGTCTTTTCTCAATTCCGGCAGACGAATACCACAATTTGTACTTGTCAATAGTCGATAGCAGTGCAAAACTTGCGTTCGTTTTTATTTTATTTGTGTTGTTGTTTGCCAATATTTTTGTAGAAAGCATTAAATGGAAGTATATTGTTTCCGAAACCGAAATAATTTCACTTAAAGATTCGATAATATCGGTATTGGGCGGAATTACGTTCGGCGTTGCTACGCCTAACAGGATTGGCGAAATGTTTGGCAAGGTTTTTATTTTGAAGAAAACAAAAGCATCTCAGGGAATTTTGCTGTCGGCGGTTGGTGGTATAAGTCAGCTTTTAGTTACGTTTGTAGTAGGTATTTTGGCATTTGCGATATTTTCATTCAAATATTTGCTTCCGACTGTTAGTCAAAATCCGAAATATGTAGGTTTGACTTATATTGCTCTGTTTGGTTTACTTGTATTTTGCTTAGGATTTGTCTTGTTCTATTTCAATTTTGGGATTGTGAGCCGACTTTTAAAAAGGTTTTCGTTGAAAATAAACGATATAGCGCAAGTAATATACAGTATACCAAAACGCAAACTACTTAATATATTTTTGTTGAGTTTACTTAAGTATTTAATTTTTTGGATTCAGTACTATTTGTGCTTTTGTATTGTAGGTTTCGGTGCGTACGGAGGTGTTTTACTCATAGTTATTCCTTTGATATATTTGGGATTGGCATTAATACCGGTATTTACCATCGCCGATTTTGGTGTAAGAGGCTCGTTGGCTGTTGTGTTGTTGGGAGTTGTTATGGGATTTGGTTTCAATGCACCCGAAAGTATTAGTTCGCCGGCTTTGATAGCATCGACTTTAATTTGGTTTGTCAATATTGCCATTCCTTCGTTGGTTGGTATCTTTGCAGTTTACAAGTATAAAATACTATGATAGTAACGATAATCATATTTTTTGTTTTGATTATGTACGCAGTGGCTGCATTTGTTTTGCTGTACGGCTGGAATAAAACGCATAATTTTAAGACTAGCGACACCAATGTTGCCAAGACTGCCAAACTTAGCGTTATAGTCGCAATGCGTAACGAAAGCAAAAATGCTTTAAAGTTGGTTGAATGCCTTAACAATCAGGAATTAGATAAAAATTTATTTGAAGTTATTTTAATAGATGATAATTCCGACGACGGCACCCTGAGCGAGATAGAAAAAGCAAAAACTCTTTACAATGCATTAGATATTAAAGTTGTGGATTTAAGTCTGCACCAAAAGGAAGGTAAGAAAAACGCAATCGCTACAGGTATTGGTATTAGCAATGGCGAGCTTATTGTTACAACCGATGCCGATTGTTATTTGCCTAGCACATGGCTTAATACCATTCACGATTATTACATAAAACATAAGCCAGAAATGATAATTGCTCCCGTAAGTTTTAGTAGCAATACCAATTTGTTTGGCAAGGTGCAAGCAATCGAGTTTATGAGTCTAATGTTCGTAACGTGCAGCACAGCAAATATTTATTACCCGGTTCTTGCCAACGGCGCCAACATAGCTTATACACGCAGCTTGTACGACAAATGCAAGGGCTTTAGTTCAAATATGAAATATGCATCCGGCGACGATATGTTTATGATGATGAATGCTCGCAAGCGGCTTGGCAAAAAGGCGATACGCTTTTTAAAATCGGATAAAGCCGTTGTGGAAACCCAAGCCGAAACTAATTTCAATAAATTTGTAAATCAGCGTATTAGGTGGATTTCAAAAGGTAGCGGTTTTAATGCCAAATACGTATCAATTGCAGGAGTATCGTACTATTTCGTGAATTTGGTGTTTTTTATTTCGATTTTCTTACCTTTTTTTGTCAAGGGCACAATAATATGTGTTTTATTGTTATGGCTGGCAAAATTATTAATCGACTTAATTATGCTATACCAATATGCATCTTTTGAAAAAAGATTAAATTTGCTAAAATTATTGCCAGTCGCCGAATTGTATAACGTTACGTATCTTTCTATCATAGGATTATTGGCAAATGTAAGAGGCTACGTTTGGAAAGGTCGTAAAATAAAAAAGTAAAATTGTGTTGTTAAAAGTTTACCACATAGTGTTAATAGTGATGTCAGTATTGGCAGTTGTGGTGTTTTTTGCACTTCTGAAAATAGATGCAGGTTACGGAAAATTTTACAGCAAAAAATGGGGAAAATCCGTTTCTAACAAAGTAGGTTGGAAAATTATGGAAGCACCTGTTTTTATTATAATGCTTGCATTATGGGCTTTTTCAGAATATAGGTTTGATATAGGCAGAATTTGCATTCTTTTGCTTTTTCAGATTCATTATTTCTACAGAGCTTTTATATTTCCCAACAAGTTTAAAGGCAGGAGTCAAATGGCGATTTCCGTAGTAGCTATGGGTTTTGTATTTCAGGTTATTAATGCATTGCTGATTGGAGGTTGGCTGTTTTACTTGTCGCCACCCGATTATTACGGAGCTTCGTGGTTGCTTTCTTACAAATTTATAATCGGATTAATTATTTTTGTCGTTGGTATGGTTATTAACAGGCATTCCGACAATGTGATTTTAAATTTGCGAAAAACCGACGAAAACAAATATTACCTTCCAACCGAGGGCTTGTACAAATACGTAACATCGGCAAATTATTTTGGTGAATTGGTTGAATGGATTGGCTTTGCCATATTATCATGGTCGGGTGCGGGTGCTGTGTTTGCATTGTGGACTTTTGCCAACTTAACTCCGCGAGCAATAAGAATTTACGACAAATACGTTTTAATGTTTCCTGATGAAATGAAAGACAGAAAACTAAAAAAACTAATTCCCTTTATCTTTTAACATTTACTATGACAGAAATCAGCAAATTACATAAGAATCCTATAATTATTACCGGAGCCAACGGCGGCTTAGGACGGGAGATAACAGATTTTTGCTTAAGAAACAACAAGCCGGTAATAATGGCTTGTCGTAATACCGATAAAGCCGAACGTGTAAGGCAAGATTTTATTCAAAAGTACAATTTAAGTTTGTCAGAAATTGCTGTTCTTCCTTTAGACTTATCATCTTTTGAAACTATAATAAATTTCGTTGATACAATTAAGCGAAACAATATAAAACCCATTGCACTTGTCAACAATGCAGGCACAATAGAGCGTAACTACAAACAAAACGAAAACGGATTTGAACTAACATTGGCTACCAATTATTTAGGACCGTACTTGCTAACGCGATTAATTCTTCCCGAAATGCCCAAGCACTCAAGTATTGTGAATACTGCATCTCTGACAGGTTATTACACTAATATTTCTACGGATTTATTTTCCATTTCGGCAGATAAATACAGTCAGTTGGGAGCTTATTCTCGTTCAAAGGCAGCAATAATGTACTTTACAGCAAGTTTGTCGGCTAAAACCGAAGGCAATTACTATGTAAATGCAGCCGATCCGGGAATAGTTGATACCGGAATAATAACACTTCATCGCTGGTTCGACCCGCTTGCCAATATTTTGTTTCGTCCGTTTATCAGAAAACCCAAAAGAGGAGCTATTCCTATTTGCAAAGCACTTTCTGACGAGCAAACCGGATTTATATACAAGTTAAGGCACAGCAAACCCTTACCAAGCAAGTTTTTCAACGATAGTATCGCCGAATGGTTGTGGGATAAAACCGAAAAGGAGTTATCTTATTATTTCAAAAGTTTAAGCTGATATAAGTCGGTGCGTCTGTCGTTAAGGTTTTTAACGCTACCAAACAAATTCAATTCTCTAAGCAGGTCTAAGTCAACGTCGGCAATTAAAATCATCTCGGTATTAGGTGTAGCTTCGGCTTTAACACCGCTTGTCGGGAAAGGGAAGTCGCAAGGGGTAAACACAGCCGATTGAGCAAACTGAATATCCATATTGTGAACTTTTGGCAAGTTGCCAACGCTACCGGCGATAGCTACATAACATTCATTTTCGATGGCTCGCGCTTGAGAGCAGTGGTGTACTCTTGAAAAACCGTTTTGCGTATCGGTAAGGTAAGGAACAAATAGTATATCCATACCTTGGTCAGCTAAAATACGACTTAATTCCGGAAATTCCGAATCGTAGCAAATTAATACTCCAATTTTACCGCAGTCGGTATCAAAGGCTTTAACTTGGTTGCCGCCTTGCAAACCCCAAACTTTTGCTTCGTCGGGTGTTACGTGAATTTTTTCGTATCTTTCAACCGAACCGTCTCTTTTGCATAAGTATCCGACATTATACAATTTATCGCCAACAAGTTCGGGCATACTTCCCGATATAATGTTAATATTGTACGAAACCGAGAAATCGGAAAATTTTTGTTTAATTCTGTCGGTATAAGCTGCAAGTTCTCTAATAGCTTCATGTTCGGGCAGGTGATTGTTTTCTGCCATCAGCGGAGCGTTAAAAAATTCGGGGAATAAGGCAAAATCGCAGCGGTAGCCCGAAACTGCATCGATAAAATACTCAGCCTGAACCATAAGGTCGGTGAGATTTTGATACGGACGCATTTGCCATTGTATAAGTCCTAAACGTACAACTCTTTTTTTAACTTCGGCTTTAGGTTGAGGACTTTCGTAATATATATTTTTCCATTCCAAGAGTACTGCATACTCGTCGGAAGCTCTGTCGCCTTCCAAATAGCCTTTTAGTATTTTTATAGGGTGAAAATCGTTTGACATTTGAAAGTTAAGTACAGGGTCGTAAATTTCTCTAAGTTTTACTTTATCTAAAAATTCACGTGGTGTAAGTTCATCTTTGTATTTATGATAAATAGGTAATCTGCCACCAAAAACAATGCGTTTTAAGTTTTGCTTTTCGCACAGCTCTTTGCGGTAGTCGTAAAGTCTTCTGCCGAGCCTAAGACCTCTGTAGTCGGGCAAAATAAAAATATCAATACCGTATAGAGTATCGCCGTCAGGATCGTGAGTATCGAAAGTGTAATTTCCTGTAACTTCTCTGTAAGTGTGTTGTAGTGGGAAGCTGTAGTAATCGATGATTATTGATAGTGCACAGCCTACAAGTTTGCCGTTAATTCTAACACCAATTTGTCCTTCGGGAAACACTTGAACAAGTTTTTTCAGTTGTTCTTCCTTCCAAATATTGTCGGGCATTGTTGCGTACGAAGCCATCATGACTTTTCTGAATTCAGGATAGTCTTCTTCTTTCAGAAATACTAATTCTACATTTTCAATAGGTCTCTTTTTCATATATTTTCTATGGTTATTTAATTTCGTTATTAATTTTTAATGGTTTTAAAGTATAATAAACTCCGTGTTCTGTTTCGGTTTTGATAACACCTGATATGTTTTCGAGTACAATTTTTTCCATTTTTTGAGCCAATCCCGAAACGTAATCTTGCGGCTCTAGCAGCATACCTACGTCTTTATATTTCATATTTTGTGTTAGAGCTTCAGCAGCTTTTCTGATTTTAGAACAGTTTTTTTCGAAATTTTCTTTCAATAAGTAGTAGTGCTTATGATTACCGTTGTCAGATTCTTCATCTTCAACATAACCAAGCATTTTTGCGTATTGTATGGCTTGTTTGTTGTCGTTCATAATTTTTATAGTCGTTTTGTTCCAGCCAAGCAAATAATATGCAACTTCTATTGAACAAAGCGACACTAATGTAGGAACAAAAGTGTTTATATATTTTTGCTCCCATAAGTACAAACCCGAAAAGGAAGTTTTAGCTTCCCAGTCTATATCATTATCGTGTAGCAAGCCGATTTTTTCGTCGTTGTACTGTATAATAAAATAAAAATTATTAAAGTTATTTATTTTATCGAACCATTTGACTTGCATTTCGGGTGTTATGTCTTCTCTGTAATCCATAAACCGCCTAACCTCTTCCGAATTTCGTTTTATTCGGAGCAACTCTATATCTTCGGCAGAGAGACGACTCAAAACAACACCATACTTAAAATACTTCATAATAGTACTAAAGCTTTTAAAACACTCTTATTTTTGGGAGTAGTAAATTGTGTCTTAGCATATACAGTTTGCTAAATAGGCTTTAACGACACGCACTTTTTATTGTGAATTTACAGCCTTTAACGCACAAAAAACATACCATAAAATAAGCAATTACGAATGCAAAAATATCATTTTTATTAAACCGCAATCATTGTAAAAGCTTAAAATCTTAGTCGGCAAGTTATATAATATTATTTTTACGACTAATTTCCATCATATTACGTTGCGACTTCATAAGGTTGCTCGATTGTAGCGAAATATATTTAGTTTCGTTAAGAACATGTAGAAACAAAATAGTGTTACGTGTTCCAGATTCATTGGATTTAACCCTTTTGATTTGTTTTTTGGTTAGTTTGCCGCAAAGTTCTATTATTCCGTCTCTTTGTTTCTGAAGTTCTCCAAAATCAGAATAATCGCGTTGTTCAACCATTCCAATAAATTTGCCGTAGATATCGGTTACTTGCTGTGCAACAAGTTTAAGGTCTTGCACTTGACTTTCGCTAAAGCCCACGTGGTTATTGGAAATATGTTCCAAACTTGATTCGGTTACAATTTTTAAGGCTTTTGTAATTTCGTAGGTATAATCGATAATTTGGACATATTCTTGTTCAATATCCAATTCGTTAATTTGAATTGTTTCTATGGTAGGAACAACTTCGTATGAGCGCTTGATGCGATAATTTTCGTGTAGGTTTTTAGCTTTTTTAGAAACTTTACTTAGGTTTCTTCTGTCTTCTTTAAGTAAGCCATCTAAGGTTTGTTGGTAGATATACATAACATCTTGCACCGATTTTTGAACTTCGTTAGTACAAAGTTCAATTATTTGGTGTTCGTTATCGAGAACGGCTTTTTGTTTGCTTTCTTTTTCTTTTCTTCTTTTATGTACAATTGAAGATTGAATAAGTAAAAGCACAACTACAGCTAACATGATAAATATTGCAGTTTTACCTCCATAAGTCAGTATAAGAGCCACAATAAACGCTACTGAGAAAGCTATAATAGCTGTTAAAAACCAACCACCAATAACAGTGAGAACGCCTGTAATACGGTAAACTGCACTTTCTCTTCCCCAAGCACGGTCGGCAAGCGAGGTACCCATAGCAACCATAAATGTTACGTATGTCGTAGATAAGGGCAATTTTAGAGAAGTTCCCAAAGATATTAATAAAGCACCTATGGTCAGGTTAACACTTGCTCTTAATAGGTCGAAGGGTGGAGCATTTTCGGGTACATTTTCCAAAGGTTTAAAGCGACTGTCAATTGCATCTTTAATTTTTTTCGGAGTTTTGCTGCTGATGGCTCTGCCAAGCTGAATGCTACCTCTAACTATTGAACGGGATAAAGCGGTTGACGAAAAACGCTCGATACCACCACCTTGTCGGGCAAGGTTTACTTCAGTATCGGTAACTGTTCTCGATTTTTTTGAAAACCATAATGCTGATACCATTAATATACCTGCTCCTAACAAATATCTCCAGTCGGCAACTACAGGTTCAGCAAGTTTTCCTAAATATAGTGTGTCGAGACTTCCGCCTGATGCAATGTGTTCTAATCCTATATGATATGAACTTAAACCTGCCAAAGGCACACCTATAAAGTTAACAAGGTCGTTGCCGGCAAATGACATAGCTAAGGCACAGGTTCCAGCCAAAACTATAAATCTTAATATATTGAGTCTGAACAGGTGTTGCATAATTGCCATTAACACGGTCCATCCTAAAAATGCATACAATATAGCCATACCCATATTTTCGGTCAAATACTGGTTGAAACTATCGGATATAAGTACACTACCTTTTAAACCTTTAAAAATTGCGAAGTAGGTTATTGCAGTGAGAGCAATGCCGCCCCATATTGCACCTAAATATTTAAATACCTTTTGGTAATTAAACGAAAATATAAGTCTCGAAATAAACATTACTATAGTACCGCACACAAAAGCAATAATTATGGATATGAATATTCCGGAAATAATTGCAAGAGCTTTGCTGCTGTTGATATATTCGGCGAGAGACGTATCTGGATTGTTTTTCCAGATCATAAATAATGCGACGGCTACCGCTGCACCTAATAGTTCAAATACTAATGAAACTGTTGTTGAAGTCGGCAAACCGAATGTATTAAATACATCAAGTAGTATAACGTCGGTAATCATTACAGCTAAAAACAAGAGCATAACATTAGGGAAGTTGATCATGTGGGGATTAAAAATACCGCTACGGGCAATTTCCATCATACCGCTTGAAAACAACGAACCTACCAAAACACCTATTGAGGCAACCGTTAGTATTACCCACAATGGTGCTACCCTTGA
The DNA here is from genome assembly GCA_033809755.1 of Lentimicrobiaceae bacterium. Classification (GTDB taxonomy): domain Bacteria; phylum Bacteroidota; class Bacteroidia; order Bacteroidales; family UBA4417; genus UBA4417. Next base: position 66,477 of record JAPXLB010000008.1, read on the forward strand.
ACCTATACTAGAATTTAAAAAATTTACGGCGTCATTAGCTACTCCAACAGACAAGTCCAATGCTGCTAAAAGCAGTAACACCACAACAATTATTAAGTAAATATTTCCCATAGTGTTAAATATTTTGCAAATATATTACAAAAGTGTTAAGAAATTATTAACAACATGTTAAGGAAATATTTTATCAAGTAAAAAACAGCACTTATACCAAGTTAAGTGCTGTTTTGTAATGAAAACATACTCCTATTCTTATATTTGCATTACATTAATCAGTTGTTGTTGGAATATTTTAATCACCTATTCTTATGTCTGCACCTCCACTACTATTGGTTTTAATATATCTAGGATTTCCGTAATAATATATATCGGCAGCGCCGGAAGCATTGGCATCCAACGATTCGGAAGCGTGTACGTACGCGTCGGCTCCACCTGAAACGTTTATGTTTACATTTTTCGATCTCAGTTTTTTACCGTCAAAATCTGCTCCGCCCGAAATATTATAAGTAGCGTTTACGGCTCGTCCTACCAACTTGGTATCATTGCCTCCCGAAAGTTCGCAAGTAAGTTTTCTGACGTTTATTTCTAAACTTATATCCGTTCCACCGCTACCAGAAATATGAAGTTCATCGCCGTTTATTATGGTGTTGTCCTCGGTTTCCACATCGCTACCGCCCGAAGCAATAATTGAGTTTAATTCTGTAAAATATACGTAAACATCGATACCGTCTGTTCTAATTAAAACTTTTTTATTTTCGACGTAAACCTTTAAAGTATTTCCAACAACTTTAACAACAACGTTATCAATAACGTTAATGTTGGCGTCTATACGAGCCTTATTGTTAGAATGTCTTATCAAATACACGTTTACACCCGATGATACTTCAATTTTGTTGAAGGGTTTTAAATCCAAATGCTTTTCAGTTCGGTTTTTGTCGTCAGAATCGAGTAAAAGGTTTGATGCGCTTGCATTAGTTGTGTTTAGTAAAGGTGAAATTAACATTACCAAAGCAAATGCTATAACTGATTTAAATATGGCAGATTTCATATGTGTTTTTTTCAAGTTTTTATTATGTTTTTATGCTTTGACAATTGAAACTTAAAAAGGTTACAGTTTTTTGAGATTTTTTTTGTTTCGTGTTGCGGGTTTGACATTTTCGGTCACTGAGTGCCGAAGGCGTATCGAAGTGCCGAAAATGGATGTACGGTTAAACTCTGTGGCACTTTGGGTTGCGTGGTTGTCCCGAAGTTTCGGGAGAGTTTCGAGTATAGAGTTTTGAGGTTCAAAATTCCTGATTAAGAACGCGAGACAAACTTCGGGGAACAATAAGTCTTGCCGGCACGCTTTACAATAGTGCGCCAGCAAATCTTTATTATAGTCGCTCGCTTTTGCAAAGCGAGCGGGACTTCTGACTACCGACTTCCAACTTCTACCTTTAAAAAAATGTTAGCCTTGATTTGCTGGTTCTATAAAACAAAAAACCGGCACACTAACTATAATGTGCCGGAAAAACCAATAATTACTACTATTTTCACTACTAACAATTTACAATGCGTATTGAAATGTTGAGGCGAAAAAAGAGTCTCTTTAAATTACATTACTAAACAAATCATGTTATTCAGATTCATAAAACTCAATATATTAAAGTAAGTTTCCAATTTTAACTCCAGCATATATTGTACGTGGTAGCATAGGTCCGTATGTATATCCCGGGTCTCTGCTAACGCCTGTATCAAAGTCGTTTTGGTAGGAGTTAAATATGTTTTTTACACCTGCAAATATCTGCATTTTAGATGTTGAAAATTTCAGATTATAATGCAATTTCATTCCCATATCGAAGAAGGATTTACTTTCTTTCAAGATTCCCTCATCAGGGTTTGGTAATTCGGCTCCGAAGTATGGGATTAGCATTTTACCGGTATAATTTGCTGTTGTTGAAAAGCCGAAACTTGGTGTAACTTCCCAATTCATAGATAAATATCCGTAGTCGTTCGGAGTGCGGAAAAATCTTTTTTCGTCGAAGTCTTGCTCTTCTTCGTAAAGGCTTTGTTGCACGGTAAATCCTAAATTGATATCAATATTTTTTGCAGGAATACATTTAAATTCCAGGTTGACACCCGAAACGTATGCTCCTTTTTCGGCGTTAACTCTTGTGTAAGTAACAACTCCGTTTTCGTCGGGTTCGCCGAACTCGTTGGCGAAAGGATTTTTAAGCAATGTGTAAAAACCTTCAACTAGTAAGTCAATGCCTGTATTTCCCCATGTTTTGTTGTAGTTTAGCGAAGCTAAGAATCCGTGACTGGTTTCTTTGGTCAAATTTGGATCATTTCTGTGTATTACTTGTCTGGAACCCGAAGTTTCTATATGCAAGTCTTCGTCGAAAATTTGTGGCGACCTGTAACCTTGCGAATAGCTGACGCGTGCTTGCAGATTTTTCACTATGTCGTATTTTAACGATAATCGTGGACTTAAAACATTACCTGTTTTATTTTCGTGTGTATAACCCGTATCTTTAACTTTAAAGTGGTCGAAACGAGCACCCAACGAAATTAAAAGTTTGTCAAGCTGAACATCAAACTGAGCGAAAGCTCCCACGGTATTTGAAACTTGGTCGGCTATAAGCATGTTTTCGGTATGATTTATTGTAATGGTACTATCGGGATTGATTATAGCATTTTCGAAATCGGGGTAGCCTTTTTTTATGTCTTTAAGTTTTCCTCCGTTCCATTCAACACCTGTAACAAGTTTAAACATGCTTCCGAAGTGAGCATTGTATTGCGAACCGACGGCATAAGTAAAGTCTGTGGTATTGCCATAGTCTTTAAGCGATTGTTCGGCTCCGTAGTAGGAGTCACGGTTTACCTTTTGTCCCGACAAATACACCGACCAAATATCGTGTGTGTTGACAAAATGCTCGTAAGTTACCGAACCGCTTGTAATATTATGCTTTACGCCTTCGGTTATATCTGTTTCGTGTTCTATGGTTTCAAATTTATTTCCTCCCCTTCTGTTTTCTTTTATATTGAAAAAGTCTAGAGTCAACTTGTCTTTATTGGTAAATCGGTGATAGAAACGAGCACCAAGTGTGTTGTTGTTGAGTTTGGCAATTTCGGAGAACTCGTCGTTATTGGCATCGAAAGGAGCTCTATCTCTGTAAAATCCGTACAAAGAAACGCCTGTTTTATGGTTTTTTGAAACCAACGAAGTATTGAAATTAACCGAATAGTCTTGAGCCGGTTTACCGCTGTTTTTAACACCTATTCCTATATTTTCGATATTGGTTCCTATTTCGTACGAGTTTGTAATCGGGTCTTTAAGTATAAGGTTTATAACGCCTGCTATTGCGTTGCTTCCGTACAATGCAGAACCTCCACCTCTGATGATTTCTACGCGGTCAATCATGTTGGCAGGAATTAACTCAAGACCGTAAACGCCTGCAAGACCGCTAAAAATAGGTCTGGAATTTATTAATATTTGAGAGTAAGGACCTTCCATTCCGTTCATTCTAATTTGCGAAAAGCCGCAGTTTTGGCAATTGTTTTCCATACGCAATCCGGGTGCAAAATTCAGTCCTTCGCTCAATGTGTTTGCTTGTATGTTTGAAAACAGCTTTGGCGAAACCGTAGTTACAATCACCGATGATGCCTTTCTGTTAGTTTGCTGTCTGTTTCCCGTAACAACTACCTCGTTTAAGCCGAGCGGGTCTATTTCTAATTCAAATTTTATTTCTTTTGTTTCATCTTCATTTATGGTTATTGTTACTTCGGAACTTTTGTATCCCAACATTGACGCCACAACTGTAATTTCGCCGATAGGCACGTTTACTAACTGGTAGTGTCCTGTTTCATCGGTGGTCGTTCCTATTGTGGTTCCTTTTATAGAAATATTTGCAAAAGGTATATGTTCGCCTTCTGAAACTACGTGTCCGACAATTACTGCGTCGTGGTTGTGTTTTTGTGCTTGTAGTACGTTGACACTAATTAGTGCCATTAATATTATGAATATTCTTAATTTCATGTTTGTATTTATTAAATTTTTAGTTGTTTGTTATAATTGAATTACGAGTTGATAATGTGAAATTAAAATCAACGAAAGAGCCGATAATACAATAATTGTATCGGCAATAAAATTTTAATAGGAAGTTTACTTCACTAATACGTAATGTGCGGGGGAGAGCGAGTATTTGTAGGTTTAAAGTACTCGTGGCTTGACTTTGTATTGGGTAACAAAACCAATTTTTGCACAATTAGCAAAGGTGCAACGACAAAGGCAAATACCTGAACAAAAAATAATAGATATATATTTTGCAGATAAATTAAGGTATTGGTATCGTGTTGATGCTCGACAGGGATTGATTTATCGCCGTTTAACTTGTAAAAGTGAGCGTGTATAACTATAGAACCGTCGGGTAGTTGGTGAGAGTGAGAAAATAATATGGTGTTGATTATCATGAAAACCATGACAAGCATAAAAAACACAGAAAATACACTGCGAATTTTATTGCTTTTATTATTTCCTATTATTCTCACGCTTTGCAATATTTTGCTTTAAAATTTTTGCAAAGTAACAAATATTTTTTCGAATATGGAATAACTTATTTAGATTAATTATAAATTAATAATACCTGATTTTAGGTAGATGCGGGTTTTGGGTTAGTTTTGAGTTCTGAGTTCTGAGTTCTGAGTTCTGAGTTCCGAGTCAGGACTAGACACTCAGAACTCAAGACTCCCGACTCAGAACTTCTAATTTCTGACTTCTGACTTCCGTCTTCAGACTATAAATTATCAAAATAATAATCCGATAACTTTTTATACAGGTGCATTCTATCTTTACCCCTAACGTTATGTTCGTGGTTGGGATAAACGAAATAGTCTATTTGTTTACCGGCTTTAATACATTTGTCAAGGTATTGTAAGCTATGTTGCCAAACTACAACATTGTCAATAGCTCCGTGGATGACCATTACCTTGCCGTTAAGTTTATCGGCGTAGTTCAAAAGCGAACTGTTTTTATATCCTTCGGGATTTTCGTCGGGAGTGTCCATGTATCTTTCGCCGTACATTATTTCGTAGTATTTCCAGTCGGTTACAGGACCGCCTGCAGTTGTAACTTTAAAAACGCCTTCGTTTCTCGACATAAGCGTAAGAGCCATAAAACCGCCATAGCTCCATCCATCGACTCCTATGCGAGTATCATCGACGTATGGTAGCGATTTCAGGTAATTAACACCTGTCATTTGGTCTTGATTTTCAGCATATCCTAAATTTCTGTGTATAACTTGCTCAAAGTCGGCGCCCCTATTAGATGTCCCACGGTTATCCAAAGTCCAAACTATGTAACCATTGCTTGCTAAGTAGTAAAAAAACAAGTTGCCGCCACCAAGCCACGAGTTTGAAACCAACTGAGAGTGCGGACCACCGTAAACATAGACCAATACCGGATATTTTTTATTTTTATCGAAATTTGTAGGCTTAATCATACGTGCATACAAATCATAATTATGATGTTCTGATTTAAGCGTAATAAGTTCAACTTCGGGAGTATTGTATTCGGCAAGCGGATTATCAACTTCTTTAAGTATTCTTTGCTGTTTGCCTTTTTCATTGACGAGTGTAGCTTTGTAAGGTACATCAACACTGTTATATACATCAATAAATAGATTTCCGTCAGAATTGCGAACAACCGAGTGAGTTCCTTCTGCTTTCGTTAATTTTTTTAGTTTTCCGTTATCGATATTACACGAATAGTAGTGTCGTTGCAAAGGACCTTCTTTGGTTGCGGTAAAGAAAACGGTAGTTTCGTTGGAGTTTAATCCGTCAAAATCAACAACTTCCCATTCGCCTTTGGTAATTTGCTTAACCAATTCACCGTTAATATTGTACAAATACAGGTGGTTGTAGCCGTCTCTTCGGCTTTGCCAAATAAACAATTCAGGGTCATTTTTTAAGAAATACATGCTGTTTTGTGGCTCAACGTATTTGTCGCTTGTCTCTTCAAACAACGTTCTAACGTAGTTTCCGGTGGCAACATCGTACATATTAAATTTCATGTGATCTTGTCCACGATTTATTATTGCAATAAAAATGTATTTCTCGTCAGGCGACCAAGCAATATTGGTTAGGTATTGTTCTTTCGGCTCGCCTGTGTTTATGTACGAAATTTTATCAGTAATAGTATTGTATATTCCCAACTTAACCTGATGACTCGTCATTCCTGCCATTGGGTAACGAAAACTTTTTTCGGTAGCAATACGCGTATTAATATCCACCAAAGGATATTTTGTAACCATCGATTCATCATTCAAATAAAAAGCCAGCATATTGCCTTTCGGCGACCAAAACGTTCCTTTGTTTATACCAAACTCTGAACGATGTACGGTTTTGCCTGCCACAATTCCCGTGTCGGGATATTGGGTGATAGCTTTGTGATTACCATCGAAATATACGTACAAATTATTGTCGATTGTATATGCAAAGCGTTTGTTTGCATCAAGGTAATCGTTGTTTTCGGCATTTTTAGGAATTGTAGCTATTACTTCTGCTTTTTGCGTATCGATGTTTAACAAAATTCTGATGGAATCGTTGTTGTAATTGAAGCAAAATTCGTTGGGTGATAGCCACTTAAAACTGTACGGCACAAATTTCATCTCTTCAACATTAATACTGCTCAGAGCCCTATTAAGTTCATCTAAGGACAAAATTGTATCGGTATTTCCCGAATGTGCATTTTCTTTAACAATTTTACCATCTGCGTAATATGTAAAATTATCGTTGTCTTGCCATTGCAGATTTGTATATCCCCACGGATACAGTTTCCAATTCATTATGTCATCAAAAAGGATTTCTTTTTTTTGCGAAAAGGAATTGTTGCAAATAAATAATAGTGCAACAAAGAGAATTAAATGCAGTTTCTTCATACGTTTAACGGTTTGATGAGTTAAAAGCAAATTTGACAAAAATATTTATTTGCTATTGTAATGTCTCCCAGCGTTTTACCAATCTAACAGATAAGCAAAGATAAGCGGAGCAACAATAGTGGCATCACTTTCGATAACAAATTTAGGAGTATCTATATCTAATTTTCCCCAAGTAATTTTTTCGTTAGGAATAGCACCTGAGTACGAACCGTACGAAGTAGTTGAGTCGGAGATTTGACAGAAATAGCTCCAGAAAGGAGTATCGTGCCATTCTAAGTCTTGATACATCATAGGTACAACACAAATAGGGAAGTCGCCGGAAATACCACCACCAATTTGGAAAAATCCTATACCTTTACCTTTTGAGTTTTCTTTGTACCACGATGAAAGCCACATCATGTATTCAATACCGGATTTTACGGTTTGGGGTTTTAGTTCGCCTTTTATGCAGTACGAAGCAAAAATATTTCCCATGGTGCTATCTTCCCAGCCGGGAACCACAATAGGTAAGTTTTTTTCGGCGGCGGCGAGCATCCACGAGTTTTTTGGGTCTATTTCGTAATCTTTTTCCATAACCTTACTGTTGAGCAGCTTGTACATGTACTCGTGAGGGAAGTAGCGTTCGCCTTTTGCTTCGGCATCTTTCCAAATTTTTTCAATATGATGTTGTATTTTTCTAAATGCTTCTTCTTCGGGAATACAGGTATCGGTTACACGATTTAATCCATTTTGCATTAAATCCCATTCGTCTTGTGGTGTTAGGTCTCGATAATGTGGCACTCGTTTGTAATGCGAGTGAGCGACAAGATTCATAATATCTTCTTCAAGATTTGCTCCTGTGCAGGTTATTATTTGCACTTTATCTTTTCTAATCATTTCGGCAAGCGAAATTCCAAGCTCGGCTGTACTCATGGCTCCAGCCAATGTTATCATCATTTTACCACCTTCTAACATGTGGGCTTCGTAGCTTTTAGCTGCATCTACTAATGTGGCTGCGTTGAAATGGCGATAATGATGCAGAATAAAATTTGATATTGGTCCTTTATTATTCATAACTATATTTTTTGTTAGCAAAGATAAACATTAAACATCAATTAATGTGTTATTTTGTTTTAAACGATAAAATATGTATGCTTACAGCTACGGCAATAAATATCAAAAAGATTTTAATAAAAACTATTTTTACAAAGCAAATAGCTGAAATTAAAATAGTTACCCATAAGGTTGTTATAGAAATAATTTTAACTTTTTTACTTATGGCTCTTGTTGCGATAAAATCTTGCAGATATTTTCCAAAAATTTTATGGTTCAAAAGCCAGTTATGCCATTTGTTAGAACTCTTAGAAAACAAAAACAAAGCCAGCAGCAGGAAAGGAGTTGTCGGAAGTACAGGTAGAAAAATACCTATAATTCCGAGTACAACAAATAAAAAGCCTAGTATTATTAATACTTTCTTCAAACCCATTTATTTTATTTAGCAAAAATATAATTTCTTCAAAGGTAAATTATATTGGTTAATTTATAATTTTGCCAACCCAATTTTAACAAAGGATATAATTATGATGAAGAAAAACAATTTGTACCTATTAAAAGATTACGCAGTAATTATTTTAGGAGCGTTTATATACTCCGTAGCCATAACCCAGTTGATTATGCCCCACAAGTACGTTACAGGAGGCTTGACGGGTGCGGCTATTGTTTTAAATTACGCTACCAATATTCCAGTATCTTCGAGTATATTGGTGTTTAACGTCGTTTTGTTGATTATAGGATTAAAAATATTAGGGAAACAATTTTTGGCAAAAACCATTGTCGGCGCATTATCCTTAGCTTTTTTTATAGGTATTTTCGAACGATTTGTAAATTTAAACATCTTAATGGATGAACCCGTGTTTGCAGGTATTTTGGGAGCTTTTATAGGTGGAACCGGATTGGGTTTGGTACTTTCGGCAAACGGCAGTACCGGTGGTGTCGATATTATAGTTATGATTATCAACAAGTACAAAAATATCACTCTGGGTAAAGCAATGTTGTTCATAGACTTGATGATTGTATGTTCTTCGTATTTGGTTTTCCAAAGTCTTGAAACAATAGTTTACGGTATAATTATTCTTTGGATTACAACCTATTCGGTTGATGTTGTTGTAAACGGAGTAAGGCAGTCGGTGCAAATTTTCATTTTCTCCCCGGAATATCAAAAAATAGCCACTGCCATTAATGAGGAACTTAGGCGAGGTTGCACCGTAGTTGATGGTATTGGGTGGTATTCTAAGAGTCAGCAGAAAATAATAATAGTCATGGCAAAAAGAACGGAATCGGTTGCCATTATGCGTATTATAAAAAACATTGATCCAAAAGCATTTATAAGTCAAAGTACTGTTACGGGTATATATGGCGAAGGGTTTGATAAGATAAAATAGTGGTTGGTGGTTGGTGTTGCGTGTTTCGTGTTGCGGGTTGCGGCACTTCGCTCACTGAGTGCCGAAGGCGTATCGAAGTGTCGAAGTGCTCACACTCGATTTGCAAAATCAAGCGAGCGTGATGGTTTGAGAAGTCCCGATATTTCGGGATGGTGCGTGTTGTGTGGTAATTAGTAATTATCAATTATCCTCGAAACTTCGGGGCTCATTGCCAAGAGCTAACAGCCAATAGCCAACGGCTAACAGCCAAAGGCATTAATTCCCCAAAAATTTGATTGCAATTAATTTTGCAGTAGAAACAGATATTATTACATTTGTAAAACCAAATAATATTAATTCTACTATTATGATTTACTTTTTCGACAACAACGATACATTATATGTGCTTAGCAGCAGAAATGAATTAAACACGTCAGATAAGCAAAAGTTGTCGTGGCTTTTCGGCAATGCTTCCATAATTAACAAGGTTGAAGGCAATTACGTTGGTCCGCGTATTGAGATGATTACACCATGGAGCACCAATGCCGTTGAAATAACTCAAAATATGGGTATTGACGGAATTGAGCGAATAGAAATGTTTAGAAAAGTGCACGACGACAACGTTGATATTGACGAAATGCAGCAGAGTTTGTTCCAAAACATTGATGAAACAATATTCGACAACGACAACGCAATAGCATCAATACTGTACATTGAAGATATCAGAAAGTACAATCAACAAGAGGGTTTGGCTTTGTCGGAAGAAGAAATACAATATTTGGAAGAAGTAAGTCGAAAAATTGGTCGCAAGCTCACAGATAGCGAAGTGTTTGGCTTTTCGCAAGTCAATTCGGAGCATTGCAGACATAAAATATTTAACGGAAAATTTATAATCGACGGAGTTGAAAAAGAAAAGAGTTTATTCCAATTAATCAAGCTCACTTCGGCTACCAACAAAGGCAAGATAGTTTCGGCATATAAAGACAACGTAGCTTTTATAGATGGACCTGAGGTAGAACAATTTTACCCTAAAAATCCCGATAAAGCCGATTTTTTTGCCACAAAACCTATTGATACGGTTATTTCCTTAAAAGCCGAAACCCACAATTTCCCAACCACAGTTGAGCCATTTAATGGAGCCGCAACAGGTTCGGGAGGAGAAATACGCGACCGCCTTGCAGGTGGGAAAGGTTCTATTCCGCTTGCCGGAACAGCTGTTTATATGACCAGCTATCCGCGTTTGAACGAAGTTGAATTTAAACATAAGCTAAAAGCTCGTCCTTGGTTGTACCAAACGCCATGTCAAATACTTATCAAGGCATCTAACGGAGCCAGCGATTTCGGCAATAAGTTCGGACAGCCGCTCATTTGCGGTTCGGTGCTTACTTTCGAGCATGAAGAAAACAATGTTTACTACGGATACGATAAGGTTATCATGCTTGCGGGCGGCGTTGGCTTTGCAAAAAAATCGGACAGCATTAAGGAACATCCACAAAAGGGAGACAAGGTTATTGTTATGGGCGGCGACAATTACCGAATTGGTATGGGCGGAGGTGCTGTTTCGTCGGTGGATACGGGTAAATACAAAAGCAGCATTGAGCTAAACGCAGTTCAGAGGTCGAACCCCGAAATGCAAAAAAGAGTTTACAATGCTATAAGAGCTATGTGCGAAATGGATGATAATCCAATCATATCTGTTCACGACCACGGAGCCGGAGGACATCTAAACTCTTTATCGGAACTTGTTGAAGACCAAGGCGGATTTATTTATTTGGATAAACTTCCGGTTGGAGATAAAACGCTTTCGGCTAAGGAAATTATTGGAAACGAATCGCAGGAACGTATGGGATTAGTTATAAGTCCCGACAAAGTAGAAATTATGAGCAAGGTCGCTCAACGCGAAAAAGCTCCGTTTTACGTTGTTGGCGAAGTTACAGGCGATAAAAATTTCTCCTTTGTAGATCGTTCAAATAATACCAAACCGTTAGACCTTCCGTTGGAATATCTTCTCGGTAAAACGCCGCAAACAGTTATCACCGATGAGGAGGTAACAAAAACTTTCGACGAAATTACATTTTCGGAAGATAAATTCACCGATTATCTTAAAAATGTTTTGCAGTTGGAAGCTGTTGCTTGCAAAGATTGGCTCACAAATAAAGTCGACCGCTCGGTTACGGGCAAGGTTGCAATTCAGCAGACAGCCGGACCTTTACAACTTCCGCTCAACAACTTGGGTGTTATGGCATTGGACTATAACGGACAAAAAGGTGTGGCTACTTCTATTGGACACGCTCCAATTGCAGGTTTGATAGACCCGGGCGTAGGTTCTAAACTTTCATTAGTAGAGTCTTTAACCAATATAGTTTGGGCTCCGTTAATTCACGGATTGAAAGGTATTTCGTTAAGTGCCAATTGGATGTGGCCCTGCAAAAATAATGGCGAAGATGCCAGATTGTACAAAGCTGTTGAAACTATCAGCAATTTTGCAATAGAAGTCGGTGTTAATATCCCTACAGGTAAGGATTCGCTCAGCATGACTCAAAAATATTCCGACGATAAAAAAGTGTTTGCTCCCGGAACGGTTATAGTTTCGGCTGTCGCAGAAGTCAGCGATATTAACAAAGTTGTGCAAACGCCTTTAAAATCTATTAGTAACACGCAATTATTATACATAGATTTTTGCAATTGCAACTTCGATATAGGCGGAAGCGCTTTTGCTCAAACCCTGAATAAAGTTGGCACTAAAGCACCAAATCCTACAGATACTAATTATATAGTCAAATGTTTTAATACGGTTCAGCAACTTATAAATGAAGAACTAATATTGTCCGGACACGATGTTTCTGCCGGTGGCTTAATAACCACGCTACTTGAAATGACGTTTAGTCACAATAATTTAGGATTAAAAATAAATTTAAACGATTTTGGATTAGAATCCACAACACAATTGTTATTCAGCGAAAAGCCCGCTATAGTCGTTCAAATTAAAGATGTAGAAAAGGTTACGTCAATATTAGAACAAAACAATATAAGTTTCAAAACCTTGGGTACTGTTGTTCTGTCGGATAACGTTAGCATAACTCACAACAACAAAAATATTGTTCTGCAAATTTCCGAGTACAGAGATGTATGGTATAGTGCTTCGCACAAGATGGAACTTTTGCAAGCCGATAAAGACAAGGCAAACGAAAGAAAGGACAATATTTTCAGACAAGAAAGAGAATTTATTTTCCCAAATAATTTTACAGGAAAATTATCTGATTACGGCTTGCCAATCAGCCAATCGGCTAAACGACCAAAAGCAGCAATAATACGCGAAAAAGGCGTAAACGGCGATAGAGAAATGGCTTGGAGCTTATATTTAGCAGGTTTTGATGTTAAAGACGTGCACATGAGCGATTTGATGTCGGGAGCCGAAACTTTGGAAGATATTAATATGATTGCTTTTGTAGGCGGATTTTCAAATTCCGATGTGTTGGGCTCGGCAAAAGGTTGGGCAGGTGCTTTTAAATACAACGAGAAGGCAAACGAAACCATCAGGAACTTCTACAAGCGTAGCGATACACTTAGCTTAGGAGTTTGCAACGGTTGCCAGCTTATGACCGAGCTAAACCTAATTACAGGCATAGAAACCGACGGACCAAAAATGCGCGACAATGAAAGCGAAAAATTTGAATCGTCGTTTTTGACTGTTACAATTCCCGAAAGTCCTTCGGTAATGCTTAAAACGCTGCAAGGAACTAAATTGGGAGTCTGGGTTGCACATTTTGAAGGCAGATTTGACTTCTCAAATTCAAGCGACAACTTCAATATTGCAGTACAATATGCATTCGATAAATATCCATGCAATCCTAACGGTTCGCCGTATAATACTGCAGCAATATGCAGCTCCGACGGTCGTCATCTGGCTATTATGCCGCACTTGGAAAGAGCAATACTTCCGTGGCAATGGGCATGCTACAGCAGCGATGAAAAGCATCAAGTTACACCATGGATTGAGGCATTTATCAACGCACGCAAATGGATTGAAAACAAAATATAATTTGTGTAATATTATTGATAGACTACTGTAACATTACTTTTGTTAGAAATAATATGCAATAAATATTTACATTTATCGTTATTTCAAAAAACATAAATATATGAATACTAAAAATTTAGGTTACAAAATAGCTATTGGTGTACTTGGCTTACTTATTATTATAATGGGTTGGGTTTTGATTAAACAAAGCAGGCAAAGTCGTGATATTATTGAAGAGAGAAAATTAGAAATAGCAGAGGAAAAAGAAATCATCACTCAACAGTTGGACTCTTTGCTTCTTGAACACAACAAAATAAAGGAGCATTTTGGAGTAATGAACAACGAGCTGCACTTGAAAGACAGTATTATAAACGCCAAAGCCAATGAAATTAAGACTTTGCTAAGTGTTAAATCGGAATTGAAACTTGTTAAACAAAAATTTGCTCAGCTTCAGCAAATTACTAAAGGTTACGAAAAAGAGATAGATTCTTTGCATAAGGTTAACACAAACTTGATGACCGAAAACACTAAAATAAAGTTGGATTACTCAATAGAGCAGCAAAAGAATTTATCGCTTCAGCAAGACAAAGAACAATTGACCGAAAAACTTTCGGATGCTGCTGTATTGCGTGCTTATAAAATTACAGCCGAAACCTTTAACCAAAGAGGCGTTGATAAAATCAGAGCTACAAACAAGGCAAACAGAACTAATGTTATAAAAGTTTGTTTTACAGTTGGAGAAAATCAACTTGTAAAGAAAGGATATACAAGGTTTTTCGTCAGAATTGCCAAACCCGACAATTCAATATTAACCAAAAGCAACGATTACGTATTTCAGTTTTTAGGACAAGATTTGCAGTTTTCGTGTATGCAAACGCTTAATTACGAAGGCGATGCCGTTGATGTTTGCACCGAATACAGATTGACGGATGATGCAGAATCGCTCCCTAAAGGACTTTATCACGTAAATATTTTTACCGAAGAAAGAGAAATAGGTCAGACTTTGTTTGATTTGAAATAATTTAAAATTTCATTGGCTTCAGTTGCCATGCCTTTAAAGACATGGCAACTGATAAAGACACAATACTCAACTTCCCATTTTCGCCATCACCAACACCCATCACTCATCACTCATCACCAAACCCCCATCACCAACCACCATTCACCGCAAAGCACGTTCTTTTTCAAGCTGGACAGTAATGAATTTTATCACGTATTTCCTACTTCTCAGACAGCCTTAACACTATGGTTTCGTGCGATTTTATATTTAGTTTGATAGTATTGTTTTTTATTTTAAACGTTTTCTTACTCCAAACATCAAAAGCCATATTTTTACTATCAACTCCGAGCTGTTTAGTATTTAAATCATAATTTATAGTTTCCTCAGAAGTGTTAAGCACGCCAATGGCAACATCGTTGTTGGATAATTCTTTTACAAATATTTGAATATTATCGTTGCAAACAACTCTCTCGGCTTGTATTCCAAGTTTATCCTGATTTATTTCAATAATATCTTTATTGAGCAAAATGTTTTTTGTTGCGTCGTTCATGTTGCTGATATCGCAGGTAATCATAAGTGGAGCTGCCATTAAGCACCATAAGCTCATCTGCGATTGGTATTCAATATCGTTGCAACCAATTCCGCCTAAATCTCCCGAAGGACCTTTTTTCCCGTACAAACCCACAACCAACATATCGGGGTCGTTCCAAGCACCAATTTCGGAGTATTTGTAAAGCGGAGCATTAAAATTTACAATATCCAAAATACCCATTCCAACCCATGTTTCGTCTTTAATTGATTTTGGTGGTTCTTTGCTTTTCCATTTATCTCTGACATCGCCTGTGGTTCTCCACAAATTACCGCCGACTTTTTTACCCCAAAGCCACGGCTCTCTTTGTCCCCACTCGCATATGGAAAAAACCATGTCTCTTCCGCAATTTCTCACAGCTTCAGCCATAACCGAGTAGCGTTCAATAGCAACAACCCAATCTTCGGGAGCGTAGCAATAATCGTATTTTAAATAATCAAAACCCCACTCGGCAAAAGTTTTTGCATCTTGAGCTTCAAAGCCGAGACTACCGGTATATCCGGCACAAGTCAGTTGAGCTGCATCGGAATAAATACCAATCTTTAAACCTAAGCTGTGTATATAATCGCACAAAAATTTCATTCCTGAAGGAAATTTTTCTTTGTCCGGAATAATATTGTTTTTACTATCTCTGCCACCTTGCCAGCCGTCGTCAATTATAATGTAGTTGTAGCCGGCATCTTTCAATCCGGAGCTGACAAGGGCATCAGCCATTTTAATAACATCCTTTTCGGTAATGTTATCGGCAAAATAATTCCAGGTTAAAAATCCCATAGGAGGTGTGGGAGCTAGAGTTTTTTTTGTTTCGGACTGAGCCATCGCAGCAAATGCGAAATAAAGCAGTAGCAGTACAATAAATAAGCGTTTCATAATTTTATTGAGGTTTGTGAATATATATTGCAATAATACAAATTTTATTATAAAGGAAGGATTTTGACTGATAAGCTATCAATTTGTTTTACAATAAAAAAGCCTGCACAAATTTCATGTACAGGCTCTTTATTATTAATAATTAAAACCTACTTAATGATCAGCTTTTTAGCGCTTGTTGTTTTGTTATCCGAAACAATAACAGTATATGCTCCTGAATTTAAGTTTAGGTTCAGGTTGTTAATATACTTGCCATTGGTTTCAATATTCTTTTGTTGATAAACAATGCTTCCAGCCATGTTTATTATACGAATACTGATAATATTAGCTTCAGGATTTACAAAAGTCAATTTAAAGTTACCGTTATTCGGATTTGGTGATATTTCAAATCTGAAATTATCGGTGCTTTCTTCAACTCCTACGGTGTTTGTAACTAGAATAGGAAGTTCTTCTGACCATTGACTTTCGCTACAAGCGTTAGTTGCTTTTACTTTAATTTTAGCAGTTCCTCTAAAATCATTTTCCCAATTAATTGTAGCATCGCTTTCGGTCGATGTTATAGTTCCAGCGTTAGTAGGTGTAATTTCCCACTCATATGCATTAGCTTCCGGAACAGGAGTAACACTAACGTCAGTAGTAAGTCCGAAGTACAAGTCAACTTGTGAAGGACCGGTAGGCATATCAGGATTTGAAGTAATGATTTCTTTTACTTCAACCGCTTCTACTACTGTTGTTTCGCAATTTTGGTTACCTTCGGTAATACTCAATGTAAAGTCGCCGGCAGCGTCCCAATTAACTTCTATTTGGTTAGTGCCTTGACCTGAAACTATATTACCTCCCGACACTTCCCAACTGTAGGTGTTGCCTTCAACAAATGGAGTGTAGTACGTTTCGGTATCATTTTTACAAGTTGATAAATTACCAATTATTTCAGGACTTGTATTTGCATTTATAGTAACATTTTTAGTTACTGTGGTGCTACAGTCTTGCGAGTTAGTTTCTGTAACCGAAACAGCGTCGGCACTTGTGTTATTGTCCCATACAACGGTAATGGTATTTGTACCTTGTCCTTCAACAATTGTTCCTTGCGGAACTTCCCATTGATAAGTATTACCTGCAACTAATGGTGTGCTGTAAACTGTTTCATTCATAGCACATAAGACTTCATCGCCGGTAATAGCAGGATTAGGTCCTAAAGTAACGTTCAGTGTCATTTCCGAAGATGTTGGTGCACACGATTCGTTTGAAGCATTAAGTGTTAGAACGACACTTCCAGCCGTAGCATCTTCTATACTTGCAGTATAGCTTGGATTAAGAGCATATTTATCGGAGAACGTTCCGGTTCCGCTTGTAGTCCATAGCAAGGACGTATAATTATCAGCGGTAGCATCCAGTAAGTCGTACGGCGAGTTGCTACAGCAGTTGCCATCTTGTCCGGCGTAAGCTGTAGAAGGATGTTGTACGGTGACAGAAACACTATCTACAGCGGTACCTGTTGTACCCTGAACAGTGAGAATAAGTATAAAGCCGCCGTCTGCAATATCCTGGCTACTTGGAGTATATATAGGTTTAAGTATGGTATTGTTATTAAACGTTCCGGTTCCTGTAGTTGTCCATTCTACCGAACTATAGTTAGAAGCCTCTCCTTGGCATAAGAAGTTGTCGTTTTCGCACACAAAGCCATCGAAACCGGCATAGCAAGACGTTTTAGGTTCAAGGGGGAAGTTAATAAAGTCTAACCAAGCGCAATCTTCACCTGCCGAACCGCTACCATTTTTGTAGTAAATCCATTTTAACATATGTTGACCTTGCTCAATTGGGAAAACTGCTTTGTTCCAGCCGGTTATTCCATGGAAAGTCTCTTGAAGAACATTATCTACAAAGAATTTGAGTCCGTCTCCTGAAGTTTCTGTAGAAACTTTGTACATAAAGCTAATACTGTCCGAAACGGGGAAGTTGTACTGTAAAATTAGCTGAGACGACTGGTAATGCGTAATTTCGCCTGATTTAGCAGAAAAGTTTCCTTCGTAAGGATTAACATTGGTTATAGTCCAATTTTTATTACCACCATGCTGCCATTCAAATTTTGAGAAATCACCTGTTTCCCAGTCTTCAACAAGCAAGCCTATTGGCAGTATAAAAGTTTTGCTAGCATTATATTTTCCGCAAACCGCACTTGTGATAAGGTCTGTTTTCATACCTGTAGGTGCGTTGGGGTTGACTGATAATGTAAATTCGGCGAATTTAGTGCCCATCGGGTTTATATTATCAATAACAAAGGTATTGTTTTGCAAAGTAATTAAGCCGGTGGTTAGTGAAATATTAACAACAACGTTTTCAGCTAAAGAGTGTCCTGAGTTTCCAACTTTAACTTTCAAAACAGCTGTTTCGCCCGGGTCAAGTCTGTTATTTCCATTTCCACCTTGCGAGTCATCTATAGTAAATTCGCTAATGTATAAGCTAGGAGCATTACATGTAACTGAAATATGGCTTTCCCAGGTATCGCTACCGTCTGTAGCTGTGACATCAAGGATTTTTGTATATTGATCAGGAACATCATCAGAAATTTTTATTTTAAATCCATCAGCAATTGTAACGGTTTGTTTTGAAGGAATGCTAGGATATAATTCCGTGCCGTCAATAATATTGATATAATTGTCGCCACCTGTTAAATTAACAGTTACGTTATGAGCATCGGTGTTTCCTAAGTTCTTTTCGGCAAGAGATAAAAATACGGTTTCATCAAAATCTATAACATTATTATTGTTACCCAAGACATCGTTAATAGTGTAGCTATCAGTGATAATGTATGGATCATCTGCCGATATTATCAAGAAGTAAGATGTATGTCTGTAGTGGTTAGTTTTGGTAACAACAACTTTAACTTTTTGTCCTACAGCTGGAGGGGTGAAGTTTACATTAAGTATATTGCCGGTACCCGTAGCAGTAGCAAGAATTTGTCCGTTATGTGTTAATGCTATATGCGAGCCTTCATCGGCTTTTATACCAATTGAAGTAGCTACTTCAATCATAACATCGGGGTGCATAACAGTTAAATTTTGAGGCATTTCACTGAAAAGCTCTAAGAAAGCATCTCCATGGTGGTGGAAAAGGTGATATGTAACAAGTTTGTTCTGGGTATTGTAGGGCCACGAAGATTGTTGTAAGAAATATTTACCTGCAACGTTTGCAAAAGCCGGCATTATTCCACGCGGAGCGTTAGGTCCTTGCTGTCCGTAGTCGGGCATAAAATCGGGCCACATCATATCAAAAAATCCCCAAGCATAAGTATCGTTAACGAATGAATACGAAACCTCAGATGCAGCAGTAACGCCTACAGCACCTGCGTTTAGTCCGCCATATTTATGACGGTGGAATTTTTCAGCAAAACACTCGCCCGAGTAATTATATTTCCCTGTCAGGCAGTTAAATGAAAGAATAAACGACATTTTTCCAACGTTGTTAAGGTCGTTGATGTTGTTATTGGTATAGTCCGGTTCACCCCAGCCTGTTTCCATACCGTGGTCGCGGTGTTGTAGCAAAAAGGCTCCGCTATTTATAGCATTAGTAACCATGGTGGAGTTACCTCCTGTCCAGCCTCCAAGTTCTGACGGAGTTGCAGGAATATAACCTAAACCGTTTGGACCGAAGTAGTTTACAACCGTTGACGTATTTGTAGCAGTTGACCAAACGGAGCCAGGTGTACCTGAGTATATTGCGTTTATTCTAACAGGATCTTTTCCGTGTACATGTTTGAAATAACCACCAACAACTTCAGAACAGATTTGGAACCAGCGTTCTGTTTGCCAGCCTAATGCTGTAATAGGATTATTATAGAAACCGGGAGAGGTTGGTGGAGTACGTTCGTACTCTAATGTTTTGGTAACGAAGGTTTTTACTTGTTCTTCGTTGTTTGCTGTCATACGAGCCGTCACTATATCGGGCATGTTGTCATTATTAATGTCGGCAAACATATTGTCCGAAACACAATAGTTATTGTGTATAGGTGATGTAATATTTGTTTGAGCATTACTACCATAGTCGCCCAAAAAGAGGATTGCAACAGGCGGAACATCCCAAGTATTGTAAGCGTTGACTATATAATTTTTTATATCGTTTATACTATTACCTCCAATTTCACTCAACGAAACAACATTTGTTGATATTCCCTGCTCGGTTCTGAAAACTCTTAGAGAATCAGCCCACTTTCTGTAGCTTGGGTCGTTTGGAACGATGATAAGATATTCGCAACCTGTGGTCATAGGACTTCTTGTCATATTGCTGTTCCTCTCGTTGTAATCGATAGCAGGCAATGAAGAAGAGTTTACAATATTATCCATTAAAATTGGGTCGAAGTATTTACTTCTAAGTCTGTTATCTCCAAATTGTCCGTTACCACCGTTAAAAGTAATACGGGCTTTAATATCTCTGTACACCTTTAATTCTTTGGTTACGGGGTTATACGCAAAAGGAGAAATATTAAATAAAACAACATCCACGCCTCTTAGTTGTTTAACTTCGGATATTGTTGTAATATTTTCGGGAAAGAATGCATTACGGTTATATACATTGCTGCTTTTTGAAAATACTAAACCATCTTCATTTTCTTTTGGAATAACAGGAGATGGAGCAATGTTAACATTTTGAATAGTTTCAACTCGATAATCAATAATTTCGAGACTAGCAGTAGCTCCTTGCGGAATAGCAACAAGCCTGCTTATTCCAGGGATATTAGGTTCGCCTGCGTTTGTAAATAGTGCAAAACCGTCGAATGCTATTTCTTGCATTTGCTCACCGTTGATATCAACGGGTTCTAGCGTGAAATTATTAACAGAGACGTTTAGCTCTACTTTATTTGGAGTGTTGCTCGTTAGGGTTAGCCCTTGTTTACCCCATGAGTCCTGATAGGTATAGCTGTCAGCTGAAGCTACCAAACAAAATACAAACAAAAGCACGGACATAAGAACTGCTTTTGCAGAAGTTAAATAACGATTATTCATTTTGTGTAATTATTTAGTTATTAATGATTATATAATTTTTCAACAAAGATAAAAAAAAAGTGAAATAAACTCTATATAAATGTAAAAAAACACATTTATATTAAGATTTCGTTATCATTTTTTCCGAAGAAATGGTATTCTAATATTTTGTACGAATTGGCGGGTTCAATTTTAATCCACTTACCAAACATTTTGTACCATTGCCACTGTACGCTTTTTAAGCGTATTGTTTTTGAGGTAAGATAGGCGTGTACAAATGGGTGAACTTTAAGTTTTAAGTGTTTTTCGTTCTGATTTGACAGCAGATATTGTATATCGTTTTGTATTTCGTCGACAATTAAGATGGGTGGTTTTATTTTTCCGGTACCTTGGCATGTAGGGCATTGTTCACTAATAGAAACGTTTGTAACAGGTCTGACTCTCTGACGCGTTATTTGTATAAGACCAAACTTACTTGGCGGTAAAACCGTATGCTTGGCACTATCTTTTTCCATTTCTTGCTTGAGGTGCACGTACAATGCTTTGCGATTTTTGGTTTCGTGCATGTCAATAAAGTCAACTACTATAATGCCGCCCATATCTCTGAGGCGTAGCTGGCGAGCCACTTCGGTTGCGGCTTCAATATTAACAGCTAGGGCATTTTCTTCTTGAGATATGTCGGAATTTAGTTTATGTCCGGAGTTAATATCAATAACATGAAGAGCTTCGGTGTGTTCAATTATCAGGTATATACCGTTTTTTATTGTAACGGTTTTACCAAACGAATTTTTAATTTGTTTGTCTATACCGAAGCTTTCAAAAATGGGTACTTTTCTTTTATAAACCTTAACTATGTCGGTTTTGTCGGGCAGTATAGTGTTTACGTACGATCGAATTTCTTCGGCTACCGACGTATCATCAACGTATATGTTTGTGAATGACTCGTTGAGCATATCGCGAAGCAAAGCCGAGGTACGACTAATTTCGCTTATAATTTTTTGTTTAGGCTTAGCTTTAAAGAGTTCGGAGCTAATTGTATTCCACTTTTCAATAAGCGCATTAAGGTCGGCATCAAGATCAGCAACACGTTTACCTTCGGCAACAGTTCTGATAATGATTCCGAAATTAGGCGGACGTATGCTCGAAATTAGTCTTTTAAGTCGGTTACGCTCTGGTATAGACTTAATTTTCTGCGAAATTGACAATTTATTTCCAAAAGGAACTAACACAAGGTATCTTCCTGCCAACGAAATCTCGGAGGTAACCCTTGGTCCTTTGGTTGATATAGCTTCTTTTGCTATTTGAACTAAAACGTTGTCGTTGGGTTTAAAAACTTGAGATATTTTTCCCGATTTTTCAATGTCGGGTTCAAGTTTAAAATCTTGTAAATTACCATCCTTAAGCTTACGCTTTGTGGCGATGTTGACAAAGTTTTTAAAAGAATTAATTTGTGGTCCTAGGTCAAAATAATGCAAAAAAGCATCTTTTTCCGACCCTATATCAACAAAAGCGGCATTAAGTCCGGGCATAATTTTCTTTACCCGACCAAGATAAATATCCCCAACAGCAAAATTGCTGTTGAGTTTATCTTTGTTCAGTTCAACCAAAGTCTTATCTTCTAATAAGGCTAAGTTTATTTCCGAACTATCTACATTTATGATTAATTCTTTATTTACCACAGCCATTGTTTCACAACATTTACGTTCAAAAATTTGTGGTACACTGTTTTAATCTGAAAAATAATCATCAAATTCAGGCATGAATCATAACAAAAGAAATTGCTATTTCTTTTTATGACGATTTTTGCGTAAACGTTTTTTGCGCTTGTGCGTAGACATTTTATGTCTTTTTCTTTTCTTTCCGCTTGGCATTTTATTATACTATTTTGATTAAAAATATATTTTTACTTCACGTTTTTCTTAACTTGGTTTAAAAACTCTTTTGAAGGTTTAAACGTAGGAATATAGTGTTCCGGAATTTCTATCGTTGTATTTTTCGAAATATTTCTACCAATTTTTTTTGCACGTTTTTTTACAACAAAGCTACCAAAGCCTCTTAAATAAACGTTTTCTCCTCCTATCATAGAAGATTTTACAGCGTCCATAAATCCTTCAACTACTTGTTGAACTGCTACTTTTTCGATCCCTGTCTTGCTAGCTATTTCTGCTACAATTTCTGCTTTAGTCATGAGTATATCTTTTAATTATTTTATGTTAATATTAAGTTTAAATTCATTTTTATGATAATCCGCAAAGATAATATTCTTTTATAAATTTAAGCGATATATTTCATTTTTATATTTAATTTTTCAAAATGAAAACAAGCCAAAATTACAAATTATCTTTTAACTTTGCAAAAAATAAGGTCCTATAGTTCAACGGATAGAACGAAAGTTTCCTAAACTTTAGATCCAGGTTCGATTCCTGGTGGGACTACTTTTTTAAAGTAAATGCCATGGATTACAACATTCCGGATTGGGCTAAGGCATTGAGCTGTGCCATTACCGTATGCGACAAAAACGGAGTTATTAAATACATGAACGACAAATCGTTGGCTATAAATGGCGGCTCCAAAATGTTAGGAGCTAATTTGTTTCCTTGTCATAACGAGCGTTCGCAAGAAATAATCAGGCGTTTGCTAGAAAAAGGTGAATCCAACAGCTATACAATTGAAAAGAAAGGTGTTAAAAAACTAATACACCAAACCCCTTGGTATGCAGACGGAGAAATTGCCGGTTTGGTCGAAATATCCATAGAAATTCCTGAGCAAATGCCTCATTATGTGCGGGGTTGAGAGTTATTTTGTTCATGTTAAATTGGAGGTGCGTTAGCACCGAACAATTTGTAGAAAAACGTTTTATATTCGATAAAGGTGCGTAGCACCGAACCATTAGAAAAATGTAACAAACAAAAACAACTATGGCAAACACGTACACTCAATGTTATTTTCACATAGTTTTCTCACCTAAGAATCGTGAAGCATTAATTCACAAATCATGGAAAGATAATCTAGAGAAATATATCACAACTTGCATACAAAACCGCAAACACAAATTATTGGCAATTAATGCACAACCAGATCATGTTCATATATTTATCGGTTATTATCTGAGTGATTTAATCCCTAATTTGGTTGAAGACATCAAAACATCGAGTAATCATTGGATAAGAGAAAACAAATTCACAAAATTTAAATTTGATTGGCAAAAAGGTTACGGCGCATTTACGCATTCTAAATCACAAGTTGACCAGGTTGTGAAATATATTCTGAACCAAGAAAAGCATCACAAGAAACGCAGTTTTAGGGAAGAATATTTAGACATCTTGAGAAAAAATGCAGTCGATTATAACGAAGCATATTTATTTGATTTTTTTGATTGATACACGTTATTAGAATAGATTTAATGGTTCGGTGCTCTGCACCTACCTTAAGTTTATTATTACATAGTTACAAATGGGGCGCCGTTAAACGGCTTATGTTAAATATAGTTGTAACATAATATATACGGCATTATCGAACAAAGATGTGTTAGCACCGCACAATTTGAACATAAACCATTGCAAAATAGCATGGTCAACTATAGCAAGGCACAGTCATTTGATTTTTTTGATAGATACATGTTTGTAGAATAGATTTAATGGTTCGGTGCTCTGCACCTACCTTAAGTTTATTATTACATAGTTACAAATGGGGCGCCGTTATACGGCTTATGTTAAACGTAGTTGTAATATATGTACAGCGTTGTCGAATAAAGGTGCGTTAGCACCGAACAATTTGTAGCATAAATTTACCATTTTAAATCAAAGGTGCGTAGCACCGAACCCTCGAATACTCTGATGATTAATTGATGGATTTAGTTAGTTTCCTCAAGTTTTTTTATCTTAATTATTGCAAGAACTGCTATAATTGCACAAGCAATTCCTACTATAGGGTCTACATCTGCCATTAGCTCTTCTCCCGAAGGAATATTATGCGTACCTGAAATTTTATTTGAAATAAATTCGGTAACAACTGCCGAAAAATTGTTCAAAAAATGAAATAGTATAGGCATCCATAGACTTTTAGAATAAATAAATAAGTACCCTAAAAATGCTCCCAATATCATACGTGGCAGAAAACCGTAAAATTGGAAGTGAATAGCAGAAAATATTATTGCCGACAGCCAAACGGCAATATGCGTGTTTTTGTACTTGCCGTATATGCCTCTACAAATAATTCCCCTAAAAAGTATTTCTTCTGCAAATGCAGGCAATAAAGCTAAAACAAGAGTATTTACAAGTAATGAGGTGTACGTTGTTGATGATAAAAAAGCATCGGTTATAACCTTGTTGTTATCTTCCATAAGCCTGAGAATCTCTTCAACAGGTTTTAACCACTGCGGCAAAACCATGCTTTGATTCCATTGGTAGGTAATCGCACTAATAGGAGTGCTAAATAAGAATAAAACTATTGTCAGGACAACCACAGTCCCCGAAGATTTTTTGTTTATTCCTATGTATTCGCCAAATTGTTTTTTAGTGAGCCACAAATATATCAACGAAGGCATCAGCATTCCAACAAACATAGTTGTCGCCTGAACCAGTTTCAAGGCTCCCACGTGTGTGCTGTTCTGATAATCGGGATTTATAAAAATATGGTTTGCTTGGTCAGGATAAAACAGCATTACCAACAATTTGCTCAACAAAGCTCCGATAATTAAGAAAAAAATCAACAAAACTACCAGTAAACCAACCTTACCCCAAAAAGGAATATTGCTTATTAATGGTTTTTTCATTGTGCTGAAAATTTAAATTTGAACTGTAAAGGTATATTTTTTATACAATTTGGCATTTCAGAGAGTAAAAAAATACCCAAACCGCATTTGATTTTTAAAATAATTGTAATTTTGAAATTACGATTAGGTTATCGAACAACAAAAGAATTGTTAAATAAATGTACTTAAAATTAATTATGCTATGAAATCCTTTTTTTTACCTAAATTTCTAATCTGCTTAATAGCCTTAAACACCCTAACGATACTAAGTTACGGACAAATTAGAGACGCAAAAATACACAGTGTTAACAAGAATTCGAAGCAAACTACAGATGTGGATGTTGATTTTACTGCTGATAAACGTAGCGGAGCACCTCCTTTGCAAGTTCAGTTTACCGACCAAAGTAGCGGAAATCCCGTAGCTTGGCTTTGGAAGTTCGGCGATGGCGACACTAGCAACGTTCAAAACCCTGTACATACGTACACTCAAGAAGGTAATTATTCTGTGCGTTTGGTAGTAACCGACAGCAACAACAATAAGTACAGTTTGGTAAAAGAAAATTACATAAAAGTAGGAATCGTTCTAGGCAATTGCGATTCGCTTCGATTTCCACTACCCGAACCTCTTACCCGTTATATTTTGGACAATAATGAAGGGTATGTTTTTGGTAACAACAAATACAACGACAAAGCAATAGCCGATTCGTTCAATATTTCAAACAAAACAGGATACATAGTAGGTGCAATTTTCGACTTTAGCGTAGCAACTCAATCTGCCGGCAATAACGAAATACTTAAAATAGAAGTTTTGGAAGCTAACGGAACTAATGGCTCTCCAGGTAGTCTTATAGGTTTTGATACTATTTCGTTGTCGAGAATTATTAGAGATGTTAATGCAAACAGATTAACTAGGGTTAATTTCAAAACACCAATACAAGTCTCGGGAGCCTTTTATTTTGGAATTACTCTTCCTACGTTAAGAGGCGATTCTCTAGCGTTTTGGTCAACGCAAAGAAGCACTCTGCCATACGCAACAGCTTGGATTAAAACCTCAAACAACACATGGGAACCAGCTTCCGAATTATACGGAAGCAGTGGCAGCAGTTTTATAGTTTCTAACGCTATATACCCCAAAGTTTGTTTCGGATTAAGCAAACCTATTGAACAAGCCAACGAACTAAAAGTGTTTCCTAATCCCGTTACCAATTACATTTACGTAGATAACGATAAACCTCACAAATACACAATTACCAACATTCAGGGACAAAAAATAAAACAAGGAACTTGTATCAACAAGATAGATGTTACTGATGTAAACAGCGGATTTTATATCCTGTACATTTTTTCTCCCAATGTCAATGTATTTAAAGTAATAATCAACAAATAATAACTTAAGGAATAAGGTGGCTGTTTTAGCAATTATACAAAAGCTAATTTATCTGATATACTTTGTTATATTGGTATTTGTGTGTTTACGGATTATCTTCGACACCCAAGACACGAGTAAGGCTTTAGCTTATATTCTTTTTGCTATTTTTGTTCCAATTGTAGGTATTGCTTTTTATTTTACTGTAGGGATAAATTACAGGAAAAGGAAATTATACACCAAAAAGCTTAAGCACGAAGAAAAATTAAAAGGATTTTCGTATGGCGACGAAAGTTGGACAATTGCAAACAAAAAAATATTTGATGACATAGGTTTAAAAAATTACAAACCGCTTGCTAAGCTGCTTTCAAACAGTCATGTTGGTACAATAACCGTAAACAACGATGTAGAACTGTTAATAAACGGCGAAGAAAAATTTAAGTCGGTGTTTGAAGCGATACGGGAAGCAAAAAATCACATTCATATCGAATATTTTATTGTTGAAGATGACTACGTAGGAAATCAATTGGCTGAATTGCTAATACAAAAAGCTTCTGAAGGTGTTGAAGTCCGCTTTATTTACGACGATTACGGCAGTCGAGGCATACGAAAGCGCTACGCACAACGCTTGGCTCAAAACGGTGTTGATATTCACCCTTTTTATAAAATTAAGTTATTATTGCTTGCCAATAGGCTTAATTACCGAAATCACCGAAAAATTATTGTAGTCGACGGCAAAGTTGGATTTGTTGGAGGAATAAACATCAGCGACAGGTACATTAATTATACCGACGAGCAAATTGATAAAATGGGTGTATATGCCAAAAAGAATAAAAAGAAAAAATATTGGCGCGACACACACATTAAAATCAGCGGCGAGAGTGTTTATGCACTACAGTACGTTTTTTTATGCGACTGGAATTTTTGTGCCAAACAAGATCTTAAAGCCAACTTAAAGTTTTTCCCAAAAATTGACAAACATTACGCCAACGGCAAAGCTGTACAAATGGTTGCAGGCGGACCCGATAGCGAACTTCCACTCACAGAGTTGTCAATTCTTAGAACTATTAATAATGCCAAAACTGAAATCCTGATAACTACACCTTATTTCATACCAAGTAAGAGCGTTTTAGAAGCACTGTATTCGGCGGCTTTGTCGGGAGTTAAAATAAAATTGTTAGTCCCCAAATGTTCCGACACACTGATAGTTGACGTGGCTGCCAAAAGCTACTACAACGAGCTTCTTAGAGCCAACGCCGAAATTTATCTTTACACCAAAGGTATGATACACGCCAAAACTTTGGTTTCCGATAAAGAACTATCTATTGTAGGCACTGCCAATATGGACATCAGAAGTTTTGATTTAAACTTCGAAATAAATGCTATGATATACAACAAAACATTTTCGGAGCAACTTGCCGATATATTTTACAAAGACCTCAACGATGCCGAAAAAATAGATGTTGTTGCGTGGAACAAAAAACCCTTTTATAAAAAGCTGTGGTCTAAGTTGTTAAGTCTGTTTTCGCCTTTATTGTAGCATTTTAAACTCATTGGTTATTGCTAGAGCCATAGATTAATATAGATTAACATATCGTTTGTTTAAGAAAAAATTAATTATTTACGTTTTTTTTGCAAAAATGCTATGAGATGTAATAAAATTGATTAATTTTGTTTGCCATATGCATAAACGTTGGATAATTGCCCCTCCTTGTGATAACGAAAAGGTTTTAAAACTTTCTTCGGAGTTAGGTATATCAAATTTATTGTCTGAATTACTAGTACAAAGAGGCATAACAACTTTCGACGAAGCCAAAGCCTTTTTTCGTCCTTCGCTAGACATGTTGCACGATCCATTTTTAATGAACGATATGGATAAAGCCGTGTCGCGAATAGAAAGCGCTTTGCGAAATAATGAAAAGCTTATGGTTTACGGCGATTACGACGTTGATGGGACTACATCTGTGGCTTTGGTGTATTCGTTTTTTAAAGAAAACGGCTTCGACGATATTATTTTTTACATCCCCGACAGATACAGCGAGGGATACGGTATTTCTTACCGTTCTATTGACTTTGCAGATGAGCAAGGTGTAGGTTTGGTTATAGCTTTGGACTGCGGAATAAAAGCCGTTGATAAAGTCGACTATGCCAAACAAAAAGGCATTGATTTTATTATTTGCGATCATCATCGTCCGGATACTGAAATTCCGGCTGCTATTGCTGTTTTGGACAATAAAAGAGTTGATTCAACATATCCTTACGATGAACTTTCGGGTTGTGGTGTGGGTTTTAAACTTATTCAAGCCTACGCTCAAAAAAACAATATAGCTTCCGATAAACTGAAAAAATATTTGGATCTGGTAGCAATAAGTATAGCTTCAGACCTTGTGCCTATTACCGGCGAAAATAGAGTATTAGCTTTTTATGGTCTAAAAGCTCTTAACTTAAAACCCCGACCAGGCATTATTGCAGTGTTAGAAGCTGCCAATATACGTGCAAACAACGACTCTAACAATAAGCAGTTTTTCGATAGAGAGCTTACCATAAACGATCTGGTTTTTTCGGTTGGGCCGCGTGTCAATGCGGCGGGACGTATTAAAAATGGCGAAGATTCGGTTGAATTACTAATATCGCAAGACGAAGAAATAGCTAAGCATTACGCAAGCAAAATCAATACTTTTAATAACGAAAGGCGAAACCTTGATACGCAGACCACTCAAGAGGCTTTGGAAATAATTTCGTCGTCGGAAAAACTTAAAAACTCACTTTCAACAGTTCTCTACAAACCCGAGTGGCACAAAGGAGTTTTGGGTATAGTAGCTTCGAGGCTGACAGAAGTTTATTATCGTCCTACGATAGTTCTTTCCGAGTCGAACGGGATGCTAACAGGTTCGGCACGTTCTATAAAAAACTTCGATATTTACAATGCAATTGAAGAGTGTAGCGATTTATTGGAACACTTTGGAGGTCATACTTATGCTGCCGGCTTGTCTATAAAACCTGAAAACTTTGAAGCTTTTGTTAATAAATTTGAGAAAGTTGTAGAAAAGAACATCAATAAAGAGATGTTAGTGCCTGAAATAGAAATAGATGCTGAAATAAATTTAAATCAGATTACAGGTAAGTTTATTAGAATATTAAAGCAGTTTGCACCATTTGGACCCGAAAATATGTCGCCAATTTTTGTTACTCGCAATGTAAAGGATACCGGATATGCTCGTATTGTTGGGAAAAACCATATAAAAATGGATGTCTTTCAGGAAACCGTGCGTAGTAATCCTTTTTCGGCTATAGCTTTTCAGCTAGGCGAACATTTTGAAAGAATATACAAAGGCGAAAAATTCAATATCTGTTATCATATTGAAGAAAACGAATGGAATGGAGTTAAAACCGTGCAGTTTAACGTTAAAGATATAAGTTTCGACGAAGTTTAAAGCTATACCAACTTATAAAAAGCTCTGAGAATTAGTACAATTCCGAAAAGCATCAATACAATCCCAACAAAGCGGTTGACGCGTACAAGTAATTTATCGTTTAAGCGTTCTTTTATTTTGTCCGAAATAAAAACTTTAAGCAAGTCGGTTGAAAATACAGTTATTATGGTACCTCCAAAAAAGTAGAGGACATCTAACTTATTACCAAAACTTGCAGAAACTGTAACCATAGCTGTAATCCAGAAAAACCAAACAAAAGGGTTCATGAAATTTAGGAAAAACCCTTTGCCTACATAAGTGATAGGACTAGCCATAGGCGAGCGAATAAGTTTTTTTTCCTCGTCGATTATTACTTTTTTAAGATACGTATATAATCCGAATGAGATAAGAATAAGACCACCAATAACTCCTATGATTAAAAAGTTACTTTTCGTATTCAGTAGTTGTAATATCCCAAGATAAGCCAAGTAAATAATCGTAGTATCGCTAAGCGAAATTCCCAATGCCAAAAATACACCTGCTCTTTTTCCGGTGTATATGCTAGTTTGTAAAAGCGAAAAAAGAGCGGGTCCTAACAAAAGGGACATTGTCAATCCTAAAATAATACCTTTTATTACTGCCAGCATTACATATTAACGTAAGATTAAAAAAATTATTTCAAGTAATCTTGTATAAATATCAGCCAGTCGCTTAATTTTTCATCTTTCAAAACTCTTGGAAACTTATTTTGTCCACCCTCTTTTCCTTGTTTTTTAAGCCAATCGTAAAAAACAGAGGGATTAAGAATTATGGTTTCTACCGAAGTAATTGCATGCAACCGCTCGGTTTTGTAGTCATCGTTGAGCAACTTCAAATTTTTGTCTAAAGTTTCACTAACCAACACTGGGTCAACAGGAGTTTCGCAACCGACAAACCACTGATGCCCGAACATTCCGTTTATTGACTTTCTGCCACAAACGGCAAATTCTCTAACGGTAATATTCAGCTCTTCTTCGAGCATTTCTATGGCTTTATTAAGGTTTTGGTGCGATAAATGTTCGCCGCATATACTCAAAAACTGTTGCGTACGACCGGAAATAATAATTTCGTTGTTTTTTTTCGATGTAAATTTAACCGTATCGCCTATCATATATCGCCAAGCACCCGAGCAAGTGGAAATCAGCAAAGCATAATCTACGTCTTCTTCTACTTTAGTTATATCAATAGGTTTTACGTTGTTTTTAATATTTCCGTCGTTGTCGAAATTTTCGCTTGTAAAAGGAATAAACTCGTAAAAAATACCATTATCTACTATTAATTCCATAGATGAGGTATTTGGTCTGCTTTGGAATGCGATAAATCCTTCGGAAGCGAGATAGGTTTCAATATAAACTAAGGGTCGGGCTAAAAGACTTTCAAAACCTTTAATATAAGGCGAGAAAGGTACACCACCATGAACGAAAATAGTAAGATTGGGCCAAATTTCGTGTATATTTGAAAGCTGGTAATGGTCGATAATTTTTTCTAAAAGAATTTGCAACCAAGCCGGCACACCAACTATTGCAGCTATATCCCATTTAGGAGCTTTTTTAACAATTTCGTCTAATTTTTTCGTCCAGTCTTTTTCCTTAGAAATTTTTCTACCGGGCTTATAAAAATTTTGAAACCACAAAGGCAACTTGGAGGTTGTAATACCCGACAAGTCGCCTTCGTAGTAAATGCTGTTGTTTTCAAGTTCGGTGCTGCCGCCAAGCATAAGAATTCCTTTTGAGAAAATTTTTGGCGGCAGGTTGTATTTATCAAGAGTCCATATTAGTCTTATTCCCGACTTACGTATTTGACTAACCATTTTGGCTGTAACCGGAATATACTTGCTTGTCGCACCCGATGTTCCCGAGCTTAACGCAAAATATTTAACCTTCCCGGGCCAACTTACCGATGTGTCTCCTTCTAGGGATTTGTTCCACCATTCTTGGTACATCTTGTCGTAATCGAAAATAGGCACATTTTGCTGAAACTTCTCAATAATATTTTTATTAGCAAGTATTTGCCTAAACTTGTATTCTTTACCGAAAGACGTATTCCTAGCACTCAAAAGGAGTTTCTTCAAAACAGCTTCTTGTGCTTTGTCAACAGAAACCTTCTTTTGAGTTGATGGTAATTTCCCTCTAGCGTCAATTACGTTTTTAATTACGTTTCCTAATAAAACCATATTATTAATTTTTAATTAATAAATGAATTTTTATTTCAGCACGCCCAACTCTTTACCAACTTTTATAAACGCATTTATACATTTGTCAAGGTGTTCTTTTTCGTGTCCTGCAGAAATTTGCACGCGAATACGAGCTTCACCTCTAGGAACAACTGGATAGTAGAAACCAATAACGTAGATACCTTCTTTTAATAATTCGTCAGCCATTATCTGACTAAGTTTGGCGTCGTATAGCATAACAGCGCAAATAGCACTTTGTGTAGGTTTGATATCAAAACCAGCTTCTTGCATTTTGCCGACAAAGTATTTTGTGTTGTCGTGTAGTTTATCTTGAAGAACATTATTTCTGCTCATCATATCGACCATCCTGATACCTGCAGCTGCTACAAGAGGAGGTATTGAGTTGCTGAAAAGATAAGGACGTGAGCGTTGACGAAGCATATCAATAATTTCTTTTTTACCTGTTGTAAATCCACCAATAGCGCCACCAAAAGCTTTTCCTAAGGTTCCGGTAATAATTTCTACTTTACCTTTAAGATTAAATAGTTCGGTTACGCCTCTGCCCGTTTCTCCTACAACGCCTGCACTATGGCTTTCGTCAATCATAATCATGGCATCGTATTTTTGTGCAAGTTCATAAAGTTTGTCAAGAGGAACAACGTTTCCGTCCATTGAAAATACACCGTCGGTAACTATAAGTCTGAAACGCTGTGCTTGAGCTGCTTGCAATTGTTTTTCCAAGTCTTCCATGTCGGCGTTTGCGTATCTGTATCTAACGGCTTTACATAGTCTAACGCCGTCAATTATAGATGCGTGGTTTAAACTGTCGCTTATTATAGCATCCTCTGCACTCAATAGCGGTTCAAAAGCTCCACCATTAGCGTCGAAGCAAGATGCGTACAAAATTGTGTCTTCCATTCCAAAAAACTCGGAAATTTTATCTTCAAGTTCTTTGTGCAAATCTGAAGTACCGCAAATAAAACGTACCGACGACATACCGTAGCCGTGAGTATCTAAAGCTTCTTTTGCCGCAGCTATCAGTTCTTCGTTGTTCGATAATCCTAAGTAATTATTAGCGCAAAAGTTTAAAACTTTTTCGCCACTACTAATTGTAATTTCAGGTTTTTGTGGCGAAACCAATACGCGTTCGTCTTTATATAAACCTGCATCTTTAATAGATTCTAATTCTTTTTGAAGAAATTTTTGAAAATTTGTGTACATAGTTATTTAATTTTTTATTTTTTATTTTTTTGTGTAATATTTTTTCCAAAAGTACTTAAATTTTTTCAACTCGGTTTTTTTTTCTTCGATATTGATAAAAAAAATAAAATTTTTTAATAATTGTAATTTTTGACCTTATGCAAATAGATTCAGGAATGTTTTGTAATTTTCTAACTTAAAAACATCCTTGAACTCTTTATAATATTGACTTATACAATGAATTAAAAAGATAAAATATTCGACAACAAACGGTTAAAAACGGTTTTATTCGAATACAAATATTTTTTATCCGACTTATACTTGGACGCCGTATTAGTTTTGCATCGTCAATCTGGTAAAACAGATGAGCAACAATTAAAACATTTTATTAAACTTTTAAATTTATTTATTATGAACACACTATGTAACTCAGTAAAACTAATCGGACGCGTAGGACAAGATCCCGAAGTACGCAATTTAGAAAAAGGCAACAAAGTAGCTTCTTTCACATTGGCAACAAACGAAGTTTACACCGACAAGGAAGGTGAAAAACGAGAAATAACGCAGTGGCACAACATTGTTACTTGGGGAGGTTTGGCTACGGTAGTTGAAAAATATTTAACCAAAGGCAAACAAGTTGCAATTGACGGTCGTATCGGATACAGAAACTGGGAAGACAAGTTTGGTAGCAAACACGTAAAAACCGAAATAACCGCCAATGAGCTTATGATGCTAGGAAATAAGCCAAAAACGGAATAGTTATTTCTTTGAAGTTTGTTAAATATTTTGTGCGGCGTTGGAATTTTTTTCTGACGCCGCTTTTTTTTCCTTGGTTTTATTACTTTTGTGACAAAATACAGATTATTTATGAACAGATTTTTTAATCAAATTAATGTTTTTAATAAAACATTTTTCACAAAGAGCACTACAATTGTAGCAATATTATTAGTTTCAACTCTGTTACTATCAAAGCCTCTTGTTTCGCAGGAGCGACTTGTTAAAGTTGATTTTGAGTCAAATTCTTTTGTAAATCAGCCATCTATACCTTTTGACCAACCTTTTATCATTCAGGGCGAAGTGGGAAAGGAAGTAGAATACGTTCAGGTTATCATCCGCAATGCCGGTTCGGAATGGGATTTGCACAAGTTTTCGTGGAACAGAATGCCACCTAATCCTACTGAAACTTTTAATATTGTGGTTCCGCCAGTACTTGTTTCGAATTCAAAATACGATTTTGAAATTATTACCTATACACGTTTATCTTTGGGTCAGAAAACAAAATTAGTTGAGAACTTACGCGATAGAGTTGCATTTTATTTGAACAACAACTTTATTTACGACGGCAAAAATGTTAGTATAAATAATCCTAAAACAGTTTACAAAGGGTTAAAAAAACTCATTGACGAGGCTATGCTTTATCAAATATCGAAAAACGAAGTAACTTACACAGCTCCGACTACTCTTGTGCTTGAGGAATTGGAAAAGCAAAGCGATTTCAGATTTAAGAAGGTGATGCGTGGGACTAAGAATATTGAGAGAAATGACTTAGCCAATCAGATGATAGCCGAAAAAGTAAATCTGCTAACCGATATGGTTATTAGCGAGTTGATACCCTTTATTAATACGGATTTGGTTCAGCATTATAGAGTTGCAAAAATTGTTTCGGTACGAACGGATAAAGAACGTTTTACTTTGCCGATTAATTTAGGCATGTACGTTTGGAACAAAGCAGTCACCGATATCAATGATGTTAAAATAAGAAATACAAATTTCACATTAGGAGCTGGAGTTACCGTTCCTTTCAGAAATAAAAGCAAATTTGCAAGTCGTAATAAATTTTTAGATTCTTTCGGAATTTCTGCCGGAGTACTAGTTTCGCCTGTTAAGGACGCAAACGGAGTTGAGTTTGTTACACCCGGAGTTAATCTTCCGGTGTATACGGCATTAGGCTTCAGACTATTTAAAGTTGTCAGATTTAATGCCGGTGTTCTTGTAATCGGCGAAAAAGGACATCAAGACTTTAAAAATTTAACGGTTATTCCTACGGCAGGATTAGCATTAGAACTTGATTTATGGTTGGGTGTAAAAAAATAGGCAAATTAACAATATTATTGTTGGTTATATTGGCTTACACTTCGTGTAAAACTCAATATCAGTCGGATATTACACTTTTTGAAGATTATAACGACAGTGTTTATCTGAACATGCCTGATACCGGCTATTTATCGTTAAGCGATTTTACTTTATCACAAGGGGACAACACAGTCTCACTCGGCAATACTTCGGTATTAACACAAAAATCGGATTCAGATATTGATTATTTAAAAGAACAAAAGACAGAATTTAGATATCCAAATTTGGATTTGGAAACATCGGAAAATAATTTCTATCACAATTATTCAAACTATACTTCAGATATAGTCGATGTTACTCCCGTTGAAGTATCCAATGATGAATCGTTACTTATTTTACAAGATAGCATAGCAAAAATTCTCAGAGAAGTAAAACAAATTCATTCTGTTTTGGATTTTCAGCAATCTCAAATTAAGTCGCTTAGTAATACAATAAAAGTTTTTGATACGACAAGAAAAAGCAATTATACAATTTCCGATTATAATCGAGGTATGTATCCTCAAAAGAGTACAACCCAAACTGTTTATACCAAAACTGATACCGTTTACAGATATTTGCAAGATGACGAAAACACTTATCAGCAAAGAGAATTGGAGAGAGCCGAAGCCGAAATAAAGCAACTGAAAGCTCAATTGTCAGCACTTAGCAAAAAGCAAGCTAAAACCGATACGCTTATAGTCGTAAAAGAAGTGCTAACTCCCATAGAAATCGATACTTTGACTAACGATAGCATTCAGAGTGCCTTAATTGACGAGATAAACAGCAAAAATGAGACAATAATTTTATTTACCGACAGCATAATTCACCTACGTCAGCATATCAATCAATTAATCGAAAAGTCGGAATCTGATGTTATGGTTCATTATGCCGATAACGACACGGTTTTGTTAGTCGCCAATTATGCGATAAATAAAAGAAGACCTTTAAACGAAAATCAAATACTGAACAATATCAAGCAATTGGGTACCGATAATATAAAAACCGTTTTAATAAGTGGCTATACTGATATTAGCGGCAATAGAACAATTAACAGAAGAATTACCGAAAAGCGTTTAACTACAATGCGTTCGCTACTAAACGATTTAGGTATTGATAGTAAAAAGATTTTTATTCAAAATTTCGCCGATATTTATGCTTCAAAAAGTATAGTTGAAGCCGAAAGGCGTTTGGAAATTTTGGTGATTTATTGATATTGTTTAACTATAATTTTTTGCGGAGTATTACGCTATTTGCTTACTACCGTAGTTTGTGATTGGTGCGTGTTAGTTCTGAGTTTTGAGTCGGGAGTTATGAGTCGGGAGTTGAGACACTCAGGACTCGATACTCGATACTCAAAACTCGATAGCACCTTCCATTTTCGGCATTTCGATACACCGATATTTTGCTTTGCTCAATATCGGCACTCAATGACCGAAAATGTCGCACTCATCACCATTCACCAATCACTGCCAACGGCTATATGCCAACAGCATAAAAAAAGTTGCGAGCTTCACCCGCAACTTTTTTTATTACAAGCTAAATTTTACTTTATTCTACTACAACGTCCATACCAAGGTTGTAGAACATAAATGCGTAGGTATCTGCAACTTCGTCAATAACTTTCGATGTAGGTTTGCCTGCACCGTGTCCTGCTTTGGTTTCAATACGAATAAGCACCGGATTATCGCAACTTTGGTTTGCTTGAAGTGTAGCTGCAAATTTAAACGAGTGAGCCGGAACAACTCTATCGTCGTGGTCGCCGGTGGTGATAAGAGTTGCAGGGTAGCAAGTAGTATCGTTAATATTATGCAATGGCGAGTATTTTAGCAAGTAATGGAATTGTGTTTCGTCTTCGCTTGTACCGTAGTCGGTAGCCCAAGCCCAGCCGATAGTAAATTTGTGGTATCTGAGCATATCTAAAACTCCAACTGCCGGCAGAGCAACTTTAAACAAGTCGGGGCGTTGTGTCATGCAAGCACCAACAAGCAAACCACCGTTCGAACCGCCGGAAATAGCTATTTTGTTAGGGTTGGTATAATTTTGTTCAATTAGGTATTCGGCGGCGCTGATAAAGTCGTCGAAAACATTTTGTTTGTTCAAAACAGTACCAGCCATGTGCCATTCTTCGCCGTATTCGCCGCCGCCCCTAATGTTAGGCATTGCGTAAACACCGCCGTTTTCCAAAAATATTGTTCTCGATATGCTGAAGCCGGGAGTTAAACTGATATTGAAACCGCCGTAACCATACAACATAACAGGATTGTTTCCGTCAAGTTTGATATCTTTTTTGTGAACTATAAACATAGGAACTTTCGTGCCGTCTTTGCTTGTGTAGAACACTTGTTTTGTTTCGTAGTTCGTTAAATCAACGTCGATATCGGGTCTGAAATATTCGGTTGATACATTATTTGCAATATCGTAAGAATAAATCACCGATGGGAAAGTAAAAGAAGTAAAGCTGTAGAACAAGGTGTTGTCGTCTTTTTCGCCGCTAAACGAGCCAACCGAACCAAGTGTGGGAAGTTCCAAAAATGATAAGAAATTAGCGTCTGTATCAAGAATTTCGACTACCGAAGTAGCATCTTTCATGTACATTGCAAAAAGTTTATCGCCGGCAAATTTTATGCCTTCCAATACTTCGTTTTTCTCAGGAATAAAATCAACCCAATTTGATGTAGGAGTTTTTGTATCTACCAATACAGCTTTGTATTTAGGAGCATCTTGGTTTGTGATAATTATCAGTTTATCGTCGATATTATCGATAACCGAATAATCTTTCTCAAAACCTTTTACTATTTGAGTTATTTTGCCGTTTTTGTTATTTAAGTCTTTAAAATACAAAGCGTTACCTGTAGTACTTTCGGTTTCCGAAATAATTAAAAATCTTTCGTCATCGGTAGTACCTGCGTAGTAAGTTCTTTGCGGCTTTGAAGGATTTTCATAAATTAAAATATCTTTATCTTGTGTATCGCCAACTTTGTGATAATATATTTTATGATGTTCGTTTATATTCGAATATTCTTTTCCTGCTTCAGGTTCTGGGTATCTGCTGTAGAAAAAGCCGTCGTCTTTCCACGATGCACCACTAAATTTCACCCATTCAATATTGTCAGGCAAATCTTCTCCGGTGGCAACTTCCATTACCTTTATATTGCTCCAGTCGCTACCGGCTTTATTAAGTCGGTAGGCTAAGTATTTGCCGTCTTTCGAAATGCTAATACCTCCTAAGGCAACGGTGCCGTCTTCCGAAAGTGTGTTAGGGTCGATAAGTACGCGGGCTTCGCCGTCCATACCTTCTTTAACGTACAAAACAGCTTGGTTTTGCAAACCCTCGTTTTTGAAGTAAAAAACCCAATTGGCTTTTTTGAAGGGTGTACCTAATTTCGGGTAATTCCATATTTTTTCCAAACGATTTTTTATTTTATCTCTGAATGGAATTTGGCTTATGTAATCTTGAGTAACTTTGTTTTGTTCTATGACCCATTTTTCGGTTTCGGCAGAAGTGTCGTTTTCCAACCAGCGGTACGGGTCTGCTACTTCTACGCCAAAGTACGTATCAACATGGTCAACTGTAGCTGTTTCGGGATATACCACTTTAATATCCCTTTTCTGAGATTTATTGCAACTTGCAAGCATAACTACTATTAAAATGAGAACTAATGATAATTTTTTCATATGATAAGAATTTTTAATGATTATTTTTATAAAAATGTAAAATTATAAAATATATCTGAATTGTACCCAAAACCATTAAGTTTTTATTTTCCGAAGAAACATGCACATCTAAAAATAAATCAAAATATTTTTTCAATTTTAAATATATTAATTATTTTTGTAGGAAATATATTAACATTAAAACCAATAAATACATTAAAAAATTATGAAAGATGTAGTAATAGCATCGGCTGCACGTACAGCCGTAGGAAATTTTATGGGAAAACTTTCACCTTTTTCGGCAGCCGAATTAGGAGTATTTGCAGCTAAAGAAGCCATAAAAAGGGCAGGAATTAGCCCGGATATCATTGAGGAAGTGTTGGTAGGAAACGTACTATCGGCAGGATTGGGACAAAATGTAGCTCGCCAAATATGTATACATTCGGGAATACCCGAAACTGTGCCTGCAATGAGCATAAACAAGGTTTGTGGTTCAGGCTTGCGTTCGGTGTCGATGGCGGCACAATTCATCAAAGCAGGCGATGCCGATATTATTCTTGCCGGCGGAACCGAAAGCATGACAAATTCACCTTACATATTGCCACACGCTCGCAGTGGATATCGCATGGGCGACGGTCAGGTTGTTGATAGCATGGTAAGAGACGGATTGTGGGATATTTTTAACAATTATCACATGGGAATTACCGCCGAAAATATAGCCGAAAAATGGAATATTTCGCGTGAAGAGCAGGACAAGTTTGCCTTACAAAGTCAGCAAAGAGCAGTGAAAGCTATAAACGAAGGTAAGTTTAAAGATGAAATTGTTCCTATAGAAGTACCACAACGAAAAGCCGATCCTATAATTTTTGATACCGACGAGTTTCCCAGAGCCGATACGAGTTTAGAAAAGCTACAAAGGCTAAGATATGCCTTTAAAATAGACGGAACCGTTACAGCCGGAAACGCTTCGGGTGTCAACGACGGAGCAAGTATGGTTGTGGTAATGTCGGCTGATAAAGCAAAAGAATTAGGTGTAAAACCGTTGGTGAGAATTGTTTCTTACGCTTCGGCTGCATTAGACCCAAAAATTATGGGTTACGGACCTGTAGAAGCATCGCGCAAAGCACTTAAAAAAGCTAATTTAACGATTGAAGATATGGGTTTAGTTGAAGCTAACGAAGCTTTTGCTTCGCAAGCTATAGCTGTTATTAGAGATTTAAAACTCAATCCCGAAATTACAAACGTTAACGGCGGAGCTATTGCTTTGGGACACCCAATTGGAGCAAGCGGCAACAGGATTTTGGTTACCTTAATTTACGAAATGAAACGTCGCAACGTTAAATACGGATTAGCCACATTGTGTATCGGCGGAGGTATGGGTACAGCTGTTATTGTTGAAAACGTTATGTAAAATATTGTTGTCAGATAAATATCTTTAATTACGGGTTGCGAGTTACGGGTTGCGTGTTGCGTGGTTCGAGGCAATTAGCCCCGAAATTTCGGGGTTCATTGATAATCGATAGAACCACCCATTGCTGTTCGCACGCTTTTGCAAAGCGTGTGTTCCGAACATTGGCTTTTAAGGGTTCTATTCTTTTTATATGTTCTTTTGTCTTGATACAAAAGAACCAAAAAATCAAGGCTGACATTTCTTTTCTGAATTGCGTTCTCATAAATCCTGAGCTCGTGCGGGTGATCTCCTCGCAGGCTCGGAGCTTCCCGCCCTCACTTGGGATTTATTTCGAACTCCATTCAGCAGAAATGTATGCCGTCCTTTATAAAGCAAAATTATTGGCTATTGTTATTCTTTCCTATGGCAGATTATTTATACGAAAAGAGTGAAGTTCATTTATTGCATAACAGCTCAGCAAAATAGCGGATTTACGCTTGCTTTGCAAAAATTAGTAGCAGTTGAAATTCTAATTTCTAATTTCTAACTTCTAATTTTAGAAGTAAAGCAAAGAAAATGAAAGAAACAGAATTGAACTTAAAAAGATCGTTGTGTTTTAACTTCCGTTTACGACTTTTAAAGTAAATATAACGTCACCATCAAGTTTCGGATAAACGCCCCAAAAGTACAAAGGTGTTATAACATTGTAACCAGAATTTGGTAAGTACATAGTAACAACGTAGTTGTATAATGAGTTCTGACTATTATACACCAAGTATTTTGAACTGATGAGACCTGAGCTGATAGGTGAGTAAACCCTTCCGCAAATTAAACAATTTTTCTCAAAGTCGATTCCCAAATTAACATCAATACCAAGTGCTTGCAAAGCTTGTTCGTCATTTATAACATAAAACAAGGTGTCTCCCTGTATTTTGTTTAAAAACTCGTTGTTCTGTGAAAAAATACCGTTCAAGGTGTTTTTAGTGTTGTCATCTATCGCAATTTCGTCAATAATTATATCATCTTCAGGTACTTCGCCTAATTCGTTATTAACTTCTTCAACATTTTGAGTGTTTTTTGTAGTATTATCATCTTCCTTGTTACAAGCCCAGAAAAAACCAAGACTTGAAGCAAAGATAATTGCTATTGCAACTACTTTAATCAAACTATTTTTTTTCATGATTATATTTTTTAAAATTAATTGTTTTGCAACTTTTTACTTTAAATAGGCAAGTAGCTTAAGCCTTTGTTTTTTAGCTTATCTGCGTGATTAACAAGCAGACAAGCAAAGCTTATCACCTTTTTTACGACTTAGAATATGTATGTATGTATGTATGTATGTATGTATGTATGCGTAGCTACGTTGGGTTTTGTTTGGTTTGGCAAATGAAAGCTTGAGTTATGACGATAAACTTTTTCATAACTAATAGGGTTAGCAATTAAGCTTGTATTATTGCCACAATAATCCATTAATACAAAAAATTTTTGTAAAGATATAAAATTCTTTTAATAAACATTAATAAAACAGAAAAATTTTTCTTGAAAACAAAAATTATCCACTAAAAAATAAAAAAGGGTTTGACTGCAATCAAACCCCTTTTTTTAATATCATTATGTTTATACTTTATTAGTAGAATATCAAGCTGTTATCTTTAATATCCGATTTTTGTTTCAATGTAGTCATTAAAGCATTTATAGCTCTACCTTGGAACATCGATGACATTTGTCTTTTTTGCATATCAAAGTTTTCAATTTCGGGAGCTTGCGTAATGCCGTTGAGAATAAATACATAAACAGCTTGTTCGCCTACAATAGGCTTGCTCAAATGATTGGGAGCAGCAGTGAAAATTTTGCCCACAAGTTTTGGTTCGTTTCCAAATCCGGGTACGTTGCCGCTCATAAATGAAACATTAACGGTATCGATAGGAATTTCCGGGAATTTTTCCATTAGCTTGTAAATATCTTGCTCCTTGCTAAATTCTTCTTCCATTTGAGCTAAAATGTATTCGGCTTTTTTGTCTCTCATTACTAGTGGAGTGATACCGTTTTTAACAATGCTTAAAGGAACAGTTCCTTTGTCGATTTTATCTTTCAGTGCTGCAACAACGTAGCTTCCTTCAATATCAAACACATTTGAAACTGCACCCGTTTTAGTTTTTTCATTAAAAGCCCAACGTACAATTTCTCTGGCGTTGCTTAGTCCGGGTAAATTCGATAATTCGGGAGTAATTCTGTCGGCAGTACGCATGTTAAGAGTTTTCGCTTCGGCTTCAAATTTTTCTAAAGTATTAAAGCTAGCTGCAAAGCTACTTGCATCGTTATAAGCTTTTTCCATGCTTTTGATGCCTGGCTCAAGGTCTATAGTAACTTCGGCGACTCTAATTTTGGTAGAAAAATCTTTTTTACCTGTAATTTTTACGATATGAAAACCGAAAATTGTGCTAACCTTAACAATGTCACCTTCTCTGCCGTCAAAAACAGCTTGATTAAATTCGGGAACCATCATTCCGTCGGGGAACCAATCTAAGTCTCCTGAGCTTTCTTTAGCAACGTTATCATCGTTAAAGGTAGCTGCAACCGATGCAAATCTGTTTGGAGCTGCTTTTAAAACAATTAGTAAGCTGTCGGCAATTTTTTCGGCTTCAGCCATTGTGCGTTCAATGCCAGGAACATTAGCACCAGCATACGATACCAATATGTGGCTAGCTCTGAGCGAATCGGGGCGAACCTGGCGGTCAACGAGTTTATATACTTTTATGTTATCGTTGCCAATTGTAGGTTCAAATACAGTACCAACTTCGGCTCTGAAAAATAAGCTATCTAATTGCTTTGAATATTCGCCTGCTTTTTTCCAGGTGCTGTCGTATTTTGTATCGGAAACTGTGTTTACAACCGATGCAATATTTCTGTTATTCGTTACTTCTGTAAGGTCTTTGTATGCATCGTTAGCAGCATTCATGAGGTTTGTAATGTCTGCTTCCGAAATTTGCGGCGTAAACATAACGTACTCAATATTGCGAGCGTCTCTATCTTGCTGAAATTTATATTTGTTTTCGTTGTAATATTTTTCGTAATCTTTATCGTCGATACTGACTAAAGTGTCGGAAAAGTAAACGTATCTCAATCCTGCAACGTAAGCGTTGGCTGTTTCATTAGATTCGATATACTGACGTTTTGCAACCGATGTAGGAACATAAAAGCTTTTACCTATAAGGTTGTTGTATTTGTTTTTGATACGGTCGTCCTTAACGGCTTTTTCGAGCATAAGGTATCTCGATTTCATTGTCGGGTCGATTTGGTCGATGTTTTGCAAAAAGTTTGAAACTATGGCTTTGTCAAACGTACCCGTGCTTGGGTCGGTGAAGCTTTGAACAACGTACGGGTGAGGGTTATTGCCTATGATAAGGTCGCTAAGCTCTTCAACCGATACGCTTATGCCTAACTCTTCAAATTGTTTTTTTGTAATAATATTTTCAACTGTCTCGTCAAATGTACTCTGACGTATTTGATTGGTTTCAGACGTTGAAAGATTATTTTTCCCGCTGTTTATCTTGGCTAACTCAATGTTTTCGTCAAATTTTTTGTTAAATTCCATTATGCTAACCTTTTCGCCGTTAACACTAACAAGTGTAGTTTCTTGAGTTTGTCCTTTACGTGAAAAGTCACTCAAAATAAAAAGTAAAAGAGCTACACCAATGACTAATACTAATAGCCAGTACCTT
This sequence comes from Lentimicrobiaceae bacterium, assembly GCA_033809755.1. Lineage (GTDB taxonomy): Bacteria > Bacteroidota > Bacteroidia > Bacteroidales > UBA4417 > UBA4417. The sequence goes on from JAPXLB010000008.1 coordinate 111,071, forward strand.
TTCCTAATTGCGCCTATAATTGCCATATTTTATTTTGTTTATTATTTATTTTATTCTTATAAAAAATCAGTAATTTGCAAAAGTAATGTTTTTATCTGTAAGGCAATGAGTTTTGTATAAAAAAAACATTTTTCAACGTTGCAATTCCATGCTAACTTTATCGACAACTCCGCCCGAGAGTAACATTGGATTGAGTTTGCTTACTTTAACTTTTACATTTTTTACAGCCGGAAACTCTCTATAAATAGAGTTTAATATTCTGTAACCAACGTGTTCAATGGTTTTGGAAGCAATTTCCATTTCGGTTTTAACTACTTTATAAACACTCTGGTAATTAATTGTATTTTCGAGGTCGTCGTTATTTTCAATTGCCGATGTATCGTAATCTATACTGACATTTACCTCAAAATAATTGCCAATAATTTTCTCTTCTTTGTAGCAGCCGTGGTACGCCAAAAATTGCATGCCTTCGATAAAAATTGTACTCATAAATAACTTTTCAGCAAAAATAGTATTTTTGTGAATTATATAAAATAAATAGAGGGCCTCGTAGTTCAGCTGAATAGAACGTCAGATTCCGGTTCTGAAGGTCGGGGGTTTGAATCCCTCCGAGGTCGCAAAGAAAAGAAACAAACAACTTATTATTAACTTGGCAATTAGTTATTAAAAAAAGTGTAGATTTGTTGCGTTATATTAAGAAAAACTAAAATTTATTATTTTGAAAACACACAAACATATTTTAATCGCAATTTTGTTTATTGCTGTCTTGCCGATAACCGCTTTCTCTCAAAACAATATTTTGGGAGGACGTATTAACGGTAATTTTCAGATGGATGCACAGTATTACAGACCCGACTCGCTTATTGGAGCCAAACCTGTTAGCGAAAAAATGTTGATGAACAGTTGGACTAACATCATTTACACTTCGGGAAATTTCAATGCAGGAATGCGTTTTGAAACTTATCTGAATCCAATAAACGGATACGACATCAAATATAAAGGCAGTGGTATTCCGTATTGGCACGTCGATTACAAGACAGGACAATTTCAGATAACAGCCGGAAATATCTACGAACAGTTTGGTAGCGGTATGATTTTCAGGACGTACGAAGAGCATAATTTGGGCTTAGATAATTCATTGTACGGATTAAGAGTTAAATTCAGACCACACAAAAGCATCGACCTTAAAGCTATTTACGGAACGCAAAGATATTATTGGGAAAAAGGACCCGGCATCGTTAGAGGTATTGATGCTGACGTATTTTTAAACGACCTTATTCCATCATTCGAAAACTCGCCGTTGAAAATAAATTTAGGCGGTAGTTTTGTCAGCAAATACGAAGATAACGAACAGATATACAACAAATATAAAGATTCGAATCGTCCCAACGAGCTGCTGATACTGCCTTTGAATGTTGGTGCAAGTGCAGGTAGGGTGAATATGATTTATAAAAATTTCAGCATGACCGGCGAGTACGTCAGAAAAGTTAACGACCCCAACGACAAAAACGGCTACATTTACAAACCAGGCGAAGCATTGCTTGTTAGCTTATCGTACAACCAAAAAGGTTTTGGAGCTTTTATACAAGCAAAACGTTTGGACAATATGACTTTTAAATCGAGACGTACGGGAGCCGACAAAGCTCTTGATATAAACTACCTGCCGTCGATAACTAAGCAGCAGACTTATTCTTTGGCTTCGCTATATCCTTACGCAACTTTGCCTAACAATGAAATGGGTTTGCAAGCTCAAATTAATTACAAAATCAAACGCAACACTCTTTTGGGTGGCAAGTACGGAGTTGACTTGTCATTGTCGGGCTCTATAGTGAACGGAATTGAAAAAACGCCTATCCCGGGTGAAGAAATTTTTGAAACCACTAACGGCACTTTGGGTTACACTTCATCGTTTTTTAAACCCGGCGAAGATAACTATTACAAAGACTTGATTTTGGAAATAGGTCATAGGTTTACCAAATCGTACAAATTAATTTTCACTTACATGTATCAAGGCATCGACAACTTTGTTGTTCAAGGTCATGGCGATTACATGAAAGCTCACATATTTATTGCCGACAACTCTTACAGAATAACTCCTAAGCAATCAATCAGATTTGAAGCACAGGCAATGTTTACAAAGCAGGAAGAAGGCGATTGGGCTTATGCTCTTGTCGAGTATTCTGTAGCTCCGAAGTGGTTTTTCAGCGTTGCCAATATGTATAATTTTGGAAACCCAAATCCCGACCAGCGACTTCACTATCCTTTGGTAGCTATGGCATACAACAATGGAGCAAACCGAATTCAAATTTCGTACGGACGTCAGCGTAAAGGCGTTGTTTGTGTAGGCGGAGTTTGTCGCGAAATGCCGGCTTCAAACGGACTAACCGTATCATTAACCACTAATTTTTAATCGTATAAAAACAATATCATGAAAAGAAATATATTATACATAGTAGCAATTATAATCGGTTTGTCTTTTGCTTTTAGCAGTTGCGATGTGATTGATTCGCCTTACGTTGAAAAGCAAGAAATAGATACTTCTTTCAATTGTGTTACTCCCGATTTTCCGACTGTTCAATCGCCGTACAAACGAGTTTTGTTGGAAGATTATACCGGACACCTTTGTGTAAACTGTCCTAAAGCTGCACTAATAGCAAGCGATTTGAAAGCGAGATATAAAGATACTCTCGTTGTTGTTGCTGTTCATGCCGGTTTCTTTGCTAATCCTGCCGGTGGATATGATTTCAGAACGACCTGTGGAACCGAATGGGACGACTATTTTAAAGTCGGACTAAACGGAAATCCCAATGGTATGATAAACAGGTTGAAATACTTAGAAGGAGCACATGTTTATCAGCCATCGGCTTGGGGCAATGGAATTAAAGAAGCAAAAAATGCAACTCCCGAAGTAGAACTGCAAGTAATTAACGATTACGATGCTGAATTGGATAACCTTTGCATCCACACAAAAACAACTTTTTTAACGCCTATTTCAAACAGAGCTTTAAATCTTAACATAGTTATAATTCAAGATAAGATTATTGCTCCGCAACATAATAACGACCCAAATATTGGAACAACTCCAACGATTGAAGATTACGAACATAATCACGTTCTAGTAGGAGCCGTAAATGGCACGTGGGGAACGCCTATTTTGAGTGCAGACGAAACTTCAGCAGATCCGATTATTAAAACTTTTCCTGTACACGTAAAAGGAGTAAATACAATAAACACTCCTGTACCCGAAAACTGCACAGTTGTCGCATTTATTTCCGATTTAAACACGAGAGAAATCCTGCAAGTAACCGAATGCAAAGTTGTAATTAATGAATAAGCTGGTTAAATATTTCGTCAAACCCATATGGATTATAATTAAATCCGTACTACTTTTTTTACTGTTTTTGATTGTAATCGCTGCACTTGTGCATTTATTTGTTCCGCGTTACTCTTTTCCTGATAAGAACAAATTTGAAGGTAAATTTTTATACAATCCTTACAAAAACTTCAAAGCCGAAAATACAATCAGGGGGAATTATCAGATGCACTCAAACGTTTGGGGCGGCATCACAGATGGTTCTAAAAACACCGACGAAGCCATTTTTGAGCGTTACGAGTACATGGGCTTTAGTTCGATTTCGATAAGTAATTACCAACATATCAATACTTACAAATCCGACGAAGAAAGCTACATACCCAACTACGAACACGGCTACAGCATATTTAAAAATCATCACTTGAATTTGGGAGCAAAAAAAGTGGTTTGGTTCGACTTGCCGCTGTATCAAACGCTTAGCCAGAAACAATATATGATTGATTTGCTGAAAAAACACTGTGATTTGCTTTGTGTCAATCATCCGGCTTTTTTTCACGGTTACAAGCCAAAAGATTTTACATATTTAACGAGCTACGATTTTATTGAGGTGCTTAACGGTTACGAAAATTCAATAACGCACTGGGATAGTGCTTTGTCGGCAGGCAGACCGGCTTTGTTGTTGGGTAACGACGACATGCACGATGTTTATAATTGCTACGGAGTTGCTTCAAGGTTTAATCTTGTAAATACTGAAAGCAATAAAAGAGAAGATGTATTCAAATCTCTGTCCGAAGGGAACAACATAGGAGTTTGGGTTAAAAACCACGATGTGGAATCGTGGGAACTAAGGAAAGCCAGACTTGACAGTATGAGTATGCCTTCAAAAATTACTTTGGTAAATGATACGTTTTGCGTTGAGATGACAAAAAATGTTTCCAGATACGATTTTATTGGTCAGCACGGCAGATTACTCAAACGTGTAGAAGGCGGCAACAGTGCTTACTATGTTGTAAAACCAAGTGACACTTACGTAAGACTTGTAGTTTATCTGAAAACCGAACAGTTTTTCGACGGAATACAATTGTTTTTCAATCCGATTATGCGTTCAACCGATGGCGATATTCCACCGATGCCGCATGCAGTCGTTAATAATGCCAAAACGTTTATAATAAGGTTAATTATCGTTGCTGCTGCGATATTTGCAGTCGCTTATACGGTAACACGAAGAGTAAACAGACGCAAACGTAAAGTATAAAATTTAAGATAATAATAAATGCGCAAATTAAGAGTTATTACGCCTTTGGGTTGGCTTCTGATAATTTCTTTTGCCGTACGCCTTGTATTGGCTTGTGCATTTCCGCTTGGCAACGATGAGGCTTATTATTATGTTTACGCAAAGTTCCCTAGCCTAAGCCATTTCGACCATCCGGGTATGGTTGGTTGGATTATTCAGCTTTTTACTCTTAACCTATTGTTTTCGTCGGAGTTGTTTGTGAGATTGGCGGCTGTCGTTGCAGGGACTTTTAACACTTGGCTGATTTACTTTATTGTTCTTAAGCTGTGGAATAGTAAGTCCGCTTTTATTGCGGCTTTGCTTTACACTTTCAACTTATACGGATTTATAATTACAGGCATTTTCATTTTACCCGATGCTCCGCTGACGACGTTTTGGTTACTGGCTTTTTATTTCTTTGTAAATGCGTTTTTCATACACAAAGACAACAAAATCAGGGCACGACACAATTTTTTGTGGGCTTGTTTTTTCACGGCTTTGTCGCTGATGTCGAAATATACCGCCGCATTTTTATGGATAGGAAGTTTAGCTTTCATCGTAATATACCGTCGCAAATGGTTGAAAACTAGAACTTTTTACATAGGACAATTTATTATTTTGTTGTCGCTGTTGCCAACACTCATTTGGAATATCAATAACAACTTTGTAAGCTTTGCTTTTCATGGAAGTCGTGTGGCTATTGGGAGTCCGGAAATTAATTGGCAATATTTCATTCAATTTGTCGGTGGAAACGCATTATACACAAATCCGTTTATTTTTGTGTTGCTTTTGTTTATTATGGTTGTAAATATCAAGTATTTGTTCAAGAAGCAAGCTACACCGCAGGGCTTAATATTGTATTTATCGTTGCCGATTATTTTTGTTTTTATTATTGCATCGCTTTATAAACAAACATTACCGCATTGGAATGGAGTAGGGTACTTGATGTTGTCGCTATTGTTGGCTGAATTTATAAGCAAACGCAAACGTGTAAAATTGTACATGGGAGTCATTGCCTCATATTTTATAGCTTTTATTTTGATAGCTCCTCTACAGATAAAAACAGGGTTTATTCCTATAGAAAAATTAAGCAAGAATGAAAATATCATTATCGATGATTTCTCGTTAGACCTGTACGGCTGGGATTTTCTGAACGATGAATTTATTAAGTTAGCAAAGTATTACGAAGAAGAAGGTTTAATGCAAAAAGATGCTCCAATATTGGCGTCGAGGTGGTTTCCGGCTGCAAACTACGAGTATTATATTGAAAGAAAATCGCCACAGCATGTTGTTTATGCCTACGGCGACACCATAGATATTCACGAATATGCGTGGATTAACAGCAAAAAGCCAATTCTGAACAAAGGTTCCGATGCTTATTATTTGACTTCAAGTATTGATTATCGTCCTTTGGGAAGCATGACAGGCATAGCATTTGAGCAATACAGCACTCCCGATACTATCAGGATTTACAGATGCAATAAAAACGTTTATGATTTTTATGTTTTTAGGTTGAATGGGATGTTGTATTCGGCGTACAGATGAGGTTATTGGCTGTTAGCTGTTAGCTGTTGGCAGATAAAGTTAGAAATTAGTGCTTCGGCGAGCTCAGCAACCGAAAATATTGAACCCTGAATCACGCAACCCGCAACTCGCACCCCGCAACTCAATACTCAGAACTACCTCACTCACCATTCACCCATCACTCACCACTCACCACCAATCACCATTAGACGTACATAAGACTACATCCCCTAACGTCGCTGCTATCAAATCGTCCTAACACTTCAAACGAATCGTCTTGGTGCATTTTGCCTAAATCTTGCGTAGCAATAAACGAACAGGAGTTTATATTTGCCAAATCTATGATATTAATTCCACCTCTTTTGTTTTCGGCAGATACGTTGAGCGGGTCGTTTGTGTCGGCGAGTAGGACTTTCATCCATGGTGGAGTTTTGAAAATGCCGTCTTTCAACGACCACGCTTGCGACAGCAATTCGGTCATGCCGTATTCCGAGTAAATATTATCAACACCAAAACTCTTTTTTAAAACTTTGTGTAGCTCTTCTCTATCTATTTCTTCCTTACGACCTTTCATGCCGCCGGTTTCGACAATTATTGCGTTTTTAATTTTTATAGGACAAGTGTTTGCCATATCCAAAAGCGCGTAGGTAACGCCGAAAAGCATTATTTTTTTGTCTGAGTTTTGCACTTTTTCAATATCAGATTTTAATTTCTCGAAATCGTTTAGATAAAATCCACCAAAATTAGTCTTGGTTTTTACCATTAGTTTTTCAACCATGTAAACCAAAGACGAATTTCCTTGTTCAAGGTAGGAAGGTAGCAGTCCGAATATGATGTAATCGGAAATATTGCCGAAAAAATATTCAAAACCTTTGCTAAAACTTTTTTCGTACAGGTTTAAATCAAGTATATAGTGCTTGCTTCGTTGCTGTTGGGTAGTCCCGCTACTAATAAAAACGGCTTCTTCGGGAGCATCGCCGCAAGTAATTCTGTGAGTTTTAAAAAACTGAATAGGCAAAAACGGAATTTGTTCAATGTTGGAAACATCGTTGATATTTACACCTAAATTATCGACAAACATCTTGTAAATACTATTGTTTGCGTACTGATATTTAAAAATCTGCAATGCAAGATTTGTAAATTCTTTTTCGGAATTAATTTTGAAAATTTCGTTTTTCAGCGAATGTATTTCCATGTTTGTACTTTTGTTATCTTTGTTTTAAAATCTATAAAATGAAACACTCAATAAAAGTAGTCTTTTTTTTAGGAATAGTTGCAATATTTTTTAATTCTTGCATAAATAAAATTCAGTATTCGGAGATTCCATACATTGAATTTGTCGGTTTTTCGGTCGTAAAAGCTCATAACGACACCGATTCGCTTGGTTATGTTACCATTTCATACACCGATGGCGACGGCGATTTAGGTTTTTTGTCATCGGATACAAACAACTTAGTTTATGATTTTTTCATCAAACTTTTTCAACTTAAAAACGGCAACGATGTAGAGCTTTTGCCACCGGATTCTACTTTTACCCTAAACGCTCGACTTCCGTACCTGACACCCGAAGGCGACAATAAAAACATAAAAGGCGAAATAACGATGTTGCTCGAATTGTATTTTATAACGCCTGTACTCATCAGCGATACTGTTGCTTTTGAAATTTTTATTACCGATAGGGCACACAACCAAAGCAATGTTGTGAAGAGTCCTTATTACGTGCTTGCAAGATAAGTTTATAAAATTGTTTTTATTTCGGGTAAACTTTTAACTGTGTAGGTTGCACAATTTTCGGTAATATCTTCTTCCGTATAGACCCATATTGTGTCAATGCCTGCATTGTGAGCTCCCATAATATCCACGTCGTAGTTGTCGCCTATCATTATGCATTCGTTTGTATTTGCTATAGCTGCACATAGAGCAAAATTGAATATTTCTTTGTGAGGCTTCATACTCTTTGCCATTTCGCTGGTGGTTATGGTTGTAAAATGTTTGTACAAATCGTGCCTTCTAAACCTTTCGTGCATAACTTCTTCAAAACCGTTGGTGATAACGTGTAGCGAATATTTTTTCTGCAAATAATCGAGCAGATCTAAAGCACCTTCAAAAAAGTAAGTCCTTTTACCTATTTCGTGCACAAAATAATCAGCCATCTGTTTACCAAGCTCTTTGTCAACAATATCGAAAGATGCAATTGTGTCGTTAAATCTTCTGAAATTAAGCGTGTATTTATCTATTTCGTCGTTTCTGTACATCTCCCACAACCCTGCATTTATTTCTTCGTATTTTTCCTTAAATTTCTGATAATCAATGTCGTTGTTGATTATGGAGATGTTGAATTTGTAAAACAATTCTTCTTTAACTTCCAACGAAATCCGTTTAAAATCCCATAAGGTTTGGTCTAAATCAAAAAAAACGTGCTTATATAATTTTGTTTCCTTCATATTTCTTTTCAACAAATTTGAAGGGCAAATTTATAAAATTGTTGAGAATGGATTTTTGAGTTTAAAAGATATCACCATTCCACAGCATTGAAAGAAATTGTAGTACAGGGTAAACTTCTACGTTGTTCAATTGTCGTGCGTATTTATCTAATGAAACAATGATAAGTCGGCAGTCGGGAAACTCTTCTGAAAATGCCTTTAATCCTTTTGTATGATGCGATTGCACTTCATCGGATGATTTAATTTCTATGGCAACTTCGGCATTTCCTATTATAGCATCTACTTCGTAACCCGACGATGTGCGCCAATAGGATAGGTTTTGTAGTGGTCTGAAATATCCGATATAAGCAATTATTTCCTGAATGATAAAATGCTCGAAAGCGTGTCCAAACTCAGGCGAACCCGGACTTAACGGGCTTCTTTTGAGAAGAAAATTAGCAAAGCCTACGTCGAAGTAGTAAAATTTTGGCGACTGAACAACGCGGCGTTTCACATTACGAGTAAAAGCAGGAATAATGTAGCCGACAAGCGTCTCTTCCAAAATAGAAAAGTATTCTTTAACGGTAGGAGCACTTACACCACATTCCGAAGCAATGTTGTTATAGTTCAAAATTTCTCCATTGCTTAGTGCCGCAACTTCCATAAACCGAGTAAAAGTATTTAGGTTTCGGGTAAGCGCTTCGGCTTTTATTTCTTGTTGCAGATAATCACCCACGTAAGCATGAAGTCTGTTTGTGGCATTTTCTACTAAATAATGCCGTGGCAGCATTCCATTGTTGCAGGCTTTTACTAAGTCGAATTCGGGAATTTCGGCACTGACGAACGGATAAAGATGTTTTCTGATAGCTCTGCCGCCAAGCAAGTTTACGCCGCTTCGGCGTAATTTGCGAGCACTTGAACCGCTCAAAATAAAGCGAAGACGATGATTGCTTATCAGCCAATGAACTTCGTCGAGTAAAGCAGGTATTTTTTGAATTTCGTCGATAATGACTAGTTCATTTTCGGGAAGTAAACTCAACTCTTCGCGTAATAGCGCAGGACGGCGACTATAACGTGCAAATTCATCAGATTTTAATAAATCGATGTAGCGAACGTCTGGGAAACGCATTTTTAGTAGTGTACTCTTACCGGTTTGACGAGCTCCCCAAAGGAAAATGCTGTCGTTTTCGGCATCTTGAAAGTTAATTTTTCGCGGTAACATATCTATGGTGTTTAGCAATTATAAAATGCAAAAGTACAAAATTTTTCATGTAAATCTAAAGTTTGACTTTATTTTTACATGTAAATCTAAAGTGCAACTTTATTTTTGCATGGAATTTTACTATCGTAATCGGTTTTATAAGCCAAAAGTTTTATAGGACGGCAATGGTAATTTGCTGTTTTTCAAATTATTATCTTCGTATAAACACTATAGCCGTTAGTCCCGAAGTTTCGGGACTGTTAGCCATTAGCTAAAACCTAGCCAAAAGCCAAGAGCTAACAGCCAACAGCCACCACGCACCCCGCAACATCGAAATAATGTTAAGTACTAAGTTGTAAGTCGAGTCTATACTATTTGTCTTTGAGAGCTACTTTTACGCTTAATAAATAAAAGTAATCTCAATATCGTCTAACAATACTTTTGATTCTTTGCCGTGATTCCATGGGAATATACTTATTAACATATCAGCGCTTAAAGTATCGTTATCGAAATAGTATATTTCAGAAAATTCGACCCATTCGTTAGGCGTTTCTATCATTTTTTCCAGTGGTATAGCTTTCCACGCAACTTGGCTATCATCTTTATCAACAACACATATTATCGAAACCTTTGGGTTTGGCGTTGTTGAATACACATAACCGCTATACTTCACCATTTTTGGGATACGGTCGTCGATGTTTTTCAACACTTCTGTGTATTTGTAACCATATTCTATGGTGTCGTTTAGTGTTATTGCATATTCACCCGAATAAGCACTTGGATTTTCCGTTTTAAAAACGCTATTTTCCGATTTCCACGAAGGCAGAATTAGGTGAGCATTTTCCAGGTCATTTTTAATGACTAAAGAATTAGTAGAATTGTCTTTTTTGCCTTTTGTTGTATTATTGCACGAAACAGCAATTAGTGTGCTTAATGCAATTAAAATAATTAGATTCAGTTTTTTCATGGTTTTGTTATTTTATTGTTAAAATAAATTCTCTTTTATTATCTCTATATTGTCTTCTAATTTTTTAATAGCTTTGAGCGGATTAGTTTGACTTTTCAGAAAACCATATTTATCCTTTCCACATTCATGCAACGTACAATATTCCAATTCCTTGTCATTTTTTGTTCCACATTCGCAAATCCAAACTTCTTTTTCTTTTGTCAATAATCCCTTTGTTGTCGAATAACTAACTATTTCTTTAAATGACGAATTTATAATTTGAATTATTTTTTCAAAAACTGCGACATCCTCTTTTAAATAGGTTTGTTTGTCGTAAACAACAAGTTGTAACGCTATACTTCTGTGCATTTCATTGTCGGACTGCAAGTAAGATATTATTTTTTCAGAGTCAAAAATTCTCAAATCTCTCATTAAATCAAACAAATATTTTTTTGAGCTACTTTTGTCATTCATTAATTTGTCGAACAACAAATTGGTAGTAAAATTTGTGTCCAAAGAAGAAAAATAAGATAATAATTTAGGATAGGTTGTTGAAAAAAAAGGTAAATCAAGTATTTCATTTGCAACTTCATAAACAGAATTTGAAGTAATAAATTCCCATACATTATCCATATCATCTATATAACTCAAATTCCCATACATATCATTTTTGATTAATTTATTTTCTTTTGCCAACTGAATAATTTCTCTACGCTTGCGAAACTCGTCCATTTTTTCAACAGAAATAATAGATAATTTTTCAACTGTTTGAGCTTTTTGTATAGTTTCTAAATTCTCAATTACCACTGCCGTACCTATTGCTGTAATCATAAACATAGATTTTCCTTTGCCTGATATCTCATCAAGGTCAACGCGCAAACCAATTACAGCATTTGCTCCAATTTCAGCGGCAGACTGCTTTAATATTTCAATTGCTTCTGTATAAATAGAAGATAGTTGTCGTTGGTACGTTCCTGAACGTCCACCGAAAATATCACTGAAACTTGCGAAAAAATCGCTAAAAAAATTTGTGCCTGCCACAACGTGAGCAGATAAAGGTTTAAGATATTGCTTAATTTTTAAACCTTCAAGGATATTGGTTGTTGTTACTAGGACGTTGCTTAGTTTATTCATATTCAACAATTTTTATTTTACTTCTTGCTCTAACGTATTCTCGAGTGTCTTGCCTTTTGTTGTGGTATGTTTTGGCAAACAGTTTTGTAAAGCACTGTTATTATGCACACTTGTGGCTAACATATAATTTACGTAACAAATATACAACATTCGTAAACAGAAAACCTAATCTTAACAAATATATTTTCCTTATACTTTTCAACAAATCAACTAAACAAGAAAGACGAAAAATTGATGGTACGTTTAATTGTCTATTTCTGGCAATTTTCTGTCAAGTTACATAAAAGTTAAAGTTAGGCAAAAACTTTGAATAACTTAGAGTCTCGGCAATTTTATATACCGCATATTAGCGTTAGTTTATTTTTATTATTAAACTATTTCCACTTCAATTTCAATTCCGCAAGCTAACGTCATTATTAGCTCGTTAATTTAGAACATCCGTTGGAACGGAGTTAGAATTTGTAGGATATTAGTATTAATTCTCCTCAGGTACTTGTACCTCTTCGGGCACTTCGTCCGATACCACTTTATCACTTATTGCGGCAGCTTTCTCCTTAGCTTTCTCTAAATCTTCCGGCGACCAGCCTTTCTCTTTTGCAGCACGGTTTTCGCAAGTCTTACAAAGCGACTCTATAGTAGGTTTTATACGAGAATTATTTGCATATGCATCCGAAACAGAGCCTCCTTCAAAAATCTCGGTAGTTCTATCGCTCTTCAGATGCTGGCAGTCTTGATACAGGTGATATTTGGAGCCTGACTTTGTCCAATAAACATAGTCGCTACCCATAAGTTCTTTCACGTAATTAGAATCCTTAGTGTATTGCTCTACAGAAGGAGGGTTAAAGTCTGTTCCAACCAAGCCTGCAGCTAACAATGCAGCTATAGCTATGCCGCCAAGAACACCTTTCTGTTTGCCGTCTAAATTTTTGTTTGTAAAGATTACTATAACAAGTGGCAAAAATGCTACTATAGCGGTAAATAGTCCAAGTTGCGACTGCAAAAAGAACAAAAATTTATTCTCCTCCGATGGTGGGTTCAAGCGATTTGACTTTTTCCAAAGTATAGAACCTACTATTGCTAAAACTAAGTCAATTGCTATAAGCATTATTACAAACCACATCTTTATTGGTACAACTTGTACAATATGCCTGATAGCAATGAGTTGAGCCACTATAGCCAAAATCCATAGTATTGCAGCAATGACACGATTTCGAGTAGCTTTGGATTTATTTTCTTTTGTAGGCTTCCAAGTAGCCTTATTATCAGCATTACTACTGCTGTCTACACGAGTAATTTTCTTGTTTGTAGCCATTTTATTATCTATTTTTAGGTTAAAAATTAAGGTTCAAAGGCAAAAATACAATTTTTTTGTTAAAAAATTAACAATTATAAATTATATTTGGATGATAAGTGCATTATAGTTTGCAAAGTTGCAGCAACGTGTAGTTTACGTAACAAATATACAAAATCCGTAAACAGAAAATATAATATTGATAAGTATTTATTTTTCTTATATAGTTCAGAAAATCAACGAAATAGAACAGATTAAAAACAGTTAGCAGTACGGTTACTCGCTGCTGAGTCTTTCAATCTTTATACCATTAACTGATTTGATGTCGTCGGGAATTTTTCCATCGTCGTTAATTATTACCGTATATCCTTTTTCTATCATATCGGTAATTTTATTTTTGTCGGGAATATATGGATAGGCAGTTAGGTTGGTATAAAACATTGCTTCAATCGGTTTGTCGTAATTTAACAACACTCCTTTGGAAATATTTCTGTCGTTGAGCTTTCGTAGGTCAACTGCCCAAACAGGGTTTCTTTTGCTTTGCTCAAAAGGTTTTACTCTTTCAATAGAGTAGCGAACAGGTAAAGCAATTAACAATATTAGAATCAAATTGAAAAACCATTTCAACTTACGGTTCTTTTTGTAATCGTTTAACATAAAGAAAAACTCAGCAGTCATTAGAAACAGAGCAGGAGAAATGAAAAGAATATATGCCTGCATTTTTGTTTTTGGGATAGAGAAAAAGACTAGAGGAACTAAAACCCATATAACTATTGCCAATCGTTTCAAGTCTTTTATGTTTTTTGCATACTTCCACAGATACCAAATCAGTGGTAGGTAAATCAGCTCTCCGTAGTTTATTCTAATTCTGTCGATAAAATAGTAAAATGGTCCGGTTCTTCCTTCAAGAACTTCTGTTATGTGTTTTAAGTTGAAACTTGCTTCCCAACTTGCCTCAACAGGAAATGCCTTGAAGATGTATAGTTGCCAGGGTAGAAAAATTAAACAGCAGGTGGTAAGCAAAATTATGAAATTGAAAATGATTTCTTTTGGTTTAAATTTTTCTGAGTCGAGTACAACCAATAGCCAGATAGGCAAAACAATTAGCGCCGGCAACCACTTTGACAAAATTGCAGCACCAATACTAACTCCCGCAAGAAGATTAAAAACCATTTTTTTTCTTTGTGCAAAAAGTATGCTGAATACAACCGCTAACTCAATGAAGAACAAAAAGAAAATGTCTATGTGGTCGGTTGCAACTCTTCCTGCGGTTAATTCTATTATCAATCCATTGATGGAAAAAAGAAAAGCTGTTAGATATCCGACTTTTTTATTGCAGAAGTAATTACCTATAAAAAATGCAAGCCAAATTCCTTCTGTAGTTAGAATGATTGAAGGAAGTCGCAATGCTATTTCATTAACTCCAAACAGCCACATACTTGCTGCCATTGTCCAAAGTGGTAATGGTTGCTTATGAACCCAAATATAATTTCCTGTCCAATTTTTGTAGTCGTATGGTAAAATCGGATTGTCGTAAAGCGTGGGTGTTAATGGATGATTAATAAGATTTTTTGCAACAAGTGCGTGATAGCGTTCGTCCCATGGGTGTAAGAAAAAGTCGCATGAAGTGTAAACTCTGAGAGCAAGTCCGCAAATCATGAGTAAAATAACAGCAACTGTAAAATTATGTTTCGAATAATATTTCCACGAGAAATAGTATCCTATCGCACAAAAAATAATAGTCGGTATGGAGTAATATAGGTCGTTCATTCAGTTTGTTTCAATAGTTGCCAACGTATAATTTACGGAACAAATGTACAATATTTATTGGTAGGAAACATAGTATTGGTGTGTTTTTCTATTTTTCAGTAAAGTAGCCTAATAGATAGGTAAAACTGATTAAAAACGTTTTGGGCTTTGAGGCAAGGCTATAACGTTTTGCGTGATACTGAAATCTTTATTAATCATGCCATATGTTGCAAACGTTTTTACTTCCTCAATCTGATTTTGAATTTAAAATCCAAACTTATTAAATGTTCATATTTGAAATCGATATCAGGATTAAAATTTAATAAAGTCGGTTTATAAATTAATCCTACAAAAAAACTTTTTCCAACCTGATGATATCCATCAAATGTGAATCCTATTGTGCTGCTTGTTTTTGTAGCTGGTTCACGTGTTGGTGGAGGAGGGGCAAATCTGTCATGATAAACAAGTTTCCACGTGTTTCTCGAATAATTCAATCCGTACCCAGCTGTAAACCTTCTGAATTTGTAATTGTCGGTAAAACTTGTGTAAACAGAATATATATTTTCAATTTCTCCGCTAAAATCAACAGGTGCAGGGAAGGGTATAACGATATCCATAACTGCACTTCCAGTTAATGATAAATACCTTTTTTCTTTGTAGTAATACTCCAATCCGACTGAAATGCCCCAAAATCCTGTGTTGGCTTTTGATGTTTCTTGATGAGGTTGGAGATAAAAATTGTTTACCCATGGTAATGATAAAATTAAATTAATTTGACCCTTATTTGTCGGGTAATTTTTCGTCCAATAATTGTAGTATCCATTTAATATTTTTGGTCTTATTACACTTGTAGTATCATTAGTGTTCAGTGCAATGTTTTTTCCGTAATAGAACCGTTTCTGATTTGTAAAATCTATTCCGTACATTATTGGCAAAATCGGATAGCATATCAGATTATAGTATAGGAAAGTAGCATTTGGTGAAGCTTTAACAATATAGTTTCGTTCTATGCTGTCAGTAAATAGTTTTATATTCAAATCTTCTTTCGACCGTTTTATCAAAAATTCTGAAGGCAAACTGTAAACGCTGTCCTGTATTTCGGCTTTTGCATTCGGAACATTACTTGACACTTTGATATTATAATCTTTTTTGAGCATCAATGTTGCACATGATGTCAAGAAAAAAATTGGAATCAAAAAATTTAGCTTTTTCATTTTACGTAATGTTCTTTTAATATTGCTAGCAACGAAAAGCATGTGAGCTATAGCTGACTTTGAAAAACTTATCTGTCAAGCTGAGATATATTTTATGCTTTTTAAAAGGATTAACATTGGTATAAACTTTATAATTGCATATATGCATTGTAATTATTTCAATAAGTAAGCATAAATGATATGGGCAGATGAAAGTAAGATTCTATTGGTTTTCCATTCTTTATAGCTGGTTTCCATTTCGGCATTTTTTCAATTAATTCCCATGCTGTGTAATCAAGTAACGGGTGAGCGCTATCAAGAATTGCTATTACTTCAACACTTCCATCTTTTTTTACAGCAAATCTAAGACGAACAACACCTTTTATATCTCGTTCCAACGCTTCTCGAGGAAACTCTAGGTTATCAAGAAGATACTGAAAAAGAGAATGTTCATTTTCTCCAAACTGTGCTATTTTATCATTATCAATGTCGAAATTATCATTTAGTTCTTTACCAATGCTTCTATATATTGAGTCCATTTCTTTATTGGCGTATACCAACTTTGAAAAATCCCATTTCTTGAGCCCTAATCCAGAACGAGTGGTCCAAATACCGGTAGGAGTGCGATTTTTGTTGTAAATTTCCTCACTTATCAACCAGTTTTTAAATAAATCATAAACTTTTACGTGTATTATACCTTCCGAATCTACTGTTTCTACTTTTTTAAAATTTGCTTTTTTTTCTTTTACTTCCTTTTTTAAAAAGCCGTCTTTGTAAAAAGTTACAGTCTGTTCTTGAGCTTTCGAAAGCAACCCAAATGCTAAAATAATTATAATTAATAGTAATTTTTTCATGTTTTTTGTTTTTATGACATTACACACGCACAGTTTACAAAACAAATGTACAACATTCGTAAATAGAAAGCAGAATGTTTGTGTATTAATTCCTTTGCATCCATACACAATTTATGTTTTCGAAAGGCGCATTTTACCTAACCAGCGTAATAGTACCGCTATTAGAGTTGTCAAGTCCTTTCCTTTCTCCCACGTCGTTGTTTCTCCACACGGTTCCGTCTCTGAAGGTAGCGTAAACTCTATACACATACACATCTT
>JAPXLB010000009.1:0-103691 GCA_033809755.1 Lentimicrobiaceae bacterium
GTCGAAAAAGTTATGGACAAAATGGCTGTACTGATAAGGTTCATAAACTTGTTTGTGTGCTTATTCTTGTTGGTAATTCAAGTTTTATACATTTATTCGACTTTCAATACCAATGCCAATACCAAATGGATTATGGTAAGTATAGCAATTATTGTAATAGTATTATTTCCAATAATTTTCATCCTTTGGATTTTTGCTCAGGATAAAAAACTTAAGTAGTTTTTGGTGGTGAGTGATGGGTGATGAGTGGTGAGTGGTGAGTGGTGAGTGTTTTTAGTTTCGAGTATTAAGTATTTAGTTTCGAAATTCCTGACTCAGAACTCAGAACTCAGAACTCAAAACTAACTCGCACCCCGCAACCCGTACCCCGTAACACGCTACTTCCCCGCATCATCCAAAATCTCATTTTTTCGCTTATCCGAAAGATTTTTCCAACAAAATCCAATGAAATCGCAAGGGTAGGGAGTAAGGCACTGAACGTCAGGTTCTATTTTAGGAGAATGTGGCAACAACAGCACATCTTTAAAACGATTAATGTTTTGTTCAATAAAGTCTATATTTGATTTACAATAATCCGTAACATCTTCTTTGATAAATGCTTCAAGCTCAACGGTATTATCAATCATCTCATATTCTTCATCTCTATAGACAAGATAAAATTTTCCAATATCAATGCCGCTGTTCGAAATAACATAGTGTTGCAGTGCTGCGTCATTGTAGTAGGTTGTACTTAATGCAGTGCTGCTTTTTACTTCGTACGCATCCCATTTATCGTTGTTTCTGACGAGAATATCCAAAGCAACAATAACTTCGTTGTAAATAAAACATGCTTCGTATATTACCGGCATTTCTTCGACTATTAGTTTGAGAGTTTGTTCCTGAGCTTTTTTACTTGGGCGACCCAATGTAACCCCGTTTGGGAAAAGTTCTTGAGCGACCATACCTATCGAGTGTCCTCTTTTAAATTTTTCTTTCTGTTCTTCCGATAAGGGGTCGCGTAAAAACGAGCGATGTTTGTTAAGATATAACGACTTTATACATTGCAAGCCCCGTATATACGTCGATTTTGACAGTACATACGAGGCTTGCCTGTTTTTTTTATTGCTCATGTGTGTTATTTAAGTCCGTTGCGTTTTAGCAAAGGATCAATTGATGGTTCCTGACCTCTAAACTTAACATACTGAACCATTCCTTCGTCGTTACCGCACTCGGCTAGACAATGCTTTTTGAAACTTGCTGCCAATTCGGGATTGAAAACATCACCCGACTGAACAAAATAATCGAAAGCATCGGCGTCGAGGACGGCTGCCCACATATAAACATAATATCCAGATGCGTAGCCACCATCAAATATATGCGAGAAATAAGTACTACGGTAGCGAGGCAATATTTCGGGTATTAATCCTATTTTTTGCATAACTTGATTTTCAAACTCTGTTACATTAATGTCTTGTGTAGCATCTTCAACTTTGTGATAACTCATATCAAGAATACAAGCAGCAATGTTTTCTACAGTGTTAAATCCTTGATTGAAAAGACTGCTATTGTGTAGTTTTTCGATAATTTCATCAGGAATAACTTCGCCTGTTTGATAATGGAAGGCGTATTGTTTGAGCAGTTCAGCTGTTCCAGCCCAGTTTTCAAGTACTTGTGATGGTAATTCAACGTAGTCGCGTGATACTTTTCCGGCTGTACGTTTGTATTTGCCTTCTGTGAAAAGTCCGTGCAAAGCATGTCCGAACTCATGGAATAAAGTTGCTGTTTCGTCCCAAGTTAAAAGAGCAGGAGTGTCACCAACCGGTGGTGTAAAGTTGCAAACAATTGAAATAACAGGTTCAACTCTTTTACCGTCTTTCCATTGTTGAGGAGCAAAAGAAGTACACCAAGCACCGGTACTCTTAGAGCTACGAGGAAAATAATCGAAGTAAATTATTCCGGCGTGTGTATTGTCTGCGTTTTTAATTTGATATACTTCAACGTCTTTGTGGTACACAGGTAGGTCGGTGCGTTGCTCGAATGTAATACCGTAAAGTTTGTTCGACAATATAAAAATACCGTTTTTAACATTATCTATGCTAAGGTAGGGAATAATTTCTTTTTCGTCGAAGTTATATTTTTCATTTCTAAGTTTTTCGGCGTAGTACCACCAGTCCCAGCTTTCAATTTTAATGTTGCTGCCTTCTCTATCGGCAATTGCTTGCATTTCTTTAAGTTCTTTTTTGGCAACCGGTAGTGCAGCTGTCCAAATGTTTTCCAAAAATTTATCAACATTATCAGGATTTTGAGCCATATTTATTTCCAAACGATATTCTGCAAAGTTTTTGTAGCCCATTATTTTAGCTTTTTCAGCTCTTAGTTTTACAATTTTACTGACAATTTCTTTATTGTCAAATTCATTATTATTGTCGCCTCTCATATAGTATGCAGTGTATAACTTTTGACGCAAATCTCTATTTTCAGCGTACTGCAAGAAAGGTATCATACTTGGTTTTGATGTTGTAAAAATCCATTTGCCGTCTTCTCCTAAATCTGTGGCTGTTTTGGCTGCGGTAGCAATAACATTTTCGGGCAATCCGGCTAAGTCGGCTTCATTATCAATAATAAGTTTGAAATTATTAGTTTCGGCAAGTTGGTTTTCGCCAAAATTGATGGTCAAGGTAGAAAGCTCTTGATTAATTTTTGTAAGCTTTTCTTGATCTTCAGCGTTCAAATTTGCGCCACCTCTGACAAAGTCGCTGTAATACTTCTCGACAACGCGTATTTGCTGGTCGTCTAAGTTCGAATTGTGTCTGTTTTCGTAAATGACTTTTATACGCTCAAACAATTCTTTATTCATCGAAATTTCATCGGAATGACTTGATAGCAATGGCGAAACTTCTCTGGCTATTTTTTGCATTTCGTCGTTTGTGTTGGCTTCTTTTATGTTAAAAAACACTCTTGAAACTCTATTCAAGACTTCGCCCGAATTATCTAAAGCCAAAATTGTATTTTCAAATGTTGGAGCTTCGGTGTTTGAAGTAATTGCTTCAATTTCGGCTTTTTGTTGTTTCATACCTTCGATGAAGGCAGGCATATAATGTTCGATTTTAATATTATCAAAATCGGGGACAAAATACGGAGTGTTAAACTCGCTTAGAAACGGGTTTGTTTTATCGTTTTTTGTTGTACAACTCATAATCATCAAAGTTGATATTGTTAACAGTAATAATATTTTTCTCATTTTTTTTTAAAGTTTTTATTAATAGTTATTTATTTATGCAAAGATACAAATATTTTCACCAATAGTTTATTAGTGTAACAAAATTTGTGGTTTACGTGGTTCGGGTTATCCCGAAGTTTCGGGAGAGTTCCGAGTATTGAGTTATGAGTTATGAGTTTCAGCGACTTTGTTAAGCTTTTTTGCAATAAATAAACTTAACTCTTTTCGTATAAATAATCTGTTGTGAGAAGAAATTACAATAGCCAAAAATTCTGCTTTAAAAGGACGGCATACATTTCTGCTGAATGGAGTTCGAAATGAATCCTTAGTGAGAAAGGGAAGTTCTGAGCTTGCTCGGAAATCATCCGCACGAACTTAGGATTTATGAGAACGTAATTCAGAAAAGAAATGTCAGCCTTGATTTTTTGGTTCTTTTGTATCACCCGAGAACCGTATAAACGGTTCGAGAGCATTGAGTACCTTAAAAATTAATACGGAACGAAATAACACAAAAGAACGTAAGAAAGATTGAAACCATTAAAGCTAAAAATAGCTACACACGCTTTACAAAAGCGTGCGAACTTTTTTACAGATTATTTGCTTTATTTGTAGCTAACGGCTAACAGCCAATTAACCCATAAAAAAAAGGGGACAAAATCTGTCCCCTTTTTTTTAGAAGTAAAAGATATTTATTCGGTTCCGCCTGCCCACCAGACTTTGTCGAAAATACCTTTTTCTGTCGGAACGTTTTGCGAATTTGTGGTTATTTCGCCCAACGCCCATGGGAATCTGTTTATGAAACCAATGGTTGCATTGTGAGGATTCTTCATTTCCGGGAATCCTGTTCTTCTGTAATCGTTGTAAGTTTCGGTAGCCTCTCTATCGTAGAAAGCAATATACTTTTGAGTAATAATCTCTTTAAGTTCATTGTCCGGTGTTAAGCGAGGTTCTACCTGATTGGTGTAGTAGTCGTCTGCACCATCGGCACCAACCAATGCAAAAGCGGCTCTAATAGCTTCCTGAAGTGCGGGTTTATAGTCTCCTCCGGTACGGAACAATGCTTCAGCTTCAATAAATTTAAGCTCATGATATGTGCACATTAAAATTGGATATTGGAAAGCCATCCAACTACATGTAAACTGAGAACGAGCATATACCTTCGGGTCTTGTGTTTGTTTAGCTTCACCAATGGGAGCAATCATAGTCGGATCTGTTGATGAAAAGTAACGAGCCATTCTATTGGTATCGCTACGTTCGGTCATAAGATTGAAGATAGTTGTAGATACCGATAAGTGGTCGCGCATATACCAAAATTCGCCCCATGGGTTAGCACCAGGTAGGTCAATGACAAATCCGTCTAACAGCATATTGTCGCCGCTGCTTTCAAAACCTTTTGCTATAAAGCCAAGAGCTTCGGTTGCTGCATTGTTATCAACATTGGTTAAGCGTAGTGCATAGCGTGCTTTAAGCGAATAAGCGGCTTTTATCCAAGCAGCTTTGTTGTCGGCAGCACTCTTGTAAATATAGTCTTTATCGGTGTACGTTGTAGTAGCCCTTTCCATATTTTCTATACCTTCCGTTAGCAATTGCTGAATTTTTGGATATAATTCCGATTGTTTATCATAAGCAGGTTTTAGGTTGTCCAAACCTTTACACGCTTCGGTATAAGGAACTTCGCCCCAGCAGTCGGTAGCAACTGCCAAGTTATAAGCCATCATAATTTGAGCAATAGCTCTTGCATAGTAATTATCCTTTTCATCACCGTTTTCCGGATCGGTTTTGTTGATGATGGTTTGAGCTATATTCATAACATCATAAAGACTATTCCAGCTATTATTCATTAGAGAGCTGTTGTCTTGAGCCACCCTGTGGTCGGCTTGGTATGATTGATTCCAAGTTCCGGCATTGTGTTCAATATAAACGGATGCGTACCAAGCTATATCGGTACCGGTGGTTTCAAAACCGGATTTAAGCAATAAGTCCGGCAATAGGTTTTTAGCATCCATATACTCGGCATTATTTTGATTCTTGTTTACTTCGTCCATAATGTCTTGCGAACACGAAAACAAAAGGAATGGAAGAAGTAGTATTAAAAATATTTTTTTCATGTTTTCTAAGATTTAAAGGTTAAAAAGTAATATTTAGATTAATACCATAAGAGGTCGTTTGAGGTAGCGACATATAGTCTAAACCTCCAGTCATATTACCCTGACCTTGAGCCATTTCCGGGTCGAAGTTTGGTAATTCTGTCCATAGTAATATGTTTCTTGCAACAAAACCTATAGAGGCATTTCTCATTAGTAAAGGAGATATCCATTTTTTTGGTAAATTAAACGAAATACCAACTTCGCGTAATTTGACAAATGAAGTTCCATATATATGTGCTTCAGATAGAGCATCTAAGGCAGTGCCGTAAAATTGTTCATAAGCAATTTCGTCGCCAGGACCTCCTCTTTGAATATCGTTAGGTTCTCCATTTGCTTTGTAACCCGGATATATAAAGGGAGTTTCTCTATCTTCAGTTCTCTTTGAAACGCCGTATAAATCCATCAATCTGTTAGAACCGCTGTAAGTTTGTCCGCCGTCTTTCCAGTCTAACTGAGCATGAATATTAACATATTTGTATAGGTTGAAATTAGTTAAGAATGTTACAAAGAAGTTTGGCGATACTTCACCTATTTTACCAAAATCGCCTGTTTTAGGCAATCCGTAATTTTCGTTATTCGGGTCTTCTTCAACCAAAATTCTGCCTTCTTCATCTCTTAAAAATTGTTCTCCGTAAATAGCAGGGTAGCTGTCGCCTGCAGATGCACGAATATTAGGTGTAACGTATCCGCCCAAGAAAATGCTTTCAACTCCGGGTGCAAGTTCAATAACTTTATTATCAAGTTTGGTAAAGTTAATATTAGCATCCCAAATAAAGTTGGGCGATTCAACCGGACGAGTTTTAAGCATAATTTCGTGTCCTACGTTTTTCATTTTACCGGCATTTTTAACTACTTCGGCATAACCTGTTGAACCGGCAATAGGAACAGCAAATATTTGTCCTTCGGCTATAGAGTTAAAGTAAGTGTAGTCTATAGCAATTCTATCGAAGAAGAATCTGAGTTCGGTTCCTATTTCAAATGTTCCGGTATTTTGAGGTTTCAAGTCGGGGTCGTATATGCGACTTACAAGTTTGTAGCCTGTTACACCTTGCCAGGGGTATTCAACTCCGTATGATAGGAAACCGCTATTTGCACCTCCTGTAACATAATAAGGTAGTGAATAAAATGCATCGGCAGCTTGACCAACTTGTGCGTACGATACTCTTAGTTTACCAAACGATAGATAATAATTGTCTTTCAATTGATCTAATTCGGTAAATGCCCATGACAATGATGCAGATGGGTAAGTAAACGTACGGTTTCCGCGAGGCATTGATGATACAACGTCGGTACGTGTCGTCAAGTTCAAGAACAGCATACTTTGGTAGCTCAAGTTCATATTTGCAAAGAAACCTGCCGTACGACGCGAATATTTGTAGTGTGCCGAGTTTTTAATATTGGTGTTTTCCAAATTATCCCAGCCCGGTGTGGTAAATGACGAACCTCTGGCGGTGTAGTATTCGCTTTCGGTATGGTCTATTTCGTTACCAAGTAATAAATCTCCTTTTATATCGTCGGTAAAATTATGATTAAATGCTAATGTTGCTAAGGAGTTTATTGTTCTTCTTGAAACACCGTCTTTAACAATTTGTCCGCCTGTTGGCATAACAAAAGCATATTCAGGATTGTTAGGTGTTGGGTACTGTGATCCGCTTGGCAAGTTTCCTTCACCCATTTCGGTATATATGGAGTTATGTGTGGTGTATTGGTCGACACCTATTTGATATTTAGCCGCCATCCACGATACCGGTTTGTATTCTAAATATCCGTTCCCAAAGAAACGTTTGGTTGCTTCGGTATATTTGTTGTTTTCAATAACCCAATAAGGATTTTTTCCAACAGAACCTCTACGGAAACTAATTTGACGGTATTTGCCGAATGTGCCTTCTTGGTGGTAAGGAGTTCCTGCCAAATCGAATGATGGAGGAGCACCGTAAACGGTAAATAACCAGCTACTATTTCCCGAAGGAATTTTGTTGATTTTAGAATCGGAATAATTACCCGAAAATCCCATGTTCCAGTGTCTGCTCATTTTAAAATCACCAGCCATTTTTGCATTATAACGATCCATGCCTGTACCTTTTATAATACCGGTTTGGTTAGTTGAACCAAATCCTAAGGCATAAGTACCTATATTTGTAGCATTTGAAATATTTATACCGTTATTATACGAAATAGCATTATTATCATAAAAGTTAAGCGGATTGTTATAAGCAATAGGAGTTACCCATTGGTTTTTGTAAGGATCGAAAAATTGACCATCGTGACCTGGATAATTGTTTCCGCCGTAAACCGGGTCGTTGGGTAAATCAGTAATTTTAGGACCCCAGGCAAATGAGCTGGCAGCTACAAATTCGCCTTCGGTTCCTTGTGCATAAATTTGTTGAACTTCGGGCAAACGAGAAATAACATCGGTAGTAACACTACTTGAAAACGAAACCTGTGGACGACCAAGTCCGGCAGCTTCTTTACCTTTTTTAGTAGTTATTAAAATTACACCGTTTGAAGCTCTCATACCGTAAAGAGCAGAAGCCGATTGTCCTTTCAGAACCGTCATCGATTCAATGTCGTTGGGGTCAATGTCCATTGCTCTGTTTGAAAAAGCCGAACCCGTAACGTTTGATGTGTAGTCCGATTCGCTAGTAATAGGCATACCGTCAACAACATATAAGGGCGAGTTGTTGCCGCTAAATGCTCTAGCTCCTCTAATTAAAATTTGTGATGGCGAACCGGGCATACCCGACGATTGGCGTACCTGAATACCGGCAAATTTACCGGAAATTGTAGTTTCCAAGTTAGGGTTGGATGCTTTGGTAAGTTCATCTCCTTTTACTTCTTGCACGGCATATCCCAAGGATTTTTTCTCGCGAGAAATACCCAATGCTGTTACTACAACGCCCTCAATTTCTTTTAAAGCCTGTTCCATAACAACATTAATGATAGGAGAATCTGTTTGAGCCACCTCAACAGTTTCCATTCCAACGAACGAAAATACTAGTACAGAGTTCTTGCTCGGAACTTCTATACTATAATATCCGTCGTTGTCAGTAGTAGTACCGATTTGCGTACCTTTTACAATTACCGTAACTCCGGGTACCGTTCCGCCCTCAGTATCCGATACTGTACCGGTAATGGTTCTTTGTGCCAGTACTTGAAATGCTGTAAATAGCACAAGTACGAACAGTAGTATTAATTTTCTCATAGCATGTGTAAATTTAGTTAATGTTAATTTTAATTGTTTTTTTTCTTTTTTTAATTTTTTTAATTTTTTTTGAGGTTGTTTTTCTACATAGTATTTACTTTTAGTTAATAATAATTTAATTTTGAATTTTAATATTTGCTGGGGAATTTATTGTCTTTTTGATAGTTATGTTTTTGGTTACAAAATTGAGTGTAAAGATACTAACAATTATTTGAATAAAAGCAAATTTTTTAACAATTATTTAATAATTTTATTAACAATAATTAACAAAAGTTACATGTAAGCCGTATTTATCAACACTTATACGAAATTAATTTCATTTAATTATTTTAAAATAATTAAAGTGTTTAATACCTGAAATTCAAGTAATTTATGTAATGACAAGAGATAATTTATTTTTTTTCTGGTTTATGACTAAAGATTCTTATTTTTTGCTGAATCTTTAATTCGGGTTTGTAAAAATATTTTTTAAACATTTAGTTGATATGTAAAAAAATATGTACTTTTGCAGTCCGTCAGAGAAAAAATGGTGGATGTAGCTCAGTTGGTTAGAGCGGCGGATTGTGGTTCCGTAGGTCGTGGGTTCGAATCCCATCTTCCACCCAAAAATAAGAAAGTCACTAGCATGCTATTGACTTTTTTTTTCTAATTTTGTTAACTAAATAAACATGTAGTGTAATTTAGTCGTTTTATAACTGCTAATTTTCACAAAAATGTTACCTTAATTATGTAGCTTAAAACAAAAAAATAATAAATATGAACCTATTACAAAACAAAACTGCTCTTATAACCGGAGCTTCAAGAGGTATTGGAAAATCAATAGCTCTTAAATTAGCACAACATGGTGCTAATATTGCATTTACCGATATCCGTCGCGACGAAGCAATGGACAATACCGTTGCCGAAATCGAAAAATTAGGTGTAAAATGTATTTCTTATGTTTCCGATGCCAGTTCTTTTCAAGATTCTGAGGCGTTGGTACAAGATGTTGTAAAAGATTTTAACACAATAGATATTCTCGTCAATAATGCCGGTATTACTCGCGATAACTTGCTTATGCGAATGTCGGAAGCAGATTGGGATTTGGTTTTGAAAATCAATTTAAAATCGGTTTTTAATTTAACCAAATGCGTTCAGAGAGTGATGTTAAAACAAAGATCGGGAAGCATAATCAATATGAGCTCTGTTGTTGGTGTTGCCGGCAATGCCGGACAAGCAAACTATTCGGCTTCCAAAGCAGGTATGATTGGCTTTACAAAGTCTATTGCACAAGAGTTGGGCTCTCGTAATATCAGATGCAACGCCATTGCTCCAGGTTTTATTGATACTGAAATGACGACAGCTCTTCCGCCCGAAATTCGCGAAGATTGGATGAAAAAAATACCCTTGCGTAGAGGAGGTACACCCGAAGATATTGCAAATGTTTGTTTGTTCTTTGCATCCGATTTATCGTCATACGTTACCGGACAAGTACTTACCGTTTGCGGTGGTATGGTTATGTAGTCTGCACTTTGATAAACGAAAATTATATTAAAAAAACAATTTAGTTATGTCAATGGAACTAAGGAAAATTATTTCAATATCCGGAAAACCGGGTTTGTATAAGTCTATATCTCAAACTAAGTCGGGAATAATTGTCGAATCGATCAGCGATGGTAAGAGATTTCAGTCTTTTGATACCGATAAAATGAGTTCGCTTGGCGAAATTAGTGTTTACACACATTCGGAAGAAAAGTTGTTGGCTGATATTCTGACACAAATGTATGAGGTGTGCGAAGGCAAACAAGCAATTGACCCAAAATCTGACAATGATAAATTAAAAGAATTTTTCGCTAAAGTTGAACCCGACTACGACTCAGAAAGGGTTTATGTTTCGCATATGAAAAAAATAATAAGTTGGTATAATATACTAGTCGCTGCCGGCTTTACCGAATTTATTGTTGAAGAAAAGACTGAAGAAGAAAGTGAAGTTGCTGAAACAGAGAAAGATGCTGAAAAGGAAACGGTAAAGGCAGAAACCAACGACAGTAAAGATTCTGAAAAGGTTGATGCTACCAAAGCCACAGAAAAGAAGCAAACTAGTGCAAAAACTAAAGAAGCTGCAACTGTAAAGAAAGCAAAACCTGTTACTTCGGTAGCAGCTGCCAAAAAAACCGTAGCCAAACCTGCAACAAAAGCAGCACCGGCAACTAAAAAGACAAACATAAAAAGAGAAAAATAGCAGTTTGCAACATAATTGCTAATTTTTACTTCTTAATTAATTAAAAGTTTAGCCATAAATATTATTTTTACAGAAAAATATTTATGGCTAAATTAATTGAAGACTTTACGCTTGTTGATATTAATCTGTATTCCGACACATTGTTTTCGCTTGTCTTAAAATGTCCTGTACCATTACCGACAATTAATCCCGGACAATTTGCACAAGTGTTAGTCCCAAATTCTAAATCTGTTTTTTTAAGACGACCATTTTCTATATTTCACGTCAATTATGACAATAATACCATAAGTTTTTTAATAAAAGAAAAAGGTAAAGGCACTTCCGAACTGAAAGATACGAAGCCAAATCAAATAATAAATGTAATATTTCCCTTGGGCAATTCTTTTTCAGAGCCTAAGGGCGACAATGTTTTGCTTGTCGGCGGTGGCGTGGGTATTGCCCCTATGCTTATGTTGGCTAAAAAACTACATGAACAAAATCGTAATGTTGATGTTTTGTACGGAGCTGTCAATAGTTCTGAAATTGTTGAAAAATATTTTCTTTCAAAATACTCAAAACTACACGTTTGCACCGATGATGGCAGCGAAGGTTTTAAAGGTTTTGTTACCGAAAATCCTATCTTGAAGCAAAATATCGATAAATATGATAGTATTTACGTTTGCGGACCTGATATTATGATGAAAAAAGTGGCAAAAATAGCTTTGGATAAAAATATTCATTGTCAGGTTTCACTTGAAAACACTATGGCTTGCGGTTTTGGAGCTTGCCTTTGCTGTGTGGCTGAAACCGTAGATGGCAACAAAAATACTTGCACAGACGGACCCGTTTTTGATGCTTCTATATTGACCAATTTTAATAAATAAAATTATGCAACCAAACTTAACAACACGCATTCACAATATTACGTTAAAAAATCCGGTTTTAACGGCGTCGGGGACTTTTGGCAACGGTTTTGAATATGATGAGTTTTTCGACGTAAATCTGTTAGGCGGTTTTATCACAAAAGCTTGCACTTCTGAAAACAGAGAAGGTAATTTATACCCACGAATGGCTGAAACGCCGTCGGGTATGCTCAATTCAGTAGGATTGCAAAACAAGGGAGTCGATTATTTTGTATCGGAGATTAACGAAAAACTGAAAAAATACACGACAAATGTTATTGTAAATGTGTCGGGTTCTACAATTGAAGGTTATATAGAAGTAGCTGAAAAAATTAACAGTTTAGACAATATTGTTGGTATAGAGCTGAACATTTCTTGTCCCAACGTTAAACAAGGCGGTATGGCTTTTGGCACTTCGCCGGATATGGCTGCAAAAGTAACCAAAAGTATCCGAAAAGTTTATGATAAAATACTGATAGTCAAGCTGTCGCCTAACGTTACCAATATTGCCGATATTGCCAAAGCCGTCGAGGCAGAAGGAGCCGACTCGGTTTCACTTATCAATACCATTATGGGTATGGCTATAGATGCCAACACTCGAAGACCTGTACTTTCTACAATTACAGGTGGTTTGTCGGGACCTGCCGTTAAACCTGTGGCTCTCAGAATGGTTTGGCAAGTTTATAATGCTGTTAAAATCCCGATTATAGGATTGGGAGGTATCACCAATGCAACTGATGCTGTTGAGTTTATGCTGGCGGGTGCAACTGCTGTTCAGGTTGGGACTTATAACTTTATTGACCCGTTGGCAAGTGTGAAAATTATTGAAGGGTTGAAAAATTATTGCATAAACAACAATATTAAAGATATAAACGAAATAATTGGCGGATTAATTTGTTAGAAATTATGGATAAAAAACTTAACGTACTTATTTTGGGCAGTGGAGGCAGAGAGCACGCATTTGCGTACATGGTAAGCAAAAGCAAAAAACTAAATAAATTATATGTAGCTACGGGGAATGGCGGAACCAACCAAATAGCAAGCAATGTAAATATTGATATTTCCGACTTCAAGCAGGTAGAGAATTTTACTATCGCTAATAATATTGATATGATTATTGTTGGTCCCGAAGCTCCGCTTGTAGCCGGTATTGTTGATTATTTGCAAGGTGTTGATAAACTTTCCGAACTGATGATAATTGGACCCGATAAAACTGCTGCCCAATTGGAAGGAAGCAAGGATTTTGCCAAGCGATTTATGAAAAAGTACAATATTCCGACAGCCAAATACAAATCGTTTAGTAAAAGTGAAGTAAAAGATGCCATTGATTTTTTAAAAACTTTAAAACCACCATACGTACTTAAAGCCGACGGCTTGGCTGCAGGCAAAGGTGTTATTATTACCGAAAACTTGGACGAAGCCATTACAACCGTCAATCAAATGCTGATTGAAGAAAAATTTGCAAAGGCATCTTCGACTATACTAATAGAAGAATTTTTATCAGGAATTGAACTCTCTGTCTTTGCCTTGACCGATGGAAAAAAATACGTTTTGTTGCCCGAAGCAAAGGATTATAAAAAAATAGGCGATAACGACACGGGAGCCAATACCGGAGGTATGGGAGCAGTCTCGCCAGTACCATTTTTTGATAAGGAATTTAAAGACAAGGTTATTAACAAGATTGTTGAGCCGACAATCGCAGGCATCAAACAAGAAAACTTTAATTACAAAGGCTTCGTTTTCTTCGGACTTATTAATGTTGATCGCGAACCGTACGTCATAGAGTACAACGTCAGAATGGGCGACCCCGAAGCTCAAGTTGTATTACCAAGACTTAAAACCGATTTGTTGGAGTTGTTGGAAAACGTTGGTTTAAACCGATTAAATGATGCTAATGTGGAATTTGATGACAGAGCAGCAGTCGGAATTGTCGCGGCTTCAGGCGGCTATCCCGATGCATACAAAAAAGGAATCAAAATAGTTGGCAATACCAATATAAAAAACGACGATAATATTGTTTTTCATGCGGGAACAATAGTCAAAAATGATGAATTGTTAACAAACGGCGGAAGAGTTTTAGTTTGCACAGCTCTTGATAGCACTATCAGCAAGGCAGTCGATAAATCGTATAAACTTATGTCGACTATCAGTTTTGATAAAATGTACTATCGTTCGGATATTGGAAAAGACCTATTAAATTTGTAAAACGCTTGATTATTGTAAATGATTAAACAGTTAACAAAAAAGTCGTTTTTACTACAAATATTGATCACAATAATTGTCTTTTGCGCTTTATGGTATCCTTCTTTTCTTCGTCCTGAAGCAGCCTTAAGCTCAAATATACAAGGTCCGTTATATTCCGATATCGTCAAATTATTTTCTGCGCCCTTTTTTTCCGTAGCAATTGCTTGGGTTTTAGTATTGTTTCAGGCATTTATAATTAATGTTTTTTTTATCAAAAATCATTTAATTCAAAACAATAATTATTTTCCTTCGCTACTGACTGTAGTACTTTACAGTTGGAATGCCAAATGTTTGACATTACATCCTGTACTGTTAGCCAACTTTTTCATGCTGTTCGGCATATACTATTTTTTAAATATTTCTTCCAAGAAAGACAGTTTGCAAAGTACGTTAATAGGGGCGTTTCTGATTAGTGTAGCCTCGCTGATTTATTTACCTTATATTTATTTTTATATTTTTTGTTTTATTGCACTTATAGAGCACAGAGTTAACACTTGGCGCGAGTATATTATAGTTTCAATAGGTTTTTTATTGCCTTATTTATTTTATTTAACATTTATATTTTTAGTAGGCGAAATCAATATTTTAGTCGAATATTTTCCATTGATTTTTAATCCCGGCATCAATATCTCCGAAACCTATACGACTAACGCTGCAGGGATAGTAGTTGTTTTGCTTGTTTTAGTATCGCTATTTATTGTGCTAAATAACTTATACGATAAAGTTATCAGGACTAAAATTAAGTCGAAAATAATAATTGCATTTTTTATCACATCGCTGATATTATCTTTTTTGTGCGGTGTTCCTGTTGCCGAAGCTGTTTTTATTCTATTACCTTCGGTGATATACATGATAAACATGGCTCTATCGTTTAAAAAGAAAACATTTGCTTTTGAAGTATTTATTGTAGTAAGTCTAATATTGGTAATTGTTTTGCGAATTTGGAACTCTTTTTTCGGATTGACAGTGTAAATATTAACTAAGTGTTAAATTTGCAATAACAATACAATTATTACAATTCATTTTTTTCAAATTGCTAACTTTGCTAAAAATTTTAAAACAACAAACATATGAACAGACTAATTTCAATACTACTAACATTTATACTTCTTACATCTGTCACTGTTAGTGCTCAGAGTTTTGACAGTCAAAGTTATAAGGATGTAAAAAAGCCTAAAAACATAATTTTGATGATAGGAGATGGAATGGGGGTGTCGCACGTTTACTCGGCATATACTGTTTTAAACAAAAACATGAATATCACTTCTATGCCTATAACAGGATTTAGTGTTACCCATTCTGCTGATAAATATATCACCGATTCGGGAGCAGGTGGAACTGCAATTGCAACCGGCAAAAAGACCAATAACGGGCGTATTGCCGTCGACCCTGAAGGTAAACCTCTTAAAACAATACTGGAATACGCATCGGATAAAGGTTTGGCAACCGGATTAATTTCTACTTCGTCGATTACACACGCTACACCTGCAAGTTTTATTGCTCACAATGCCAACAGAAACGATTACGAAGCCATTGCAGCAGATTTTTTAAAAACCGATATAGACCTATTCATCGGTGGTGGCTATCTTAACTTTGCTGTACGCGAAGATGGAAGAAACTTAATTGACGAGCTTAAACAGAAAAAATACGCCGTTTATAGAAATTTGAATGATATAAACACCAAAAAAGATAATAAGTTAGCTGTGTTTTTGGCTGATAAACATTTGCCTTCTATTATAAACGGTAGAGGAGATATGTTGCCTGATGCAACCGAAATAGCGTTGGAAGTGTTGCAGCGTAACAAAAAAGGCTTTTTTATCATGATTGAAGGCTCGCAAATAGATTGGGGCGGTCATGCCAACAACTCCGATTTTGTTGTAAGCGAAACTGTCGATTTCGACAAAGCCGTTGGTAAAGCCTTGGAATTTGCAAAACAAAATAATGAAACTCTTATTTTAATCACTGCCGACCACGAAACAGGCGGCTATGCGATAAACGATGGCTCTTTTGAAGATGCAACTGTAAAAGGAGCCTTTACAACCAACGACCACACAGCTGTCATGGTTCCGGTGTTTGCTTTCGGTCCAGGAGCCGAACTTTTTTCAGGAGTTCAGGATAATACCGAGCTTTTTGAGAAATGTATGTTCTTGCTTAATTTGAAATAGTGGTGCGGGTTCAATATTTTCGCTCACTGAGCGAAGTCGAAGTGCCGAAAATATTGAATGCGTTCAATTTGCAGGACTTCGTGCTTCGACTACGCTCAGCCAGCGAAGTCCCATCACTGACCACCCGTAACTCACCACCAATCACTATTCACTTAAAAATATTGATTCATGAAAGTACTAATCGCTGTTGCAGATAAATCGGAGATAAATACATTTTTAAAGAAATGTAAATGCCTTACCAATTCTGATAACGAGTTTTTTTCTTGCAATTTCAATAATGTTGATTTAGATATTCTTATCACAGGCGTTGGTGTTATTCCTATGGCGGTTAAGACTACACAAAAATTGCTGACAGACACTTATTCGTTGGCTATTAATGTCGGTGTTTGCGGAGCTTATAATAGAGAATTGCCCTTAGGCGAAGTTGTTGTAGTTGCCGAAAATTACATTCCCGAATTAGGTTATACCGAAAACGGAATTTTTAGTTCGGCTAACGACCTTAACATTATAAAACATAACGAATTTCCATTTATTGATTCAGCAATCAGGTTTGATACTGATATTTATAAAATAATTCCCACTCTCATTAATTTTAAACAGGTTACCTCAAATACTGTAAGTTTAATGCACGCCGATACTCAAAAGGCACTAAGTTATCGTGCCGATACCAAAGCTGATATTGAAACAATGGAAGGTGCAAGTTTTATGTATGCTTGCAAATGCGCAAATGTTCCTTTTGTTGAAATTAGAGCTGTATCAAATTATGTTGAAAAACGCGATAAAGAAAAGTGGAATATGGAACTTGCTATTGGCAATTTGAGTGAAATACTTGAATTAATCATTGGTGGATAGTGTTACGTGTTGCGGGTTGCGAGTTACGTGTTGCGAGGTGCGGGGTCAATTTTCAATTAACAATTAGTAATTATCAATTACTTATCATTATTGTTCATTGCACCCCGAAGTTTCGGGGCTAATTGCCACCACCCATCACTCATCACCTATCACTCATCACTCATCACTCACACCATTCACCATTCACCATATATTTGTACATTTGCCTTTTAGATATAATTTTTTGTAACAATGAAACTCACACTTGGCATATCACCGTGTCCTAATGATACTTTCATCTTTGATGCATTAGTCAATAAGCAAATCAAGATTGATGATATAGAAATTGAATGTTATTTTCACGATATTGAAAAACTAAATACGCTTGCCGAAAACAACACTTACGACATAAGCAAATTGAGTTTCGGTGCTTTTTTAAATTTGACCGACAGGTACAAAATGCTTAGAGTAGGTTCTGCAATGGGTTTTGGTACAGGACCACTTTTGATTGGCAAACACAAAACATCTCTTAAAAGTTTGGAAGGAAAAAAAATTGCCATTCCCGGCAAAAAAACGACAGCATACTTATTATTAAAATTATGTACCGATATCGATTTTATTCCTGTTGAGATGATTTTTTCAGAAATTGAAGATGCAATAATAAAAGGAGAAGTAGCTGCCGGAGTGATTATCCACGAGAGTAGGTTTACGTACGAAAGCAAAGGATTACATTTAATCCACGATTTAGGAAACGCGTGGGAACTGCAAACTTCGGCTCCTGTGCCTTTAGGAACAATAGCTATAAACAATAAAGTCGATCGTAAATATGTGCCCATTATTGAAGATGCCATTCAAAAAAGCATTGATATTGCTTATAAACGTGGTGGAATTAGCGATTTTGTGAGAAATCACGCACAAGAAATCAACGATGAAGTAATGCAAAACCACATAAATCTGTACGTAAACGAGTATAGCAATTACATTCCCGACGAAGGTCTGCACGCTGTTGAAACCATGTTTGATTTGGCTTTTGAAAAAGGTTTCATAAAACAAAAACCTGATTCTATTTTGGCATAATCGGCGAATAATCAGACTTTAATTCTTGTAAAATTCTACGATCTTATCTTCAATATTTTTGTACAATTTTTCCATTTCGCCCTTACTAGGCGGAGCGTTGTACCATTTGTTCATCAAAGAGTTTGTTTCAGCAAAAACACCTTCTTCAATAACTTCAATTTTCTGTATAATACCTGTGTTTTCACTATTGAAAAGTTCTGATATTTTCAGATATTTTGGTTTTTCAACAGTAACAATAGGATAGCATTTGTTTTTCAGTTCTTTAGACCACTCGTTCAGAGCGGAATTTTTGTTATTTTTACATAATAGGATAACTGGCAGCAATTCGCCGTGTTTTACTACAACTGGAAAAGACACGCAAGTGTTCGGAAACCCTACATTTGTCCACATAACAGACATTTCTTTGTCGTCTGAAGGTTTTACTCCTTTTATAACAACATTCGAGGCTGTGCTAAACCTTGATGTTAAATCATCGGAGCTGACAAATGTTTCGGTGTAAGGACGGTTTGAGAACTCTTTACGATAGTCAACACCCAACATAGGATTAATAAAACTTCTTGTAGCAGTTTGAATTAAATATTTTGGAGTTAGCTCTGCGGTCGAATTTACAGCATCAAAATTAAGACTTGCAATCTTGTATCTAACATATCCGTAGCCAACATTTTCTTTGCCTGTAAACGAATAGTTAGTCCTAATTATATAACCGTTCGGAGCAGTATTAATATCATTGGCGTCAAATTTTGTGAATGTGTAATTATTTACTTCATAAAAAGCAGCACCACCTTCTGCATCAATAACACCAAAGTGAGCAGCCAAACCCATAGGTCGTTTTTCAGTTTCAAGCAGAGCTTCAAAATCGGATAGGTTTTTGCAACGCATCAAAGCTTTTTTCATGAATATCCCTTCATAGTCGTTGCTATCGCTTGTATCTCCGATGTTTACATTAAAAGAAGCGCTATTCATTATCGCAAATCCAAAATTATTAGACCCTGCCCAAATTTGAGTGCAATTTGTGTCGGAAGAATTTAGCAAACCCATATATTTAAATTCGCCATCGTTGAAGTATTTTACGCAGTTGTCAAGAAAATCCGTATCGCGAACTTTCCAAATAATTGGTCTGCCATCTGCTGTGTATTTGCCTGATATTACAGCAGTTGTGCACGATGATAAGTCGAAATAAAAAGCTGTAATAAAAATAATAGCAAGCCAAAGTTTATAGTTCATAGTTGATTTTTTTGTGTTGATGTTTGTTTAAACTGTAAAACAAAAGTACAAAAATCATCATATAAGTCTTAAAAACTTTTCGTATCTTTGTGCAGAAAAATAAATAACGATTATTAACTTGCAATTAACAAAAAGATATTACATTTGTAATGTTAAAATATAATACAATTATTTATAAATCAATTTAAAATAAAAGGAGGCTAATTATGTCAAAAGAAAATTTGAATCCTCTAATTGGAGCACAACAAAAAGTAAAAAGAGCGTGTGATCAATTAAACCTAGATCCAAGTGTTTATGAAATTTTGAAAGAACCCGAAAGACTTATAGAAGTCAGTATTCCTGTTAAAATGGATGATGGCTCGGTAAAAGTTTTTAAAGGTTTCAGAGCTTCACACAACACTGCAATAGGACCTGCTAAAGGAGGCATCCGTTTTCATCCGGATGTAAATGCTGATGAGGTAAAAGCTTTATCCGTATGGATGACTTTTAAATGCGGTATCATCGGAGTTCCTTACGGTGGTGGCAAGGGAGGAGTTGTTTGTAACCCATTAGAATTGTCAAAAAGAGAATTAGAACAACTTGCAAGAGGTTATATAAGAGGAGTTCATAAGTATCTTGGAGAAAAATTGGATATTCCTGCACCAGACGTTAATACCAATGCTCAAATTATGGCTTGGATGACTGACGAGTACATTAAACTTAATGGTGATCACCATACACTTGGAGTTTTAACAGGAAAACCAGTTCCTTTTGGAGGCTCCGAAGGTAGAAATGCTGCAACCGGCTACGGAATTTATATTGTTGCTCGCGAAGCTGCAAAAAAATTAAACATCGATATTACAAAAGCAAGAGTAGCGGTTCAAGGTTTTGGTAACGCAGGACGCTTTACAGTTAAAAATCTTTGCCAGCAAGGTTGCAAACCTATTGCTATTGCAGAATGGGAGCCCAAAAACGGACCTTATGCAATATACAAAGAAGATGGTTTAGATTATGACGAAATGGTTAATTATGTCAGCGAACATAAAAACCTATTAGGCTTCCCAGGTTCCAAAACAATTACCACAGATGAGTTCTGGAGATTACAACTAGACATTTTAATCCCTGCAGCATTAGAAAATGCAATTAACGAAGACGTTGCAAAAATTGTTAACACCAAACTTATTTGCGAAGCTGCTAACGGACCTACCACACCAGGCGGAGACGAAGTTCTAAAACAACGTAACATTATTGTTACCCCTGATATCGTTACCAATGCCGGTGGTGTTCTTGTTTCGTACTACGAATGGGTACAAAATCTACAAGGATTTTATTGGACTGAAAAAGAAGTAGAAGTTAAACAAGAAGCAGGTATGATTAAAGCATTTAATGCTATTTGGGATCTTGCACAAGAATACAAGGTAACTATTAGAGAAGCCGCTTATATGATTTCAGTTAAAAAAGTAGCTGAAGTTATGAAACTAAGAGGCTGGTACTAATAGATTATGTAGTGCTATAAACAATAAAAGAGGCGAATTAATTTGCCTCTTTTATTGTTTATAATTTTAAATACAAATCCAAGTGTTTGATTTATAAAGTATTAATAAGGGAAGAAAACATTTGGTCTTATCAAAAAGGGTAAGTACATTTTTTATATTATTATATTATTTAAGGAAATGTTTTTTAATTGTTTTTACAGTAACACAACTGAAAAAACAAGACAAATAAACAACACAAGTATTAATTATGCATATAAGAATTATTGAATACATATAACAATGAACCAAAATTTATTAATAATATTTTTTATAACCATATTTTTAAATACCAATCTTTATTCACAAATAACCGACAACCAAATCCAGTACAAACGTAGCTCACTACATTTGGGAATAGTTAATTCGGGTATTGCCGACAAAAGCGAGTACGTACTACAAGCGTATGATAAATATCCGTTTCCCGACAAATACAACAACCATATAGTTGATGTTCCGGTGTTTACACCCGACAATTACGAACTTACCGAAGAAGAACGCGTATTACATAACGTACAAGATGAAGAAATTAACGCAGAAGCTGATGAGTACTTAAAAGAGGCTACCTCAGGATTTATTGATAACAAATCTGGACGCGAGAACATGATTATTCATGTGAAATTAGACAAGTATTTCAATGAAACTAAATTGGCTAATAAGCTGGTTGCCAAGTGGTTTAATTACTCAAAAGAAGATAATAAATTCGATATGTCTCTAATACAAGAAAGAGGAAACTATAATGCAACGGAAATGGAAGTAAATATAGCAAAAAATCAGGCGCGAGGCTTAGCTTCAATAGCTGATGCAGGAGAATTGCTAATCAACAATACGTTCGTTACATATACAAAACTCGCTTTCTACAAAAATGAACCGGTTGCTAGAGCTGTTAGAGATTTTGCTGTAAAACAAGCAGATAAAATTTCAAATGAGTTTACGAAAGATTTAGCCGTAACATTTGCGGAACAAACGTATAATGCCACGAAAGAAGGATATACGGCTGTTTCAATAATTTGGCTATATCAATTAGATTGGAACGATTCGGTGGCAGCAGTATTTTACACTGATATTTGGAAAAATCCGCAATTGCTTGAGACAACCGATATCTTTAAACTAAAACTTTTGGGAGTTGAGAGCTCAAAAAGTCACGTTATATTTACAGTAGAAGAAACTGAACAACAAGTCATAGAAAGAGTTGTTATACGCAACATTGACAACAGCTTTAGTAAATTACAGAAAAAATACGAGGTTTTTATGCCAAAAGTTCCTATCACTTCAATCGACCCAATAAGAGCTCAAATTGGACTAAAAGAAGGTATAACAAAGAACTCGAGATTTGAAGTACTTGAAATGATAGTTGATCCCGAAACAGAAAGAACAAGTTTTAAACAAGTTGCAGTAATAAAGCCAAAAGAAGATTGTATTTGGGATAACAGGTATAAGTTAACCGATGAATTAATTTCGGAAGAAGCCAAAAACATCCCCAAATACACGGAGTTTAGAGGAAGAAGTAGTAAAATTTATCCAGGAATGTTAATAAAACAAATCAAATAATTAAAAATATGAAAGCTAAAATTACAACAATCAATTTAATGTTGTTAGTATTCTTATTAGGAATATCTACAACAAGTTACAGTCAGGCAAGACGAAGAGCAGACACCGATACTCAGCAATGGCGTTACGAAATTGAAGCAGAAGGAGTAGGAGTTCAGGGTACTGTCCAAGTAAAGGTTTGGTCGTATTCAAAAAAAGCAAAAGTAGCGATTGAACAAGCTAAGAAAAATGCAGTACACGGAGTGATATTTAAAGGCTTTACAGGTAAGTCGGGTGTGCCTGGACAAAGACCTTTAACGAAAAATCCAAATTTGGAAAATGAACAAAAAGATTTTTTTGAAGATTTTTTCAAAGATGGCGGAAAATACATGAAATTTGTTCAAGCCATCAACGATGGAAATATTGCAGCCGGCGACATAATGAAAATCGGCAAAGAGTATAAAATTGGTGTTATTGTAAGCGTTAACACTGCAGAGCTGCGTAAAGATTTAGAAAACGCAGGAATAATTAAAAGTTTAGGAAGTGGTTTTTAAAATTTTAGAAAATGAAAATAATTAAATATATAGTAATAATGTCTTTTTGTGTTTTGATGGTTAGTTGCGAAACACAATACGGAAATGTAGCAAGATACGAGTACAAAATAGAATGTCTTGGAGTTGAACTAGACGGTTCGCAAACACTAAAAGCTTGGGGAAGAGGTAGAAACAGATCCGATGCGATAGAACAAGCTAAGAAAAATGCAGTATATGATGTCCTTTTTAACGGAATACGTTCAGGAAGAGATATTTGTGAACAAAAACCTGTGTTGTTGGAAGTAAATGCACACAAAAAATACGAAGACTATTTCAATAAATTTTTTAGAGATAAAGGTGAATATTTAGATTATGTTAGTCTGAAAGACGAAAAAGTAGCAAATAAATTTTCAAGAAATAGAAAAAAGGATAAAGAAAGCGTTGTACACGGATTAGTCGTGAGAATTGACAGAAGTGGTTTGAAAAAGAAAATGATTGAAGACGGAATAATAAAATAATAAAATAATAAATAATAGTTTTTATGGAACTGACATGC
Source organism: Lentimicrobiaceae bacterium (assembly GCA_033809755.1). Classification (GTDB taxonomy): domain Bacteria; phylum Bacteroidota; class Bacteroidia; order Bacteroidales; family UBA4417; genus UBA4417. The sequence goes on from JAPXLB010000009.1 coordinate 23,322, forward strand.
TTAGCAAAACATGATTGACAAACGTGTTAGCTACAAGGAATGTTACTTCCAATTGACCTTTAACATTAAATATATAGAAAAATGAAAAGATTAGTATTAATAACCATTGCTCTTTGCATAACGCTTATGGCATCGCCACAAGCTAAAAAACCCACAATAATGGTAGTGCCCAGCGATATATGGTGTAACCAAAACGGATTTATGCAAGAGTTTGATAACATGGGGAGAATTGTAAAATTACCAGATTACAAACGAGCATTTCAGGAAAATGCAGAACTGCTTCTTGTAATAAGCAAAATAAACGAACTTATGGCAGACAGAGGCTTTCCTCTCAAAAATTTAGAAAGTGCTTTGAAAACTCTCGAAAATGAATCTGCTGAAGATGCCTTACTAATGAGCAAATCAGGAAGCGATATTATTGAAACACCTATCGATAAACTGCGTAAAACAGCAAAAGCCGATATATGGATGCAGTTAACCTGGATAGTAAATACTACCGGACCAAAAAGGTCTATAACTTTTAATTTACAGGGATTAGATGCATATACCGACAAACAAATTGCAGGAGCTTCAGGAACGGGTGCTTCATCGTTTACAGCTGAACTACCTATATTGTTGGAAGAAGCTGTTTTAGCTCACTTAGATAATTTTAACTCTCAATTACAAAATCATTTTGACGATTTGTTCGAAAATGGTAGAGAAATATCACTAAGAGTTAAAACTTGGAGCAACTTCGACGGTGATTTAGAAACTGAGTTCGGAGACGAAGAATTAGGTGTACATATTGAAAATTGGGTCAACGACAATACCGTAAAAGGCAGGTTCAGCACAACAGATGCAACCGAAAGCACAATGGTGTTCGAACAAGTTAGAATACCACTATACGATACTAGGGAAAGAGCAATGGACGCAAGACGTTGGGGTAGAGGTTTGCAGAAATATCTAAAGGACAATTTCTCTATCGAATCAAAAGTAATGACAAAAGGACTTGGACAAGTTTCAATAATTGTCGGAGAAAAATAATTAAAATCTAAAAGACATGAAAAAAACATTATCAATATTACTAATAGGCTTATTGGTTTCAACAGGATTAATTTCTCAAAATAAAGAAGGGAAATTAGATGACCAATCAAGAGTAGCGCTAAACGTATTTATTACCGATGAGGTGCTTGACGAAATACCGGCTTCGGCAGTCGCCACTCTTACAAACAGATTAAATCAAGCCATAACCAAAAACGGTTTGGGAAGCAATTCTATTTTTAATCGCTTTATTTTAACGCCAAATGTAAATTTACTTTCAAAAGACATTACGCCAACAGTGCCACCAATGCACGTCTATACAGTAGAGTTGTCGCTTTATTCGGGTGATGGCTACGATGGAACTTTGTTTAAAAGCGCAACAGTAAATCTTAAGGGTGTTGGCGATACTGAAGCAAAGGCTTATTTGGCAGCTTTCAAACAGCTTAAAAGCGATAATCCGGAAATTCAAAAAATGTTGAGAGAAACAAGCAAAAAAATCATTGAATACTACAACACGAAGTGCGATTTTATTTTGAAAGAAGCTGAAATGCTGAGAGCAAGTAATCAATACGACCAAGCAATATATTTGTTGATTTCAATTCCCGAGGTGTGCAAAGAGTGTTACGACAAGGCAATGGATAAAGTTGCAGTTGTTTATAAAGAAAAAATCGAATACGATTGCAAAGTCCTTCTCAACAATGCTAACAATGCATGGAATATCAGTCAAAACCTCGATGGAGCTAACAATGCTGCAAGTTTCCTGATTCAAATTGATCCGACAGCTTCATGCTTTAACGAAGCAAAGCAATTGTCGAATAAAATTGCAAAAAAGGTAAATGAAATTGAAAAACGCGATTGGGACTTCCAAATGAGAGCGTATAAAGACGGAGTTGATATAATAAAACAGCAAATAAGTGCTGCAAGAGATATTGGTGTTGCTTTCGGAAGCAATCAGCCGAGAACAATTTATAACATTAGGGGTTGGTGGTAACCGTGTTTCGGGTTACGTGATACGTGTTACGGGGCAATTTTCAATTATCAATTAGTAATTAGCAATTAATTAATAATTGTACATTGTCAATTGCTAATTGACAAGAACCACCCATCACCATCCACCAACAATACGCACAAAAAAACTGCCTTAGTGTCTAAGGCAGTTCAAGGGCTATGAATAAAAGTTAATTACAAAAAAAACAATATTTATAATAATTAATAATTAAACTCATATAGTATTTTTTCTTCATCATCGTCTATTGTTCCCGAAAAGTTTTTAACAACTCCATTATTTATTATTCTAACATTATATCTTTTTTGAGAGACACCATAGTAGTTGTGTACAGCTATTTTATACCGTCCGGGTGTAATATCGTCTGAAACAGAATATATATTTTCTACAGCATTTCCTGGTTCATCTATCCAGTCGTAGTCCAACTCAAAAGCAAAGTTGGGTTCACTCTTGTTGTCCCAATATATATGTACGTTATTTGGTCCGTACATGTGCAAGTCAAGGTCTGCTGTAGAGTTTGCAGAATTTGTCCAAGTTAATGTGGCTTGGAATTTTCCGGTACCAACAGTTTCAGAAGGAACTGGCAATTCATCCGGACGATACTCTATCCATGTACCGCCTGTTAGGTAATTTGACAAGTCGTACCATTCTCTATAAAGCTCAACCATGTTGAGTGACCAGGTTAGCCAAACTCTATTAAGAGGTCTGTCAACAACTATATGACATGGAACCGAATATGTCAACCATCTTCCTGTGGTTATATCCAATTTACTAACCCAAATATGGTACTCACCTTGTGGTATAACCATTGCCAATGGGTTGCGTGTATGAAACGTTTCGGCTTCCCAAAGAGATGTGGCATTATAACCTATAAATCTAGCCGCTTGATTAGGAGTTACTTGGTATTTAGGAATAAAATCTTTAATAGTTAATGAGTAGAAGACGTTCCAATCAACATTTCTTCCAATTCTAACTCCACCGTAAGCCCTATGAGGTTGATTACTTCGTAAGTTTGATTTTCTTGCCAAAGCAAAAGTGCCCAGTTTAAATGAAGATATTGCTACTCTATTGGGTTCGGATAATATATCTGTTATCTGAATCTCAACCCAATCTTCTTCTAATTCGTCAAAATATATTACAACGAAGTTTTCGCAATCGGTAGCATCCCCGACCGGAAAAATTAATTGTAGAGGATAGTTAAAAACAAAACCTTCGGGTCCGAATTTTACAACCTGTCCAATTAGCTGGTAAGTCGATGGAATATTAACAGGTGTTTCGGCTCCAACTTCAATAGAAAGTGTAACACTTGGGATTTGATTGGGGTTTGTTTGCATTAATGAGTTTGGAAGCATCAAAATCGAGTAGTCACTTTGCGATACTGAGCCTCCTTGATCGTTGCTCACTTCTTTCGATACTGGTTCTTGTTGTGGCAGTCCACCGCCTCCACCGCCTTCAAGACAAGAGTTTAAGAAAAACAAAAATGTAAACGGTAAAATTAGAACCGTTAATTTTAAAAGCTTTGTAGATAGTTTGTGTTTCATGTGATTAAATAGTTTAATTGGTTTAATTGTTAACTTTTCGGAACAAATATATAAAAGCAATTCCATTTATAGCTATACAACATAACAAGTGGTTGTATTTAAAAACAAACGGTCGATTATTTTAATAAATGGTTTGATTTGTTGTGATAATTTTGTTAATTTGCATAAAAATACGATGTGAACATGAACTATCGAATAGCATTGGTGTTTATTTTATTCTTGGGCATTTATAGCTATGCTTCGTCTGCCGAAATCCCTTATAAGCAATATACTACCAATCATGGCTTGCCGCATATACAGGTACAAAGAGTGTTTCAAGACTCGAAAGGCTATATTTGGGTTGGTACAAAGGGTGGATTGGCTAAGTTTAATGGCGATAATTTTGAAACTATTATCAATTTGGAACATGTGGAATTTATTGGAGAAACAAAAAATGGTGCGGTTATTATTTCCACAAGGGATGCAATATATACATATAACAATTTTGAACTTAAGAAAATCTTAGATTACACCAAAGGTATGGTTTTAGCTGGCGATATCACTTTTTTTATATGTGGTGTTGGACATATATCTGAATATAATATAGATGGTGATATAGTTAACAAACAAAGTATAGAACATAAACCTACATGGCTTAATTCGTGTGTTTACAATGGTGTTTCCGGAGAAGTTTTGTTTATTTCTGATGATTGCATGTATTCGTATCACAAAAATAAGGTGAAATTGCTTGAAATCCAGAGTAAATTCAATGTTGTTGGGATTAATAGTTATGGTGACGATTTTTTTTATTATTATGTTAAATTATCTGATAATGAGCTTGAAATACGCGATGTGTATACTAATTTAACCTATTTGAAATACTCAAAAAAAGGGAGTAGTATTTTTATAGAAAAAGTTAATAATCTACCCGTAGAAAGAATTACGATTCCCTTACCATATGTATTTAGTTGCAATATTTTAGTCGACGATTACGGAAATGACATAAAGTATATTGAAAAACTTTTAAACGTAGAATATACCTTTCAATCGATTATTGACTTTGATGGAAACATTTGGGTTTGCTCCGATGAAGGCTTGTTTCAGTTGTTTAATTGTCCTATAGCATCTTATCCTGAAAATTTTATTAGTAACATATGGACGCTGGTTGAAGACGACTATGGAAATATTTATGCCGGAGCGTATATGAACGGCTTATACAAAATTGATTTTAACAAGGCTACCTATACTAAAGTAAAAACCCCGTTGTATGAAGGCATACCTATAACTTCTTTCTACTATTCGGCTTGTAAAGATGATAAAAATCGCTTGTTTTTTCCTTCGCAAGAGGGGGTTGTTATGTTAGAAGATGGAAAAACCAAACTAATTACAAATCATATTTGCGTTACAACAGCCTACGATAAGAATAACAAAGTAGTATTTATAGGTGCCGAGAACGGCTTTGGTATAATTGATCAAAATCTCAATGTCAATTACGTTATTGATAGCACTAAAACGCTAATACCTACACGACCATCTTCTTTCGCTATAGAAGCAAATGGTAATGCCTGGATAGGTTCTAATAAAAATCTTCTTTTCTACGATAAAAATGAAGAAAAACTAACAAATACAAATACAATTTTTAATAACATAATTAAAGGTATAGTTGTTACTTTACACACCGATGCGTACAACAACTTGTGGATAGGTACAACAAAAGGTTTGTACCATTTCAATAAAGAAACACAAACTATTAGTAACGTAGGAAAAGATATTTTCAATTCCTATATTTTAAGTGTAAATGATTACAATAATGAGTTCATTATAGTTGGAACATCGCATGAACTTTTCTTCATCGATTTTAAAAAATTCTACGATGAAAATTTACTTTATTACAAAATGTACAATCATCGTAATGGATATGATGGGCAAGAAATAGCGTCGGGAGGTTTGTTTATTAAAGGTTCTAACTTATACGTGCCTTGTATTAATGGAACTTATAAGGTCGATTTAAACGGTATATCATCTGATTATGGAAAACAAAATCTGTTTATTACTAATATTAACGGCAAAGGTGTAAGCTATTCAACCGACAACAAACCTTTGTGTTTTAATGTAGAGAAAAATTTCAACAACCTTTCGATAAATTTTGAGTTGGTGGGATTTTCGTCAACAACCCAGCGTGAATATTCATATATGTTAGAAGGGCACGACGATGATTGGAGCAATTTCGATAAACAGGGTAGGGCAACATATTCTAATTTAAAATCGGGTAAATATATTTTTAAGCTAAGAGCCAAGTTTGGTAGCAATTTGTTCGACGATAACGATATTGTTCAAGAAATACCCATTGTTGTTAATATGTCATTTTTCAGAGAACCTAATTTCTATCAAACTGCCTTATTAATTCTTTCGATATTATTATTGGGACTAGCTTTTGTATCGTTTTTTTATTTCAAAAACAAATTGAAAAACGTTGAAAATAAAAGAAAAATAAAATTTCAGGAAGTTGCTCTTTTGCAGACTAACCTTAACTCTCATTTTATTTTTAACTCTTTAACATCAATTCAAAACTTTATCAACGCCAACGATAAAATACAAGCTAATAACTATTTAGTTAAATTTTCTCGTCTTATCCGTAAAAACATGGAAGCATCTATTAAAAACACAAAAATACTAATAGGAGATGGCTATAATAATAATATCTCTGTGCAAGAAGAAATAGATTTGCTTACATTATATGTTCAGTTGGAAAAAATGGATTATCCCGACGAAAAAATAACTTTCAATATTAACGTTCAAAATCCGGAAATACTTGAAAAATATATACCGCCATTTTTTATTCAACCTTTTGTCGAAAATGCTGTTATACATGGAGTTATCCCTAAAGATGGAAATGGCACGATAAGTGTAGAATTTTCTGAAGAAAACGATGAAATTTTGTGCAAAATAATTGACGATGGTATTGGTAGAAAAAAATCGGAAGAAAATAAAAGAAAAGGAATTGTTACGCACAAATCAAGAGGAATGCAGCTTGTTAATAAGCGTGCCGAAGTCCTCAGCGAATTGGGATATGATATTAAAATAAATGTATCCGATAATCCAATAAGTGGTACGATTGTTGAAATAAAATTTAAAATAGATGATCAGTATTATTAAATTTAATAACATGATTATTAAAGACAAAAAAAGGCTCGAATAAAAATTAATTAATAATGAAACAAAACATTAAAATATTAATAGTTGAAGACTTAGAGGCTACGGCTTTATACATCAAGAGTTCCTTAGAAAATAGATAAGATTTGGTTGAAAAGCCAAAAATAGCAACAACTTTAGACGACGCATACGAGCTTATTAAAAATAACAGTTTCGATATTGTTTTGTTTGATATACGTTTTCCTGAAGGAAACAGTTTCGATTTGTTGCAAAAACTTAAATCAAACAACCTAATTAATTTCGAAATAATCTTTATTACCGGCGAAGGCGATAAAGAATATGTTCTTAATGCGATAAAGTATTCGGCAATAGATTTTTTATATAAACCACTTGATATTGACGAACTTATTGAAGCTATAGAAAAAGCAACCAAACGTTTAATAAATTCTAACTACAATCAGAAAGTTGGAGTTTTATTATCTATGTTGAATAAAGGTTTTGAGCAAAATATAGAAAAGGTAGCGTTTCATGTAGCTCAAGGAGGCGTTGAGTTTGTTGAAGTAAAAAAAGTAATTTATCTGCAAGCCGACGGCGTAGTTACCAAAGTCTTTATCGACGATAGCAATAACCCCGATAAATATATTACAGCTCACCGAAACTTGGGATACTACAAGAACATGCTTGTTAACGATTTTAACTTTTTAATTTTAAGCAACAGTTTATTGCTTAATCCTCAGTATATAAAGCGTTTTGTTCCGAAAGAATTAGCTGTTACCTTGTCAAATGGTAAAGTACTATTCGCTTCGCGTAGATACGGCAAGAGTTTGAAGGAGAAATTTGTCAGCACTAAAAAGTAGTGGTCAGTGGTCAGTGGTCAGTGGTCAGTGGAACACGCTATTCACTCATCACTCATCACTCACCACTCATCACTCATCACTCATCACTCATCACCCACCACTCATCACTCACCACTCATCACCCACCACTCATCACTCATCACTCATCACCCACCACTCATCACCCACCACCATTCACCATTCACCATTCACCCATCACCAAAACTCTATTTTCTCCTATACAAGTACATGAACGGCATCTCACCTACATTCTTTTTTTCGCTGACTGTAATATAGTTTCCGTCTTTTGTCCAGCAAATAGCTTCGCCTTGCGGCTCGGGGATATATCTGACTTTTTCACCTTTTCTAATCATAGTTTCGGCAATAGTGTGTGCCGGATGTCTTTTCCAGTAAAGCACATTGCTGTAGTTTTTCAGCAATATTTCCGTACCGTCTGACGAAATATCAGCGGCAGTTGCATATGAAAATCCTATTGTTAACTGCTTAACGGCAATAACAGTGTCGCCACAAACACCAAAAGCAGGCAATTCGTACATACGTATTTTCTTCTCTCTTTTGCTAAAAACGTACAAATTCTGCGAAATTGGGTCATACATCAACGATTCGGCATCTCTTTTACCATCGGAATAATCGAAATGTATGGTGCAAAAATCTGAAATAAAAATATCTTGCACTGAGTCGTTTGCCGTGATAATCGGCTCTTCAAAACGCAGTATTTGTTTTATATTGTGTCGGGCAAGATTATCGCCAATATCGCCGACAAAAACGTAAGCACGGTTGGTAAGCGAATCTTTTCCTATTGCAATATCTTCCCAATCTCTATTTTTGCCTCCTTCCAAGTGCACTCTTGCTACCGTGTAGCCAAGTGTATCTATCAGATACACAACAGCATCGTCGCCGCTATCGTTGTGAACCCAATAATAGTACGGATTGTTGATACTCTCAACAATACCCGAAATTTCGTCCAAATGTTCGTCTTTAATTCTAGACAGCTTTTCTCTTTTCCCAAAAGTAGGAGTATCAGCATTTTGAGCCGACAATCCAAATGCAATGCAATTAATTAGCAATAAGCTAACAATACGTATAAAATTAGCAGTTTTCATTTTGTAAAAATAGTATTTCGTCTAAAATATTACGTTTTTATGGTGTTAAATTATTATTAGCCTTTCGAGATTCGTGTTGCTTGTTGTGTGGTACGTGGAAGTTTTGAGTTCTGTTCCGAAATTTCGGGACTAATGAACCCGCAACCCGTAACACGCAACCCAAAAGCTAAAATATATTTCCTTTACATCAAAAATTATGTACTTTTGTTGATTAATACAAAAAAGTAAAAATGTACATTCGAGCAAAAGCACCATTACGAATTAGTTTAGCCGGAGGCGGCACCGATGTTTCCCCATATAGCGATATCTACGGTGGAGCAATACTGAATTTCACCATCAACCGATATGCTTATACAACGATAGAACCAACCAATACGAACAAAATAATTATTCAGTTGGTTGATTTTAAAACCAGCAAAATAAATAAAATTATTTTCGATTCGGCTTTGGAATTGCCAACCGACCACGCAGGAATTTTAGTTGCCGGTGTTTACAACAGAGTAGTAAAAGATTTTGTCAAAAAACCTTTGTCTTTTACCATCACCCTTGGCGTTGATGCTCCTCCGGGTTCGGGTTTGGGAACTTCGTCGGCGGTAGTTGTATCAATATTAGGAGCTTTTGCCGAGTGGTTTAAGTTGCCTTTCGGGAAATACGATTTAGCAAATTTGGCGTATTCAATAGAAAGAGAAGATTTAAAAATGGCTGGTGGCAAGCAAGACCAGTATGCTGCAACATTCGGCGGAGCCAACTATATGGAGTTTTACGAAAACAACAAGGTTATAGTTAATCCATTAGGATTGGATGATGAAGTTTTGTTTGAACTTAGCAATAATTTGGTCTTGTACAATACCGAAACCAGCCGATTGTCGAGTAAAATAATCGAAAGTCAGCAAAGAAACGTCAAGAGCGGCAACAAAAATTCCATTGAGGCAATGCATAAATTAAAAGAGCAAGTCAAAGAAATGAAAGCGGCTTTGTTTAGCGGCGATTTGTTGAAGATAGGGCATATGTTGCATTCGGGCTGGCAGTACAAAAAGCAAATGGCTGACGAAATAACCAATCCGTCTATCGATGCTGTGTATCAAACCGCTATTGAAGCAGGAGCCGTAGGCGGTAAAATCAGCGGAGCAGGAGGCGGAGGTTTCTTCTTTTTTTACTGTCCGGGAGTAATAAAGTACGATGTTATTAATGCTCTTAACAAGAAGAGTGGAAAAGTACTTAATTTCGGATTTACTCAGCAGGGAATTGAAACTTGGACTTATAAAAACAAATAATAAATTTTTATTGAATGAAATCTAAGGTAAAAGATATTATTAAAAGCAGCGTAGAGGTTAAAAATCTGGTTTTAGCTTCCGACGAGCTACACACTGTCATTAGCAATGTTACTGCCGAAATAATAAATTGTTACAAGAACGGAGGTAAGGTTTTGTTTTGCGGAAACGGCGGTAGCGCAGCCGATGCACAACATTTGGCTGCCGAACTTTCGGGACGCTTTTACTTCGACCGACCGCCTTTATCTGCCGAAGCTCTGCACGTCAACACTTCATATCTTACGGCTGTTGCAAACGATTATTCGTACAACGAAGTCTATTCCCGAATGGTCAAGGCAGTCGGCAAAAAGGGCGATATTATCGTGGGAATAAGCACTTCGGGAAATTCGGCTAATGTTGTAAATGCTTTTAAAGAAGCTAACAAGCTTGGAATGACATGCGTGGCTCTTACAGGTGAAAGCGGAGGCGAAATGAAAAATCATTGCAAGCATCTTATCAATGTGCCTTCAAGCGATACACCGCGTATTCAGGAAGCACATATTCTCATTGGACACATTATTTGTCAACTTGTTGAAGAAGAACTTTTTGCAAATTTCAGAAAATAACATGAACGAAGCTATTATACTTGCAGGCGGCAAAGGAACTCGACTTAAAAGTGTTTTGAGCGATATTCCCAAATGCATGGCTCCGGTCAATGGGAAACCTTTTCTGTATTTCGTTTTAAGATATTTGCAGAAACATAACGTAGGTAAGGCATACATCTCGGTCGGATATCTGCGAGATTACGTAATCAATAATTTGAATTACAATTTCGATTTGGAAATACAATTTGTTTCCGAACTTGAACCGCTTGGGACAGGCGGAGCAATCAAATACGCTTTAAGTCATACTAAAAACGATAAGGTTTTTGTATTAAACGGCGACACTATTTTTAATGTTAACCTTAACCAAATGCTTGATGTTCATAACACAACGCAGGCAGATATTACTATCGCAACCAAAACGGTTGACGATATTAGTCGCTACGGAAGCATTGATACCGATAAAACCGGCAGAATTGAAAAATTTGTCGAAAAGCAAGCAAATTGCCATAAAAGTGGATTAATAAACGGTGGAATCTACATTTTGAACAGAAATGTGCTTTCGGAAATGGAAGAAAAAGTTTTTTCAATGGAAAATGATTTCTTGAAAAAATACACGCAAAAATATCATTTCCAATCTTTTAAATCAGACGGAGAGTTTTTGGATATCGGCATTCCGTCCGACTACGCCAAAGCCGATGATTTTATTAGAAGCCTTAACTTATGATAGAAATTACAGAAGGATATTCAATTTTTATTGATAGAGACGGAGTTATCAACAAGCGTATAGTCGGCGATTACGTTAAATCGGTTGATGAGTTTGAATTTTTGCCTGGAGTATTAGATGCTTTCGCTGTTTTGTCTAAGCTTTTCAGCAGAATTTTCGTCGTTACCAATCAACAAGGCATAGGCAAGGGGCTTATGAGCATCGAACAATTAAACGATATTCATAACTTTATGACCGACAGTATTGTTGAAAACGGCGGCAGAATAGACAAAATATATTTCTGTCCCGAACTTAGCACAGCCAACAGCGTAATGCGTAAGCCGTCGGTAGGAATGGCTCTTGAAGCTCGTAGCGATTTTCCCGATGTGGTTTTTACAAAAAGCATTATGGTAGGCGATATGTGTTCGGATATGCTTTTCGGTTACCGCTTGGGTATGCTTACTGCGTACGTAGGCAATCAGAGCAAAACAACGGAATGCGATATATTTATCAATTATAAATTTTCGGATTTGCTGGCTTTTGCAAAGCAGATAAAAAAACAATAACTTAAATTATAAAAAATTGACACCAAATATTATTCTAATTTGTTTTGTAGTATATACGGCAATATTGTTCGTAGTAACGTGGATAACCGCTCGCAGAGCCGACAGCGAGGGCTTTTACATAGGAAACCGTTCTTCGCCTTGGTATGTTGTCGCCTACGGCATGATTGGAGCATCGCTTTCGGGAGTAACCTTTATGTCGGTTCCGGGTTGGGTTGGCGAAACACAGTTTACCTACCTTATGGTTGTGTTGGGATATTTATTCGGATACGCCGTTATAGCCACAATCTTACTACCACTTTATTATAAACTGAATCTGACTTCAATATACACTTATTTGGAGAAACGTTTCGGATTTTGGTCGTACAAAACGGGGTCGTTTTTCTTTATAATTTCCAGAGTAATTGGTGCTTCCTTCCGTATGTTTTTGGTTGTAAACGTGTTGCAAGTATTTATGTTCGATGCATGGAACGTACCCTTTGGCGTTACGGTTTCAATTTTTATCTTACTAATCATTCTGTACACTTTTAAAGGTGGCGTAAAAACAATAATTTGGACGGATACCTTGCAAACTACTTTTATGCTTTTGGCTGTGGGACTTACAATTTATTTCATAAGCAAAGAACTGCATTTTAGTGCTAATGAAATGTTTGCACAGGTTTTTAACAGCGAATATTCAAAAGTGATTGAAACCGATTGGCATAGTCCACGGCATTATTTAAAACAGTTTTTTAGCGGAATGTTTATAACCATTGTTATGACAGGTCTTGACCAAGAAATGATGCAGAAAAATTTGAGTTGCAAAAACATAAAATCTGCTCAAAAAAACATGTTTACGTTTAGCTTTATCCTTATCATAGTTAACTTCATGTTTTTGATTTTGGGAGCATTGTTGTACATCTACGCTAATGCAAAAAGCATAACGCTGCCTTTACGCTCCGACGACCTTTTTCCGCATATAGCTTTTGAACATCTTGGTGTTGTTGCCGGAATAGTGTTTTTCATAGGTCTTATCTCGGCTGCTTATCCCAGCGCCGACGGAGCTCTAACATCGCTTACAAGTTCTTTTACAATTGATATTTTAGGACTAAGCAAACGCGACGACCTAAGCGAAAAGGAAAAACGAAAAATTCGCTACGGAGTTCATTTCGCTTTCGCAACTGTTATTCTGATAGTTATAGTTGTGTTCAGAGCCATAAACAACCAGGCGGTTATTGACAAACTATTTACCATAGCCGGATACACCTACGGTCCTTTGTTAGGTTTGTATGCCTTCGGACTATTTACCAAGTTCAACCTAAAAGATAAATACGTACCCGTTGTTGCTGTTATCTGTCCTATTATCAGTATTTTGCTTGATGAATTTTCCGAACAATTGCTTTGGGGTTATAATTTCGGATTTGAAATATTGCTCGTAAACGGATTTCTTACTTTCATGGGATTGTTAATGATAAGAAAACGTTGGGAAAGAGCGGAGTTTACGAGGTAAGATTTTTCTTAACAATGTGTATAGCATAATCTTAATGTCCCTTAATGCCTTAATGGTTCAAAATGCTAACAGCTAATGGCTAATAGCCAACAACTTAATGGTTCACAAAAAACAACAATCTACTCTTCCTAAAATAATACGCATAATCTACTTTATCGGCACCGAAAGAGGAGTAAAATCTTGCTAAGCCATCGTCATTAGACCCTTCAAAATCAAAAATTTTGATTTTTTTATCGCAATTGTGCAAATACCAATCAATTAAATAGGGTAGAGCTCTTATTTCTTTTCCGGCTTCGGAATTTCCCGAAAACAAAAAAACAGACTTGCAACCGTATTCTATTACAGTCATACCTGATACGGTTTTATTGTCGCTAACGGCTTTGTAAGTCTTGCACTGCCAATTAGGATTGGTGTTTTTACACAATTTTTGCAAAGCGATATAAATACTGCTGTTAAAATTCTCCAACTCCTTTTGTTTGTTGTGTTTAAACAGACTAATAACTTCGTTAGGGTTTGAGTCCGAAACTATCTTAATTTCGCCAGCATTTGCAATCTTTAAGTTTCGTTTCAAATTAGTGGAGTAATTATTGCGAATATCGTCTCTGTTATCAGGAATTTGCAGAGTATAATTTCGCTGCAAAGGCATATTTATATTGTCGAACACGTTGCCTTCATTCAAAAACAATTTTACAAAACCGTAACGTTTTGGAATTTTATTAATAAACTGAAATAAAATATCAGGCGTGATTTCGTTTTCCGAAAACAGTCCCAACTGTTGCGACAAAACAGGTTGAATTACGTAGTTAATCCCAAACTTTTTTTTGTTCGGCAATGGAAACAAATACTTATAATCTTCCGAAACCAAAGCCGACCAACCAGGCGAAACCACATCCAAATAGAAACTATCGGCATATACATTATAATTGTGTGCTTTTTTAAGTGAATCGTTCCACTTTTCCACGTCTATTTCGTTTCTATTATAAAAAACAATGTCCGTCATTGTTGTTTTTGTTTCAGATAATTTAAAATTTCCTTGTAAATATTAAGCCAGTCGGTTCCGTCTTCGTCTGACGTCAGTGCGTGATTGTGCCAAACGGTAGTGAAAACTCCGCCAACTTCGTAAAGCTCATCTACCAATTGTTTTACAATATTTACACTTTCGTTGGTTTTTACAAACGGTTTCAAAGCACCGTCCATAACGGCAAACGGATGTATCATTAGGTTGGTTTTGTAGTCGCGTGATAAATCGAAGAAATAAAACGGATAAGCTATGGAAGCTCTGTAACCTACATGCTGCGAATAACCCATAGAATAATCGTTTGTGATATTATTATCGATTAAAATATGGTAGGTTTCAGGTAGTCTGAAACGCAGAAAATGCTGCCGCGACGAGTTGATTTTCGTACTAATTATATCTTGAAGTCGGTTTATTTCTTCCAACATCAAATTCTTATTATCAAAAGTTTGATACGACGGATGAATGCCGACATTGCCGTAATCGGACAACTGCTGAATAACATTTCTGAAACTCCAACTCGAATAAGAAATATTAGGATTGTTTTTCGAGAAATCGGCTAACAAAATGAAGTAAAAAGGATATTTGTCAAAATCTTTGTGCAAGTCAATACAAACATCAAAAGTATTGAAAGGGTCGGGTAACTTATTTAAAATCACATCTTTACGTTCGGCAAGTTTTTTCAAAAATACGCTAAACGAATTATTTTTCAGGTCTGAATAAATACCGCCTAAATTTCTGATAAATCCTTTATGCTTATACTTAAAGGCAGAATCAACATCAATTGTAGGCAAATATCTGAAAGGAATTTTTCGAATATTAAGCGATTGAAATTTCTCGTTTAAAATATTTCTGAGCCATTCGACCCATATATTTACCAAAGGTTTGTGTAAGAAATTGTTTTTTAAGGCGACACTTTCTTCCGCCGGAAATCTGTCGTGAGCGTCAGCTTCAAAAGGCAAATACTCTTCGTACCGACTGACTAAATAAAAACTTGCTGCAAAAATATCGAAAGGTAGCAGCGAATTTTCATCGGAAGTGCAGAAAAATATGGGTTCGTTTTTATAAGTGCCGAAATCTAAAAGCTTAGGCGAAATGTGTTTTTCAAATAAAAGAGATGAAGCGTAAAAGTAGCAATTGCTGTTAGTAGAGCCAACTCCGTAGCTTATCTTTGCACCCTGATAAGAATTAAAATCGTCGATATTGGTAGTAAAATCAACATCTACGTTGAGCATATCCGAAAATATAAGCTCGAAAATAAACTTAATGCGATGCGTTATTTTATTTGTAATTATAAGCATAAACAATATTTGGTACAAAGTTAAAAAATATTTAAAACAATAAAACATTCGTGTTAAAAGTGGCAACCTAAAATATTTTTTTACTATTGTTCAATAATACTTTGAAGTTGATGTTGCGAGTTGCGTGGTGCGGGTTACGTGTTAGTTCTGAGTTATGAGTTTCTAGTGTCAATTCTCCTTACTCAATACTCCTGACTACTGACTCCTGACTCGCCACCCATCACCCATCACTCATCACCAATCACCGTTCACCCAAAAAGTTTTTTTTGACAAATAGAAAATTATTGTAATTTTGAAGAATAATAAATAATGGAAACAAGTTTCAGTTATGAGTAATGATTTTGTCGTATCTGCGCGTAAATATCGTCCTTCAACTTTCGAAAGTGTTGTAGGGCAGAAAACCATTACAGATACTTTGAAAAATGCATTGAAAAACAATCAGTTGGCTCAGGCGTTTTTGTTTTGTGGACCAAGGGGAGTAGGCAAAACGACTTGTGCTCGTATTTTGGCTAAGGTTATAAATTGTCAGAATATTACCGAAAACTACGAGCCATGCAATGAGTGCGAATCCTGCGTTTCGTTCAATGAGTCGGCTGCCTTTAATATTTTTGAATTAGATGCTGCATCGAACAACAGCGTTGACGATATCCGCGACCTTGTTAATCAGGTTAGAATACCGCCACAGTCGGGGAAGTATAAAGTGTATATAATCGACGAGGTGCACATGCTTAGTACGGCTGCTTTTAATGCTTTTTTGAAAACCTTGGAAGAGCCGCCTAAATACGCCAAATTTATTCTTGCTACTACCGAAAAACACAAAATAATTCCTACAATTCTTTCTCGATGCCAAATCTTTGATTTTAAGAGGATTGGCGTTAATGATATTGTAAAATATCTTGAATTTGTTGCAAAAAGCGAAGGTGTCGAAACAAGTAAGGAAGCATTGAATTACATTGCTCTAAAATCTGACGGAGCCTTGCGAGATGCCTTGTCTATGTTCGACCAAATGGTGAATTTAGGCAACAAAAAGATAAGTACTGAGTTGGTTATCAACAATTTAAACATTTTAGATTACAGCTATTACTTTAAAATTGTTGACTATCTGTGGAATGGCAAGTTAGCAGATGCCTTTATCTTGTTCAACGACGTTATAAACAAAGGTTTTGAGGGAAGTCATTTTATTACAGGCTTTGCCGAGCATTTGAGAAACTTGCTTATGTGCAAAGATGCACAAACACTTTCGCTTTTGGAAACAGGCGAAACCGTTGTTGAAAAGTACAAACAACAATCGGTGTCAATAGATTTGATGTTTTTGTATCGTGCTCTTGCCATTGTTTCGCAATTGGATGTAGATTATAAACTCGCTAATAACAAGCGTTTGAGCATAGAAGTAGCTTTTGTAAAAATCATGCAACTCAGACAGAGAGCGGGAGTAGCTACAAATCAAACCACGACCAATCAGCAAAGTTCAAATTTGAACGAAAAAAAAAATGACAAACCGATAGTCGAAGTTTCTGAGGAACTTGATGACGACGATAATGTTGTTGATAATGAAGTTGATGCGTTTGTCGAAGTTGAAGAACCCGAACAAAATTATGTTCTCGAAACTTCTGACGATACAGAACCAACGGAAGTTGAAGACGATTGTCAAAGCGAACCTATTGCCGATGAAATTGTTGATAATAAAGTAGAGGAACAAGTCCCGGAAAAAAAATCTGAAACAAGCGATAAAAGTCAGGATTTTATAAAACCTGCGTTTTCATTTTCGCTGAAAGATGTTATCAACACTGCAACAGACCAAGATGACGATAAGCAAGAAGAAGATACTGACGAAGTTGACAACACACCACAAGAAAATGAAGCATTTACCGAAACTGAGTTGTCGACGGCTTTGAATGAATATATCGAGGAAACTCAAAAGGACTTTTTGCTGCAATCTGCCTTTTTCGACTATCAACCCGTTATTAACGAAGGAGCCGAAATTGTTTTTACTGTAAAAAACGACATCTTAGCCGATAAACTCAAAACTACCAGCAGCGATTGGATGGCGTACATTAGAAAAAAATTAAAAAACACCACCATTTCTTACCAAGTAGTTGTAAAACCCGACGAAAACAAGGAAAGTATTTACGTTTCGCCTGACAAGAAAAAAGAAATGCTTATCGCTAAAAATAACAATATTGCCGATTTAATCGAAGATTTGAAATTAACAATGGAATAAAATGTCGGAGAAAATTTCAAAAAAAATATTACGGATGATTGGTTGGCAAATTACCAACGATGTCCCGAATTTACCGCAAAAATATATTGTCGTAATTGCTCCACACACAAGCATCTTCGATTTTATTATAGGTTGGTTTGGCTTTATGAATTTGGGAATCAAACCTAAAATCATCATTAAAAAAGAATTTTTTTGGTTTCCATTGGGTTTATTATTGAAAAAATTAGGAGCTATACCTGTTGACAGAAGCAATTCAGCTCGGTTTGTAAAAGATATTATCTCGGAAATAAAACAGAACGAAAAATTTGTTTTGGCAATTACACCCGAAGGCACCCGAAAACGCACTATCAAGTGGAAGAGGGGAGCTATCACAATAGCCGATTCGGCTAATATTCCAATTGCAATAGGTTATTTGGATTACAAAAAGAAAAAAGGCGGTATCATTGATTTAATCTACACTTCCGCCAATCCTTCCGATGATATGATTAAGATAAAATCGTATTATACAGATGTTTCGGGAAAATATCCTAAAAATTTCACAACCGGTTTAAAGTAAAATTTATTTTCCGCTCTCAATTTCAAGAAATCCTATAAGTCGGTCGTATCTGCTTCCGATAGCTTTGTAATACACCAAAACCGTGTAAATATTAACAGTTTCGGAGTGATTGCCTTCAACAACAGTAACATCGCCAACCGGATTTTTCCTATCGACAAACATATAAACGTAATCGTAATAACCTTGTTTAAGAATTATATTTGCGGTATACATCTTGTTTCTGTAGTCGTAGGTCATTATGTTTTCGTGATTGTATTTCCAATCGTTAAATCTGCCTGCAACATAAAAATCGCCTTCAACATTTGGAGCCGGAGCCGAAAGTCTGAAATGGACTTCTGCATACTCTCCCATAGTGTTTACAGACCTTTCGTCGTCGGTTTCCAAAAAATACTTACCGTTTGCATCTTTTTCAAAAATATAATTTTTAAAAGTCCTGAAACTTTCGGGTCGAGTGTAAACTTTGTGTATTGTGTCGGTGTATTCAATATGAGCTATTTTGTCAATGGCACTTCGCAATGTACGCAAGTTCAGATATCTAAACTCGTTGCCGCCGTCAAACAAATTTCTGTCGTCGTCGAAGTTGTAATCGATTATATTGTTTCTCACCATTTTAGGTTTCAAATCAAGCAAAGCATTGTCCCAACGGTAATTCTGCAAAACTGCCACCTTAATTTCCTGAAATGGAGACGAAACGTACAAATCGCCGGTATTTACGGTAAAATTGACTTCTTGTTTTGTGTCAAAATATTCTGCCGAAGCTGCTCGTTTTGCTGAGCCGACAATGCTTGTCAGTGGTTCTACAACGTAAAAGCGTTTTGTGAAATACACGTTTTTGTCGCCGTCGGGAGTTTTTGTGTAAACCTGCAAAATGTAATTCCCCGATTTTGTGATAACAATTCTATCGTTCGGAAAAACCAAGTTGTAATGCACGTACGGAAGCAAAGTGCCAAACGAGTATTCGTAGTCGGTAATCTGATCTTCCATATCCAAGTACAAATACTCGTTTTGCCATATTTCCGACTGTTTCCAATCAAAATCGCAGTGCAAAACTGTGTAGTATAAGTCGTTGATATTCAAATCAAAATCATCAAAACTTAAATTTAAATAATCGCCTGAATTAAGCGTAATAACAGGTTCCGAAAGCATTAATCCATTCTTCTCTAACTGCACCGATTTTATTCCGGAAATATAAACCGAGTCGGTATAAATCATGTTTTCAATTTGGTTATTGTTCGAAAATGCTTGTCCAAAACCAAATATCAGCATCAATAAGCCAATCGCTATTTTTATATAATGTTTTTTCATAGTCATAATCACTTTTATATCAAATACTGTGCAAAATCCACAAATAATATTCTAAGTTAACGATAACAAAAGTAGTTATTATTTGATTATGATGTTGTTTGATAAATGTTTTTAGCTCTTGGCTCTTAGCTAACGGGTTACGTGGTGCGTGGTGCGAGTTGCGGGTTAAAACACTTCGGTCACTGAGTGCCGAAGGCGTATCGAAGTGCCGAAGTGTTGAAGACCCACGCTCGCTCGCTTTTGCAAAGTGAGCGGCGCATTTCATGGCGTACCTCCATTTTCGGCATTTCGATACACCGATATTTCGCTTCGCTCAATATCGGCACTCAATGACCGAAAATGTTGAACCACTCGTAACTCGTAACTCATAACTCGAAACTCATCCATCACTCACCACCCACCACCCACCACAAAAAAATTGCTATTGCTTAAATTGAAAAAATGTGTAATTTTACCAAAAAAATATATTATGGACATTTTACCAAACGAAGATTTATACACGGGTTTGAGGCGTAAAGCTCTTTTTAAGCAAGATATTTATCAAATGACAAAAAAGACCTTTCAGATGTTTAAAGACACCTTTAAGCAAATGGAAGCCGAGTTTAACGAGAGGTCGGTGGGTATGCCTAATGTTGAGTTCAGTTACACCGAATACAACGACTTCAAAATAAAGGTCAGTTTCGGCAGCGATACAATTATTTTGCTTATGCATACCAATATTTTTGAGTTTTCGAGAAATCATGAGGTAATGCGTACACAATATATAAGCGAAAAGAAAGAACGTTCGTACTGCGGTATGATAATGATTTACAACTACTTGTCCGATTCGTTTAAATACGACCGTGTTAACGACTTGGGATACATGGTTGGTCGTATTTTTATCAACTGCGAGAACCATTACTACATAGAAGGTAAGAGAGAATTAGGACAGCTTTACAATAACTTTTCGAGTTGTATTATTACTCCCGAAAAAGTCAGAGAAATATGCGAATCGGCGATTAGATACACTGTTAATTTCGACTTACTAATTCCACCTTACGAAGTTTTTAAAACTGTTAGCGTAGCCGAAATGAACGAGGATTTTATGAATGCAAAAATGCTCACAGCCAAACGTTTAGGATACAGATTCCAAGCTGACGAAGATTAGAATTTGCTATGAAAATACTGATAATTCATACTGCTTTTATTGGCGATATTATTTTGTCAACAGCTTTAATTGAGGCAATTAAAATAAGGTATCCCGAAGCCGAAATTCATTACCTGACACAGCCAAATTGCAAGATATTATTATCAAACAATCCATCAGTTGAAAAAATAATTACGTACGACAAAAACAAAACTCAAAAAGGGTTTAAATGGTTTTTAAATATCGTTAAAATGGTAAAAGCCGAGAATTACACACACGCAATCATTCCGCATCGATACATAAGGTCTATTTCTATTGCAAAATTTGCAGGTGTAAAAAATCGCATTGGCTTTGATATATCGATAGGAGCTTTTATGCTGACCAAAAAAGTCAGATACGGAGCTAAAATTCACGAAGTCGATAGATTACTCAGTTTAATTGATTTCGACAATAAGGACAAAACCGTAATGCCGCGACTGTATCCTTCGTCTGATGATAATAATCATGTAGAAGAAATTTTGCAAAAACAAAAAGTTGTTAAACATTTTGAAAAACTGATAGTTGTAGCTCCGGGTAGCAAATGGTTTACAAAAATGTGGCTTGCAGAAAATTACGCTCAACTTATTGAAAAATTATCCAATCATCCTGATGTGCTCATTGCTATTACAGGCAGCGAGCAAGAAAAGGAAATAGACTTGAAAATTAACGATAAAACCAACGTTTTAGACCTAAGAGGCAAAATAAACCTGATGCAATTTGCGGCACTCGTTTCTAAATCCGATATTTTGGTAAGCAACGACAGTTCGCCGATACACGTTGGTTCGGCTTTTGAAAATGTGTATATTGTCGGCATTTATGGTCCAACTGTCGAAAAATTAGGATTTTTCCCATATTCCGATAACAGCATAGTAATTGAGGACAACACATTGAGTTGCCGTCCTTGCGGTAAACACGGACATAATGCTTGTCCGCAAAAACATTTTAAATGTATGCGAAACATAAGTGTAGAGCAAGTTTACAATGTGGTCAACAACAAATTGAAATCGTTGTAAAATCTGATGCGGAAATTATTTTTGCAAGGCATTAAAAATAAAAATGTTGTAAAAGTTTGAAAATGACAGAAAAATTGTATATTTGCAAACTCTAAAAAAATTAAGTTTAACCAATATAATTAAAAAAATGAACCGAAATTATGAAACCGTTTTCATTTTAACTCCCGTTTTATCTGAAGATCAGATGAAGGAAGCGGTACAAAAGATTGTTAAGTTCCTGAAAGAAAAAGGAGCTAAAATAATCTTCGAAGACAATTGGGGATTGCGTAAATTAGCCTATCCTATACAAAAAAAATCCAACGGATTTTATTACCTTATCGAATACCAAGCTGAAGGTAGCTTGATACAGGAATTTGAATTGATGCTCAAACGTGATGAAAAAATCATGCGTTTCTTAACGGTAGCAATGGATAAACACGCTGTTGCATACTCCGAAAAACGCAGAGCTAATATTCAAGCTAAGAAAGAAACTAATAAAGTAGAAAATTAAGGAGGTATAATATGGCACAAGGAAATGATATAAAATACTTAACCCCAATTGCGGTTGATGTTAAAAAGAAAAAATATTGCAGATTTAAAAAAAGTGGCATTAAATACATCGATTATAAAGATGCAAACTTTTTGCTTAAATTTGTAAACGAACAAGGAAAAATATTACCACGTCGCTTAACAGGTACAAGTTTGAAGTACCAACGTAAAGTGGCTAAAGCAATTAAAAGAGCACGCCATTTGGCACTTATGCCTTACGTAGCTGATTTGTTAAAATAATTAATGAAAAAGGAGATTATTTATGGAAATTATTCTAAAACAAGATGTTAACGGTTTAGGTTATGCCAATGATATAGTTGTAGTAAAAGACGGCTACGCCAATAACTACTTAATCCCAAAAGGACTTGCTGTTATGGCTACCGAAACCAATAAAAAAATAGCAGCCGAAACTCAAAGACAAAGAGCTTTTAAAGAACAAAAAACCAGACAGGAAGCTGAATTGGTTGCCGAATCTTTGAAAGATGTTATGCTTAAAATTGGAGCAAAAGCTGCCGAGTCGGGTAAAATATACGGCTCCGTTAATAATATTCAAATAGCCGAAGCCATTAAAGAACAATACAAAATCGAAATCGATAGAAAGAAAATTGTTCTCGACGGCGAAGCTATTAAAGAACTAGGAAAATACACTGCTACTGCAAAAATTTATAAGGATATTTCAGTTGAAATACCTTTCGAAGTTGTAGCGGAGTAAATTATTTGTTTTTTAAATTGTGTGAAACGGAGTAAGTCGTTGACGCTTACTTCGTTTTTTTTATTCAGATTAAAAATGGCTATATCCATTCAACAAAAAAAAACAATAAATTCTTTAAAACTAAAGAAATACCGCACTCAATTGTCGGCGTACGTAGTTGAAGGCGATAAAAATGTATTGGAATTAATTTTGGCAGGAAAGCCAATCGAACAAATATACGCCGTTGAAAAATGGATTGCCGAAAACCAAGCTCTTATTGATAAAAAGAAAGTCCCTTATACATTAGTTTCGGAAAAGGAATTAAAATCTATAAGTAGCTTGTCAACACCAAATCAGGTGCTTGCAGTAGCCGGAATAAAAGAATCCAACTTTAAAAAAGAGACTCTGAAAAAAGAGAAAATCTTAATGTTAGACTCAATTCGCGACCCGGGAAATTTCGGCACAATTGTCAGAACCGCCAACTGGTTTGGAATTAGGAATATATTAGCTTCGCACGATTGTGTTGATATTTACAATCAAAAAACCATACAAGCAACAATGGGTTCGTTTGCTAAGGTTAATGTGCATTACTGCAATCTGCAAGATATGCTCAAAGAAGCGTCAGACGTAAATATTTATGCCGCAGTGCTCGATGGTAAAGACATAAGCGAAAACACTTTTACAACCAACGGCGGAATTTTAATTTTAGGCAACGAAGCTAAAGGCATATCCGAAAATATACTCAAACTTGTAACTCACAAAATAAAAATACCCAATTATTCTAATTTAGATAAAACCCAATTAGCCGAATCGCTTAATGTATCGGTTGCTTGCGGTATTTTGTTGTATGAGTTTTGTAGGAAGTGAGTTACGGGGTACGTGGTGCGTGTTGCGGGTTTCCCGAAGTTTCGGCACTCAACGAACGAAGTTTTTAAAAGCTCAGCAACCGAAAATATTGAAGTGAGCGAAAAATACCGAAAATGTCGAACCTCACAACCCGTAACTCGCAACCCGCAATCCGCAACCCGCAACAGCTACTACCAATACAAATCAGCTAACTCTTTTTTTAGGAAATTAACTGTATTAAGCAAGGAATTGCGTAATTTTTCGGAACTTTCGTCGGTTAATAATTTTTGCGAAAGTATATTTGCATCTTCGCGAGGAGAAATATCAGATGAAATAACATTTATCTGTTGCAAAACAGTTTCTTTTATATTGCTTACCATTTCCCAAGCTACTTGCGAAACAAAAATTTGCTGCGAAGTGTTGTAGTTAAACTCCTGTCTGATTTTTGAAATAAGGCGACTGTGCAATTCTATTACAGTAAGGTTTCCGTCGTTACATTCGGCAAGTAAATTTCCAATCTCTATACGACTTAGCATAAGCACCAACCTTTCATAAGCCGATACCCTTAACGGATAAACCATTTTGGCATATTCTTTTTGTTCGTTTCGGCGGTTGTTATCTTTTTTGTAGTTTATTACCAGTCTTGCAATATATATTGCTCCTGCTGTAACTATGATTGTACTTATCAGTATATAAAGCATATTAAATTGAATTAAATAATGAATTTTGTTTTAATTGAGGTTTTGATTTTGGAGTAATTCTAATTCTATCGTCAATCTTAATACCCAACAACGATGCGGCTTTTCCGTTGCATACAGCAATTTGCAAATTTCCGTTTGAAGCAAAAAGCATACAAGCTTCACCTTCCAAAACTTCGTCGTAAGTTTTAACAAGGCGGTTAATAGTCAAATTGCGAAATGAAATTACAAAATCCTGCCTATCAAAAAACTTATTAACCTGCTCTTTTGTAATGTTTAGAAAAACATTTTCGTAACTGTCGATGTACTCAACAATAGCCGTTACCGTGTTGTTTTTATCTTTGTGAGGTTCGGAGATAGTGAATTTTCTAATTCTATCAATTGTATCGCCGATTTTATCAATATCGGTACCATTGGCAATTTCTGCTGCAACAACAGCCAAGCGGTCTCGTTCAGGGAAAGTAAAATAAGGCGAACTCTGCATTGTAGTTATTTGTTTTATTAATTCAGGCTCTTGTTCAAGCACCAATGATAGCAATCCGTTGTCGGCACAAATAAAATAATGTCCTTCTGCTTTCACCAATATATGCGAGACGTCTTTGTTTTCAATAGAATTAATACAAACAATATGAATAGTTCCCGAAGGAAAGTTTTTCCAACTGTTTTTTAGTATAAATGCAGCCTGTTTTACGTTGAACGAACTTATGTTATGACTTATATCCACTACAGTAGCATTATTGCAACGCGAAAGTATAACACCTTTTACAGATGCTGTGTAATGGTCGGTTAAACCCCAATCGCTTAACAAAGTTATTACTGACATTTATTAAAAACTACTTAGTAATCGACAAAAGTACAAAATTACAAATTATAAGTATTAAGTTGGTAATATTATAAAATTAGAAGTCAGAAATTAGAAATTAGAAATGCGTGTTGCGGGTTTCGTGTTGCGTGGTTCGGGTTAGTTCTGAGTTCTGAGTCTCCAAACTCCAAACTCCAAACTCGGAACTAATTAATCACTCATCACTCATCACCTACCACCCACCACCCACCACTCATCACCAATCACAAACCACCATTGAAAATAGTTCATTGATAATTGCTAATTGTTAACTATATTTGCATTTTGTAAAACGATAAAATATTTCAGCCTAAATTTCGTTAATTTATAAACCTTAATAAATAATTTTTAAAATGAAAAAGTCAGACGGTCAGTTGCTTATAGCCAAATCGGATATAGAAATATGCATAAACCCCAAAATGGCAAACCGACACGGTTTGATTACGGGTGCGACAGGAACAGGTAAAACTGTTTCGTTGCAAGTATTAGCCGAATCGTTTAGTTCAATTGGTGTGCCGGTATTTATGACCGACATAAAAGGCGATTTGTCGGGTGTGGCGGTCAGTGGCGAAGGTAATGCCAATGTTGCAAAGCGTGTTGAAAAAATGGGACTGGAAAATTTTGAGCACAGAGGTTTTCCGGTTACTTTTTGGGATGTTTATGGAGAAAAAGGACATCCGCTACGTACAACTATTTCCGAAATGGGACCCTTATTGTTGAGCCGTTTGCTTAACCTTAACGATATACAGTCGAGTTTGCTGACAATAGTATTTAAAATTGCCGATGACGAGGGTTTATTACTTCTTGACCTAAAAGATTTGCAAAAATTATGCGAGTTCATCAGCAACAATCGCAAAGAATATTCGCAACAGTACGGCAATATTTCACCTTCGAGCATTGGAGCAATTGTCAGAGAGCTTATAACTTTGGGTGAACACGGTGGTAATTTGTTTTTTGGCGAACCTGCAATAAATATTTTCGACTTCATTAAAACCGACCACAATGGTTACGGAATGCTCAATATCCTTGATGCACAGCGATTAATGATGTCGCCACGCATATATGCAACAATGCTGTTGTACTTGCTTTCCGAATTGTTTGAGCAACTTCCAGAAGTCGGCGATATGGACAAACCACGACTTGTATTTTTTTTCGACGAAGCTCACATCTTATTCGATGAAGCTCCGAAAGTGTTGTTGGAAAAAATTGAGCAGGTGGTCAGACTCATTCGTAGTAAAGGCGTTGGAGTATATTTCGTTACTCAAAATCCTATCGATATTCCCGATACGGTACTAGGTCAGTTGGGTAATAAAATTCAGCACGCTTTAAGGGCGTACACTCCAAGAGACCAAAAAGCCGTAAAGGTTGCTGCCGAAACATTCAGACAAAATCCAAAATACGATATTTTTGAAGTCATTACGCAACTTGGAGTAGGCGAGGCGTTAGTCTCATTTTTAGACGAAAAAGGTGTGCCAAACATGGTCGAGCAAGCTAAAATCTTGCCACCGCAAGGTCAAATTGGTCCGATTTCCGATAGCCCAAGAGATGAAATCATTAAAAGATCGATGTTGTTTGGGATATACGATAAAGCAGTTGACCGTGAATCGGCTTACGAGATTTTAACGCAGACTATGGAAAAAGCTATGGAGCTAAAAGAACAAGAGGAACTCAGAAAACAGGAAGAAAAACTCAGAAAGGAAGAAGAGAAACTCAGAAAGCAGGAAGAAAAAGAGAGAAGTGCTGCTGAAAGAAGAACAAGCTCTAAAACACCTGAAAAAAGTATAGTTACCGACATAACCAAATCGGTTAGACGTTCAATTACAAACCAAATAGGAAGCAGAATAGGACGTTCAATAGTCAGAGGTATTTTGGGTGGTATCAGTAAAAGATAAATTAGTTTTGAAGCACCGTTTATTATATCTTATTTTTGCGATTAGCGTTGTACTAATTGTCTGCAAACCCAACCGAGTTTATTCGCAAAGCGTTGGTATTGTTAATGGTAGGGTTGTTGACGAAAACAATATGTACCTGCAAGGCGTCAACGTAACGGTTATTGATACCGATTTAGGCGCTTCTACAGATTTCAATGGCGAGTTTTCGATAAACGTTGTTGCCGACAAACATTATCAGTTGGCGTTTTCGTATATAGGTTATACAAGCGATACCGTGCCTGTTTTTGTAAAAAAAGGTTCGAAGGTAAGGTTAAATGTAATGCTACATCCGCAAACAACTGAGCTGTCGGGTGTTACCGTTAAAGATACTTATTCGCGTGTTTCGGGAATGAATGTCATAGACCCCAACGTGATAAATAAAGTCCCAACAGCTACAGTCGGAGTAGAAAGTATTATTAAAACATTGCAGGGTGTTGCATCCAGCAACGAATTGAGCAGTCAGTATTCTGTTCGTGGCGGTAGTTTCGACGAAAATTTGGTATATGTGAACGATATTGAAATTTATCGTCCTTTTTTAATTAGTTCCGGAAGTCAAGAAGGGCTAAGTTTTTTGAATAGCAGTTTGGTTTCGAGTTTATCTTTTTCGGCGGGAGGATTCGAAGCCAAGTACGGAGATAAAATGTCCAGCGTTTTAGATATCAATTACAAAAAACCTGTTTCTTTTCAGGCATCAGCCGATTTCAGTCTTTTGGGAGCCAATTTGCATTTTGAAAATAGGTCGAAAAATCAAAAACTCTCGTACATTTTTGGAGCAAGATATAAAACCAATGCTCGTTTGCTCAGAGATGCGTCAAAGAAAGTTAGTTATCAACCGACTTTTTTCGATATACAAAGCTTTGTCCAATACCAAATATCGCCAAAGTTCGATGTGTCATTTTTGGGTTACTATTCTGATAATTTGTTCAAAATGATACCCATAAGCGACGACGCCCAATTTGGCACTTTTCAAAATCCGCTTAGGTTGAAAATTTACTACGAAGGACAAGAATTTGATAAATATAGCAACGGATTGGGAGGTCTGACTTTTTCCTACAAACCTAATGAAAACTTATTGGTAAAATGGATAGCTTCGGCGTATAAGTCTAACGAAATGGAAAGCCACGATATTTTAGGCGAATATATAATGGCGTTTTTAGAAGACCGACCCGACAAAAACGACTCTATCGAGATTGCGCTTGCCAAAGGAATAGGAGCATACAGGTCGCACGCTCGCAATATGTTAGATGTTTTTGTTGCTAATTTTGAAAACAGGGTTTTGTATTTGAGAGATAATAGTAGAACTCTTTTCTCTGTAAAAATTCAGAACGAACAAGTAGAATATAGACTTAAAGAATGGAAAATGATAGATTCGGCAGGCTATACAATGCCTAATCATTTTGGTATTCCCGGAAGTTCCGGAAATTTAACTCCATTAGAATCAGACTATTATTATTCAGGCAAATACGATAATAATGCAATAAGAATATCGGCTTTTGCTCAAAACACATGGGAATTTAATATAGGCGAGGCAAAATCGACTTTAAACGTAGGAGTTCGTTCGAGTTATTTTTCGGTTAACAAGCAAATTACTGTCAGTCCGCGAATATCATTCTCTTTAAAACCAAATTGGGAAAAAGATATAGTTTTCAGGTTTGCTACAGGTTTGTATCATCAACCGCCATTTTTTAAGGAACTAATTACAACAGATGGTTTGTTTATGAAAGATGTTATGGCTCAGGAGACTATACACTTTATACTTGGCTCCAATTGGCATTTTAATGCAGCCAACAGACCTTTTATTTATACTGTAGATGTTTTTTATAAGAAACTATCAAAACTTACGCCTTATGAAGTCGATAATGTGCGTATAAAATATCATCCTGAACTACAGTCGAAAGGATATGCCTACGGATTAGATATGAAACTTACAGGCGAGTTTGTCAAAGGCGTTGATTCGTGGGTGAGTGTTTCGTTTTTGAACACAAAAGAAGACATACAAGGCGATTTTTATTACAAATATTTCAACGCCGAAGGCGAGTTGGTAAATCCGCACACAACCGAACAGTCGTTAATAGTTGATTCTACTATCGTTTATCCGGGCTATCTCAGACGTCCACGTGACCAAAGAGTTACTGCCAGCATCTTCTTCCAAGATTATTTGCCCATGGATCCGTCTTTAAAATTTAATATTGCTGTATCTTTCGGATCTGGTTTCCCAACTGGTGCTCCAAATACACCTTTTCATACGCATGTGTTTAAAATTCCATCGTACTTCCGTATAGATGCAGGATTAACCAAGCAAATCATAGGTTTCGAAAGTTACAAACCCCAAAAAGGTTGGTTAAGCCACATAAAAAGCTTGTGGGTAGGAATAGAAGTGCTTAATGTAGCCGATAACAAAAACATTGCATCTTACAACTGGATACGCGTAGATAACAGAAGATATGCCGTACCCAATAGACTAACTCAGCGACAGTTTAATGTTAAGATAGGTATAGATTTTTAAGAAACCAATTAACAATTATCAATGTGCAATTAACAATTTTTGCTTTTGGCTTTTAGTCCCGAAATTTCGGGGCTGTTGCGTGTTGTGTGTTGCGTGGTTCGTGGTTCGTGGTTCGAAATTATTGGGACTCGTTGTCTTCAACACTTCGGCACTTCGATACGCCTACGGCACTCAGCGACCGAAGTGTTTCACTACGCAACATTCCGAAACTTTGGGAAAAACCTAAAATTCACCCACCACCGATCACTCATCACTCACCACCAGCCACAAATCACCGCTCGCGCAGCCGAGCCTACTTCTTCGACAAATACTCGCTTATGCCTTCCGATGTAGGTTTAACAGCTTGTTCGCCTTTGTGCCAATTTGCAGGACAAACTTCTCCGTACTCTTCAAAAAACTGCAAAGCGTCAATCATTCTTAAAACTTCGTCAACGCTGCGACCTAAAGGCATATCGTTAACAACTTGGTGTCGAACAACGCCTTGTTTGTCTATCAAAAACAAACCTCTGTATGCAACAGGTTCGCCGTCAAAATCAACGTAGTCTTCTTCTTCGTCGTATTCCCATTCGCCTGCCAAAACATCAAAATTTTCGGAAATCGTTTTTGCTAAGTCAGACACCAACGGATAGGTAACGCCTTTAATTCCACCCTGATTTCTTTCGGTATTCAACCATGCCCAATGCGAGTATTTGCTGTCGGTTGAGCAGCCAATAACAACTGCATTGCGTTTTTCAAATTCTTCTAATTTTTCTTGAAAAGCTATCAATTCAGTAGGACAAACAAATGTGAAATCCATCGGGTAAAAGAAAAAAACTACATGCTTTTTTCCAATGTATTGTGCCAACGAAAATTTCTCAACAAATTCGCCACCGTTAACAACGGCATCGGCTTCAAAATAAGGGGCTTTTTTGCCAACTAATACTGCCATAATTTTTTACTGTTTTAATTTTTGTTTATTATCATTTGCAAATTTACACAAAATACTTTTTAATTAAGCAAATTTTATTTATATTAATGTAATATTAACATGTTATACTTTGGTTTTGTTTTGAAAGGCTTGTTGTAACAAGCAAAATATATAATTAAGTTAAAAAGATTTTACAAATATTGTTTCTATGTAAAAATATCATTGCTGTTCGATGAATACCTTTAATCACAAAGTTGCTGTCGGGTTACGGGGTTTGGGTTACGGGTTGTCTCAAGTTACGCGATTAAAACAAAATATAGCTTTAAAGTTTCTATTTTTCTTTACGTTCTTTTGTCTTGACACAAAAGAACCAAAAAGTCAAGGCTGACATTTCTTTTCTGAATTACGTTCTCACAAATCCTAAGTTCGTGCGGGTGATCTCCTCGCAAGCTCGGAGCTTCCCGCCCTCACTAGGGATTTATTTCGAACTTCATTCAGAAGAAATGTATGCCGTCCCTTTAAAGTAAAACTTTTGGCTATTGTAATTTCTTATCAAGGCAGATTATTTATGTGAAAAGAGTGAAGTTTATTTATTGCCAAAAAGCCTAACAAAGTCGCAGACACTCTGGACTTAATACTCAGAACTTGAGACTAACCCGCACCACGTAACCCGCACCACGCAACTCGTAACTCGTAACATCAACTTCAAGGTTTTATCGGACAACAATAAAAAATATAATGTCATTTGCGTTTTTTACACTATTTTTGCAAAAAAATTTGAAACCTAAAATATGATGTATGCAGACAGCAGAGCGTAGTTCACACACCGACCTTTCCGAAAGCGTTATATATAATCGCTGTTTGTTTGCCTACCACAGTGTTGCTGATAGCATTAAGGGTAAGGTTGTTGAACTCGGAAGCGGAGAAGGGTACGGAATAAATTTGCTTGCTCCCAATGCCGACTACTATTTAGCATTAGATAAATATCCTTTAAATCCCGAATTGTTGAATAAAGTCGATTTTAAGCAAATTGTTTTTCCAAACCTTGAGGCTATACCTGATAATACTTTTGATATAGCAATATCTTTTCAGGTCATTGAACACATCAAAGATGACAAAATGTTTATCAGCGAGATTAACAGAATACTAAAACCGCAAGGGAAAGCATACATCACAACTCCTAATAAAAAAATGTCGCTTACCCGAAATCCTTGGCATGTTAGAGAGTATTTAGGTGATGAGCTTAAATTGTTATTTGAAAAAAACTTTAGTTCTGTTTCAATAAAGGGAGTTTATGGCAATGATGATGTAAATCAGTATTATTTAAAAAACAAGGAAGCTGTAAGGAAGATTAAGAAAATTGATGTTTTCGATTTGGAAAATAGACTGCCAGCAAAATTATTACAAAAGCCTTATGATATATTGAACAGGTTAAACAGAAGAAAATTGTTGAAAAACGAAACAAACAGTGTTAATAACATTACTGTAAATAGTTTTTATCTTGATGAATATACCAACAAAGCTTTTGATATTTTTATAGAAGCAACAAAGTAGAATACATAAATTAAAAACATAAATAACTAGATGATTTTAACGCTAGTTTTGGTATCTAGCTATGGTTAGTACAACTTATTAGATGAGCCTGATATCGTGTTTTTAATAAAATTGACTAGCTTTTATGTCTATTCTCAGTAAAAATAACTAAATTTGCAACCTATTAATTAACTATCTAATAAATATTTACCGATGGCAACAACAGCTGATTTTAGGAACGGACTATGTATTGAATATAACAACGATTTGTATAAGATAGTTGAGTTCCAACACGTTAAACCAGGCAAAGGAGCTGCCTTTGTACGCACCAAACTTAAAAATATTAAAACAGGTAAAGTCCTTGCCAATACTTTTCCGGCAGGTGATAGAATTGAAGTAGCACGAGTTGAAAGACGTCAGTTTCAGTATTTGTACAACGATGATTTAGGATATCATTTTATGAATACCGAAACATTCGACCAGCTGGTTTTACCCGAAGATATGGTAGAAGGACACGAGCTAATGAAAGAAGGACAGGAAGTTGAAATTACTATTCATGCCGACACTGCATCTCCACTTACTTGTGAGTTGCCTCCTTTCGTTGAGTTGGAAATTACATACACCGAACCGGGCGTTAGAGGCGATACGGCTACAAACACTTTGAAACCTGCTACAGTCGAAACTGGAGCTACAATCAACGTTCCATTGTTTGTTGATACCGGCGAAAGAATAAAAATTGATACTCGTAATAATTCGTACGTCGAAAGAGTAAAATAATTATTGCTTAGTATCAATCATGAAATTTGCAAATCCTATTAATATATGCGAATTAGCAAAAATTATTGATGCTAAGTACGATGGCGATTGCAATTTTGATGTTTTAGGAATTAATGAAATCCACTCGGTGCAAGAGGGTGATATTACTTTTGTAGATCATCATAAATACTACTCAAAAGTGCTAAACTCCGACGCATCGGTTGTTATTATCAACACCGACAAAGTCGATAATCCCAAAAATAAATATCTTTTAGTTTGCGATGACCCGTTTGCAGCTTATAACAAGATTATATCGCTACATAGGATTATTTCAAAGTCGGATGACTTGATACATCAGTCAGCCGTAATAGGTGAAAACACTATAATACAACCAGGTGTATTTATAGGAGCTAACGTAAAAATAGGCGACAATTGCTTCATTAATTCTAATGTTTCTATTTACGATGGTTGTACTATCGGCAACAATGTTATAATACATGCAAACAGCGTTATAGGAGCCGATGCTTATTATTTTCAGAAAAAAGACGGCAATTACAGGAAATTGTTATCAGGTGGCAATGTTGTTATTGAAGATAATGTCGAAATAGGGGCTTTATGCAGCATTGATAGGGGAGTTTCTAGCACAACTCTCATAGGAAGCGGTACGAAATTAGACAATCATATACAAATAGGGCACGATACCGTTATCGGTAAAAATTGTTTAATAGGTGCGCACTCGGCTATAGCAGGCGTTGCTACTATCGAAGACGATGTTGTTATTTGGGCTAGAGTTTCTATCAACAAAGATGTTGTAATAGGTGCGGGAGCTGTCATTCTTGCCACTTCAGGAGTTGATAAATCTTTAGAAGGAGGAAAAACCTATTATGGGTCTCCGGCTATTGAAGCCCGACTTAAATGGAAAGAGATAGCTAAATTAAGACAATTTTTAAGCGAATACGATTTATAACAACTAAAGAACAATGTCGGGAGCTATTTCATATGAAGATTCATACAGGCATAAGGGGTTAAGACAACAACTCATCAACACTATCAGGAAAAAAGGCATAAAAGATGAGAAGGTTCTTAAAGCAATGCTTGAAGTTCCGCGTCATTTCTTCTTCGATTCTGCTTTTTTGGAGCATGCCTATATGGATAAGGCTTTTCCTATAGGTTCGGGGCAAACCATATCGCAGCCATATACAGTTGCATTTCAAACGCAATTGCTTAACATAACTGAAAATAACAAGGTTTTGGAAATTGGAACGGGCTCGGGCTATCAAGCAAGCATTTTGGCACAAATGGGAGCTGATGTTTATACTATCGAACGTCAGGAGGTATTGTATGAAAGACTTCGCAACCTAAAAGAACCACTTAGTTATAAAATTAAATTGTTTTTTGGTGATGGTTATCTTGGTTTACCGCAATATGCACCATTCGACAGAATTCTTATTACAGCAGCTGCACCTGTTATCCCACAGGCTTTATTACAACAACTTTCGGTTGGAGGAATTATGGTATTGCCGTTAGGCGATGACAAAAGACAAGTAATGACGCGACTTGTACGTGTCGACGAAAAAACAATCAACAAAGAAGAGTTTGGCTATTTTAGGTTTGTGCCTATGTTAAAAAATACTGCCAAGGATAAATAAAATTACTTCACCCACATTCTGACATTTTTGTTGAATGCATTGTCATCGGTCAAATCAATCACGTATGGATTAGGTGGCTCACTACCGTTGATTTCTCCTGTGCCGTACCAACCGTAATAATCGCCAATGTTTATTATAGAATTAGCATCAACATCTTTCCATACTGCTAAATAATATTTTCCGGCAGCTACAAGTGGAAAATTGAAATAAACAATAGGTCCTAAACCCTGACAAGGTTCTACGTATTGAGGAATGTTTTTTCTAAAATTTTCAATACTATTGTACAACATAGCGTTTGCATTTCTTAGGTCTAATAGTGAGTCGCATGGAAAAGCAGCAATTCCGTTAACGGCAAAAGTAGCCTCCGGTTGTTTAACATGAACTTGCACCGAGTCTATATCGCTATTGCCTTTATAGTCGGATATTAAAACTGTTATTTTATAGTTTCCGTATTTATCTGGGGCAGTCCAACAGGCAGTATCGCCGTTACCTTTTACGAGTCCTGACTTACACGAATAATAAAATACTAAATCGTCTTCTTCAAATTTATCCTTATCAAAAATATCAACAATAATTGCTGTGGTTTCATGTATGTTGATGGTATCGGGGTTAGCCGAAATTTGTTTTATTTTGGGATAAACAGTGTCATCTCTGTTGCAGCTGACACTGAAAGTAATAAGAAGTGAAACAGCAAGAATACTGAGCAAAAACCTTGTAAAACTTTTCATAATCAATCAATTTAATTTATTTAATGCAAAAGTAAATTATTTTTCGTTACAATCCTATAAAACCTTTAAAAAGAATGTTGTTTTATGGTGGTTCGTGTTGCGTGGTACGTGGTACGTGGTACGTGTTGCGTGGCAATTAGCAATGAACAATGAACAATGTGCAATGGTTCGAGTTCCGAGTATTGAGTTCTGAGTTCTGATATCTAACTCAAAACTTCTGACTCAAAACTCCTGACTCGAAACTCCTGACTCGAAACTCATAATTTCTAACTTCTAACTTTATAATATAATCAACAGCCTTCTGTGTGTTTACATTCAGACCGTCAGATAGGTTTAACCAAAATATCTCAATTCCTTTTTTTTGCATATTTCTGTACCAAGTCATTTGTCTTTTCGAAAATTGATGAATTGCAATTTTGAGATTATTTTTCATCGTATCGAAGTCAATTTCGTTAAGCAAGTACGAAGTAATAAATTTGTACTCAAGTCCGTAATATTTCAAATCATCGGGCTCAATACCGCTATCAATAAGACTTTCAACTTCTTCAATCATTCCTTCTTCAAGTCTTTTCTCAAGACGCAGATCAATGTTATTAATAATATTTTCTCTTTTGTCGGTGATGCCGATAACAGGCGAAGGATAAAGTTTTTGTGGTTTCTCAGAATTATCCGAATTGTTTTCGGCTTTTGCAATTATCAAAGCTTTTATAAGTCTGTCGCGGTCTTCCGTATCGGTTGTGTTGTGAAGTTCTTTTAAAGATTTAAGTTCAGCAATAAGTTCTTCATCGCTGAAGGCAGCATATTTATCAATATTTTCTTTGCTAAAATCGGCTTGGGGCAAATTGTAGTCTAATAAAACCGTATTCAAATACAAACCGCTACCACCGCACAGAATAGGAGTTTTGTTTTTGCTTTTTATAGTATTGTACGCGACAATAAAATCGTTTTTGTAATTATAGATATCGTATTTTTCGCCTGCATCAACAATATCAATAAGATGTACAGGAATTTTTTCTCCGCAATAATTATAATCGTCAATATCTTTTCCAGTGCCAATATCCATTCCCCTGTAAACCTGACGAGAATCGGCGCTTATAATTTCTGTTTTGAAATAATGAGCAATACCGACTGCCAATTTGGTTTTTCCAACGGCAGTAGGACCCAAAACTGTTATTAACGGTATATGCGACAACATTTTGCAAATATGCAAAAAAATACTCAATACTGCATTTTTTATTTACAATAATTTAAATGAAAATGTACCTTTGCATAAATATGGAGGCGATTACAAAATATTTTACAAATCTAAGTGCGGTTCAGCTGAAACAATTTCAGGAGATGAAAGAATTGTACAGCTATTGGAACGAGAGGATTAATTTGATTAGCCGCAAAGATTTCGATTCCTTTTATTTGCATCACGTGCTGCATTCGTTGAGCATTTGTAAAATTATAAGTTTTTCCGATAACACAAAAATTATTGATGTCGGTACTGGTGGTGGATTCCCCGGAATACCTTTGGCAATAATGTTCCCAAATTGCAAGTTTATTTTAGTCGATTCTATTAAAAAGAAAACCAATGCTGTAAAGCAGATAGCCGCAGATTTAGGTTTAAAAAATGTTGAAGTCATTACCGGTAGAATTGAAGAAATGGATATAAAGTCGCATTTCGTTGTAAGTCGTGCTGTTACTCAATTGCCTGTTTTTGTAAAATGGATTAAGGGAAAAATTGTTGGCGATAATTTTAATAAGCTGAAAAACGGTATTTTGTACCTAAAAGGAGGAGATTTTGAAGACGAAATAAAAAAAATAAAAAATAAAGTTGTGCAATATCCAATTTCCGATTTCTTTGCAGAACCGTATTTCGAGACAAAAAAAATTGTATATATAAAAGCGTAGAATAAAAAACCTCAGAACAATGACAAAAAAAGTAATATTATTTTTAATCATAATTATTATTTCGTTGAGTTCGACTAGCTGTTTGACTTGCGAGAAGAAGGAGTACGTTTTTCAGGTTTTAAAGGATAATAAAATACGTCTGACAATCAAGTATTTGAATATTTTTTCATCGCTTATTGATTCGGTTCAAGAAATAGACCACGATTACGACGAGCTGATAAACATGTGGTTGGAAGGCGACAAAATTGAAAGAGATTTTCCCAAAGCCAAGAAAGTTAAAAAACGTTTGTACGTCGAAAAAGGCGAGCTTAACGGCGAAATAACAATGACTTTCGACAACTACCAAGATGCACGTTTGTACAGGTATTTAAACAACGACTTTTATATGTTTAGCATGTCGTCGGTCAACGACGACGGCGAAAACTTCTTTCAGTCGAACGGCGATTTCGGAGGCGATGTAATGCCTGTAGTTTTTTGGTCTAAGGAAGAAAAAACACTTAGGTTAGTAACCAAAATTGCAACACCCGACTCAACTTGCGTTAGCATGGCAGGTATGTGGGAAAACAAATACAAAAAGAGGCGAATTTCGGCTCCTTAAACTAGAACGAAAGTCCTAAAGATAGGTATATCGCTGAATGTTTTACATCAGGAAAAGTAGACCTGTCACCAAGAACAATATTTTCTTTTCCTAATGTTTGCAGTCCGTGATTGTATCTGAGCGAAAGCTCCAACCTTCTAGAAACAAATGATGCACCAAAAGCCAAACCATAGTCTAGTTCGTTGAGCTTAACTTTTTTAAATTCTTCTTTTACCTGATTAATGATACTATTGTTGCTGCTATTGCTTGTAATAGCCTCCTTATTAATCAGATAGGAGAAATATGGTCCAACTTGCACATGAAGAGCATCAAACACAGCAAAATCAAGTAGTACAGGCAATTCAATATAATCGGTTGAAGATTTAGTATTAATTACCACACGATATTTCGTCATTTCTATTTTTGAACCTTTTTGGGTGTAAAGCAGTTCGGGTTGTAGCGATATAAAACCAGCTACAGGCAAACGAAAGTATATTCCTGCATTAAAACCGTATTTTGCATCATTGTCATCAATTTTTTCATCATCCAATACGTAATTCGTAATGTTTAAGCCACCTTTTACTCCAAATCTTACTTGCGAATTAGCAACTAATGTGATTGTAGCTAATAATAATACCAATGCAATTCTTAAATATTTCATAGTACTCTGTTTTTAAGGTTATACATAACTTACATACTTTTGTGTATGAATTTTAGTTAGTATCTTTGCTTCATATACGTTTATTTGTTAGAAGTAAATTAATTTTATTGTTAAATGAGTAGTTTTATTTGCTTCAACTAAAAATTC
Source organism: Lentimicrobiaceae bacterium (assembly GCA_033809755.1). GTDB lineage: Bacteria > Bacteroidota > Bacteroidia > Bacteroidales > UBA4417 > UBA4417. The sequence continues at coordinate 62,062 of JAPXLB010000009.1, forward strand.
GCATTCGTCCATTCTTGGCGACCTTGTCAACACTTTCGGATTAGTTGAAAAACCAAAACCTTCTTTTGGAAGACCTATAACGTTGCTATTCATTTTTCCGTCGTTATTTGCATCGTGAAGTACTGCGACAGCATATTTACCAGGTGTTATATTTTCAAAAACGAATTTAGCCGTATTATCTTTGTTGATTTCAGCACAACCCTTTTTAAATGTTAAATTACTACTATTAAACCTGTTTGGAGAACTCTCGTACAGAGCGATGAATAGCACTCCATCATTGTTTTTAAGATTTGTAAAATTTATTTCTACCTTACCCAAATTTTGCGATATCAAAAAAGAAGGGCAAAAAAGCAAAAACGTAAATGTTATTAGCATTGCCGTTATTTTTGCACTAGTTTTCATAATCAAATTGTTTTTTATAATATTTACAAATATACTATACTTTGTAATACAATAACCATTCCTTATCGCCAGAATAACGTAAATTAGTATTTAATTATTATCTTTGTGAGGTTAAAAAAATAAAGACATGGACGAAAAAGATAAAAAAAACATTATTGGAGTTGATATTGGAGGCACACACATTACCGCTTGTGCAGTTGATGTTAACACAAACAAAATTTTAAGCAAAACTAAAGTCGAAGCCGACATTGATAACAAAGCCGAAGCCGACGTAATAATAAATAAATGGAGTAGTGTAATTGAGAAATGTTTTAATAAAACCGAAAATTGCAGCAATATTGTATGCTTAGCAATACCTGGACCTTTCGATTACGCTGATGGTATAGGTTTGTACGAAGGCAACGACAAATATCCTTTGCTTAAAGATGTTAACATTAAGCAAAAGTTAGAGCATAGTCTGAGCCAATACAATATTGAGGTGCGTTTCGTCAACGATGCGTTGGCATTTGCTATTTCGGAAGCCAATACTGCTGAAGCTAAAGCAAAAAGCAAGACTATTGTTTTGACCTTAGGCACAGGATTCGGTTCGGCATTTATGGATAAAGGATTGCCGGTATTGGAAGGTGAAATAGTTCCAGAACACGGTTGTTTGTGGTATATTCCTTTCAAATCGGGTATCGCCGACGATTATTTTTCAACACGTTGGTTCGAAACATCGTATTATCATATTTCGGGTGTTGAAATTGAAGGAGTTAAAATGTTAAATAATCTTGCACAAAAAGACATTGTGGCTAAGTCGGTATTTGAGAAAATGGGCACAAATTTAGCTGAATTTTTGCATCCGCATATAAAGCAGTTTGGAGCCGAACAAATTATTTTGGGCGGTAATATTGCCAAGGCAAATGAATTGTTTTTGCCGTCTTTTGTTGAAAAATTGAAAGAATTTGAAATAGAAGTAAAAATTTTAATCTCCAAACTTTTTCAGGATTCGGCTATTATTGGAGTTACAATGTTGGCTGACGATTCGTACTACGAAAAACTTAAGCCGATGCTGAAAAATATGTAGTTTAGGGGATTAGCATTTGATAGCTTTAAAACCATTTTACAATTTTACTATGCACTTATTTAAAATTGATGCAATTTTGTTTTATAAAGAGCATGTGTAATATTCAAAGCTAAGAATTGCTATAATAATACAATTGATGATTTTTAGATAAAAAGAAAACAGAACCAATATAATTTGTAAATTTGCAGAAAGAAAATTAAATGAAGGTTTTTACGGACATATATTTGGGTGATAGCAAGGAAAAGCTAAAACTGCTTCCTGACAATTCGGTTGACCTTATTGTAACATCACCACCGTATGCCGACCAAAGAAAAAGCACTTATGGTGGAATACATCCTGATAAGTATGTCGATTGGTTTTTGCCAATTTCTGAGCAATTGTTACGAGTTTTAAAGCCAACCGGAACTTTTATACTGAATATAAAGGAAAAAGTTGTCAATGGTGAACGTAGCACTTACGTGATTGAATTAATTTTGGCAATGCGAAAACAAGGTTGGTTATGGACGGAAGAGTTTATTTGGCACAAAAAGAACTCATACCCGGGCAAGTGGCCCAATCGTTTTCGCGATTCGTGGGAAAGGCTTCTTCAATTTAATAAGAATAAGAAATTCAACATGTATCAAGAAGAAGTCATGGTTCCAATGGGTGATTGGGCAAAAAACAGACTTAAAAATCTCTCCGAAACTGATAAAATAAGAGATATATCAAAAGTTGGTAGCGGGTTTGGAAAAAATATTTCAAACTGGGTGGATAGAGATAAAGCATATCCGACAAACGTTTTACATTTAGCAACCGAGTGCAATAATAAAAACCACAGTGCAGCATTTCCCGATGAGTTGCCGGAATGGTTTATAAAACTTTTCACTAAACCAAATGACACTGTACTTGACCCGTTTATGGGCTCAGGTACAACTCTTTTTGTCGCAAACCGAATGAAACGCAATTCTATAGGAATAGATATTGTACCTGAATATTGTGAAATGGTCAGAAAGCAATTACAACCGGTTGAACTTTACCTATTTGAACCAAAAACAAAATATGAAAAAACTAAATCTAAATAACGTAACACAATACGTTGAGGAAAATATTGGCACTTTTCACGAAAAACGTATTCAAAGCCTTGACAATCTTAAACTTTCGCAAGTTCTTAGAAGAAAAAATCCTTATTTGTTTAAAGCTAAGTATGTAATGACAGCGGAACAAATTATTCGTGGAATTGTTGATGCTCATATTTCATCGAGCGAAGAAGGCATTTTTGGCGACTGGTTGGAAGGACTAGCTATTTACATAAATGGAGAAGTGTACGGCGGGAAAAAATCAGGAATACAAGGGGTTGACCTTGAGTTTGATAAGGATGAAATCAGATACATCGTGAATATCAAATCGGGTCCAAATTGGGGTAATAGTTCTCAAATTAAAAAAATGGTTTCCGATTTCAATACAGCAAAAAAGACGTTAAGAACAAGTAATTCAAAACTTAATATTATTGCTGTAAATGGCTGTTGTTACGGAAGAGATAACAAACCCGACAAAGGATATTATTTCAAATATTGCGGTCAGAGTTTTTGGGAATTCATTTCTGGGAACGAGAATCTATATACTGAAATCATCGAACCGTTGGGACATAAAGCAAAAGAAAAAAATGATGATTTTATGAAATCATATACCCAAATGATTAACAAATTTACAAGAGAGTTTGCAAATGAATTTTGTAAAGAAAGCGGTGAGATTGATTGGGAAAAATTAGTTAGGTTCAATTCATCTACAATTGTTGGAAAGGAGAAATAATACTTTTAAGCTAGGAAAAAGTTAAAATCAAATATTGGCAGAGTAACAGCACAGATAAATTAAATATAAACACTTAAATTTTACTGAAATGAAAAACCTGAAAATTATAGCAATTGTTTTATTGTCATTTTGTTTTATGACAAAAGTTTATTCGCAGAGAAGTATTTCTGTCCATGTAGGACCTTCTTTTCCCCTTTCCGACTTTGGCTTAAGTAAGATGATTGATGAAGATTCTGAAGAAGTCATTACGAACGCAGGTGGTGCAGCAATTGGTTTAAATGGCGGTTTGCAATACGTGTACACATTCTCGAAAATTGGATTAGGCGTATTTGGTGGCGTTGATTTAAACTATAACGGACTACAAAAAAGCAGTAGAAGAGATTTTGAAAGAATATTTGAAGAAGATGGTATTGATGATATCAAAATAGAATACTATAAGTACGTCAACGTTCCATTAACTGTCGGTTTGAATTATATTTATGAAGGTGATGGTATGATTGGAGTGTTTGCCAATGCGGGTGTAGCTCTTAACTTATTAAAAATGACCAATATGAAATTTAGTTCCGAAATTGAAGAAGAAGCTTTAAAAGTTAAGATGGACTTAGCTAGCAATTTAGGATTTAAGGCTGGTGCCGGTATTTTATTCGCTAAAAAGTATTTCGTTTCTATCGATTACTTTGGCTTAGGAAAACACGAGATTGACGTTGAAATCAAGGAAATGGGATTGATGGAATTGATAGTAGGTTTCGATATTGAACGCAAAGTGGATTTGCTAACAGTGTCATTGGGAGTTAAGTTCTAAAAACCATTTAAGATTCGCTATTCATAACCTGCACATTTCAGTAATTGCATTATTGGAATGCGCGGGTTATTTTTTTGATAATCCGACAGAAAATAGTTTACAGTTGATAACTTTTTACACAGCAACCTCTTAAAAGTTCGGTTTCAAAGCGTATTTCAAGTAATATTGTTCAATTTTGTTTACTGCTGTTTCGGCGTCGTCAACAAGTTCGTAAATTTCTATATCTTTTTCGCTTACCGTTCCTTTTTCAAGTAACACTTCGTTAATCCAATCAACAAGACCGCCCCAATAGCTTTTGCCAACCAAAATAATAGGGAATTTTACCATTTTGTGTGTTTGGATAAGAGTTATAGCTTCGAAAAGTTCGTCAAGTGTGCCGAAACCTCCGGGCAATACAATATACCCTTGAGAATATTTTGTAAAAATCAGCTTTCTGACAAAGAAATAATCGAAATTCAGGAGTTTATCGTTGTCTATAAATGGGTTACCACCTTGCTCGTGGGGCAGATTTATGGTAAGTCCTACAGACCTGCCACCGCCGAAGTGTGCACCTTTGTTTGCCGCTTCCATAATTCCGGGTCCGCCTCCCGAAATAATTCCAAATCCTCTTTTGGTCAGAAGGTAAGCAATTTCTTCGGCAAGTTTGTAATATTGATTGTCGGGTTTTAGCCGCGCCGAACCAAAAATGGACACGCAAGGACCTATGCGAGCCATCTTTTCAAATCCTTCAACCAATTCTGACATAATTTTAAACACCGACCACGAGTCAGTCGATTTAATCTCCGTCCAATCCTTAGGAGTTATAGCGTCTATAATTCTTTCGTCTTCTGTTTTAAATGTTTTTGAATCGCTCATAATAAAAAAATTAGTTTATTTGACAATGTACGGCTTTAAGTATTTTGCCGTGTAATTATTTTTGACTTTAATGATTTCTTCGGGAGTTCCTTGTGCAGTAATGGTTCCGCCATTGTTGCCGCCTTCGGGACCCAAATCTATAATGTAGTCGGCTATTTTAACAACATCAAGGTTGTGCTCAATAACAACGACCGTGTTTCCTTTGTCAACCAACTTTTGCAATACATTGAGCAATATTTTTATATCGGCGAAATGCAGACCTGTTGTCGGTTCATCTAGCAAATATAAGGTATTTCCGGTATCTTTTTTGCTCAATTCGGTTGCTAGTTTAATACGCTGAGCTTCTCCACCCGAAATTGTTGTTGACGGCTGTCCCAAAGTAACGTAACCCAAACCTACATCATTTATTACTTTTATTCTTGAATAAATATGTGGAATGTTTTCGAAGAATGAGCAAGCATCTTCAACCGTCATGTTCAGCACGTCGTTTATGGATTTGCCTTTATATCTGATTTCAAGAGTTTGTTTGTTATATCGTTTTCCGTTGCAAGTTTCACAATTTACGTGTACATCGGGCAGGAAGTTCATTTCAATGGTTTTTACACCTGCACCCGAACAGGTTTCGCATCTGCCACCTCTGACGTTAAAAGAAAATCTGCCGGGCTTGTAACCTCTAATTTTGGCTTCGGGAGTTTCGGCATATAGTTTTCTGATATCGTCAAAAACGCCGGTGTAAGTAGCCAAGTTTGAGCGTGGAGTGCGTCCAATAGGCGACTGGTCGACTTTAATTACTTTATTTATGTTATTAACTCCTTCAATCGACTTGTATGGCAATGGCTGTCTTGTTGAACGATAAAGAGCTTTACTTAAAATTGGGTGCAAAGTGTCGTTTATAAGTGTTGATTTTCCGCTACCCGAAACACCCGTAACGCAGATGAATACGCCCAAGGGAAGAGTAAGAGTAATATCTTTCAAATTGTTTCCACTTGCTCCTTTAAGTACAATTTTCTCGTCTCCGATTTTTCTTCTTGTTTTTGGGACAGGTATTTCTTCCGTACCCTTCAAGTATTTTCCGGTAATTGAATTGCTGTTTTCTATATCGCTGATAGTTCCCTTCGCTACAATTTTACCGCCATGGGTTCCGCCTCCGGGTCCTATATCCAAAATAAAATCGGCGGCTCTCATCATTTCTTCGTCGTGTTCAACTACAATTACCGAGTTGCCGGCATCTCGCAGTTGCTTTAATGAATTTATAAGTTTGATATTATCACGCTGATGCAGTCCAATGCTGGGTTCGTCTAAAATGTACATAACGCCAATCAGCTTAGAGCCGATTTGGCTTGCCAACCTGATTCTTTGAGTTTCGCCGCCGGAAAGACTGTGTGCCGGACGGTTTAAGGTCAGATAGTCAATTCCTAAATCAAGCAAAAATTGTATGCGTTTTTCTATTTCGCCTATGATTTCGTTTGCTATGAGCAATTTCTTTTCGGACAAGTTGTTACGCAAGTCGGCAAACCAATCGCGCAGCGTTAAAACGTCCATTTCAGATATTTCAGAAATGTTCTTATCGTTGATTTTAAACAAAAGACTATCGGGTTTGAGCCGTGTGCCGTTGCATGCAGGACATTTTATTGTGTTGGTAAATTTTTCAGCCCAACTTTTCATCTTCAGCGATGTGGTTTCTTCAACCTGATTGTTTATGTAATACGCAATGCCCTTAAAATTAAGCTGATACGAGCTTGTTATACCCAAATAAGCATTGTGTTCTTTGATGATTTCGTCGGTACCGAACAAAATCTTATCAATTATTTCAGGTGGAATTTGTTTTATTTTTTTGTCGATACTGAGATTGTATTTATCTAAAATAAGTTCAATTTGCTTGAAAATCCATGAGTTTTTATATTTGCCAATGGGCGATATTCCACCGTTTCTGATGCTTAACTCATCGTCGGGGATTACCTTTTTTATATCAACATCTACTATATAGCCAATGCCTTTGCAGTTGGGGCAGTAGCCGTACGGAGTATTAAACGAAAATAAATTCGGCTCAGGATTTTGGTACGATAAACCACTTTCAGTATCTATTAGGTTTAAGCTGTAAAATTGGGCTTTGTTTGTTTCGGTTTCGATAATCAAAATGCTATTGTTTCCCATTTCCAAAGCCGTATTTATCGACCTTGCCAATCTTCTTTCTGTTTGTTCCGAAACTGTCAGATTGTCGATTTCAATTTCTATGTTGTGCGTAACGTATCTGTCAAGCTGCATACCTTGTTTTAAATCGACAATTTCACCGTCAATTCTGGCTTTAAGGTAACCTTTTCGTCTTGCTTGTTCCAATTGCTCTCTGTAATGACCTTTTCTTCCCGTAACAATCGGAGCAAGGATTTTAATATTTTTGTTGAAATAAGTTTCAGAAATTAAGTCGATAATTTGACTGCTAGTATATTTAACAAGTTTGTTACCTGTTGTAGGCGAGTAGGCATCGGCTATACGTGAATACAAAAGACGGATAAAATCGTAAATTTCGGTAATTGTACCAACGGTAGAACGCGGATTTTTGTGCGTTGTTTTTTGCTCAATTGCAATAACCGGACTAAGTCCTCTAATGCTGTCAATATCCGGTCGTTCCATAGAACCAATATATTGTCGCGAGTAAGCCGAAAATGTTTCCAAGTAACGTCTTTGTCCTTCGGCATAAATAGTATCGAAAGCTAAGGATGATTTTCCACTTCCGCTCAAACCCGTAAACACAACCAACTTGTTTAAAGGAATTTCTACGTCAACATTCTTTAAATTATGAACTTTTATTCCTTTAATTTCAAGATTTTTTATTGCCTTAGAATTTTCTTTTATGCCTTCGGATCTCATTAATTACAAATTATTTTAGTACTGTCATTTGTTGAAAATTTCATCAGGATTTTCAGTTTCTAACAAAAGCGTGTCGTAGTTGAAATATTCTTTCTTTGGCAATAAAATATTATACGATAATTTTTCGGGATTGTCCATTTTGGTCGAACGAATCCAAGGATTTAATTCTTTAAGGATGAGATAATTGGTGTTGTGTTCTTTTGCAAAATCTATCCAATTAGCAATCGATGAATCTACCGAAACCTGATAAGTAGGGTAGTCGGGATATAGGTCAACGTTTCGCAAGTAAAATCCGAAGTTGGTAGGCGAGTTGTAGATAAATTTTATAGCGATAATTCTGTACAAATATCTCATGGTCTCTTCGGGCAAAACCATATTGTAGTAGTCGTTTGTGCCTTGTCTTTCCATCTCTCTCAAAATACGGTTTTCGCCGGCATTAAAGGAAGCTGCAACCAAAGTCCATGAGCCAAGCATATTGTAATGCGATTTAAGCATTCTGCAGGCAGCATTTGTAGCTTTAACAAGGTCGTAGCGTTCGTCAACCTGATCATCTACTCGCAATCCGTAGCGGCGAGCTGTTTCGGGCATAAACTGCCAAAACCCTGCTGCACCGCGTGGCGAAACATCATATTTAAAACCGCTTTCTATCATTGCAATGTACTTAATATCGTTTGGAACGTTGTTTTGCTTTAATATGGGCTCTATGATTTTAAAATATTTCCGCGATTTTTTGAGTAAAAGTAGGGTAGAAGAGTGCCAATAAGTATTTACCGACATTTCTCTGTCTAAGCGTTCTCTGACGTGGTAAATGCCAAGCGGAAGCTCTTCGCCGCAAAATTCGGCTGTCGACGGCAATACTATCCCATAAACTTTATTACTATGAGAAAAAGCCTTGTGATAGTCTTTGTCGGAATCGGTTTTTTGCAGTTTGTAACCACTGTAAAAACTTTGTAGCGAAGCTGCGACTAATAAAATCAATATTATTAATATCCTTTTTTGCACTATTTGTTATTTGTTTTTAAAATATTTCTGCCTGTTTAAGAGTAACGGCTTGCTTATCTTTTTCAGATATTATTAGTTCGCCGTCATTCTTTTTAAATTTATCCCAAGTAATATTTATATCCGGATCGTTCCAAATAATAGCTCTTTCCGATTCTTTGTTGTAGTAGTTTGTGCATTTGTAGCAAAACACGGTATTATCTGCTAGAGAAATAAAAGCGTGAGCAAATCCCGCAGGAATCCAAAGCTGATATTTGTTGTCTTCGGTAAGTTCGTAGGCAACCCACTTTAAAAATGTAGGCGAATTTCGACGAATATCAACAGCAACATCTACAACAGCACCTTTTAATACTCTAACCAACTTGCCTTGTGCATAGGGGTTAAGCTGATAGTGCAAACCGCGTATTACGTTAGCTTTCGACATAGATTCATTGTCCTGAACAAAATCGACGTTGCAGACCAATTCTTTAAACTTTTTATCCTGAAACGATTCGAAAAAATATCCTCTATCGTCTCTAAAAATAGTTGGTTTTATAAGTTTTACTTCGGGTATGTCTGACGAAATTATCTCCATAAACTACAGATGTATTGCTTTGTTATACGCATTTTCAATAGCTTCAACAATTCCCTCGTTTATTGTTGGGTGCGGATGTACAGCTTTAACAATATCGTGAGCTGTAAGGTTATTCTCAATAGCTAAAACCATTTCGGCTATAAGTTCCGTAACGTTGTAGCCAACAAGGTGTGCACCAAGTAATTTATCGGTTTTTTCGTCGATAACGACTTTTACCATGCCATCTCTAACACCAACAGCTGTTGCTTTGCCAGATGCGGTAAACGGGAATTTGCCTATTCTAACACTATAACCTTGTTCAATGGCTTTTTTCTCCGAAAGCCCTGTAGATGCAACTTCTGGAATTGTGTAAATACAGCCGGGAATATTGTTGTAATTTACAGGATTAACATCTTGTTTTGCAATGTAATTAACACAAGCCAATGCTTCTGCTGATGAAATGTGAGCCAATGCAGGTCCTGGAATTACGTCGCCTATGGCGTAAATGCCATCAACATTGGTTTTGTAGTTTTTATCGACTATTATTCTGCCTTTTTCTACTTTTATTCCTAATTCTTCCAAACCAATATTTTCAATATTGGCACTTATACCAACAGCCGATAGAACTATGTCGCATTCAACTTGTTCGTCGCCTTTTGCGGTTTTTATGGTAACGTTGCATTTGTTGTTTTTGTTGATATCAACGCTTTCAACAGTTGCCGAAGTCATAACTTTAATTTTCGACCTCTTGAAGTTACGTTCAAGAATCCTAGCAATTTCTTCATCTTCGGTAGGCACTATTTGTGGCATAAACTCAACAAGCGTAACCTTGACGCCTATGGTGCTGAAAAAGTACGCAAATTCGCTTCCAATGGCTCCCGAACCAACGACAACCATGCTTTCGGGCTTTTCTTTAAGAACAAGAGCTTCGCGATAGCCGATAATTTTTTTACCGTCTTGTTTTAGGTTAGGCAATTCCCTCGACCTTGCGCCTGTAGCTATGATAATATTTTCGGCTTCTATTGTAGTGGTTTCGCCAGTATTAAGTTTTACTTCAACAGAAGAATTTGTTTTAAGTTTTGCAAAACCTTCGTAAATATCTATTTTGTTTTTATCTAACAGAAATTTAATGCCTTTGCTCATGGTTGAAGAAACATCGCGACTTCTGTTAACCATTTTCTCCAAATTTGCAACCGGCTGAGTTTCAATGTCAACTCCGTAGTTGCCGGCTTGTGCAGCATCTTTATATACCTGTGCACATTTCAAAAGGGCTTTTGTGGGAATGCAACCCCAATTAAGGCAAATTCCGCCTAATTCGCTTTTTTCAACTACTGCAGTTTTAAGTCCAAGTTGTGCCGAACGTATGGCAGCAACGTAACCGCCGGGTCCACTTCCAATTACTAGTATATCGTATTTCATAATTATTATTTTTTTATGTTATTTGTAAATAAATTCTTCTTCATCATATCTTATGCTTAGCTTGTTGCCTGCATCTTTGTTGGTTTCGCAATAGCCGATAATTTTAGCATCAATATTAAATTGCTTTGCGATAGAAATAATATTATTGGCAGCAACCAACGAATGTGTATATATTTCCATTCTGTGTCCCATGTTAAAGACTTTAAACATCTCGTAGAGCGGAGTACCCGATTCTTGCATTATAAGCTCAAAAAGCGGCGGTATTGTAAACAAATTATCCTTAACTACATGAATGTTTTCGACAAATTTTAAAACCTTAGTTTGTGCTCCTCCGGTGCAATGTATTATTCCATTGATGTCGGAGAAGTTTTCGGCAAAAACAGCTTTCATTACCGGAGCGTAGGTTCTGGTTGGCGAAAGTATCATTTTACCAACGTTAACGCCATTAATAGATGTCTTGTCGTTTATAAGTTTTGAACCACAGTAAACCAAGTTTTCGGCTATGTTATTATCGTAACTTTCGGGATATTTTTTTGCGTAATGATTGTTTAGCACGTCGTGGCGAGCAGAAGTCAGTCCGTTGCTGCCCATACCACCGTTGTATTCGTCTTCGTATGTTGCCTGACCGAAGGATGCAAGACCAACAATAATATCGCCGTGTTTTATGTTGTTTTCAATAATTTGATTTCGCTTTACGCGTGCTGTAACGGTACTATCGACTATCACAGTCCTGACAAGGTCGCCGACATCGGCTGTTTCGCCTCCGGTTGAATAAATATTTATTCCCAAACTTCTCAGTTTTTCTAAAAATTCTTCGGTTCCGTTTATTATTTCGGAAATAACTTCGCCTGGGATAAGATATTTGTTTCTGCCAATAGTTGACGAAAGCAAGATATTATCGGTAACGCCTACGCATAAAAGGTCGTCGATGTTCATAACAACCGCATCTTGAGCAATGCCTTTCCATACCGACAAATCATTATTTTCTTTCCAATAAATATAAGCCAAACTCGATTTGGTTCCGGCTCCATCGGCGTGCATAATGTTGCAATATTCAGGGTCATTGCCCAAATAGTCGGGAACGGTTTTACAGAAAGCATTTTTGTAAAGTCCCTTGTCTATATTTTTTATTGCATTATGTACATCAGTTTTGCTTGATGAAACACCGCGTAAGTCATATTTATTGGTTTCCATTATCGTTTTTCTTATTGAAAAATAATCTGATTTTTTTCGTAATTAATATTGAAAGCACCGAACTTGCGGAGTATCTTTCTATTAATCACTAATTCGTAATTAAGCTTATGATTAACTTCCGTTTCGATTTCAAAAGCAGAGTTGTCGCCTAAATTAATTTCGGCAATGTACAGTATAGCTTTGTTTGCAACGGTATTTTCGCCTATAATTTTTTCAGGGTCTCCTTCAAAATCGTATTTACTAATTGCTCCCGACCTCAACAACATGAGCACGGCATCCAAAGATATTTGAGCCACGTCAAACTCATCGATGAGTGTTATTTTAAGAGTTTTACCATTCACAACACCTGTAAAGCTAATGCTGTGGTCAGGATTTTCAGTAAACTGAATATTCTTAACTTCCGGATTAAACTCTATACTAACAGCTTTGGAGAAGCTGGAAATATCTTTGTTTTGTTTTTTAGGAACAAAATCTTTGCTAAGAATTCTAAATTCGGTACGACGGTTAAGTTCGTGAGCTCTCTCTTGTAATTCTTTGCTTTCCAACGAGTTGATAAACTCTTCGGTGAGTTTGGTTCCTGCTTTAAAGGTAAATCCGTCATAGGTGCGGTCTTCGCTAAGTGTTCTTGGAACTCTTTCGCCGTAGCCTTTAGCAACTAGTCTATCTGGGTCTATACCTCTATCTATCAGGTAGTTTACAACCGATTCGGCACGTTTTTGCGATAAAATATCGTTGCTTTCTTCGGAGCCACGCAAGTCGGTGTGCGAAGCCAATTCGATTATAATTGTTTCGTTTTCATCTAGGGTTCTAATTAATCCTTGTAACGAATCTTGATATTGCGGTTTTAAATCCCATTTAGCCAAATCGTACAAAATATCGGGCAAAACAATAGGTTTGTCGGGTATTGGTTCCAAATTGAAATTAATTACAAAGTCGGTGTCAACTTCGACATCGACAGTGGTTTCTTTGGCTTTCTTATTGAAGTAGTTGGGCTTTTCGCAGACCAAATCGTATGTAGTGTTGGGCTTAATCTGCGATTTGCTAAAGCTATAAAAACCTTTTGCGTCTGTTTTTGCCTGAACGGTTGTTCCGTCGCTACCAATCAGCTTGATTATTGCGTTAGGAACAAATTGCAAAGAATTATCGTCTTTAACTATTCCCGACAGGGTATAAACAACCGGCGGATTATCAAAGAAGTAAATATCATCGCCACCTCTACCGCCTCTCCTGTTTGAGCAAAAGAAACCTTGGTCTAATTCGGGGTGGAAAATAATTGCAAAGTCGTCGTAGTTGGAGTTTATTGGAGCTTTAACGTTGACAGGTTTAGTCCATTTTCCGTTTGAGAATTTTGTTACGAAAATATCCAAGCCCCCAAGTCCGGGATGTCCGTTTGATGCGAAATACAGAGTACTGTCGTTTCTCATAAATGGAAACATTTCGTCTCCGGGAGTATTAATAACATCTCCCATATTTCGCGGTTTCGAAAATTCGGAGTTTACGTTTTTTCTGCTGGCATACCAAAGATCTTTTCCACCATAGCCGTTTTTTAGGTCGGAAGTAAAAAACAAAACTAATTCGTCTGGCGAAAGAGCTGGCGTGCCGAACACGGTAGAACTATCGCCGCCAAGGTCGATAACTACAGGCTCAGACCAGTTTCTTCCAACTCGCTTGCTTACCATAATTTTGCAGCCTTGCAACTCGTCGTCTTTTTTGGTGCACCTGGTAAAATATAGCTGATTAAACTTTGAGTTTAAATGTGGGTTGCCTTCGTTAGCTTCGGTGTTGATAATTTCATTGTTATCAATTAATACCGGCGTCGACCATTTTCCTTTCGGGTCTATTTTTGTGATAAACAAGTCCGAAAAGTTTTCGTTTGTCCAATCGTCTGTATATTTTCCGGTAGCTTCGTCTCTTGTAGAAGTAAAAATAAGAGTGTTGTACAGTTTATCGGCGTACGTTGGCGAGAAGTCGGAATAGCGTGAGTTGATGCTTTTAATAGTTTCAATCTTATATTTCGATTTGTTTTCCGACCAAACATCAGCCGAGTCGCAGGTAATAATACCGTTACGTCCTAATGGACTATCAGGAACGGCTTCTGCATACTTTTCAAAAAAAGGTTTTGCTTCGCTGTATTTTTGGTTCATCACAAGCATCTGAGCCAAATACAAATATGCCTGTGGGTTTTCTTTGGCGTAGTTGCCTTTAATTATACGTTTGTACGCAGGTACAGCCCGACGATAGTTATTTGTAATACGATAACATTCAGCCATTTTAAAGCCTATATATTCTTTTTCCGGCTTTACTTTAGCTTTAGAATATGCTTTTCGGTAGCGTTTTGCTGCTTTATTGTACTGCATGTTGTCGAACGCTTCTTCGGCTATTCGCATATGTCTGCTTTGCCTCGATTGTGCATCAACGCTTGTAGCTGCTATTAATAATGTTATTAATAAAACACTTATTTTTATCTTCATTATTTTATTATTTTCGTTTAGATATAAACGTTTGTTATAATGTTTTGTTTTACAAAAGTACTAAACACTTCTTAATTATGCACCTTATAAAGAGTTTTAGATGTAAATTTAATACAAAATTTACTAATCGTATAATTTTAATAAGTGGTAAGTATTGCCGCAATGGTTCAAAAATTTTATAAAATCACTCCAGCTTGTACTTATTGATGCAGTATTTACGCACGGGTGAAAACTTATTCTATCGACATTGGCAAGATTTTCGTCGATGAAAACTACAACGTGCTTTTCTTTATCGTTTATTAAGCCGTACGGAGTGACCGAACCAGGTTTTACGCCCAAATATTTGTCTAGTCTTTTTTCTGAAGCAAACGTGAGTTTACCTTGTTTTAAACGTTTTTCCAAATCGGCAATATCTAACCTTTGTTGATGCTCGATTATAACAAGATAGTGTTTATTGCCTTTGTGGTTTCTGAAAAAAATATTTTTGCAATGAACGGCTTTGTCATTTTCCCAATATTGTCGGGCTATTTCGATAGTTGGAGCTTCGGGATGCTCCATGTAGCCGTATTCTATATTTAAATTTTCTAGTATTTCGTAAAGTTTTGGATTTCCTCTCATATTCAAGCAAAAAGGCTCATTATCAGATTAATGATAATGAGCCTAAATTAAATTTAAGTTTTGTTACAAAGTTTGATCTTCGATAGTTGCATCGGGTGCATTTTTAATAACGGATTTAATACCGTTATTCATACCGGCTTCGGCTGTGTATAATTGGCTCGAACCTACTACTTGTCCGTTTGTGGCTTTCACAACAAAATGAAACTTGCCGTTTTTTGCAGTTTTTGTTTCAAATCTTTCGGCAGCTGCATTTTTACGAACCGATTCTACACCGTTCATGCAAGATTGCTTTGTTTTGTAACCTTCGCTTGATAAAATAATTTGACCATTGTCGGCTAATAAGTTAAACTGATATTCGCCGTTTTTTCTTGTTGAAATAACAAATTTTCCCATAGTTGAAATAAATTATAAGTTGATAAATGATACTATGTGTTAAGCAAGTTTCGTACCAAAAATCAGACTATTAGATGGTTGAATGTTATCTCTTTCTCTTTTTTACTGTGTTTATTTTAAATATTCGGTAAATCGGACTATAGCCCACTAAAGCTGTTATTGCTATTATTATAGCCAAAATCATTAACGCAATTCCGATTTTAGAAGCAAGAATATCGCTGTATAATAATAAAACGAAAATTATTAAAGCAATTAATAAGCGAATAGTTTTGTCGGTATTTCCAATGTTTTTTTTCATAAGTATAAAATTTTATCCTTTATTTAATATTTTTTTGAGTGCACCATCAATTGTTGGATATTGGGTTATGTAAATTTTTACTTTTCTATCGGTAATTCTTTCCAAGTTTTCTTCCTGTTCCGATAGACTTGCCGCTTTAGCTTGTAGTATTGCGGGCTTCAGATGCTCACGGAGAGCCAACTCATTTAGGTTTTTTATAATTTCTTCTTTATCAATTTTAATAGTCGGGTCTATGGAGGCTTCTCTTATTTGATTTATAGTGCTGTTGTCGATGGAAACGTAAGTCAGTTCTAACGAAGCATATATTTCTATAAGGTCATTTTTTACAACTATTTTAGTGTTGACTGTGTCGGCTAAGTCAATGTGAAAGCCTATTCTGCCTCTTGCCGATGTGATAACTTTTTCCTGAAAGGTAAGAAAATCCAGATTAAAATATTTCTTTTCTTTTTCGGTAACGTTATTGATTACGAAATCTTGCTCCCAAATAACCAACTTTGCAGCCGCTCTTAGCTTTTCTAAAACAATTATATTATTTATGTTATCTTTCGATTCGCTCAATTTTATACTCGAAAGTTTAACAACAAAAACAATTAGTATTATTGCAATTAGAATAAATAATACAGCTTTTGCGTAATTGCTTAATTTTTTCATCATAATTGTTTACATATTTTCCGAATCGGTTTCGGTGTTATTATTAGCTTTTACCTTTGTTACCATGTATTGTGCGTGCGAATAGCTTACAATTTTAACCTGTTCGTTTTTTTCAATATAACCCACCATTGCAGTGGCATCAATAATTTCATTCCCGACTTTAATTTTGCCTGACGGTCGTAGGTCTGTGTATGCAATGCCTGTTTTACCTATCAGAGTTTCGGTGTTTTTGGGAGCCGAATAGTAAC
Organism: Lentimicrobiaceae bacterium; assembly: GCA_033809755.1. Taxonomy (GTDB): domain Bacteria; phylum Bacteroidota; class Bacteroidia; order Bacteroidales; family UBA4417; genus UBA4417. Next base: position 78,687 of record JAPXLB010000009.1, read on the forward strand.
CGAAGTCTTTGTTTTGCTCTTCGCTAAGCGACAATGTTCCAAAAATTGTTTTCCCGCCAAATAATTTTTTAGCAATAAAAAACGAAAGCACTATAGAAGTGAACGACGCTATAATTACAATAGCAAATGCTTTGAATATTTGTATAGAAGCGTTTGCGGGGAATTTAAAATAAAAATTGTCAATCATGGCAAATGCCAAACCTGCAACCATAAGTGTTATACCAGATATGCCGAAAACCCCAAAGCCGGGGAAGGCAAATATTTCTATCACCAGCAGAATTACTCCAATTACAAAAATTACAATTTCCCAGTTAGCAGCTAAACCTTCGATATATAAGGGTGCAAAATACAGTAGTGCACCGACAGCAGCAATAACAATGGGGAATATTGCCCCTGGCGACTGAAACTCCAAATATATTCCGCCTATAATCATCATAATAAGTATTCCTGAAACTATACTGCTTGTCAGAAATTCTATTACGGAGTCCATCGCCTTAATTTCTTGATGGACTATTTTATACTGTTTAATATTGGCAAATTCTAAAATTTCGTCCATGTTTTCGGTTATAGCGTCGCAATAGTTAATTTTAAGGGCTTCGTAAGCTGTTAGTGTTAGAACTTCTCCTTTTTCTGAAATGCCTTTAACCTCAACATCTTCGTCGACCATAGCTTGAGCTATATCGGGGTTTCTGCCTTTGGCTTCGGCAGTACTTCTCATCAACGAACGCATGTACGATTGGTACTTATCGGGAACTTTATCGCCCTTTTGGTCGACCACAGTTGCAGCACCCATGTTAGCTCCTTCTCGCATAAAAATACTATCAGCAGCTATTGATATCAATGCTCCCGCAGATGCAGCATTATTATCGATAAAAACCCAAAAAGGAATTTTTGAATTAAGTATAGCTGTTCTGATGCTGTCGGCTGCAACCAACAGACCGCCATATGTGTTAAGTCGTAATATAATAATATCTGCTTTAAGCTCATTGGCTTCTTTCATAGCTTTTTGAGTTCGTCTGACAGCTGCTTTCGATATTTCGTCGTCGATGGTGTACGTGTATATCAGCGTAGTATCGGATGTTCTAGCTTCCGAATTGCTAATGATGCCGCAAATGAGCAACAGTATTAAGATTGTATTTTTTATGAAGTGCTTTGTCATATGTGTGTATCAGTCAATTAGTTAATATAATTGTATATCTGTTGTTTTCCCCGACGATATTGTGAAAACTTTTTCAACGTTATATATTGTCGATTTTGAATTTTGCGGGCGGAAAATAACTCTGTATTTGCCTGGTTGCATATAAAGTGTTTCTAATGTCAAAGAGTTTTTAAGCGTGTAAATATTCGTCAGTATATCATTATTGTAGCTTTGTATAATTCCCGAACCTTGATAGTTTTTTCGCAAGACTAATATCCCGGGTTCAGGAATTTCAATGGTCGTTGTGCTGCTTTGTGCAATGTTCACGTCTTTAACTTCTATTGTGGGCAGAGTGAAAATTTCGATATCGTAATTACCCACAATAAAGTTGTGTTCGCGTTCAAAATTATTTATCAATAATGGCTCACAGCCGTTTGGTTGCAATATTGCGTAATTAAGATTTTGGGTATAAAGGTTTGAAGTGTTCATCTTCAGTTTCAGCTTACCCTGTGGCGTATCTAAGGCGATAATATTATGTTTTCCAGGAGTAATTGTAACATTTTCTATTTGTACCGGTGGAGTTGTGTGTGCAACGACTTTGTATGTTATCAAAGGGTCGATTACAATTGTGTCGGGTAAGCCTCTATTATTAAAAGTGTGTATAAAATTATAAACTATTTTACCCGAAACTTGGTCGTAAAAAGTGATACCTACATTTGTTTCGGTTGGCTTTTCGTTAATATCCAAAAGGTTTACTTGTGCGGTAGTTGAGTTCAACGTTTGAGAAATGATCACATTAAGAGCTTTTTTAAAATCTTCTTCCTTAGTTGCATCAAAGTACGTGCCTACGCAGTCGAAAGCTTCGTTAAAATCATTGCCTATGCCGATAATAAAGGGTTTAAGAGCGATTCCGTTTTTCTGCAGCATAGCCGAAACCGCACATGGGTCGCCGTTACATTCTTCTATACCATCTGTTATCAAGATGATAATATTTCTGGTGTTTTCTTTATCGGCAAAATCCTTAACGGCTTGTTCCAATGCGTAGGATAGGGGAGTCGTACCTCTTGCTTTCGAGTTTTGTAATTTTTGTTTTATTTTATCAATATTACTACTACCGAAAGGAACTTCTAATTTGGTATCGTTACAGACCTGCGGTGGGAACTGATACTGATGTCCATACAAACGCAATGCTATTTGTGTATCAGGAATGCCTTTAATGCTGTCCAAAAGCTCGTACATCAGTTTTCGGGCAATATTGAACTTCGAATCGCTTTGCCATCTACCAAGCATACTCTGCGAAGCATCGAAAATAAATAAAATACGTGTTACAGGCTTCGTTTTATCAATATTTTCAACTGTTTGGCTATGTAGATTTGTTGAAAATAAAGTCAGACACAAAACAATAGCTAAAGAGTATTTTATTAATTTCTTCAACATCAAAATATATTAATAGTCGCCTAAGGTTTCCTTTAATTGACTTAGAGCAATCTTAATTTCATCATCATTTGGCGGCGAGCCGTGCCATTTGTGGTTGTCGAGCATAAAGTCTACGCCTTGCCCCATATGAGTGTGCATTATAATAACAACGGGTTTATTGCTGCTTTGTTGTTTTGCTTCGGTAAGAACTTTACGCATGTCGTCAAAATCGTGTCCGTCCATTTCCATAACATTCCAGTGAAACGAACTCCATTTATCTCTAATACTTTCCAAAGCCATAACGTCACTTACATCGCCGTCAATTTGTTTGTTATTATAGTCGATGATGGCAACAATATTCTTAACATTCTTAGCTCCGCCGTACATAATAGCTTCCCATATCTGACCTTCCTGTATTTCGCCGTCTCCCATCAGGCAGAAAGTAACGCTGTTATCATTGTTAAGCATCTTGTTTTGAGCCATGCCTAACGCAACCGACAATCCTTGACCCAACGAGCCCGAAGCAATTCTGATTCCGGGCAAATTGAAGCTCGGAGAAGGGTGACCTTGTAGTCGTGTTTCTAATTTTCTGAATGTTGAAAGTTCGCTTATCGGAAAAAATCCAAAACGAGCCAATGTGCTGTACCAAACCGGCGAAATGTGTCCGTTTGATAGAAAAAATACGTCTTCGTTGTTGCCGTCTATAGCAAAGTTTTTCACTTCATAATTTAAAATTTCGGCATACATTATGGTGAAAAAATCGGCGCAACCTAAGGAACCACCAGGGTGTCCGGACTGTGCTGAGTGTATCATGCGTAAGCAATCGCGACGAATTTGTGTTGAATAATTTAGAAGTTCAGTATTGGTCATATTACATGTAATGTTTTTTTTGCTAAATTAAAAGTTTAGCCTAAATAATGGACTTTTTAGTAAATAAATTTTCATATATATGCGAAATGCATAAATAATTTATTTCATACCGAGTTTTTATAAATTTATTTGTAAGTCGTTGTCTGCGTTTTTATTAGGCATAGGGCTATGTAATAAAATGAGAGTTTATAATAATGTAATAATAATATTTTCATTTTAGATTAATGAAAAAAGTTTTTGGAATAAAAAAAATATCTTAAATTTGCAATGTAATTCTAGTTTGTGGTGCAATGAGGCTTAATAATAATATTTTTTGTTTTCTGGCAGTAATATTTTTCTTACTAAAGTCTTCATTTTCATTTTCTTTTGTATCAAGTAATTCATTTATCCGTGAATCGGATTCATTATTACGGGTTCTGGAAAAAACTACCGATACAGAAAAAAAGTTATCTATTTATTATGAGTTGGGCTATTTGTACGAATCTAACAACCTATTAAAGGAGGCAGCCGAAATTTATGAAAAAGCTTTAAACTTTATTGATGCCGATGGTGGATTTGAGGAGGAGGTTCCTAAACTTTGTTTTTTATTGGGTTCGGCATACATGAATACAGGCTTTAATAATAAGTCGCTACCGGTTTTATATAGAGGTTTTAATGTAGCCGAAAAATACAATCAGAAAGAAATGTCGGCACGAATACTAATAAGCATAGGAGTTTTGTACTATTTTTTACACGATGTGGAACAGGCTTTATATTACTATAAACAGGCTTTAAGGTACGTTGACGAAATAGATAACGATATTGGCAAATCTATAGTATTAAATAATATTGCAAACATATATCAAATAAAAGGAGATGCAAGTTCGGCGATAAATTATTATACAAAAGCCATGGATATACAAAAAACAGCAAAAGACACATCTTCAATTTGTAATATTCTGTTAAATATGGCGTCAGTGTACAATGAGACCAAAAAATTTGATAAGGCTGAAAAACTTTTAAACGAAGCATATAACTTAGCTGTAATAATTGACGATAAAGAACAGATAGCAATGATATACCTTAACATGGGACTTATGCATAGTGCTATTAATAATTATTATTTGGCTCAAAACATGTTCGATAAGGCTTTGGAAATAGCCTCCGAAAATGATATAAAAAATGTTGAATTGGAAGTGCTGAAAAAAATGGAAGATTTTTATTATAAAAATAAAAATTATGAAAATGCATATAGTACATTAAAAAAAATATCGGTTATTGAAATTGAAACCAGAACTAAAGAACTCAGCATAGACCGCAGTCGATACGACGCTATGTACAAAAATGCAGACAAAAGAAGGCAAATTGCCGAGCAGCAACAAAGACTCAGAACAGCCCGAATTATTATCGCTTTTATTATTTGCTTTATCGTTTTGTTTGTTGTGTTTAATATTATTCTGCTTCGTGTGTTGTCCGAAAGAAAAAAATATATTGACAAATTAGAAGATTTAAATCTAACGAAGGATAAACTGATTTCTATAATTTCACACGATTTGCGTACACCGGCTTTGGCGCAAAAAATAGCAATAAATAATGTCATAGAATTTTACAATGATTTAGACGACGAGTCGCGTTTAAATTATATAAAACTTATATACGAGGGCGCTGAAAACCAAATAGATTTGGTAGAAAATATGTTGAGTTGGGCTAAGATTCAGACTGGTAAAATCAAATTTAATCCTATAAATTTCGACCTGTACGAAGTTATAAAAGAAGTTATGTCTCTGTACGCAGGTTATTCGAGCAATAAGAAAATTGTTATTGAAACTAACCTTAACGAAAGTTTATACGTGTTTGCCGATAGAATTATGATTTCAACTGTTATCAGAAATTTGGTTAACAATTCCTTGAAATTTTCTTACCCCGATTCTGTTGTGAGGGTTAATGTAGATATATACGACGAAAAGGTTGTTGTCAGTGTTGTTGACTTTGGAAAAGGCATGACAGAAAGTCAAGTGGAAAACATTTTCCGTTTAAAGGGAGGAACAAGAAGTGAAGGAACTAGCGGAGAAAAGGGTAGTGGAATAGGTCTGACGGTTTGCAAAGAAATGATAGAAGAACATAATTCTAAACTTATAATAACTAGCAAATTAGGCGAAGGTACGATAGTATCTTTTGAATTAAAAAGAGAAAATTATTTGTAGTTTTTGCTTATTTTTGTGATACATCATATAACTGCTATTAATGGATACATGTAAACCAAATATATTAGTTGTAGACGACCACTCACTGTTTAGGTTTGGATTGGTTACCATGATAAAAAGCAACTACAAAAATGCAGTTATTCACGAAACCGAAAACGGTCTTAATACATACAATTATATAGAAAACAATCCTTTGCCCGATTTGGTTTTTCTTGATATTATGCTACCCGATACAAACGGTGTTGAAATAGCTAAAACTCTAAAAACAGATTATCCGGATTTGAAAATAATTATGCTTTCTTCAGAAGTTAATGCTCAATTTGTTGAAGAACTTTTGGATATTAATGTTGAAGGGTATATAAACAAAACTGCATCCTCAAAAACCGTAATTGATGCAATGGAAGCTGTTTGTAACGGCGAAAAATTTTTCGGTAAAAGTGTTTCGGAAATCATATACCAAATTTTTTTGGCAAAATCGGGGAACAAAAAATCTGAAAACATCTTAGATGCACTTACTGCCCGCGAACTTGAAATAATAGAACTGATGAGCAACGGTCTTAGCTCTAAAGCAATAGGCGAAAAGCTATGTATAAGTCACAGAACTGTTGAAGGACACAAAAACAAACTTATGAAAAAGTTGAACCTTAATAGCATTGCCGAAGTGGTTAAGTTTGCTATAAAGAATAAAATAATAGAATTGTGATTGGTGGTGGGTGGTCGGTGATGGGTGCAGTTTTGAGTATTGAGTTTCGAGTTACGAGTCTCTAAACTCAGAACTCCTGACTCAGAACTCAGAATTACCCGAATCGTACATATCACATAAAAATAAGTAAATTATTACAAAACCATTCAAATCCTACTACATTCAACTATAATATCAATATCAACAAATTCGCTTTCACTAAAGTACGAAATATTTAATGTTGGCATGCTGCTGTCAAACTTATCGGCTTGAGTTTCAATGATTGTTGTGCCTACATCAACATTATCGGCGGAAAAAATTACGGTTTGCTCACCATCTTCAACTTTAAAATCGGATAATACTTGATTTGTCTTAATTGTTAAAGTTGTCGGAATATAATTTTTCGGAATATCGAAAAGCAGTATTCCGGGCATCAGTTCGTTTTCGCGTAGAGTATCAAATTCAATTAAAACAGTCTCGTCGGTGAGTATCGAATTTCCGACTTCGTTATATTTTACAGTCTGCATACGATTCAATTTATCAGTTCAGGGTTGTTTTTAATGTGAAGTACAACGTTTTTAATAGATTTGAAGGCTATATCATCAAAATCGACAGAATCTATATTTTTAAAAACAACATCTGCGACATCATCAGCGGGTTTTATATTTTCAAATGAGTTTATTTTAACTTTAAAAATTATGTCAAGAGTTTGATACTCAATGTTTTTGTATAAATAATTATTGACAAAGGTGTTGATAAAACTCATTTCTATAATTTCAATGCCAAGCTCTTCGTAAATCTCACGTACAATAGCTTCTTCGGCGGTTTCGCCTAAATCGACAAAGCCACCCGGAAGGTCTAACTTGCCTTTCTGCGGATCGTTTTTTCTGACTGAAAATAAAATTTCGTGCTTATCATTACAAATAACGGCAGCAACAGCAGCATTCATGTTGATATAGTAAACAAAATCGCAATTTTTACAGGTGATGCATTTATCATTATGTTGCAAAGATTTTTGCCCGCACTTCGGACAATAAACAAACTGATTTTGGGGACTGAATTTATTCATTTATTTTAAAGAATTATAAAAAATTTCAATTGGGTGCATAGCTTTTCTGCCTGTTCCATCAAGGATTTGAGTTCGGCAACTTGTTCCGTTTGCAGCAATTATTGTGTTTTCGTCGGTAGCTCTGATTGCAGGAAAAAGGACTAATTCGCCTATTTGTTGCGATATTTTATAATTATTTTTCTCGTAGCCGAAAGAACCTGCCATTCCGCAACATCCCGATTTTATTTCATTAACGTGATAATTTTTCGGCAACGACAACATCTGTATAGTGCAGTTTGTCCCTACCAATGATTTTTGATGACAGTGTCCATGAAACTCGATAAATTTCTCTTCAGTAGTAAACATTTCACTACTGATGCTGCCATTGTTTATATTCATGGAAATAAACTCTTCAAAAAGCAAGCAGTAAGGTTCTATTTTGTTTGCGACCGAAATTAAATTTTCATCAACAATTGACGGATATTCATCTCTGAAAGATAGAATTGCCGATGGTTCAATGCCGATTAGTGGAGCTTGTTCGGAAATAAAAGAGCCGAAAGTTTTAATATTTTTATTCGCAATTCTTTTTGCTGTTTTAAGCATTCCTTTTGAAAAATAAGCTCTTCCGCTTTCGGTTACACCCAAATTTTTGACGTAATATCCCAACTTGTTCAAACTTTTTACGCAAAGTTTGCCGATTTCAACATCGTTGTAGTTTGTAAACTCGTCAATGTAAAGGTAAACAACTTTGGTTAAGGTGTTGCCATCAATTTGATTGTAGGACTTCAACCATTTCGACAAGGATTTTTTCGACAGAGTAGGCAAACTTCTTTTCTGAGAAAATCCCATAAAACATTTAATAAACTTCGATGTTAAAGCATTGGTAACAAATGCGTTATATATTTTTGGAACAAGTTGTCCTATTTCATTAATTTTAGCAATATTGCCAATTATGAATGTGCGTAATGGAATACCCTTTTTTTTGTGCCAGTTGTAAAAAAACTCTGCTCGGTACTTAGTCATATCAACATTGCTGGGACATTCGTTTTTGCAACCTTTACAAGCCAAACAAGTCTGCATAACTTTGTGCAGTTCCTTGCTTATAAACGGATTTTTACTGTTGTTTCGCGACAAAGTGTATCGCAACAGGTTTGCTCTGGCTCGTGTTGAGTTTTTTTCATCTTGAGTAGCCATGTAGCTCGGACACATAAGTCCGCCTATGGTCGCACTCTTACGGCAATCGGCGCTGCCGTTGCATTGTTCGGCAGCTCGCAATATGTTTTCGGTATGTTCGTACCTGAATATTGTGTTGAATTTAAAGGGATTGGAGTCAGTTTTGTATCTTAGCGAAGAAGTAATAGGTTTAGCATTAATAATTTTGCCCGGATTAAAAATGTTTTCAGAATCCCAAGCATTTTTAACTTCGCTAAACATATTCATGATTTTCTCGCTGTAAACGATTGGCAACGAGTTTGCTCTCAATCGTCCATCGCCGTGTTCGCCGCTGATGGAGCCCTTGTACTTTTTAACCAATTTGGCTACTTCAATCGAAATAGTTTCAAATTTTCTGACACCTTCTTCGGTTTTCAAATTAATAACCGGACGCAGATGCAACTCGCCTGTAGCCACGTGAGCATGATATACACACGATAAGTCATGTTTTTCCAACAATTGTTTAATGTCTGCTATGTATTGCGGCAAAAAATCGGGCAAAACGGCTGTGTCTTCAATAACAGTGATGGGTTTGGCATCGCCTTTAATATTGGAAAGTATGCCCAAACCGGCTTTTCGCAAACTCCACACCTTATTGATATCGTTTCCTTTTACAATAGGGTAGTGGTATCCGAAATTATTTTTTTGCAGTTCCGAAATTACTTCTTCGCATTTGTTGTCCAACAATTCTTCCGACTTTTCGGCAAATTCTATGATAAGCACCGCTGCAGGTTCGCCGTTTATAAAAAAGCGATTTTTTTGCTGAGCCAAATTGTTTTTAGATAGCTGAAGTATCGTCTCATCCATAAGCTCAATAGCAACAGGTTTGCATTTAAGAGCGGTTAAGTTAGCGTAAAGAGCTTCGGAAATACTATTATGATGCGAACAAACCAATGCTTTATAAGGCGGTGGCAAAGGTTCTAAGTTGAGTTTCAGCTCGGTGAAAAAGCATAACGTGCCTTCAGAACCTGCTAACAAAGAGCAAAAATTGAATTTGTTTTCGTTGCCAGCAAAGACTTCTGTGTTTTTCAAAATATCCAATGCGTATCCTGAATTGCGTCTTTTAAGATCAGGTACGGGGTAATGAATGTCTATTTCTTTGCAATTGTCGGCATCAGAAAGTAAGTTATAAATGTTTCTATAAATTTCGCCTTCCAAATTTTTCAGTTTCATTTTTTCTGAAAACTCATCTGCAGACAATTCTCCAAAACTCACGATATTGCCATCGCTTAAAACTGCTTCAACTTCAAGCAAATGCTCGCGAGTGCTGCCATAAACCAACGAGTGCGAGCCACAAGCGTTATTCCCAACCATACCGCCTATATTACATCTGTTGGCAGTAGAAGTTTCGGGAGCAAAAAACAACCCAAATGGTTTTAAGTACATGTTAAGCTCGTCTAATACAACTCCGGGCTGTACTTTAACCCATTTTTTTTCAACGTTGAGTTCTATTATTTTTTTCAAATGTTTGGAAATATTGACAACAACGCCATCGCCAACCACTTGACCTGCAAGCGATGTACCTGCACCCCTTGGTATGATACTCAATTTGTTTTTACGAGCCCAAACAACAATATTCACAATATCCGATGTGCTTTTAGGATAAACCACTAGCGACGGCTTTTCCTGATAAACGGAAGCATCGGTAGAGTACATTATCCTATCGGCTTCGCTGTAAGCAACGTCGCCTTTAATAGATTTTTTAAGTTGCTGTATTGTGTGGGTATCCATTATTTGCAGTTTAGTCTTCCAAAAGCATTTTTATAGCTTTAAAGTAGTAGTTGTCCCAACCGTCTAATATATTTTCAAAGGCTTCGTCGGGAATATTTATATGAAGCAACTCGACCACGGTAACATCTTTTTTTTGTTCCAAATTAATTGTAACTATCGAATCTTCGTCTTCTCCGTCAAAATACCACTGTTGTACAATGGTTTTGTCCTTTTCAAATCTCAGATTTTTACCAACGATATCACCGTCAAACAATGAAAACTCAGAGTTTGGCTCGGTGCTCATAACAGCTTCGGAATCCGTCCATAACTCTATTGTAAGCGGATTTGTAAGTGCGGTATATACATCGCAGGCTTCTGCCTTTATTTTATATGTCTTTTTTATGTTTTTCATGTTCTAATCTTGAAAATGTTGATTGATGCAAATTTATTATATCTCCACAAATTCCATCGTAATAAGCTACATAAATTTATCGTAGCGAACTACCAAGGCGGTTCTGTTAGTCAAATACATTTTGATAAACGGTTTTGAACCTTCTTCCGTCTTCGATTCGTACAACATGGAATCATCTATACGATTATGTCCTGCATATTCGGGCTTATCGGAGTTAAAGATAATTTTGTAAAATCCAAGTTTATTAACAGGTACTTCATATCCTTCAAAAGATTTGTTGGTATTAAAATTGAAAACAAATATCAAGTCGCTTTTTTCAAATACTAAGCACTTATTTTCTTCGTCGATTTTTAGGATGTTTCCGTAGCCACCATCAAGCAGATTTGCTTTTTTAGCGAAGCTAATCATATCTCTATCGAAGTTGGCAAGCATGTGATATTTCAGGTCTTTGTTGTCATTCAACGACCATTTTCTTTGTGCGTATTTATAGCTCCAATTGTTCCCTAATCGCGGAAAGTCAATCCATTCGGGGTGTCCGAACTCGTTTCCCATAAAATTCAGATATGCTTGTCCGCCCAAAGCCAAAGTAATAAATCGTATAAGTTTATGCAGAGCCAAACCTCTGTCAATTATGTGATTTCGGTCTGTTATTTGCATCAAATCGTACATTTCCTTATCCATAAGTCGGAAAGCAATAGTTTTATCGCCAACCATGGCTTGGTCGTGCGATTCGGCGTAGGCAACCGTTTTGATATAATACAATCTATCGCACAAAACATTCCAAATTTCCCGTATGTTCCAATTTTCGTCGGGAACATCTGTCAGCATTTTTATCCAAAAATCGGGTATTCCCATTCCCAATCTATAATCGAAGCCAATACCGCCTTCGTCGGAAGGATAAGCTAATCCCGGCATTCCGCTAACATCTTCGGCTATGGTAATAAAATTAGGATTTAAGCTATGAGCAAGCTCATTGGCTAATTGCAGGTACAAAATTGCATCTTCATCAACAGAAGAGTTAAAGTATTTGTCTATAGAGTCAAACGTCTCATTGCCGTGATGTTCGTACAACATCGAGCCAACGCCGTCGAATCTGAACCCGTCGAAATGAAATTCTTCAATCCAATACTTAATATTCGAAAGCAAAAAGTGTTGCACGGCTTCGTTGCCATAATCGAACAGTAACGAATCCCAATCTGGGTGGATGCCTTTATCTCCTTTATAAAAGTACGAATTAGCCGAGCCATCGAATTTATTTAAACCCTCATTCAGGTTTTTTACCGAATGCGAGTGAACAATATCCATAATAACGGCTATACCCATCTTATGAGCGGTATTTATAAGAGTTTTAAGCTCTTCGGGAGTGCCAAAACGCGACGAAGGAGCAAAAAAATTGGAAACGTGATATCCGAAAGAGCCGTAGTAGGGGTGTTCATGAATACCCATAAGTTGCACAGCATTATAACCGGCTTTTTTTATGCGTGGCAAAATGTTTTCGGTAAATTCGGCGTACGTGCCAACTCCTTCCTTTTCTTGAGCCATACCGATATGAGCTTCGTATATGTACAAGTTATTTCGTTCAATCTTGTTTTCAAACTCAAACCAGTCGAATGGCTCAGAAAACCAAACCTGACCGCTGAAGTTTTTGGTATCATCGTCTTGCACGGCACGTTTTATATATGCAGGAATTCTGAAATGTTCGCCGATGTCGCTAACAACAATGACTTTGACCTTACTGCCGTGCACAAATTTATCGGCATATAAATTTGCATCTAAAATAATTTCCCAATCGCATTTATTGATTTTAGTCAGCGGATGCGAATATTTATTCCAGTCGTTAAAATCGCCTGTAAGGAATAATTTTTTTGCGTTGGGAGCCCATTCTCTGTACGTAAATGTATTATTGGCTTTATTGTGGTTAATTCCATAATACATGTAACCGTTTGAGTATTCGGATATGGAACCGTGTTTTTTCTCAATACCGCTCAATTTGTTCACAAACCTTCTGTGCCGTTCCGTTAAATTCTTCTCGGCTGGCTTTAACCAAGGGTCGATATTTATTAGTTCCAAATTTTTACTCATAGTACTGCATTTTTTAACGATTAGAACCTTGTATTATCGGAATGTATATGAATGTCGTGTCGGGGTAGGGATTATTGCTATTGTAAAACGAAAGCGTATATTCTTCAAACTGAGTGCTGTCGATAGCTATGTTGTTTAATTTGGCGTAATTAATAATGACATCGTAGGCATTTGTGCTGAGCTTATAATCGCCGAAGAATGGTAATTTCAGAACCAATACAGAATCTAATTGTTGCTTTTTAAAATTAACAGTTTCATTATGTAGCGGAATAATAAGGTTGTAATAAATTAATGAACTGTCAATTTTAGTAATATAAACCAACGGATTACTATCAATCTGTTGTTTATAGTTGGTTTGCGTTTTTGCATACTTATTTTTCAGACTTTCAAAAAAGTCGTTGTGCAGGCACGAATCAGTTTCGCAAGCAATATTGTCGTAGTAAAGCCAGACTTTTGAAATAGAATTGTAATTGCAAACTTCGTTTCGAGTAAATAGGTTTTGCAGATTTTGCAGACTTCTTTCCATTTCCGGCTCGACCAATTTGTCCGTTCGTAATGCCAACCAACGAGAAATAGGATTATTGCCAAGTTTGCTTTCAAAAGTCCAAACTACTTGTGTGGAGCTATCTTCGGGAATAAAATAAAATGTAGAAGCACTTTTGCCTTCGTCGGAAAAATCGAATACAAAGTACAGCGAATCTTTTTGAAACGAATGCTTTAAATAGTATTGGTAAGAATTTCTTCTATCAATTAACCCCAAAATATTGCCGTCAATATCGATAATATTGTTAATCGAGTCGGAATCTTTAATCCAAGTAACCCATTCGTTCCACCATTGCATATTGGCGACTTTGCTGTAAACCAAGTAGGTAGGAGCTTTTATCGTTGTTTTACATCTAACGGTAATGTTTTTGGGTAGAAAAAAACCGACCGCAATGCACGATAGTATTAGCATCAACAAAACAATCAATATGTTTCTGAATATTCTCATTTAAAGCTCAAATTATTTCGACAAAAATATTTTGTTCAAAAATAATAAAAAAATATAAAACGAATTATATTATTCGATTTGAGCAAATGTTTGGAAAAAAGTGAACAAACTAAAACTACTGCAAAGCAATTTTAACCACATCTAACATGTTTTCCAAATAGTGAAAGTTAAGACCTTCGATATATTTCGGGTTTATTTCGTCAACATCTTTTTTGTTATCCGAGCAAAGTATTATATCGGTTATTCCCGACCTTTTTGCAGCCAGAATTTTTTCCTTAACACCACCTACGGGTAAAATCCTGCCGCGAAGCGTTATTTCGCCCGACATTGCATATTTCGGATTTACTGGCTTTTTCAAAAATGCCGATACCAACGAAGTAAACATTGTAATTCCTGCCGAAGGACCGTCTTTTGGAGTAGCACCTTCGGGAACGTGAATATGTACGCTGTTTTCAGCAAAAAGTTCAACAGGAATTTTCAATTCGTTAGCTTTCGATTTTAAATATTCCAAAGCAATGATTGCAGACTCTTTCATGACATCGCCTAAGTTGCCTGTGAGAGTAAGTCCGGCTTTGCCTTTATTTAAAGCGGTTTCAATAAATAAAATTTGTCCTCCCACCGGAGTCCAAGCCAATCCTGTTGCTACACCATACGATTTACCCGAATAGCTTGTAGCGTAGTTAAACAAGGGCTTTCCTAAAATTTCGTTTAACTGATTTTTGCTTATGCTCTTGGTATAAGGTTTGTCGGCAACAATTTGTAAAGCTCTGTTTCTGACTATTTTAGCAATTGTTTTATCCAAAGCTCTGACCCCAGACTCTAAAGTGTAATTTTCTATAATTTGGGTTAATGTAGCTTTTGGGAAAGAGATGTCCGATTTTTTAACGCCGTGTTCTTTTAGTTGTTTGGGTATAAGGTGGCGTTTTGCTATTTCGATTTTTTCTTCAACTAAGTAACCGCTAAGTTCAATGACTTCCATACGGTCGCGTAGGGCAGGGTGGATATTCGATAACGAGTTCGCTGTAGCAATAAACATAACCTTTGATAGGTCGTATTCTATTTCTACAAAGTTATCATAAAAAGCGGTATTTTGTTCAGGGTCAAGCACTTCAAGCAGAGCCGCCGAAGGGTCGCCATTTACGTTCATGCCCGAGACCTTATCAATTTCGTCTAAAACAAAAACAGGATTTGAAGTCTTAGCTTTTCTAATACTTTGAATAATCCTACCGGGCATAGCTCCAATGTACGTACGGCGATGTCCTCTAATTTCCGACTCGTCGTGGAGACCGCCAAGTGAGACTCGCACGTAATTTCTGTTCACAGCACGTGCAATCGACTTTCCCAAAGAAGTTTTGCCAACTCCCGGAGGTCCCACCAAACATATAATCGGCGATTTCATATCTCCTTTAAGTTTCAGCACCGCCAAATATTCCAAGATGCGTTCCTTAATCTTTTCCATACCAAAATGGTCTTCATCTAAGATTTTGCGTGCACGCTCCAAATCGAAATTGTCTTGAGTGTAAGTTTCCCAAGGTAAATCGGCAAGAATGTCAACATAATTAAGTTGCATTGAATATTCGGTTGACATTGGATTTATCCGCGACAGCTTCGACAATTCTTTTTCAAAGACCGCATACGCATTTTTGGGCCATTTTTTCGATTTGGCTTTTTGTTTAAGTTGGTTTATTTGGTCTTCGTTTGGGTTGCTTCCCAACTCATCTTGTATAAGTTTCAACTGCTGATTTAGCACATAGTCGCGCTGTTGCTTGTCAATCTCGTGTTTTACCTTGCTCTGTATCTGATTTTTAAGGTCAACTAATTGCAGCTCTCTCGAAAGAAGTTCTACAATGACTTTGGCTCTTTCTTCAATATCGTTTATAGATAAAATTTTTTGTTTTTCTTGAGTTGAAACACTTAAATTAGAAGCCACATAGCTTATCAATAGCATTGGCGTTTCTATGTTTTTAAGTGCAAAAATTTTGTCATGTTCTGCACTTCCGCCAACTTTTTCAACAATTTCAATAGCTAAGTCTTTGATTATATCAACTATAGCATTGAATTTTTGAGCATTTTTACGGCGTTTGTTAACATCGTTAAAGGGCTTTACTTCTGCTAAAATGTAGGGTTCTTCTTGAATAAAATTTGTAATTTCAAAACGTCCACTACCTTTTATGAGGGCGGTAGTGCTACCGTCACGTAGTTGCAGTGTTTTCACGATATAGGCAAAAGTTCCTATAGTGTATAAGTCTTCCGGTTTTGGATCGTCGATATCGGCTTGCTTTTGAGCAACAACTCCTATCAGTTTGTTTTTCTTGTAATTATCTTTTACTAATTTTATCGATTTTTCTCTTCCTATGGATATTGGAATAATAGCACCTGGGAACAAAACCGTATCTCGCAACGACAATATTGGCAATGCCGTTGGAATGTCTTTTGTGTCTGTTTCAAGGCTATCTTCTCCTGCCATTATCGGGATAAAACCTCCGTCTAATGAATCATCCATTTCAGAATTATAAATTTTATATTCTTTCATTAAAAAGTTGCATTAATATTCAACTTTGTCAATATCAACTAATATACCATAACTAAAATTCTTAGCAATCTTGGGTGAAATGTGCAATTTTGACACATTTAAGTAGGATATAATGACAAAAATGGTTATAAATATTTGTATCTGGATGATAATTGTTTTATGTGCTTGAAAACGTCTATGTCGTTTTGAGAAATTTCAACATTTCGGCGTTTCATAACAATTTCGGCAGTTTGGATAATTTGCTCAATATCTGCATCTTGGTATTTAGATGGTCTTCCCCAAGAAAATGATGGTACAAAATTTCTATGGTATCCACTATCGAAAAGGTTGCAACACACTCCAACTACAGTTCCTGTATTAAACATTGTATTAATTCCTGTTTTGCAATGGTCGCCTAATACCAATCCCAAAAACTGCATTTTAGTATCCACAAATTTCTCTTTTTCGTAGTCCCACATTTTAACGGTACTATAGTTGTTTTTAAGATTACTGATAGTTGTGCCGGCTCCTAAGTTACACCACTCGCCAATAACCGAATCGCCTAGGTATCCATGGTGAACTTTAGATGAATATTTCATTAAAATACTATTTCCAACTTCGCCACCTATTTTGCAATACGGACCCACTGAAGTTCCTTCATACAAAAGTGCTCCCATCTTTACTGTGGCTGTATCGCCTATAGCAACAGGTCCTCGTATAAGCGAACCTTGCATAACGGTAGCATTTTTACCTATATATACCGGTCCTTGACGAGTGTCAATACTGCAACCTTCAACATCAGCGTTGGGTTCAACAAAATAGTTGTTGCCATAAACCATATTGCTTTCTGATAAATATGCCGACTCGCGACCGAAAGTGATAAGTTCAAAGTCGTTTATTATTTCCTGTTTGTTAAGTTTTACAAAGTCCCAGGTGTTTTTAAGTCGGTCATAGGGTTTGCTATATTCAACAGAATCTAAATCGGAGGTTTCTCCCGAACTGAAACTTGCGAGATTTTTGGCTGTAAGCCTGATGGCAATTAAAAAGCCGTCATTAGTTAAAGTTGTATCTTTTTTAAGTTTCTTAATAGCTTCAAACAAGTTAGGGTCGGGGAGTACGCTACTGTTTATCAAAATATTGTCGTCGGTAACATTTAATGGATATATTTCCGATAAGTATTCATCACTTAGGTTCGACATCTCAGCTTTGAAATAATGTTTCCACTTTTCTTCAATAGTAAGAATACCGACGCGTAATTGCGATATAGGTTTGAAGTAGGTTAACGGTCGTAACGAAATCCGATTTGAAGTCTCGTCGAATAAAATATAATTGCTCATCTGTTTTGTATTTAATTAGAAGGTCTGTTTTTAATAAATAATCCTATACAAAAGTCGTACTAAACTAATTTAATTTCATAAATAATTAGAAAAAAAGTCCCGCACTTGCAGGACTTTTATAGTAAAAACAAAAAAAACGCATTTATTATTTTTGTTGTCTCTGTTTCTTAAGCTGTTCAAATTTCTCTTGTTTCTGACGGAATTTATCAACACGTCCGGTGCTATCAACAAGTTTCATCTTGCCGGTATAAAAAGGGTGGGAAGTGTTAGAAATTTCTAACTTAACAAGCGGATATTCTTTACCGTCTTCCCAAACTATGGTTTCTTTGGAAGCCACAGTCGAACGAGTAATAAATGCCTCATCATTAGATATGTCTTTAAACACAACTAAACGATAATTATTTGGGTGAATGTCTTTTCTCATAGTCAATAATATCTTTTTCTTTTTTGAATTTGCAAAGATACACAACTTTTTATTATTGACAAGATTATTTCTGTTTTTTTTCAAATATTTTTTGATTGGCAGTGGTGTTGCGTGTTTTGGGTTACGGGTTGCGTGTTTCGGGCTAGTTTCGAGTAAACTTAGTAATTCTAACTTCTAATTTCTAATTTCTAATTTTATTCGGCTAACTGCCAATAGCCAATAGCTACTTGCTTCCAACATCTTTACAATCAAAACAATAATAAATTACAGCAATTTATTACCTTTGCAGTGCGGCAATTCGTTCTATCGCGGTTCATTTTTTGAAACGAGGAAAGTCGGGGCAACGCAGAGCATCATACTTCCTAACGGGAAGGTTGCGTACCAAGTACGCAAACAGCAAGTGCCACAGAAAATATACCGCCAAGAAATTGGTAAGGGTGCAATCGCGGTGTAAGAGACCACGTCGGCAGGTAGTGATACAGGTCGAGGGTAAACCTTATGAGTTGAAAGACCAAATAAACCAACGTCTCAATTTATTGAGTAAAGGCTGCTCGTCTGAAGTTGGAGGGTGGGTCGATTGAGGCTAGCGGCGACGTTAGTCCTAGATAAATGATAGAACTTTTTGTAAACACAAAAATGACAGAACCCCGCTTATAGAATTGCCGTTTTTTTAATTATTATTTAGGTTATACTTTGTATAGTTATCCCACTTATCTACAAGATCGGTCATATCTTGTGGCAAATCGGCGGTAAAGTGCATTTGCTTTTTTGTCTTTGGATGTGTAAATGCCAGTGTTGTTGCATGTAGGGCTTGTCTCGGACAAATATTAAAACTGTTTTGAACAAACTGACGGTATTTACTGAAGGTAGTACCTTTCAAAATTTTATCGCCGCCATAACGTTCGTCGTTGAACAAAGGATGACCCAAGTATTTCATGTGAGCCCTTATTTGGTGAGTTCTGCCCGTTTCTAAAATACATTCTATCAAAGTAACGTAATAAAAACGTTTTAGCACGCGGTAGTGTGTTATTGCTTCTTTGCCGTAGTCGCCATTTGGGAAAACATCCATTATCAATCTGTTTTTAAGATTTCTGCCGATGTTTCCTTCAATTGTACCTTCATCGTTTTCAACATTTCCCCAGACTAATGCAGTATATTTTCTATCAACTTTATGATTAAAAAAGTTTCCGGCTAATATGGTTTGAGCTTCTTCGTTTTTGGCAACTAAAAGCAAACCCGAAGTATCTTTATCAATACGATGTACAAGGAAAATCCTGTCGTCGTCGGAACTTTTTACGTCTAAATAATAAGCCAAAGCGTTTACCAAAGTGCCCGTAAAATTTCCGTAGGCAGGGTGCACAACCATTCCGGCTTCTTTATTTACAACTATCAGGTCGTCATCTTCGTAAGCTATGTTTAAAGGTATATTTTCGGGAATAACTTCCTTATCGCGAGGCGGAAATGACAATACAATTGAGATTTCGTCTTTCGGATGAACGCGATAGTTAGACTTAACACTTTTACCGTTTACAAGTATATTTCCAGCTTGTGCAGCTTGTTGTATCTTGTTGCGAGAAATGTTTTGCAACCTTCCCATCAAATATTTATCAATTCGGATGAGTGCTTGACCCTTGTCGACTACAATATTATGGTGCTCGTACAATTCGGCTTCCGATTGCGAGTCTTCGTATAATTCATCCAAATTATTGTCTTCCATGCCAAACTTAAAGTGTATAACAAAAACTATTTAGCAATAACAATTTTACCAAACGCTTTTTGATTATTTTTCAGGTTGGTTACATTGATATAATAAATTCCACTTCTTAAGAATGAGAAGTCGAATTTATTTTGATAATAACCTTGCCATAAATTTTTTCCTTCCGAAGAAAACAACTGACAGAGAATATCTGATGCTTCTAATGTTTTCCACGATTCGGGAATTTGTATTTGTACGTTTCCATTTGAAGGATTGGGAGATACCGTTAAGTCGCTGATTTTATTGGTATTTATAGGCTTTGACAAAGGATTTCGATATCCGACAACAGGACGCATCATCAGCGAGCCGTACAATGAAGGATTTGCTTCTTCCCAAATTCCGGTTATGTTATAATATCGATGTTGGTGCGAGTCGTTGTATCTGTCGAAGCCAACGTTTAGGTTATCGTTGGAATATTGTCGCCAGCCTATGTAAAATATAAGTCCCGGAAACTGTTCGGCTGAAATAATTATAGGCTCATCGAACCAGTACGTAACAAACTGATTGATGTTATTACTGTATATTGGCTTTACCTGTGCCATGGTTTTAATAATATGTCCTGGTCTGCCGTTGACGTCATTCAACACTATAAGGTCAATGTTTTTTTGATTGGTTTGCCCTACCACCTGATTAAAGTATATTTTAATTCCGTGAAGCGTATCTTTAACATTTAGGTTAAATCTGACGGCATACGCTCCGGCTACGTTATTAAGACCGAATCCGGCTTCTGCCGTTCCATCATCGTAGGCATAGTAGTTGCTGAATATTTGGTCGAAAATTATTGTATCGTTGTGATTGAACAATGGATTTGGATCGTTGGAAATTACGTGGCATATTTTAAACACCGTAGTTTGATTTGTTCCCAAGGGGAAAAACCTGGCAACAGGCGGGCGAGCAAAAGGTCTGTACTGACTATAACCGCTTGAATTATAAGGCGAAATATAATAGCTTCCACCGCCGTACACTGAATCGTAGGGTTTGCTATCTTTTCTCATAAGATAGTGGTATGTAAGGTTTCGGGGCTGATTATCAAGGTTGGCAATGCGAATAGTCAATGAATCTTTCATTTCGTTCAAAAAATTGGCATTATATTGAGCGTAAGGCATTGCATTATAATTTTTGAGCATAGAAGGAGCCTTATCGGCAAAGGCAACATCCTTAACTAATGTGTCATTAATATTCCTGCCTACATTGAGCCAAACCACATCAATATTCCAGTGGTCGCAGTTGCTACGCCAATCGGGTAAAAAGTTATCGGCAAGACTTGCAATATTCCTGAAACGGAATTGAAACCCTTTCTTAAAGTACTTTGCACTGTCAACAATAGGTATCATAACTTGTCGGAAATACCTATATTCCGAAATAGCAAAATTGTCGGCAGTAACACCGCCTGGAGACGACCAAACATGATCCCACGCTTTACTTATAATGGTGTCGTTTTGTTCGAAAATTGTATCGTATGTACCTGGCGAATGAAACTCAAGTATTAGCGAATCTTTAAGTGCCGGCATAGAACCGTTTCCTTGAGGCTGATAGTAAAAACTTAAGTAAACCGAATCGGCAATAGTAATTGGTTTGTTCGTTCCCAAAAACATAGAATCCAAACGTATGGGATTTGAAGTTAATTCATCTGCACGAAACGGAAACGTTCCTGCACCCGGATGCAAAGCACCGCTTGCATCGACAGCATCTAAGGTAGCAACTCCAATAGTAGGCGGGAATTTAGCATAATCGGTGTTGATGTATGCATCGTCATCTTCCCATAAGTCTGCGTTTGGAACTCCTGTAATTCTTGAAAAATCGTCGTAAAAAGGCAGTTTTACGTAATTGGAATTTTTTGTCTTACGATTATCAGTTTGCTCTTTTGTTTTCACTAAACTTCCTGGAAAGCTGATAACTTCTTGGGAATATAAGGTTCCGACAAATAAAGTGAGTATTATAATTATAAGTATTTTGCGATTCATTTTAATAAGGTTCGTTGTTAGTGTCTGTGTTTTCGGGTGTTTCGGTGTTCAAATAATTGTACTTGACTTTCATTTCTTCAATATACTCTTCAAAATTTAAATCTTTGCTCGACTTGTACGTGAGAATTATATTAACATCGCTTGTAATTTTCATGTTTGGAGCATATTCGGGTATCTGACTATAAACCACTGCGTTGGTAGAATCGGAAGTGCCGTCAAAAATTTCGCTTACGTTATAATATCCGTTTTGCTTTAGATATCCTATAGCATCATACCTCGACATTCCTATCATAAAAGGTAAATATTCGTCGCCGCCGGTAATAGACTTACCAACAACCAAATCAATTTTAGATTTTTTGAGGATAATTTCATTACCTTTTATCCTAACGCCGTCAATAGAATAATCTAAAACTGCATTTTCGGCAATATCCGGAACGTACTTAATGTTGCCTACTTGCAAACCGTAAGTTTCTAGTAGCGAAAGACTGTGTCGAAGAGATAAATCGCGAAGCTCGGGCAACAAAACTTTTTCGGGCTGGTACGAAACCAAAATAACATAAACGTTACGGTTTGGTTTTACTTTTGTTAAGGGTAAAGGGTCTTGCGAAATAACACTTCCGGGTCTGCTGTCGTCGTCGAATACCGAGTCTATAACACAAATATTAAAATCATCAATATTGCTTATCAGATTTATTTCGTCAATAGTTAAGCCAGTTAAATCGGGAGTAATTACCGAAGCGTTGTGCCTTGTGTATAAGCCCGACAAAAACATAAATATTATTGCCAGAGCTATTATTATAATTACAGAAAACAACAACTCTCTGTAAAACGACTTTTTAAGTATAAACTCTCTAAACTTCATACGAATAGGTTGTTACGGTGCGTTACAAATTATGATAAAAAATAGCGTTTAGTTTTACTTAAATAACTATTGTATAATTAATTTATTGTTGCAAACTTTTAATTTACTGCAAAATTAAAATAATTTTCAGATTTTTATAGTGATAGTTGTTGTTAACACAATAAGTTTTTTTAATAACATTAAGTAATATCTTAATTCTTTTTTACTTTTGTAGTCGGAAATTGGTGAATGGTGAATGGTGAGTGGTGAGTGGTGAATGGTGAGTGGTGAGTGGTGAGTGGTGAGTGGTGAGTGGTGAGTGGTGAGTGGTGAGTGGTGAATGGTGAGTGGTGAGTGGTGAGTGGTGAGTGGTGAGTGGTGAGTGGTGAGTATTTAGTATTTAGTATTGAGTGCGAAAATTTGCAACTCGCAACTCGCAACTCGAAACTCGAAACTCATAACTCATAACTCATAACTAACTCATAACTCGAAACTAACACCGACCACCCATCACTAACCACCAATCACCAATGATAAAAATTAAAACATATGAGAAAATACAACGTAGCATTATTTTTTGGAGGTAATTCAGGCGAAAGAAGTGTTTCAATAGAAAGTGCCAAAATGGTAAACAAATGTTTGGATAAAAACTTATTCAACGTTTATCCCATAGATATTTATAATAATGATTGGATATATAAGGACTCGGATAATTCGGAACATTATTTCGACAGAAACCTTAATTGTTTGAATGTAAATGGCAATAATATTAAGTTCGACGTGGCTTTTATAGCTATACACGGCACACCAGGCGAAGACGGAAAGTTGCAAGGCTATTTGGATATGGCAAATATTCCTTATACTTCTTGTAATGTAACAACTGCTGCACTTACTTTTAATAAGTATTTGTGCAATCAAATAGCTGCATATCACGGAATAAACGTGCCCAAAACGTTTTATTATACCAAGCGCGATGCAATTGATATAGATTTTTTGGTTAGAGAATTGAGTTTGCCGTTTTTTGTAAAGCCTAATAAATCGGGAAGCAGTTGTGGGATAAGTAAAGTTTATAATTCTGACGAAGTTTTGGATGCTTTTGATAAGGCTTTTGCCGAAGACGATGAGGTTTTGGCTCAAAAAATGATAAAAGGTCGCGAATTAGCCTGTGGAGTGTATTTCGACGGAGAAAAAATAGTAGCACTCCCGATTACCGAAATTGTTTCGCATAACGACTTTTTCGATTACGAAGCTAAATATACCAAAGGAAAAGCCGATGAAATAACACCTGCAAATATTTCAGAGGAATTGGCTAAGCAATGTCAAAAACTATCTGTCGATCTTTATAAGCATTATGCTTGTAAAGGTGTTGTCAGAGCCGATTTCTTTCTTACCGAAGACGAACAATGGTGGTTTATTGAAATTAACACCGTTCCGGGCTTTTCCGAAGCCAGCATAATTCCCCAACAAGTACGAGCCGCCGGCATCGACTTGCAAGATTTTTTCAAAACTTTAGTCTTAAATGCAATCGATAACATTTGAGTTTGAAGTATATAAAGTTTCTAGTTCTGAGTTTTCAATATTGAGTTTCTTAACTCTTAACTCGCAATCTTAAACTCTCCCTTCCCCACAATGTAAAACACTAATTATTTAAAATATAAAAAAGTTAAAATACCCATTGACTTCAAGCCTTTTATATATTATTTTTGTAGCGTAAATAGTTTAGGTTGGGTGCTTGAGGCTAAAAAAACGCGTAAAACCATTTGTTAACACCAATGTCAACAAAGGAGGAATTAAATAAATATAAAACCTGTGCGATAAAAAGTTAGCCAAGTTGAATTACCAACAAAAATATTAAAAATAAAAAACTTACAAATATGAAAAAATTGGATTTTTTTGGTTTAATAATCTTATTAAACCTTTTAAGCATAAGCCTAATGGGGCAAGTGCCCCAAAAAATTAATTATCAGGCAGTAGCTAGAAATGCGGTTGGTCTTCCAATAGCAAACAAACAAATAGCAGTAAAATTCACTATTCGCACAGGTTCAAGCAGTGGTAGCGAAGTGTTTTCTGAGCGTCACACACCTTGGACAAACTCCTTAGGAACTTTTAGCGCTATTATAGGCTATGGCGAGTCTATATACGGGACATTTTCGGCAATAGACTGGGCAACCGGTAGTAAATGGTTACAAATAGAAGTTGATGAGCACGGTGGTAGCGATTATTTAGATATGGGCACTTTTGAAATGCTATCTGTACCATATGCACGTTTGGCACAAGATGTTGTAAATAAAAACGATGCTGATGCCGACCCAACCAACGAGTTGCAAACCTTAAGCATAAGCGGCACGCAGTTGACTATAAGCAGTGGTAATACCGTAACCATACCCAGCAGTGGTGGTGGCGACAACTGGGGTACACAAGTAGTAC
>JAPXLB010000010.1:0-96268 GCA_033809755.1 Lentimicrobiaceae bacterium
TAGGACTGCAAACTCCGTCTCAGGTTTACAGTCAGATTAAAGTAGCATAGAAAAAAGATTAAAAATGAAAAACAGAACAATAATGTATAACAAAATGTGTCAACTTTTTTCAGGACGAGACAGAGTAGTGCGACATTTTCGGTCATTGAGCCTTCGGCACTCAGCGACCGAAGTGTTCTTAGCCATCGAAAAAGAACGAAACACCGAAAATCAGGAGTTTAGTGGTGTGTCCTTATCAATTGCCGTGTCTTTAAAGGCACGGCAATTAAAGCTAATAACATAGTCTAAGCGGAGAATAAATTACACGCAGGCAATTAGACACTTCAGTCATCGATAAATTTGGCCCCACGAAACCCGCAACCCGCAACTCGCAACAAGAAATTCCAGCCCTACATCGCCTTAATAATACCCTGTACTTCCTTCTTAAGCTTTTCAGCTAATTTGTCAGCTTTTATTTGAGTTGTACTTTCGGTATAAATTCGAAGTATTGGTTCAGTGTTTGACGGACGTACATGTACCCATTCTTTTTCAAAGTCTATTTTCACACCGTCAATTAAACTCAAATTTTCTTTTTTGTATCGCTGTTTTATTTTTGATAGGATGCTTTTTGGTTTAATATCTTTACCCAATTCAACTTTAAGTTTAGACATATAATACTTTGGGTAGCTATTTTTAAGCTCGCTCATTTTGATTTTCCTTTCAGCTAATAAGCTCAAAAACAGTGCAGTTCCAACTAAAGCATCTCTACCGTAGTTGAGCGGAGGATAAATAATTCCGCCGTTACCTTCGCCACCGATTACGGCGTGAACTTCCTTCATTTTTGCAACAACATTTATTTCGCCAACAGCCGAAGCAAAATATTTGCAATTATGTTTTTCGGTAATATCTCTGAGAGCTCTCGACGAAGACAAATTTGAAACGGTATTGCCCTTTGTTTTGCTCAAAACGTAATCGGCTACTGCTACCAAAGTATATTCTTCGCCAAACATGGTTCCATCTTCGTTGATAAGTGCAAGTCTGTCAACGTCAGGGTCAACGACTATACCCAAATCGGCTTTGTGTTGTTTAACAGCTTTGCTTATTTCGGTTAAATTTTCTGCAAGCGGTTCCGGATTATGTGCAAAATTGCCGTCGGGGGTGCAGTTGATAGAAATTATTTTCTTAACGCCCAATGCTTTTAGTAATTCGGGAATAGCGATGCCACCAACCGAATTTATGCCGTCAACAACAACTTTAAAATCGGCTTTGCCTATATTAATAGTGTTTACTTCGGGCAATTTTTTAATGGTATTTATATGCCTTTTTAAAAATGTTTTATCCCTTTTGTATCCGCCTATTTTGTCGTGGCTACAGAAAGCAATATCAGGATTTTTCGAAAAAGCTATCACTTGTTTAGCACTGTTTTCGTCTAAAAACTCACCGTTTTTATTGTAAAGTTTAAGTGCGTTCCATTGTGCCGGATTGTGGCTTGCCGAAATAACTATACCACCGTTGGCTTTAAGCAAATTAACAGCTAATCCAACCGATGGAGTAGTAGCCATGCCCAAATCAACGACGTTTATGCCCATGCTTTGAAGTGTAGCACAAACTATTTTCGAAATTGTTTCGCCCGATGTGCGACCATCTCGCCCGACAATTACTTTAAATTCGGATGCAGAATATTGTCCTTTAATATATTCGCCGAAGCCCATAGTGTATTCAA
This sequence comes from Lentimicrobiaceae bacterium, assembly GCA_033809755.1. Classification (GTDB taxonomy): domain Bacteria; phylum Bacteroidota; class Bacteroidia; order Bacteroidales; family UBA4417; genus UBA4417. The sequence continues at coordinate 1,703 of JAPXLB010000010.1, forward strand.
CTATCCTTTGAGGCGTAAGGTTGTCTTCGTACGAACCGCCAATAGTGCCTCGTATGCCTGAAATTCCTACTTTTAATGCCATAATAAATTGATTTTTAATTTTCTACAAAGTTAATATATTATTTATAGAAAATAAAATCACTAAATGTAAAAAAATCAATTTTTTACATCAATTAATTGGCAAAATGAGTGTTTTTTACTAGATGTTGCTTTTAGCTCTAATAACCTTAATCATGTCTTCGGTCATGTTAGTAAGGTTCCATTTTGGGTTCCAACCCCATTCGGCTCTAGCACATGAGTCGTCCATGCTGTTGGGCCACGATTCGGCTATTGCTTGTCTCACAGGGTCAACGTCGTATGATAGTTCAAAGTTTGGTATTATCTTTTTAATTTCGGCAGCAATAATTTCGGGGCTGAAACTCATAGCTGTAACGTTAAATGAGTTACGGTGAATAAGTTTGCTTGGGTCTGCTTCCATAATATCAATAGCTGCATCAAGAGCATCGGGCATGTACATCATATCCATGAACGTACCTTCGGCAATTGGGCAAGTATATTTTCCGTGTTCTATAGCGTGATAATATATTTCTACTGCGTAGTCGGTTGTTCCACCACCAGGCATTGTAACGTTGGATATAAGTCCAGGGTAGCGTACCGAACGTGTATCAACACCATATTTTTTAAAATAATAGTCGCTAAGCAATTCGCCGGTAACTTTGGTTATACCGTACATTGTTGAGGGACGTTGTATGGTATCTTGAGGTGTATTGTCTTGAGGAGTGTTTAGACCAAAAGCTCCTATTGAACTTGGAGTAAATACGGCACATTTGTACTCTCTGGCAACTTCAAGGCAGTTCAATAAGCCGCCTATGCCTACTTCCCAGGCTAACATTGGTTTTTGCTCTCCAACAGCCGATAATATTGCAGCTAAATTGTAGATAGTGTCAATTTTGTATTTTTTTACAACATCGATTATACGCTCTTTGTTTGTAGCGTTAACTTGTTCTGCAGGTCCACTTTCTAAAAGTTCGCCTTTGGGTTGTGTAACATTATATCCGGCAACTACATTGCTGCTGCCATATATTGAACGTAGTTTTAATGTGAGTTCGGAACCAATTTGTCCTACTGAGCCTAGTACTAATATATTTTTCATTTGTATTACTTATTAGATATTAAATTTTAATTTCTTTACAGCACAAAAGTAACTATTCTTTGGCAATTTAACGGCTAATTTTCTTTAAAAATTTATCTTTGCTTAAAAATTACTTCATTTTGTGATGGCAAAAACTCAGAAAACTCAAAAAAGAGAAAAAATATACAATTTAGATAATGTTACAGTCAGCGCCTTTTACTGTATAGGTGCAGAAATGCCCATATATACATTGGCTCATTTTATAAATAAAAATGCTGATTTAAATTTGGTAAGAGAAAAAGATTTCGAGTTTGTTTTTGATGAAAATCATTTCAGCACCTTTTTTTATTATTGCAGGATTGAGGAATACATAACAGAAGTATATTTAATTAATAACTACTATCAGAATAAATACATTTTTAAGAGTTTGAAAAACATACCCTATATATTTATTATAGACGGGCAAATGTCCGAAGAAATGATTGATAGTATTATTTTGTCTATAAGGAGAATAAATGGCTTAGCGTTTATTTCAAAAATCAATCAAAGCCAAATAGAAAATATTTCTTCGTTTTTCCATAACATTGAGCTGCATGTGCAAAGTATCAGTGATTAGTGATGGGTGATGGGTGATAGGTGTTTGGTGTTTGGTGCGTGATTTTATGGCTTTTAGCCATTAGTCCCGAAACTTCGGGACTATTAGCGAACAACCACAAGCCAACAGCCAACAGCCAAGAGCTAAGTAAAGTACAAATAGGTGCGTTAGCACCGTACAATTTGTAGTAATTGTATATATTACATTAAAGGTGCGTAGCACCGAACCATTATAATCAGCAGTGTTTCAACGATTTTGTTAAACATTTATTCCGCAAAAATTCCACACAAGCCAATAGCTAACAGCCAACAGCCAAGAGCTAAGTAAAGTACAAATAGGTGCGTTAGCACCGTACAATTTGTAGTAATTGTATATATTACATTAAAGGTGCGTAGCACCGAACCATTACATTCAGCAGTGTTTCAGCAATTTTGTTAAACATTTATTCCGCAAAAATCCCACACAAGCCAATAGCTAACAGCCAACAGCCAAGAGCTAAGTTAAGTACAAATAGGTGCGTTAGCACTGTGCAATTTGTGGTAATTGTATATATTACATTAAAGGTGCGTAGCACCGAACCATTACATTCAGCAGTGTTTCAGCAATTTTGTTAAACATTTATTCCGCAAAAATTCCACACAAGCCAATAGCTAACAGCCAACAGCCAAAGGCTAAATTATGTACAAATAGGTGCGTTAGCACCGTACAATTTGTAGTAATTGTATATATTACATTAAAGGTGCGTAGCACCGAACCATTATAATCAGCAGTGTTTCAACGATTTTGTTAAACATTCATTCCGCAAAAATTCCACACAAGCCGATAGCCAACAGTCCCGAAACTTCGGGACTAATTGCTAATTGTTAATTGATTACAGAGTGACCGTTTCAAACTGCTTTAAAAATCGCACGTCGTTTTCGCTGAATAATCGCAAGTCTTTTACTCCGAACAATAAATTGGTAATTCGCTCAATTCCCATTCCTAAAGCGTAACCGCTATATTTTTCGCTATCAATACCGCAATTTTTAAGTACTTCGGGATGTACCATTCCGCATCCTAAGATTTCCACCCATCCTGTATATTTACAGAATCCGCAACCTTTACTATCACACAGGTTACACGAAATATCCATTTCGGCTGATGGCTCGGTAAATGGGAAATAAGAAGGGCGTAAACGTATTTTTGTATCGTTGCCGAACATTTCTTTTGCAAAGTACAAAAGTGTTTGTTTTAAATCGGCAAACGAAACATTTTTGTCGATGTATAAGCCTTCAACTTGATGGAAAAAGCAGTGTGCACGCATTGAGATTGCTTCGTTTCGGTAAACTCTGCCCGGAAAAATAGCTCTAATTGGCAGATTGCCTTTTTCCATAACTCTAACCTGTACACTCGACGTGTGAGTACGTAAAACGGTATCGGGATTGCCGGCTACGAAAAAAGTGTCTTGCATATCTCTGGCAGGGTGCTCTTTAGGGAAGTTAAGAGCTGTAAACACGTGCCAATCGTCTTCTATTTCGGGACCTTCTTCTACGGTAAAACCTATGTGAGAAAAAATTTCAATAATACGGTCTTTCACAATCGATAAAGGATGTTGAGAACCATTATGCGTGTTGAGCGAAGGCATGCTCAAATCGAGATTTGCGACTTGTTTTTTTACGTTAGACGACAAGTTTTTGTTGGCATCATATTTTTGTTGAGCCGTCTTTTTCAGTATATTAATAACCTGTCCGTATTCTTTTTTATTTTCTTTCGATAAGTTTTTAAAATCTTCAAAAATAAGAGTAACAGCACCTTTTTTGCCCAAAAACTCCGAACGAAAGCGTTCTAAATCGTCGGCACTATTGATTTGAAATTCGTTTACTTCTTTTGATATTTTTTCGATTAAATCCTTCATATGTCAGTATTTTATTGCTTTGCGCAAAACCAGCGTTTGCACTGTGTAACCATGTGTCGTTTATTTAAATTATTTTACAATCGACACGGTCATTTTTATATCATTTTCGGGTTTATCACCGCGTAAATTCTTAACTGCAGCAATTTTGTCAACTACATCAAGACCGCTAATAACTTCTCCAAAAACGGTATAGTTATAGTCTAAATGCGGCGTTCCGCCTATGGTTGAATAAATTTCTTTTTGTTCGGCTGTATATTGTTTACCGTGATATGCTTCAAATTGCGTCAATTGTTCGGGTGGTACAACTTTGCCTTGTACAATATAAAACTGCGAGCCCGACGATTTCCGTTCCGGATTAACGTAGTCTGCCATGCGAGCTGCCGCCAATGCACCTTTTTTATGTATATATTTGGAGTTAAACTCGGCAGGTACTAGGTAGTTGACTTCGGCTTGACCTGCGGGAGCTCCGCCACCTTGTACCATAAAGTCTTTTATTACACGGTGAAAAATGGAACCGTTGTAAAAGCCCTGTTCGACAAGTTTTATAAAGTTGTCTCTATGTTGAGGTGTATCATCGTATAGTAAAACTGTTATGTCGCCCAAAGTTGTTTTAATAAGTACCTTAGTCCCTTTCTGAGCCTGTGCTGTGTTCATGTTAAGTATTGTTATTAAAATTATTATTAAGATTGTCAGTTTTCTCATATTTCTGTAATTTTTATGCTTTACAATTATTTACTTCTGCGGCAAAAGTATTTAATTTATTAGTGTTTGCGAATTTTTTCAGTTTATTATTTTTATTTTCATTTTTATTTCTTTTAAAGGCTGGTCTGCATTATCTTTAGCTTGTTTGGCAATACTATCAACAACTTCCATTCCACTAATAACTTCTCCAAACACTGTATATTCGCCGTCTAGGTGCGGTGCTCCGCCAATACTTGTATACACATTGCGTTGATGTTGGTTTAGCCTAAAGGGTTTCATTTTCATATATCTAACCTCAATGGCGTCTCTGTACTTAATGAGAAGTTGGTTTATTGCTTCCACATTATTTTCTTTAATAGCTTGATTAAATATGTTCAAGTCATCTTCTCGTCCTTCTTCGCTGATAAGTGCGGTAAAGATATTTTGCTTAGTATATCTTTCGTACTGCAATTCCATATCGGTAAGTTGGTTATTAGTAAACTTTGTTCCCTGAACTATATAAAACTGTGTAGCCGATGAGGCTTTTGTCGGATTAACTTCGTCGGGCATACGAGCAGCAGCAAGCGCTCCACGTTTGTGGATGTACGTAGGATACACTTCAAACGGAACGGTTTTATTGCTTATTGAATCTATAACCTGCTTATCGGTAAAGTTTTTGTTATTCTCGATATTTCCGCCTTGGATCATAAAATTTTCAATAATCCTGTGAAATGTAGCGTCGTTGTACACGCCGGCTTCTACCATTTCGATAAAGTTTTGTTTATGAACAATTGTACTGTCGTATAATTGAATTATTATTGAACCGAATTCGGTATCAATTCGAACTTTATCTTTTTGGGAATCTTTTTTACAACTCACTGCAATTATGAGTAATGATGCGATTAAAATAAATATCTTTTTCATATGATGTTGTTTTTAATGTTTATCTTGCATAGCCTTGTTGTAGCAGCTTCTACACAATGGTTCGTACGATTCTTTTTCGCCTAATACAACAAGTTTTTCGTTACTAATTTTTCTGTAAGAATGAAGTGCGAGGTCGCCGCAGCGCATGCATATGGCTTGAACTTTGGTAACAAATTCGGCTTGCGCCATAAGTGTGGGCATAGGACCAAAAGGCTTGCCCATAAAATCCATGTCCAAACCTGCAATTATAACTCTTTTTCCGCTGTCGGCAATTTGTTTACAAATCACGGGTAGGTCGCTGTCGAAAAATTGAGCTTCGTCAATGCCAATAACATCAACATCATCGACATAAAACAATATTTGTGATGAGTTTTTTATAGGTATTGATTTGATACTGTTTTGGTCGTGCGACACAACACTATCTTCTTCGTAGCGGGTATCAACTGCGGGTTTAAAAATTTCTATCCTCTGACGTGCAATTTTTGCTCTTTTCAAACGCCTCAAAAGTTCCTCAGTCTTGCCCGAAAACATTGACCCGGCAATCACTTCTATCCATCCCTTTTTGGGGTCAGTATTATTTGATTTTTCAACAAACATTAATTAATTATAAGGATTTATTATTTTTATGCAAATTTAGTGTATTATTCACAAATTATTTCTTTTAAGTTTAATTTTTAGTTAAAAATTATGAATACCGAATTGAAATCTTTACTCCAAAAGGGCGACAGCATTATAAGGAGCGTTGTCGAAAGGTATAATAACTTAGATGTTTTGAATGATGAAGCTGCCGTTATGGAAATAGATATTATGCAAGATGATATTAAGCAACTTTATCTGACTTTTAAACAAATTAGTTATTATTTGTATCGAGATTATGATAATAAAAATGCAGTTAATTTTGTGCCCGACGACAATGTTGCTAATTCGGTAGCTCCGTCGGATAACAATATTGAGGCAAATAGAGATAATGTGATTGAAGACGAAACCGAAACAGAAATTTTCGATGCAAATATGTCTCATTATGAAGAGGCGGTCGGTTATGAGCAAGAAACTGTTAACGACTACGATAATATACCTGATTTAGAAGAAAATTTTGCTGATGGTAATTTATTTTCGGCGGCAGGCGTTGATATTGATAATTACGAAGATGATGCAAAAGTAGAGAAACTGTCAGATACTTTGCCTTCGGATATCGAGAAACAGCATACGCAAAACAACTTCGATTATGCTGCTACTCAAGCTAAAGAGCAGGGCAGAGCCCAAAATTTAGCCGAAACATTTGACTTTAAACAAAAAAACATAAACGAGTCAAATCAACATAACGACAACCTCACGATTGGTGAGGCATTCACAAGCAATGAAGTTTCGATTAATGATACGTTAAAAGGTAGCGATGAAGAACAGTACTCGTTCCGACCCAAACTTAATCCCATTTCCAATTTGTCAGAGGCTATTAATTTGAACGAAAAATTCACATTTATAGCTGAGTTGTTCGAAGGAGACGAGCGAGCCTACGACGAAGCAATAAAAAGATTGGAAAGAGCCGTAAACTACGATGAAGCAATGTGGATACTCGATTCAATGCGTAAACCCTATTGGAACGAAAGCATTGAAACCGCTAACTTGCTAAAAGACTTTGTTCATCGTAGGTATATTTAATTATATTTTTTCAGATAAAACTTTGAGAATATTGTAGCCTCGCGGTGAATGGTGAATGGTGGTTGGTGAATGGTGACTTGCATCCATCACCTATCACTCACCACTCATCACCCATCACTAATCACCCAATAGCAACTTTATTACTTGCAAAGTCATACTTGTGCTTATCTTACCACTATTTTGAATAAAATTCTTTATTAATAGTTACGAATTGAATCCTTGTATAATCGTCTTTTTCGTATAGTATTCCTATATCACCGTTTTTAAGGACTGTTGCCGACGAGTACGCTGCCGAACCTTCGTATATAGTTTTTTCTTCATTCCAAGTTAATCCCTTGTCGTGGCTGGTTTTAAGAGTCAGGTTTTTCCTTTCATTTTTAGAGTTTGCATTAACAAATACAAGCATGTCGGGTAATTCATTTTTACAAAATGAAGCATAGTTGAAGAATGCGGCATTGCAACCCGGGTCGGTGAGGGAAGTATCGGGCACCGATGTCCAATTTTTTCCTTTATCGGTTGAGGTGTGCAAGTAGCGGTATCCTGCGTTATTTATACGGCTGTTTATTATCAGAGTTCCATCGTTAAGTTCAGCCACTTTCGATTCGTCGCCGGGTAAAATTGCGCTGCTTATAAGTTCCCAATTTTCTCCGAAATCGTAGCTGCCAAACAAGAACAAACCCGTATTAAGATTAACTATTGTGTGCATCAGTGTTCCATCTTTGCACTGAATGCCTCTTCCGGAAGTTATAAATTTAAAGTGGTAATTCCAGCCTACCCAACTTAGTTGATCTGTAACATCAACAGGTTCCGACCATGTTTGGCAATTATCTGTGCTTTTTACGTACATAAATCGGTATTTATTGGGATAATTTATCAAATCCATGTAGTTATAAAAAACAAATACCACGTTGTTTACTTTATCAATAATAATACTTGGGTCGGAGGCAGATGTTCCGTATTCGTAATCGACTAAAGTTTCCATTTCCGACCATGTTTGACCGTTGTCGTAGCTTTTTCTGATAACCAGATTTATGTCTTTGCAATGTCTCAAGTCGCCGCAACTTTCAACACGTTGGTCGCAAACAGCTAAGAGAAGTCCATTCGGAAGGCAATCTACTGCGGGAATACGATAGCAAGACACGTTGGTATCTGAAATATTATCGAACAAAGTAATATCTATTTCTACTTTTTCAGTTCGGTCATTGCTATCACAGCCGATAAATATTATTAGTAAGCTAATGATGATTAAAGGGGTTATTTTTTTCATCTCTCTATGTTTTTATATATTCTATTTAAATAATTTTTGATTTCGAATATCCTTTTAATTAACGACAAAAACCTGTTTCAGCAAGCTATATCAGCAACCAAAACAGGTTTTTGTTAAGAAGTATGAAGAAGGAACATCTAGCTATTAGCAGATTTTCCTCTTTTTCGTGTAGAGTACGTAATTTTAAAAGCTCCTGTTTTTCTAAGCTCCTGTTTTATATCAGTTACTATACCCATTTTTGTACTAGCGTCAACTTTAAGAGATGTGGTAAGTAACGGACGGTCTGATTCAGGTCTGGCTTGGCGTTCTGCTATGATAAATGAGCTAATGTCGCCTACTGTAGCAAAAGCGTCATTCAGTTGTATCCTAGATTCAGTACCAAGTTGAGTTCTGATAGGTTTTCCAACGTAAATGAAACTTACCAACGATTTTCTTTCAAGTCTTTGTACTTCAGTAGCTTGCGGTGGGCTAACTCTTACTATAAGAGATACTTCACGCATTGTTGTAATAACCATGAAAAAAAACAGTAGCATAAAAATAATGTCTGACATTGATGCCATATTCAGTTCAGGAACTGATCTTTCTTCGTTTTGTTTAAATTTTGACATAATTTATTCTCCTATATTTTCAGGTTCAGCTTCGGAAATAGCTACCGGGATAGCTTTATTAATAGCATTTATATACGTGTCGTTTGAAAGGTCGGCGTATTTAACACCGTACATCTTTTTAGACAACTCGTCTCTGAGTTCATTTATTGCTGCCGTTAATTCATTTTGTACTTGAATATAGGCATCGTATGAAGTTCCGCGGTCGTTTTTTAGAGATATTACTCCTTTTGATACTTCAATTTTACCCAATCCGGGAATATCTTCCTCAACTTTTTCAGGAAAATCATCCCTATTGGTAGGATTACTTAAAAATATTTTTGCGGTTTCTTTTAAGTCTCTAATAGTCATTACCTGATTTTGTACAAGTAACAAGTCGCTCTTATTGATAAAGACTTTCAGAACGTTTCTTTCCTTAATATCCATATCGGGTGGCGGATTGTTCGGGTCTAAGGGAGGCGGAAGCCTTCTCATAATACCGGTATCCGTGTCAATACTGGATGTTAAAAGAAAGAAAGTAAGCAAAAGGAATGTAATATCCGACATCGACCCCGTATTTAAACCTGGTGTTTTGCGTGTTTTTGACATTTGTTATTCCTTTCTTATTTTTTAAATAATTTTATTGTTGCACTAATCAATGTTAATACTAATAGTGCTATACCAATAATGTATGTGGTGATTAATCCAGCACTTATTATTTTAACTTGCTTGGGAGAGACACCGTATTTGGTGTAAAAATCTCCTGTTTCTGCTGGCGAAAGTACATATGCAATAATAACAATAGCTAACAGTATTCCAAATCCAATCAGAGCCGGTCTTGAGCCTTTACCATTGGTAATTATGCCTTTTACAGCGAATACCAACAGCAAGACAACAGCTGCCACTAAAGCTATATATGCCAAGTACAAGCCAATATTAATAAATATATCTGCCATAGTCTTTTAGTTTTTAGCGTTTTTGTTTCTTACCAAAATGTCCATAAATGTAATTGATGCGTCTTCCATATCGGCAACTATACCATCAATTTTAGAAATAATATAGTTGTAGAAAATTTGTAGGATAATAGCTACAATCAGACCGAACACTGTGGTGATAAGAGCAATTTTCATACCTCCTGCTACAATTGTAGGTGAAATGTCACCGGCAATTTCAATAGCGTCGAAAGCTTGAACCATACCAACAACTGTTCCCAAGAAACCCAAACTTGGAGAAATTGCAATAAACAATCCAATCCAAGATAAGTTTTTCTCTAATTTAGCTATTTGAACTCCACCATAAGAAACAATGGCTTTTTCAACATTTTCTAAACCTTCGTTGTAGCGGTCTAGACCTTGGAACATAATAGAAGCAACAGGTCCGCGCGAGTCCCTACATAGTTCTTTTGCATCATTGATACCATTTTCTTGAATTCTTTTTTCAACATTAACCAACAATTTGTCTGGGTTAACATCTGCAAGGTTGAGGTAAATAATACGTTCGATACATAGAGCCAAACCGAAAATTAGACATAACAGGATTGGCGTCATAAAAGTAGGTCCACCTTCAATAAATCTGTTTTTTAATAATTGGTGAAATGATTCATTTTTTACAGGTGGTGCCAACGGATCTGTTGTACTTGCGTCTGTTACTTGTTGCTCAGCTGCAACAGCCTCGGTAGCTGTTGTATCAGTAGCTTCAGTAGCTTCTTGAGCAAATGAAATGTTTGTCATACCGATGTTTAGCATTAATGCTAAAGACAGAAAAGCGATTACTTTTTTCATGAGTTGAATGTTAAATTGATTTGTTAATTTATTTTACTTTATTTGATTTAATTTTATTTTTTATTTGTTTTAGTTTTGTTTTATCCTATCGTTATTATTTGTAGCGAGAGGCGGAGAGAATGGGATTCGAACCCATGATACGCTTGCGGCATATACACACTTTCCAGGCGTGCGCCTTCAACCACTCGGCCATCTCTCCTGTTTCACTCAAATTGAGTGCTAAAATACAAAATTATTCTAATTGACAATATTATTTTTATATTATTTGAAATAAAAAATTTTTATTCTTCTTTATGTTCTTCAGCAGGAGCTTCACTTCCTTCGCCTTCGCCTTCACCTTCACCTTCACCTTCTTCTCCTTCAGGCGTTTCTTCCACAACTCTGGTTAGACCTACCGAAACAACTTGTGCCGATTTTTTGTCAAGCAATTCTAAGTTATCAACTTTTACTTCCGATACTCTTATTGAATCGTTTATGTTTAGTTTGGAAATGTCAAGGGTAATAACTTCGGGTATATCCTTGATTAAACCTTTTACTAATAATTTGCGGAATCTTTTTCTTAGTTTTCCACCTTTCAATACCCCGGGTGAATTTCCGGTAACGCTTACAGGAACGCTGACTTTAATAGGTTTGTCGTCAAAGCATTCTAAAAAATCAACATGCAAAATGTTGTCGGTAACAGGGTGGTATTGAACCTCCTGGATAATAGCTTGTAATTTTTTGCCTTCTACATCTAAATCGACTAGGAATGGATATGCTGAAAATACAATTTTCTTCAAATCTCTTTCGTCGAGTGTGATGTGCAATTCTTCTTTACCTCCATACACTACGCAAGGTATTCTACCTTCTTTGCGTTGTTGTTTGGCATCTTTTTTCCCTACGTTTGCTCTTAGCAAACCGCTCATAGATGTTCTTTTCATTGTTTGTGTTTGTTTATGTTATTTAATTTTAAATATTGATGAAATTGATTCGTAATTATGTGCTCGTTTAATGACTTCGGCAAGAAGTGGCGCTGTACTTAACACCGTAATTTTGTCCGATTTTTTTGCAAGCGGAATGGTGTCGGTTACGACTACTTGCGTGAAAGCCGAATTTTCAATTTTATCGTATGCATCTCCCGACAATATCGGGTGTGTACAAAATCCTCTTACACTGTTTGCTCCTTTTTTCATAATCAAATCTGCGGCTCTTGTTATAGTTCCGGCGGTATCGATGATGTCGTCTAATAGTATTACATCTTTACCGTTAACATCTCCAATAAGTTCCATATTTTCAATCTGATTGGCTTTTGTTCTTTGCTTGTAGCAGATTACAAACGGAATGTTAAATGCTTTGGCGTACGATGCCGCTCTTCTTGTTCCGCCTGTGTCGGGCGAAGCAAATACCATATTAGGTAGATTAAGCGATTTTATATATGGTAAAAATATTGACGAAGCATACAAATGGTCAACTGGAAGGTCGAAAAAACCTTGTATTTGGTCGGCGTGTAAGTCTATGGTTATTATTCTGTTGACTCCCGAAGCCGATAACAAGTTGGCTAATAGTTTTGCCGATATTGGCACTCGGGGTTTGTCTTTTCTATCCTGACGTGCGAAACCGAAGTAGGGTATAACTGCCGTAATTTGTCTTGCCGATGCTCTGCGTGCGGCATCAATCATCAGCAGCAGTTCTAGCATGTTTTCTGCAGGTGGAAAGGTGCTTTGTACAAGGTACGTATCGACACCACGAAGGTTTTCTTCAAAAGAGACGCTAAATTCGCCGTCGCTAAATACGGTAACTTGGGCTTTTCCCAATTCTTGTCCGTATGCTGCAGCTATATCTTCTGCAAGATATTTAGTTGCTCTGCCCGAAAATATTTTTACTTCTTTTCGCATTGCAAATAATTTATGTATTTGTTATATTTTGTTTTTGCAAATGTAAAAAATATTCGTTATTTGAGTATTAATTTTTGCATTTTAAACAAGTAAAGCAACGGTTTTTCATCACCGTTGCTTTGGAGGTTTCGAGCGGATTCGAACCGCTGTAAACGGTTTTGCAGACCGCTGCCTAGCCACTCGGCCACGAAACCTTTTTTTTGCAAATGTAATACTTTTTTTCTATTTGGCATATTTTTGTTAATATTTATTTTGGTGTTACGGGTTGTCCCGAAGTTTCGGGATGTTGCGGGTTAGTTCTGAGTCAGGAGTTCTGAGTCAGGAGTTCTGAGTTATGAGTTCTGAGTTCCGAGTTTCAAAACTCCTGACTCGAAACTCAAAACTCAAAACTCAAAACTTCGTTTTTCACTCTAATATCCTTAAATAGGTTAGTTGTTTATTAGCGTTCTACCTTTAGTTCGTAGCTTCCAAAACCGCCCAAATCAGTTGCTTTGTATTTCTTTGAACGTCGGTATTATCATTTATAAGTGCGTACAATTTACCATTACTCACAATAACTTTTGTAGGAAATACAAACTCGTCAATTCTTCTTACAAAACTTAACTTACCGGTTTCAACATCTACGGAATACACGCTTAAAATACCGTTTCTGTCAATATATGTTGAATAAACATTGTTGTTTTCTTCATCAAAAAGGATTTCAAAGTTTTTATTGCCTTGTTGAACTAAATCGGTTTTGTGGCTTTTAATTAACTTTCCCTTATGGTTAAATACTTGTATTTCATTTAGTAACGTTGAAATGAAATAAATTTTACCATTGATTTCGAAAATAGGATTTAGGTTCTTCTTAATATATTGTTTTTTAAAAAGTTTATTCATCATAGACTCACTGAACATATTATTATATTCTTTTAAGTAGTCATATTTTAGCTTTGATGCAATTTTTTTACTAACCTCGGCTGCTGCTTTGTCGCTACTATTGGTTAATGCAACATATTCTTCTTCTTGTATATACTGAATTTGTCTGTTAAAGACTTCGTCCAAATGTTTTTCCTCAAGCTCTCTTATGATAATAGCTAAGTTTTCTTCGTCGGTTGCGTGACACAGCGCTTTTAGTTCTTTTGTTTTCAAATTATGTTGAATATATACAATAGTTTGTCCAAAGTTTTTGTAAAATGGCGTATATAGGTTATCGCTATTGATTATTAGGACATTTCTTAGTATTTCGTTAAATTTTTTAAGCGGCGTACCGTGTAAAATTTTTAATTCGTTATTCTTAAATCCCAATTGGTAGGAAGAATCGCTACTTAAAAGGTGTATATTGCCGAAACAATCTTTAAACGTATCTTTCATTTTATTGCTAACTCTGAGTACCGACAAGGTGTCGAAGTTGGGTGCAGGAGTTAGAACGTAGCACATTTTTTTGTTTGCTTTTATGCCAAGAATATAAATAAGTCCGTTGCTGAAGTTGAAGTCGGAAACGTAAAAATTTAATTCTTTTCTTATTTTATTTATTTTGCTCAAATCTTCTGATGTAACGGTAACGGGAGACAAGCTTCCAACGGAAGAAGTAAGTGTTATTATTAAATTTTCGTGGTCTTTTACTTCTTTCAGAAGAATTGACTTAGTTTCAAAAGCTACGCAACTGAACTCCAATGTTGCGTTAGGAGATATTTTGATTTCAAATTCACCGTTTTTGTCCGTCGTAGTCCCGATTTTGTATTCATGGCTGTAAATATTAACATCTTGAATAGGAACTCCGTCTTTATTAACAACTTTTCCGCTATACGTTTTAACGTGAACCTGTGCTTCGGAGTGGCTGTTTGTAATACCAATAAACACAAGTATAATGATTGTTATTTTGAAAAATAGTTTCATAATATTATTTGTGTTAAGGTTAGTACAAACTATTGATATATAACGCACAAAAACTATACCGCCTTACAAATATAATAATATTTAAAAAAAAAGGTTTTAAAAATATTTGATGAAATATTTATTTGCCTCATCATTTGTAGTCTCTTGTTCCCCTGTCACCGTGCAAAATATTATATCTTAACGAAAAGTAAAATGTTCGCTTATATGCCGAACCTGAATATTGGTAATCGGTTTTTACGCCAAAAATCTCGGAATTTAAGCCCCTAACAATCATTTCGTCAAAAACGTTTGAAACGCCTAACGAAACAAATAATTTGTTTTTCAAAAAGTATCTGCTTACGTAAGCTGATGAATTAAGCCACGGTTTGTAATAGCCGTTATATGTTATTAGCTTTGAATTGTAACGAGCGTAGAAAGATAAATAATAAGTGTTTTTTATTCTGTAATCGATGTTACCTTTAATGTAATAACCGTATTGACTGTGCTCGTAGTTAACAAAAGGCAGTTCAAATTCCTGTGCTAAATCGGTGAGCGATTTTATGTTGTAATAATTATTAAAGATGCTTGACGATAAAGAAAAACTTAAATTTTGCCTCGCTTTGTACCAAAATGCAAGGTCAACGCCAAAATTCTTTTTAATTGCAACATTCATGGGTTTTGAAATATAAATTAGCGAGCTTACAGGTATGGAAACCGTTTCGGAATGATTGTCGGTGTAGTTGTAAAAACACTCTACCGATGCGTTTAATTTTTCGGTATTGTAGTTATATCCTAAGTAAACGGAATAGAAATCGGTGGGTAAAAGACCGGAATTACCCGACTGCCAATAATATATGTTTTTCTTATCTATAAAATCGCACAAATCGTTAAAATACGGCATTTCGGCAGTCTTTGACAAAGTTAGTTTTATATCTTGTTTTTCGTTAATGCTATATGCAAATGTGAATGAAGGTAAAATGCGAAAATAAGTCTTGGATAAATCGATTATGGTGTCCGAATTATCTGTATTGTATCTGTAGTATTTTCCGTTTATTTTTTTACAACTTAAACCAATGCCTCCGTCAAGTTTCCATTTTTTTAGTTCCGTCCCGAAGCGAAATGATAAATCGTGTTTTTGGTCGGCATATATGGCAAATTGGCTTTCGGGCAATGAAATTATATCAAAAATATAATGTTCGTTAGCCGAAGAATCTTGTAATGATAAATACAGATTGTACGAAATGTTAAAACGTGTTTTTGGGGTTATGGAATGATTGTAAAAAAAGTTTGAATAAATGTTTTTCGAGAAAAACTTACCGTTGTTTTTAAAATTATATACACTGTCGATTTGTTGAGCGTTCAGATGATTAAAATCGTATTCCGAAAAATTATTACTTGACCCGTTATACCTGTTTATGTGTACATACGATTTAAAATAAGTATCGAGTGTATCAAATTTATGTTTGAACGAAATTGTAAATCCGTTATAATCTTGTTTATCGGTGTAGTTGTTGTTATTATCGTATTTATTCAGTAATAAGTTGTTTGCCGACTTTTCTTCTCTAAAAGCAGTATTGCCGTTTCCGTCGGGTTTTGAGAAATACAGACCGTATGTTGCATATAAAGTTGTATTGTCGGAAGGTTTATAATAAACACCTGCATTATTGTAGTTTAGTCTGTTTATATTTTGACGGTAGGATATAAATTCCTGAAAATTTTGTCCGTTCTGATTATTAATATCTTTTTGAGTGGTCGAATTGGTATAATTAAAGTTGTAATCGTAAGAAGAATTTATAAAAAATGTAAGACTTTTTATTTTGTAGTTTAAGTTGAGATAATTTTTCGTACTTGAAATTTTCTTAAAATCTTGTGTGTTTATTGTAGAAGAAACAGAGCCGCTTATACCATCGACGGTTTCGGTTTTCATTAATATGTTTATAATTCCTCCACGTCCGTCTCCGCCGGTATTCATCGCTACGTCGATTAACTCTATTTTTTTTACTTTATCGACGGGTATCATTTCCAATTTAGGATAAACGTACTTCATCAGCAGGTCATCAACGTAGATAGTTGCTTCAGCACCTTTAAAATATACCGAACCATCTTCATCGACAACAACACCGGGCAATGTTTTTAGCAAATCGAGTATTGTTCTTGCCGATTTTGCTTGTATATTGCCTACACTGAAAACTTTTCTGTCGAATTTTTGTTGCATGTACGGTCTGCTAGCTGTTACTTGCGTTTCGCTTAATTGATGTGTTATCGGCGAAAGCTCAATTACACCGAAATCGTGTTTGTTAGAGTTTTTTTCGTCATCAAAAAACAAGGTTTTTTCTTTATAACCAATGTTGGATATAACTAATTTATAATTGTCGGGTTTTTTAAAAGAACAAGAAAATTCACCTTTTTCATCGCCCAGTGTCCCTGTAATTGTCGAATCGTTGTGGTTTTTGATAACGATTGTGGAATAAGGTACAGGTTTTTTGTTTATGCTATCGGTAATTATGCCTTGTATCTGCAAAGTTTGAGATATTAAGGCAAAGGGCAGAAACAATAAGATAAAAACGATTAGTTTTTTCATATTATTGGTTTTATCCTACAAACTTAGTGTTTTTTTTATAAAGCGGAGAGAAAGAAAAATTATTGTGCTTGTAAGGTTATTTAATCGTTGAAAAACGTTTCCTAAAAATTACGATTAGCACAACTATAAGCAACAAAGCAACTATTGAAATCGTGTATTTTAAATAATTGTCGGTATTTAAAAATGTTTCAGAATTTTTGTCTTTTTGCTCGAGTATATATTTGGTTTCAGATATTAGTTTTTTTGTGTAGTTTAGCACGGAGTCTCCATTTTCAAAGGAAAGTTCTTTCAAAGATATGTTTACATCATAATCGGGCAGTACGCCACGCCCCCATGGGAAAGCATCATTAACGATTGTGTCAAATACAGTCTTAACCATTGGTATTCTTACATCAATATTTGAGTTTGGCAGTTTTAAATCGGCAAATTTCACTGCTTTTAACTGGTGATACGTAGAGCCTGTTTCTCTTCCTACAACTACGCCACGTCTGTATTTTTTAACCAATCCTGCAAAGTTTGTTGATGCTGAAAATGAATTTTCATTCGTTAAAACATATACTCTACCTTTATAGTTAGTTGCTTTGTCGGGTTGGATTTCATCTTTGTTATATTTATAAAAGCCGTCTCTGTTGTGTATTTTGTGATAGTCGGGGAATAATAAAGTAGCATCATTGTTATAATTCGTACAATATTTGAAAAATTCATATTCGCCTTTCTTATTAACTTTTGAATATGATTCGTGATAAAAAGGTTCCTGAGCGATAAAAGAAAAAAGCTTGGAAAGCACTTTTACATCTCCTCCTGAATTGTTCCGCAAGTCTATTATTAAATTTGGGGTTTGTTTTTTTGAAATTTCTCTTATAAAATTTTCTATTGCGTCTGTCTCAACTTCGTTTAGGTCAAATGTACTCAATCCAATATATGCAGTTTGTTTATCTAAGCTATCAATCAAATAATTTTTTTGATAACGGTTTATAAGTGCATATTCTTTCCAACTTGGCAATAAAGGCACACACGAATTCGGAGATATTTTTACACCTTCAAAATATTTCACTTCTCCGTCATCAAATTTTATATTCAAACTGTAGTTACTTGATCCATCTTGCTTATATTGACAGTATTTCAAATAACCGTAGGTTAGCAAAACAAATTCAGGATTGCTGACAACATATCCGTCAGTAGGGTTAATATAAGTTTTTATGATTTTTTTAAGAGAATCTGCACTTATTCCGTCAACTTCCGCTATTTTTCTTTTATAATATTTTAAATATAAGGGCGATGTTCGCGTTACAATTAAAGAGTCATTTAGCCAACCAATAGAAATAGGTGTAGTGAATGAGTCTTTATTTGAATAGCGTGGCGAAAGCAGGTATAAATGGCTGTCGCGAATCAAATTAATTGAGTTTATGATAATTCTCTCAAAATCTCGAATGTGAACTTGTGTGCTTAACTCCTCTTTTGCGGATATAATAAACCTTTCAAATTCCGACTCGGAGATAAAATCATAAATATCCGGCATAATCTCTTTCAATGCACTTATAAATACATCGAAGTCGGTATTTGCTTCTTCTTTCGATAAAAAAGTTACGTTTTTTACTCTATTATTACCAACGAAACCGCTTTTTAACCCAAAGGGAGACATTGGGTCTATGGGTTTTCCATTTTCAGAGACACTAAAACAAATAGTAGGCTTGTTAATCTTACTATAGAAGTAGCCAACTTTACCAATAATATCTCCGATTTTAATTTTATCACCGGTTTTAAAACTCTTGGTTGGTCTTAAACCACGAATATGTACAACTTTACCGTCATCAGTTTTTATTGCTATCAATAATGAAATAAATTTCACATCATTAATTGATTGTTCTGCAAAATACAGAGAGTCAGTTTTATAGTTTGTTGGCATACGTTCATATACAACGCTTGAATTTAGGCTGTTAAGATACGAATACTGAAAAAACGAAATAGTGCCGTTTGTCGGCGATTGTATTTTAGTTTCTAAAGGTGCAGATATTATCAGATTATCAAAATTCTTTTCTTGTCCAATGTATTCTTGAGGCTTGTAAAGTATATCACTCTCGGCAAAACCTTTTTCAAAAAACCAAAAATATTTATTATCTTGAGCTGTAACAAGATGAGCAGTTAGTATGAATAAAAAAATAAGTATAAGTTTGTAATTCATTGGTTTAGCATCACATTGTACAGAGTAAATTTCACTTAATATGTATGAATAAATCCATATTGATTTTTGTTTTATTCATAATGGTATGTTATCAACTTAGAGTTGTCAAGACATCTAAGTATATTGAATTATTATCACTCAACTATTTTCCATTCTACAAATGTAGCGTTTTTTTTTTAATTAGATTTTTCTTAAAATTAGAAATTATTGGTTGGTGGTACGAGTTGCGTGTTGCGTGTTGCGTGTTGTGACATTTTCGGTCATTGAGTGCCGATATTGAGCGAAGCGAAATATCGGTGTATCGAAATGCCGAAAATGGAGAGTAAATAGCATTGCGTGTTATCCTGAAGTTTCGGGATGTTGCGTGTTGCGAGTTGCGTGGCAATTAGCAATTAACAATTAACTAAGTTCAGCTAATAGCCAATAGCTAACGGCTAACAGCTAACAGCCAACAGCCAACTTCACTTATCATCAATATAAAAGCTGCCGGTAACATTATGTATTATCCATTTGTTAAGATGGTCGTCGGCGCTCATACCTCTACCCATAATAATTTTGTCGGGTTCGGTAATTTTTACAAATTCGTCGGTGTATATATTTCCTTTATTTTGGTCCCAGAACAAATTTTCGGTATTCAGTTGAATATTTTTTTTGTAGTTATTTATTTGCACATTGCCTTTGGCTTGCATAAGTTTTTGGTTTCCCCAACTTATTCCGTAGTTGGCTTTTATTCTGGTTTCTTCGTTATTCAGCGAGTCGTAGATAACAACAACAAAGCCTTTTGGGAGTTCGGTGTACGGGTCGCTTTCCGATTGATACGAAAGCATTTGTCTGCCAAACAACTCCATGGATAGCTCTCCGTGTTTTGTTTCTATTACATGAATAGAATCGACGGATATGGTGGGGATAGAGTCTTGTGCTGTAATTTTAATAATAGTATTTATATCGTTTTTGCACGAAAAAAATATGGTTGCTGCTAAAACAGCAACCATAATTCCGTATGATTTATTAAAATTTGCAGACATTTGTTAGTGCTATAACTATTTTGAAGCTCTAACTGTTGTAGTTTCGTTTATCCAGCATCCTACAGTATATCTGCTACCTTCATCCACTACGTTAAAGAATAATCTTTCTCTTGTGGGGAAGTGCGCCGAGTATAGCGAAATCTTTTTGTTAGCTTCTTCTGCAACTTCAGGGTCAACGTTTTTGGCTTTAATGTACTTATCAACTGCTGCCCAATATACAGCTCTTTCGTCTATTTCGGTTTCGCCTTTACACATGCCGGCGCTAGCAGCGTACAAATCGCCAATCATTATGTAATATTTACCTGCATTGGGGTTAATTTTCAATGCATTGTTGAGGTAGCTGCGAGCACTTGAGTAGTTTTTGCTGTCAATTTTTATAGCAGCTAAACTAACGTATGCGTTTTCTTGCAATTCGGGTGTTAAGCCGTCCATTGCTTCTAAAAAGTACGCTTCGGCTTTTTCGTAATCTTTTTCTCTCATCATAAGTTTACCCATCAAGTATGCCGATGTTGGCGTTGGTTTAAGCTTATGCAATTGTTCGGTTGCATCTAAAAATAAGTCGCTGTCGGTACAATTTTTTCTATCCAACATAAACGTTATTTTCTTTAGAGCAGTAGTATCGTTTAATGCTTGATCGAATTTTTTACTATATATACTGATAAGGTGTTCGCATGTTGCAAACGGTTCGAAAACACTTTCTATCAATGCCTTCATATTATTCCAATTATCCAAGTCGGCGCTATTATTTTTTGTGCATTCGGCAATATTAGCTTCAGCAATATCGCTCAAATGGTCGTAGGCGCTGAGCAACGAGTCGGGCGGAAAAATATTACATGCCACCATTGTATTAACTTGCAAGAAGTAATTGGAAGCAACGATAGGGTCAACATTAAGTTGCTCTAAATCGACAGATTTGCGAAGATATTCATATATAACCATAGTATCAGTTGGGCGTAGGTTCATAAGGTCTAATGCCTGACGACCTCTTATCAATCCTTCGCGACTTCTGCTATCGTGTCCGAAATACTCTATACGTTTGTCGTACACCATCATAAGTGTATCTATCCACGCATTTCTTTCGTTCAAATCAGTTGCTAAGCCAATTCTGTGAGTTACTATTCTAACTCCGTGTATGTAGCTGTTTTGGCTTGCTGCCGGACAGCCTGCTATAACTTTGCTCCAGTACGGATATGCGTCCTTATAATTTTTTTGTTTGTAAAACTCCGAATAAAGAGAAATGTTTTGTATACACTGGATACTGTCTTCTCCATATTTTTTTACGGGTTGAGCAGATAAATTTGAAAAAGACGATAGTACGGTTGCTATTACAACTGTAGCGATTGCCATTACTTTCATTTTGCTAATTTTCATGAGTACTATTTTTTTTGATTTTCGTTATGTTTATATTTATTTTTGTTGTTTTTCTCTTTAAAAATATTTCGGTTTAATAAACCATCTTTCTTGTAATGCAGCTCCTAATGTAAATTTTACGTAGCTGTCTTTAATCAATCCGTTGTTTTCTGTTCCGAACGAACCTACCTCAATAGCAATATTGATTGTAGATTTCGTCTTCCTCATCGGTAATCCAGTTCCAAAACTTATGCCAAACTTATTGATCCTTTTATTGTTAACATAAAGATAACCTAGCTCGTAGTTGGCTCCGAATCGGTAGTATGTACGGTCGAAGAACCTTCCAACATCAATTTTTGATGGTCTGTATTGTGCTCCTATCGAAAAATCGTAAGAGTCTTTTAGCAATTCGGGTTTGTCTAAGAATACAAATTCCGACCATTTTTGATATAGTGCGTTTGCCGTAACAAACCACCGTGCTGAGCTTCCGAAAGCAATACCAGCACCGATGTTCTGAGGTAGCTTAATAAGTTTTTCTTCACTAACAGAGTAATAGACTGTATCGTGAATATCTTCTAAAAAGTTGTAAACCAATTGTTCGGCTGATGTTTTTATATCAATTGCAGGAGAATATTTTACACCGAGCTGTATATATTTGTCACGGTTGAGATTAAACCTGTATTGCAAACCGAACTCCGGAAATAGTTTAGAAACTCCAATGCTAAGGTTGTTAGCTGTATTCATATATCCGACAGAGTCGGGAAAACTTATCGCTTTTGAGTTTTCAATTTTACCGAAATAGTAATTTAGGTTAAAGCCTACAGATAAATTTTTAAAAATTCTAAATCCGCTACCCAAATATGCCTGGCTTATTCCTCCATCTCCAACATAAACATGCTTTTGATTTCCAACGTTTTCGGTGTTAACGTATTCGGTAATTGTATATCCTATGCCGGAGTACGGTAGTACTCCCAAACTGAATTTCCACCATTTTGTTACCGGAAATCCGAAGTTAATATTTGATATAGAACCGGAAGTATAACTTTTTGATTGTGTTTGATTTGACAATTTGCCTTTGCGTAAGTGAAATCCCGCATCAATTACAAAGCTGTTGGAATCGAACGCTGTATAACTTGCCGGATTAATGTGATTTATGAAATACGGACTACTTAAGGCGACAGGGGTTCCTCCGAAAGCCATTGTTACTTGATGAGTGTTTTTGTACAATGTGCCCATGCCATAGATAGAATACGGACTTGTAAACACGCCTTGCGATTTTAGCGCCGACGAAAACAATAGCATCAGCGGTAGTAACAATATTGGGCTTATTATGTTTATTCTATTTGATTTCAAGATTGTAATTAAGTATTATGTTAAGTCCTTCTAATATAATGTTTGGTGCAGTAAAAGTTTTAAAATTAAGGTTGTTGTCAAAAAATCTGTAGTCGCCACCCGATAGTATAATTTTAACATCGTTGTACATTTGTTGGTAGCTTTTGATTGTGCCTTCAACTTCATGTAAAATTCCGTTAAGCACACCCGACGTAATTGATTTATACGTTGAGTTTCCAATAAGTTCGGTATTGCCTATATATTCTACAAACGGTAATTTGTCGGTAAAATAATGCAATGATTTATAACGCATCATTATTCCGGGAGATATTGCGCCTCCAACATATACGCCTTCTGATGTAATAAAATCGTATTTGAGAGCCGTGCCCGAATCGATGTTCAGCAAGTTGTTGCCAGGGAAGCGATGTGCTGCACCGACAGCAATGGCTCTCCTGTCTAATCCTAATGTTTCGGGACTGCTATATTGAATTTTTATTGGTAAGGGTGTTTCGCTATCGAAATTAACAACATGGTACCTATCGTTAAGGTATTTTGCCACCGATTTAGGATAGTCTTTAACATACGAAACAATACAGGAAAATTCTTCGTCGTAATGTTTACAAAACGACTTTATTGTTTCCAAGTTTATAACTTCAAAAAGGTTAAAATCGGTAAGTATATTATTTTGATACGCAGCTATTTTTGTGTAGCTGTTTCCTATATCTATAACTATGTTTTTTCTGCAATCGGACATTGTAAATTTTAATTGAGCAAAAGTACAAAAATAATAGAAAGAACGTAACTTAATATTGAAATATATGTTAAAGATTTTCTGTAATTCAAGTCTGTCGGTGCTTTTAGTGTAGTTTATTAGAAATAAGGTTTATAAACTCCGAGCGTGTTTTTTCTACCATAAATACTCCTGTAAAGTCGGAAGTTGTGGTTACCGAATTTTGCTTTTGTATGCCACGCATACTCATGCACATGTGTTGTGCTTCGATGACAACGGCAACTCCGAGCGGGTCTAGTGTTTTGTGTATAACTTCTTTGATTTGTCTTGTAAGTCGTTCTTGAACTTGTAGTCGGCGAGCCAAAGCATCTACCACACGTGGAATTTTGCTAAGACCGACTATTTTTCCTTTAGGAATATATGCTACATGAGCTTTTCCAAAAAACGGTAGCAAATGGTGTTCGCAAAGCGAATAAATTTCAATATCTTTAACTATTACCATTTGTTTGTAGTCTTCTTCAAAAAGTGCCGATTTAAGAATTGTTTCGGGGTCAAGTTCGTAGCCGTGAGTTAAAAACTTTATTGCTTTTGAAGTTCGTTCGGGTGTGAGCAACAAGCCGTCTCGTTCGGGCTGTTCGCCAATTAGTCGTATTATTTCTTTGTAGTGGTACGATAGCTTTTCTATTGTTTCGGGGTCGTACAAACCATTGCTATCTATGCTGTTATTTCTTATGTAGTTATCCATTTATGTTACAAATATCGAAATGTTTTTTTACTGATTATTATTTGAAGGCAGTTTGCTAATTTTCATCAGCCAGTATATTTCGTAAAACAGGTATATGAAATAAACTATTAAAAAGTCTATTGCAAACGCTTTTACTTCTTGCTTAACCGCAAAGGCGTAGATTGCTATAAGCAACAAAACAACAAACGGCTTAAGCATAGTAAATATTAAAAATTTTCTGATGAAGTGTTGATGCGATATGTTTTTGGATTTTCTGAGGCTTACAATTATGTACAAAGTAATTAAACACATAAGTGCAGGCATAACCCAATATAACGAGTGTATTAAATACGGTGCTGAGAAATGAACTATGAGCCCTAAAACGTATACTATCGCCGTAAATATTAATATGTTGGTGTAAATATTGTTTTTAGTTTTAGTCATTTTACTAACTTAAAAAATAATTTTCAAAAGTAATAATTTATTCAAAATAACAAATTTTAGTCTATTGGTAAACTATGTTAGCGACGCTGCGTTTTTTTAAATTATTTTTTTACTATAGAAATTTATAATAAATCTTTAATACCTAGGTAAATGGCGGCTGCCACTGCAAAAAGCGTAAGGGACACTGTAAATATCGGAAAGTTTATATCGAGCCACTTGTCGAGTTTTATTCCGGCAAAGCAGCCTATACCGATAATAATTATCATTTGCAGCGCTAAACTTGAATATTTTGCGTAATAATAAAGAGGTCTTTTCTTATTTTTGTCCTGTTGTTTCATTTTTGGGCTCTTTTTTGGCATTACCCATGCTGCATTTACCGTTGAAAGTAGCTCCGTTTTCAATAGCGAGCTTGTTGGTAACAATATCGCCGGTAATAACCGACGACGAACGCAAGTTGATAAGCTCTTCGATGGAAGTGTTGCCTTCAATTGTGCCCAAAATTTCTGCATTTCTGCAGTTCAAAGCGCCCTTAATAATTCCGCTAACTCCAACTATTACTTTACCGTTAGAGTTAATCTCTCCATTTATTACTCCGTCTATTCTAAGGTCGCCTTTGGTTTTTATTTCGCCTTTTATAACCGTATCTTTTCCAACAAGGTTCATCGACTGAAGTGACCTGTCTTCAGTTTCATTAGTATTAGTATTTTTTCTGCTCATAGTTTTTATGGTTTATAATATTTTTTAAAGAAGTTCATATAGCCGTTGTACTGTTTTTCTCGATAAAAAATAGGATAGTTTTCCATTGATATAACCAATTTCAGGTTGTTGGTATTGTTTAACAGTCCCATAACGTAGTCGTCCTGACCAATTGCGTGGTAGTAGTCCATAGCCGATATGGCATTTTTAAAACTTGTAACCGTAACCATATGATAGCCTCCATCAATGACAATAGAGTTTATTGTAAGGTTCGACTTACTGAATGATTTGGAGTTAAAGTCGGATACTCTGTTTTTAAGTGCGTTTATATTTACTAAATTTTCGTCTGCAATTATAATGTAAAAGTGTGTTTGTTCCAGGTTGATTTTATAAATCTTCGGCACTGTTGTATCGGCAGTTGAGCCGAACGCGGGTTGCAACAGGCTACCGCTTTGCGCAACTTCGGGTTGTGTAGTGCTTGATGATTCGGGTGCAGAGGTTGCTGTTTGTGGTCCTTTATGAATTTCCAATGTCTCTCTTGCCAATTGGGCAACAGGGTGAGTAGGATAGGTTGCCACCAATTTTTCAAATGAAGCTATAAGCGAATCAACAGACTGCAGTTCCCCTTTTGCTATGGCGTTAAGGTACATGAAACGTGGAGTTAAGTCAGGGTTGTCGGAATTAATTAATCCTTGAGATGTATATAATTCCAAAAGTTTATATTGTTTAAATTCGTAAGCTCTGAAAGCATCTTGGTAAAGTAGATTTTCTTTATTCTTTTTAGCAAGAAGTTCCTTGTTGTAATCTGGATTTCTTATAATTTCGGCATAATCGGAGTCGGGATAGTTTCTTAAAACCAAACTCCTGTACTTTCTGATTAGCTCGTCGTTTTTAGTTTCTATACCAATTAAGTAAAGCTGATAGTAAATTGTAAGCAGGTCTTCTTTTTCAGGGAAACGTTCTATGTAGTTCTCAAACGATGCTATTGAGTTGTCTATATCGTCCAAACCGTCTTTATAAATGTATCCCAAATTTATAACAGCTCTTGCAATTTTATTGTTGGATATTTCCAGCTTCTCGGGCGTATTTGGCAATTGAGCCAAATATGTTTCAGGCTTGAGCGGGTCGGTGGGAATAGGAGTTTTTTTGCCTCTCTCCCCACCTATAGAGTCGCCTTCTAATGGCATATCACCGAGAGCAATATCGCCGTCAAACGAAACCATAAGGTCTTTATTTGTCAGTCGCCAATTATCTTCTAATTTTCGTCTTCCCCATTTGCGTGTAAATTCCGAAAAACCCATGCTTAAAGCCGAAGGATTATAAAAATACCATGTGCTTCCACTTTGTCCTGTAACGTCAATGCCTGCACGATTGCCAAGGTTAGGAATGCTTCGCATCATTTCGTTTTCAAGTCTAATTCTTTCTTCTTCCTCTTGTCTGCGGCGTTCTTCTTCTTTGTATTTTTCTATAATTTTAGCAATAATGGCATCTCTTTCTTTTTCGGGCAATTGGGCAATTCGTTGCAAGCTGTCTTCATGCTGGACTATTTTTAGGTTTTCAACCAATTCGGTCAGAGTGCGAGTTTTGGTACTGATTTCCCTGTAGTTTGGGTGCTCTTTAGGCAGCGATTGCAAAGCTGTATCATAGTATAGAGCCGATTCCGTATAATTTTCTTTTGCAAAGTAAATATCGGCAAGTTGTAGCGCTGAAGCCGATTTTTGGTAATTGTTCTTAACGCTGGTTGCAACCGATTTTCGTAAATAGTCGATAACAAGCGAGTCGTGCGATTTATTTGTTATCGAAAGTTCGGCAAGTGCGTGATAAATCTGGTCTCTATAATCCTTGTTTTTCACATCTTTGAGCATCTTTTTAAGCTGTTTTTCCAAATTGGCGAAGTTGCCCGTAGATTTGTCGAACGACTGTGCCATATTGATACGAGCGTTAAAAACCATTTCGTATGGTGCTGAACTTTTTATAACTTTTTGGTAATGTTTTGTGGCTTCGGCGTATTTTTTTTCATTTTGAGCTATTTGTCCGCAAATAAAATTTAGCCGAGCCGCCAACTTGCCTCTTCTGTTAAGCTGTAGACCCTCTCTGAGGTATACTTTTGCCAAATCGTAACTGTCGGTTTTTAAATAAAAATCGGCAAATATAAGAGGTATTTGTCTTTGTACCTTGAAGCGTTGTTTACCTTTAAGCAATTCGGTTTCAATAAGGTTTAACTGCATTACAGTTTCATCATATTTTTTTTGTTCAATAAAAACTTTTGCTTTCCATAATTGAGAAACAAAACCGGCTTCGGTATTAGGGAATTGGGTTATTATGTAATCTAAAGTTTTTAATGAATTAGCATAATCCTGTTTGTAAAACTGCGAGCGAGCTATCAGCAAATAGCAATCGTCTATCCATTTGTTGTATTCTTTGCCGTCGAAGT
Organism: Lentimicrobiaceae bacterium; assembly: GCA_033809755.1. GTDB lineage: Bacteria > Bacteroidota > Bacteroidia > Bacteroidales > UBA4417 > UBA4417. The sequence goes on from JAPXLB010000010.1 coordinate 29,449, forward strand.
AAAGTGAGTGTTTTGGAATTGCTTTTTGTCCTTTTTCAATGGCTTTATCCATATGAGGATATATTTTGCGAGCCATGTCGGCACTGCCGTAGTAGTAAACAGGTAATACCAAGTTGTAGTTCTCCAAAATGCCCTCATTTAGTATTTTTTTACCTTCTTTAAAACTTTCTTCGCCGTTCCAATATACGTTGTAATGGGTGGTTAAGTTGTGGTAAGCTCTGGTAAAAGTAGTGTTTTTTTTGGTAGAACAACCAGTAACAAATAGTACTGCAACAGCAAGTAGAAATATGTTATATAGTTTTTGTTTTTTCAAAAGTTGAAGTTTTTAATTACAAAATAACGCTTGCAATAAATTGTAGTTTATTCAATCTATTTAACTTTTATTTTGCAAAGATATTGTTTTTGTCGGAATATTTTAACAGATATTTTCATTAAAACTTTCAAGTATCTTTAAGCCGATTTTTAAATTCAAGGTTTTACTATTGTTTAAATGTAATTCAATGTCATATAAATTTAAAAATCAGTAGCTTTTTGTACCTTTGCGGTTGGTAAGCAATATTATATATTGAGCAATTTGAGCAATTACAAGAATATTAATAAGGGAGTAGAAACTAAAGTCGGGTTTGACAGCGTAAAAGCTATGATAAACGACTTTTGCAAAGGCGATATTGGCAAAAATTTGGTTGCCGAAATGCAATTTATTTCCGATGCATCGGAACTCAACAATTTGCTACAAACAACTTTTGAAATAAAATCCTTGATACAGCAAGGAAACTTTCCTTCCATGCAGGAATATTTTTCTTTAGATGAAACCTTAGATTTATTAGCTGTTGAAGGCTCATATTTAGAGACCGAACAATTAGTCGTTTTCAGAAATAATTATCAAATTTATACGGATTTTTACCTGTATTTATCAAAAGTAGATGCAGAGAAATTTCCGCTCATAACAAGTTTAAATTCCAACAATTATATTGATGAAGACATTATTCAGCTTATATCCGAGGTTATCAATGATTTTGGAGAAGTAAGAGATGATGCATCCGAATTGTTGAGAGAAATACGTGCTGAGCTTTCAAAATCGAATCAGAGGATAGAAAGTACTATGCAGCGTTGCTTGAAGCAGTCGGTAAGCAGCGGAATCTTGCCTTCCGATACAGAAATTGTTATCAGAAATGGCATTTCTGTTATTCCAATAAAAAGTGCAAATAAGCGACAAATAAAAGGTTTGGTTATTGATGAATCATCGACAGGGCAAACTTCCTACATCCAACCTTTTGAAGTCATTGAAGCAATTAACAAGAAAAAAGAGTTGGAACTTGCCGAAAGACGCGAAATAGTTAAAATTCTGATACAGCTAACAAGCGAGCTACGACCGCATTTCAAGCATTTTAAAGATGCCACTCATTTTTTAGGAAAATTAGATTTTGTTATAGCCAAGGCAAAGTTTTCTATTGACAACAATTGCAATTTGCCACAACTTACCGACCAACCTATCGTTGATTGGAAAAACGCCAAGCATCCCTTATTAAATATATCACTAAAAAAACAAGGCAAAAAAATTGTGCCTTCAAGTATTAAAATCACAAGCGATGAAAGAATAATCGTGCTGTCGGGACCAAATGCAGGAGGCAAATCGGTTACACTTAAAACTTTGGGTTTGTTGCAATATATGTTGCAATGCGGAATTTTAATCCCTGTCGATGATGGCAGTGTGTCCGGAATTTTCGAACATATTTTTATTGATATTGGCGACCATCAATCTATTGAAAATGATTTGAGTACATATTCGAGTCATTTATTGCATATAAAACAATTGTTGGAGATAGCCAACGAAAAAACATTGTTTTTAATTGATGAGTTCGGCTCCGGAACCGACCCACAGTCGGGTGGTGCAATTGCCGAAGCGGTTTTGGAACAACTCAACTCGGTTAAGGCTAAAGGTTTGGTTACTACTCACTATTCAAATCTGAAGAAAATGGCATACGAACAAGATGGGTTTGTCAACGCTGCCATGCTTTTCGATATGCAACTGATAAAACCACTTTACAAACTCAGCATAGGCAATGCGGGTAGCTCTTTTGCTTTTGAAATAGCTGCATCTATTGATTTTCCTGCGGACGTAATTGATAAAGCGTCGGGAAAAGTTGGATATTCTCATCTGAATTTTGAAAGAGAATTGCAAAACTTAGATGCCGAAAAGGATAAAATTCTTCAGCAAAAGAAACAAATTGCCGAAGCCGACAAAACACTTAATCAGCTTGTTGAAAAATACGAAACACAAATTAAAGAGCTAAACGAAAGCAAGCAAGCTGAACTGAAAAAAGCGTACAAAGAAGCACAAGACATTATTAGTAATGCAAATAAAATTATTGAAAATACGGTAAAAAATATTAAGGAAACCAAGGCAAATAAAGAAAATATAAAAAAGCAACGCGAGATTGTAAAACAATTTAAAGATGAAGTAGCTGCGAAAAATAAAGAGCTTTCTGACGTAAAATTAAAATCAAAATCAAAAAGCAAGAAAAAATCGGCTGATGCAGTGCCTGTTATTGCAGGAGCAGAAGTTGTTGTAGGCAGCATTGTTAAACTTCCCGACTCAAGTATGGTAGGCGAAGTTGTTAATATCAATCAAAATGAAGCCTTGATAGCTTTCGACAACCTTAAAATGAAAGCAAATATAAATCAGTTGCAGGTTGTGCATCCTAATTATAAGGGCAATATTCAACAGCAAGGCAGTTCAGCAAGTTTGGGTAAATTTTCTTTAAGTCAAAAATCTGAGCAATTTAAGTCGGGAATCGATGTAAGGGGAAAAACTGCACAAGAAGCTACCGATATTGTTGAAAAATATTTGCAAGAAGCTAGTATGTTGCATGTCTATAGTGTTGAAATACTTCACGGCAAAGGCGATGGAATATTAAGGAATGTTATTCGCCAGATGTTGCTCAAAAACAAATTGGTAAAGAGTTTCGAAGAAGCACCCATAGAAATGGGTGGCAGCGGTATAACGATTGTTAATCTTTATTAAAATTAATAAAGTTAAAGTAGTTCTATGTTTTTTCTATCCTTGTAAGGTAGCTTCGACACTACGCAATTGTACGATTGCTTGACCCATAGGAGCAGAGTTTTGTCGTCTATACTGCCATCAATTTTTACGGTATTCCAATGTTTTTTATTCAAATGAAATCCGGGAGAAACTGCAGCATACATTTCTCGCTGATTTGCAATTAGTTCGGGAGTGTTTTTTATGGATATGGCAAAGTCTTTATTCAAGTCTGTTAATAAAAATATTTTGTTAAAAACTTTAAAAACCAAAACTTCGTCATCGAAAGGGAAGCCTTCTGTTACGTGGGGTAAGCTAAGACAAAAATCTCTGAGTTCTTCAATATTCATAAAAAAAACTATTTCTTGTTTGATGATTTATAAAAAATTGCTATTATTGTAAATTAATTTGAAAAATAACTGACCAAAAATATAAATAATTTAAAAACAAAAACTATGGCAACAAATTCAAAATCAGTAGATTTAAAAAGAAGAATGCAAGCTGCATTAAAAGGTGGAGGAACAAAGGCTATTGAAAAACAAAAAGCCACAGGAAAGCTAACTGCCAGAGAACGTATTGAGGCTTTATTAGACCCAAAATCGTTTTACGAATACGATTTATTTGTAAGCCACGCCTCAACCGATTTTGACATGAGCGACAAATATTTGCCAGGCGATGGTGTAATCACAGGAACTGGAACCATAAACGGTTTTCCGGTTTGTATTTTTGCACAAGACTTTACGGTTGCCGGTGGCTCTCTGGGTTTTGCTCACGCAAAAAAGATAACCAAGATTATGGACCATGCCATGAAACTTAAAGTGCCTTTGATTGGTATTAATGACTCTGGTGGAGCTCGTATCCAAGAGGGTGTCAACTCACTAGCCGGATACGGCGAAATTTTTTATCGCAATACGCAAGCATCAGGAGTTATACCGCAAATTTCGGTAATTTTAGGACCTTGTGCAGGTGGAGCTGTGTATAGCCCAGCTTTGACCGACTTCGTTTTTGTGGTAGATAAAATTTCAAAAATGTTCATTACAGGACCCGAAGTGATTAAAACTGTATTGGGCGAAGAAATTTCAATGGAAGAACTGGGCGGAGCTAAAGTGCAAGCCGAAACTACAGGTAACGCTCACTTCTTTGCAGAAAACGAATTTCAATGTTTCGAACAGATTAAAAAATTATTCAGCTACATTCCTTGGAACAACACTAAAAAAGCTGACGTTTTCCCTAAAAAAGCACCCAGAACGAAACATTACGATCTGTCTAAAATTTTCCCAAATAATCCGCGTCAGCCCTACGATGTTAAAGATATCATCAGAGCCATAAGCGACGATTCCGACTTTATGGAAGTACACGAACATTTTGCGGCAAATATAGTTGTGGGTTTTGGCAGAATTAATGGTATGACTGTCGGTTTTGTAGCCAATCAACCACTTGTGCTTGCAGGCGTGCTCGACGTTGATTCCAGCGATAAAGCAGGACGTTTTATTCGCTACTGCGATGCATTTAATATTCCTTTGGTTACTTTCGTAGATTTACCTGGTTATCTTCCTGGTGTCGACCAAGAGCATGCAGGTGTAATTCGTCACGGAGCGAAAATTTTATATGCATACAGCGAGGCAACAGTACCTAAAATTACGGTTATTACCCGTAAAGCCTATGGTGGAGGCTATATAGCTATGTGTTCAAGCCACTTGCGTGCCGATTTCGTATTTGCATGGCCCTCAGCCGAAATTGCAGTTATGGGACCCGAAGGTGCAGCTAATATTATTTTCAGAAACGAAATTAGGGAAGCAGAAAATCCTGAAGAAGTTAGAAGAGAAAAAATTAAAGAATATAAAGAAAAATTTGCTAATCCATACGTGGCTGCAGCTTACGGTTACGTTGATGCAGTTATAAATCCTGAAGAAACAAGAGAAATGATTATACATGCTCTGGATATTTCTAAGGATAAAAAAGTTGATACTCCCGCTAAAAAACACGGCATCCCGCCATTTTAGTATTTACGTTTTTATGGTCTAATTTTTATTTACTGTAATTTAAAATTTGAAATATGGAAGAAAAAGATAATACTAAAATAAAAAACGATACTAACGCTAAAGAGCAGCCAACTAAAGCGAAGGAACCAGCAAAGGCTAGGACGACTACAAAAGCTAAAGAACCTGCCAAGACCGCTAAGGCTGGAGGGACAACCAAAACTGTTAAAGCAAGTACAACAACAGCAAAAACAGAAAAGTCTACCACAGCAACTAAGGGAAAAGAGCCTGTTAAAAAACCTGCCGAGCCTGTTTCGACTGCCAAACCTGCTGAAAAAGTGGAAAAAACAGACGAGCCTAACTATAAAACACTTCTGATAGGAGATGTTAAATACAGGACGCTTTTTACCAATAAATTTATGAATCGTAAAAAGTATGTTGCAAAAGACCCAAATGTGGTTTTATCCAATATTCCAGGTACGGTTAAGAACGTATACGTAAAAAAAGGACAAAGAGTTAAAAAAGGCGATCCGGTTGTTGATATGGAAGCAATGAAAATGGTAAACACAATTTTCTCACCCGACAACGGCAAGATTAAAGAAATTTGTGTTAAAGTAAATGAAAAAGTTCCTAAAAACGCAAAGTTGTTCTCTATTGAGTGATGGGTGGCGTGGTTCGGGTTGAGGGGGAGTTTTGAGTTCTGAGTTCTGAGTTCTGAGTTCTGAGTCTTGGTACTAGATACTCGAGACTCAGAACTCGGTACTAACACCACTCATCACCCATCACTCATCACCAACCACCATTATTAATTGTTCAATATAAGCATATAACTCATCTATCCCAATATTTTTTTCAGCTGATGTTACAAAAATAGGAGGAAGGGATTCCCAGTCTTCCAGAAGTTTTTTCTTATACTCCGATAGGTTGTTTTCGTACATTTTTTTGGAAAGTTTGTCGCGTTTGGTAAAAACTATACAAAAAGGTATGCTGTTTTTGCCGAGCCAATCAATGAATTGCAAGTCGACGTCTAGTGGCAAATGCCTCAAATCGATAAGCAAAAACAAGCATAAAAGATTATTCCTTTTGATTAAATAATTTTTTATTACGTTTTCCCAATCTTTACGTTTGCTTTTTGCAACCTTTGCATAGCCGTAGCCGGGCAAATCTACCAAGTGCCAACTTTCATTTATTAAAAAGAAGTTGAGATGTTGAGTTTTGCCTGGGGTCGACGATGTTTTGGCTAAGCCTTTTACACCTGTAAGTCGGTTTATCAACGAAGATTTGCCAACATTAGACCTACCGAAAAATGCAAATTCCGGAATATTAGCCGTGGGGCAGGTTTTTAAACTTACTGCCGACTTAACAAATGTTGCGCTAGTAATACTCACTTTTTATCTATTCTTCTTTGTTCTTGTTGATCACAAGATCAATGTATCTTTCTTTTTTCTCTTCCTTTACATCATCAATAAACAACAATATTCCCGATTCTTCGACATCGCCAAACTCTTTGTTTAAAGAGGTACCGAAAAACAGCATAGTTTTCGATAAATTCATGTAGGCGTTAACAAGCGGAGGTATGTGAGTTTCTCGTTTTCTGACCTCTTTGTTTAAAATTTTATAGTCGTCTTCGTAATTATCGGCGTTAAATAATTTTTCGTATTCTGATGCGTCGCCGAAATATGTTAGGGGTTCGTGTGGGACAACTAATTTGTCTCTATCGCCAAAGTGCTTGTTCAAGAAAAACAAAATAAGGTCTCGAGCATATTTGTCGTACGACAGATACATGGTAATTTTGCCGAAAAAATATTTTGTCTCAGGTTTTGAAAAAACCAAAGCACCCAATCCGTCCCAAATGTTATCTAATGAAAACAAGCCTTTACGCGGGTTGTTTTGCGGCTGATAGGCTGGCTGAACAAAAGATCTGCCCAACTCAATTGTGTAGGGCAAATAATTGGCAATAAATTCTTTGGAAAAATCGAAAAGATGAGCTGTAGGTGTTGAAACATTTCCGTCCTCGTTTATTTCTAACTTATGTCCCTCAATGTATCTGTATCCTCCAATAATTTCTCTGTCGGTAGGATCCCATACAATTAGCTGCTTAAACGGATTCTTGGGCGACAAGTCAAATTCATCTAAGTCTATTTCCTTACCGGTGCCACCACTTGCATCTCTAAAGGTTACTTCTCTAAGTCTGCCTATCTCTCTAAGAGTATTAGGAGCATTGTGGCAATCTATAATATGCACTTGCCTGTTAGCTTTAAAAGTTTTGCATATCATGGTAGATTCTGTCAGCTCATTTTCAATAAGCGACCTTTCTACTGGAGGAATTATTTCTTTTATTGTCATATTATTATTGAGTTATGTGGTAAAAATAAGCAATATAAATTACTGCATAAATTTACCATCAGGGTTAGTTTTCAAGCTATATACAAATTCTTTTACCTTTTGAGCCCATTCAGTATCGTTGTACCTATTGTCGAACGTGCTGTAAGGTATAGGCGAGCCAAAAGTAATTGAAAAATGCTTGCCTTTTTGTTTATACATTTCATCAGGCAGATAAATCATCTCAATATTGGCTTTAATACCTAATTTTTTTCTCAGCGAAGCTATATTGTAAAACTTTTTTGAATTAGCGGCATTTATGTAGCAAGGAATGATGTCGCGCTTGTAAGTAACGGCTTTTTTGATAAAAGTTTTTTTCCAAGTTAAGTCGCAAATAACCTTATTTTGCTTTCTTGAGCATAAACCGGCAGGGAAATACAAAATTGTTTTGTCGGAAGCAAAAGTATCTTCTATTATTTTTACGTTATCCTTGTTACTTCCGTGCTTGTTTATAGGGATAAACAATTCGCTTAGGTTATCAAGGTACATAAGCAGGTCATTGACAGGAAAAACAATGTTTTTGTTCTTTTTACCGACAACCCAAAGCAGTGCAATGCCGTCTAATCCGCCCAAAGGGTGATTGCTAGCAATTATATAGCGTTTGTTTTCGTTAATATTTTCAATTCCCGAATAATCAACATCAGCTCCAAATTCGGTGATTATGGCATTCACAAAGTCGTGACCGTACAAATGCCTGTTACGCGATATAAAGTCGTTTATTTCGTCCTGATGAATTATTTTCTTCAACTTGTTGACTACAAATTTTGGTAGCCATTTGTGCAAAGTAGGCGATTTTGATAATATAACATTGTCAACATCAATGAGTTTCGACTCCTTTTGTGTTTTTATTTCATTATCTACTGCCATAATTAAACTTTTTTGCAAAGTTAAATAAAAAATATATAAGTAACTTTTGTACAACTAATTTCAAAATTACAAAATGAAAAATTTCCTATTTTGGCAATCTTTATTAAATGGACTTTTGTATCTTTACGGAAAATTATTAAACACAATAGTTATGAATAAAAAAATACAAACATTGGTATTGGCAATATTAGTGCTATTGCCTTTGAAATTAATTTTCGCTCAAAACAGTTGGGCACCGGTTGGTACGCAGTGGTATTACACTGTAAAAGATGCTATTTCAATAAATGTGATGGTAAAATATGAGTATCAACTATTGGAAGTCGTTGACGACACGGTGATTAACGGACAAAACTGCAGAAAAATGCAACGCATCAATAAGCTAAATATTTGCGATGAAATGTCCAACGATTGTGAGTTTCTGTACGAAAACGATAATAAAATATTTTGGTATAACAGAGCTTTAAATAAGTTTACCAAGTTATATGATTTCAATGCTAATGTGGGCGATACATGGGAGATTGAAGTTGATACATGTTCGTTTTACGTTTCGGTTACAAATGTTGAATATGAAGAATTTTTTGGCAAAACGCGAAAGGTCTTACACATAAACGACGCTATGGGATATTTTTCGGGTAAAATTGTTGAGGGCATAGGAAGTTTAAACCACTTTTTCCCAACCGATATTTTTTATGTCTGTAAAGGAACTTTTTGCTGCAGTCAGGTTGTTACAGACCTAAGATGTTTTATAGAAGATTCAGAATTCCAGTATAAAAAAGACGATTTCCCATGCGATACAATATACGTTGATAAAGATTTATCCGTTTATAAGATTGATAAAAACAATCTGTCTGTTTATCCAAATCCAGTTAGCAACTTTATTTACATCAAAAACAATACTGATGAAAATATCAGTACGTTAGGATATTTAATCTACGACATACAAGGTAAAGTTATTAGAGAAGGAGAAACAAACGGCAATTCCATTTTTGTCGGCGATTTGCGAAAAGGAGTTTACCGATTTTCTGTTTTCTCAAAAGATAAAAAATATTACAAAAGCGTTAAATTTATTAAGCTGTAATAATTTTCAGCATGTATCGCGATGCTAATCAAGCCGTAGTGTTGAGATAAATTATTTTGTTTTTGATTTCTGATAAAATTAAGGGCTGTTGTTTCATAACGACAGCTTTTTTAATTCCATAAAATAAAAAAACACCACTTTTCTTTAATTTCGATAAAATTCCACGTAAAAAACCTGTATTCACACCGTAAAACCGCACAAAAAATCCCTAATTAGAGAATTTCTCTAACAATTACGGGAAAATATTTTCCACCTCCAATCCCTGAATTTACAAGGGTTCACTGCGTTGTTAATAAAAAAATAGTGTAGAAAAGTGTAAATTTGTGGGATATTGTTGTAATTTTACCGAAAAATTAATAATGCTGTCAATCAGAGGTGAATATACGTGTAAAGTCGACGCTAAAGGCAGGTTCTTGTTACCTTCGGGATTCAAGAGCCAGTTAGGAGACGCTATTGGCGACGGTTTTATTATTAAAAAACACGTTTTCAGCAAATGTTTGGAATTGTATCCTGCATCTAATTGGGAACTTAATCTTAATAATATTACCCGAAATCTTAATATGATGCTGAAAAAGCACAACGACTTTATAAGAGCTTATACAACAGGTTTGCGTGAGCTTAATGTTGACGGAAGCAGCCGATTGCTTATTCCGAAAGACTTGTTGCAATTTGCCGAAATTGAAAGTGATATAGTTCTTACTGCCAATTTTTACCGTATAGAAATATGGAACAAAACATTGTTTGATAAATCGGTTGAGGCAACACTAGAAAATATTTCGAGTTTGGCAGAAGAAATTTTGGGAGGCATTAATATAAATGAATAAAAATTATGAGCTATCACTTGCCTGTAATGTTAAACGAGAGCATTTTAGGGTTAAACATTAATCCTAAAGGTTGTTATGTCGACGTTACATTTGGCGGTGGAGGTCATTCAAAAGAAATATTGAGCAAGCTAAATAGCGAGGGCAAACTGATTGCATTCGACCAAGATGAAGATGCTTTATCCAACGCTATCGACGACGATAGGTTCATCTTGCTAAACTACAATTTTAAGTATCTGAAAAACTTTTTAAGGTATTTAGATTGTTTGCCTGTCGATGGAATTATTGCCGATTTGGGAATTTCGTCTTATCAGATAGATACACCCGAAAAAGGTTTTTCAACTCGCTTTGATGCCGACCTTGATATGCGAATGGATACAAATTGGCAACAAAATGCCGCCGATGTACTTAATAATTACACCGAAGAGCAATTGGCTGACGTGTTTTTTTATTACGGCGAAATAAAAAACGCCAGACTACTTAGTTCAAAAATTGTTGAAAGCAGAAATAGCAGTCCGATAAAAACAGTAGAAGACCTTAAAAACATAGCCGTTAAACTTTGCAGGCGTGAGCAACAAAACAAGTATTTAGCTCAAGTTTTTCAGGCGTTGCGAATAGAAGTCAATAACGAGTTGGGAGTTTTGTCGGATATGTTGGAGCAAGCCATCGATGTGCTTGATGTTGGAGGTAGACTAGTGGTTATTTCATATCATTCGCTCGAAGATAGAATTGTAAAGAATTTTATCAAATCGGGAAATAAAGACGGAATTATTGAAAAAGACTTCTATGGAAGACAAAAAAACATAATAAAAGCAGTAAATAAAAAACCCATAGTACCAAGCGATAGCGAGTTGCAAGCTAATCCGCGTTCGCGAAGTGCTAAATTACGCATAGCTGAAAAAGTAATATGAGTAGGAAGTTGAAAAACGAATTTAAACAAACCGAGCAGGAGCAAGCAGCAAATGCCGAATATGAACAAGGCGAAGCTAAGCCGAGTAAGGCTTTGCTTGCTGCCCGAAGAGTATTGGGCGGGGTTTTTATCGAAGAAAGCGACATAAAAAAATGGGTACCCTTTACAATTTACGTATTTGTGCTGTGTGTAATACTCATTTTCAACTATAACAGCGCCAACAGAGTGGCAATTGAAATAAGTGAAACTAAAAGAAATATAAAGGAGTTGCGTTTCGACTACATAACTACCAAAACCAAGCTAACCCGACTTACCGAGCGTTCGGAAGTTGTGAAAAGAGCTAAGGAACTTGGTCTTGAAGAAATGGTAACTCCGCCTTTAAAAATATATATCAACGATGGCAACTAACAAAAGAGACGACGATATGATTGTTAAACCCGGCAGGGTCATAGTTATCTATGTCTCTTTTTTGCTATTGAGCCTAGTAATTATAGGTAAAATTATAAAAATACAGTTCGTTGAAGGCGACGACCTCAGAGACGAAAATAAGAGCGTTACGTATAAATATTTTCCGGTCGAAGGCGATAGAGGCAATATTTTCGACAGAAATAATAAACTATTAGCAACTTCCGATTTTTTCTACGACCTTAGGTTTGATGCCGTTTCGCCCGATAGCAGCAGCTATGATTTGTACCTAAACGACTTATGCAAAACTTTTGAAAATTATTACCGCGATGACTATAAGAACAAAAGAAAGTCGTTAAAGGATACAATACTAAAATACAGAGCTTTAGAAAATAGATATCTTTTGCTACGTCGCAATTTAAGTATAGAGGAAGCTAATGACGTGAAAAAGTTTCCGTTATTTAATTTGGGGCAATACAGGGGAGGAATTATTTTGGAACAAAAAACCAAAAGACTATATCCTTACGACAATATGGCTATAGGTTTGATAGGTTATTACACTCCCGAAAGGAAAGAACTTACAAGAGGAATTGAAGGTTCGTTTAATCATTATCTTGAAGGAATAGACGGCAAGCGATTATACCGCCGAATACCTGGCATGAAATGGAGACCTGTTAGCGAAATCAACGATATTGACCCGAAAGACGGCTACGACGTACAACTTACCATTGATATAGACTTGCAAGGAGTTACCGAAAGTGCGTTGAAAAAACAATTGGAAATGAGCGAAGCCGACCACGGCACAGCAATTGTCATGGAAGTTTCTACAGGCGAAATCTTAGCTATTGCCAATATGGGAAGAGGTAAAAATGGCGAGTATATCGAAACGTTTAACTATGCTATATCCGAGCGCTTTTCACCGGGCAGTACTTTTAAATTAGCATCGTATTTGGCTGCATTTGAAGATTCAGACTTGAAAATTGACGATACGTACGATATACAAGGTGGAGTTAAAAAGTACGCTAACAGGGTCATGAAAGATTCGCACCTTGGTGGTGGTGTGGAAACAGTGCAAGAACTATTTCAAACATCGTCGAATGTAGGCGTTTCTCTTATTATTACTAAAATATACGGAAACAACCCCCGAAAGTTTATCGACCGTTTGTGCAGTTTCGGTTTAAACGATAAAGTCAATACCGAACTTGTGGGTGAAGCTAGTCCTTTCATTAATTCGCCTAATTCCAAAACTTGGTCTAAAGTTTCCTTGCCTTGGATGTCGATAGGATACGAGGTTATGATTACGCCGCTGCAAATGCTCAGCTTTTATAATACTGTAGCAAACGACGGAATTATGGTTAAACCGCATTTTGTAAAAAAAGTTGCTAAGCATAACGAAGTTGTGGTCGATTATCAACCGCAGACGGTTGGAAAAAGGATAGCCTCAAAAAAAGCAATAAAGAATGTGCAGTATTTGTTAGAAAAAACAGTAGATGAAGGAACCGGAAGCCGACTCAAAAATTCGATTTATCGTTTTGCCGGTAAAACCGGTACGGCACAAATCACCGACGATATGAAAAAGGGAGGTCCTAAAAAGTATTATGCTTCATTTGCGGGCTATTTTCCTGCAGAAAACCCTAAATATTCGGTTATTGTTGTAATTAATGCTCCTTCAAAAGGTAGTATTTACGGCGGAAGTGTCGCAGCTCCTGTTGTTAGGGATATTGCCGACAGATTGTACGCCAGCTCCGACGAATTTGCTTACACAATCTCCGATACTGCCAAAAGCAAAATTACAAATCCGCTTACAGTTGGAAACTCAAGCGATATTAGCAATATATCCAATTTTTTGGATTATGGACATAAGCAAACCGCCAATAATGAATGGTTGGCGTACAAATACGATAGCACAAACAAAACAGCAGTGAAAAAAGTCGTTGACATTAATAATATAGACGGAAAAATGCCAAACCTTGTAGGTATGAGCATAAAAGATGCTTCATTTATTTGTCAGAAATTGAATTTGAAGGTAAATATTAGCGGTCAGGGTTTTGTTGATAAGCAAGAACCTGCACCCGGAACAGATATAAGCAATGTTAAACAGGTAAATTTAAACTTATCTGTAAAAAACCAAAAGACTATTGCTCAAAAATTGTAACAATATGAAACTGATTGATTTATTATCGAATATAAAATATAATCTTATCTCGGAATCCGATTTGAATACCGATGTAAAAGGTATTAGTATGGATTCGAGACAGGATAATAAATCGGGTTTGTTTGTTGCAGTTAAGGGCGTCAACTCCGACGGACACAAGTACATAAACAAAGCCATAGATGCAGGAAACGTATGTATAGTTTTGCAAGATATTCCCGAAGTTGTGCACCCCGATATTATTTACATTCAGGTTGATGACACAAGCAAGGCACTTGGCGAAATAGCGGCTAATTGGTATCAGCATCCATCAAAAAGTTTAAAACTTGTAGGAGTTACCGGAACCAACGGCAAAACCACAGTTGTTACTTTGTTGTATAAGTACTTTATGCAATCCGATTGCAAAGCCGGACTTATTTCTACCGTAGAAAATAAAATAGGCGATACTACAATTCCATCTACACATACAACTCCCGACAGTATTACTTTAAACAAACTGTTGCGACAAATGGTCGACAGTCATTGCGAGTATGTTTTTATGGAGGTAAGTTCTCATGCTATGCATCAGAACAGAGTTTACGGATTGCATTTTTCGGGTGCTGTGTTTACCAATCTCACACACGATCATTTGGATTATCACAAAACCTTTGCTGAGTACATAAAAGCTAAAAAAAGTTTCTTCGATTCCTTGCCCGAAACGGCATTTGCAGTTTCCAACATTGACGACAAAAACGGAACCGTAGTATTGCAAAACACAAAAGCCAAGAAATACTACTATTCTATGACTTCTCCCGCCGAATTTAAAGGGAAAATTATTGAGCAGTCTCTTTTAGGAATGCAAATGGAGATAAACAACATAGACTTTTGGACTAGATTGATAGGCGGTTTCAACGCATATAACCTGTTGGCTGTTTACGCAACGCTCATTAATTTAGGTTTGAATAAAGATGAGGTTATTTTGGGAATCAGCAAGCTGACAGGAGCTGCGGGAAGATTTGAAATGGTAAGAGGCAAAGATGATATAGTTGCTATAATCGACTATGCCCACACGCCCGATGCATTGAAAAATGTTATCGATACAATAAACGACGTCAGAACTCAAAACGAAAAACTGATTGTCGTATTCGGCTGCGGTGGTGACCGCGACCACGATAAACGTCCTGTCATGGGCGATATTGCATCAAGTTTAGCTGATAAAGTTATCATCACATCTGATAATCCGCGTAGCGAAGAACCACAAAGTATTATAAACGAAATACTTAAAGGCGTATCGGCAAAAAATAGGGATAAATGCCTAACCCTTGTTAACAGACGTGAAGCTATACAAACGGCTGTGCATTTGGCTAATAAAGGCGATGTGATTTTAATTGCAGGAAAAGGACATGAAAAATATCAGGAAGTCAACGGTGTTAGAAATCCATTCGACGACAAAGTTGAAGTTGAAAATTGTTTAACTAAAAATAATTTATAATGTTTTACTATTTATTCGATTATTTAGAAAGAGTACATGATTTACCCGGAGCCGGTATGTTCCAATACATATCGTTTAGGTCAGCTTTGGCTGCTATCTTTTCTCTGTTTATCAGCATGATTTTGGGTAAATACATAATCAAGTTTCTAAGAAAAAATCAAATTAGTGAAACTATTAGAGATTTGGGATTGGAAGGACAAAAGGAAAAAGAAGGAACACCCACAATTGGTGGAATTATCATCTTAGGAGCAATTGTCATCCCAACCTTATTGTTTGCTAAGTTAGACAATGTTTATGTTTTGCTGATGCTATTCGTTACCATTTGGTTAGGATTTATCGGTGGTCTCGACGATTACATAAAAGTTTACAAACATGACAAAAAGGGCTTAAAAGGAAAGTTTAAAGTAATAGGTCAGATTGTTGCAGGTGTGGTGGTAGCAAGCGTTATTTTCTTCAGTCCTTCGGTTGAGATAAGAGAAAAGGTAGTTCAAACCAAAGAATTTGCCGTTCACAATTCCGATTCTTTATCAGGATTTGAAAAAATAGAAGATCACAGTGCTAATTTTAGCAAGGTTCCGACAAAATCTACCAAAACCACAATACCTTTTGTTAAAAATAACGAATTCGACTATAATAGCATTTTAGGTCTGTTCGGAATAAATAACAAATACCTATCATGGATTGTTTACTTGGTAATAGTTGTATTTATTGTTATTGCCGTATCCAACTCAGCCAATTTAACTGACGGGATTGACGGTTTGGCTGCGGGGACTTCTGCAATTATTGGAGCAACCTTAGGTCTGTTGGCGTGGGTTAGCGGCAATATTGTCTTTGCCGATTATCTGAACATAATGTACATACCCAATTCCGGCGAGCTGGTTATTTTCATTAGTGCTTTTGTAGGAGCCTGTATAGGATTTTTGTGGTACAATACTTACCCCGCACAAGTGTTCATGGGAGATACAGGCAGTTTGGCTTTAGGCGGTATTATTGCAACGTACGCCATTATTATCAGAAAGGAACTTTTAATACCGATTTTGTGTGGTGTGTTTTTAATCGAGAGCCTCTCGGTATTAATTCAGGTTTCGTACTTCAAAATTACTAGGAAACGTACGGGAGTTGGCAAACGTGTTTTCTTGATGACCCCGCTGCATCACCATTATCAAAAGAAAGGTTACAAAGAACCCAAAATAGTAATGAGGTTTTTTATTATAGGAATATTGTTGGCTATTTTAACTGTTGTAACACTAAAAATACGATAAATGAAAGGCAAGATAGCAATACTTGGAGCAGGCATTAGCGGAATTGGTGCTGCTATCTTGGCGAAAAAAAAAGGATACGATGTGTGGGTGTCCGATAAAAACAAAATAAAAGAACCGCACAAAAAAGTTCTAAAAAATATTGAAGTAGCTTTTGAGGAAAACAAACATTCTGAAAATGAGATTTTGAGTTCCGATATTGTTATTGTTAGTCCGGGTATTCCTTTAAATGCACCGATTATCAGCAAGATAAGGGAAAGCCAAATACGATTGATTTCTGAAATTGAATTTGCATCATGGTTTGCCAAAGGAAAGATAATAGCAATTACCGGTTCTAACGGAAAAACTACTACTGCAACTCTTCTGCATCATATACTTGTTAATAGTAAAATTGATGCTGAGTTGTGTGGAAATGTCGGCAATAGCTTTGCTAAATCGGTTGCCGACGGACAGCACGACTATTGGGTTGTTGAAGTTAGTTCTTTTCAGTTAGACACTATGGAAAAATTTAAGCCATACGTAGCAATACTCACAAACATTACGCCCGACCATCTCGATAGATATGAAGGTAAATTTGAAAATTATGTAAGGTCTAAATTCAAAATAGCTCAAAATCAAGATAATACCGATTACTTAATATACTGCAACGAAGATCACGCTACCACAACAAATATAACAAAAATGCAAATAAAAAGTAATCTGTTAAGCTTTGGTATTCAGAGGTTCGATAACTCAAATGCTTACGTTCAAGATAATAAAATTAAAATTGAAATAAACAATACTAAATTTGACATGAAAATAGAAGAATTAGCATTGCAAGGAAGTCATAATGTGTACAACACTATGGCAGCAGGAATAGCGTCTAAGATGATTAACGTCAGAAACGAGTCGCTAAAAAGTGCACTTGCAACTTTCGAAAATATTCCGCATAGGTTGGAGTTTGTGGCTAAGATCAGCGGTGTAACTTACATCAACGACTCAAAGGCTACCAACGTAAATAGCTCGTGGTACGCATTAGAAACTATGCCCAACGACGGAGTTATATGGATTGTTGGCGGAGTTGACAAAGGCAACGATTATCACAAACTTAAGGCATTGGTCGATAAAAAAGTTATAAGTGTTATTGCCTTAGGTGTCGATAATGATAAAATTATCGAAGAATTTTCGCCTTTAGTAAAATCTATATACAGCACAAGTTCAATGGAGCAAGCAGTACTGACGGCTTATCAAATAGCCACTAAAGGAAATACCGTTTTGCTTTCGCCAGCTTGTGCCAGCTTCGATTTGTTCGAAAATTACGAGCATAGAGGCAATATGTTTAAAAAAATTGTAAGAGCTCTATAAGGTATGTCTAAATTTAAAATCAAACTGCAAGGCGATAAAGTAATTTGGGGACTGGTAATCATACTGTCGGTCATCTCGCTGTTGGCTGTTTATAGCTCAACGGGGCTGTTGGCTTTTATAGAAAAAGGCGGCGATACCGAATATTACTTTCAAAAGCACTTTGTTATTGTAATTTTGGGTTTGATTTTTATGTTCGTGGCTCACAAGGTAAATTATCCTTTCTACGCCAATATTGCTAGGTGGGCTATATTTATAGCTATACCGCTTTTGATATACACTTTAGTTTCAGGCGACGTTGTCAACAGTGCAGCCCGTTGGAACAGAATACCAATACTGGGAATTACTTTCCAAACTTCCGATTTGGCTAAGCTGGCTTTGATAATGTTTGTAGCTTATGTGCTGACAGTGAAGCAAAACGAATTATCAAATTTTAAATCTGGATTATCACTTGTTTTAATAATATCCGTAATTGTTTCGTTGTTGGTTGCGTACTCAAACCTATCGACAGGAGTAATTATTTTCGCAATTTGCTTTTGCATGATGTTTTACGCAGGAGCAAGAATGAAACATATTTTGTTGATTTCGGGAGCAGGTATTTTCATCTTTCTAATTTTGATTTCATCATTGTTGATAATGCATAAGTTTGAATCTAGAAATACCAGCAAGGAATTAGCTCAAACCGTTGATGTAAACACAAAACAATCGCGATTAAAGCAAACAAACAGGGCAAGTACATGGCAAGGTAGAATTGTCAACTTTTTTACAGGTGAGGAAGATAAAGACAGCGACGCAAACTATCAGTCGAGGCACTCAAAAATTGCAATTGCTAACGGAGGTATAACCGGAAAAATGCCTGGAAACTCGTCTCAAAAAACATTTTTACCAAACTCTCATAGCGACTTTATTTATGCTATAATCGTCGAAGAGTATGGACTTATAGGAGGCATAGTTGTCTTGCTTATATATGTTATTTTCTTCTTCCGAGGAATATCAATTTCGATAAACGCTCCGGGAACGTTCGGAGCGCTATTGGCGTTTGGAATAACAATAAGTATCACAATACAAGCATTTGTCAATATATTGGTAGCCGTTGGATTGTTTCCCGTTACAGGTCAGAATTTACCGCTTATAAGCATGGGTGGTTCAAGCAATTGGTTTACATCTATAAGTATTGGTATGTTGCTTAGTATTAGTGCGTTCGACGATAGAGAAAAAGAACTTAAAACCTTAAAAACCGACAATTAAAATGGAAGCATTAAAAATATTAGTATGTTGTGGAGGTACGGGAGGACACATCTTTCCGGCTGTTGCTATAGCTGATGCACTCAAAAAGCTAAATCCCGATAATCAGATATTATTTGTTGGTGCTAACGGAAGAATGGAGATGGAAAAAGTGCCTGCTTCCGGCTACGATATTAAAGGTATCGATATTGCAGGATTGCAACGTAAGTTCGATTTGAAAAACTTATCGCTTCCATTTAAAATCATAAAATCGCTTAGGCAAGCCAAAAGAATAATTAAAGAATTCAAGCCCGATTTTGCTGTCGGCACAGGCGGATACGCTTCGGCTCCGACTATTTATATGGCTGCAAAATTAAATATTCCTGTTCTGATTCAAGAACAAAACTCTTATCCGGGCGTTGCAAATAAAATTTTGGCAAAAAGAGCAAAAGCCATTTGTGTTGCTTATCCCGATATGGAAAAATATTTTGGTAAGGATAAACTGCATCTTTTGGGAAATCCTATCAGGAGCAGCATTGAATATTGTAATATTGAAAGAAGTGAAGCCGTTTCGTTTTTTGGATTAAATCCCGATATCAAAACCGTGCTTGTTGTAGGAGGTAGCTTAGGTGCTCGCACAATAAATCAAAGTGTTGAAAAATACGTGCCTAACTTTATTGAGAATAATATCCAATTGATTTGGCAGACAGGAAAGAGCTTTGAACAGAGGTCGAAAGAAATTGCAGAAAAATACAATAGCAAGCTGATTCGTAATACCGTGTTTATTAAAGAGATGGATTATGCTTATTCGGCTGCCGATGTTGTTGTGTCGCGTGCTGGTGCCTTAAGCATTTCGGAAATTTGCAGTTTGGGCAAACCTTCAATATTAGTGCCTTCGCCCAATGTTGCCGAAGATCACCAAACCAAAAATGCTGCTGTTCTTGTATCGCACAACGCTGCTGTTGCAGTTCCCGACGACAAAGCAATAGATGTTTTGTTTGACGAAATTTTGAAACTAGTCAACGATACGGACAAATTAAATCAATTAAGCAAAAACGTAAAACAACTTGCATATCCCGATTCGGCAAAAAAAATAGCTGAATTAATATATGATATAAAATAAACTTAGTAAGATGAACGACAATAACTTAAAACATATATACTTTATAGGAATAGGCGGAATAGGAATGAGCGCCTTGGCTCGCTATTTTGCCTTGAAAGGTTATGTCGTTTCGGGTTATGATTTAACACCTTCAAAACTTACAAATAACCTTATTGCCGAAGGTATCGACGTGCACTACGACGACAATCCCGAAAGAGTGCCTAATAATCCAGAATTGGTTGTTTATACACCGGCAATACCCAATGATAATGCGGTATTGAATTTCTGTTTGTCGAATAACTACGATGTGAAAAAACGAGCAGAAGTATTAGGAATTATTTCCGAAAAATATATTACAATTGCTTGTGCAGGAACTCATGGCAAAACCACAACTTCGTGCATGTTGATGCATTTGCTCAACAATTCAAAACTCGGTTGCAATGCAATTTTAGGAGGAATTTCCAACAATTTAAAATCAAACTTTTTGTTCAATTCCAATTCCAAATACTTGGTAACCGAAGCCGACGAGTACGACCGCTCGTTTTTGAAACTGAATCCGACTTATGCCGTTGTTTCAAGCGTTCAGCCAGATCATTTGGATATATACGATACAGCTGAAAATTTAAAGTCGACGTATTCCGAATTTACACTTAAAATTAAGGATAAGGGATTTTTGTTTCACAAAAAAGATAATCAGCTACGAAATTTGAACAAAAATATAAGTGTTGTGCAGTATTCGGCAGATGGCGTAGCCGATGCGTATTCTCATAATATCAGAGTTGAAAATGGTCGTTTTCATTTCGATTTTTCTGCACCGAATGTAGAAATTAAAGATTTGGCATTGCAAATGCCCGGCAGACACAACGTCGAAAATGCCACTGCAGCTTTGGCTGTAGCAAGCTCTTTGGGTGTAAGTCCTGACGAGTTAAAACAAGCAATATCGACTTTCAAAGGAGTAGAGCGTCGTTTCGACATAACTTATATAAACGATAATTGTGTGTTCATCGACGATTACGCTCATCATCCGCAGGAGATAGATGCTTGCGTAAGAGCTGCAAGAGAATTGTTCCCCGATAAAAAAATAACGGGAATCTTCCAGCCGCACTTGTACACTCGCACTAGAGACTTTATGGATGAATTTGCAATCAGCCTTTCAAAATTGGATAAACTTGTGTTGATGCCTATTTATCCGGCTCGCGAAAAGCCAATAGAAGGCGTAAGTTCAGAGGCATTGCTGCAGAAAGTTGATTTGAACGAGAAATATGTTTTACCAGCAAATGAATTGTTAGATTGGGTAAAAAACACCGATAACGAGGTGATTATTACCATAGGAGCAGGAAATATCGCAAATGTTGTTAAACCGATTATTGAAATTTTAAAAAGCAAATAAATAAAACAATGAAGAATTTAATAAAAATACTATTAACAATTCTTTGGATAGCCGTCGTTGGCGGTTGTGTTGTTTTATTTATTTTGGCTAAAAATGAGCACAGCACTCGAAATTGCAAAAACTTGAGTGTGAAAATTGAATACGACGATTCGCCAGAATTTATTTCACAACAAGAGGTAATATCGCTTATTGAAAAGAAATTCGGAAAAATTGATAAGCAAAACGTCGATTCTATAAAAATAGACAATATAAAAAAACTTGTCGACAGCAATCCTTACGTTAAATATTCCGATATAAAAGTAACGGTCGAGGGCAATGTTGAGGTATTTATACGACAAGAAGAACCCTTGTTCCAATACGTTACTCAAACCAATAATTGGAAAATTGTAACGCGTAGCGGAAAAGTCATTCCTCTAAAAGCGCAAAAACCTTTCAGCAGCTTTGTTGCATCGGGCGATATCAACGATGTTTTGTTGGATAATGAAAACATATTCAGCGTGTACAAATCCGGCAATCAAGTTGACAAATCAATAAGCGGCATAATTTCTTGCTATAGCATTGCCGATTTTGTTTCAAAAGATGAAGTCTTAAAATCTTTGATTGAGCAGGTTGTTCTTGATAAAAACAATCATATGTCACTTGTAACCAAAGTGGGAAACCATATTGTAGAATTTGGCGATACGACCAATACAATGAATAAATTCGCAAGGCTCAAAGTGTTTTATCAAAAAGCATTACCATCAATAGGGTGGGATAAATACAAAGTAATAAATTTAAATTTCGATAATCAAATAGTATGTAATTAAATATATATAAAGCTATGGAAAAAGAGAACACCGAAATAATAATTGGCTTGGATATAGGAACAACTAAAATAGCTGTGGTTGTTGGTGCTAAAAATCCGAACGGTAAATTAGACATTTACGGATATTCAAAGGTCAATTCTATCGGATTGACAAGGGGCGAAGTGCTTAATCAATTAGACACCATCGATTCTATAAAGAAGGGTCTTACCGAAGCAAGTAACATCTCCAACGTTGATATTCGTACAGTGAATATTGGAATTGCCGGACAGCACATTAGAAGTTTTCAGCACGTAGCTACAACTATACGTCCAAATCCTTCTGAATTGATATCCGAAAACGAGATAGAAGTTTTTATTCAAAGCATTTACAACCTGCCCATGGAGCCGGGATACAAAATAGTTGTGGTTATGCCTCAGCACTACACAATTGATGAAAATACCGATATTTTGCGTCCTGTAGGTATTCAGGGACACCAAATTACAGGATATTTTCACGTAGTAATAGGCAAACATGCAGCTATCAATAATATCAGGAATTGTGTAGAGGCTTCGGGTTGCGTAATTCAAAATTTGTTTATGCAGCCGCATGCATCATCGGCAGCTGTCCTTACCGACGAAGAAAAGGAAGCTGGAGTTGTTTTAGTTGATATTGGCGGAGGTACAACAGATATAGCCATTTTTAAAAACGGAGCCATAGCGCATACATCGGTAATACCTTTTGCAGGTAACAGTATAACAAACGATGTTGCCTACGGTTGTCAGGTTGTTAACGATACCGCCGAGAGGTTAAAAGTAAAGTATGGTTCGGCAATATGCGACGAAATAAGCAATAATGTTGTTATTGGAATTGAAGGTATTAATGGAGGTCCTGGCAAAGAAATAACCCAAAAGGCATTGGCAGAGATTATAAGTGCCAGAGCCAAAGAAATCTTTATTGAAGTTAAAGCTGCTATTGAACAATCGGGTTTGGAAAACGAACTTTTGGCAGGAATCGTAATAACCGGCGGAGGTTCTTTGTTGGCTAATATTTGTCAGTTATCGCAGTTTGTAACCGGACTCAATTCACGTGTAGGTTACCCAAGTGCTTATTTGGCTTCCGACAACGATAAGGATATCAATAATCCTATGTATTCAACTGCAATTGGGCTTATTTTATTGGCTTCTAAAGATAAAAGTAGCAATTCCGAAGCAGAAGATATAGAAGACGAAATCGAAAAGCCCGAAGTCCACAAGAGGTCATCAATAACGAAAACCGTATTGGACTTCTTTGGAAAACACAGTAAATATTAAAATTAAAAATCAAGGTAATAATTAGATATAAACAATAAGGAAATGGAAAATATGTTAAACTTCGAAAGACCAGATGAACTAAGTCCTATAATTAAAGTATTTGGAGTAGGCGGAGGTGGTGGCAATGCCGCAAATTACTTGTTCACACAAGGCGTTAAGGGCGTTGATGTATTTATTTGCGATACCGATGCACAAGCATTATATAGAAGTCCTATACCTAACAAAATTTCGTTGGGACAAACAGGCAGAGGAGCAGGAATGAATCCCGTTAACGGTCGTCAGGCAGCTTCTATGGCAGCCGATACCATCAGAGAAATTTTAAAGGAAAACACTTGTATGCTGTTCATTACTGCGGGAATGGGCGGCGGTACAGGTACAGGAGCTTCTCCGGTTATTGCCCAAATTGCTAAAGAACTAGGAATACTCACCATTGCAATAGTTACAAAGCCTTTTGAGGTAGAAGGAAGAAGAAAATATCTTCAGGCGCAAGAAGGTATTGCCGAACTTATTAAGCATGTGGATTCGTACATAATTATTGATAACGACAAAATACTAAACCTAGACGAAGATGTGGAAATGAGAGTACACTACAATCAGGCTGATAGTATTTTGGCAACGGCAGCTAAGAGTATTGCAGAATTAATATCTATCCCGGGCGAACAAAACTTAGATTTCGAAGACGTTAAAGCTATAATGCAAGATGGTGGCAAAGCTCTAATGGGATCAGGTACGGCTTCGGGTCCCGAACGTGCTCAAAAAGCTTTAGCCGAAGCTATTAGAGTTACGTTGTTGCAATACGATAATATTTCGGGAGCCGACAATGTTATGGTTAGCGTTACTACGGGCAAGAAGGGTATTACACTAAGAGAACAAAAATATATTACCAATAAAATTATTGAAATTACCAACAGCGAAGAAAACTTGTTGTGGGGCAGTATCTACGATGATACTATAGACGATGAAATGAAAATAACCGTTGTGGTTGTAGGTTTCGACAAGCCACCTATTACACGCGTTTCACTTCATGGCGAAAAACTTAATACAAGCAATGTGAGCGATAATATTGTTCCAATCAATACAATTAAAAAGCCTAAAACAGTTGTGCGTACGCCAGATGAAGAGCAAAACAGCACACAGGAACAAATTGCAAAACCTAAACCCAAAACTGACACTCTATTTACGGTCAGAACTCAGTCGGAGCCCATTGTTGTTAATAATCAGAATGTTAAACCAACTTATGATAAACCCAAATACAACGACAATAATCCTGTCAGTATTGATAATAGGACTGCAAAAAACGACCCTATAAAACCTGCAATTAGTGTTGAACCCAAATTAAATATTGCAAACAACAATGTGCCTGAGGATAATGTGCCTATCAATGAGGTTGCTGAAGTAGATAACACCGAATTTTACGGCAAAATAGATGATGTTGATACTAACAAACCAAATAATGCCAATGTGGTTGAATTTGTGATTGAAGATTATGAATATAAAGAAGAAGAAA
This sequence comes from Lentimicrobiaceae bacterium, assembly GCA_033809755.1. Taxonomy (GTDB): domain Bacteria; phylum Bacteroidota; class Bacteroidia; order Bacteroidales; family UBA4417; genus UBA4417. The sequence goes on from JAPXLB010000010.1 coordinate 54,472, forward strand.
ATCTTGCCACTGTTGAGGAAACAATAGTTGATGAAGCTGAAAACAACATTGTTGAATTTGAAATAAAAAATGTAAGCGAATCATCGGATATCAGCATGTTCGACAACCCAGGTGTTGAAAACGATGAACAAATAAAAGTTGGGCAAAACGTAGATGATGAACCCAATACTTCCAAAAGTTTGGACGCCGAAAGAAAAGCTAAATTGAGAAAATACAGTTTTCAGTTCGAAAAACCACACGTTTCCATTCAAAGTCTAGAAAAAGTTCCAGCCTACATTCGTCAGGGTATTAGCTTGTCGGATGAGCGTTATAACAACGATACTTCGTCAGACTACGAAATCAAAAAAGATAAAAATAGTTCTAGCGTTTTAAAACGTAACAATAGCTTTTTAGATGACAATGTAGATTAACGATTAAAAACCTATAAAATGAAATTAGAAGAATTGATAAATAACGATATGAAAGAGTGTATGCTTAAAAAAGACATGCGAAAGTTAGAAGCCTTGCGTGCGATAAAGGCAGCTCTTTTATTAGAAAAAACAGGCAAAGATGTCAATTTCGCCGAAGTTCCCGAAACTCTCGAAATACAGCTACTACAGCGATTGGTAAAGCAACGCCGCGAGAGTGCAGCAATATACATTGAACAAAATCGTGAAGACCTTGCAGAAGTTGAAATTTATCAGGCAGAAATAATCGAAAAATATTTGCCCGAGCAACTTTCGGAAGAAGAAGTGCAAGAAATTGTAAAGCAGGTAGTTGAAGAAGTTGGTGCTACTTCAATGAAAGATATGGGAAAGGTTATGGGAATTGTTACAAAGAAAATTGCAGGCAAAGCCGATAACAAAATGATATCAAATATCGTCAAAAGTCTGCTGGCGTAGAGTTTTCTTCGTTTTTTTATATGAATGTGTTGCGGGTGTACTGTGATGAGTGTTACAACGGTGTAGTTTGGAGCCTACGATTTTGCTAAACTATTATTTCTACAAATAGACTTAACTCTTTTTGCATTGATAATCTGCGAAATAAGGAGTTGCAATAGCTATAAAATTTACTTTAGAAAAGATGACATATGTTTAAGCTGAACTAAGCTAGAGATGTGTGCATTTATATATGATTCCTATCTTAGCTATAATTTTTTATGAGCAAATAAAAATGTTTAGCAAAAAAATGAGGTAACAATTATTTAACAAAATAATGTTAAAAAAAAACTTGCTTGTTGATAAAACGATGTTAATTTTGGTTAAATTCTAAACCACACAATTATGAAAAAAGCACTACTCCTATTAGCTTTCGCATTAATTTGCATAAGTGCAAAAACCCAAACTATAACTTGGGAAAAGATAAATCTTCCTTATAAAACACGTGTGTACGACATGGTTGTGAACAATAAGGGAGATATATTTATTGTTGCTAAATCGGAAAATTCTTATGCAGATACCGCTGTAATCCTTCGTTCTACCGACAATGCGATAACTTGGCATGAAGTGTCAAGAATTTGGAATTCTTCAGTAGTGAGCATGACCATAAATAATAGGCAAGAAGTTTTTTTGTCCAACGGAGGATTTTGGAAATCAGATTCAACAGGTACTATCTGGAACGAATTTGAAGTAGGCGGAATCAATCTTTCGTATTCTAAAATTAAGTGTTTGGGAAGCGATTCGCTACTTGTTCTCGGTGTAACATCAGGAGAAGGCGGTAATAATAATATATTGCTAAAAACACCTAATTTAGGTTTGTCTGTTGACACACTTTACTTTGAACCTTACTGTGGTACTACAATAACAACAGGTGTTGAGTTTTACCCCCCAAATAATATATTTATTGCCATAACTGATTTTCCTATGATGGGAATGTGTGGAGGTGTTTTCCGTACTCAAGATGATGGATTAAGCTGGACTGAAATAGGTTTAAGTGATCAGCAAATTTCCGGCGTTACCATGACTGAACAAGGTAACTTATTTGTCTCTTCGTGGCAATCGCTCACACCCAATACCAGCACACCAGGTATATTTATTCTCTATAGTGGGACTAATACTTTTGCACAATGCTTTAACTACGCTTTCATAACCGATGTAGCGGTTAACTCAAGCGGTTATATTTTCGCATCATTTAATACTTACCATGGTACTTTTCCTATATATCTATCAACAGACAATGGTAGTACATTTGCACCTTGTTCTGACGAAGTGGATGGCATTTTTAGGTTATATTGCGATAAATCGGATTATATTTACGCTTTGCCTGAGTATAGCGAAAATTTTATTTACAGAACAGCCAGTCCAACTACGGGTAACAACAAGAAAGTTATAAACACCCATAAAATAAACGTTTACCCAAACCCTAGCTATGACAAAATAACAGTAGAAGTTCCACAGGAATTAAGATGTAAAAAGTGTACTGTTGCAATAAAGGACATAAACGGCAAAACTTTGTTTCGGGATAAAAAGTTTTTCGAAAACAATCTAACTCTTGATGTTTCAGCATATACAAGTGGAATTTATATCATAGAGTTTAGTACACAAAACGTTACTTTTAGAGAAAAAATTGTGAAATATTAATATAAATTAGATAATCATTATAAAAACAATCATTAAATCCATTCTTTTTATTTCGATATTTGTCTGCGTTTCAGTTGCGAAGTCTCAAATAATCAATATCAATCCCGATCCTAATGGCGAGCCTTGGTGGGTTGGAGGTACACTAAAACCTGAAAGTACAACACATATTAATTCAGAAGCTTTTGTACCAACAGAAGCATCATGGTTACGAAGTTTACGGGGCAGTGTTTATAATGACGATGAACCTTGGTTCCCTGGAGTGTTTTCTCAAGATGGGGGTAGTTGTACACAGGCTGCAGAAGTTGGCTATACTTTTAACTACGAATATAACAGAAAATTTAATACTACTGGTGTACCGTTTAATTATATGTACACCTATAACTTTTTAAATGGTGGCGACGGTGCGAACGGAACATATCCGGAAGATGGATTTAAAATTATTAAGCAGAATGGCTGTCCCACTGCTTGTGATTTTGATGATCCAGCTGTAAGTCCAAATTCACCAACGAGGTTTTGTTATTGGATGTCAGGGTACGATAAGTATAAAAATGGGATGAACAACTCTATTAGCGGGATTTATTGGATGGGACTATGCAACACTGTTAATGACTTGAACATAATAAAACATTGGATTGCAGACCACGGGACAGGAGAAAGTTCTGGTGGTTTGTTAGTTTTTGCTGTTTATACTGTGGGTATGGAAATGGGGGATATTAATTTAAATTCACAATCAAATGCAGGCAAAAAGTACATAAAAAAATTAGGTTCTACTGCTGGTCCTCACGCTATGACAATAGTTGGATACGATGATGATTGTTGGATTAAGGACATAAATGGAGATGGACAATACACTAATGACCGCGATGTCAATGGTGATGGTATTTTTGATATTAAAGATTTTGAAAAAGGAGCATTTAAAATTGTGAATAGCCACGGTACTTCATTTGGTGATCAGGGTTTTGCCTTTTTGCCATATCATCTTATGTATGAAGATAACCCTGGATTTGTTATTGACTATGTTTATGGTTGTAAAATAAAGGATCCAAACGAAGATAAGATTGTATATAAGATTAATATAGAGCACAGTTGCAGAGATAAAATAAATATAAAATTGGGTCATGTAAGTATAGAAAATCCTAGCAATCCTCCCAGTTTTTATACTACAAATCTATTTAATTCTCAAGGTGGTTGTAAAAGAATGCGTGGAGCTTATTCTGGGCCTATTGAAATAGGGCTAGATTACAACTTAATCACGTTAAGTAAAATAATTAAAGACGCTATTAATGTCGTAGAAACAGGCGACCAAAACAATAGCCACGATGGAATTGTTCATTCATTTTCATTAGTTGACTACCGATGGAACGAAGAATTTGAGTTGCAGTGTCTGCAAACAAATGTCCCTATTGTTAACAATGGTAATACCATACTATCAATAGACTACCACCTTATACCACATGAGGCTCCAATAACGGTAACCGAATTATACCGCTCAAATAGAGTGTCAAGGTTTGGACCAACTCTTACAAACGGCGCTGATATGATTTTATACAATGATGTAGTTGTTGATATGTACAATAGTACTATAACTGTGGGCGAAGGTAGTACCTTGGGCATGTATCCTGGCAGTAAGTTTGTCGCCAAAAGAGGAACAAATAAAATTATTATAAACGGCGATATGCAAATAGCCGAAGGTGTTAGTTTAATTGCCGAAGGCGATGCCACTTTAGAGGTAATACCAAACAACTCAAATGAAACAGTGAACTTTAGCGGTTGCAATTTCACTAAATGCCAACTTACAAACAATTCATCAATATTAAATATTACTAATAAATGTAAATTTTCAAATTGTGGTCTTGTGAGTTCAAAAAACACAACAACTATTGAAAAATAAGATTAACTTTGAATAAATTAAAAATTATATTACCATGAAAAAAATTACACTTATTTTAACCTTTGTTGTTGGCGCTTTTTTCTGTAACGCACAGGAAATAGAGTATTTGGAATTAAATAATAAAAGCACTAACACAACAATTACAGAATGCGATTCTGTTTCAAATATACAGTATTACCAAAAAGGAGACAAAATAAACCTAAGTTGGAACGTTCCCGGACAAGTTAGTTTATCGCACAGTGGAGAATATGACAATAATGGCGTTGGTGCCGGTATGGGACTTACTGTCGGTCATAAATTTGAGCCGGAAGATTTAATTAACTACATTGGCTACAGCATAATAAAAATATCCTTCGTCCCTTATGCAGACCATGGCACATTCACTGTCAAGGTTTGGAAAGAAACCGATGGGGTATTGGAAGTTGTTGCAAGTCAACCTGTAACACGTGTTGTTGCTGAACAGTCTAATACCGTTACACTCTTAAATCCTGTGGTTATCGAAGATAGTTCTACATATTATTTTGGTTACCAAGCCCAAAACAATGGTTTCCCTGCTGGTGTTGATGCAGGTCCTGCTGTTGTCGGTAAAGGCGATATATATTTAAATTGGGACAATAAATGGTATAGCATTTACGAACAAGCAGGTGCGAATTTTAATTATAACTTTTGTATAAAAACTTCAATTATACCTAGTCCATGCAATAGCATTCCAATCGGATTTAATGTTTTGCGTAACGATACATTACTTGACTACACACCTATTTCGGCATATACCGACGAAAATATTTATTATGGTCAACAGGAATATTGCATTGAGGCATTCTACAGTAATTGCACTTCGGAGCGTAATTGCATATTGGTGGATGTAGAATATAGTTCGGTTAATACGCAAAAATCTAATTTTTCGATATATCCAAATCCTACAAGTGATTATTTGAAAATTGGTGGAATTAACACCAACGAAATTGAAGAAGTTGCGATTTATAATCTTTTAGGCAAAAAGGTTGCTTCATACAAAAACACCGATTTGATAAACGTTTCAATGCTACCAAAGAGTACTTATTTGTTGAAAATACGTTGCGATACGCAAATCTATTCAAGATTGTTTGTTGTTAATTAATTCTGATATATATATAATAATCATTTACCATACAAACACCAAAGTCCCTAAGTTTTGTACGGGTTATGGGTTACGGGTTTCTGGCAATTATCAATTAACAATTAGCAATTATCAATTGGTAACTGCTCATTGCTAATTGTACATTGCTCATTGTTCATTGCACATTGCCAACAGCCAACAGCTAAGTCATGAACAAAAAGCTGCTTAGCACCGTACCAATTCTGCGTTATATCTAAAAAATTCATCTCATAAATTGGTAGCTTAAAAATAAATTTTAAGCAAACAGTATCAATATTTTAGAAAAATATTATCTTTGCAGGCTCAAATAAAATTTTGAGGTTACCGGAGCCGAGAAATTTGCATAAATAAATTAAGTTTAACCGACTGTTCCGGGGGTCACAATAAAAAATATATGGTAGAAGAAACCAACGCCATTCCCAATCAGGGAGAACAAAAACCAGAACCCGAAGTAAATAACACTCCTAATCAGGAAATTACCCAAACTCCGCAAGAAGCAAAGCCCGAGCCTGTTGTTTCGAAAGAAGAGCAAGTTGAAGAAGTTGTAGCTGAAAAACCTGCTGCAGAACCTGCACCCAAAACTCCAGAGTTAAAGCCTACGGAAAGAGCCCCTCTTGCAGTACCTACAGAAGAATTTGATTGGGATATAGAAAACAAAGATGTAGATGACTACAAACCTGAAGAAAGACAAAAATTAGAAAGCATTTACGACGAAACACTCAGCTCAATTAGCGACCACGAAGTTATTGACGGAACTATTGTAGCAATTAATTCACGCGAAGTTGTTGTAAATATTGGTTTTAAATCCGACGGAATTATACCTGTATCGGAAGTCAGATACAATCCTTCGTACAAGGTTGGCGACACAATAGAAGTTTACGTCGAAAATCAAGAAGATGCCGACGGACAATTACTACTGTCTCACAGAAAAGCTCGTATGCTACGCAGCTGGGAAAGAGTTAATCAAGCATTTGATAACCAAGAAATTATTACCGGTTTTGTTAAAAGTCGTACTAAAGGCGGCTTAATAGTTGATGTATTTGGAATTGAATCATTCTTACCCGGTTCGCAAATCGATGTTAAACAAATACGCGACTACGACCAATACGTTAACAAAGTGATGGAACTTAAAGTGGTTAAAATCAACCACGAATACAAAAACGTTGTTGTTTCTCACAGAGCCTTGATAGAGGACGAACTAGAAGCTCAAAAAGCTGAAATTATTTCTAAACTGGAAAAAGGACAAGTATTAGAAGGTGTTGTTAAAAACATTACTTCTTACGGTGTGTTCATCGATTTGGGCGGTGTTGATGGCTTAATTCACATTACCGATCTTTCGTGGGGCAGAATAAATCATCCGGAAGAAATTGTTCAGTTGGATCAAAAAATCAACGTTGTTATACTCGATTTCGACGACAACAAAAAACGTATTGCCTTAGGCTTGAAACAACTTACACCTCATCCATGGGATTCGCTTAGCGAAGATATTAAAGTTGGCGATAGAATTAAATGTAAAGTTGTTGTTCTAACCGATTACGGAGCATTTGTCGAAATTGCACCCGGAGTTGAAGGTTTGATACACGTTTCGGAAATGTCGTGGAGCCAGCACTTGCGTACCGCTCAAGACTTTATGAACGTTGGCGACGAAGTTGAAGCTGTTGTCCTAACTCTCGACCGTGAAGAACGTAAGATGTCTCTTGGTGTTAAACAACTCATCCCCGATCCATGGGAAAATATTGAACAAAAATATCCTATCAATTCAAGACATAAAGCTACAGTCAGAAACTTCACCAATTTCGGTATTTTTGTAGAGTTGGAAGAAGGTGTTGATGGACTTATACACATAAGCGACCTTTCGTGGAGCAAGAAGATTAAACACCCGGCTGAATTTACTAAACTAGGCGAAGAGATTGATGTTGTTGTACTTGACCTTGACATCGAAAACAGAAGACTTAGCTTAGGACACAAACAATTGGAAGAAAATCCATGGGACGTATTCGAAACCATATTTTCTGTCGGAAGTGTTCATAAAGGAACTGTATTAAATGTCAGCGATAAAGGAGCTACTGTTGCTTTACCTTACGGTGTCGAAGGATTTGCTCCAAACAAACACATATTTAAGGAAGATAATACCAAATTAGTAGCCGAAGAAAGCGTTGACTTTAAGGTAATTGAATTTTCAAAAGAAGGAAAGAAAATAGTTCTTTCGCATAGCAAAGTCTTCAGAGATCTTCAAGACCAACAAAAAGAGCATGCTGAAAAAGAAGCCGAAAAAGGTAAAAGAGCCACAAAGCAGGCTGTTAAAAAGTTGGAAGACAATTTGGAAAAAACAACTTTGGGCGATATAGATGTGTTGGCTGACTTAAAAGCTAAGTTGGAAGAAAAAGAAGAAAAGGCTAAGCCAAAAAGAGCAACTAAAAAAGTAGCTAAGGAAGAAGTTGAAAAACCAGCTGAAGAAGAAGCAGTAGAAGAAAAACCAAAAAAAACTACAGCTAAAAAAGCAGAAAAGGAAGTATCGGAAGAAGTAGCTGAAGCAGATGTTAAAGTTGAAGAAGAAGCTAAAGCTGAAGCTGAAGAAAAAGCTACAAAGAAAGCTAAGGCTGAAGCAAAAGAGGAAGGCAAGGCTGAAGACAAAGCTGAGGAAGAAGTAAAAGCCGAAGCAAAAGCTACAAAGAAAGCAAAAGCTGAAGCAAAAGACGAAACCAAAGCTGAGGAAAAAGCCGAAGAAAAAGCTGCAAAGAAAACTAAAAAAGCTGAAGAAAAAGAAGCTAAGGCTGAGGATAAGGCAAAGGAGGAAGAAAAGCCGGAAGCTGAATAAAACTTCGGAATTAGTACACAAAAAGAGGCTGTCTTTTTATAAGATAGCCTCTTTTTTTATAATTAAATGTAGAGACGTTATTATTGTTTTATCACTCTGTAATCTTTCGAGCCTTTTGTTGTGCCCAGCCTTAGCACATAAACACCACTAGGTAGAGACGACACATTTATTGAGCTTTCAGTATCGACTATGTTTGTTCTGTTAAGTACTAATCTGCCAAAAACATCATAAAGTTCAATACTTTTTATTTGGCTATCGGTATTTATATACAGAATATCACTAACAGGATTTGGATAAATGTTAGTTTCGGCAAAATCATTTATGCTAATGCTAGTTTCGCATTGATAAGTACCTGTAGTGGCTGGTATGTTTGCAGAGTTAGAACCATAACGTACACTCCAACTTCTATCTATGGCGTTTTGACTATTAGTAGCCATTACCGTAGCGTAGTTTGAAGATGAGGCGTCGTAAATGGGGAAAATCCACCCACCGACTCCAGCTAATATTATGGGCAGATCGCAGTATATTTGGTCTAAAGCCTGAGTGCTAAAACTGTTGTCGTAACATGTCAAAGATCTTAGTTTTGTAAGTTTGCTTACATCTAGAGACGTGAGATTGTTTTTCTGGCACTTCAAATTGTATAGCGAAGTCAGATCATTAATGTCTATAGATGTAAGAGAGTTGTCGTTACATGCCAAATTAGTCAACTCAGAAAGTCCGCTAACGTCTAGTGACGTGAGATTATTTTTTTGACAATCTAATGATTTTATAGATGATAGTCCGCTTAGGTCTAGCGTTGCAAGACTGTTGTCGTTACAAAGTAGAGATTCTAATCCTGTCGCCTCGCTAATATTCAAAGATGTTAGACTGTTGTTATTACATTTAATACTTTTCAAAAAGTTAAATCCATTTATATCCAGAGACGTGAGATTGTTGTATGAGCAATCTAAGTGTTCCAATGCAGAAAGTCCACCTATGTCTAAAAATGCAATATTATTATACGAGCAGTCTAAGTATTTTAGTGAGCTTAGGTTACTTACATTCAAGGAAGTAAACCCGTTGTACCTGCAAATTAAGACCTTCAGAGAAGTAAGTCCGCTAAAATTGAAAGATGTAAAAATATTGTTACTGCAATCTATTTCTTCCAATGCTGCGGGACCTGTTAAATTTAAGGATGTGAGTTTATTATTTTTACAATCAATAAATTTTAGGTTTGTAGCTCCGCTAACATTTAGCGATGTGAGAATATTATCGGGACAACTCAAACTTTCCAGTGCTGTAGCTCCGCTAACATCCAGAGATGCCAGACTGTTGTTGCCACAAATTAAATCTATTAATGCCGTGGCATTGCTAAGGTCTATAGATGCAATATTGTTGCCGAGGCAAAGCAACTCTGTCAATATGGTATTGTTGAGAATGTCTATGCCTGTGAGATTTGCGTAGTTGTACCTGCAGTCTAGTCCTATAATATCGCCATATACCCTCATTGAAGTAGAATCGGCGTAATAGCTAAAATCTATACTTGGGTAGTAGGGCCACTGTGTAGATGCTATAAGGGTAGTGTCAGTAGCTCCGCTAATAACTCTGATAGGAGTATTCGCTTCACTTACTATAAAGTCAATTCTCATATAATTACCCGGCTGTACTGTAAATTCAACCCAGCGTGACATGTTTTGGGCTGTTGCCAAGTGCATATTAGCCAAAACGGCTAAAATTATGAGTAAAAATTTTCTTAATTTTGTTTCCATGTCTTTTTGATTTTTATTAGTTTTTTTTATTTTTATTTTATTGCAAAGCAGTAAACTGTCTTGCTCAGAAAAATCTACTGTTTTACCACTTTAAAATCACTTGAACCTTTTGTTGTGCCGAGTCTTAGTATGTATATTCCGCTAGTTAAATGCGACACATTAACGGTGCTCTCGGTTGCAGTTAATTTTGTTTTGTTAAGCACCAGTCTGCCAAAAACATCGTAAAGTTCAATGCTTTTCATTTGGCTATCGGTGTTTATGTAAAGAATATCGTTAACCGGATTTGGATAAATGTTAGTTTGTGCTATGTCTTTTGCACCAACGCTAGTTTCACATTCGTAATTACCCGATGAGAATGGAAGAATCACGTTGTTAGAGCCGTATTTCATATACCATTTTTTTGTAGCAGCGTTTTGGCTGTTAGTAGCCATAAATGTAGAATATTCAGGAGAAGATGCATTATAAACAGGATACATAGACCCATAAAACCCATACACTGTTACAGGTGACAGGTCGCAGAATATTTGGTCTAATTCTAGAGCGCTTAAGCTATTGTTGTAACAGCTTAATGTTAGCAAGTTTTCAGTTCCACTTACATTTATGGAGGTAATATAGTTATTATGACAATCTAAATATCGTAAATCTGCAAATCCGCTTACATCCAAAGAGGTAAGACTGTTTTTGTAACATAATAACTGTTGTAGAGCTTCATTGCCACTAATGTTTAAATATGTAAGATTGTTATCATTGCACTGCAAATCCCTAAGAGTAGTATACCCACCAAGCTCCAATGAGCTGAGTTCGTTATCATTACAGCACAAAATTTCCAACGTAGTGGGTCCATCAATATTGAGTGAGGTAAGGTAATTGTCGTAACAGTATAAATATTTCAATTCAGTATTACCACTAACATCTAACGAAGGTAGCAAGTTTTTATAGCAATAAATTTCTTTTAAAGATGTAATTCCGCTAACATTCAATGAATTAATGTAGTTGTTATCACATGCTAAATATTCTAACGAACCAAGCCCGCTAAGATCTAGTGATGTGAGATTGTTGTATGAGCAAGCTATATATTCTAGTGCGGTTAGAGCACTAACATTCAAAGAAGAAATCTTGTTGGAACCGCAAGATAAACTTTTTAGCGCAATAAGTCCGCTTACATCCAACGATGCAATATTATTGTTAAAGCAATCCAAAGTTTCTAACGATGTAAGATTGTCAACATCCAATGATGTTAATTTATTGAACTGACATATTAAGCTTTTCAGAGCAATAAGTCCGTTTAAACTAATAGATGTGAGATTGTTATGGCTGAAATCAAGATTTTCCAATGAGGTTAGGTCTGTTAAATCTATAGATGTGAGAGCATTGAAATTGCAATCTAAATCCTTTAAGGCAGCAGCACCGTTAATAATAATTGATGAGAGTCGGTTGTACGAACAATTCAAAGAAACTAACTCATTAAGTCCGCTTATATTAATGGTATGTAGACCGTTATATGAGCAATTCAATTCTTTTAATGCAGTTAGTCCGTCAACATTTATAGAGTTCAGAATGTTGTTATGACAATCTATATGTTCAAGCGTAGTAAGTCCGCTGACATTTATAGACGACATACCGTTATCTTGACAGTATAATTGTGTTAACAAAGTGCTTTTAGAAGCATCTACGCTTATAATATTACTACAAGGACAGCCGTAATTAAAGTTATCACTGCAATCAAACCCTGTGATATTACCATATATCATCATTTTATCAGAATCGACGTAGTAGTTTTGGACTCCAATCCAGCTTGTACCCACCGTAATTGTAGTATCTGTAGAGCCACTTACAATCTTTACAAGAGTGTTTGGTGCACTAGCCTTAAAATCAAGTTTTATACTATTTCCTTGTCGTACGGTTAGTTCTACCCAGCGAAATATATTTTGTGCTGTTGCCAGGTTTATATTAGCAAATAAGGCAACAACCATAATAGCCAAAACGTTTTTTACTTTATTTTTCATATCTGTATTTTTTAAGTTATTATTTTTTTCACCACTTATCCCAACTTGGCAAAATTAAAAATAATTAATAGCAAATAAAAAAATAACATAGAATATTTTTAATCTATAATTGTTTGTAGCTTATAATATCGTCAAACCACCTAACAACATTGCTTGTTATTTGCGTTTGGCTTAGTTCGTTGAATAGCTCGTGGTAAAGTTCGTTAAAAGCGTAAAGCGAAGCGTTTTTGTTTGAATTTTTAAAGAAATCGAAGGTTGCATTAAAGTCGGCAATCGGGTCAGCGGTAGAGTGTAGTAGGAGTGTAGGTGTAGCAAGCAGTTTAGCATTGGCAATAATTATTTTTCCCGAAACATCTAATAGTTTTGCCGTTTTAAGTGAAATTTTTCCGTGAACCTTTGAGTCATTGTCGTATTGTTCGGCAAGTATTTTGTTGTGGGTAAGCATATTACCTGTAATACCTGTGCTATTACGCCACCACGGAGCAACAGAAGTTGATATTTTTGCAAGCAATTTTTTTATTCCGCGTTTACTGTTGGCAGCCTTTAAGTGCGGACTGCTTGCAACAACTCCTTTAACAATATCGGGTTTGTTTAAAACTAAGGATAAAGCAATACTTGCTCCCATACCTTGCGAAAAAATAAATATGGGAGTATTTGCAAATTCTTCTTTTACTTTGGATATCAAAAAATTCACATCGGTAAGTGCTTCGTCAATGGTTTTAAAAGAACCTCTTTTCCCTTTTGAATTTCCACTACCTCTGAGGTCGGGAGCGTAGAACAGATAACCGTTTTTGCAAAAAATTTCGCCAAGTTCCTCGTATCTGCCCGAGTGGTCGGAAATATCGTGAATTAAAAACACAACGCCTTTTGTTGCAACAGAAGGCAAGAGTTTCATAACGTAAAACTTAAACTTGTTTTCGTTTTCTATATAGCATTCAATTTTTTCCATAATTTATACTTTTTTATAGCTACAAATGTAAATAAAATCTCAGAAAAAACATTATATTTGTAGCCAAAAAAATGCCCCCTTTTGAAGTAACCATAATAGGCAGTAGTTCGGCAACTCCTGTACACAATCGTATGCCTACCTCGCAGTGTATCAAATACAATAACGAATATTTTTTGTTCGATTGCGGCGAAGGCACACAAATAACACTTCGAAAATTAAAGATTTCTTTCAATAAGATTAATAATATTTTCATCAGCCATTTGCACGGCGATCATTATTTCGGTTTGGTCGGATTATTGTCGTCAATGCATTTGGTGGGACGAACGAGTCCTATTACTGTTTATGCTCCGCCCCAACTCAAAAATATTATTGGAGGTCAGTTTGCTGCTTCCGAAACTATTCTCAGCTACGAAATTAACTTTGTAGATACCAACGCATCAGGAGTTAATACTTTGTATGAAAATAAGAGAATAAGCATAAAAAGTTTTCCTGTCAAGCACAGCATTCCTACAACGGGTTTCATTATTTCTGAAAAACTTGGCAGAAGACGACTCAAGAAAAATATTGTGCAATCTATGCAAATACCTATTTCTGAAATTGGCAATATTAAAAGCGGGAAAGATATTGTTTTGAACGGAAAACTAATAAAAAACGAAGATATTACATTAAATCCTAAAGCACCGCGTAGTTATGCATATAGTGCCGATACTGCGTATTGCGAAGATATAATACCTGTGATTAGCAATGTAAATTTATTGTATCACGAAACTACATTTGCACACGAACTTGAAGATGCAGCCAAAAGCAAACTTCATTCAACTACCGTTGATGCTGCCACTATCGCCCTTAAAGCGAATGTAAAGCAATTACTTATAGGACATTTTTCAGCACGATACGAGACCGAGGATTTGGAAAGTCTTTTAAATGAGGCTAAAGCAGTTTTTGAAAATACTATTTTGGCAGTTGATGGACAGACGTATGTTATCGAGCATTAGTACGGGTTGCCCCGAAGTTTCGGGATGTTGCGAGTTTCGAGTTATGAGTTCGACATTTTCGATCATTGAGTGTGGTCACTGAGCTTGTGCACACTGAGCAAAGTGCTGCAACCCGCAACACCATCCACCATTCACTAAAAATTATACGCCTTCAGTTTATTAATAAACAAAGTAGCAGGTTTGTATTGGTATCCTTGAAGAGTAGCGTAACGGAAGTTTCTTTCAAAAACTAAATTCGGAGTTTCGATGGTAATAAATTCTTTTTCAAAAAGTTCTTTTTCTATAGAACCCTTCGACAAGAAAGCAATTCCATTGAAGTGAGGTAAAAATCTTTTAATTGATTCGGTGCTGCCCAATCTGATTACAACGTTAAGTTTGTCAACTTCAACACCTTTGCTTGCAAGTTCGTTGTATATAACTTGCAGTGTTCCCGAACCTTTTTCTCTTAATAACATCGGGGCTGTTTGCAATTGGTTGATAGTAAGACTGTGCTTTTTTGCATACAAAGAGTTTTTGCTACAAACAACGAGCAAACGGTCGCGAAAGAAATTATTGTACGCCAATCCCGATTTCGACGATTGATTTTCAACCAAAGCAATATCAATTTCGTTTTTTGTAAGAAGGCTTTCCATGTAGGCAGTATTACCCGAAATGACCGAAAGTTTAATTTCGGGATATTGTTTGCTAAATTCTACTAAAAATTTTGGCAAAAAGTATTGCGAAATTGTAGTACTTGCACCTATACGTAGAACCCCCGAAAAAGCCTGAGACAATCTGCCTAGCTCAAACTCCATAACTTCGTACTGTTTTTTTATTTGTTTCAGGTATTGAAAAACGATTTCGCCGGCTTGTGTGAGCGAAATGACGTTGTTTTTTCGGTCGAAAAGTTTTGCGTTAAGCGACGACTCCAATTCTTGAATGTGCTTGCTGACGGCAGGCTGAGAAATAAAAAGAGATTCAGCGGCTCTGGAAAAACTAAGTTGCTGTGCGACCTCTAAAAAAACTAAATCTCTGTAATTCATAACTTTATTTATTAAACATTAAATCGAATGTGAATAATATCTCCATCGTTGACTATGTAATTTTTGCCTTCAACGTAAAGTTTTCCAGCTTCACGACAAGCATGTTCCGATTTTAGAGTGATAAAATCTTCGTATTTCATAACTTCGGCTCTGATAAAACCTCTTTCCAAATCGCTATGAATAACGCCTGCAGCTTGTGGTGCTGTAGTGCCTTTCTTTATAGTCCAAGCTCTAATTTCCTTAGGACCGGCTGTAAAAAACGATTGCAAGTCTAAGATGTTGTAAGCAGCTCTGACCAAACGATTTACGCCTGGTTCTGTAAGACCTGCATCATTCAGGAACTCTTTCCTATCTTCTGGGTCATCTAACATTGCAATATCGGCTTCAAGGTCGGCGGCTATAATCAACACTTCGGCACTTTCGGCTTTAGCTAATTCAACAATGCTATCGGAATAGCTGTTGCCGTTTTTTGCACTGTCGGCATCGACGTTACAAACGTAAATAACAGGTTTGGAAGTTATGAGCATAATATCGGCAACGGCTTTCTTTTCTTCATCGCTAAGGTCTATTGTTCGGGCAGGCATAAAGTTTTCAAGGTGGTCTTTGTATTTAAGCAAGGTTTCAATAGTATGTTTGGCTTCTTTGTTACCGACTTTTATAAGTTTTTCCATACGCTCTATTTTTCTTTCAACCAAACTTAAATCTCTGACGCACAATTCCAAATCAACAATTTCCTTGTCTCGTATCGGATTTACCGAGCCTTCGGCGTGTGGAACGGTTTGACTATCGAAACAGCGTATAACATGAATAAGAGCATCGGTTTGTTGAATTTCGGCTAAAAACTTTGCCGAACTGCTTTCAGCTTGTCCCGAACCTTTTGATAATCCCGGAATATCAACCAAATCGACGGTAGTGTGAATTATCTTTTCCGTTTTGATATATTCACTTATTTTGTACAGTCTATCATCGGGAACATTTATTTGCCCTAAGTTTGATTTCCCGTAGTTTTGTTCGGGGTCTATCTTCGAGTTGGAAACACAATTAAACAAAGTTGTTTTTCCGCAGGATGTTAATCCTATTATGCCGCATTTTAAACTCATAGTATTTTTTTTGCAAAGATATGCTTATGTTATAATTTATTTCTATAAATCCTAAAATTAGATTAATTATTAAGATGCGAAAATGCCATACTTTTTCAAGCAACTTATTGTGTTGCAGTAGTTAAGAAATGTTGTTGTAAGTTTATGCAACGCCTATTTCGGCATCTTCGTATCTTAAATTTTCGATAATAAAATTCTGACGACTTGGCGTATTGTTTCCCATGTAATATTCCAACACTTTGTCGATTTCCGATGTGCTTTTAAGAATAACAGGTTCAAGTCGGATGTTTTTGCCTATAAAGTGCCTAAATTCTTCGGGAGAAATTTCACCAAGACCTTTAAATCTTGTAATTTCCGGATTTGGCTTAAGTTTGTCCAAAGCCTCAACTTTTTGGTCTTCGTCGTAGCAGTAAATAGTTTCCTTTTTGTTACGAACTCTGTAAAGCGGAGTTTGCAGAATATATACGTGTCCGTTTTTTACAAGTTCGGGATAAAACTGCAAGAAGAAAGTCAGCAAAAGTAACCTGATATGCATTCCGTCAACGTCGGCGTCAGTAGCTATTACTATTTTATTGTATCTAAGGTTTTCGATACCATCTTCAACGTTAATAGCTGCTTGCAGAAGATTAAACTCGTCGTTTTCGTAAACAATTTTCTTGGTTTTTCCGTAAGAGTTAAGAGGTTTACCTCTAAGACTAAAAACAGCTTGTGTATTAACATCTCTCGATTTTGTGATTGAACCGCTTGCCGAATCGCCTTCGGTTATAAACAAAGTGCTTTCGTCGCGTAAATCATCGTTGTCATTGTAATGTACACGGCAGTCGCGTAGTTTTTTATTATGAAGACTAGTTTTTTTAACACTTTCGCGAGCTAATTTCTTATAGTTGGTTATCTCTTTGCGTTCTTTTTCCGACTGCAATATTTTATTGAGCAACAACTCAGCAACATCAGGGTTTATATGTAAGTAGTCGTCCAATTTCTTTTTCAAGATATCCGAAATAAACTTGTAAACAGTCACTCCGCCTTCGGCAATATGCGTTGAGCCCAATTTAGTTTTGGTTTGCGACTCGAAAATAGGACTTTTTATCTTAATACTTACGGCTGCAACAATACCCGAACGAATATCGGCAGGATCGAAATCCTTGTTGTAAAACTCTTTTATTGTACGAACGTAAATTTCTCTGAACGCTGTAAGGTGCGTGCCGCCTTGTGTTGTGTATTGTCCGTTTGCAAACGAGAAATATTCTTCACCGTAGTATTTAGTAGTATGTGTTAAAGCACATTCAAAATCGTTGTCGGTAATGTGTATAATCGGATATACAATTTTGTTTTCGTCTAAGTTGTTGCTTAGCATGTCAAGCAAGCCGTTTTTGGCTTGTAGTGTTTCTCCGTTCAGGTTAATTGTCAAATTATTGTTCAAATAGCAATAATTCCACAGCATCTTGTCGACATATTCTTTATAGAAATGATAATTGCCGAAAATTTCTTCGTCGGGAGTAAAAGTTACTATTGTGCCGTCTTTTTCGTTGCAGTCAATTTCGCCGCTATTGCTAACAAAATTGCCTTGGCTGTACTCAACAATAACTGTTCTGTTGTTTCTAATACTTTGTGCCACAAAATTCGACGACAAAGCATTAACAGCTTTTAATCCAACGCCGTTAAGTCCTACGGATTTAGTAAAAGCTTCATTTTCGTAGAGCTTTCCTCCTGTGTTTATTTGCGATACGCATTCAACCACGCTCCCAAGAGGTATTCCTCTGCCGTAGTCACGTACAACAACTTGTCTGTCTTTTATGGTGATTTCAATTTTCCTTCCAAATCCGGCTGCGTATTCATCAATAGAGTTATCAACAACTTCTTTTATCAGCAAGTAAATTCCGTCGTCGTGCGAAGCACCATCTCCCAACTTACCAATGTACATTCCGGGTCTGCTGCGGATGTGCTCTCTCCAATCCATTGATTTTATCGTCTCTTCTGTGTAGTTGCTTCTGTCTATTTCAGTCATTAATTAATTCTGTTTTTATTGTAATATTACTAATTTGTAGCGATATATTTCACTGCTAAATTACAATTTTATTGTAGTTGTAGACCGTCTCGGACTAAAAGTTCTCAACAATCGATGTTTGATAAATAAATTGTAATTTTTTTAATCTATCTTTTATAGAAAAATTTTGATATTAAATACAAAACGTATTTACCCTTTGTTTATTAATTACAAATTTTTGTAAAGTTAAGCGAGAACGCTATTGCGAAGCCAATCCAACAATCTACTTCTTGTACATTGTAGTTTTGCAATGTGCCCAGGACAAGAGTCGAACTTGCATGTCCTAATGGACACCAGCCCCTCAAGCTGGCGTGTCTACCAATTTCACCACCTGGGCAGGTTAATTTGGTTTGCAAAGATAAGTATTTTGTGTTAAACGATGTGGATTTTTGTTTTTTTTCGCTTTTTGCGACTTTTCAAAAATATTGTCTCAAAATTGTAATAATTAATAGTTTTCTTTTAATTTTGTTCCAAATTAAAAACAAAAAAAATGAAATATTCATACACCGAAAAAAAAGATACCCGCTCGGGTTTTGGCGATGCTTTGCATGATATAGCCCAAACCAACACTAATATTGTCGCCTTATGTGCCGATTTAACCAGCTCGGTTAAAATGGACAAGTTTGCTAAAGCGTTTCCCGACAGATTTTTCCAAATTGGCATAGCCGAAGCAAATATGATTTCTATGGCTGCTGGTTTTGCTGTTGGTGGAAAAATTCCTTTTACCGGAACTTTTGCAAATTTTAGTTCTTCACGTGTTTACGACCAAATAAGGCAATGTGTTGCGTATTCCAATACCAATGTTAAAATATGTGGATCGCATGCAGGTCTTACCACTGGCGAAGACGGAGCCACGCATCAGGTTATGGAAGACCTTGGCATGATGAAAATGTTGCCAAACATGGTGGTTATCAATCCATGCGACTACAACCAAACTTATCAGGCAACAAAGGCAATAGCCGAATATTACGGTCCGGTTTATCTACGTTTCGGTCGTCCTGCAATGCCTGTTTTTATCCCAAAGGATATGCCTTTTGAAATCGGTAAAGCCGTTGTGTTGAATGAAGGTGCAGATGTTAGTATTTTTGCTACCGGACACATGGTTTGGTTTGCTTTGCAAGCTGCAGAAGCGTTAGAAGAACAAGGAATAAAAGCCGAAGTTATTAATATCCATACTATAAAACCGCTTGATACTGAAGCAATTATCAAATCAATAAGCAAAACGGGTTGTGCTGTTGTAGCCGAAGAACACTTAAAAAACGGTGGCTTAGGCGAAAGCATTGCCGGACTTTGTGCTCAGCAGTTGCCTACACCTATTGAGTTTGTTGCACTTGGCGATACCTTTGGCGAAAGCGGAACTCCTTATGAGCTTTTGAAGAAGTACGGCTTAGATGACGTACATATCGTTGAAGCAGCTAAAAAGGTAATCACCAGAAAATAAACAAATTGTTTTTTGATGAAGGCAATAAATTCAACATCTACAAGAAAATTATCTTTTATTATAATTGTTATTTCGGCTCTTGCATTTATTCCGTTTTTGGGTGGTGTAAATCTTTTCGATTGGGACGAAATTAACTTTGCCGAGTGCGCTCGCGAAATGATTGTTGACGGCAACTATATTGATGTTCAAATTGCCTTCCGACCGTTTTGGGAAAAACCACCGCTATTTGTTTGGATGCAAGTCGTAACTATGAAAATATTCGGTGTTAATGAATTTGCAGCTCGTTTGCCGAATGCCATAGCCGGAATAGTTACTTTGCTTACTATCTTTTTTATGGGTAAGAAGTTGCATTCAAAAGCTTTCGGACTTGTATGGTCTTTCGTTTATTTTGCATCGGTTTTGTCGCATTTTTATTTCCGCTCCGGAATAATAGACCCTTGGTTTAACTTCTTTATGTTCGTTTCGATTTATTTCTTTTTTCAATTGCAAATTAGCGAAACCAAAAAGAAAAGAAATCTTTCGGCTTTGTTGAGTGGAGTTTTTGTCGGTTTATCCGTCCTTACAAAAGGTCCTGTCGGATTGTTAATTGTAGGAGCAGTTGTCTTTATATTTCTATTGATGCAAATTATCAAACCGAAAAAGTTTGTTATTGCAAAAGATTCCGAAACCGAAACCAAACCATTGAAACTACTGTCGTTAACCGAATGGCTTATTTTTCTTTCGTCTATAGTTGTTGTGGGAAGTATTTGGTTTATTTTGCAAATTATAGGTGGTAATTTGCAAACGGTAATAGACTTTATTGCTTACCAAATACGGCTGTTTCTAACTCCTGATGCAGGACATGGCGGCAACTTTTTGTATCATGTTGTAGTACTGCTGATTGGAATGTTCCCTATATCAATATTTTCACTAAAATATATTTTTAAAATTAAAGACAAACAATCAGTTGCAGACATTTTCGCCGTTTTAATGCAAATTTTGTTTTGGTTCGTTCTGATTTTATTTACAATTGTTAAAACTAAAATAGTGCATTATAGCTCATTATGTTATTTTCCGATGAGTTTTTTGGGTGCATACTGCTTGATTCATATTTTTGAAGGAAAAGTTAAATGGAGCAGACTAACCAATGTTTTGCTAATCATTATTGCTGCCGTATTTTCTTTGGTGGTTGCCATTGTGCCGCTTGTCGAGAAATATAAACAAGAGCTAATACCATACATAAAAGACGATTTTGCTGTGTTAAACCTTCAAGCCGAAGTCAATTGGTTAGGTTTGGAGTGGGTGATAGCGTTAATCTTTTTTATTGCAGTTATTGCCGCTGTAGCGATGAGCAAAAAAAATAAATATAAAAAAGCGTTTATAACCCTTTTTTCCGCTTCGGCGTTATTTATAATAAGCGTAATTTACATTTTCCCATACAGAATTGAGAAATACACTCAGGGTGCAGTGATTGAGTTTTACAAATCCGTCGCAGATGAAGATTGCTACGTGCTAACTTCCGGATTTCACACTTATGCAAGTCATTTTTATACTAAAAGTAACTCTTCCGATTACAAGCCGACACTGCAATTACTGACAAAAAAACAGGATAAACCCGTATATTTGGTTCTTAAAGAACCACATTACAATCAGTACAAACACTTGGTTGTAGCAATGGAAGTGCATTTGAAGAAAAATGGGTGGGTAGTGCTTAAGTTGGCACCGTAGTAGGTGGTGGCAATTAGCAATGAACAATTAACAATGAACAATTGGGACAAGTTCTGAGTTCCGAGTCTAAAAACTCCTAACTCCTGACTCCTAACTCGTAACTCAAAACTCTAATGCCTTCTCCTCATACCTCCACCGCCTCTACGTTGGTAGTTTTGGTCGAAACCTTTTAGATTGTACGAAACACTTAGCATAAAGTATCTTGCCAAAGTGTTGGTAGTTGCTTGTTCAATATAGTTGAGATTGGCAATTTGGTCTATGCTTAAACTCTTGTTGAATATGTCAAAGGCAGCAAGTCTGACTTCAAATTTGTTGCCTTTACCCAACAATCTTCTGATTGAAGCATGCCACAAAGGTATAGGATTTGCAGCTTGTATTTTCGAGTTGTAGTAGTAGTAATAGTCGAAACTACTTTCAAAGTAAGTTTTATTTATAAACTGCCACTTAATATCGGCATTTAAGCGTAAGGTATAAAAGTTATTATTAAGCGTTTTGTTTATCTGGTAGTTGTTTGTCGAGTAATTGAAACGAGTGGTAAAAGAGAAGTTGAAATGTTGGCTAGGAGTTAGATTAAATCTTAATCTGGTTCTTCCTGTATTTGCATCATTCCAATCTCTGACTTTATTAATTTCCGAAGGTTGTTTCCGATATGAATAGCCAACCATAAAGTCGGTTGTGAGTTTTGTTTTAATTATCGGAAAGCTTGTCCAAACGTAAGAATACACGCTATGTTCGTTGTCCATGTTTGTAGGTTTGGCTACGGTAATAACGCCTTTTCCCGGGACAAATGTTGTGTTTAGAGCGTAGTATATAGGATTTTGCGTGAGACTATATCCTGCGTGCATGTTGATACTGCTAAACGAAGAAGGATTGAATAATCGCAAATTCAAGTCAACACTGTGATATGTCGAAGGCAGCAGATTAATATTACCTAAATATTGATATGCCGGATTGCTTGTATTTTTTATAGGTTGCAAATACGCATAACTTGGAGGCGATATGGTTTTGCTGTAATTCACTCCAAACATATTGTTTTGGCTCATCATGTAGTTAAGCATAACGTTAGGAGCAAAATTATAGTACACTTTGTTTAGCTTATCAGGGTTCCAATCGAAACCTTTGTCAAGTGCATTGAGTCCGTCCATTCCTATGCGTTCGGCTGCAAAACCCACGGCAATATTCAAGCCGTCGTATGAGTACCTTATCGAACTTCCAACGCGGTTGAATAATGTGGTTTGTTTGTATAGATTGCTCAAGCTGTCAATTCTGGCAGAATCTAAAACAACATCATGAACCTGATTATTGTTTTGAGTTATGTTATTACTAAAGTTGCTAAAAAATTCGAAAAAGAACTTAGAAGATAAGGGTTCGGTGTACAATAAACTCGATTTTATTTCTGTTACCGAATTGTCGGTCTTGGCGTACTGTTGTATTAGCTCATTAGGAGTTAGCGCATTAAACAGTTCGTTAAGGTTTTTCAAACTAGTGTTGTTTTCGGAGTTTTGAGTATTAAAGCCACCACTTAACGAAAACGAGCGTCCCAATTTTTTAAACTTATGGTTATAAATAGCTGCTGATGTAATTGCATATTTATCAATTTCTTTAATTGAAGATAATTGCAAATGATTTGATGGCTCAAGGTTTAAATCGGTAAACCATTGATTTTGTGAGTTGTTGTCGTCGTCGCCACTAAAATTGACATTAACTTTGGCAATAATTTTATTAGCCGAGTCGAAATTATGTTCAAATCGGGTGCCAATGCTGTGATTAAACACTTTGTTGTTATAGTTTAAAGTATCGTACTTATTAAATCCGCTTAAACTGTCCAATATGGTTTCGCGATACGAATTTTTTACGTAATACAAATCGGTTTGGTTGTACAGGTAACTTGTGTTAAACTTGGTTTTCGAGTTGTCGTAATTGTAATTAGTTCCACCGCCGTAGTTATCGGTAAAACCCTTACCGTCAAATCTTGAAACACCCGAAATTCGGAAGAAATTGTAATCTCCCACACTTGCAATAAACCCAAAGTCGCCGTTGTCGTACTCGGTAAATGCGTTATTACCTTTAAATTCCGAGTAGTCGCTCCAATTCAAGCCTGTTTGGTTGATATTGTTTCCATATCCAATAAACGAAAGTTGCGATTTAGTTGTAAAACGGTTGTAGTTTCCCCTAACAGCCCAACGGTCTTGCGTACCGCCGGCAACCGACAGTTTACCAAATGCTCCTGTCTTGTACGCTTCTTTAAGTTCAAGGTTCATTGCTTTTTCTTGTGTGCCGTCGTCAATACCCGTAAGTTGCGACTGTTCCGATTTTTCGTCATAAATTTGAACTCTGGAAACCGATTCGGCGCCTAGGTTTTTTGTAACACTTTTAGGGTCGTTGCCAAAAAATGTTTTTCCTTCAACGTAAACCTTTTTCACTTCTTGTCCTTGAGTAGTAATTTTACCGTCGCTATCGACTTCAACTCCCGGAAGCCGCGAAAGCAGGTCTTCAACCGTGGAACCAGGGGGTACAATAAAAGTTGTTGCGTCAAACTCAACAGTGTCGCCTTTGATGAACAAAGGAGCTTTGGCAGCTCTGACAACTACCTCCAATAAATCAGTTTGTATGGGTTTCAATTCTATGCCTTTTAAAATCAGAGTTTTTTCATTGGTGGGCAAAATGTTTTGTTGGTGCGGAATGTAGCTAACATGCGAAATCTTTAAGATTTGTGTTTCATTCTTAATATTATTCAGTTTAAATTCTCCATTTTCATTACTTGTGGTAAAACTAACCAATGTTGAGTCTTTAACCGAAAGTAACATGATAGTAGCAAAAGGAATAGTGTTATTTGACGAGTCTATTAAAGTCCCCTCAATATTAACCCTAGAAGGTGCTTGCGAATACGTTGTGTTTATCATTACTGTCAGCGATAGTATTAAACAAACGCTTATTATTATTTTATTCATCGGAGGTTTATTATTTTAGTTTTTTTTGATTGAGTAAAAATTATTGTTTTTTTGTTGCGTAAAACGCTACAAAATTATTTTAAACGTTTAATTTTGCAAAAAAACACATTTAATTAATGTTAAACGTTTTTTTAATTGTTGTTAAAATAGGAAATTCTATATAGGTGAAGAAAATATATAGTTTGGTTATTAAGTCTTATGTCGGACCTTTATTTTCAACATTTTTTGTTGTAATATTTGTCTTGCTCATGCAGTTTGTATGGACTTACGTCGATGTGATGTTGGGCAAGGGCTTAAGTTGGCAGGTAATAGCAAAGTTGCTGTTTTACGCGTCGTTTACCTTTTTGCCGACGGCTTTACCTATTTCCATATTGCTTTCGTCAATTATGACTTTCGGAAATTTGGGCGAAAATAACGAGTTGGTAGCCATAAAAACGGCTGGCATTAGTATGAAAAAGATTTTTGTGCCGATAAGTGTTATTGTTCTTTTTGTCAGCGTTGCGACTTATTTCTACTACAACATTTCGTTTCCGTACGCCAATATGAAATTTCGTTCAACCTTATACGATGTCAGGCAGAAAAAACTTGCGTTAAATATTCCCGAAAATGTTTTTTATTCGGGCTTAGACGGTTACGTTATTAAAATTGGTAAAAAAGAGAATGATGGTTCCATTATCAAAAACGTAATGATATACGACCATACCGACCAAAGAGGTAATAATAAACTTATCGTAGCCGATTCGGGAATAATGCAAAAAACTTCAGACGACAACTTTCTGCTTTTAACCTTGTTCGATGGTGTTAACTACGAAGAACCTGTTGAAACCAATTTGGTTAGGCAAAAAACGTATAGAAAAATATATTTTAAACAAGAGAAAATTAAATTCGACTTGTCGCAATTTCAATTAGCAACCACCGATGCGGATTTGTTTAAAGATTCTTATCATATGTTGAATAGCAAGCAGTTGCGGCAAGCAAGCGATTCGTTGGCAGTCGAAATAGAAGCCCTTCACAAAGAAACTCAAAGAACAATATCAAGTTATCTGATTTATTATAGCTATTGCGATTTCGGGAATAAGGATATTGCAGGCAAGACGGATGTTGAGTTTGACAGTAATTTTTTGCAGACTGCAAAGAAAAATCTTTATATTGTAAAAGATGCGGTTAACAATGTACGGAACACCAAGACTTCGTTTCAATATACTCAACAGTTTGCCGAAACACAATCCGTTTTGAAAGCGCGGCACGACAACGAATTTCACAGAAAGTTTTCGGTCTCGTTCGGATGTTTCGTGCTGTTTTTGATAGGTGCACCACTCGGGATTATTATCAGACGCGGAGGTTTCGGCTTGCCTATTGTAGTTTCGGTAGTTCTGTACGTAATTTATCACGTCATTTCATTTACAGGCGAAAAGGTTGTACGTTCTTTAGTCATCGATTCGTGGTTAGGTATGTGGATGGCTAATATTGTGCTTTTACCCGTAGGATTATTGCTGATGTACTACGCTGTTAACGATAGCATATTTTTAAGCTCCGAAACATACAAACATCTGTATCAGAGATTGAAAATTAAAATCAAATCCCGTAGAAAAACTAAAAATGATGAAGATACTAATGATATGCAATAAGTCGCCGTACCCCAAAACCGACGGAGGTGCAATAGGCTTATATAATAATATAACTGCACTATCCAAAGCCGGTTACAAAATCAAGGTAATTGCAGCCAACACCAATAAAAATTGGGTTAAAGCCAAAGATGTTCCCGACGATTTTATGGCAATAACAAATCTCGAACTCATTCCTATCAATTTGTCATTAAATGTTTTTTCGGCTTTGTATAACCTGTTATCGGGTCAGTCGTATCATATAAGCCGATTTTATACAAAACAGTTTGAAAACCGAATAATCGAAGTGTTAAAGTCCGAAGAGTTCGATATTATTCAGTTAGAGTATCTTCCAATGGCTTTGTACATTGATGTTATCAGAAAACACACCAAAGCACCTATTGTTCTTCGCAATCATAATGTAGAATACAAAATTTGGGAAAAGATTACCAAAAACACTGCAAATCCGCTTAAGAAGTGGTATTTAAAGCAATTGGTAAAGACTTTAAAACATTTTGAAATCTCGGCTTTGAGAAAAGCAGACGGCATTATTTCAACAACTACAATTGATGCCGATGAGTTTTTGAAACTTGCTCCCGGAAAAAAAGTAATTGCAATACCTACAAGTTTCAACATTGAGCAATTACCCGACGATTATACGCTTTGCGGCAATCCTAATATTTTTCATCTCGGAGCTATGAACTGGTATCCCAACGAAGAAGGCGTAAAATGGTTTGTTCAAGATGTTTTTCATTTAATTAAAAATCGGATTCCGGAAATAAATTTGCATTTGGCAGGTCGTAATATGCCCGAATGGCTTACCAATCTTAATGTTGATGGAATAATAGTTGACGGCGAAGTTGATGATGCTTTCGACTACATGAAAAAGTTCGATATAATGGTCGTTCCGCTACTTTCGGGAAGCGGAATCAGAGTAAAGATAATCGAAGGAATGGCTTTGGGTAGAGCTATCGTTACAACAACAATAGGAGCCGAAGGAATTAATGTTGAAAACAACAGGAATATCATAATTGCTGATTCTCCATCCGATTTTGCCGATGCTGTAGTTTATTTGTACAACGATGCCGAAAAACGCAAACAACTAAGCGAAAATGCACGTTCGTTTGTAGAAGAAGAACACACAAGCGAAAAACTAATGGTCAAACTTACAGATTTTTACAATCGACTAATAAAATAAGTGTCAGATGTTTTCAAATTATTCGGGTTTTGAATACGAAGCAGGTTGCGATGAAGCAGGCAGAGGCTGCCTTGCCGGTCCTGTTGTTGCGGCTGCCGTTATCTTCCGAAAAAATTACAAAAACAACGCTATTATCGACAGCAAAAAACTTTCGGAGAAAAAGCGTAACGGCTTGGCTGAAATCATCAAAAAAGATGCGCTGCACTACGCCATTGCCGTAGTCGATAATAATACCATAGACGAAATTAATATACTCAATGCTTCTATTCTTGCTATGCATAAGGCATTGGATATGCTACTGCAGAAACCCGAATTTATTATTGTTGATGGTAATAAGTTTAAACCCTACAGTGATATCCAACACAAGTGCATTGTTAAAGGCGACGATTTGTATCTTTCAATTGCTGCGGCTTCTATTTTGGCAAAAACTTATCGTGATAAAATTATGTGCAAACTTCATCAAGAGTTTCCTTTTTACAATTGGGACAAAAATAAAGGCTATCCTACAAAGTTTCACAAAATGCAAATTAAAAGTTTTGGATTAACAAAACATCATAGATGCTCTTTTAAATGCCTGTAAAATAAGCATATATGTGGTTTTTGTTTCATTTTTTTGCATCTGTAAAAATACTTCAAAAAATCACCCAAATTAATGATTGATTTACTACCTTTGTAAAAAAATAAATATGTAAAAAAAATAAATGAGCGAAATAATTATCAACATAGAACCGTACAGTCCAACCGACATTTTTGGAATCCAAAACAATAACATTAACCTACTCAGAGAATTATATCCTAAATTAAAAATCATTGCTCGCGACCAAAACGTTATAGTGCTTGGTCAGGCTGAAGAAACCGAAGAGTTCAGACAGCTGATGGATAATGTTATGAACCATTTTGACAGGTACGGCAAGATTGATAACGGAGATATTAAAAAACTTGCAAATGGAAACTACAGCGGTGAAGAAAGTGATACCAAAGACGCCGATTCTAACGTTTTGGTTTACGGACGTTCGGGAAATGTAATTCGCTCAAGGACTGTGAACCAACATAAAATGGTTTCGGCAATTAAAGATAACGACATGCTTTTTGCCATTGGTCCTGCCGGTACCGGAAAAACCTATACGGCTGTAGCTTTGGCAGTCAGAGCATTGAAAAACAAAGAAGTCAAGCGCATTATTCTGACCAGACCGGCTGTCGAGGCAGGAGAAAATTTAGGTTTCTTGCCTGGCGATTTAAAAGAAAAACTTGACCCATACTTACGTCCGTTGTACGACGCACTGCAAGATATGTTGCCACCCAACAAACTCATGTCGTATATCGACGAAGGAGTTATTGAAATTGCACCGCTTGCTTTTATGCGTGGAAGAACCTTAGAAAAAGCTTTTGTTATTTTAGACGAAGCTCAAAACTGTACGCTTTCGCAGCTCAAACTTTTCTTAACCCGTATGGGTAGGATGTCGAAGTTTATTATAACCGGCGATATTACTCAAATCGACTTACCCAAAAAAAGTCAATCCGGCTTGCTTTATGCACAAAAAACTCTCGGACATATTAAAGGAATTACTTTCGTATGGCTTGACAATAGAGACGTTGTCCGACATGCCTTGGTTACCGAAATTATTGATGCATTCGATAAGTACGAAGCTCAGCAAGAGCAGGCAAGCGACAAAAAAGTTGAAAATAAAAATAACGAACCTAAATAAAGCAACAAATGCAAAATATTATAACTAAAACCGATTTAAACATACCAAATTGCACAAGCAAATACATAGGCAAAGTCCGCGATGTGTACAACATAAACAACGATTTGCTTGTTATGGTTACAACCGACAGAATATCAGCTTTTGACGTGGTATTGCCACGTGCTATTCCTTACAAAGGTCAGGTTTTGAACCAAATAGCAGCAACATTTCTTGACAACACTTCCGATATAGTTCCAAATTGGAAAATTGCAACACCCGACCCAATGGTTACAGTTGGTAGATTTTGCGAGCCGTTTAAGGTGGAAATGGTTGTCAGAGCTTATCTTACGGGTCATGCTTGGCGTGAGTACAAAGCCGGAAAACGCACTTTGTGTGGTGTGCCGCTACCAGACAGAATGAAAGAGCACGACAAATTCGACAAACCTATAATTACTCCTACCACTAAAGAAGAGGACGGACACGACCAGGATATTTCTGCCGAAGAAATTGTCAGCAAAGGTTTGGTTTCAAAAAGCGATTATGAGATGTTGGAAGATTACACGTACAAGTTATTTGAAAGAGGAACTCAAATGGCTGACCAAAGAGGACTTATCTTGGTTGATACCAAATATGAATTTGGAAAAAGAGACGGACAGATTTTTTTGATAGATGAAATTCATACTCCCGACTCATCGCGTTATTTTTACAAAGAAGGTTATCAGCAACGCCAGGATAGAGGCGAGCAACAAAAGCAACTTTCAAAAGAATTTGTAAGAGAATGGCTGATAGAAAACGGCTTTCAGGGATTGGAAGGTCAAGCTGTTCCCAACATGAGCGACGGCTTTGTAAATCAAGTATCTGAAAGATACATAGAACTGTACGAAAAAATTACCGGAAATAAATTTGTAAAAACCGACACCGACAACGTAGCTCAAAGAGTACAAAACAACGTTAGCAATTTTATTTCGTCGTATTATCGTTAATCGAAGTAATAATCTTGAAACAATTGGTGCAACTCGTCAAATCTTGACAAAAGTTTATCAATAATCATTCTGTTGTCGGAGATATAAGGCGTATTGACAAAGCCTTCGTATTTTTCGTTGATATAATTTTGCACAATTAACGAAGAAAAGTCGTACATAAGTTTTTCAAACAAATCTTCTTCGTCAACTAATGACTGCAAATGAAAAATACGAGCGAAATTTTTCATCTTGTATATTTTAGCGGTATCGCCATTGCAGTGCAGAACTTTACTTTTGTTCAAATCGGGGAGGTCGAAATAATCTATAGAATCGGAAAACACAACCACACTGGGATTTGAATTTGAAAAAATAATAGGTAAGTCTAAAATTTCGCCGACAATAGCCATAATAATAGCGTAGGTGCAGCCTGTAGCATCTCGTTTTATATCTTTGAAAAGAGCCGAATTATTTAAAAAATTCCACTCAGGGTTGCTCTGAGAATTGATAATATCTCTAATTATCACAGGTGCAGCCGTCGGATTGTACGAATTGTTTAATTCCAACCAAACCACCTTACAAAAATTACGTATTCCGATTTTAATTTCTTCAACAGTCGAATCGTAGTCGCTCATTAAATCGTGCGACACAAACAAAGGACACACACTTGCAAAACAATCTTCAAGACTCATGTACTCATCTTTGTCCCATTCATACGTATTCTCCATTATGGCTTTTAAAACAATATGATTGAGAAGTCGTGACAGCTTGTTTTTATTGTCGTTGTTAATTTGTTCTTTCCTAAATTCGTTGATTATTGAGTACGCATCTCTGCCGTATTCGTCGTACAAAGAAGTCGCAATAAGCTCAACAACGTCTGAGTTATAATCATCAAGTAGCGATAGTATATTGTGCAGTGTGTCGGTGTTACTTAATGCCATTTATGTGGTGTTATAAAAATTAACGCCGACAAAGTTATAGTATTGCTGTTATTAAAAAAAGAAAAACTATAATTACTTATCAACATTGAGATTGTTAATTGAAGGTGCGGGGTTCGGGGGAGTTTCGAATCATAAGTTTCAAAATTCCTGACTCAGAACTTCTAACTCAACACTTCGGACTTCCGTCTTCCGACTACCGACCAGATGACTAATGCACTCAACAACAATTAATTGCCAAATCAAAGTCTTCCTAACACCAACTCAATCATTCTCTCAACATCTTCCTTGTAGTTGTTCGAAAATGTTTTATTGACTCTATTGGCAATAATGGTGCAAATTGTAAGAGTATTGTGTCCTAACATTTGTCCTAACCCGTACAAAGCCGAACTTTCCATTTCAAAGTTAGCGATAGGAATATCTTTGTAGTAAAAATTTTCTACCAAACCGTTAAATTCGGGGAAAGCCAAATTCAGTCTTAGCTCTCTGCCTTGCGGAGCATAAAATCCGGGTGATGTAAGCGTTATACCGTGTTTTAAATCAAAAGCGTACTTTTCGAGCAGGCAACTGCTGGCTTTGACTGAATAAATACTCGGCAAGTTCGATTTCCATTCGGTGTGTTTTATAAACTTGTCAATCAATTTTCTTTCAAAAACCGATTCTGAGTTTTCGTAAAAGTATAACAAACCGTCTAAGCCCACAGTATAAGCCGATGCAATGAAGTCGCCAGCGTTGATGTTGGCGTTAAGTCCACCCGAAGTGCCGAGACGTATCAAGTTTAAAACACGTTTGTTTTCTTTTACTATTCGGGTTTTAGGGTCGATATTAACGGCTGCATCAAGTTCGTTTACAACAATATCAATATTATCGGTTCCCATACCCGTTGATATCACTGTCAGCCTTTTGTCGCCAACATATCCGGTTTTGGTATGGATTTCTCTGTTTTGTTTTTCAACTTCAACTTTGTCGAAGTATGAGGCAATAACGCTAACTCTGCCAGGGTCGCCGACAAGTATCACCGTATCTGCAATATCGTCGTTGTGTAAGTGCAAATGGTAAACCGATCCATCTGCGTTTAATATAAATTCTGATTCAGGAATTCTGTCTTTCATAAAATTGTCAATTTATTATTTTTGTACAAAGATAAATAAAACTGCAATCAATGTACAATTTTTTTAGTCGTGAGTTTTATTTAATAAAAAAATAATATTTATGAATGTTAGTATTTTAACCATAGGCGATGAAATTCTGAACGGGTATATTGTAGATACAAATTCGGCTTGGATTGCTCAAGAAATCAATAGTTTAGGTTTGGAACTTGTTCAAATACTCACTGTGAATGATAATATAAGCAATATTGAAACAGCAATAAGGCAACTATTCGGCATTTCTGATGTAGTAATAGTTACGGGAGGATTGGGTCCAACAAGCGACGATTTAACGGTTGAGGCTGTTGGTAAATATCTTGGCAGAAATCTTGTCCTAAACAACGAGGCTTTGCGTGATATGGAAAATATTTTGAGCAACAAAAACATACCGCTTACCGAAACCAACAAAAAGCAAGCTTACCTGCCCGAAGGTTGCTCGCCAATCAGAAATATGTGCGGAACAGCTCCGGGTGTATTTTACCAAGGCAATAATAAACTACTTTTTGTTATGCCGGGAGTTCCAGGCGAAATGAAAATGATGATGAAAAATTTTGTTGTTCCAAAATTAAGCGGTCTGTCTGAAAACATCATCAACAACGTGTATATTCACACTTTCGACACTCCCGAATCATTGCTTTTTGATATTGTGAAGCCATTTGAAAAGGAGCTGCCTAAAAACATAAAACTCGCTTACTTGCCGAATTACGGAAAGGTAACGCTACGGTTGACCGAAATCATCAACCAAAACGAAGCTATAAACAGTAAAGCCGATTTTTATTCGGAGAATTTGAAAGAATTATTGATAAAAAACAAAGTTTTAATTTCGGAACATAAAACTTGGGAAGCCTATCTCGCCGAATTACTGACCAAGCAAGACCTTACACTTGCTACAGCCGAAAGTTGCACAGGTGGAGCCATTGCCAAAGCAATAACGTCGGTATCGGGAGCTTCCGTCTTTTTCAAAGGTAGCGTAGTTGCGTATTCAAACAGCATTAAACAAAGCATTTTAAATGTTCCTGCAAGCGTTCTAGACGAATATGGAGCAGTTAGCGAACAAACCGTTACCTACATGGCAAAGGGAGTTAAAGAAAAATTTAATACCGATTGTGCTATCGCAGTTTCGGGTATAGCAGGACCAACGGGAGCTACAAATACCAGAAAAGTTGGCGATATTTGGATTGCTGTAGCGATTGGTAACAAAATAATTGCCAAACTTTTTCATTTTAACGGTAACAGAGATGCAAACATCGAGATGGGTACCAATACCGCATTACGTATGATGATACAAAATTTACAATCAAAATAGTGTTTTGATATGCTTCATATTAAAAAGTTTTTATCTTTGCCGTTTTTAAAAACAATATGAAAAATAAAAATAACGACCTTTAAATAGTTTAATTACTAACACTAAATTTTATAATGGAAGAAACTGTACTTAACAAAAACACCGAAGAACAGCAAGACATGAACGTGCAAGATGGCACGAGTACTCAGGAAACTAATACAAGTATTATTTCCGATGATGTTTTACAAGGAATGGCGGTTTTGCATCAAGAAATTTTTCCAAATATCGGGAAAGTTGAAAAAGAAGATTTGCAAGTCGAAGAAAAGGCAAATGAAGTTGAAGCAGATTTGAACAAACCGCAAGAAGTTACGGCAGAGAAATCGCCTGTTGCAGAAGCTGAAAAACCAGCTAAAGAAGAAGCTAAACTTGAAGTAAGCGAAAGCGATATCGACGACGAAGTTGATGAAGATGATGATGACGATGAGATTGACAGCGAAGAAGAAAAAGATTTCGAAAAGCTGATAGAAACCTTCACAACCGAACAACTTGTAGAAAAATTGGAAGAATTGGTTGTAAGCGAAGACATTCCATCTATCAAGCCAAAAGTAGCTGCAATAAAAAGTCTGTATTTAGTTTTAGCTTCTAAAGAACAAGAGAAAAAAATGAGCGACAAGCAAGAAGATGACGAACAACAAGATGATACCGAAGATGCTGTTGCCGACGAAAATATAATTACCGAAGAGTTGAAAGCCCGATTCGACGAAGCTTTTAACAAGTATAGAGCTAACAGAATAAAATATAGCGAGAAGTTAGAAGAACAGAAAAAAGAGAATTTAAAAACTAAGAATGAAATTCTAGAATCGCTCCGACAACTTATAGAATCGGAAGAAACTCTGAAAAAAACCTACGATGAGTTTAAAGAACTGCAAGAAAAATGGAAAGCGGTAGGACCCGTGCCTCGCAGTTCAGTCAGCGAATTGTGGAGAAATTACCACTTTTTAATTGAAAAATTCTTCGACAAGGTTAAAATCAACAAGGAGCTAAAAGACCTTGACTTGAGAAAGAATTTGGAATTTAAAATCGCTTTATGCGAAAAAGCCGAAGATTTACTGTTAAGTCAAAGTATTACTCGTTCGTTTAAAGAGTTGCAAAACTTGCACGAAGAGTGGAAAAATATTGGACCTGTTCCGCAAGATAAAAGCGATGAAATTTGGGACAGATTCAAAATGGCATCAGATAAAATAAATGCTCGTCGCAAAGAGCATTTCGAGTTGATGCGTTCGGAGTTGGAAGCCAATTATGCTGCCAAAGTCGTTTTATGCCAAGAAGTTGAAGAGGTTGTTGCTAAAGAATATAAAACTCATAAGGAGTGGACTGACGCAACCAACAAAGTAAACGAGTACTTCAAACTATGGAGAGGCGTTGGCAGAGTTCCTAATAAGGTTAACGAAGAAATTTGGAATAGATTCAAATCGCAGTTAGACCTGTTTTACGAGAACAAGAAAGTTTTCTACGATAAAATCAGAGAAGAGCAGCAAAACAATTACAACAAAAAGTTAAACCTTGTTCTTCAAGCCGAAAACCTTTCTACTTCCACCGATTGGAAATCCACTACTCGCGAATTAATCGATTTGCAGAAGGAATGGAAAACCATAGGTCCTGTTCCACGTAAGCACAACGATAAAATTTGGAAACGTTTTAGAGCCGCTTGCGATAAGTTTTTCGATGCAAAACAGGCATATTACAAACAAAAAACAGGTAGCGAAGAAGAAAACTTGGCACTCAAAAACGAGTTGCTCAAAGAATTAACGGAACTGAAAGACAATTTGAAGAATCCCGACAGCTTTGAGAAACTTAAAGATATTCAGAGACGATGGATGGAAATCGGATTTGTGCCAATTAAGCAAAAAGATAAAATTCAAAATCAGTACAAGCAACTATTAGATTTCTTGTACGATCATTTTAGAGTCGATAATATTGAATATAACAAAATCAACTTTAAAGAAAAGTTGCATAAAATTAAAGACCAACCACAAGCCGATAGAATTATCAGTCGCGAAAAATCGGCTTTAATGCATAAGATTGATAAGTTGAGAGAAGAAATTCTGTTGTGGGAAAACAATATTGGATTCTTTGCCAATTCCAAACAAAGCAACCTTTACAGAGACGAATACGAAAAGAAAATTAGTAAAGGCAAAGCTGAGTTGGAACTATTAGAAGAGCAGCTTAAAATTCTTGACAGAACGCTTAGAGCTGAGAAAAAACAGCAATAAGAAGCTAAAGACAATAGGTTGAGTTTTGAGTTATGAGTTAGGAGTTCTGAGTTAAGAAACTCAAAACTCGGAACTCAAAACTCGGGACTCAGAGCTTCCGACTCCTATCAGTCTCATTTACAAACACATTTGCTATTAAAAGAACCTATCTATAAAAAACAACACCAATTTAGGTTTAAGCAGAATTGTGTACACAAACCCAAAAATAGCACCCCAAAAATGTGCATCGTGTCCGATGTTGTCGTTTGCTTTTTTGTTCATGTACCAAGAATAAGCCAAATACAAAATGGCAAACAATATTGATGGAATGCCAATAGGAATAGGGAAGATGAAGATTTTTCCCAAAGGGTCGAAAATGATGCTTGCAAATACTACCGCCGACACAGCTCCTGAAGCTCCTACGGCATTGTACGAATAATCGTCGTAATGCTTTTTATACGCAGGAAGTATTGATATCAGCACAGCGCCGATGTACAAAAGCAAATAGTACAATATCCAAATGTTGCCGAAAAAATATTTGTAATAAGTTTCCGTCATTTTCCCGAACGAAAACAAAACGAACATATTTATCAGCAGATGAACCCAATCGGCGTGCACCAAACTGTATGTAAACAGTCGGTAGTAGTTTTTAAATTTCTTTATATCGTATGCATTAAAAAGCAGTCGCCTAAAAAGGTTTCTGTTACTGAAGGCAGCTATGGAAACAGCCGAAGTAATGATAACAATAATAAGAGTTATAGAAATTCTCATGCTTTGTTTTACAAGTTTTCGGTCTTTGTATAATCAATCTCTGAACCCAATACGCTATGAGGTATCAGATAAATTAAAATTACAAGTATTGAAGCAAAAATGGGCCAAAACCTGTTATTGCGGTCTTTTTTGAGTTTAAAAACCGTAATTATCCAAATAATTACCAATACCAATGTTTTATTATCGGTCAGGTCGTGTCCGAATGGAAAACCTGTCCAGTATTGTCCGAAAGCGTATTTTTGCAGCAGCATTCCTAAAACTCCGCCTATTATCAGCAATACAAGCGTTGCGATTGCATACTTATACGTTTTTTTACCTTTTGCTACGGCTTCAATTCCGGTACGAGTACTAAACATCATACCAATAAACATCACCAATATATGAGGAATAAGAATAAAAGCCGGCACAGGATTTTTGTATCTCATAACAACAAATCCTTCATCTTTATTTCCCGATAGGGTATAAGTCTCGCCTTGGGAAAGCAGCGTAACTTTGTACATAATTTTTCCGGCAGCTTCCAATTTTGGGAGTTTATATACAAGATTGTCGCCTTCGCGAGTTAGTGCGTGAGTCGTTAGTGTATCGTGGCTTTTATATCTTTTATACGTTATATATCCGCTTACAGTTGTGTCGGGTATTGATAGTTTAATTTCAGCGTTTTTGTCGTTGTTTGCCGACCTGATTAGTTTGTATTTATAAGTGTTGTCGTTTATTTCAATTTCACCTTTTAAGCTATGCGTTGGACCGGTGACTCTTTGGAAATAAGCAGCCGCAACTGTTATCAAAAATGCAAGCAACCACAAATAAAATGACTTCATATCCGTTTCTGTTTTTAAGTTTGAGCCGACAAAGTTAAAATTTATTTGTTCATATATCGTTTAAATGTATTACTTTTACAATCTGAACAAGTAATTCAAGCAATGTGATTTTTACTAACTAAAATTATAAACGTATGAGACTAATAAAAAAAGCAGCTATATTTTTCATAAGTATTATAATCTTCACTTCTTGCGACTCGCTGATGCAGGTCGCACAGATGGCTAATTTGGCTAAATGCGAATTTAAACTCAACAGCGTAAATAATTTAACATTGGCTAATGTTAATTTCCAAAATGTGAAGTCAGCGAGCGATATAAGTATTTCCGACTACGCAAGACTTACCAACGCCATAATTCAAGGTAATTTGCCTTTGAGTTTTACATTAAATTTGGGCGTGAATAATCCTAACAATCAAAAGGCAGGCGTTACTGCACTTGATTGGATACTTTTTATCGACGATATAGAAATGACGAGAGGAATTTTATCCCAATCGCACACAATAAATGCCAACAGCATAGGCACAATTCCTATAAATATGAACTTCGATTTAAAACAAGTATTAAGCGGAAGGAGTGGCGATGCTATTTTAAATTTCGCATATAATTTGTTAGACGTTGGAAACAAACCAACCCGATTTATGCTCAAGCTGAAACCTACAATTAATGTTGCAGGATTTCCAATTGAATATCCTGGAGGATATTTTGAAGTTAAAACGACATTCGTCAGCAATTAGTGAGTGGTGAGTGTTACGTGTTGCGTGTTGTGACATTTTCGGTCATTGAGTGCCGATATTGAGCGAAGCGAAATATCGGTGTATCGAAATGCCGAAAATGGAGAGTAAATAGCATTGCGTGTTATCATGAAGTTTCGGGATGTTGCCTCTTCTCTTTGCTGCCGCACGATTGTATCGTGTGGCAAGTTTTTCATTGTTCCCCGAAGTTTCGGGGTTCATTGTTCATTGATAATTGATAATTGCATCATGAACCGCCAACACCTGCGGTAACAAATCAACCACACCATCGTTATTTATAACAAAATCCGATAATTTTACCTTTTCTTCTTGCAACCACTGATTATTTAAGCGATTTTTTATCGCTTCAACGCTTATTTTGTCTCGTTTTGTAACTCGTTCAATAATAACGTTTTCAGGTGCTGTAACAGTTATAATTTTATCGAACAAATGAACTAGGTCGGCTTCAAAAATAATAGCCGATTCCATAATTATGTACTCGGAGTTTTGTTGCTTGCACCACTGTTCAAAATTTTTGGTTACTTTCGGATGTATAATGCTGTTAAGAAAATTGAGTTTTTCAGGCGATTTAAAAACAATTTGACCAAGTTTTTTAGTGTCAATGTTATTGTTCTCGTTTAAGATAGATTCTGAAAAATACGAAACTAACTTGTCAATAATTTCAGGGTCTTTGTACAACTTTTTGGCTTCAAAATCGGAGTTGTAAACAGGAATATCAAGAGCCATAAAGATTTGTGCAACGGTTGTTTTTCCGCTACCCATGTTACCGGTTAAACCAATTCTTTTCATCGGTACAAATATTTATTCTACTATTTTAAGATATTCGATATTTGTAGGTTCTATTCTGACAATCTTCACAAAATCGGGTTTTTTCTCAACGTTCAGCTTTATTTTTCTTGCACTATCGGGCATAATTGTAGCCGTAATCACAAACTGACTTTTATCAACCATTTTGTACATATCTAACGGAACTCTGTAAATAACGCTTACTTCGTAAGGGAAAAACTCTATTTTTTGCGATTTATCTTCAGGGGTAATTCTGATTTTTATATCATCTTCGGTAACCTGAACGACTTTAATGTCAATACGCACCGAATCTTCGGAGTACTTGATTAAGTTGTTGTTTACAGTCTTGAGCAAAGGCACGCTAAAGTTGATATTAGAGTCGATGTTTTGAATTACGAGAGGCAAAGTGTTTATCTGCTTGAGCGTATCTAAAATTTCCCTTGTACTGTAAACGTTAACGGTCGTCGGACTGAATTCAACTTCTCCAACTTGGTCGTATTGACTGTTTATGGTGTAATGCAGGTTTAAGTTGACAGGCAATTCCCTGCTTTTTTCCGATATAAATTTAAAAATCAGAGAATCGGGTTGTACGTTATGCACTTTGCAATTGAACGAGAATTGTTGTTCAATGCTTGTTTGCAAGTCTTTTGTGAGTATATAATAATACGAATAATTGCCTTTTGTAAATGTTTTGGCATGGTCAAAACCGACTTCAACACTTTTCCTGCTGCCTAAACTCCTTTGTTTTATAATATCAAAACCTCTGGCAGAATAGCTAACATAAAGACTTGGCAGCGAATCGTTTACCAATATCATGTCCTTAGGTTTATTGCTAAAGGTTATATTATAATAGTCGTCGGCATTGTAGTTTTTCGTAAGTTTAATATAAAACCATACAGCTACGCTTATCAATAGGCACAATAACATTGCTATTGAATTACGCGAAATTCCTTTACGAAAAACAAAATTTCTCATCGTAGTTGTAAGTTAGTCGGTAAAATGTAGTCCCAAGCAGAACTTCAGTTCCAATCGGGATTATTTTTTATCTTGATCCGACAATTGATCTTGAGCACTTGAACCTATAGCCGATTTTTCTATTCTTATTCTGACATTATTCTCAACTTCAATAGTAACGGTAGTTTCTTGTACTTCAACAATTTTTCCGTGTATTCCACCAATTGTAACAATTTTCTGACCTTTGGTTAAGCTTTCGCGGAATTTTCTTTGTTCTTTTTGACGTTTAGTTTGTGGTCTGATAAAAAACAAGTAAAAGATAAGGAAAATTACCAAAAGAAATATAAGCGAACTTCCCATACCACCGCTACTGCTAGCACCTTCGCCTTGTGGCTGTGCCATTAATAAAATGTTTAAAAAATTCATAGTCTTAGTTTTTATTTATGATTAAATATTTTGTTATTACAAATCTTCGGGATTTACAACAGTGGCTTGTATTTTCAGTACCGTAGTGTTGGGCTGTGTATTGCTGATTATTGTTACGGATTTGTTGTTCAGTCCAACTCTACCTTCCGAATCGAAACTTACGTCAATTGTGCCCGAATTTCCCGGAGCTATTGGTTTGGTTGGGAATTTGGTTACCGTACAGCCACACGATGAGTTAGCAGCCGAGATAAGTAAAAAGCCTTCTCCTTTGTTGGTAAATTTAAACGAATATGTAACTTCTTCGCCGTTTACAAGTTTACCGAAATCGTGAAAATTCTTATCGAATACAATTATCGGCAAACCCTTTTTCGACTCGGGTGAATCTGCCGTAGAAGGATTGTTAACCATATTTGACGAGCCTTTTTTGCTGCCGCCTTTGCACGAAACAACAAAAATCAACGATAAAATTAATAATAGTTTTATTACGTGTTTAAGCATTTTACTTACTTTGTTGTATTACTTACAGGCACAAAAGTAATATTTATTTTATAAACGAATGTTAGTTGTTGTTAATAATTTGGATATGGAATGTGGTTGTAGATAAACAGCTATTTTCGCAACTTTTACTAGTTAATCAAACCTCTACCGGTTTTATTAATTTTTCCTTCTTTCAGAAGTTCTCCAATAATTTTATCCAAAATTCCGTTGATAAACTGTTTGCTATTGTCGGTTCCGTATTCCTTTGCTATCTCGATGGCTTCGTTTAGGGTAACTTTAATAGGAACAGAATCAATGTGTAGCAATTCTGCTAAAGCCATTTTTATTATTATCATATCTATCAGAGCGATACGCTCAATTTCCCAGTTTATCAGGTTGTTTTTTATAATTTCTTCAAACTCTTGATTATGGAGTATTGAATTTCTGAAAAGTTGAATAGCAAATTCCAAGTCTTCGCTTTTCTCGGTTTTGTTGGCATCTTTAAAAAGCGGTGGTAGCGGTTGCAATTCCGATTTGTTTTTGCTCCACTGTTTTATTGTCAAATCTGTCATCATAATGGCGATGTCGAAATCTTCTTCCCACGAAATATTTATTTCGGCTAGTACACTTTTTAGCCATTCCGAATTTGACAGCACGTTAAGCAATTCGTTTCTGACTAGCGCTTTGTCTTGGTTGTAAGTATTGGTCTCGTTATTCATGTACTGCTCAAATGCCTCCGTTTCTTGCAGACCGTTGTACAAACTCCTGAACAACGGCTGTTCTTCAGCCCAATTGATACTTAAAGCAGAAATCTTGCTTTTAAGGTCTTGATTGTTCTCAAACTGATGTATAAGTCGGTTGTTTACAAAATTCAAGTTAGGATTAAGGTCTTCTGCGGTGGGCAATAGTTTTTGTTTGTTTTCTTCATTTTTTTTCTCCTTCCATCTTTTAACTTCAATCAGTGCAGAAAGTATGTAAATGTACAGGTCGTAGATTTCGTTTATGTTTTTCAGAAAATTTTTTTCTGCTGCAGGTAACTTCACTGTAGGATTTTGAAAAAAAGCATAAACTGCTTGCAAACACTTAATTCTAAGTTGATGTCGAGTAATCATTGATTAAAGCACTTTTTTATTATCAGATTTCAGTCTGCAAAAATATAAAACAAACCGAAATTAGGAAATGGCATGATGATAAAAAATTAGAGTTTCGAGTTCTGAGTTTTGAGTTCTGAGTTCTGAGTTTTGAGTTTTGAGTTCTGAGTGTCATGTCCTGAAATAGGTTTACACCTAAAAAAGGAAATTTTATGACAAAACACCAAAAAACAACAAAACGGTACAGTGATTGTTTCAAATTACAAGTAGTAGAAGAAATTGAAA
>JAPXLB010000011.1:0-84166 GCA_033809755.1 Lentimicrobiaceae bacterium
CAAGGCTAACGTTGTATGTTCCAGGTAACGAGTATGCGTGAGTAACAACACTTTGGTTCTGGACAAAGGTTCCATCACCAAAGTCCCAGTTGTAATAAGTGACGTTGGTTACATTAGTTATTGTGCTATCTACTGAGAAGGTCATATTTGAACCCAAACATCCGTCCTTGGTGTAGGTAAACTCTACATCAGGTTTATCGTAGACTTCTACGTTATATTCTCTGTATGCACTACATCCTAAATTGTTGGTAACCGTAAGTTTGACAGTATATGTACCGCTATTTACGTACATATGCGTTGGATTTTGAAGATTTGAATAATTAAGTATTCCCGAATTTGGGTCACCAAAATCCCATGAGTACGAGGTAATACTTGCATTGCTACCCGTACTCACATTACTTGTAAACTGAGTGTTAGAACCCATACAATTTGATGTGTACGAGAAGTCAACATCAGGAGAATCGGATATTGTTAATATTCTGATAATGCTATCCGTGCATCCTAAGTCGCTTTCAACTACCAATTTAACTTCAAAACTACCTTGCTGACTGTAAGAGTGAGTGACTGTTGGCTGATAAGCAGTGTATGTGGTATCGTTACCGTCGCCAAAGTGCCAGCGCCACTGGGTTATAGCTCCTTGTACTGCATGGCTCAAGTCAGTAAACACTACTGTTGAGTCGTTACACAGTGGATTGCTATTAGCAAACGAAGCAACAGGTTTTGGATATATTGTTACTGTTTTGGTTGTAATGGCAGTACATCCGTTTATATCTTTGGCAGTTAACGTCACATTATACTGTCCGCTGTTTTCATATACATGTACAGGGTTGGACAGACTGCTGCTGTTGCCATCATCAAAATCCCAGTAATAGGTTTGTAAATCAACGTTGCTGATGGTGCTAAAGCTTATAGCAGAGCCGTTGCAACCTTCGTTGTTTTCTATTGTAACTTCTGCAAGGTCGTTAACTATTACTTGCTTAACTATACTATCCCAACAACCTTTGCTATTGT
Source organism: Lentimicrobiaceae bacterium (assembly GCA_033809755.1). Lineage (GTDB taxonomy): Bacteria > Bacteroidota > Bacteroidia > Bacteroidales > UBA4417 > UBA4417. Next base: position 1,012 of record JAPXLB010000011.1, read on the forward strand.
AGACAGTTAGTGTAACATCATAAGTTCCTGCGGTATTATATGTATGTGTAGGCGAAGGAACGCTGGAGTAGTTAAGTACTCCCGAAGTAGGATCGCCGAAGTTCCACATCCATTGTACTATCTGCGATGCTCCTGTGTTAACACTTTGGTCTGTAAAACTTGTTGGAGCACCCACGCATGAGCCGCCATTAACGCTAAAGTCTGCTTGTGGTGTACTGCCTATTGATAATACTTCTTGATAGGTATTGCTGCAGCTGTCGCTGGTAATAGCAGTAAGTACCACCATGTACTGCCCGCCCTGTGCATACATATGACTAATAGCTGTTCCGCTATTTGCAGGTTGCGTAAATGAGTTTCCATCACCGAAGTCCCATTCGTACCTTACTATGTGTCCACCAATAACTGGTGGAGTAACGTTTATAAACACAACGCTATCGCTTGCACACAGTGGTTGATTGTACGTGTACATAGGTTGTGGACCTGCATTAACGGTAAGGGTTCTACTCCTGACATTACTACATCCGTTGGTATCGGTAACAGTAAGGGTAACGTAATAGGTTTCGGCTACAGTGTAAATATGTTCGGGATTAGCAATATTTGAAGAAGTCCCATCTCCGAAGTCCCATAGCCAATGTATAACACTTGCGGATGATGTAGAGTTAAATACAGTAGGATTACCTGTACATGAGCTGATAAATGTAAAGTCTACATCAGGTTCGGTATGTACTTCTATATCGTAACTTATAGTATTGCTACATCCTTTGCTGGTATTTACAGTAAGTGTAACAGTGTATATACCTGGAGTATTGTATATATGTCTAGGATTAGCAAGTGTGCTAAAATTACTCGTTCCTGATGCCGGGTCTCCAAAATTCCAGCTTTGACCAACCACACTGTTACCGGCATTGACTGTATAAACGTATGAAAATTCAGTATAATGACCTTGGCATGCGCTTGTATAGATTATCTCTTCAATATCAATACCATTAACAGTTATAAGGCTAGTCTTTTCGGATTTACATCCTGAACTGCTGTAAACTGTGAGTTTTACTTGATAAACCCCTGGCAAATTATAAGTATGTTCAACATCTGTGATGTTGGGGTGATTAAGTGTAAGTGTACTACCATCGCCAAAGTCCCATTCAGCTGTTTCAATATAACCTTGGTTGCTATAGCTAAGGTCGTTAAATGCAACTACGTTTCCTGTGCAGACTTCAGTAACGTGGCTAAAGTTGCTGACAGGACTTTCATATACGTCAATGCTTTTCTGAACTTTGGTAATACAACCGCTAGTGTCTGTGACAGTCAAGATAACCACGTATGTACCACTTTCGTTGTATATATGGTAGGTATTAGCACCTGAAGCAACACCACCATCACCGAAGTTCCAATGATAATTTGCTATGGCTTGGATATTAGTAGCTGTGCTATCTATATAGAAGAACGAGGTGTCGTTTTTACAATTATTTGTATAGAAAAAGTCTGCCGTGGCACCTTCGCTTATAGTTATCATTTTGCTAATAGTATCAGAGCAACCGTTAAGGTTATAAACTATAAGCTCAACGTTGTATTGTCCGCCGTTGGCGTATACATGTTCAGGGTTTTGCAATGTGCTGGTATTATTAACTCCTGAAGCAGGATCGCCGAAATTCCATAGCCACTCTGTGATGTTACCACCTTGTGCGTTTTGACTTTCGTCAACAAAGTAAATAGTCTGTCCTTGGCATCCTTGGCTATGAGTAAACTCAGCTATAGGAACATTGTGTATGGTAATATCTTTGCTGTATGTGGAAGTACAACCTCTAGCATCTGTTATGGTTAAAGAAACAGTGTAAACACCTGCAACGCTGTACAAGTGTGATACATCGGCACTATTTGGGAATATAACAGTAGTAGTCGTTCCATCACCAAAATCCCATACCCACTCAGCAATATAACTTCCTGATGTTGTAGACAAGTCATGGAAATAAGTGCTATCGCCCAGACAGTTTATACTGCTGTAAGAAAAGAAACTGTTAGGATTAGGTTGTATTTCAACTGTATGGCTTATGGTGTACTCGCAATCGTAAATATCTACAACGTGCAAGGTTACTGTGTAAGTCCCTGAGTTGACGTATAAGTGAGAAGGATTTACAAGCGAGTTGCTTGTAAAGTGGTTGCCATCACCGAAGTCCCACTCATATAAACTTATCTGATCTAGGTAGTTGCCGCTAAGTGTGAAGTATGTGCTATCACCCATACAAGTCTGTGAGAATGTAAAATCGGTAACAGGTATTGGAGTCATAATAACTGTAACCGTGTCCAGCATCATAATCGTGCAGTTGGCACTAATGTTTGTAGCTTCTACGTAGTACTGTCCTTGTGCCGAGTGGATGCCGAAGTTTATCGGATTACCATCGCCAAGCATGGGAGCACCTAGTGGCAAGGTGTTGTAGATTAATTGATAGCTGACGCCCACCTCAGAGTTTGTTAAGGTAATCTCAACACCTGCGGCTCCGGCACAGTAAGTACCATTGTGTGAAGCGACAAGGTTGTACAGTATAGGCAGAGCGTGCACTTCTATATCGGTACTACCTACGAGTGAATCTCCAGGAGAGGTACATAAAGCATCGTCAAGGTAGCTAATCCAGTGGCTTATGCTTGTCTCGGGAGTAATGCTTATTTGGTGTGGGCTACTCATTATATTCTTAATGGTATCGTTAACCAATCCGTTTGTATACACCAAATTCCAGGGCGGTGTTCCTCTGAGGTTAAATGTTATAATAGCCTGTTCACCTTCGCATATGGCGGTGTCGCAAATAATTTCACCGTAAGGATAGTTGTTAACTGTAAGCCACATGGAACTTGAATTTACAAGCCCACGACAACCTGTTGTATTCAGAGTAAGCTCTATAGTATGACCAACATCGCTGACACCTGGAGTGTATGTGGGATTTAAAGAATTTGCATTACTGAAGGTACCGCTACCGCTGGTTGTCCAGTGTACAGCATTTTGATATTTGGCACTGCCGCTTAACTGATACGGTTCAAAGCCACAAGTTGCTCCATCTGTTCCGGCATTGGATAAAGGATAAGGGTCTATTTGCAACTGTATGGTATCGGTTATTTCTTGTCCCGAGCAATAGTTTGTACCTTCTACTCTTATAACAAAGTTTATTGTCCTGTTTGGTTCACTTATGTCTATAAGTCCCGGTGTATATGTGGGATGTAGAATGTTTGCATCGTCTAATGTTCCGTCACAGGTGTAACCTACGCCGTAAAATGTCCAAGTTATTGAGTTTGGATCATAAAATTGTCCATAGCTGTCTGCAAAATAATGGGAACCTTGTATGCTGCACATATAGGCATCTTCTCCGGCATTGATTTCAGGATAAGGTGATACGGTTACTTCAATTTCTGAAGGAATATTATTTGTACAGCCGTTTGCATCAGTGTATACTACAGATACGGTTTGTTGTCCCGATTCTGTCCAAAGTACTTCTACACTTCCAGTTCCTTGTCCTGTTGTTACATCACCGCCTGTGACAATCCAATTGTAGTTGCTCATACCCGCATCTGTGTTATAAACATTACCTCCTATGCCGGTACAGCCTGTGTTTGGTCCACTAAGGGTAGGAACAGGCAGTTCGTTGATAATTACATCGTATAGATTAGAAATACCAACACAGCCGTGTGCATCTACGACAGTAACGCCGATAGTTTTAGCACCTGTTGTATTCCAACTTAGGTCAATTTCAGAATTTGTACTTGACCCTATGATATTAGCTCCAGCAACCGACCAAGTGTAATTTGCAAAATTAGAAGCGGTAGAATATATATTACCTTCGCTGAACAAACATACTGAAGTTGGTCCGCTTACGACGGGTGTCGGCAATGCATGTACTTCAACCGGATATATAGTAGGTGTAGGAGCTGTACAACCGTGTACTGTGGTGTAATTTATACTTATTTGGTTAGTCCCAACATTATCCCATCGAACGTTAATATTAGGCGTCCCTTGACCAGAGAGTATGGTTCCTCCTACAACATCCCAAATATAATCAGTTTGTCCTGTTTCTGTAGAGTAATTATTTTCTGTATGGTGGCACACTTGTGCATCACCGTTTATTGTAGGTGTGGGCAGTGGATGCACATCTACTTCTAGAGTCCCTGGTATGCCTGTGCTACAGCCGGTGGGATCAACATAAACCACACTTATATTATGTGTGCCAGGGATAAACCAGCCAACTGTAATTTGGTTAGTACCGTTCCACAAGATTAAATTTCCTCCACTAATCGTCCATTCGTAATTCATCATACCAGTTTCAGTAGTGTATATTAAACCTGTGGTGTTTTCGCATACGGAATCAGGTCCTATGATAGTTGGAGGTGTTAATGCGTTGACAGTTATGGTTTTTGTGTGTGGCGTAGGGTTACGGCAACCGTTGGCATCGGTGTAGTTTACGCTGAGGGTGTGGTCTCCGACGGTGTTCCAATTAATGGTAACTGTTTGCTGATTATTAGCTCCATTTATTGTTCCACCACTTCCTAGCGTCCATACATAATTGCTCATGCCGGTAGGTGCTGTATATTGATGCGTAGAATTAAGACAAACGTTGGTATTTCCGGTATATGTGGGTGTAGGCAGAGGATTTAAAGTTAGAACCATGGAACTTGTAGCATTACCGCAGGGACTTATTCCATTGGCGGTAATTGTGAGAGTAACACTGCCATTGGCAATATCGGCAGCACTTGGGGTATATGTGGGATTTAATATATTAACATTATTAAAACTACCGGTTCCACTTGTTGTCCACGTTACGCCTGTGCTGTGGGTTGTAGTGGCACCGTTTATTGTATAAGTGTCGTTAGTACAGATAGCTGCGTTGTTGCCTGCAAAAGCTGTGGGTAAAGGGTGGACTGTTACCTGCATGCTTTCTGGAGCTGGGAGAGTACAGCCATTGGCATCGGTGTAGTTGACAAGTACGTTATGGGTGCCTGCATTAGTCCATTGAACTGTGGCTTGATAAGTGTTATTACCGCTTATTATATTACCGCTGCCTGATAAACTCCAGGTGTAACCTTGCATGCCTGCTTCTGTTGTGTAAACATATTGCTCGTTTACACAACAAGGTGTAGTTCCTGTGATGCTAATGTTAGGTAAAGGCTTTACTGTTACAATCTTTTCGGTTATTCTTGCACCGCAGTTGTGTGAAGTGGATACTAAAGTCAGAGTTTGTTGACCCACACTTGTCCATTTAACGGATACAGTACTTGAGTTGTTAGAACCCTGTATAGTTCCACCAATAACCGACCATGAGTAGCTTGTCAGATTTGCAGGAGTTGCATCATAATTACTTACTGAGTTTAAGCAGGCAGTGTTATCGCCGTTTATTATTGGAACTGGGTCATCAACGACTGTTATGGTTAATGAAGGTGATAAGCCACCAACTCCGCAATTCTCATTATAGCCTCGTACCTGAAGTGTACCACCGGAACCGAGAGTTGGAAAAGTGAGGGTTATGGAATTGGTCAGTGTTGTGTCAACTGTACCGTCAGGCTTGTACCAGACATATTTCTCAGCGGAAGTAATCGGTGGGATTGTGTAGGTCTCTATGCCACCTACGCAGACTGTATTTTCCCCTGTTGGAGCTACTGTCGGAGTAACGGGTATTGACATTACCTGAACGACTTGATTGTAATTTCCTTCTGTCAAGTGATACCACCAGGTATTAATAGTATTATTGTCCTGATTAGTCCAATGATGACACCCACTAACACTACCGGAAGTAGGATAAATACATCCAACACTAACATTGACAGTCCCCCCCGGAATATTAGTATCGTCCCAATATATCGGCAGAATTGTAGAACCTGTCGGTAAGGGTCGAACTATATCAACCTTTAATCCTTCTGAATTATTTTCAATATCTACAAGAGGCAAATTTGTAAGACCATTGATATAATCAGCACTTACATTTAAGCTTGTTCCTGCGGCAACGACCTGATTATTCCCATCAATACCATTCCAGTGAATGACATCAGTATGCGAACAATTAGAAGAACCAAGAACATCTGCAGAAATAACAACATCTTCACTACCAGCTCCTAACGGAGGAACATCTATATTTAATGTTATTGTACCGGGCTGAGTTACTTTAACTAGAAAATCTATACTTCCATCGCAGTTGCTAACTGTAGAGATATTGCATATTTCACCTAGCGAACCTGTCGGATAAGCAATCTCGTCAGGGTCATTCAAAAAAAGTTTATATTGAGGTAGGTTGTTTAAGTTAGTTATGTGATTTACCGATTTTCTATCTACTACCCAATTCCCGGAATTCGACACACCCCATTGATTGCAATATACAGAAAATCCGCCACCGGAAAGTCCGTTAAGACCAACAGAGGTGACAATACCATCGTCAGAATAAACATAAAATTTAGTCATGGTTCTAAGCTGGTATGCTGGAGCTGAACCTGATGAAAGCTGCCAAGCTTTACTCCACAAACGTCCCAATTTTATTTCTCCGTTAGGAACATTATACACAGTAATATCAAATTTGCTGAGTTCACTGTTTTCCACAGGCGAGCCATTAGCATCGGAAGCAAATTCAATAAAATAATCTCCATTTTTTTGAGGATTTATAATTAAAGGTAGGTACCCTGCAGGATTAGTTCCGTTAATATTGGGTCCTGCATAGACTTGGGAACGGGTGTCAATGAATCCGGCTTCACCCGAAGTAGGTAATTTTCGAAATCCGCCTGAAATGTCTATACCATCAGGGTCTTTAAAACGGTAGTGCGTAATATTAGTATAAGTAATACCGGGAGGGTTATTATTATACATAGTGGCTATTCCTAATCCAAAATATATTACTTCTTTTGTATGGTCGGCTATATGCACATTCAGACGATATTGTTCCGGACAACCATTTTGGGCAAAAGGAATTTGTTGATTTGCAATATGATTAAATAAATATATTCTGCTATATTGTGTAACAGGAGCATTTTCTGGCTCAAGTTCTTTTGTTCCTTCGGCGTACGCCATAAATGACAAAAAAAAGATTGAAATACTCAATACCATCATTTTAAAATGATTGCCTCTACACCGTATCAATCTTTTTTTTCTCATAAAATATTTATTGAGGCTATAAAGATACAATTTTTTTATTTTCAAAGGGTTTATTTATTAATAATTTAAATCGCATGCTTACGCAAAAGGCAGAATGGTGCTAAAAACACCTACTTTTAACAACAAAAAATCTTAATATTACAAAGTAGTTTAGTACCTTTGCACGCGAAAAACAATAAATAAATATGGATTATTCGTTCAAAGATATAGAAGAAAAATGGCAAAAACGCTGGCAAGATGAACAGGTTTATGAAACTAAGATAGATGAAGATAAACCTAAATTTTACGTTTTAGACATGTTTCCTTATCCGTCAGGTGCCGGTTTACACGTTGGTCACCCATTGGGTTACATTGCTTCCGACATTTTTTCGAGATATAAAAGGCTAAAAGGTTTCAATGTCCTGCATCCTATGGGATATGATGCTTTTGGACTACCTGCCGAACAATATGCTATACAAACAGGTACACATCCTGCATTAACTACCGAAAAAAACATTGCTCGCTACAGACAACAACTTGACCGCATAGGCTTCTCGTACGATTGGAGCAGAGAAGTCAAAACTTGCGACCCAAAGTATTATCACTGGACACAATGGGCTTTTGTAAAAATGTTCAACTCGTGGTACAACAACGAAACGCAAAAAGCCGAGGATATTTCAACATTAACAAAAGAATTTGAACGAAACGGAAACGTAAATATCAAAGCTAGCACCACTTTTAAAGAAACTTTTACTGCCAACGATTGGAACAGCTTTGCCGAAAAAGAGCAACAAGATATTTTGATGAATTACAGAATTGCGTTCAGAGCAGAAAGTTCGGTGAATTGGTGTCCCGAATTGGGAACTGTTCTGGCAAATGATGAAGTTTCGGAAGGTTTGAGCATCAGAGGCGGTTATCCTGTCGAGAAAAAACTCATGATGCAATGGATGCTTAGAATTACAGCTTATGCAGATAGATTATTGGAAGGACTTGACGATTTGGACTGGAACGAATCTATTAAAGAAATACAACGCAATTGGATTGGCAAAAGCAAGGGTGCAAGCATTTGGTTTGATATAGAAAATTCGGAAAAGAAAATTGAAGTGTTTACCACTCGTCCCGATACCATTTACGGTGCTACCTTTATGGTTTTGGCACCCGAACATGAACTTGTTGCCGAAATAACAAGCAAAGAACAAGAAAAAGCCGTAGCCGACTACGTAGCATGGACTAATTCAAGAACGGAAGTCGAAAGAATGTCGGAAGTTAAAAAAGTTAGCGGCGAATTTACAGGTGCATATGCTATTAATCCATTGAATGGCAACAAAATCCCTATTTGGATAGCCGACTACGTTCTTATGGGATACGGAACCGGCGCTATTATGGCTGTTCCTGCACACGATAGTCGTGACTTTTTGTTCGCCAGACATTTTAATCTTCCCATAATTCAGGTTGTAAAAAACACCAAAGACGAAGTTACCGTTCCTACCGATGAATGGGCTGAATCCTACGATTCTAAAGACGGTTATTCCTGCAATTCGGATATAATTAACGGTTTGAGTGTTGAAGAAGCTATAAAAAAGATTATCGAAGTAGTTGAAAATAAACAAATAGGAAAAGCTGTAACAAACTACCGTCTGCGTGATGTTATTTTCAGTCGTCAGAGGTACTGGGGCGAGCCAATTCCTATATATTACAAAGATGGCATAGCTTACAGCTTGGAGGAAGAAGAATTGCCACTTTGTTTGCCTAACGTTGATTCATATCTTCCTACATCAACAGGTGAGCCGCCATTGGCAGGACTTTCCGACTGGAAAACTGATGAGGGATATCAGTTAGAAGTTACCACAATGCCGGGTTTTGCCGGCTCAAGTGCCTACTATCTAAGGTATATGGATCCTAAAAACGACAAAGAATTAGTAAGTCAAAAAGCGATTAATTATTGGCAAAATGTAGATTTGTACGTTGGAGGAGCCGAACACGCAACTGGTCACCTTATGTATGCTCGATTTTGGAACATGTTTTTGTTTGATATTGGAATTAGCATTTCTGACGAACCTTTTAAGAAAATGATTAACCAGGGCATGATTCAAGGTCGCTCAAGTATTGCGTATAGAATTAAAGGCGAAAATACTTTTGTTTCGCACAATTTAATCGGAAATTACGACGTTCAACCTATCCACGTTGATATTGGACTTGTTCATAACGACATCTTGAACATTGAAAAATTTAAGCAATGGCGACCCGAACTTGCTGATGCAGAGTTTATTTTGGAAGATGACAAATACATTTGCGGTTGGGAAATTGAAAAAATGTCGAAATCGTTGTACAACGTGGTAAACCCCGACGAGCTTATAGACCAATACGGAGCCGACACATTAAGAATTTACGAAATGTTTTTAGGTCCTATTGAGCAAGCTAAACCGTGGGATACTAATGGTATTGAAGGCGTTAGCAGATTTATCAGAAAGTTTTGGAGACTGTTTCATGATAACAACAATGATTTTGTTGTATCGGACGAAGCTCCCACAAAAGATGAATTGAAAATTCTACATAAAACCATAAAAAAGATTGAAGAAGATATAGAACGTTTCTCTTTCAACACGGGTGTTAGCGCCCTAATGATATGCGTTAACGAACTTACCGACCTTAAATGCAACAAACGCAGCATTTTGACCGACTTGATTATATTAGTTTCACCTTATGCACCGCACGTTGCCGAAGAATTGTGGCATCTTATGGGTAACGAAACATTTGTCGTTGACCAAAAATTCCCTGCATACAATCCCGAATACATTGTAGATGACACATTTAAGTATCCTGTTTCATTCAACGGTAAAACTCGTTTCTTCCTTGAACTACCTGTGTCGCTCAGTAATGCTGAGATTGAAACAGCCGTCAGACAAGCCCCTGAAACAACAAAATGGGTTGCCGATAAGTCAATTAAGAAAATAATTATTGTGCCTAAAAAGATAGTGAACTTTGTTATCGGCTAAAATTCTGATTTATGAATTACAAAAATCAAAATAACAAACAACACAAGAATCGTAAAAAGATAGATAACTTAATTTACGGTGTTCATCCTATACTTGAAGCGATTAACAGCGACAAGCAAATTGAAAAAATATTTATTTCGCGCGATACAACTACACCACAGATTAAGGAAATTTGGCAACTTGCAAGGGCTAAGCAAATTTACATTCAAAAAGTTCCGACAGCAAAACTGCAATCGCTTACAAACGGTAATCATCAAGGTGTTGCTGCATTTTTGTCTCTTATCGAATATCAAGACATTGAAGAAATTTTGATGAAAACATTCGAAGAAGGCAAAAATCCTTCTGTATTAGTTTTGGACAGAATAACCGACGTTAGAAATTTTGGTGCAATAGCTCGTACAGCCGAATGTGGCGGAGTTGACTGCATAATCGTACCATCGCAAGGCAGTGCAATGATTAATTCCGACTCGATAAAAACATCTGCCGGAGCTTTGAACAGAATTCCGATACACAGAAGTCATAATTTAAAAACAACTCTCAATTACCTGAAAAGCTCGGGTTTAACAGTATATGCTCTTACCGAACATGCCGAAGATTCGTATTACGATGTCAACTTTAACAAGCCTATCGCTGTTGTTTTAGGTTCAGAAGAAGACGGCATTTCTCCCGAATACTTAAAAATCTGCGACAGCGAAATTAAAATACCTATGGTTGGCAATATTTCGTCGTTAAATGTCTCGGTAGCTGCAGGAATTATTATCTTTGCTTCTGTAAAACAAAGACAAAATATTTAATCTACCTAAATTTGCTTTAAGATATGAACACTCAAATTAAGAAAAACACATTTTTTGCTTTTTTATCTCTTTTGGTTCTGACTCTTTTGATTTCTTGTAAAAAAACCGAATATCAGTACCACCACGATGGCAGTCTTGAAGCCGAAATAGTTTACAGAGGGAAAAAACTGCACGGCATTACCAAATGGTACTATCCTGCAGGAAACGTCAAGCAAATTATTGAATACAAAAACAACAAGATTAATGGCAAGGTAAAAAAGTTTTACCCTACTGGAGAAAAAATGAGTTTGGAAAATTTTGTTGCTGATAAAATAGACGGCACAGCCACGTACTGGCACAAAAACGGAAATATATTCGAAATTATTAATTACGACAAGGGTGTAAAAAACGGCGAATACATTAACTACCATTCCAATGGCTTCGTAAAAGCAGAAGGCAACTTCTACAACGACCTTTTCGACGGAGAATGGAAATATTACGAAGAAAACGGTATTACCGTAGGTAAAGGCGTTTTCGATAAGGGTAATGGCGAACTAACATCTTTTGATTTAAGAGGAAAAATTACCCGAAAAGTCAGCTATAAAAATAATATGAAAAACGGCGAGGAAATTTGGTACGATAGTAATGGTAACATCTCCAGAATCCTAATTTACGAGGATGATAACCTAGTTGCGGAATAAAAACAAAGTCGCTATGAATTTTGTTAAACAACTTTTGAAACCACTTTGCGTTATTGCAGCTTTGGCTGTAGTACTTGCCTATTCGTGCAATAATAGAGAATGGAACGAAGACCCAAACTTTGAACTAAAATTCAGTAGCGATACCATTTTTTTTGATACGATTTTTACTTCCATCGGGACTTGCACGTACAACATAAGAATTTACAATACCAGCAATAAGCCGGTAAATATAAAACAAATTATTTTGAAAAACGGCGAAGCTTCTCCGTTCAGAATTAATGTTGACGGCGTTAGTGGCACAACTTTCAACGATGTTGAAATATACGCCAACGATAGTTTGTTTTTATTTGCCAAAGCCACGATAGACCCTAATAATACAAGCACGCCATTTATTTGCGAGGACGATATTTTGTTTTTTGTAAACAACTCTAAGCAAAATGTTAAACTGTTAGCTTGGGGACAAAATGCTCATTTTTACAACGACAGCACCATAAAAGGAAACATCACTCTTACGAACGACAAGCCACACGTGATTTACAAAAAACTTATTTTTGATACCCTGTCGGAAATTAATATTGAAGAAGGCACACAGCTTTGTTTTCACAACGATGCCGCATTGATTGTAAAAAGCGGAGCAAAAATTTTGGCTCACGGAACCCTTGAAAATCCAGTAGTTTTTAGAGGTGATAAATATGCGGCAAATAAACCCGAAATAGATATAGTTCCCGGGCAATGGACAGGAATCTTTTTTGAAAACAGCCACTCAAATGTTTTTACTTACACCGAAATTAGAAATGCAAAAGTCGGCTTATATATTGATAGCTGCGACAATAGCCAAACCGCTATCACACTTCACAATTGCCTTATAAGCAACAATGTTAGTTATGGATTACGTTCGGTTAATGCAAATATAATAGCTGCAAATACTGAATTTAGTAATAGCGGTGGTTATTTACTTTCTGTTGAAGGAGCTAGTACGTTAGATTTCAGGCACTGCACGTTTGCAAATTATTTTAGATTTGGAAGTAGAAAAAGTTCTTCTATCCTTCTATCTAACACATATTACGACACTAATTTCAATGTAATTGCTGCACCAATCAATAATGCTTTGTTTGGAAATTGCATAGTTTACGGTTCTAAAACAGAAGAAATAAACATTAGAAAAGATGACAACAACAATTTTAATGTAATATTTGAAAATTGTTTGATACGCACCGAAACCAGCGAAACTCACCAAACACTGTACAATAATTGCGTTTTTAACGAAGAACCAAAATTTGTTGACGTAAATGAATCTAACTTCCTATTAGATTCGCTATCGGCTGCGATAAATATAGGAAATGCCGAAATTATACTAACTTCACCATTGAATATTGAATACGACCGATTAGGAATTAGAAGAGAATTGCTAATTGATGCAGGTTGTTACTCGTATAATAAGACAGAACGCGGGTTGTAAGTTGCGGGGTGCGGGGTGCGTGGTGCGGGTTAAGTGGCAATGAGCAATTAGCTATTTACAATGAGCAATTAGTAAAACATTTTCAATATTTTCGATATTTTTCGGTTGCTGAAAGTCGCCGCTCGATTTACAAAATCGAGCGAGCGTTGATAATAAAAATTTGCTGGTGCGCTTTTGTAAAGCGTACCAGCCCCGCTACCGCACGATTGCATCGTGTGGCAATTGTTATTAATTGCAATGTTTTATTTCAGTTGCCGTGCCTTTAAAGACACGGCAACTGAAGGCATTAAAGCTAATAGCGCAGCCGAAATACCGAAAATGGAAAACTTTTAGTTTTCGCCGCTCGATTTGCAAAATCGGGCGAGCAAAAGAAAATAAATGTTTTTTCTGGACTTCGGCACTTCGGCACTTCGATACGCCTTCGGCACTCAGTGATCGAAGTGTTTTAACTCGCCACCATTCACCATTCACCATTCACCTACCACTCATCACCACTTCAAGGTTTTATCTGACATCTATAGCAAAACACTTCTATGTTGTTAATATTGGGAATAGCGAGAGTTTCTGTAAAGGTAATTCTAATTTTTCTTGATTTAGTCTTTTCTCCTCTTACCAATCGCTGATAACCGATAGTTTTACCTTTGCCGAATTCTTTCCAATTGTTTCCGTCGTGAAATTCAACTTTAAAACCTGCTACATGTTGTCCCAACTCAATATACTCCTGAATTTTAACAATGTTAAATTCTTTTATTTCGCCAAAATCAATAATTAAAAATCGGTTGCTGTCGTTATCTGCACATCTCCAATAAGTGTTATAATCGCCGTCTATGGCATTAAAAGCAGAAAAAACGGCACTCTCTTGCGAAGAAGACTCAATTTTAGCGTTTTCGGGTATTAAATTTTCCATGTGTAATTTCCTGATTTCATTTCCGAAATTAATCAGCGTAGCCGAATCTATTGGATGAATTTTGCCTTCACGATTTGGTGGAACATTCAGCAACAGCGGAATACCCATGCCGACTGTTCGCATATTAATGCTATCTATCAAATAACTGACATCTTTAACGCTTTTATCTTCCTGCGAATGGTAAAACCAACCCGGTCTGATTGAAACATCAGCCTCCGAAACACAAAATAAATTTCCGGTTTCGCTACGACCTTGCTCTCCGTTGTCGATTTTGTCTAAATCAATCAAACACCAAGCAGGATCGTTTATGTATCCGTCTTCATTACCAACCCATATTGCATCGAGAACGTAATCGGTTCTTTCGCCATTTTGATTGAAGTGCCATTTGTTGTCCATCCATATGCAAGCGTTGGGTTGCAATTCTCTAACTGTCTTGTAAAAGCGATTCAAATCGTAGGTTTGCTTGTTTAAACTTCCCGAAGCTCCGTCTAACCACACCTCCACAATTTCTCTTTTGCCTGTTTCGGGGTTCATTCTTCCATAATCGCCACTCAAAAGCTCAACCAACTGATTTACATAAAAGTCGTTGTAATCGCCGGGCGTAGTATCGCCGTAACTGACTTCGTGAGCATCCCAAGGAGATAAATATATACCCATATCCATTCCGTACTTATCACACGATTCTGAAAACTCTTTTGCCAAGTCTCCCTTGCCGTTCATGTACGGACTGTTAGAAATATTGTAATCGGTCTGCTTTGTTTGCCACAAACAAAATCCGTCGTGATGCTTCAAAACTACGATAATTCTTGAAAAACCTGCTTTTTTAAACAGTCGCACCCATTGGTCAGTATCAATTTTATCGGCAGTCGGATTAAACGAAGTCGACGGTTCTTTACTTTTGTCGCCCCACTCTATTCCATCATCTCCTGTGTAGGTGTTAATTCCATAGTGAATAAAACCTGCCAAAGGCGAATGCAAATACTTCATCTGAATTGCATTAGGTTTGGGACTACGCACGTCAGAAGTTTGCACTTGCGAAACCACGCACTTGCTGAACAAAATTAACAAGAACAGAATTACATGCTTCATTTTCAAGGTGTTATCTATCATACTCACATTGTATTTTTTCAAAATTTACTCGTACACGCTTATGTAGAACCTCAAACTATCGACAATAATTTCATTTGAAACACTGCGAACTTCAAATTCGCCTCCTAAATCTTTAAGTAATGAAAAATTGATTTTACCTATGCTTGTATTTTTCTTGTCGCTGTTCATAAGCCGAACCACATCATCAATGCTTTCTTCATTAAAATTATAAACTCCAAAATTATTTTTGATAATACCACATACTTCCTTCGCAACATTTTTGGGAAAATTGCACAGTACTTCCGACAAATACAACTCGGCGACTATGCCAACGGCGACTGCTTCGCCATGAGTGAGCTCGGGTGCTAAATTTTCTCTGAAATTAAATGCCTCTATTGCGTGAGCGACAGTATGACCAAAGTTTAGCTTTTTTCTCTGCCCTTTCTCGTACAAATCTTTTTTAACTATTGTTTGCTTTATCATAGCTGACGCCGAAATATCTTCGTAGTTTAAAATCTGCTCCGGAAATTGCTTAACTACAAAGTTTTGGTAATAATTTTTGTCGCCAAGTAATGCATGTTTAATCATTTCGGCGTATCCGGCTCTTAAATACTTGGCAGGAAGTGTTTGCAAAAAGTCGGGACAAATAAATAAACCTTCGGGTTGATAAAAAGTACCTACTTGATTTTTGAACCCAGAAAAATTAATTCCGGTCTTTCCGCCAATGGCAGCATCAACCATTGCCAACAACGTTGTAGGTACATTAATGTATGGTATCCCTCGGTGATAAGTTGATGCTACAAAACCTCCAATATCAGAAACAACACCTCCGCCAATATTGACAAGCAAACTACTTCTGTTGGCTTCTAAAAATGACATCTGTTTCCACAAATCTATT
The DNA here is from genome assembly GCA_033809755.1 of Lentimicrobiaceae bacterium. GTDB lineage: Bacteria > Bacteroidota > Bacteroidia > Bacteroidales > UBA4417 > UBA4417. The sequence goes on from JAPXLB010000011.1 coordinate 16,928, forward strand.
ACTTGCTCGATGTTTTTTGAATTTTCCGAAGCTTCAATTTCAAAAACTTTAAAGTTGTACTTGCCTATTATATTTTCCAATTTTGGAAAACAAAGTTTTTTCGTATTAGTATCGCACAATACAATTATCAAATTCGGGTTAATTTGCTTTAATCCGCTTTCAAAATCTTTTATTGATGAGGTTTTGGAGATATTCATACAAAAAATATTTATACAAAAGTAAGTTATTTGCCGAATTTCAATTTATCTTTACAATATATTTTACATTACACACAACAAATAGCAGCTTATGCATCCTGAAAACAAAATTAATTTAAGATATATTTTTTTTAATTAATTTAAAAATTTAATACTTTTGTAGTCTCATTTTTAAAAGTTTATACAATGATTAATTTTAATGATACCAAAACCGCTTTTGAATACAAAAGCACAGGCAGTTTAAAACAATCGAAATTATTGTTTAAAACTATAGCAAGTAACGCATTAGTAAAAACAGGAAAAGCTCTGGCAAATACAGCCATAAAAATTAAATTCCCTATTGGATGGGCAATAAAGCCAACTTTGTATAAGCATTTTGTTGGAGGCGAAACGCTAGAAGACTGTGAAAAAACAGTAGAATTGCTTAACAAATATAACGTAAAAACCATATTGGATTATTCTGTTGAAGGCTCGACCGACCGTGCGCACATGGAAACTACACTCCAGGAAACATTAGCATCGGTAATTCATGCCGCTAAGCATCCAGATATTCCGTTTGCTGTTTTTAAACCTACGGCTTTTGCTTCAAAAGAGTTGCTTACACGTATTGCTGACAATAGCAACTTATACGAAAAAGAAAAAGACGATAAAGAGTTTTTTGAAAAATCTGTAGAAACACTATGTAAAACAGCTTACGAAAACGATATTCCTATCATGATTGATGCTGAAGACTCATGGTATCAGGAATATTTAGATGAGCTCATCGAAAATCTTATGGTTAAGTACAACACCGAAAAAGGAATTGTATTTAACACTTACCAAATGTACAGAACCGACAGATTGGAATATCTTAAAGGTCAGCTTGAAAGAGCAAAGGAAAAGAACTATATTATTGGAGCCAAATTTGTTCGCGGAGCATATATGGAAAAAGAAAGAGAACGTGCCGAACAAAAAGGATATCCATCACCTATTCAACCTGATAAAATTTCAACCGATAAACACTTTGATGCCGGAATTGAATTTGCTGTTGACAACCTCCAAAATTTCTCGATTTTCTGCGGTACGCACAACGAAAAAAGCAATTTAAGACTAGCCGAACACATGGTTGAAAAGAATATCAGCCCAAATGATAATAGAATTTGGTTCTCTCAACTGTACGGAATGAGCGATCACATCAGTTTTAACTTGGCTAAAGCCGGATACAACGTTGCTAAATACACTCCTTACGGAAAAGTTAATAGCATACTTCCATACCTTATCCGTAGAGCCGAAGAAAACACCTCAGTTGCCGGACAAACAAGCAGAGAACTCTCTTTAATAAACGCCGAACTAAAAAGAAGAAGCAATAATAAAGAGTAAAACAAACCATTAATTGTTTTTGATGCAACTTTTAACATCGAATTTTATATCCGATAACCATACAATTTTATCGGATAAGAATCGTTATTCCTTCAATTATAATTATAAATACAATAAATTAATTTAAACGAAATGCTATACAACAAAAGAGGACTATTACTAACAATTGCACTAATTATCACAACTGCGTTCAGCACATGTTTATTTGCTCAGAAAAGAATTCCAGACGATGATTTGAAAAACGAAAAAGCTGCTTCTCAAATTATGATGCGTATTTTAGGCAACGACAGCAAAAACATATTTTTTCAAGTTATTCCTAAAAAAGACGATAAAGACGTTTATCAAGTTAAAGCCAGGAATGGCTTGGTTAATGTTAAAGGCTCATCCGTAATTGCCATGGCACACGGCGCATACCGATACTTGCAAGACGCTTGTAATTTTCAATACAGCAGATACGGAAAAAGTTGTAACCTACCGAAGCCACTTCCCGAATATGAAATTCCTCTTACAGTTATGAACTATAAAATGTTTTCATACCTAGACTTTAACTCCTTTGGAAATGAGGTCGCTTACTGGACTTGGCGTGATTGGGAAAAAGAACTGGATTATATGGCTATAAACGGGATAAATATCGCACCGGCTATGCTTGGTCAGGAAATTGTGTGGCAAAAAGTTTATAGAAAAATGGGAATTTCCGGAACACAACTAGATAATTTCTTTTCAAGCCCTGCCTACCAACCCTGGCAGCAAAGAGGTAATTTTGCCGGACTTAATAAGCCCTTGCCTCAATCGTATATAGTAAACTCCTCTGAAATTCAACAAAAAATACTTGTCAGAATGGAGCAGTTTGGAATGACGCCTATTATTCCGGTTTTTAACGGTGTCGTCCCAAAAGAGTACATTACCAAAAACAGCGGAGTTGTTTCGCACAAAATTAGCAACTGGAATAATCTAGACGACCAATATGAAGCTCACATATTAACACCCGGAACTACAAACTTTTTGAGCCTAGGCGTACAGTTTTTAGAAGAATATACAAATACATATAAAAAAGTCTATACCAAAAACGCCTACTATAGTTGCAAATTCCCCGACCTTAGCGAACAACAACTAACACAAAGTGGCATAAGCCAAAAAATAACTCTTTTAGGTCGCAGTATTATGGACGTTATAAAAGCCATGAATGAAAAGGGCGTATGGATTATTAATATGTCGCCAAACGGCAATAACGCTTTTGAAAATTTGTACAACGTGAAAAAACTTGTCGAAAGCGCTGCAAAAGAAGATGTTATCATCTATTATAACATCAATCCAAAAGAATCTGAAAATGTAAAACTTCCAAATGAACTGAATAAATGGTATTGGGTACTCAATTTTAAAACTAATTATTCGGATGATTTCGCTGTACCGCACTTTATAGAAAATAATAATGTTTATAGAATAACAAATTCTATCCCTAACAACATTGGTATAGGTTATGCTCCCGAAAAAATATATTCCGACGACATTAATCTATTCTTACTTTCTAACATAATTAGCGATAGCACCGAAAATTATAAAAAACTGGTCGATAAGTTTGCAAAAACCAGATATAATACAACAGAAGATAACTTAACTTACGCATGGATGGGTTATTTAGAATGTGTAAACAACAATGATAATTCTCCTATTTTTATCAATAATCCTCAAAAAAGTTATCATTTAGGCTCTCCAAAAATATCCGATTTTAAACTGATAGCCACGAATGTCTTGGATGAAGTAAAACAATCGAAAAACAAGACAAATCTTATGTTACAAGCCGACCTGATAAGATTTTCGGCTGCCTATACTACCGATGTTATTAATTTACTTTTAAAACAAGCTTTAAAAAGTGCCTCCGAAAACGATAACCAGAAAGCTAACGAGTACTCAAATAGGGCTTTTGAGCTTATGGAGATGTTAGACGGATTAACTTCGCTTAATGTAAATAATAACCTTGATTTTATGATAAAAAAAGCGATAAAAATTGGGTACAATCGAGAAGACACGCTATACTATACCAAAGACGTTAAGCGAATGGCTCTGTACGAAAGTCCATACACCGATTCCCAATCGGGAATAAACAAAACAAGACTTTGGAGCGGAGTAATTAAAAACTTTTACATGCCTACCTGGAAAAAGTTTATACGAGCTTGTATCAATAAAAACCATATAGACTACAGTTCCCTCTGTTCACAGTGGGTTGATTCGGAAGAAAAACTGTTAAATCCCATGACAACCGGCATGGCTGTTAATTTTGCCGAAAAAGTTATAGAAAAAACTGCTCTGTACGAAACGGAAACTCTACCGTCGATTACTTATAATTACATATTTAAATCAACTAACAACTTTGAACTAATGATGTCGCCAATAAATAATTCGGGAACGATATACTATACCACAGATGGATCAACACCTAATTTAACGTCTTTAAAATATTCAAGCCCAATTATTACCGACAACTCTAAAGTCATAAAAGCTATTGTTGAAGATAACAACAAATTCAGTTCAGTTACTACAATCAATATTCCACCTTCGCTGTACAAATCCTACACTATTTCTCCCGTCGACAGGCACTCGGCTTTAGCTATAACCAATAACACTTTAAATAACGGTGTTTACGCCAATAATGATAAAAGTGATTACAATTGGGCTTTACTGAATTATCAAAACACTTCGGTTACTTTCAACCTGAACGAAGCAACAGAAATAAGCAATATTAAAATGGGCTTTTACTCTTCAGCCTCCGACAACATTTTATTGCCAACTGTTATTATGATTGAGGGCTCTGAAGACGGCGTATCGTACAAAAGTCTATCGAACAAAACATTAAAAAACAACTACGACAATAACTTGTCGGGAAAAGTTAACGTAGATATTGATTTTGCTAGTACCAAAACAAAGTTTGTACGTATTACGTTCCATTGCCACAACAATATTTCATCTAAAACAGTCAGTAGTTTGTACATAGATGAAATAACCATAAAGTAGCCTTTAACAACATTTTATCACGCAGGTGCGGGACTCTCAACCGACTATCAACACGTTTTTCTTTCTGAAAATTTATTTTCAAATATTAGAAAAATTGCAAATGATAGTCGGTTTTTTATTACCTTTGTGGTCTTAAATTGTTACTTCCTTGATGTGAGTAACGCGGCGGAGCTGTGTAAAGCCCCCACTTAAATTGACAATAACATAAATATATTAAAATGCAAAAAAGATTCGCTTTAATAGGAGCTGCTGGTTACATAGCTCCAAGACATATGAAAGCTATTAAAGAAACCGGTAACATCCTTGTTTCTGCTTTAGACATCTTTGATAGTGTTGGAATAATTGATTCTTACTTCCCTGATGCTTCTTTTTTTACCGAACCCGAACGTTTCGATAGGCATCTGGATAAACTCAGACGCATAAAAGGACAAGAGGTTGAGTACGTAAGTATATGCTCGCCAAACTATCTGCACGATGCTCATATCAGAATGGCTTTGCGTAACGAAGCTAACGCAATTTGCGAAAAGCCTTTGGTTCTGAATCCTTGGAATATCGATGCCCTGGAAGAAATTGAAAAAGAAACAGGGAAAAAAATATACACGATACTGCAACTGCGCTTGCATCCTGCGGTTATTGGTTTGAAGCAAAAAATCGATAATAGCCCAAAAGACAAAATCCACGATGTTGACCTAACCTACATTACAAGCAGAGGAAAATGGTATTTTTATTCGTGGAAGGGGGATGTGAAAAAATCAGGTGGTTTGTCAGCTAACATTGGAATACACTTCTTTGATATGCTAACATGGATTTTTGGCGATGTTAAAGATATTAGTTTGAACAAAAAAGAAGAATCAATTGTTAGTGGTAATATCAAATTAGAAAAAGCTAACGTTAGATGGCTACTTAGCGTCGACGAAAATCAACTTCCTGAAGATTGTAAGAAAGAAGGTAAACGAACCTTCAGAAACATTGTTGTTGACGGCGAACCTGTTGAGTTTAGCCAAGGCTTCACCGATTTGCACACTGTTAGCTATCAAAACATCCTCGACGGAAAAGGATTTGGACTAAATGACGCAAGAAAAAGTATTGAAATTGTCAGTACTATAAAAAACATGTGATAATTATAAAAACTCCGATATGTTATTCAATATAAACAATTTTATAAAACACTTGTATTACGACGAAGATATTGTTATTCCCGACAATATTATTTCAGAAGTAAGCGACAACTTTAATTTTTTAGAAGAGTTTGCCAAAGGCAAAATAATTTACGGTATTAATACCGGTTTCGGTCCTATGTCGCAACACAAAATTGAGCCGAAAGACTTAAATCAGTTACAGTACAACCTTATCAGAAGCCATTGTACAGGCTCAGGCATTCCAATTCCACAACGATACGTAAAATCCGCAATGATATGCAGATTATTATCGCTGTGCAAGGCTAAATCGGGCATACACCCCGATGCCATACTGCTACTTCGCGATATGATAAACAACAACATTATTCCGGTTGTTTATTCGCACGGAAGCGTTGGAGCAAGTGGCGACTTGGTACAATTGGCACATATTGCTCTTACCATGATTGGCGAAGGCGAAGTTTTTTACGAAAATAAAGTGATGAAAACCGAAGACGCCTTCAAAAAATGCAAACTTAAGCCCATAAAAGTACATATACGCGAAGGTTTGTCGCTAATAAACGGCACTTCGGTTATGACAGGTATTGCTGTTGTTAATATAATTCATGCCAGAAATCTTATCAACTTGGCTTTATACCTTTCGGCAATGGTTAACGAATTGGTTGAAAGTTTCGACGATACTTTTTCGCAAGAACTTAACTGCAGCAAACTACATTACGGTCAGAAGCATGCTGCTCATATGGTTAGCAACATACTGCACGACAGCAAACTGCTTAAGAAAAGGGATAAGTCTCTTTACAAAAAGAATAATCAGAAGAATGAGATAATTTCCGAAAGAGTGCAAGAATACTACTCTTTAAGATGTTTCCCGCAAGTTTTAGGACCGATTATCGATACCATCGAATATGCCGAAAAAGTTATAATAAACGAAGCTAATTCATCTAACGATAATCCTGTAGTTGATACTTTTACAAAAACAGTTTATCATGGTTGCAACTTCCACGGCGATTATATTTCGTTAGAAATGGATAAAGTGAAAATATGCATGACCAAACTATCTATGCTGATTGAAAGACAATTGAACTTTTTACTTAATCCGAAACTAAACGAAAGATTTCCAGCATTTTTAAACTTAGGCAAATTGGGCTTAAACCTTGGTATGCAGGCTATGCAGTTTACAGCTACATCAACCACAGCCGAAAACCAAACCTTGAGTTTCCCTAACTACGTTCACAGTATTCCTAATAACCTTGACAATCAGGATATAGTAAGTATGGGAACTAATTCGGCTTTACTAGCTCAAAGAGTAATCAACAACACATACGAAATAATGTCTATTTACGTAATTGCTGTGTTGCAAGCATACCGAATAGTTGACAAATTCGATAAAATGGCATCGGCTACGTTAAATTTTTACAAAGAATTTGACCAAATTGCACCTGTTTTTATTGAAGACACCACAAAATACGATGTAATAAGAATTGTAACCGATTATTTGAAAAATCAGTCCTTACATAAATATTTAGCAACAATAGTATAATGAAACACGCACTAGTTACAGGAGGTTCGAGAGGTATTGGCAGAGCTATATGTGTAGAACTGTCGAACTTGGGCTACAACGTTATTATCAACTACAAAGGCAATAAGGCTGCTGCCGAAGAAACCCTAAATATAATAAAAAGTAACGGCAAAAGTGCCGAACTGCTTCAGTTCGACATTTCAAATGTTGATGAAGTTGATAGCCAATTAGAAAAGTGGTTTAACAATAACGAAGGCAGTTATATTTCGGTATTGGTTAATAACGCCGGTATAAGAAACGACAGTTTGTTGCTGTGGATGCAAAACGAACAATGGAAAAATGTTATAGACACTAACTTAAACGGATTTTTCTACGTAACTCGTCGATTGATAAAAGATATGTTAATCCATAAGTCCGGACGTGTCATTAATATTGTCTCGCTTTCGGGAATTAAAGGATTGCCCGGACAAACCAACTACTCGGCTGCTAAGGCAGCAGTTATCGGAGCCACAAAGGCATTGGCTCAAGAAGTTGGTAGAAAAGGTGTTACAGTTAACGCTATCGCTCCCGGATACATTAAATCGGAAATGACCGAAGATTTGGACGAGAAAGAACTGTCGAAACTTGTTCCTGTAAACCGTTTTGGACGACCCGAAGAGGTGGCTTATCTCGTAGGTGTCCTGACCGACGAAAGAGCGGCATATATTACAGGAGAAGTAATATCAGTAAACGGAGGTATTCACACGTAAATAACAAAAAACAATAATGAGAAGAGTTGTAGTAACAGGAATTGGAATTTATTCAAGTATTGGTAAAAACATCGACGAGGTAACCCAGTCGCTACGTGCCGGTAAATCCGGTATAGGCATTGACCCGCTCAGAACCGAGTACGGTTACCAATCGCCATTAACAGGTATTTTGGAAGTTCCAAACTTGAAAGGTAAATTAGAAAGACGATTGAGGTCGGGCATGGCTGAAGAAACAGAATACGCTTACATAGCCACGCAAGAAGCCCTAGATATGGCTAACATAGACCTTGATTATTTGGAAAACAACGTAGTAGGAATTTTTTACGGAAACGATTCGTCGGCAAAAGCCGTTATAGAAGCCCACAACATTGCCGTTGAGAAAAAGGATACCATGCTCATGGGTTCGGGAGCAATATTCAAATCAATGAACTCGACGGTTACAATGAATTTGTCGGTAATATTCAAAATAAAGGGTATAAACATGACTATAAGTGCTGCCTGCGCTAGCGGTTCGCATTCGGTAGGATTGGGTTTATTGTTTATACAAAACGGTCTGCAAGACGTTGTAATATGCGGCGGAGCTCAAGAAACGAATTTGTATTCAATGGGTAGTTTTGACGCTTTAGATGCTTTTTCAAAAAGGATAGATGAACCGACGAAGGCTTCACGCCCATTCGACCGCGACAGAGACGGACTTGTACCAAGCGGCGGAGCAGCAACACTTATTTTAGAAGAATACGAACACGCTAAAAAAAGAGGAGCAAATATTCTTGCCGAAATAGTCAGCTACGGATTTTCATCCAATGGCGAGCATATATCGCAACCCAATAATGTAGGCTCGCTTATAGCTATGAAAATGGCATTGGATAATGCTAAATTATCTCCAGCCGACATCGACTATATAAACGCCCACGCAACATCTACTCCTTTGGGCGATAGAAACGAAGCAATAGCAATAAGCTCACTTTTCGGTGAATATAAAACACCTGTAAGCTCGACAAAATCAATGACAGGACATGAGTGCTGGATGGCAGGTGCAAGCGAAATAGTATATTCAATATTGATGATGAGAAACAATTTCATCGCCCCGAATATCAACTTTGAAAACCCCGACGAAGAATCGGAGAAAATTAACATAATTAGCTCTACAACCGAAGCTGAGCTAAACACTGTTCTTTCCAACTCGTTCGGCTTTGGCGGCACCAATAGCGCCATAGTAATAAAAAAAGTGTAAATCCGAGTGTTTTTATAATAAATAATTCAAATATTTATATCTTTGCAAATATTTTACACTTGCACATATTAACATATTTAATATCATGACAAGAACGGAAATCGAAACTAAAGTCAATACTTTTCTGGTTGAAGAAATCGAAGTCGAACCCCATCTTATTAAGCCCGAGGCTTTACTAAAAGAAGATTTAGGTATTGACAGCCTTGACTTTGTTGATATTGTGGTTATAGTTGAACAAATTTTCGGATATAGAATAAAAGCGGAAGAAATGGCAGAGGTCCTCACCCTTAACCAGTTTTACGATTTTATAGAAAACGTCCTTAATTCAAAAGCATGATATCAACCGATACGTGGCAGGGGAAAACTAAAATCAGCAAAGTAAGTTACAACCTTTCCCTTTTTTTTATTAGAAACTTTGGTGTAATTCCGGCTTACATCATAGGGCTAGTATTAGTTCCGTTTTTTTTGGTACTGCATCACAGAGAAACAAAAAACACTTACAGATATTTTAAAAGAAATCAGCAGTTTGGTACGCTGAAATCTGTATCATCGGTGATTAAAAATCATGTGTTGTTTGCATTTGTTATAGCTGATAAGTTTGCCGTATTATCGGGCTATAAAAAAGGATTTACTCTCACAACAGTTAACCAGAAAAATTTTGATGATGTAGCTTACAATAAAAACAGCAGCGGATTGCTGGTACAGTCGCACGTAGGAAATTCGGAAATTGTTGCCTTTTTCCTTAAACCCGAATCTAAAACTATTCACTCATTAGTTTACGGATTTGAAGCAAAGCATATACAAAAACATAGAACCGAATTACTTGCAAAACAGAACACAAAGTTAATACCGGTTGTAGATCCATATTCACATTTCATTTCAATTTATCAGGCTGTTGATAACCACGACCTAATAGGCGTTTCGGGAGATAGAACCTACGAAGGCTCAACCAATATAGAATGCGAGTTTTTGAACAATAAAGCCTTGTTCCCATTAAACCCTTTTCAAATTGCCACCAAATTAAATCTCCCGGTAATTGTGCTTTTTACTATCAGAAAAGGATATAAAAAATATACTACATATATCTATAGAATTGAAGTCGATGGCGACAATCTACCTTTGAAAGAAAAATCGGTTTTGCTTTTGAAAGAATATGTAAAAACACTCGAAATGGTTGTGAAAAAATATCCTTTGCAGTGGTTTAATTATTACGATTTTTGGAATTATAGAAATTTTTAATATCAGATTTTATGGCTATAAAACGAGGTAAGAATTATAAATCTGCTCATCAGGCTCAGTTTGATGCCCAAAAAATAGCATTCGCTCCAATAATGTTTCAAGCTGCAAGATGTTTGGTGAAATTCGGCATATTGGAAGCGTTAAACAATAATGAAGACGGCATTTCTTGCAAAGACGTTGCAAAAAAGTGTAATATATCCGAATATGCAGCCAAAGTGCTGTTAGAAGCAGGATTGCATATCGAAGTTGTTGAAGAAAAAAACGATTTATTTTTCTTAACCAAAACCGGATGGTTTTTACTTACCGACGAGCTGACAAAAGCCAATATGAACTTTGTTCACGATGTAAATTACAATGGCTTTTACTATTTAGATGAGGCTCTGCTAAACGGAAAACCCGAAGGATTAAAAGTTTTTGGAAAATGGGATACTATTTACCAAGCACTTTCGGAACTTCCAGAACAAGTCAGAAAAAGTTGGTTCGAGTTCGACCACTACTACTCCGACACATCATTTCCAGTGGCTTTGCCTATAATTTTCTCCGATAATCCTAAAAAGATTTTAGACATAGGCGGAAATACCGGAAAATTTGCAATAGAATGTGCAACTTTCAACCCCGATGTTAAGGTGACCATTTTAGACCTTCCGGGACAGCTGAAAGATGCGAAAAAAAATATAAAAAAGGCAGGATTTGAAAATAGAATAGATTTACAAGCTGCCAACATCCTGAATTTTGACAAAAAATACCCAAAAGGCTACGATGTTGTGTGGATGAGCCAGTTTTTAGATTGTTTCTCTCAGCAACAAATTGTGCAAATTTTATTGAATGCAAAAGAAACGCTAAGTTCCAAAGGCAAGATATTCATAATGGAAACATTTTGGGATAACCAAAAAACTGTAGCCGGTTCGTATTGCCTGACGGCAACAAGTTTGTACTTTACCTGCATGGCAAACGGCAACAGCCAAATGTACAAATTTGACGACTTAGCTAAACTTATCGAACAAGCCGGACTTAAAATCAACCGCACACACGATAACATTGGTATAAGCCACACAATTGTTGAATGTACTTTATGAAAAACGATATAATAAATATTAATGTTGAAACTCTTTTGCCGCAGAGGCGACCTTTTATCTTTATAGATAAGTTGGTAGAATGCACTCAAGACTTTGCAAAAACCGTCTTCAATATTAAACCCGACAATATTTTGGTAATCGACAATGTGCTTAGCGAAGCCGGATTGATGGAAAATATTGCCCAAACTTGTGCTGCTCGTATTGGGTATTTGAACAGGAAGGGTGGTAAAGGAGTGAGCATAGGCGTTATTGGTAGCGTTAAGAATTTTGAAATAAAAATGCTGCCAGCAGCAAATCAAACGATAGAAACTCATATCAAGGTTTTAAACGTATTTGCCAGCATTACTATGGTTGAAGCCATTGTTAAACTTAACGATGAAATTATCGCCACAGGCGAAATGAAAGTATCCGAACAATGAAAATACTATCGGCAACAAAAGAAATAGAAATCCGCTTTAGCGAAGTCGACTCTATGGGAATAGTGTGGCACGGAGCTTATGCAAAGTATTTTGAAGATGCTCGCGAAACTTTTGGCAAAAAATACGGAATCGGTTACTTAGATATTAAAAGAAACGGATATTACGCTCCTTTGGTAAATTTAGATTTCAGCTTCAAAAAACCTTTAACCTACGGCGACAAAGCCATAGTTGAAGCTATTTACGAACCCTGTGCAGCAGCAAAAATAAAGTACAAATACAATATTTATGATTCAACGCAAAAGATAGTAATCGCTACGGGAAGTAGCGTACAAGTCTTCTTAAACTCCGACTACCAACTTGAGTGGAACTCTCCGGAATTTTATTTGGAATGGAAACAAAAATATAATTTGTTGTAATGAGTTTTGTATATCAAATAAGTAACAATATCATTTCGCCATTGGGTTTTTCAACCAACGAGACCTATAATGCTATCAAAGAAGGTAAAACTTCGCTTACCAAATACGACAAATCGGCTCTGAACTTAGCTGAAGATTTTTGTGCATCAATAATTGATAAAAATGAGTTGGAAACTCAACTTCAAGCTGCCAATATCCAAAATATCGATAACACATTCGATAAACTGATAATACTTTCGGCTCACAAAGCTATACAACAGGCAAACATAAAACCGTCTTCAAAAGATGTTTTGTTTATCCTATCGACTACCAAAGGAAATATTACAGCAATTGATAATACAAGCGAGAATTGCACAGATACAAGTCAGGCGTACTTATGGAGAAGTGCCAATGCACTTTGCAAATACTTCGGAAACAGTAATCAACCAATAGTTATCTCAAACGCATGCATATCGGGAGTATCGGCAATTGTAATCGCTAAGCGACTTCTGCTTGCAAAGCAATTCAAATACGTTGTAATAGTTGGAGCCGACTTATCAAGCCGATTTATAGTTTCAGGATTTCAATCGTTTAAAGCCCTATCAGATGAGCCATGCAAGCCATTCGACAAAGACCGCAAAGGACTTAATTCGGGAGAAGCCGCTGCAACAATAATTCTAAGCATCACCGATAATAAAGATGATTTGAAACAGAAAATTATCATAGAAGATGGCGCAATAACCAACGATGCAAACCATATTTCGGGTCCCTCCAGAACAGGCGAAGGGTTAGTAAGAGCCATAAACAAAATAAAAAAATCAGTTCCCAACTTCAATCCCGATTTCATAAACGCTCACGGAACGGCGACTGCCTACAACGACGAAATGGAAGCCATTGCATTTGGCAGAACCGATTTAAAAGGAGTTTATATAAATAGTTTGAAAGGATACTTAGGACACACAATGGGAGCAGCCGGTGTTATTGAAACTGTTTTGTGCGGCGAAGCACTGATTAACAACACGCTCATCAAATGCTTGGGATTTGAAAATTTGGGCACAAGTATAGACATTAACGTTATTGATAAAACCGTAAATCAAAAAGCTGGACTTAATCAATGTTTGAAGACTGCCTCAGGATTTGGCGGATGCAACGCTGCCGTACTAATTTCTAAAATGATTTAACATGCAAGAAAATACGATTAAATACTGCAAAATTTCATCGGAAGAAGTAAATTATTCCGATAAGGATTTTTATCGCAATAATGATAAGGCAGATATGATTACATTTGCAAAAAATATTTATAAATCGTTGGAAATAGACTATCCGAAATTTTATAAAATGGACTTGCTTGCGAAATTAGGGTTTTTATCTACCGAAATACTTCTTCAAAAGGCTGAACTATCAGTTGAAGAAAAAGAAAATCTTGCATTATTTATGCTAAGTTCGTATTCGTCGTTAAGCACCGATTGCAATTACCAAGCTACAATTGGCGATGAGTATTTTCCGAGTCCTGCAGTGTTTGTGTACACCTTACCAAATATAGTCTTGGGCGAAATCTGCATACGACACAAAATCTACGGCGAAAACACTTGCATAATTTCAGAAAATAAAAACAACGAAAATTTTATAAATATAATTGACTCTGCGTATAGCACCTCTGATATGAACCATGCTATTGTCCTGTTTGTTGATGATTACAACGATAGTAATTTTGCAGAAGCATACCTCATAAACAGGAGCAACTATAAAGAATTGAAAAAATTATAACAGATATAGTAAATTAGAATATACACAGTTTTAAAAATTTAAATAAACATGAAATCATTGATTGATACGCTAAAGGAAGAGATAATAGAAGTTTTAAATTTAGAAGAGATTTCTCCCGAAGATATTGACGAAAAAGCTCCTTTGTTTGGTTCGGGCTTGGGTTTAGACTCTATTGATGCTCTCGAACTAATAGTACTAATGGAAAGAAACTACGGTATAAAACTAAAAGATGCCAACGAAGGCAAAGAAATTTTTTCTTCAGTAGAAACGATGGCTCAGTATATTGAAAAACACCGTACAAAGTAAAATGAAAAACGAGCAAATAGTTGTTACCGGTATGGGCGTTGTTTCGGCTATTGGAAACAGTGTTGCTGAAATTTTGCATTCGATTAAAAATTCAACCTGTCCAATCGGCGAAATCAAACATTTGGATACTATAAATAAATATCCTGTTGCCGAAGTTGCCTTGTCGGATGCCGAAATGAAACAAATGCTCAACCTGCCCAAAGATGCCGAACACACTCGAACTACACTCATGGGAATTTTAGCTGCGCAACAAGCCATAGAATCCTTAAGCAACGAAGAAAAAGCGACAAAGCGTGTGGCATTTATTAACGGGACAACTGTTGGCGGTATGGAAAAAAGCGAAAAGCATTTCTTAGACTTTTTTGAAACCGACGAGTACGACAAGTATATCAAAGTCCACGACTGCGGTTCCAGCTCGGAAGCTATTGCCGACTACTTCGGATGTTTCAGTCATGTATCAACTATATCAACAGCTTGTTCGTCGGGAGCAAACTCAGTAATAATGGGTTGCCGACTTATAGAAAACGACCTTGCAGATATTGCTGTTGTTGGCGGAAGTGAGTGTTTGACGAAGTTTCACATAAACGGTTTTAGTACTCTCTTAATTTTAGATAATGAGATTTGCAAACCTTTTGATAAAAACAGAGCCGGCTTAAATCTTGGCGAAGGTGCAGCATATATAGTTTTACAAAAAGCATCTGACGTAAAACCTCAAGATAAAGGCAAAATTTTGTGCAAAGTAAGCGGTTATTCCAACACCTGCGATGCTTACCATCAGACTGCTTCTTCGCCCGAAGGCGAAGGTGCATACTTGGCTATGCAAAATGCCTTGATAAACTCAAACCTGAAACCTCAAGATATTGACTACATTAGCGCACACGGCACCGGAACTCCAAACAACGACTTGTCGGAAGGCATTTCAATACAAAGAATTTTTGGCGATAATATTCCGCCCGTCAGCTCCACAAAATCGCTTACAGGACACACTACCAGTGCATCGGGAGCAATTGAAGCAATTATCAGTATTTTAGCTCTTAACGAAGGTTTTATTCCGCCCAACTACAACTTCAAAGATAAAATGCCGGAACTTAATTTTGCTCCACAAAAAGAAATTGAAAATCGTGTACTCAAAAACGTACTCTCAAATTCTTTCGGGTTTGGCGGCAACAATACCAGTATAATATTTTCGCTGTACAATTAATTTTTATGAAACGAACTCCAATATACATTAATGGCATAGGTTTAATATCTATTCAGAAACCGTTGTCGGATGATGTAATATATAATCCCGAAGATTTTAGCAGCAACTATGTTAAGTGTCAAGACCCTGACTACAAACAGTACATAAATGCCGGCACTGCACGCAGGATGAGTCCTATTATAAAACGAAGTATTGTAACTTCAAAAACTGCTTTACAAAATGCCGATGTAAGTGTTCCTGACGCTATAATTTCGGGTACAGGTTTGGGATGCGCTACGGATACCGAAAAGTTTTTGACTTCAATGGTAGAGAACAATGAAGAGTTTCTTTCTCCAACGGCTTTCATTCACTCAACTCACAACACACTAAGCAGTCAGGTTGCAATTGATATTAATTGCAAAAACTACAACAATACTTTTATGCAAAAAGGTGTATCGTTCGAGCACGCCCTATTAGACGCCGTTTGCATGATAAGAAACAACGAAATAAACAATGGGTTGGTTATGGGTAATGACGAGCTTAACGAAAAGTTTCATAAACTGTACGATAATATTAAATTTTGGAAAACAAATGTCGAAAGCACATTAAACATAGCCAAACAAAACGATAGCTATGGTTCATTTGCAGGCGAAGGTAGTTCGGCTTTGGTAGTTACCAACTGTTTTAACGAAAAATCGTATGCTAAAATAAGCGACCTCAAAATAACGTACAACACCAAAGGTATTGACATAGATTTTGTTGAGAATTTTCTATCCGAAAATAATCTCAGCTTTGACGACGTCGATTTGGTACTCACAGGCACCAACGGAGATAAGGAAAACGACTTGGTTTACAACAATTTGTTCAACAACAGCAAATTATCCGATAAAATCGGGTTGTTCAGAAACTTAAGCGGCTATTATTATACGTCGAGCGGATTTGGGTTTGCTGCGGCTGCTATCTGTCTGAAAAACAGACTAATCCCTAAACACCTTACACTTAACGGCAAAGAAATAAAAAATCCGGAAAATATACTTTTCTATAATCATTCAGATAATAAGCAACACGCACTTTCAATTATTTCAAAATGTACAGACTAATAGGTTTATCATTAATACAATCGACTTTCTTGGTCGCAGCTCAAGTGTTTTTGAAATTTGCGATGCAAAGAATGGGAAAATTCTCGTTTACGATAGAATTTTTCAAGCAATTACTTGTAAATTGGCAACTTCTGTTCTCAGGAATTTCAATAGTAATAGCAACATTGCTTTGGATGTACATATTAAAACACTTCGACTTTAGTATGGCTTATCCGCTAATCAGCATGAGTTACGTTATAGGTGCAATAGCTGCGGTTGTCATTTTTCACGAAACAATACCCATTAATCGTTGGATTGGACTCGGCTTGATAATTTTAGGCGTAATATTTGTAGTACAGAAGTAAAATTCTAAATCATGAGAGTTAAAACTAATTTTTACGTCCTTACTTTGCTTGTTATGTTCAGTGTTTTGAATTCAAATCTGAACGCTCAAAACTACGTAAAGCTAAATAATGCCGATGCCATTGCTTGCAAAAATCAAATAAAAAAATCCGCTGAAAGCGTAAATACCATACAATGCAATTTTGTTCAGGAAAAAGAAATGTCGTTTTTAGATTCAAAACTGATTTCTAAAGGAAAAATGTATTTGAAAAAAGACAGAAAACTGCTTTGGCAATACACTACTCCTTACGAGTTTTCTTTTGTTATCAACGAAAACAAAATTGCGATGGTAAACAAGGATCAAAAAAACACTTTTGACTCAAACTCCAATTCGTTTTTTAAAAATTTAAGTTCTATTGTGGTTGGCAGCTTCAATGGAGAGCTGTTGGACAATAAAAAAGATTTTGACATCACATATTTTAAAAATAACAATACGTACAAAGTTGAAATCGTCCCTAAAAACAAAGTTTTAGGAGATATGATTAGCAAAATCTCGCTGCATTTTAACAGTAAAGATTGGAGCGTTGATTCTATACTTTTGCACGACAAACAAGGAGATGTTACAAATATCGATTTTTCTGAAAAGATATTTAACAAAAATATTGATAACCGCGTTTTTGATATCAACAAATAACGTAGTTTCACAATCAATTTACACACAAAAACCCTTAGAGCCGTACTACATTCTACAATTAGAAGATGTAGGCACGTACTTATTTTCGTTTTCTATAGAATATGGCAACAACGGTTTGTCAGGCATTATGTTGGCTAAATTCGACGGAAACACAATAAGGGCTTCGATAGTAAACGAGTTTGGAATTAAAATTATTGATTTTTCAGTATCCGACGGCAATGTTGAAATAAACTACGCTGCCGACAAACTTAACAATCGCTTTGTGAAAAAAATAATTGAAAGCGACCTGGGATTTTTGTTTTCAAAATTTCCACCAAACACAAACAACAAGTATAATTACGAATTACAGTTTAATCCCAACGGCTCGTATAAAATAAGCAAACTATTAAAACACAAGACGGTACAGTGCTTTGAATGCAACAAAGACCGAAATTATACCGTAACAAATCTCAGAAACAATATATCTTACAAACTTACTTTTTTACAATTTGATGAGTAATACCGAACTAAAAGACAATTTTTACACAATAAGCGACAGCAAGAAGTCAGATGACGGATTCGCTTATACGATTAAACTTAACAACAATCATTGGGTTTTTGAAGTCCACTTTCCGGATAATCCCATAACTCCCGGTGCGCTTTTGTTGCAAATTACCAAAGAGCTAATAAGCACCGAGCTTGGGAAGCAAATTAGCATAAACAAAACGCAAAATATAAGGTTTTTAAATGCTATAAATCCTATTGAAAACCCGATTGTGGAGTTTGTGTTTACAAAAGACGAAGCAAATAAGTTGAATATCGTTATCAAACACGATGAAACAATGTTTGCAAGAATTAAACTAACTTACTCAGTGCATGACTAACAATAATAGCAAAGTTGAAGATATTAAAGAGCTTGGTGTTTTGGTTGTAATACCAACCTACAACAATGAAAAAACTTTGTCGAAAATTATTGAAGATGTTCTGATGCACACGCCGGATGTTTTGGTTGTAAACGACGGCTCGACCGACAGCACTACCGAAATACTTGACAAATTCGGCGACAGAATAAATACCATAAGCTACAGCAAAAACAGGGGCAAAGGTTACGCTCTGAAACAGAGTTTTAAGTACGCCGAACAAAACAATTACAACTACGTAATAAGTATAGACTCTGACGGACAGCACTTTGCCGAAGATATTCCTGTTTTTGTAAATCAAATTGCTGAAAAACCCAACTCGATGATAGTTGGCAGTAGGAGTTTTTCGCAAGAACACATGAAAGCCGGTAGTAGCTTTGCCAACAAATTTTCAAATTTTTGGTTTACTGTACAAACGGGCAAAAAACTCCCCGATACTCAATCGGGGTACAGGTTATACCCTATTAAGCACATCAGAAAGACAAATATACTTACAAACAGATACGAAACGGAACTTGAAATATTAGTCCGATTAGCTTGGAAAAACGTAAGTATTATTCCCGTCGATATTAACGTATATTATCCACCTGAATCTGAGAAAATATCGCATTTCCGACCCTTCACCGATTTTTTCAGAATAAGTGTGTTAAACACTTTTTTAAGCGTTGTTGCGATAATATACGGTTATCCCTCTATTTTGTTTCATTGTTTAAAAAATCGTTTTACAAATGAGTAAAATAGTTCAAGCTATATACGATTTTTTTAACAAAAACCGCCTTTTGGCAACGGCAATCCTCGTATTGTCGATTGTTGTGTGCTTGTTTTTTGCCTTGAGATTAAATTTCAGCGAAGACATATCGGAGTTTTTGCCAAGCAGCGACAAGCAGACAGATTTTCTCATAAAGCAGCAAGGACTTGAAAATAAGTCAATTGTGATGTTAAGTCCGAAAGATACGAGTT
This sequence comes from Lentimicrobiaceae bacterium, assembly GCA_033809755.1. Classification (GTDB taxonomy): domain Bacteria; phylum Bacteroidota; class Bacteroidia; order Bacteroidales; family UBA4417; genus UBA4417. The sequence goes on from JAPXLB010000011.1 coordinate 36,487, forward strand.
CTGTCGATATAGACTTGCTTTGCGAAGCAGCAGAAGTTTTTGTTCAATATCTCGATTCTGTTGATGCTACGCTAAACGCCAAAGACGATATAATGTATAAAATTGATACCGACAAAATGATGGAAGTATCGGATTTTATCGTTGAGCATCTACCCTACTACCTCACAACAGAAGATTATGCAGCAATTGATTCGGCTATAAAGCCCGAAAACATTGAAAAAAATTTAGAAAGTAACAAGCAATTGCTTGGTAGTTTTGCCGGTATAGTTTTAAAAAATCAAATTCTGAACGATCCTTTGCACTTTTCTGTCCCGATTTTAAAGCGACTCAACAGTTTTAGCGTCGGCGAAAATTACAAATTGCATAATCAGTATATATTTACAGCCGACTACAAAAACCTTTTTATTTTTATAACTTCGCAAAACAGTAGTAGCGAAACGGCAAACAATAAGAAACTTGTAAAAAACATAGAAAACTCCTTAGATTACACCGAAAAACGTTTCGAAAACCAGTTGTCAACAAGCTATTTTGGAGCTTCGGCGGTAGCTGTGAGTAACGCTCAACAAATTAAAAAAGATAGTGCAATTTCAATAACAATAGCCGTTGTAATAATCTCGATATTACTTTTGAGTTTTTACAGAAAAATCAAGATAATTGCTTTAATATTTGTTCCTGTTTTTTACGGCGGATTACTATCACTCGCTACATTATCAATATTAAAAGATTCAATTTCGGCAATATCAATAGGTGCAGGTTCGATAATATTGGGAATTGCAATAAATTACGCACTGCACTACATGACTCAGCACAGAAACGGTGCCTCGCCACGACAAATTCTGGGCAACATAAGCTCGCCACTTATTATTGGCAGTTTTACAACAGTCGGTGCATTTTTGAGTCTTTTGTTTATCTCCGCCGAACCCATGAAAGATTTCGGCATATTTGCTGCCGCCGCCCTTATTGGAGCTCTTATTTTTGTAGTTATTTTTCTACCTCACATCTTAACCAAAACAATAGAAAAAAAATCTGACGAAAACTACCGATTGATAAACAAAATAGCCGAATACCGATTTGATAAGAAAAAAGTTTTACTGATAATATTGCTGATTGTTACTCCTGTCCTGTTTCATTTTTCGAAACAAATAAAATTTGAAACCGACATGAACAAAATAAATTATATGTCGGAAAAGCAAAAGCAAGCTTTTAAAACAATTAGCAAAAACTCTTCGTTAGGCAAAAACACAATATTCTGCGTGTCGCAAGCATCCACAGTTGATTCGGCTATTATGCAATACGAAAAAATTCTGCCTAATTTGAATCAAATGCTTGCCGATGAAGAAATAACCGAAATAAATGGAATTGGCAATTTTATTCCTTCGCAACAAACTCAAAAAGAAAAACTTAAGCAATGGGAAGGTTTTTGGAAAGATAGAAAAGACGATTTGAATAAAAATTTAACTATTGTCGGCAAAAAATTGGGATACAAGCAGTCTGCATTTGATGGAATTAACAATCTCATCAGCAAGAGCTACTCAATACTGCCTTTCGATGAATTTTCGGTGATTAACAATAACTTAGCAAGCAACTACATTCATAAATCTGCGGAGCAATACTCGGTTGTTACAATATTGCACACACCACCAGCTAAAAGCAACGAAGTAATAAGCCAAATCAATAAAGATGAAAACGTGTTCGCTGTGGACAATACCAGCGTTGTAAAAAGCATGGTAGGCAACCTTAGCAAAGACTTTGACACGGTTTTGTATATCTGCGGCTTTATTGTGTTTGCGTTCCTGACAATATCATTCGGGCGTTTTGAGTTGAGTTTAATTGCCTTTATTCCCATGCTTATAAGTTGGGTATGGATATTGGGAATTATGACTCTATTCAATATCAATTTTAACATTGTAAACATAATACTAGCTACGTTTATCTTCGGTTTGGGCGATGATTACACAATTTTTATGCTCGACGGAATGATAACGGGTTACGCAAGAAAAGACAAGCTGCTGAACACGTACAAAACATCTGTAATATTATCGGCAGTAACAATGTTTGTCGGTATCGGCTCACTTATCATTGCCAAGCATCCTGCAATGTTTTCACTTGCACAAGTTACCATGGTAGGTATGTTTTCGGTTGTGATGATGTCCTTCATTCTAACACCTTTCTTTTACGACTTGATTACAAAAAAGAAAAGCGGAAATCGCTTGACTCCCATTACTTTCAATAATCTGTTTACAACTTCGTATAGCTTTGTATTTTTTGTTTTCGCAAGTCTTTTTATCACTCTATACGGGTACGTGTTGTTGGGATTATTTGGCAAAACCGATAAAAATAAACTCAGATTTCACGTTTTACTCCAAAAAACCTGCAAGTTAGTCGCTAAAATCATACCTTGGGTATCGTACAAAGTTACAAATCACTCGGCGGAAAATTTTGAAAAACCTGCAATAATAATAAGCAATCATCAGTCGCACCTAGATTTGATGTACATTATGATGCTGTCTCCAAAAATTATTATTCTGACCAACAAATGGGTTTGGAATTCGCCGTTTTACGGCAAACTCATAAAATTTGCCGATTACCTGCCTATTTACGATGGTATTGAAAATCACGTGGGAGATATTGAAAAACTTGTTGCTAAGGGCTACAGCATTATGGTTTTCCCCGAAGGAACACGCTCCGAAGACGGCACTATCAATCGCTTTAAAAAAGGTGCTTTTTATTTAGCAAATAAACTCAATTTGGATATTGTTCCTATTGTTATGCACGGCGTTGGAAATGCACTTCAAAAGTCGGAATTAATTCTGAACAAAAGCTCCGTGAGCATTAATATTTACGATAGAATTGATAGTCAATCGGAATTGTGGGACGATAATTACTCCGAAATGAGTAAAGCCGTCAGAAGATGGTACAGAAATGAGTACGAAAGCATTTCCGATGAAGCCGAAACTCCAAGCTATTTCAAGCACAAAATAATTTCCAATTACATATACAAAGGTTCGTATCTTGATTACAAAACCAAGCGTACGCTGAATAAATACAATTGCTTTACGGATATTATTGATCTTATTCCCGACGAAGGTAAAGTTTTGGAACTCAACTGCGGTCATGGCACATTTAGCTTACTCAATAGCTTGGTAAAAAAGCAAATAACTCACGTTGGCGTGGATAATGATGTGAACAAAATTAATTTGGCTAAAAACTGCATTTCAGTACCCGAGAATTTGGAATACCAATGTAAAAATTACGACGAAATTAATTTTTCCGATTACGACTTTGCTGTCAGCATTAATCCTGATGCAGAGTTGGCGAAATATATAATCGAAAATTGCAATATTCCTTTTGTTATTCAAACCGACTATGGAACGGGTATTCAAACCGATAACAAAGACGTATGGCAAATGACAGTTGATGATAAAATAACTTTTACAACTAATATTAAATCGGAAGAGTGGCAATGAAAAAACACGATGTAATAGTTATTGGAAGCGGTTTGGGCGGACTTATGTGTGCCTTTTTGTTGAGCAAATTCGGCTACGACGTTTTAGTTTTAGAAAAAAACAATCAAATTGGCGGTTGTTTGCAAACATTCAGACGCAAGGGTATTACTTTCGACACAGGAATGCACTACATAGGAAGTCTGAAAGATGGACAAATTATGAATACTTTTTTCAAGTACTTCAATCTGAACGACAATGTCAAACTGCAAGAGCTAAATCCTTCTGCCTACGATACAATAAGCACCAACGGCATGGACTTCGATTTTCCTGTCGGTTACGAGAATTTGAAAGAAAATTTGCTAAACTCTTTCGGTTCCGAAAAAAAAGCCATCGACACATACATAAAGGATATAAAGCAAATTGCAAATTCTTCACCTTTTGTGAACCTGAAAAAGCTTGATGGATATGAGTTTACCAACAATCCTTACAATAACATTAGTGTTTCTGATTATATCAGCAAAATAACTTCAAACCCCGATTTGCAAAATGTTTTGGCAGGAAACCTGTTTTTGTACGGCGGAGAAAAAAATATTACACCATTGTATATTCACGCTCAAATCAGGAATTTTTACACTCAAGGTGCGTACAGAATTGTTGGCGGAAGCGACAGCATTGCCAAAAGTTTAGAATCGTCAATTTTGAAAAATGGCGGTAAAATCCTTACCGATTGCGAAGTTACAGAAATAAAATGCGATAGCTCCAAAGCCGAATACGTTGTTACAAAAGGTAACGAAAAATTCTACGCCAACCATTTTATATCGGACATTCATCCTCAAACTTTGTTAAAACTCACAGATACACCATTGTTACGCAAAGCATACAGAAACAGAATTAACAAAATAAACAACACGGTTTCTAATTTTGGTATTTACATAAAATTTAAGAACGATGCTAAACTTGCTTACAAAAACACCAACTTCTACAGGTTTGCTTGCGAAAACGTTTGGGACTACATTCCCGACGACAATTTCACTACGCCCAAAAACTATCTGCTTATGCATCAAGCTGAAAGTGTAAATCAAGAATACGCAAAAAGTGCGGTAATTCTGACTCCTATGAAGTTTGAATCGGTAAAAAAATGGGAAAACTCTTTTACAGGAAAAAGAGATAAATCGTACTACAATTTTAAACAAGAATGCGCCGAAAAAGTTTTTTCTCTCGTCAGAAAATTCGATAAGGAAATCATAAACGCAATAGACTATTACGAAACCTCATCGCCGCTTACATACCGCGATTATACTTATACCGCAATGGGTTCAACATACGGAATTATGCACAACGCCAACAATATAGCCGAAAGCTACATCCCGCACAAAACAAAAATACCTAATCTGCTACTTACCGGACAAAACATAAATACTCACGGTATGTTGGGCGTTACTATAGGTTCAATCATAACTTGTAGTTCGCTTATAGACTACAACACGCTGATAAAAGACATTACAAATTCTACAAATCATACAAATGAAATTTAAACTCATATACCCTAAGTGGAAAAAACTAACGGGGCAAACTACTTTTAATCTGCCGCCTCACGGTCCTGTGGTCATGGCAGCATCGCTACCCGACTATGTTTCGGTATCATTTACCGACGAAAACATTGAAGAAATCGATTTTGACGAAGATTGCGATTTTGTCGGCATCTCAATGATGCTAAGCACTCAAGCTAACAGAGGTTGGCAAATAGCAAAGGAATTTAGAGCAAGAGGAAAAAAAGTGATTTTCGGAGGAATTGCAACCATGCTTCATGCCGAAGAAACAATGCAGTACGCCGATTCGGTTTTCCTTGGCGAAAGCGAAACTCGTATGGAAGAAGTTTTTAACGATTTCAGAAACAACAAGCTCAAAAAACTGTACAATTATATCAATCAGTTTCCTCCTATAGAATGTGTGGGACCTGCCCGCAGAGACTTGCTTAAAAAGGAATATTACAACCATAAAGGCGTGCAAATGGTCGATTTGTTCCACGCCTCCAGAGGTTGCCGATTTAATTGTTATCCCTGCGCTGTCGGCTACTTGGGTGGAAGGCAATTTAGAGCCAGACCCATAGATAAAGCTATTGAAGAATTGGAAACTATTGAAAACAATCGCTTGTTCATAGTCGATAACTCGCTTGCTCAAAATACCGAATGGGAAAAAGAGTTGTTCAGAAACATGATACCGCTCAAAAAGAAATGGATTAGTCATACCATAGAAGATAAACCCGAAGTGTTAGACCTCGCAGCTCAAGCCGGTGCATGGTATGTATATCAGGCAGTATTCGACACATCCGATTATATAAAAGAGCGTATCAAACGCTACCACGATTACGGAATAGGTGTCGAGGGCACTATCTTGCTCGGTCTCGACAATCAAACCGAAGATGATATAAAACGTTTAATAGACTTCTTACTTGAAATTGACTTGGATTTAGCCGAATTTACTGTCTTGTCTCCATTCCCACACACCAAAGCATACAACGACCTGAAGAGAGAAAATCGCATCTTCGACACCAATTGGGATAATTACAATGCCGAAAAAGTGGTTTATTATCCTAAGCACATGTCACCCGAAAGACTCAGCGAGCTGTATCATTACGCTTGGGAAAGATTTTATGAAGACGAAAGTCAGGAGCAAAAAATGTTTAAACTGTTTACCAAAGTAATGATAAGAGAAATGGAAGACGGTACTTATAAGCCCAGAAACAGAAATTTAGCTAACAAAAGTTTTGGTAAAAAAGTTATTCGCAATATAAATTAAAAAATGAAAGTATCGCATCAACATATAGACGAAATATTTGATTTTGAAGGGAATTGGGGAATACCTTCTCGTTGCGGAATTAATATTACCGAAAAAGACGACAAATACTATGTTGTAGCTACCGAGTTGTACGACGAGAACAAAGGCACTCCTATAGCGAATGTGAGCGCTTCGTTAGCTCAACAAATCTGCAACAAATACGAAATACCTTTGGAAAACCTGGTTTATTTTGAAAGAAACCCCGAGACCAATTCAAAATTGTCGTTTTACGGAGAAGAAGTCTTTAAAGTAGATTTTGATATCGTCGAAAACAAACTTACAAATCCGAGATATTCAAAAATTGATCCCGAAGAACTAAATAAAATTATTGATTAGTGATGGCTTGTCCCGAGTATTCGGGAGTGGTTGGTGATGAGTGATGAGTGATGGGTGGCTGGTGGCTGGTGATTGGTGGTGAGTGATGAGTGATGAGTGGTAGAAAGTCCAAAGTTATGAGTCAAGAGTTGTTCCCAAATTTTCGGGACAAAACTCGAAACTCAGAACTCAGAACTCAGAACTCGAAACTAACCCGCAACCCGCACCACGCACCACGCAACCCGCAACCCGAAACATCCCGAAACTTCGGGACAACCCGAACCACGCACCTTTTATCGGACATTAATAATTATCAATATCAAATTTTATATTATCTTTATCTTTTTATTAAAACCTTTTGAATATGAATTTATCAATTATTATTTTAAGTATTTTATCGTTAGTTTTAAACATTAAGCCTCCTGGCGAAACTGTTAAGTTGTGGAGCGACAGCGACGATATAAAAGGAAAAACAAAACTTTATGTTAGCTATCCTACAGCCGATAAACATAACGGTTCGGCAATAATTATCTGTCCCGGAGGTAGCTATCATCATCTTGGCATGAAACACGAAGGTCATCAAGTTGCCGAATGGTTCAACGAACTTGGATTTACAAGCTTTGTATTACGCTACCGAGTCGGCTTTTACGGATGGGAACATCCGGCGATGATTCAAGATGCACAAAAAGCAATATCATGGGTAAGAACCAATGCCGAATATTATAAAATATCTCCCAAAAAAGTCGGCATTATAGGATTTTCTGCAGGAGGTCATTTAGCGGCATCGACAACTATTTTGAGCGACTCAAATTTCATAAGCCATACAAGTCAAAAAGACAATATGCTCAAACCCGACTTTGCTGTGCTGATGTATCCGGTTATTTCACTTACCGACAGCATTGGACACGAAAGGTCTATCAGAAACCTGCTGGGAAAAAACTACACACCTGAAACTAAAGAAATGCTTTCGCTGGAATTTAACAATTCCCAAAGCACACCTCCAATACTTACTATTCACGCTATCGACGATAAAGTTGTAAACTATAAAAATAGTGTGTACTTTTACAAAAATATTGAAAACAAAAATCCTGCAAATAAATTAATTTTGTATGAAAACGGAGGACACGGTTTTGGTGTTAAAAAAAGACCAATTGTAGAAAAATGGAAACAAGACTGCCTTAATTGGCTTATTGATAATAATTTACATTAAACAGCACTAAAAATTATATATACATGAAATTTATACCTTCCATAGAATTTGAACCTCCCGAAATTATTAAAAAATTTCAGGACGAAAAGCTTAGAGAAGCCTTACAGTATTTGAAAAACAATTCAAAATACTATCAAAACGTTTTTAACAAAAACAGTATAAAAATCGAGAAAATAAATGGCGTTTCCGATTTGAGCAATATTCCTTTCACCACCAAAACCGATTTGCACAACTACAACACCGATTTTTTGTGTGTTGAAAGAGAAAAAATTGTCGATTATATTACCACTTCAGGAACTTTGGGTAATCCGGTAACATTTGCAATGACCGACAAAGACTTAGAACGATTGGCTTATAACGAAGCAATTTCTTTCACCTGTGCCGGCGGAAAATCATCCGACATATACCAACTAATGACTACAATTGACAAACGTTTTATGGCAGGACTTGCATACTTTTTGGGGATTAGAAAAATGGGTGCGGGAATTATTAGGGTTGGTAATGGCGTTGCCGAACTGCAATGGGACAGCATCAAGCGATTTAATCCCAACACGATTATCGTGGTTCCGAGCTTTATTTTGAGAGTAATCAAATACGCCGAAGATAACGGAATAGACTATCAAAATTCCAGCATAAAAAAAGCCGTTTGCATAGGCGAAAACCTACGCGATGTCAACCTAGAACTTAATCTTTTGGGAAGCAAAATAAAGGAAAAATGGGATATTCAGCTGTTCTCGACATACGCCTCTACCGAAATGGCAACAACATTTTGCGAATGCGAATACGGTTGCGGCGGACACGAGCATCCCGAACTTATCATAACCGAACTTGTTGATGATGACGGAAACGTAGTTGAAGACGGAGAAATAGGAGAATTATGCGTTACTACCTTAGGAGTTGAAGGAATGCCCTTGCTTAGGTTCAAAACCAGCGATATGGCTAAATTTTATACAGAAAAATGCAAGTGCGGAAGAACAACCAAACGTATTAGTCCGATAATAGGCAGAAAAAACCAAATGATTAAATTTAAAGGTACTACCCTATTCCCTTCGGCTATATTCGAAGTGCTGGATAACACCGACTTAGTTAACGATTATTACGTGGAAGTCAGCACCAACGACATAGGAACCGACGATATAGAAATTTTTGTCAGCACAAACTGCGAAACGGAAAATAATTATAAATTTGTAGCCCAACTAAAAGATAAATTTAAAGCTCGACTACGCGTTACTCCCAGAATATCAATTACAAGTAGCGACGTGATAAACAAAGTTCAAGGAAAGGAAATAAACAGAAAACCCAAAAAATTTATAGATAAAAGAAGCAATAACAATGACAATTAACACATTTGAAGACATACGACCGTACTACGACAGCGAGATTAATGAGGCGATGTTGCGTATAGCCGACGACCCTCTGTTTGAAAATATCGCTAGCTTTTTGTACCCCGACGGAGACATCGAAGAGGTAAAAAATAATTTGCGTAAAATAAACACCACCCACGATTTTCAAGTACAATTTATGGATTACGCTATCAGAAAAATCGTGGAACTTACGGCAAATAAATATACCACCGAAGGATTTGAAAAACTCGACAAAAATAAATCGTATTTGTTTGTCTCAAATCACCGCGATATTCTGCTAGACTCGGCACTACTGCAAATTGCACTTCACGAGAACGGTTTAAAAACTTCGGAAATAACTTTCGGTAGCAACCTTATGCATCCACAACTTGCAGTAGATATAGGCAAATCTAACAAAATGTTTAAAGTAAAACGTAGCGGAACACCTCGCGAGTTTTACTTCAATACCCTTGAACTGTCGAAATATATACGCTACACTATCCTCGATAAAGACGAATCGGTTTGGATTGCTCAACGTAACGGCAGAACCAAAAACGGTAACGACAAAACCGACCAAGGACTTATTAAAATGTTCGCCTCATCGGCTAATAATACCGAGGAATTGTTGCAACTGAATATCACTCCTGTTACAGTTTCGTACCAATGGGAAACCTGCGACATTGAAAAGGTTTATGAAAACTTTGTCAACATAGACGGCAAATACGAGAAAAAACCGGGCGAAGACCTTAACAGCATTATAAAAGGTATTACTCAGTTCAAAGGCAATATACACCTCAACATCGGCGATACTATAACTCACGAAAACTACGAATTAGAAGGTGTACTAGCTAAAGATATAAATCGTATTGTTGAAATTATCGATAACGATGTTCACAAAAACTACAAACTTTGGGACAATAATTACATAGCCCACGACCTGCTTAACAACAAAAACACGTACATTGATGTAAAATACAACAGCGGCGACAGACAAAATTTTGTCGATAAAATGAACGAGAAAATATCAGCAATAGAAACAGATGATAAAGATACTTTAGTAAATTTATACCTCGAAATTTATTCAAATCCTGTTGTTAATCAAATTAATAGATTATGAGTTACGGAACTTCGGACATTGAGTGCCGATATTGAGCAAAGCGAAATATCGGTGTATCGAAATGCCCGAATGCAAGCACATTTCTTTGTTTCATGTCGGTGGTTTCGATACACTGCCACCAAAGGTGTCAGCACTCAACCACCTGAGTTTTTCGAGTTTTAATATTTTCGGTCACTGAGTGCCGAAGGCGTATCGAAGTGCGAAAATATTGTTGCACGAACTCCCCCGCTCGCTCGATTTTGTAAATCGAGCGTAACATATCAACTTAATTAAACCTTTGTTTTAATCGATAAACTTTTTGTGTTTCTATTTTGTCTCTTTCATTTTCTTTGCTTGTCCAAAGAAAACGAAACAAAAGAAAAGACACTTTTTACAAGGAATTTTTTATTGCCTCACGGCAATAAAAACCGTATAAAAGAAACTAAATTTCTTACAAGGATTCAGAAATTTTTAACGTTTCTTTTATACATATTCTGCGTAAAAAGGATTTTAAATAAGTAAGTTTTACCCATTAGCTAAACCCTGCTAAGAGCTAAGAGCTAAGGGCTAAGGGCTAAGGGCTAAAAGCTAAAAACTAAGAGCCACCCATCACCCGAGTACCGTATAAATGATTCGAGAGCATTAAGCATCTTAAAACTAACACGGAACGAAATAACACAAAAAAACAAATAACAAAATTGTATCTTTGTAAAAAAATAAAACTAAACATAATTAACAACGGCTTTTAGCCTATAGCTATTAGCCCCGGAACTGTGGTGCCAAGAGCTAACAGCCAAAAGCCAATAGCTACTATAGAACCACGCAACATTAACATTTGAAATAAACTTTAAACATATAAACACATGAAAAATATACTAATAACAGGAGGCGCCGGCTTCATAGGCTCACACGTTGTAAGACTTTTTGTAAACAAATACCCTGAATACAAAATTTACAACTTAGATAAACTGACTTACGCAGGAAACTTAGAAAACTTAAAAGACGTTGAAAATGCACCAAATTATACTTTCATCAAAGCAGACATATGCGACTTCAACACCGTTAAGGATATTGTTAAAAACAAAAACATAACCCATATTATACATCTGGCAGCCGAAAGCCATGTTGATAGAAGCATTAAAGACCCGTTTTTGTTTGCCGAAGTCAACGTAATGGGAACATTATCTCTATTGCAAGCGGCTCGCGAAGTGTGGAACGGTGACTGGCAAAACAAACTTTTCTATCACGTTTCAACCGACGAAGTTTACGGTTCATTAGGTTTCGACGATACTCTCTTTACCGAAGAAACTCCTTACGACCCACATTCGCCTTATTCGGCGGCTAAAGCCTCTTCAGATCACTTTGTTAGAGCCTACCACGATACCTACGGACTACCCTATGTAATTTCCAACTGCTCCAACAATTACGGAAGCTACCAATTCCCCGAAAAACTGATACCGCTTTTCATCAACAATATCAGACACAATAAACCCCTACCTGTCTATGGTAAAGGCGAAAATGTTCGAGACTGGCTTTATGTTGAAGACCACGCTACAGCAATAGACACAATATTACACAAAGGCAAAATTGCCGAGACTTATAATATTGGCGGTTTCAACGAATGGAAAAACATTGATTTAATAAAAGTTTTAATTAAAACCGTTGACAGACAATTGGGCAGGCCCGAAGGCGAGTCCCTAAAACTTATAACTTTTGTTACCGACCGTGCCGGACACGACTTACGTTACGCCATTGATGCAACAAAACTTAAAAACGAACTTGGATGGGAACCTTCGCTGCAATTTGAAGAAGGCATAGAAAAAACCGTAAAATGGTACCTCAACAATCAGCAATGGCTGGATAATGTTACCAGCGGCGAATATCTAAAATATTACGAAGATATGTACGGAAATCGTTAATCTGTTTATCACATAATCTTCGTCATATCTAATAAACTCAATACGAACATGAAAAACCTAAACTAAAAACTGCAATTATTAGACTTAATTGTACTGAATTGCAATAAGTTTAGTGAAAATAAATTAACATCATTTTGCCTTTTATTATTACCTTTAATTATTACCTTTGCAAAATTACAGGTCGCTTTTCGTGTGAGCGACGTGGCGGAGCTGTTAATAAAATGTAGTATTTAAATTATATTCATAAAACTTAAAGCCCCGATAAGGTATAAGTTTCACTCAACTTAAAGTTCAAACCTTACAAAAAAATCTATGTTGAAAAAATATAAAATACTTGTAACCGGCGGAGCCGGATTTATAGGCTCGAATTTATGCGAGGAGCTGTTACAACTCGGGCATAAAGTGATATGTTTAGATAACTTTGCCACAGGAAAAAGAGAAAACATACTATCTTTCACTCAATCTTACCCTGAGACATTTCAATTAATTGTAGGAGATATCCGGAAAATGGAAGACTGCCGAAAAGCAGTTGAGGGCGTTGATTACGTTTTTCACCAGGCAGCTTTAGGCTCTGTGCCCCGTTCTATCAACGACCCAATTACAACAAATGAAGTAAACATTTCGGGATTTCTGAATATGTTGATTGCAAGTAGTGATGCAAGTGTTAAAAGATTTATTTACGCTGCAAGCTCTTCTACCTACGGCGATAGTAAAGAACTTCCAAAAGTAGAAGATAAAATAGGAAAGCCCTTGTCCCCTTACGCAGTAACCAAGTACGTTAACGAACTCTATGCCGATGTGTTTGCAAAAACTTACAACATGGAATGCATTGGCTTACGTTATTTCAATGTATTTGGTCGCAGGCAAGACCCATACGGGGCATATGCTGCAGTTATTCCATTGTTTGTAAAGCAACTAATGAAACACGAATCGCCTGTAATTAATGGTGATGGCGAATACAGCCGCGATTTTACTTACATTGACAATGTTATTCACATGAACCTTCTGGCAATGGAAACAAGCAACCCCGAAGCAATAAATCAAGTGTACAACACCGCATACGGCGAACGAACTACGCTAAACCAGCTTGCTAGCTACCTTAAAGAATATTTATCAGAATTTGACCCAAAAATTGCGGATATAAAAGTTATACATGGACCCAACCGCGTTGGAGATATTCCACATTCACTAGCCAGCATCGATAAAGCTAAGAAATTGTTAGGATATAATCCTAAGTTTTCTATAAAGCAAGGCTTAAAAGAAGCTGTAAAATGGTATTGGGATAACTTATAATTTAAATGAACTTTATATAAAACACAGAAAATATATGAATAATAATATTAAAAACTTTGAACCCCGTGTTTGCGTAATCGGGCTTGGATATGTGGGACTACCTCTCGCACGTCTTTTCAGTACAAAATATAAAACTGTAGGTTTTGATTTGAACCAAAGTCGTGTTGATGAATTGATGAAAGGCATTGACTCCACACTTGAAGTAGATAACAATTTGTTAAAAGAGGCTATTGACAAATACGGCTTAACTTGTACTACCAACATCAAAGATATTAGCGATTGCAACTTTTACGTTGTTGCAGTCCCTACTCCCGTTGATGAAAATAAAAACCCCGATTTACGTCCACTAATAGGCGCCAGCCAAACCGTAGGAAAGGTCATAGCAAAAGGCGATATAGTGGTATATGAATCAACTGTATACCCGGGAGTTACAGAAGATGAGTGCATTCCTGTGGTGGAAAAATTTAGCGGATTGAAATATAATAAGGATTTTTTTGCAGGATACAGCCCCGAACGCATTAATCCTGGTGACAAAGAACATACCGTTGAAAAAATATTAAAGGTTACTTCAGGTAGTACACCCGAAGCAGGTGAAATTATTGACAAAGTATATGCCTCTGTCATTAAAGCCGGCACTCACTTAGCTCCCACTATTAAAGTAGCTGAAGCCGCTAAGGTAATTGAAAATGCACAACGCGATATAAATATTGCTTTTGTTAACGAATTAGCAAAAATTTTTAACAAAATGGATATTGATACACAAGATGTGCTGACTGCTGCAGGCACTAAGTGGAATTTTTTACCCTTTAAACCCGGACTTGTTGGTGGACACTGCATAGGCATAGACCCATACTATTTGGCACAAGCAGCGCAACGCCACGGCTACCACCCTGAAATAGTTCTGGCAGGACGAAGAGTGAATGACAGTATGGGCGAGTACGTTGCCGACCAAGTAATTAAATTGATGCTTAAAAAAGGTATTCAGGTTTTAGGTTCAAATATTCTTGTGCTGGGTTTTACCTTTAAAGAAAACTGCCCCGATGTACGCAACACCAAAGTGGTTGACATTGTAAATACACTAAAGGAATATAATGCCCAAGTAACAGTACACGACCCTTGGGTAAATCCCAAAGTTGCGAAGCATGAATATGGCGTAGAAGTGCTAAACAAATTGCCGAATAAAAAGTTTGATGCCATTATTTTAGCTGTGGCACATAATGAGTTTAAAGATTTGAATTTATCAAAGATTACAAATGGGAATAGGGTGGTATATGATGTGAAAGGCATGCTAAATAATAGAACCGTTGACGGCAGACTGTAAATTAAAAATTGATGAAAATATTTTTGACAATTTAAAATTAGAAATTTAATTGTGATTTTATATCTTTGTTTAAAATAATTTATAACGATGTTCCTATGAGCAATTAACAGCTTAAGCCCTGTTACAAAAGCAAACAAAGAGTCTCTGTAAATAGCAATGAATACAAAAGCCTTTTTAAATACATATTTTGTGTGATTAGTTAACCAACAATAACATCAGAAACCAATGAATAGAAAAATTATAGTTAGAAATGTGGGACCTATCAAAGATGAAGTAACGATGGTTCTCAACCGAATAAATATTTTGATAGGGCAACAAAGTGTTGGTAAAAGCACTTTGGCGAAAATAGCTTGCTATTGCTCGTGGGTGGAGAAAGAAATTTCTATATTACAAAGTCCCGAGCTTTTTGAGCAAGAAGGTTACTTTGTTGAGAATCTTGAAGTTTTTCACAAACTAAATGGTTTTTTTAATGAAAACTCATTTATTTCTTTTTCCTCTGATGTCCTCTCTTTTAAATACGAAAAGAAAAAATTTGATTTCCAATGGGGAAAAAAACGCTGGGAGTACAAACGAAGAAAAACACTTTATATACCTGCTGAGCGAAATATAGTGGCTGTGATACCCAACTGGTTTGAGGTTAAGCTGGAGGATAATAATACCCGTAGCTACTTGGCAGACTGGGAAGGAGTGCGAAAATATCATACAGGTGAAAGTCCGATGCCTTTGGTTGGAGCAAATAAATATTATTTCAATCAATCTGACAAATCAGACCATATAATTACTACAGACGGTACAGATGTATTACTAAAAAATGCATCTAGCGGTATGCAGACTCTAGCCCCTTTACAGGTTCTGGTTAAACACTACTCTGAAGACTTCTACGAAAAAAAACTCTATCTCAAAGAAGACGATATTGACTATAAAAAACGTTTATTAAATTTTGGCGAAAAGTTAAGGAGTCACTTGCTTGAAACGGAGCTAACAAAGAAAGAGAGAGAAACATACTTTCAGGATGTAAAAAAATATAACGAGCTGTACAAAGATTCCACTTCACCGCCATTCGATACTTTTTTAAAGATATTTTTTCCTAATCAAAACTTCCGGGATAAATTTAATTCGACCATGGGTAAAATGTGGGTGATGAACTCTACCGCTTTTTTTATAGAAGAGCCTGAACTTAATCTTTATCCATCTTCACAGTACGAGCTTGTAAGGGGGTTAATAGAGTTACTTCACGACAAACAGCATACAGTGTTTATTACTACGCATAGCCCCTATATATTGACTACGTTGAACAACCTGATATATGCGGCAGAAACTGCAAAGGAACATCCAAATGAAGTTAGAAAAATAGTGCCTGAAAACTTATGGGTGAAAAAGGAAGATGTAAGTGCATGGAAACTGACAGAAAATAGTGTTTTAGAAAACCTAATGTCATCAGAAGTAGCTATGGTTAAAGCTGAGGAAATTGATGACATTTCTAGCACGATTAACGATGAATTTGATAGACTGTTTGAATTAGAACAAACTGACAGCTTGTAACTATGTGTGTATCAAAACGTTTTAAAGATGTTTATACGAATTACTCAGTTTGCGACAGAAGGCGTACTGTTTCTATCAAAGAAAAAGGAAAAAATTATATAGCTGAAAACATAAACTTGAAGCAGATAGCACGATACCATATTGATGATTCAGATGAAACTTCCCCTGACTCTGAAAGATGTGATTACGCTATTTACATATTTGATGAAAATGAGCCCACAAAAGATGATGACAGACTAATTTTTATTGAGTTGAAAGGGAGTAATGTAAAAAAAGCAATTGAGCAGATACAAGCCAGTTTTGACGAAAAGATAAAAAAAACACGTGTTGTTGTTACTAAAGTTGACGCACGTATAATAACTTCCAAAACCCCCAATCCTAATTATTATAGCACAGAAAAAGTGGCTCTGGAAAATAAATTGATTCGCCATGGCAAGGGTAATTTGATTATAAGTACCATGAAATACAAAGAAGATGTCTGATGCCATTATTTTAATTGTGCACATGAATAATTTTTAGAAATAAATATAACATCATTGTTATAAGATTAAAGAGCTTTACATCTGGATAATTTAATAAGATAAACGACAAAATAATTCAGCATTAATAATTTCAAATTCAATACTAAAAAAATGAGCCCAAGAATAATAAATTTACCAAAGATATTAGATAGGAGAGGGAATCTTTCAATTGTAGAGGAAATGAAAAATATTCCTTTCAAGATAGAAAGAGCCTATTGGATTTATGATGTGCCAGGAGGAGAAACACGTGGTGGACACGCTTATAGAGAAAATAAGGAATTTATTATTGCACTTTCTGGAAGTTTTGATGTGCTTTTGGATAATGGAAAAGAAAAGCAAACGTTTTCTCTTAATCGTTCCTATTATGGTCTCTATGTCCCAAAGGGGATGTGGAGACAAATGCTTAATTTTTCAACAAATTCTTTAGCATTAGTATTAGCCTCAACAAAGTATAATGAAAAAGATTACATTAGAGATTACGAGGAATTTCTGAGTGGAAAATTAATTAATGTTTCAAATTCCAAACAACAAAAGTGTACAAATTCGTGCAATTCCGTGTATAAACAAACAAAAACAACAGTTTACGATTGTACAATAATAGAATTAGATAAACATCATAGCGATAGGAAAGGAAATTTAACTGTAGTAGAGAATAATAAAACAATACCTTTTGAAGTTAAAAGAACTTACCATTTATATGACATACCCGGAGGGGAGGAAAGAGGAGCACATGCACATAAAGAATTAAGACAATTTATTATTGCAGCAAGCGGAAGTTTTGATGTTGTTCTTAGTGATGGAACTGTAAAGCGCACCTTTACTCTTAATCATCCATATCAAGGATTATTAATAGTGCCAGGAATATGGAGAGAATTAAACAATTTTTCATCAGGTTCAGTTTGTCTAGTCCTTGCTTCACACCTTTATGAAGCAGAGGATTACATTAGAGATTATAATGAATTCTTAGAATATAAAAGATAGTAGTTATAAGTTAAAAATAAAATTAGTGTTGAATATAAACTAAAATAAATATTTTATGAATAAAATAAGTAAGTTAGCTAATGTTTCCAAAGATGCTGTTCTGGGAAATAATGTGGTAATAAAAGACAATGTAGTTATAGAAGAAGGCGTACATATTGGAAATAATGTTATACTTTATGATAACGTTGTGATTAAAAAAAACACATTTATTTGGGATAATGTTGTAATAGGTCGTATTCCAATGGCTGTATCATCTATAAAAAGTAAAGCTTATGTAGAAAAAGGAATAACTACAATTGGTGAAAATTGTGTGGTAGGCTGTTCTTCTGTAATTTACATTGATGTAAATATAGGTAATGATGTTTTAATAGCAGATAATGTTGTTATTAGAGAAAGAACCACATTAATAGGAGATAATATTATTGGGCCCAATAGCTTTGTTCAAAAAGATTGTTATGTTGATATGGGAAGTAGGATTATTCAACAATCATCCTTAGCATCAGGCACAATAATAGGTAAAAATAATTTTATAAGTTCAAACTTTACATGTGTAAGTGATAATACTTTTGGTATTAGTGGATATTCAAAGGACAAAAAAGGACCAAAAATAGGAAATGATAATTTGATAGGGCCTTCTGTTACTATTTTGGATAATATCACAATTGGTAATAATAACATTATTGGAGCAAAGGGTCTAGTGACAAAATCAATTGGGGACAACGGAGTATTTTATGGAATACCTGTCAAATATATAAAGGATAGAGATAAGAAAGAGTTAAAATAATGATTAAATTTTTAGATTTACAGAAGATAACTGCCCAGTATTCTGATGAGATACATGAGGCTGTGAACAGGGTTGTGGACTCTGGTTGGTATTTGCAGGGAGAGGAGAATAAGAAATTTGAAGAAGAATATTCTAAATTTATCGGCACTAAACATTGTGTTGGAGTCGCTAATGGTTTGGATGCTTTAATTTGGATACTCAGAGCATATATTGAATTAGGAGTTATTAAAGAGGGCGACGAAGTAATAGTTCCTGCGAATACTTATATTGCTTCAATTCTTGCAATAACTGAAAACAATCTTGTTCCTGTTTTAGTGGAACCAGATATTAATACTTTTCAAATTGATGAAAATAAGATAGAAGAAGCAATTACTCCAAAAACCAAAGCAATAATGATAGTACATCTTTATGGTCGTTGTGCTTATACCAATAAAATTGGAGAAATTTGCAAAAGATATAACTTAAAACTTATTGAAGATAATGCACAAGCTCAAGGCTGCTACTATATTGGTGATAAGGTAAAAGGTAAAAATGAAAAATGTCGTACAGGCTCAATTGGTGATGCTGCCGGTCATTCTTTTTATCCTGGGAAAAATCTTGGAGCTTTCGGAGATGCCGGAGCGGTTACAACCAATAACGAAGAATTGGCAAATACAATAAGAACACTTGCAAACTATGGTTCTGCTAAAAAATATGTATTCAAATATACTGGAAGAAATTCTCGTTTAGATGAAATTCAAGCAGCAGTACTATCTGTCAAACTAAAATATTTAGACAAAGATAATGCTCACAGAAAAGAGATAGCAAAATATTATATTGAAAATATAAAGAACCCAAAAATCATATTACCTAAGGTAGATAATTATAATTCTCATGTATTCCATATCTTCCCTATTCTTTGTACGCAAAGAGATGAATTACAAAACTACCTAACAAAAAATGGAGTTCAAACCCTAATTCACTACCCAATACCACCACATTTACAAGAATGTTACCAAACTTCAAACCTCAAAAATCTAAATTCACAACTTGGTATTACTGAACAAATACATAATGAAGAATTAAGTTTACCTATATCTCCTGTTTTGAGTTTTGAGGAGGCTAAGGTTGTAGTTGATTTGATAAATAAGTTTTAATCTGGTGTCAGAAAAAACTAATAATACTACTAATACAGAAGACAGATCTGCTTATAGAAGTATTTTCAAGGCAACATCTCTTTTTGGGGGTGTTCAACTTTGGAAAATATTAATTGAGATTGTAAAGCAAAAATTCATTGCAATACTTCTTGGTCCGGCTGGTATGGGTATTAGTGGATTATATACATCAGCAACCCAGCTAATTCAGAGTTTTACTTCAATGGGTTTATCTTCAAGTGCCGTTAAGAATGTTGCTGAAGCAAATGGAAGTGGAGATTTTCAAAGGATAAGTAGAACTGTAACGGTTTTAAGGAAATTGGTATGGGTCACAGGTTTGTTAGGTATGATAGTTGTAATCGTACTATCACCATTACTAAGCAAATCAACATTTGGTAATTACGACTACACTATTCCGTTCATTTTTCTTTCTATAACGCTACTGTTTCAACAGCTTTCAGCAGGTCAGTCTGTAGTTTTGCAAGGAATGAGAAAACTTAAACATCTTGCAAAGTCAGGAGTGTTAGGTTCATTATTTGGTTTAATAATTTCTGTACCCATTTATTATTTCTTTGGAATAGACGGTATTGTCCCTACACTCATCCTTAATTCAATAACTACATTATTACTAACCTGGTATTTTTCAAGAAAAATAAAAATTGAAAAGCAAAAAATTACGCCTAAACAAACATTTGAAGAAGGAAAAGAAATGTTAAAAATGGGTATTGTAATGTCTTTAAATAGTTTTTTAGTATTAGGTGTAGCATATATAATAAGAATATTTATCGTAAGAATTGGAGGGACTGAAGAAGTTGGCTTATATACATCAGGTCTCGCAATAGTTAATGGATATGTTGGATTAATATTCACCGCGATGAGTACTGATTACTATCCTCGTTTAGCAGGAGTGAATAAGGATAATCAAAAATGTAAGAAAATGATTAATCAGCAAGCTGAAATAGCAATTCTAATAATTGCCCCTATAATTATGATTTTCTTATTGATTGCTCCTTATGCCATAACATTACTCTATTCTCGTAAATTTATTCCAATAACAGGTTTTATGCAATGGGCAATGGTAGGAATGATATTTAAAGCATCATCTTGGGCAATTTCATTTATTTTTATGGCAAAACAAGATATGAAAACATTTTTATTTAATGAGATAGCAATAAAAATATTTAATGTGCCGCTATATTTACTTATGTATAAATACTTTGGATTAGATGGATTGGGAATAGGGTTTATGATTAACTATTTTGCATATCTAATATTAGTATATTTTGTTTCGAATAAAAAGTATAATTTTAATTTTTTATCATCATTTAATAGATTATTTTATATAAGTTTGTTTTTAGTTTCCTTATGCTTTCTTTTCGTGTACACATGGAAGTCAAATTACGTGTTTATTCCTACAATAATTTTAACTTTAATATGCTGTGTTTTTTCATTTAAAGAATTGGACAAGAGAGTAGATTTGTTGAAAGCAATTAAAAACATTTTAGTTGCCAGAAAATAACATTATTTGATTTCCGTATTTTTCAGCAAGAAACATCAATAAAGTTAAATGTATTTCACACATTGATAATATAACATAGAATAAGTACACCAATAGGTGCATTAAGAATAATATTATAAAACGATGGTTACATTTTTTTTTCATCCTAATATTACAACTCCCGGAGGAGTTCAGAGTTTAATTATTAATATTTCAAAAGCTCTATTTAAGAGGGATATAAAAATAAAATTAATAGATACCAAAGATGGAATAATTTATAGGGAATTAAAAACAAATAATGTGACATTTGAATTCCTTGATTATAATGATGATAAAACCAGAGATTCTGTTGATGAAAATGATATTCTTGTCTCATTTGGAGAGTTTCAAAGAGATTATGCTTATTTTCGAAATAAAAATTTAAGATATGTATTTTGGTCAGTATTTCATGATGCCCTAATTACCAAATTTAATTTAAGAGTTTCTATTAAGTATGAAAAATACTCAAAAAACAATTTTATATCTAGATTTTTCACTTCTAAATTAGTAAATTTATTTAGCGATAAAAAATCTTTAATTGTAATGGAAGAAGCGCATTTTGATTTATACAAAAGGTATAATTCCAAGTTCAAAAATATAAATTATTCTACGGTTCTTATTCCAATTAATATTGATAAAAAAATAGATAGGGATATAATTTCAGAAGATGAAATTAATATTGCATATATCGGAAGAGAAGAAAGTTGGAAAATATTACCATTCATTCATTTACTGGAAGAACTTATAAACTTAAATCTACCAAAAAAAATAAAAATTCATCTTTTCTCTGATAATTGTTCAGCCTATTTTGACTATATTAAGTCATCTGATATTCATTTGCCAAACCATATTTGTATTGAAACATATGATAATTATAATGCTAAATCAATTAAAAAAATATTATCATCAAATGTTGATATTTTGTTTGCAATGGGAACCTCTCTGCTTGAAGGAGCGAGTATCGGAATACCAACTGTTATACTAGATGCTTTCGACAAAAAAATAAATTTTGAATATAAATACAGGTGGTTGCATGATGAGGATGGCTATTCATTAGGTCTGCCTATTTGGATATGGCCAAATAAAAGAGGCGGTTCTTTAATGTCTATTTTAGAGCAAATATATAAAAATAATGGATTTAAAGAGATTTCTGATAAGTCATACTTATATGCAAAAAAATATCATGATATAGATAAAATTGTTGATGATTTTTTCACTTCAGTTCATCAGACGGAGTTAAAATTAAAAGACTTATATTGGGTATATCGTGTACTGACGATAAAGTATTCAATTCAAAAGAACATAAAAAAAATATTCACTTAAAATATTTATAATCATTATTTATAAAAAAACATCAGTGATAGAGTGTTAGATATTTTTATATTATCAACAGTTTATTTTTCACCCTCATTTTCTCATATTCCCTAATGTGGAATTTTATTCTAGTGACTGTTTAGGGGTTATAAGAAGTAATATTATTCATTAAAAAGGAGAAGAACTATTCTTTCAAATAAAATGCAAAGTAAAAATGAAGAGAAAGTCATTTGTTAAAAGAGTTTTCAAAGCTATTGCTAACCCAAATTTATTAGCAGATTTCATATTACGCAATTATTTAGCACCTTTATTTTCTGATTATACATATATCAAATTGAGATCTAAAATTTGTTTTGGTAAAAGTTTCGATTTAAAAAATCCTGTTACTTTTAATGAAAAGATGAATTGGTTAAAAATTAATGATAGAAATCCTAATTATTCAATTCTTGTTGATAAATTAAAAGTAAAAGAATATGTTGCAAATATAATAGGAGAGCAATATGTAGTACCTTTAATTGCAGAATGGGACAATGTAAATGAAATTGATTTTACCATGCTTCCTGATATATGTGTTTTGAAAACCAATCAAGATAGTGGTGGAGCTATAATATATCAAAAAGGTGTGAGCAATCAAAAAGAAATACTGAAAAAATTAAATTCAAGGATGCATCTTTTTAATTATTACTATTATAGTAGAGAGTACCCGTATAAAGGAGTTAAAAAGAAAATTTTCGCGGAAGAATTTCTTGATAACGGAAAGGATGATAAATTAATAAATGATTATAAGTTTTGGTGTTTCAACGGTGAACCCAAAATTATGTATATTACAGTTAAAAGCGCTGTTACTTATGAAAATTTTTACGACATGGAGTTTAAACCTATTTATATTAAACATGGTAGTAAAAGAAGAGTTCCTGAATTTTCTAAACCGAATGGTTTTGAAGAAATGAAAAGGTTAGCTACTATTTTAAGTGAAAACATTCCCTTTGTAAGGGTTGATTTTTACTATGTTAAAGATAGAATATATTTTGGAGAATATACTTTTTTCGATTATGGTGGATTCAAACCATTTGAAGAAAACTGGGATGAAAAATTAGGTGATTTATTGGAATTACCATTAAGTTAATAAAATAGAATTGACTTTATAAGTGATAATTTTGATTTTTGTGGTTGGATGGTTGAATTGCTCAGATAATTATGAATAGAACAATTAAGAATTTACAATATTTCTTTGTTTGTTTGTACTTTGTATCAATAAATTTTGAAGTTTTTTCTCCATTTATTGAAGATTTAAGTGTTTCAAAAATTGCCGCTTTTTTATATTTTGGAGTTTCGTTATTAACTCCAAAACAATTATTCAGAACAGATAAGATAAAGAAATATATTTATCTTCCTTTATTGCTATTTCTGCTTATTACATTTGTTAGTTTAATTAATATCAATAATTTTTCATCAAGATTCTTTAACACAACGCTTTTATTAAATATAGTTATGTTTTGGTTTTTGCTCAACCATTATAGAAGAGATAATAGGATATTTGATAAAGGTTTTATTTGGTTTGTAATAGGTTCTGCTTTAGTGGGTACATTTTATTTATTGGAAATAGGTACTGAGCTTGATTCAGACGGAAGAGTAACAATTTTTAATGATAATCCCAATCAAATAGGTGTAAAAATGGCTATTGCCTCATTGTTTTTAATTGACTATACTTTAAATAATAAATATAAGAAAATATACAAACCCTATTATCTGATTTTATTAATTCCTATTGTTTCATTACTTATTGCCACAGCTTCTAGAGTTGCATTTATTTCATTTATCATAGGTGTTGTTTTGTTCTTTATCCTTCAAAAAACAAGAAGAATCTATTCTAAGTTATTGATTATTCTTGTAGGAATTATTTTAATAAATCACGGTTTTAATTATTTACAACAAACTGACGCTACAATACTATTAAGGATGGATAAGTCTGTAAATGAAGGGAGTATATCTGGAAGAGATGAGATTTGGACTGGTTATTTACCAACAATTATTGATAATCCAATATTTGGTGTTGGAATAACTGGAAAAACAAGTGTTGCGGTAAAATATTTTGGTAATGATAGGAGCCCACATAATGTTTTTATTGAAATTTTATTATATTCCGGTATTGTTGGTTTAATTATCTTTTCGATTTTCCTATTTTACTTTTACAAAAACGCATATTTATATTACAAATACAATAATATCCTTTATCCATTATTATTATCAATACCTGTGATGGGCTTATTACTTTCCGGACAGTTGTTAGGTGTAAAAGTAGCTTGGTTGATTTTTGCGACCGCTCTATCAAGAAAATTATCTTTAAGTAATTACAATATAAGTGATAAATAATAAGGGAAGGGAGAAATCAGATATATTTATGAAAAATATATTATTTCTGGCAATGAGCCTTGGTTCTGGTGGTGCAGAAAGGCAAATGGTTACTATTGCAAGACTACTAAAAGAAAAAGGTTACGGCATTACATTTCTATGTTATTCTGAGGATAATTTTTATGCACACCTATTAGAAAATGATAATATTCCTGTTATTTGGATGATTGAGAATAATTATTTAAAAAGAATTATTAGAGTCCGAAATCACATTAGAAAAGGAAACTACGATGCAGTTATTTCCTTTCTTCATACCCCAAATTTTTTAAATAATTTCTCTGCAATAGGCGGAAAATCGTGGCAAGTAATTACGGGAGAACGTAGCGCAAAAGAACAAACTTTCAAATCACTAAAAGGTAAAATATTTGCATGGTTTCAAAGATATTCAGATTATATTGTATGTAATTCTAATAATGCAAGAGAAATGTGGAGAAAACATTATCCACAATATGAAAACAAACTAACAACAATATATAATGTTGTTGCTTTACCAGAAATAACTTCAAAATATATTCCAAGAAAAGATGGTAAAACCCATATTATTGTGGCAGCTTCTTACCGATACCTTAAAAATCCAATTGGACTAATTAAAGCATTGGCACTATTAAATAATAGGGAAAGAGAAATAACCAGAGTTGATTGGTATGGCAGAATTAAAGTTGAAAACGGAGATACAAGAGCTTATGAGGAAGCAAAGGAGCTAATCAGACAATATGATTTACAGAATGTGATATATTTACATGAAGAAGATAAGAACATTGCAAACATAATGAATAAGTCAGATGTTGTAGCTTTATTCAGTAGTGTTGAAGGGTTACCAAATACAATTTGTGAAGGTATGATGCTTGGCAAACCAATCATTATGACAAAAGTTTCAGATTATAGGGTTTTAGTCGATGAAAGTAATGGTTTTATTTGTGATTGGGATAATATAAATTCAATAACGAATGCTATCCGCTCAACAATAGGACTTACAAACGAACAATTGACAAAAAAAGGATATGAATCTTATATGAAATCTAAAGACTTGTTTTCAGTAGAGAGAGTGCTTGAGCAATGGATAAGTGTAATAGATAAATAAATATTGTTATGGATTTTTCAAACTGGGTGTTTTATAAGAAAGGAATACATACTACAAGAGCCCCACATATTGATTTGGGTAAAATAGATGCAAGATCACTGTTTAATAAATTTAAGGGTAGCTTTTATATTAGATATGATTCCGATTTTGATAAGGTGAAATCAGAAAAATACTACCATGTTATTAAAGATGGAGAAATGACAATGGAATCTATTCCTTCCAAAACCAGAAATATGGTGAGAAGATGTTTAAAAAATTGTGTTGTAGAAAAAGTTGACTGTAAGACTATTACAGGAAATCCCGGCGGATATGAAGTAGTGTTATCTGAGTACAGACGTTTCTCTGACAGAGGTTTTAAATCGAGTTTCGAAAAAACTAAAGAACAATGGTCTATGGGGATGCAAGATGCCGAAGATAATGGACAAGAGTTTTGGGCTGTTATTTATCAAGATATTGTTATTGGATACGCTGCAACAAGAATTCATGATAATATGGTAGATTATACTACTTGGAAATGTAACTATGAGCAATATAATCATCTTTATCCTTCATATGGATTAGTTTTTAAAATGACGGAATACTATCTTCAACAACCGAATATTAAATATGTAGATGATGGAGCAAGGTCAATGACGGAACATTCAAATGTTCAGAATTTTTTAATAAGCAAGTTTAATTTTCGCAAGGCATATACAAAGTTAAATGTGCATTTTAAGTGGTGGCTGTTTGTTATTCTTTTTGTTATTTCTCCTTTTGAGAAGTGCATAAACAATAATAGTATTAAATCTCTAATAAGAATGTATAAATGGTCAAGATGAAAAAGAAGAAAAATATTTTAGTAATAGGTGCATTTGGGGGAGCAAAATCCAAAATGGAGGGGCAATCAGTTAAGACACACAATGTGTATAATATGTTAATTAGGCGATTTGATGGAAATGTATCTATATTTGACACTCTTAGTGTAAAAAAGAATCCCTTATTGTTATTTAAGTTATTTGCTCAGATTTTAAAATGTGATATATCTATTATTATTCCGGCATCAGGTAGTTTTGAGAATTTTTTTCCTTTTTTGTATCTTATGTCAAAAATATTTAGGTTTGAAATTATATTAATTTGTGTTGGAGGATGGCAAGTGGAGTTTTTTTTAGGAAAAGATATTTATAAACCACATCCGTTACACCTAAAACTAAGTAAAAAAATCAAAGCTTTTTTACCGCAAGTTAAATTGGTTACAAAGCAATTGACAGAAAATTTTGGATTTAATAATTGTGAGACGTTAAATAATTTTAGAATTGTTGAGGAAAAAAATGTTGACATAAAAATTAATACGAGTACTTTAAGATTGGTTTATATGGCAAGAATTCATAAAAACAAGGGCTATAATATTATCTTTAATTTTGTGGAGCATATTAAAGATATGAATTTAGATATAAAAATTGATTTTTATGGCAATATAAATAAATCAAATAAAGATGAGTTTTTACATTTAGTAGATAAGTACCAGAATATCGTAACTTATAAAGATGTTCTACCTCCAGATAAAGTCAACTCATGTTTGAGCACTTATGATATACTCTTATTTCCTACAAGATATTTTACAGAAGGTATCGCTGGTTCAGTTTTAGATGCGTACTTAGCAAAAATTCCGGTTATTGCGACAAATTGGAAATTTGCACCAGAAATAATTGAAGATGGAGTCAATGGAATTATTATACCTTTTGATGATTGTCAAGAAGTGTTTAATTCTAGTTTATTACATCTTTATTATGACAGAAATTATTTGATGCAATTGAAACTTGGGGCGAGTAAAACGGCAAAACACTTCTCAGAACAAGCTGCTTGGGATGTTATTTCTAAGTATTTATAAAAAACTATACAAATGATATGAATACATAATTAGTTATTAATTAAAAATAATTATGCATCTAACTATAAGTAAAACGTTGAGCTTTATTTTTGCTCCATTAATTAAGTTAACAGAATATATGGGTGTTCATCATCCTGTTACTTTAATTAAAATTAGGTATTTTGCACGCTTTGGGAAATTCCCTGATTTAAAGAATCCAAAAGATTTGAATGAGAAAATTTTATACCTTAAATTATTCTCCGATACATCCGTGTGGACTAATTTAGCAGATAAGTACAAGGTTAGGGAGTATGTAAAAAACTGTGGCTTAGAAGATATTTTAGTCGAACTTTATGGAGTTTGGTATAACGCTGAAAGCTTTAATTTAGATGAGTTACCAAATTCATTTATATTAAAAGCTAATAATGGAGATGGAAAGGGAACTAATCTTATTATAAAAGATAAAAACGAATGGGATAATAATAAGCTAAGGTCAATTATTGACAAATGGCTAAAAAGAAAAAACATTGGTGCACTTGCAGCAGAACCTCAGTATGAAAATATTCGTCCTTGTGTTATTGCAGAAGAATTATTACCACTGGAAGAAGGAAGCAAATCTTTAATTGATTATAAGATTTGGTGTTTTAATGGAAAAGCTCATAATATTTTAACTTGTTCGAGTAGAAGCCAAAAATCAGTGTGTTTAGGATGTTATGACTTAGAATGGAGCTATTATCCTGAAAATTTAAAGCCTTCAAAAGACTATCCATTGGAATCAGAGCCCTTACTAAAGCCAATTAATTTAGATAAAATGATTAAGATAGCAGAAAAGCTATCAAGACCCTTTCCTCAAGTAAGAGTTGATTTATATAATATTAATGGAAAGATATATTTTGGCGAATTGACCTTTACCTCCCTAGGTGGAATGATGAATTACTATACTCCAAAATTTTTATTAGAAATGGGAAATAAGGTTGATGTAAATTATAAAGGATAACACCTATGCTTTCAGTAATAGTTCCTATTTATAACGAAGAAAAATATATTGAACGTTGTATTCAATCAATTTTAGATCAGGATTATCCAAAAGATGATTTGGAGGTTTTGTTTGTTGATGGAATGAGCAATGATAAAACTCGCAGCATTGTTTCCTCTTATTCGAAGAAATACCCTTTTATTTTTCTTTTAGATAATCCCAATAGGATTGTTCCTTATGCAATGAATATTGGTATTAAGGCATCAAAGGGCGATATTATTATGCGTTTGGATGCTCATTCGTTTTACGAAAAAGATTATTTCTCGGTTTTAACTAAAAGGTTAATTGAATTAGATGCCGATAATGTTGGAGTGGTTTGCAAGACGGATGTTTTAAATAAAACTCCTAAAACTCTTGCTATCCGAGAAGTTTTGAGCAATAAATTCGGGGTAGGAAATTCTACTTTTCGTACTGGTGTGAGTGAAGTTAAGGAAGTTGATACTGTTCCTTTTGGTTGTTGGAGGAGGGATGTTTTTGAAAAATACGGACTTTTTGATGTAAGGTTGGTTAGAAATCAAGATATAGAATTAAGTAAAAGAATTATTAATGGCGGCGGTAAAATTTATATCGTTCCTGACACCTATTGTACTTATTTAGCAAGAGAGACTTATCGTGGTATAGCTAAGAATAACTTTGGTAACGGAAAATGGAATATCCTCACTATTTTTTATACAAAAAAGTTTAGTTCATTGTCTCTTAGGCATTTTGTTCCATTATTATTTGTTTTGTCCCTTATTATTCCACCCTTTTTGTCCATATTTTGGTTTCCTTTTATATGGTTATCCATAGTGTCTTTGGGCTTATATTGCGGAATGCTCGGTGTTATCAGTCTAAAGTTGAGTATAAACAAGCATCTGAACTTTTTTTACTTAATATGGAGTTTTATGGTACTACACCTTTCCTACGGTTTTGGGTCATTGGTTGGAATCTTAAAATTGCCTTTTATTAAATAACCTTGCTGTAACATGAAATTTCTATTCGATAGATTGGTTTCTTTAATAGGGCTTGTGTTGCTTTTTCCTGTACTTATTATCGTTGCCATATTGATTAAAATCAAGATGCCGGGTCCGGTATTCTATGTGCAAAAAAGAGTCGGGCGCAACGGCAAACTATTCAAAATGTACAAATTTCGCTCTATGAAAGTTGGAAGCGATAAATCTACTGTCTCTATGGCAGGTGAAAGTCGAATTACACCTTTGGGAGCAAAACTTCGTAAATATAAATTGGATGAATTGCCGGAACTTTGGAATGTGTTAATTGGCAATATGAGTTTCGTTGGTCCACGCCCTGATGTCCCGGGTTACGCAGACAAATTAGAAGGAAATGATAGGTTGATTCTTAAATTACGCCCCGGCATTACGGGACCGGCATCCTTAAAATATCGAAATGAGGAAGAAAAAATAGCTGATTATGTGAGAAAAATAAAGGCTACAGGTGATTTGCGTTCTGATGAAGAAATCGCATTATGGTATAATGACCATGTGATTTATCCGGATAAAATAAAACTCAACCTATATTATTATCAACATTATTCATTTTGGATGGATATTAAGATGATTTTTGCTACTATTTTTGGTAGGAAAATTAAATACGCGGGGCAAATAATTTAAAGGGTTATAGTTTTAGTAAATCTGAAAACAATATGATATGAACCCACAGACTGGCTTTAACATAGTAGCACAAAGTTATTGAGTGCCAACACGTAGTGAAGCAAAGTGTTGGTGTATCGAAATTACCGAAAGTAACATCAAAACAACCGAAAATCGAAACAAAACAGTTAAATTTGTGCGTTGAATTAACCTAGATAATAATTGCTTTTTGAACATCATGGCTTTACCCATAAACATAGAAGAACTAATAAAAGGCAATACTATAGAATGGGAACGGATAGAGTTTAAGGCAGGCTGGAATCCGAAATCCGTTGTTCACACTATGTGTGCTTTTGCCAACGACCTCCACAATTGGGGCGGTGGCTATATTGTTATCGGTATTAAAGAGAATAACGGCATGCCCATACTGCCTCCTTCAGGACTAAGTGAGGAAAATTTGGATAACCTACAAAAGAAAGTCGTAGAGTTGGGCTATCAAATTCAACCACACTACTTCCCTATTGTACAGCCTTATACTATTGAAGGTAGGCATATATTAGTGCTTTGGTGTCCTGCAGGTGATTCGCGTATGTACACTGCACCGACAACATTAAGCGGTAAATCACAACGGCAACCTTATGTTCGTATCGGTTCTAATAGTATTATTGCAAAAGGTGAGACTTATCGACAACTGATGGAACTTACTGCTCGAATTCCATTTGACGATAGAATGAACAATCAGGCTGATATAAATGATTTTGATTTGGGACTTATTCAGGCTTACTTGCAAGAAGTGAAAAGTGACTTATACGCCGAAAGTACTAGCATGTCATTAAGAGATTTATCGAAAGCTATGTATATCGCTAAAGGTCCCGAGGAAGATTTACGCCCAATAAATGTTGGCTTACTCTTTTTCTCTAAAAATCCGGAAAAATTCTTTCCCCGTTCATGGATTGAACTAGTATGGTACAAAGATGGGTCTGGACAGCAATTTGAAGAGCACTATTTCAAAGGTTGCTTGCAAAATCAGTTGAGAGGTGCATTAAGTTTTATTCAAACACATATTATTTCAGAAAAAATAATTAAGCAACCGAATAAAGCGGAGGCGCTACGGTTTTACAATTTTCCATTTCGAGCAATAGAAGAAGCTTTATCAAATGCGGTGTATCATAAAAGCTACGAACAACAATCGCCTATCGAAGTGCAAGTGTGGGCTGATAAAATTGAAATATTAAGTTTTCCAGGTCCTGTACCTCCAGTCAACAAAAAAATATTAAAAACGGAACGGCGTATTGTGGCACGTGAATACAGAAACAGACGTATTGGCGACTTCCTAAAAGAACTGCAATTAACTGAAGGGCGAGGCACAGGACTTCCTGCTATATATGATACAATGGAAGCAAACGGCTCTCCCAAACCGATTTTCGAAACGGATGAGGAGAGTACCTATTTCTTAACTATAATTCCTGCTCACTCCTTGGCGGATAAAATTTTTGATGATTCTAAAAAAGAGCCTGAGAATCATAGCTTTGATACGTTGGAGGACATCATTCGTCATGTTGGGAAAAACATTGATACTCATATATATATAGACAAAAGTGACCAAGTAAGTGACCAAGTAAGTGACCAAGTAAACGATCAAGTAAACGACCAAGTAAACGACTATGTGAGTAAAAAAGAAAAAAAACAAATAAAAACAATTTTAGAACAAGAGGTTTCTCCTCTGGCAGAAAGGATTTTACGTTTTTTAGATAAGGGCGAGGCAAGTAGAGCAACTGTTCTAGCTGAGTGTGGATTAACGAATCAAACAAAAAATAAAAAAAGGCATATTGACCCTTTGTTAAATTTAGGGTGGATTAGCTACACCAATCTTGATAATCTAAGAGCACCTAATCAAAAATATAGAATTACAAAATCTGGTAAACAGGTGTTGATTTTATTAGATAATTGATTGGTAGTTAATTGATTATTCAAGAATGTGTCTAAGTAAGTGTCTAAGTAAGTAACTAAGTAGGTAACCAAGTAGGTAACCAAGTAAGTAACTAAGTAGGTAACCAAGTAAGTAACTAAGTAGGTAACCAAGTAAGTAACCAAGCAAGTAACCAAACAAGTAACCAAACAAGTAACCAAACAAGTAACCAAACAAGTACAAGATGCGGATTTCGAGTTTCGGGATGCTAAGAAGCATAACAACACTAAGTGGCTGTGTTCATTAAGCAATGCGGTCATTGAGCAAGGTTGAAATGTTGAAATGGTGGTATGCTGAGCAAAACGAAGTACATTGTATCGAAGCCTGGAATATCAGTGTATCAAAATAACCGTCGGCAGCATCGAAGCACATCGTATCGAAATGACCGAAAGTAAAATATAATTATAAACCAAGGAAATATGCTAAAATCCTTATTTTTCATACATATCTGCATTCCAATTGCATAAATGTATAAATTTTGTTGTTTAGACAAATACTCCTATATTTACACTTCAAAAAAAAGAAAAAACTATCTAGATTTTTACTTTTTATGTATATTTGCATTCAGAATGCACAAATGTATAAAAATGATTGAGAGAAAACTTGCAGATATTCTAAAAAAACGCTTAGGTAAGTTTCCTATACACACACTTACCGGACCTCGCCAGTCGGGCAAAAGCACCTTGCTTAAAAATTACTTCCCCGATTATGAGTACATTAATTTAGAGAGACCTGATTATCGTCATTTGATAATGAATGACCCCATAGGTTTTCTTAAGAGTCAGGAAAAAAATATAATTTTCGACGAAGTTCAGCAAGTACCTGAGTTGTTTAACTACCTGCAGGTTGTATCTGACGAAAATAATAAACCAGGACAATATATTTTATCAGGTTCACAGAGTTTTTTGATGAACGAACGTATATCTCAATCGTTGGCAGGACGTACAAGTATAAACCACCTTTTTCCTTTCGATATATCGGAAATAGGACTGCGAGAAACGGTTTTCGATACAATATATACAGGTTTTTACCCCAGAATTTTCGACTTCAATATAGAACCTGAAGAGTTTTATCCCCCTTATATTCAAACCTACATAGAAAGAGATGTAAGAACATTGAGGTCGGTTGAAAATCTAAGTACTTTTACCCGATTTCTTGCCTTATGTGCAGGTCGGATAGGTCAAACGCTTAACCTTACTTCGTTGGCTAATGATGCAGGTGTATCGGTTAATACGGCAAAATCGTGGTTGTCGCTCTTGGAAGCCAGTTTCATTCTTTTTCAACTACAGCCATACTACAAAAATTTCAACAAACGACTGATAAAATCGCCTAAAATATATTTTTACGATACCGGAGTGGTTTGCTCGTTACTAAACATTCGTTCTGCCAAAACAATTCAGTCGCACTACATGTATGGAGCATTGTTTGAGAATTTTGTTATAGCTGAAATTGTCAAGCTACAATCGCATAAGGGTTACAAT
Source organism: Lentimicrobiaceae bacterium (assembly GCA_033809755.1). GTDB lineage: Bacteria > Bacteroidota > Bacteroidia > Bacteroidales > UBA4417 > UBA4417. The sequence goes on from JAPXLB010000011.1 coordinate 70,494, forward strand.
AGAAAGAATATTTATTATTGGCGAGACAATAACGGCATTGAAATTGATTGTGTTTTGGAAGGAGCCGATGAAAAATTGCATCTTATTGAAATTAAGGGTGGTGCAACTATCAATAAAGATTATATGAAAAATCTTAAGTCTTTTCCTCTAAAAGGTTCGCAAGTCGAAAAGCGCATTATTTATACTGGTGATAACTCTTTAAAAATGGGAGATGTAGAAATATATGGTTGGAATGAATTAACCGAAATACTAGAACAATTGGCTGTAAAGTAGATATGTGTAGTACGACAAAACCGTAAATATTGAATTAATTAATGACAAAAGCTGATATACTTAATCTTATAGCTACAGGAGAAAGCGAAACCTGCGAATTTAAGAGCAGTTTCAATGCTGAAACCATTGAGACCTTGGTGGCTTTTGCCAATACAAAAGGTGGAAGTGTGTTGGTTGGTGTAAGTGATAGCGGAAAACTTGTAGGCGTTACGGTTCAAAAAGAAACAGTACGGAACTGGCTCAACGAAGTAAAAAGCAAAACATCGCCTATGCTTATTCCTGATGTAGAGACTATTAGCGTAGACAATAAAACTATTGTCGTTTTTTCTATAATGGAGTATCCGGTTAAACCTGTTGCTGTTAAGGGAAAATTTTACAGAAGAGTTGCAAACTCAAACTATCTAATGACAGCAGGTGAAGTAAGCGAGCTGTACATGCAAACCATGCAATATTCGTGGGATGCATACCCCTACCCCAACGCATCTTTAGATGATTTGGACAACGCAAAAATTGAACAGTTTGCACAAAAGATAAAAGAAAATAAAAGGCTTCGCTTTTCGGGAACGGCTATGGATATTTTGCACAAACTCTCTCTTATTAAGGAAAATAAGCCTACGAACGCTGCCATGCTTCTATTTGCTAAAGAACCTTTAATGTTTGATATTCACGCAGGCAGATTGAAGACGAAAGATTATATTTTAGATGATATTATCATTAGAAATACGCTTTTTGAAGCCGTAGAAGAAACAATGAGGTACATTATAAGTCACTTAAAAGTTGCTTACGAAATTTCTACCGATACCGTCAGAGAAAGTACTCGACGAAAAGAGATTTTTGAATATCCGCTTGAAGCGCTGAGAGAAATGGTACTCAACGCTATTATACACCGTAGTTATAGCAATGCCGGTGATATTCAAATAAAAATTTTTGACAATAGTATTTCTATTTTTAATCCGGGAAAATTGTATGGTGATTTAACGATTGAGGATTTAAATTCGGATAATTACCATTCGTCTGCAAGAAACAAACTTATTGTTGAGGCTTTTTTCTTAACAGGTGATATTGAGAAGTACGGTACTGGTTTTCATCGTATCAGGACTGCCATAAAAAATTATCCTGGAATGCATTTTAACTACAAGGAAATGCAAAATGGTTTTGTGAGTGAGTTGAGTAATGAGCCTATGGATAAAACTGTGGATAAAACTGTGGATAAAACTGTGGATAAAACTGTGGATAAAACCGCAAGAGAACAAATTTTAGAAATCATTAATAAGAATCCATTTGTTACACAAAAAGAACTTGCTGAATTAATAGGTTTGACACAAAGAGGTATAGAATGGAATATCAGAGAATTAAAAAGAGAAAAAAAGATTGAGCGGGTTGGAGCTCGAAAAGGTGGACATTGGAAAATATTAAAAGAATGATGTCACCAAAAAAGAAAAAAGACAAGAAAAAACAATCGGATATTTAAGATCGAAGAACCGTACAAGTACAAATGAACTGTCTGAGTTGTTAAATGTAACTAGAAGAACTATAATGAGGGATATTTCTGAATTAAAGGAACAAAATAGGATAGAATATATTGGAACACCCCAAAAAGGCTATTGGAAAGTGTTGGATGAAGCAGATGAGTAAGTGTCGATAGTGAAAAATGAGCTAGTAGATGTGCCTGTAGATAAAGCTGTGGATAATAATAAATCGAGAGTCTCCGATTAGGTCTCCGATAAAGTCCCCGATAGTGTCACCAACAATGTGCCCGTAAATGTACCTATAGATGTGCCTGCAATTAAAAACATATAATAAATTATTGTTGTACGATAAATACTTTTAATCATAAAGTTGTTGTTAGCTTTTGGCTATTGGCTGTTGGCTGATTACAATTTACAATTTACAATTAACAACGAGTAATTGATAATTGCACCCCGAAATTTCGGGGCTCATTACAAATTGCCAACGGCTAATTGTTAAAAAGTTTTAAGACCGAAAACAGAATCTTTGAAACTCAGAACTCGTAACTCAAAACTCAGAACTAACACGCAACCCGCAACTTTTATCGAACATTAATGATAATAAATATAGATAAGATAGTCATTTCATACATATCTGCATTCCAATTGCATAAATGTATAAATTTTGTTGTTTAGACAAATACCGCTATATTTACATTTTTAAAACTTTAATCATACAAAATGACTTCAAATAACAATCCGTTTTCAATAAAAGACAAGCATTTTTTGGTTACAGGAGCCTCATCGGGGATAGGTAGAGCAATTGCTGTTGAATGCTCTAAACTTGGTGCTACTCTTACTATTACGGGCAGAAACACCGAACGTCTTAATCAAACTTTATCGATGATGCAGGGTAATCAACATCATAGTATTATAGCCGATTTAACTTCCGAAGATGACAGAAACAAGTTAATTGACGAACTGCAAATTATAGACGGCTTGGTTAATTGTGCCGGCGTTAGCGACCCTCTACCTTTTCAGTTTGTGAGTGAAAAGAGTATAGACTTTATGATGGATAACAACTTCAAAGCTCCTACTCTACTTACACAAGGCATAATTAAAAAGAAAAAATTGAAGAGAAACTCTTCCATTGTCTTTATTTCATCTTTGTCGGGTGTTTATTTGTCAATGGTAGGTGGTGCTTTATATTCGGCTTCAAAGGGTGCTATCAACGGACTTATAAAAGGCATGGCTCTGGATTTGGCTCCAAATTATAGGGTTAACTCCATTTGTCCCGGAATTATTGAAACTCCTATCTTAGAAGATGGTCTTTTTATTGAAGGTCAACTTGATATGTACCGACAAAAAACACCTCTTAAACGAAACGGTTATCCCGAAGAGGTCGCCTACACCGCTATTTACCTGCTATCAGACGCAACCAAGTGGATGACAGGCACAAATATTATTATTGACGGCGGTTACATGCTTAACTAAAAAATCACATTTATATATGAGTACAAATAAAAGTAGAATTTGGTTATCTTCCCCACACATGGGTGGAGAGGAATTAGAAAACGTAATAAGCGTTTTCGAAAGTAATTGGATAGCTCCGTTAGGTCCTATGGTCGATGGTTTTGAAATAGATTTGCAAAATTATACCGGCGTTAAACATGCTGCCGCACTTAGCTCCGGAACCTCAGCCATACATCTGGCGCTGATTATATTAGGCGTAAAACCGGGCGATATCGTTATTTGCCAAAGTATGACCTTTTCTGCTTCGGCTAATCCTATTGCTTACTTAGGCGCTACTCCGGTCTTTATAGATTCTGAAAACGAAACCTGGAATATGAGTCCGGACTTTTTAGAAATGGCAATCAGAGACTGTATTGCAGGAAAAGTCAATGGCAAACCCACTCTACCAAAGGCTATTATACCTGTGCATTTATACGGAATGCCGGCTAAAATGGACGAAATAATCGCCATAGCAAATAGCTACAACATTCCTATTATTGAAGATGCTGCCGAAGCACTTGGCTCAGAATACAATAATAAAAAATGTGGTTCTTTTTCAGATATTTCTATTCTTAGTTTCAACGGAAACAAAATTATAACCACAAGTGGTGGCGGCGCTTTGCTTAGCAATAACGAAGAATACGTGAAAAAAGCTCGCTTCCTTGCTACTCAAGCTCGCGACCAAGCACCGCATTACCAGCACTCAAACATTGGTTACAATTATCGCCTAAGCAATGTGTTAGCTGCTATTGGCAGAGGTCAAATGAGAGTTCTTGATGAACGTGTAGAGCAAAAAAGAAAGATTTTTGAAACGTATTACAACTATTTTGAAGGTAAAAATAATATTGGCTACAATGTAAAATTTCAACCCGAACTTGAAAACAGCTTTTCTAACAGGTGGCTGTCATGCATTTTAGTTGACCCTACCGAAAATAAAAACATTGACGTTGAAAAAATAAGACTAGCCCTAGCCGAAGATAATATAGAGTCCAGACCTTTGTGGAAACCTATGCATCTTCAGCCGGTTTTTGAGTCTTGTTCATTTTTTGGCAACGGCACCTCCGAATATCTCTTCAATAATGGTTTGTGCTTACCTTCAGACTCTAAAATGACGGAAAACGATTTTGATAGAGTTTTTTCAGTACTAGACCAAATTTTTGTATAATTATTTGAACCTGTAGCCAATAAATGCCTCTTATCACTCCCGACAATAATATTTGGAAATCGCTAGCTGTTAAGTATCCTAACGATTTTTATTGTCTGCCCGAATATGCTTCATTAGAAGCTGAACACATCAAAGGAAAACCACTTGCTTGGTACTTCAAAAAAAATGATTCCGAAATACTTTTTCCACTTATTGATAGGGAGATTCCTAATATCAAAAAACACGACCTAATTAGTCCGTACGGGTATACGGGTTTTTGTGGAAACAATATTGATAAAGACTTTTTTTCAGAAGCTATAGAAAACTTTAACAAGGAAGCCTGCAACAACAATTATTTCACATCTTTTGTCAGATTGCATCCTTTTAATAATTGTGTGAAAAATTTTGAGCCCAACAAGTATATAGTAAAGCGTGACGACATAGCGTACATTCCCTTGAATAAATCGCTTGAAACTATACAAAAAGGTTTTTCTAAAAATCATAAGCGGAATATCAATAAACTATTATCCGATAATTATTCTGTAAAGCACAACGATTATAGCTTCTTCGACGATTTTTACAAGTCGTACATACGAACTATGGAAAGAAATAAAGCCAAAAGTTATTATTTCTTCCAGTCATCATACTTTACAAAACTCATTTCTATTTTGGACGACAAAATGCACTTTATAAGTGTCCATTCTCCTGATGGAAAATACATTTCAGGAGGATTGTTTTCAGTTACCAACAACAATATGCAATATCTTTTTGGCGGAACCGAAGATGATTACGTAAAAAACAGTCCTTCAAAGCTAATGATACATTACGCAATTATTTTAGGCAAAAAACTAAAAGCCGAATACCTGTGTTTAGGTGGCGGTGTTGACAATAGCAGCGAAGACGGATTATTTAAATTTAAATTAGGCTTTGGCAGTATTTGCCAACCATTCTACACGCTACACCTAATCCACAAACCCGAAGAGTACGCCAAACTTGATATTGAAGGAGACGACTTCTTCCCAAAATATAGACGAAGGGGTAGATATTAGTTTCGAGTTACGAGTTATGAGTCACAAGTCAAGAGTCGAGACACTCAATACTCAAAACTCTCCCGAAACTTCGAGATACCGCTCGCTCAATTTTGCAAATCAAGCGGGTGTCAACGATTTTGTTAAACTGTTTTGCAATAAATAAACTTCACTTGTTATGCACCAAATAATCTAGTGTAATAAGAATAAACAATAAGCACAGTTGTACTCTAAAAAGGACGGCATACATTTCGTCTGAATGGAGTTCGAAATAAATCCCTAGTGAGGGCGGGAAGCTCCGAGCCTGTGAGGAGATCACCCGAACGAACTTAGGATTTATGAGAACGGAATTCAGTAAGAAATGTCAGCCTTGATTTTTTGGTTCTTTTGTATCATAGACAAAAGAACATAAAAAAGATTGAAACAAAACAGTTTATTAAAACGTTAATAGCTAAATCAAAGCCATATTATAAAATAAGCATTTTCGGCATTTCTGGCTACGAACCTAGGGACGGCACGCAACAACTAAAATTATGAAAATCAAAAAACTAAACAAAAAACAAAAAAGAATAATCAAAGATATTGTAATCTTTGCAATATTACTATTCTCATTCCACTACATATACATATTCTGGAGTAAAAATAATTTTTACCCTCTACAAAACCAAGTAAATTCGTTATTCGACAAAGCCTCCGTCGTTGTAACCAATCAAAGCGATTGGATTCTGACGCATATATTCAAATTACCACATACAACAGAAGGAGTTAGAATTACAGTCGACACCGTAAAGGATCATACTTTTACTGTTGAAGTCAGTCCGGGATGCACAACCCTTAAACAATGGCTGCATTGGATTTTTTTGATGCTCCTATTCCCAGGTCCTGCTAAACATAAACTCTGGTACATCCCGCTAGGTCTTGTCGCTATACACATAGCCAACCTCATCCGAATTACAGGTCTAACCCTTATTGTAACAAGGCTTCCCTACCATTTCGACTTTTTCCATAACTATGTCTTCAAAACATTCTTCTATTTCGTAATTTTTGTGATGTGGCTAATTTGGGCTGAAAAAATAAAACGTAAATAATTGGTAATTATGTCAATAATACTATATCTTTGTACATTAATTGTATTTTTGGTAAGTAGTATACCACTCATTAAAAAAATGCATGCATGAAAAGTTTTTTATATAGATTTTTCAAAAAGATATCCAATAAAATATTTTCAAGATGGATTATACTTTTAGTTGATGTTATCGTTGTTATTTTTTCGTCAATACTTGTACATCTTTTACTTTACAACTTCTACAAAGTAAGCGATTACAGTAGTTTTATACTTAACAACACTATTGTTATTTGCGTAGCCTCAATAATAGGTTTTTTAATCGCAGGTACCTACAGAAGCATTGTCAGACACAGCGACATTAGGGATTTTCTAAAAATAATAGGTGCTTTATTAATAGCCTCTGTTATAGAAGTTGCAGCTTTCTTGTACTTCTGCTGCCTTGCCCAGCCAAATCATAAGATAGAACTATCGTTGACCCTTATTTTTATAGTTAACGTTGTTGCCCTTGTTTTACTGCTTTTCTTACGATTATTCATAAAATTCACTTTTCACTACTTTACCAAAAATAATAATGATACCAATCAAACCAACATACTTATTTACGGAGCAGGAGATGCCGGACGAGTAACACAAAAAGTTATAAACAACGCCAAAGAGCAAAGCAACTTAAGAATAATGGGATTCGTTGATGCTTCGCCGACACTTCAAGGTAAATCTATTAATGGTGTTAGAATTTATAGCCCTTCCGAACTAAACAACGACCTAATTAAAAGACTGAAAATAGAGGAGATAATTTTTGCTGTTCTAAATATTTCCGAAAAAGATAGAGTTGCAATATTAAATGATCTGGTAGATTTAAACAACGTTAAAGTAAAAGAAATACCTCCTTTAGGCTACTGGCTAGACAAAAAACTGCCCTTTTCACAAATTCAGGAAATTAAAATTAACGACTTGCTCGAACGCAAAGAAATTAATTTAAACCTCGAAGAAATTGAAGCATTCATTAAAGATAAAGTGATTTTTGTTACAGGTGCAGCCGGAAGCATTGGAAGTGAAATTGTCAGACAAATAAGTAATTTTTCGCCTGAGCAAGTTGTGTTAATCGACCAAGCCGAAACTCCATTGCACGAAGTGGAATTGGAAATATTTAAAAAAAATCCTGATTTTTATAAAAAGATAGACTTCCAAATTGCCAGTGTATCGGACAAGGTCATGATGAGCCGTATTTTTGAAACGTACAAACCCGATATAGTATATCACGCTGCTGCGTACAAACACGTGCCCATGATGGAACGCAACCCTATTTCGGCTGTAACGGCTAATATTCTTGGAACATACACTACGGCTTCTCTCGCAAAAGAGCATAACTGCGATAAATTCATTATGATTTCTACCGATAAAGCCGTCAACCCAACTAACTTTATGGGTGCTACAAAACGAACAGCCGAGATAATTTGCCAAGGCTTAAATAACGACCCGGAAAATAAAACCAAGTTTATTATTACACGTTTTGGTAATGTTTTGGGTAGCAATGGTTCGGTAATACACTTGTTTAGAAAACAAATAAAAAGTGGAGGACCTGTTACCGTTACCCACAAAGACATAGAAAGATATTTTATGACCATACCCGAAGCATGCCAATTAGTACTTCAAGCATCAGCCTTTGGCGAAGGTGGAAATATTTTCATGTTCGACATGGGTAAACCTGTGAAAATTAGAGACCTGGCACACAAAATGATTAAACTCAGCGGACATACACCTAACGTAGATATAGATATTATTTATACAGGACTGAGACCTGGTGAAAAAATTTCGGAAGAAATGCTGATGAAAGACGAAAACTTGGTAGAAACTCCTAATGAAAAGATAAAATTGGCAAACTTGGCAATAGTTGAATATAGAGCCGTTGGCGAAATTATGGATAATATTTACGAGGCGTACAAGAAATTTGATGCCTACCAAATCGTTAAACAAATTAAAATTATAGTACCTGAATATAAAAGCAATAATTCTATTTTTGAAAAAATTGACAAAGAACTGGAATTGGAAAAAGGAAATAAAGTTTAAGTTAAAAATATAATTGCATTATGAAACTAATGTGGAGACATAAGTTGGAAGTTATGAGTTTCGAGTCGGGAGTATTGAGTATGTATCCCACACTCATGACTAATAACTTGAAACTCGATACTAAAGATATTTCATAACTTATGGTTGAAAATTGTAAAAAATTTGGTGATTTTAGGGATTTGATTGCTTACAAAAAGGCTTTTGAGCAAGGTTGTAAAATTTTTGATTTGACTCTGTCATTTCCAAAAGATGAACAATACTCGTTAACCAATCAAATCAGACGTTCATCTAGGTCTGTTTGTGCAAATTTAGCGGAAGCTTACCGAAAAAGAAACTATTCAAAACTTTTTTTATTAAAACTAACCGATTGCATGGGGGAAAACAGCGAAACACTTGTTTGGCTAGAATTTGCAAAACAACATAAATATATTTCAGAAGAAACATACTTAAAACACTATACCTCAAATGAAGAAATAACAAAACTACTAAAATACATGTACAATAACCCAGCAAAATTCGGAGTGAAAAAATTTCACTAATAACTCATAACTCATAACTCATAACTCATAACTCATAACTCATAACTCATAACTCATAACTCATAACTCAAAACTCAAAACTCAAAACTCATAACTCATAACTCATAACTCAAAACAAATAACACAAAACTATACCGATATGAAACTAAAAGTCTTATTAACAACTATCGCATTATTCTTTACGTGCTTAGGACATGCACAAGCCAAAGAAAACATTAAGGTATATCTAACTTACAATACCTACTCTACTCCAAGCAACGAAAGCTACTTTGAGCTACACCTCAGCATCGATGCTAACAGTATGGAATACGCTAAAATTGAAGGAAATAAAAAGCAAGCCAAAGCTCAAATTACTATGCTGTTTTCGATAAACGACTCTATTCACGCCTTTAAAAAATATATAGTCGAAAGTCCTGTCTTAGATGATAGCGCCAGCACCGCTTTCACACTGTTAAGTCAAGAAAGATTTCAACTGCCCAAAGGCAAATACTTGTTTACACTTAAAGTAAAAGACCTAAACAGCGACGACCCCGAAGCCTCAGGCTCAGAGGAATGGACAATGCCCGACTATTCAGTCTTCTCAATATCCGATATATTGCTTGTAGAATCGTATAAAATTGCAGAGGAAGATTCAAAAACAGCTAAAAGTAATTTAGAAATTTACCCACATCAAGATTATTTTTTCCCTGAAAAAGATAAAATCCTGTCTTTTTACTACGAAATATACAATTCTAACAAAGCCCTTTCCGATACCGGCGACTTGCTTGTGAAATCGGGAATAGCGGATTTTTCTACAGGCGAAATGCTTAACAGTTATGTACAAATAAAACGCGCTAAAGCAAAAAGTGTGATACCCATTTTTACACAAATGGATATATCGCAATTGCCTAGCGGAAACTACTACGTTTGCAGCGAATTGTACGACAGAAACAATCAGAAGTTGTTATCTAAAAAAATCCACATACAAAGACTAAACAACAACGTTGATTTCAACGACTTGCTGCTTGCATCTACTATGGTAGAAAGCAACGGATTTTTTAAAATAAACAATAGGGATTCTCTACAGTACTACGTCAAATCGCTATATCCTATTGCTACACCGCAAGAACGACCGTTTATTACAAACAAACTGAAAGAACGCTCAGTTTCGGATATGCAGAAATTCCTTTCGTTTTTCTGGACACAAAGAAATAGTGAAAATCCTTTTTCTACTTGGCAATCGTACAATAAAGTCGTAAAGGCTGTAGAAGAAGAATTTGGCACTCAAACAGTTAGAGGCTTTGATACCGACAGAGGAAACATATTCTTAAAATATGGCGCACCCGACCAAAGAGTCAGAATGACCGATAATCCTGTTTCCTTGCCCTACGAAATTTGGCATTATTATACATATAAAAACCAAACTAATCTGAAGTTTGTATTTATTGCACGCTCCTTGTCGCACGATTTTGTTCTAGAACACTCTACCGCCGACGGAGAGGTTAAAAACCCCGACTGGCAAAATTACCTTAATCGTACGCAACAAGCTACGCGCAGCGATGACCCAAATAGACTACATCGTGCCGACGACTCCTATAACTTTGGCGAAAGCTCAGGCGAAATTTATAACCTGAACAAGTAATGAGTGATTTGAAAATTGCTGTTGTCATCCTTAACTGGAACGGACTGAAGTTTTTGCAACAATTTTTACCCAAAGTTGTTGAGTATAGCAGCGATGTTGCCGATATATACGTCGCCGACAACGCCTCTTCCGATGAATCCGTTAGTTGGCTAAAAAAAGAATTCCCGCAAATTAAAATTATTATAAACGATAAAAATTACGGGTTTGCTCAAGGTTATAATATCGCACTAAGACAGATAGACGCCAAATACTTCATCTTACTCAACTCTGATGTTGAAGTTACCAAAAATTGGATAATGCCGGTTGTCGAGCATCTTGAGAATAATCCGAAAATTGCAGCGGCGCAGCCAAAACTTCTATCATTCGACGAACCTTATTTGTTTGAATACGCAGGTGCAGCCGGTGGATTTATCGATAAATACGGATACCCGTTCTGTAAGGGTAGAATTTTTCAATTTATAGAACAGGATGACGGGCAATACAACTACATTGATGAGATTTTTTGGGCTTCGGGAGCTTGCCTATTCATTAAAGCCGACACCTTTTTTAAAGCAGGCTGTTTTGATGACGACTTTTTTGCTCATATGGAAGAGATTGACCTCTGCTGGCGACTTAAAAACAATGGTTATAAAATAGCATATAACCCCAACTCTACTATTTACCACGTTGGTGGAGGCACGCTACCAAAAATCTCGGCTAAAAAAACCTATCTGAATTTTAGAAACAATCTAATACTTTTGTATAAAAACTTGCCCAAAAACAGGTTGTTAAGAGTACTTGTTTTTCGTTTCTTTTTAGATGGAGTTGCTGCGATAAAGTTCTTGCTGGAGGGAAGCCCCGCCGACTCATTCGCAGTGTTGAGGGCTCACTTTTATTTTGCTAAAAATATTAAAAAGTTCAGAACAAAACGCAATAAAATTCAAAATCACTGCTTCGACCGCATTTATAAAGGAAATATAGTTTGGGAACACTATATCAGGAAAAAGAAAAAGTTTACCGAACTTAAACCGGAACTGTTTAAATAGTGTTTCGGGGTACGGGGTACGGGTTGCGGGGTAAACTTGCGGTTACTGAGCCTACCTAAGTGTCACAGTGTTAATGATAAGGGGATGGCGTACAAAATAAGTTAATAGTATGAGTTATAAAGATTTGGATATTTTCAATTTAGCTTTAGAATTATTTTTCAAAGTTCATCCTTTATCTTTAAAACTTCCTAAATATGAGTTGTATGAATTAGGTTCGCAGATAAGACGTTCTGCAGGTTCTGTTGTAACAAATATTGTTGAAGGATATGGAAGAAGAAAGTATAAAGCCGAATACATACGCTTCCTCGTTTTTTCTCATGCCAGCACAGATGAGACAATTCTGCATATATTAAAAATAAAACAACTTTATCCTCAATATACAGAAGAGTACAACAACTTAGAAAAAGAATACAATATTTTAGGTGCAAAAATCAACAGTTACATTAAATACGTCGAGAATAATTGGAAATAAAACCACCACGCACCACGCAACTCGCAACTCGCACCACGCACCATCCCGAAACTTCGAGACACCATGCACCACTATTTACTCTCCATTTTCGGCATTTTGGTGGCTGAAGGTCGCTGAGCGTAGTCGAAGCGCCGAAGCCCGATACACCGATATTTCGCTTCGCTCAATATCGGCACTCAATGACTCCCGAAACTTCGGGACAATACGTACCATCCCAAAACTTCGGGACTAACGGCTAATAGCCAACAGCGCCAACCTATAAACATCCAAACCCAAACCCGCTATAACCCCAACACACGCCTCCGACAATAACGACACCCTGCGATAAGGCTCTCTGGCATAAATATTTGAAATGTGGACTTCAATAACCGGAACATTTACAGCCCTTATTGCATCAAGTATAGCCACGGAAGTATGAGAATACCCACCCGCATTTAAAATAATGCCGTCGGCTCCAATGCTTTCAGTCTGAATTAAGTTCACAATCTCTCCCTCAATATTCGACTGGTGATACGACAAGTCAACATCACTGAAATTTTCTTTGAGTTTAGTTAAATAATCTTCTAGACTTACATCCCCGTATATCGAAGCCTCTCTTTTTCCAACCAAATTGAGGTTGGGTCCGTTTATTATTGCGATTTTTTTCATACCAATTTAGTTAACAATATTAAAGCCTTTGCAATACAAACTTACAAAATTACTATTTTTGCACTTCAATAATTATGACACCAAAAATAATCATAAAAAACAAAAAAGCTTCGTTTCTGTACTTTTTATTAGATGAGTATAGTGCCGGCATCGTATTGCTCGGAACGGAAATAAAATCCATTCGCGAAGGAAAAGCAAACCTAACCGATAGCTACTGTGCTTTCATAGGCGACGAACTTTTTTTGCTAAACGCCCACATAGCCGAATATGCATATGGCAACAGATTCAACCATCAAGCCAAACGCCCACGAAAACTTCTACTAAACAAAAGAGAGCTCAAAAAAATTAAAAGTAAAATTACCGAAAAAGGACTTACTATCGTTCCTACCCAATTATATATAAATGAAAAAGGCTTATGCAAGGTAGATATTGCCATCGCCAAGGGGAAAAAAGTCTACAACAAACGCGAAAGCATTAAAGAAAAAGATAGTAAACTAGATTTGAAACGTAGAGGGTATTAGTGGTGATAGTTTCGAGTTAGGAGTTACGAGTCAGGAGTTACGAATAAGAAAGTTAAATCATAGACTAAAGACTCAGAACTCTGTCATGTCCTGAAATAGGTTTACACCTAAAAAAGGAAATTTTATGACAAAACACCAAAAAACAACAAAACGGTACAGTGATTGTTTCAAATTACAAGTATTAGAAGAAATTGAAAAGAATGGTTTAAGCATTAAAGATTGTCGACTCAAATACGGCATCGGTGGCGGTGAAACTATTCAAAAATGGCTTCGAAAATATGGTAAACAACACTTATTAAACAAAATTAT
>JAPXLB010000012.1:0-79921 GCA_033809755.1 Lentimicrobiaceae bacterium
TGAAATATCCTGAATTAGCACTGGAACCTGAAATTTCTGCGAGAATTATGATTGAAGGTATGACTCGCGGTATTTCTAATCGTGGCGACTTCACCGGTGTTTCTCTTGAAAACTATTTCAATAATCACAAGGAGGATCCTATTAATGCCAGGAGAATTATTAACGGATTGGATCAGGCAAGCCTCATCGCAAAATATTACAGATTGTTTTTAAATGCAATAAGAAATTCAAAAGGTTAGGGTATGATACCACTAAAATATAAAATACTGTTTATTGTTCCTCTGCTTTTCATTTCTTGTAAACCAAAACAAGTAATAACAGAGAAAATATCTTCCAGGTCTGACAGCTCTGCAGTCCTTATGTTGGAAGAGGTAATCACACAAAAAGAAATTCAAATCATTTCTTTACAAAGCGAATTAAATCGCTTTGAAGAAGAAAACTTCAACCTGAAAAGTGAGATCTCAACATATGAAATTAATTATGACACGACCCAGCCAATCAATCCAGTAACTCAAAAACCTCCAATATCATCCGAGATAATTACTAGAAGCAACTCCCAGCTAGAAAAAACTCTCAATCAATATGAAGTTCTGCTCCGGGAAGCTTCAATTGAAAACACTTACCTAACCACAAAAAACAGCAATCTTCAACTTACAGTTGAGGCGCTGAAGGAGGAAAATAAAACTTTAAATTCTAAACCAAATTCTGGTACCCAACTTAAATTCAAATTGTTATTATCTGGTGTAATCACTGGTATTATAATTTGTCTGATTATAATTAGAAGATAATTTACTCTTATTATCCGGTTATTCCTACAGAGTTAATTGTATTATAAGTCTTATTCGGATTCAACAACTTCATATTAATCTCTCTTCTCTTTTTAGCAGTAAGTTTTACATATCCTGCTGTAACGTCTTTCTTTGTGCTATGACCGACCATTTTCTTTACAACAATGGGATTAACTAATAATTCGCTTGTGAGGTGGGTAATGTAGCTGTTTCTGGTGTATGATGTAGATAGTTCCGGATCCAACTCTAGTATATTTGCAATGGTTTTTAATGATGAATTAATTGGATCTAATTCTAGCCTCATCTTTGTTATTATTTTTCTCTCATTTTTTCCTATTGGTTCTATTCCATTTAAAAATGGAAAAATATAACCGTTTTGACTTTTATTCCCTCTTAAATTAATAATTTCAATCATTGGTGGTAAGATAGGTACATATATGAAATTAGGCTTTGCGATTTTTCTTTGTGTCTTTTTTCTCTGAAATACAATTTCATTATTTGGTGCATCAATATTTTCATATCTGAGTCTACATAAATCCGAAAAATTCAAGCCGTTACAATAAAACATAAATACAAATATATCTCTCGCAACAGCCAATGCTTCAATGTCAGTCTCAAAATTCTCAATTTTCCAGATCTGTTCTATCGATAGTGCAATATCCCTTCTGCCACCATCAGGAATTTCATATTTACCTCTCTTTACTCCAAAAGGGTAATTATTTTCATCTATATAGGGTTTATCTCCTTCTGCATTGTTAATAATGGCTCTGAATGTTCGAAAATAAATACCTATAGATGTAGCAGATAGTTTTGTGTCAAACCAGAATTTCTCACTTTCTTCTAAAAAATTAGGAGTAATTTCTTCAAAAGTAATTTCTTCAGTTATGTTTAATACATCTTTACCAACAGTTATGTTTTTCTTTGAAATGCATTCATCTATGAATTCTTTCCTATCTGTGTCATTTTTTAATAATTTGTAGTGTTTATACCTCATTAGTGCTTTTAAAGTTGCCTTATAAACTGAAGCACTGCTAATTTTATATTCACTCTCTAAAAGTTTGATTTTTTTCTCAAAAGCTTCGTTTACCGTTATTTTATCTTCGCTGATGCGTTTTAATTCATTTTCAAATGTCTCAAACGAGAAGTTGTTATGTTCTGCCAGATTATCAATAAGTGGTTTTAAAGTAAATTCAAAATAATTTTGGAATCCTTTTTTTATCCCAGAATGCTTTTTAAGATTTTTTGTCAATACCTCTTTCCATTCTTTTTCTGTAAATAAACGACCGGTGTAATAAAGTGCACTTTTTCTTTTGTAGGTAATCTGCCAGTAAATTCTACGTTCTTCTAAGTCTTCTTTTGTAACTTTCTTTCTTATTAATTTAAGCCCAATGCCATTATTTCTGTAATGTATCATATCAATATAGGTTAAGATATAAAGTAAATATATTTTATGTTTGTTTATTTAGTCGAGCATTAGTCGAGCAAAGTTACAAAATCATCCATATACATCAAAAGATATAAATATATATATTTACATAAAACGTGTCATAAAGCCTATCATACAATACTTACATAAATAAACAGGAAGTATTTAAAATAAATGCCCATTGACTCTTAATCAATGGGCCGAGGGTTCGAATCCCTCCGAGGTCACGTGATGTACAAGGACTTGCATTATTAAATGCGAGTCTTTTTTTATGCTGAAATAAAATATCAACATAAAACAAAAAAAGCACCTACCGAAACTCCGATAGGTGCTTTTTATTGTTGTGGGAGCAATAGGAGTCGAACCTATGACCCCCTGCTTGTAAGGCAGGTGCTCTAAACCAACTGAGCTATGCTCCCAAAAGCAGAGTGCAAAGATAATATTTTTTTAATACATAGACCAAAAATCAGAAAAAAAATAAAAAAAAATTATATCATCCTGTTTATTACGGTAATTACTTAAATTTGCAGTCCTTACTTTATCTAACGTATGAAAACAAAAAAATCTTTTGTGCTGCTTTTTATAATATCGTTGCTGTTTGTTTCGTGTACAAGTACTAAAAATGCGTCTCAAAAGAAAGAATATTTATTGATAAAAAATTCAATTAAAGTTGATAAGTCATACGTTAAGTCCGGCGATTTGTCGGGACTTACCACACAAAAACCACTTAGGGGCTTAACATCTTCATTTTTCAGACCCGGAATTTGGTTTTACAAAAAAAGTATGCAAGGCAAAGAAACCGGTTTTAAAAGGTTTCAACGCAAAGCCTTTGGAAAAGAACCTGTGTACTTAGATTCGACTCATATTTCGCAAACTATAGATAATTTTAATGCATACCTGAAAAATAAAGGTTTTTATCACGCTTCGGTCGATTATTCGGTCAAGTTGTCAAGAAAAACCGCTAAAGTGTATTACAATGTTTTGTGCGGCACGCCTTGCATTGTTGATACTATAAGCTATGCTATTCCCGATACGAATATTGTCAATCTCATTAAAGAGCAAGGAACATCGTCAAAACTGAAACCGAAGATGATATTCGACACCTATCTCTTAAACGACGAAAGAACTTATATGTCGGATATACTCAGAGATAACGGCTATTACTCGGTTTCGCCAAACGAAATTTACTATGTAGTAGATATGTCGGATGACAAAAATTCGGCAGATGTTGAAGTCAGAATGAAAAAATGGAAGCGAAGGAGCGATACAAGTGATGTTGTGCAAGAACTTTCTCATCCGAAATTTTATATCAACAAAATAGATATTATTACCAATGCCAAGCCCGAAGTAGGTTTTCAGCAATACGATTCGCTTGCAGTTCAATATAAACTCAGAAGAAAATCGCCAATAACTAATACGGCTAACGTATTTTGGCAAGACAAGCTGCAGATACGACCTTCGGTTTTAACTTCTATTTTGCAAGTGCACGACAATCAGCTGTTCAGCCAACAAAACGTTAACAATACTTACAAGCGTTTTATAAAGTTGCCTATAATAAAAAGTGCTAGCATCACGATGCAAGAATCGGAAAGGCATAGTCTTGACTCCAATTTTGTAGATTGTAGAATTAGATTGTTGCACAACAAAAACAAAATTTTCAATTTTGGTGTCGAAGGCACAAACTCGGCGGGTATGTTGGGCACTGGAATTAGGACAGGAATAGTGCACAAAAATATTTTTAGAGGAGCTGAGGTATTTTCTTTAAATCTGAGAACTAATGCCGAAATTCAGCCATTAACAATGAGGGAAGATGCAGATAATTTATTCCTTATCTTCAACACTTTGGAAGCAAGCGGTGAAACGAGTTTATCTTTCCCAAGGATATTACTGCCTTTGAAATTAACAAGCGGTTGGGGAATTCAAGAGGCTAGCTCTTCGTTGAATTTTGGTGTGGGATATATGTTAAGACCTCAATATGCAAGAAGTCTGATTTCGCTTTCATGGAACTACAATTGGCAGTTTCATCAAAATTTAAAACACACATTTACTCCTGTAGAGCTTAACTATATCAATGTATTGAACATTAGAGAAGATTTTCAAAACTATCTTGATTCCTTATCCGACCCGCATTTCAAATCGGTTTTTACCAATCACTTGCTTACAACTATCAGGTATAACATGGTATTGAGTAGTGGACTGGACACAAAAAGCAGTCGACAATATTCCGTACGTTTTAATATAGAAACATCGGGAAATATGCTTTACTTGTACGATAAATACATATCCAAACTTGAAACAGAAGACTATTATAGTCGTTTGGGCGTCAGGTATGCACAGTATTTTCGCACCGATGTTGATTACCGCACTTATTGGAACTATGCTCCGAACGCCAATGTAGCTTTCAGGTTTTTAGCAGGTATATCTATTCCGTACGGAAATTCTCAAGTTGTTCCGTTCGAAAAGAGTTTTTGGTTGGGTGGTGCTAACGATATGCGTGGTTGGAAACTTCGTGCACTTGGACCTGGCGGGTATTCAAAAGAAACTAATGTTTTCGACAAATCGGGAAATATTATACTTCAAAGCAGTATAGAGCAGCGTTTTCCGATTTATAGTTTCCTAAACGGAGCTATATTTGCCGATGCAGGCAATATTTGGCTGATAAGCAAAATAGACGATTTTGAAGGTGCAGAATTTCAATTTTCCGAATTTTATAAGCAAATAGCCTTGGATGTCGGTCTTGGGCTGAGGTTCAATTTCAACTTTTTTGTTTTCAGAGTTGATTGGGCTTTACCTCTAGCGTATCCCGACGATAATTCGGCATTTATCAATACCGATAAAATCAAATTACGCAATGGAAACTTTAATTTTGGTATAGGTTATCCGTTCTAAAAATATAAAATGCAAAAACAATTACTCGAAGATGTTATTATTTCTAATATCGGTTACGTTCCCACCGATAATCAGAGGAGTGTTGTCGGCAAAATTTCGGATTTCCTGTTGCAAAAAAATCCGTACTCATTGTTTATACTCAACGGCTCGGCTGGTACGGGCAAAACAACCTTGATAAATGCCATTGTAAAAACCTTAAAAAATACTCATGTTTCGTATGTGCTTTTAGCACCAACAGGCAGAGCTGCTAAGGTTATGGCAAACTATTCGGGAGAAACGGCTTTGACCTTGCATAAGTATTTGTATTATTACAGCTATGATGAGTCGGGGAATTGGAAATCGCAGCTGAAGAATAACAAATCGGAAAATACAATTTTTATGGTCGATGAAGCTTCATTGCTTTCGTACAATGCAAGTGCTTTCGGCGATTATCAACAAGTCTTACCCGACCTGATTAATTTTGTTTTTTCAAAACCTAATAACAAACTCATTTTTATAGGCGATACTTGTCAGCTTCCTCCTATTGATAGCACTATAAGTCCGGCTATGGATGCAAATGCAATGGAGTCGTTGTTTTCGCTAAATGTTTCCAATTCTACTTTGAGTCAAGTTGTGCGGCAGTCGGAAGATTCAGCAATTCTTTCGCTTGCCGAATTTGTCAGAGCCAAAATAGAAACCGAAAATGCCGATTTGCCCTACATTATGATTGAGGAAAATGCAGCAGATGTTACTGTTGTTAACGGATATGAATTTTTAGATAATTTGGAATCAGCATATTCCCGTTTTGGGAAAAACGATGTTGTTCTTGTTACAATGTCGAATAAAAGAGCAAATTTGTTCAATAAAACCATCCGCGAGCGTGTTTTTTATCAAGATTTTGAAATCAACGCAGGCGACATGATAATGGTGGTAAAAAACAATTATTTTTGGCTCAAAGACATTGAACAAGGTGGTTTTATTGCCAATGGTGACATTGGCGAGGTGCTTAGCATTAGGAACTTTGAAGAAATTGGTGAATTTAAATTCGCCGATGCTCGAATTAAACTCATAGACTACGAGCAACCGCTTACGGTAGAGGTCAAAGTTTTGCTCAACGCCTTATGGTCGGAGCAGGCTGGACTTGGTTCTGACAAAAGTTTTCAGCTATACAATATGGTAGCTCAAAAGTACGCTCATATCGCTTCTAAAGCCAAAAGGAACGAAAGTATCCGAAACGATGAGTATTACAATGCTTTGCATATAAAATTTTCGTATTCGCTTACTTGCCATAAAACACAGGGTGGACAATGGAAAGCGGTTTTTGTTGAAAATCCGTTTTACAACGAAAGTATGCAAACAGTAGAAAATTTAAAGTGGTTGTATACTGCGATTACCAGAGCAACCGACAAATTATATTTAGTCAATTTTGAAAAACAATTTATTAAATAATTAATTATGAGAATAGGTTTAGGATATGATGTACATGCATTTGCAAAAAACCGAGAATTTTGGTTGGGCGGAGTTTTAATCGAGCATTATCAAGGATTGGCAGGTCATTCCGATGCAGATGTGCTTATACACAGCATCTGCGATGCTTTGTTAGGTGCTGTTAATTTGGGAGATATTGGCTCCAATTTTCCTGACAGCGACCAAAAATACAAAGACATCAGAAGTACAGTTTTGCTAAAGTCAGTAGCCGAAAAGTATAAAAATATAGGATATAAAATCGTTAATATCGATTCGGTTGTTGTGCTACAAAAGCCAAAGATAGCACCATACATTCCAAAAATGAGAGAGGAAATTGCTAATTGTTTAAATATTGACGTAAATCAAATTTCTATAAAAGCCACAACCACCGAGCATCTCGGCTTTGAAGGTCGCGAAGAAGGAGTTTCGGCGTACGCAGTTGTTTTAGTTGAAAAGGAATTTGTGTAGTGTTGCGGGTTACGTGTTACGTGGTGCGTGTTACGGAACAATTAGCAATTATCAATTATCAATGAACCCCGCAGGTGCGGGGCTAATTACTCATTGTTAATTGTTAATTGTTAATTGTTAATTGTTAATTGCTCATTACCACTCATCACTCATCACCATTCACCAACACTAATTAATATCAAAAGATAGACTAAATCTCATAGTATTAGCAAGCGGGTGCTTAGAATTGGTCGTGTAGTTCACTACTGGAATAATATACGAAACGTCAATTCCAATTACGTTGTATTTAAAACCAGCTCCTAATGTAGCAAACGACCTTCCGCCTTTGTTTTTATTTTCGTAGAAGAAACCGCCTCTTAAAGCAAACTGATTAGCGTACCAGTACTCAACGCCGGCAGCGACATTATACTCTTGCAACTCTTCTTTAAAACCGCCGGGAGCATCATAAAACGAGTGAATAATTCCCACAGGAACCGAAACGTTATCATCTAATCCTAATAATGTGCTGTCGTTCCCCATCCTTCTGGGTGTTGGAACCAAAAGTTTATTGATTTCCAGCATAAAAGTTGCTTTATTATAATCGTCAAAATCGATGTGCAAAGCAGGACCTATACGCAAGTTTGCGGGTATAAATTCTTTTTCGGTATTATCGTCGGTGTAAGATATTTTGCTACCAATGTTTGAGATATTAACACCCCAAGCAAAATAACCTTCGTAATTTGAAATTACTATAGGTAATCGTTGATATACCGAAACGTCTGCTGCAACTGAATTGCCAGGCTTGGTAGTTTGCGAACCTATAGATTGTCCTAAGGTTAAATTAGAGTGAATGAATCGGGCTGAAATACCACCAGACAATGTAGCCGTAAGCATTCGGGAGTAGGTAACATCGATGGCAAATTCGTGTGGAACGTAATTTCCTATGCTGTAGTTGTATTCGTCGGTAAATGCTATATTTCCCAAATTAAAATATCTGAGCGAGGCAGCTATTACCTGATTTTTATCAATACGAGCATATCCCGATAGGTAAGCCAAGTCAATATCTTTTGCAATGCTTGCAAGCCAAGGGCTATATGCAACACCTACACCTATTTTGTTTTTTGTATAAGCATATTTTGCAGGATTGTAGTGCATTGAAAATGCGTCGGGTTCGGAAGCAACGCCCATATCGGCTATTGAGCCACCACGTGCATCAGGTGATATAGTTAAAAATGGAACTGTCGTAGTTATAGGATTATAGGCTCCTGTGTACGAGTTTTGTGCCAAAATTCCAATACTTGTGAGAGTGAAAACAGCTATAAGTAGCTTATTTAAGTATTTCATTATGATTTTTGTTATAGTTTTTAATATAAATTTATTTGCAAATATTTTTGTATTACGAATAACGATGCAAAAATACAAATATTGTGATTTTAAACTAAAAATTAGTATTTTATTAGTTTAGCTCCTTTGTGAGTTTTGTTTCCGGAGTATTTTACATTAATTTGCAATGCATAAACACCTTTTTTTAGTTGATTTCTACTCATAGTATTTCGCCACTCAATAGGTCCAATATGAAATCCCTGCGATCTATACCTAAAGTTTGGAATGTTACTCACTTGCTTTCCTGTAATATCAACTAATTGAACAGAAATATCAACGTCTTCGTCGAATAAATTGATATCAAATTCCAAATAGAAATATTGATCAAACGGATTGGGATACACATTAACGTTAGTTATTTCAATTTCAAAATCATCTATCACTTCAAATTCTATAGAAGCCGTACTCGAATTATTTAAAATATCCCATGCCTTGAGCGTGAGCGTGTGTTTGCCTACTTCCAAATCGCGGAATTTATATCTTACCAATCCGGATTTGTAGGTATTTGTATCGGCGGTGTAGTACTCGTTTAGTTGTATTATGTTTGTAATATCGTCGTCCAGGTACGCCGTAATGCTGTGCCCTATACTGTTTCCGGTAGTGTTAATGCCTTGCTCGTCAGAAAGTTTTGCCAACAAAAGAGGATGTTTAGAAGTTTTATCTCCACTTTTGAAGTTGAAGTTATCCATATACAGCTTTATTATAGGTCCTTGATTGTCGTCAATTTGTTGACCGGCGCCGCCTATAATAATAGTTGTATCGAAACCGTTAGCATCTTGCAGCGAATTGAAATCGTAGGCGTAGTACGAAATTTTTCCTTTACCGAATGAATAGTCTACATCTTTGGGTATAATGAAAGTGGCTTCAAAAGCGCCGTTGTTGACATGCGATAAACCTCTATACAAAACGTTATTTTGAGTAACAAATGACCTTACCGGACTACTGGAAGCATTTCCCAGTGTTTGATGTGTTTGTGGCTTATCAATAATTTGGATTTGTACAATACCGTTAAAGTCATTAATCATGTTACCTTGTTGGTCGGTAATTATGCCTTTAAGGGTGAATTTTTCCATTGCTTTAAGTGTGTCTGAAAACATGTTGATAGCAATGTCGTTGATGTGAGTTGTGGCAACATTCAATTTCGGTATTCCCAACTGAAGTGCCGGATCGCCAAGTAAAATGAAATTTTTCGAGTGAAAACCAACACTAGTTTGACCGGCTTTAGCTTTCGAGTATGCCAAAACATCTCCGAAGCGGGGCAATTCGCTACCTTTTGTAGAAAATATAGTATCGTAAAATGCAGCAGAAAGTGCGTTGTTAGTGGGTGTGGTAGCTAATCGGGTTGTAGTAAAAAGAGCAGGTGCCCCACCGCTGGGATTTAAAAACACCAATTCGCCGGCGGATACAAATTCAGGGTTGTCGTATGGGGCAAACTCGCAGGTGGCAGTCATGAAGATAGGCATTTTATTATAATTTGTCATTGCCTTTATTTCGGGTATTGTAAGCACGCCTTCGTGAGCTAAACCTCTTTCGCCGCCATGTCCGGTATAATTGAATATTAAAATGCCTTCGGATATTTGTTTTTGTATATCGGTGTTTACGTCCGGATATGAGTGCCCACTTGCGGTAGTTATGCGTTTGTATGCGTCTAAATAAATTTTTCGTAAGTTCAGAACAGGAGCATTTTTACCAATAAGTGGCGAAAGGTAGTCTTCGGGGTGATTTATGTGAGCGTTGTTGTCTTGATCATCGGCTACCATACACACTCTATTTCTCCACTCTCCCAGACTTTGTTTTGGACTTGTTGCATAAAATATAGTCTTATCAACAGCAATTTTGGCTTCCTCTATGGTTTTTACCGGAAATCTGCCTATACCCACATCCATGTTGCCGTACGCATCTTCACCTTCTTGTGGATCTAACAAAACATAAAAGTCGTCGCATTGTGTAGATGCACTAAATGATACAACATTGCCTTTACTCTGAAAAGTAGGTATAAAGTTAGTGTTGTTAGCTATGCGGTCTTTGTAGTCGAATGAGCCGTCACCAAATAGTAGCACATATCTAAGTTTGTTGCCTTCTGTAGGGCGATGATAAAGCATGCCAATAAAGTTACGAATAGCCGAGACATCTTGCATTCCCGACGAAAATTCGTTGTATATCTTTTTTACAGGGACTACGGCAGTCCTGAAACCGTCGAAATCTTCATGAAACGAGGCTAAACGCTTTGCTTCCTGATGAAATGGCTCGTAATATATAATCAGCATGTCTACGTTGTTGATGCCGTGGAGGTTTTGATTTTCAACCTTTTCTACAAAAGTTGCACTCAAAAAGTCATTGTTGCCGAAAGCGATAAACTCACGTAAAATGGGAGTTTCTATGGTAAATGACATTGAATTAGAAGTAAAAGCAGCATCAATATTTTTGACCTTTGTGGGATTGGTAACTTCCCAAATATTAATATCGGCATTGGCGTTGGATAAAGTGTACTTGGTAATTTTATCGGTTCCAACGTTGCTTGGGTCGGCAAAGTTCATTTGCGAGCCGTGCATTACCAAATTTCTTTTAACAATTACTTGAATATAATTAATCCACAATTTGTCGGCTCCTGTACCGTTAAATTTAACAGACACGTCGAGTTTGTCGGAGTTGGCTTTTATTATCTTATTATCTTCGCGATAGTCGGCAAAAGCATGTTTAGAGTGTGGCACAAAAGAAACTACGGCAACCGAATTTCCATCACAGTATATATTCGCAGTTTTGGGTTGTCCTACTTCGGCTAAAATACCGTATCGCAGCCTGATGTTGCTATTGGTAACAACATTTGGAAAATTAAAAGTTGGTATTCGTATAATATTGTTTATAGGGTTTGCTTCTTCGCCAATCCATTCTTTTCCCGAAGAAAGCCTGTTTTGAAGCTCGCTTTCGTGATACAAACATTCTTGAAATGTGGTAGATGTTGTATTTGGGGTTTCGGCAGAAAGTGTTTGATTTTGAATTCTCAATCCGTTGCTACCTTCACAATTCAGAAAATAATATGTGTAATCGTCGTATAAATGAATGTTGTGAACATAATGCCCGAGGTTTGAGTTGTATTTGATGGTATTGGGAGATGTTCCGTAAAATAGAATATAATCGCCGTCAACAAACCTGTCGGGAGATTGACTAACGACTTTTATAGCGTTTTCTTCCAAATCGTCGAAAACTTGCAGACTGTTTTTTTCGGGAAGCATTCCGCCACCATAACCATACAGCTTAATATTGTCGGGGGTAACGTTACTCATATTTATTCCCATCTGTTGCATATCGCTGTATGTAATTTTGTACACACCTGTTTGGTTTAGCTTTATTTTGTACCAATTGCCTCTTGCCAATTTTGAATTATCTGCGTAGCTAAACTCAGATGAGCTCCGTTTTTGTGCAGGAATTACGACTATATCCAACGTAAAAGCATTTATTTTAAAGTAATTGTTGTTTTCGTCTTTGATAATGGGAACGAATGATATGTTGGCTATAGCTGTGTTACGACTATTGGTAACAAGTGCTTTTATATTGTTTGTATCTGTCGTGATAATCGGCAGTTTGAGCAAGTTTATTAAGTCGGAGCTAATCGGTTCATATTTGACATCGGTAATTATCACGTCGCATTCGCCAAAACCTTTTGGCAAGAAATAATTATAGCTAAAAAACGGATTGTAATTTTTGGTTGGGTCGTTATCCAAATTGTCGGCTTTAATCAAATACGTTTCCAGGTTCTGATCCCAAGTAACAACAGGTTCATTCCAATTGATAACGAAAGAATACCTGTGCTGCGCTATGCTGTTTTTAAACGATAGCAATACAAGTAAGCACGTGAGAAGTATGTATAAGTTAACTCGTTTGATAGTCATAAACTTGTTTATTTTATTTTTATAATTTTTCCATGAGTGGTGTTAGCTAAGCCTTCAGATGTTTTAATGCTGATATTAAACATATAAAAACCTGCCGGTACGTCGCGACCGTTGTCGGAACGACCGTCCCATTCAATGGCTTTACTAATTGAACCAAACTGAAAATCAGTACTTTTTATTGTTCTAACCAAAACTCCCGACATAGAAAAAATATTTATTACGATTTCAAAGGTAACGTTTTTCTGATTATGTTCGAAAATGATGTTGGTTTTATCTGTAAACGGATTAGGATAAGCAAAACCTCTATTGACTTGAAAAATATTTTTTTCGGTAACCGTAAAGTTAATCCTTGCACTCGATGAGTTGTTAAAAATATCCCATACTTTAAAGTCTATATGATGTTCGCCTGCAGCGAGGTCAATAAACGGAAATTTGACCATACCTTTCTTATATGTGTTAACGTCCGATTCGTAGAAGTCGTTTAAAATATACGGATTGGTATAATTGTCGTCGAGAATTGCGGTAATTTCGTGTCCTATACCTGTTCCTACGGTGTTAATTCCGCTTTCGTCTTCAAGTACTGCAATAAACCAAGGATTAGGGTCGGTTAAGCCGCCATCAACAAAGCGTAAATCGTTCATAAACAAGCTGATTTTAGGACCTTCGTTGTCGGTGATATAAAAATCGCTTTCGCCACCTATAAGCGGAGCAAAATTTCCCCAAGCATCATCAACAAAGTTTGTGGCGTAGTAGCTTATCTTGCCGTAATTGATGGTGTAGTTGATATCTTTAGGCATTTGAAAAACCACTTCAAACAAACCGTTGGTAACTTTCGCTCTGCCGCGGTAAATAATATTGTTAGAAATTTGGAAACTTGTTGTAGGACCGCCGTCGTTACCCAAAGTTCTGGTGGTTGTGGGTTTGTCGTAAACTGTTGTGGTTATCTCTCCGTTGTAATCGTCGATAAGTCGGTTGTTGCTATCAAAAATTCCACCTTTTATGTTAATTTCGTCAAATGCTTTAAGAGTATCGGTACTAGTAGTATCCTTATCATTTATGGAAAGGGTTAAAACTTTATGGTGAGGCAAAGCTGCTTTAGTAGCCGGATCGCCTAACAGGACTATTTTTTTACTGTTTTCGCTATGAGAATCTTCTTGTTTGGCGTGTTTAATGTAATCGCCAAGTCTGAAGAAGTATGCCGAGTCAGGGTCTAAAGCCTTTTGGAACAATTTGGTAATAAAAGCCATGTTTGGAGGTCCAAAAGTAGCTCTTGCTGTGGTAAACAAAGCGACGCTACCACCATTTGCTTTATTTATGAGGAGCTCGCCTGCAGAAACTATAGAAGGGTCGTCGTAGGGAGCAAAGCTACAAGTTCCTGTAACAAAAATGGGCAAATTAAAGGTGTTTTCAAAGTTGTTGATGTCGTCGATTGTAAGCACCTCTTCGTGAGCCCAACCCGTGTAGCCGCCGTGTCCTAAATAATTAATAAACAGACAACCTTTTTCTACATCTCTTGCTATGGCTTTATTAACCTCGGGATATCTGCTTCCGCTGGAATTTACTTCCTGTACGTAAGCATCTAAATAAATTTTATTGATATTTACGTTTTTATTTATGGCATCTATAGAACTAATAATATATTCCGAGTCGTTTACCAAAGCGTTATTTTCCTCGTCGTCGGCTACAAACGTAATTTTCGTACGCCAATTTTTCATCGTATTGGAGTCGGGTAGGTGGTAGTTAATAATTTTACTTACAACATTTTCGGCTTCATCAATATTTTTAACAGGCAGCCTGCCTATGCCAATATCAACAATATCGTTAAAAGAGTTGCCTTCGTTTTCGTCCATGTATCCGAAAAAATCGTCGGAAGCTATTGAGTTTAACGGGTCTAAAGATTCGGTAGTTTGGTGAGTAGGCACAAAATTAGTATTTGGCGAAATTCGATTTTTGTAATCGTATGAAGCATCACCCATAAGTAGCAAATACTTTGGTCTTGTGTACTTATTGCCGCGTAGATATAGCATTCTTACAAAATCTCTTATGGCTGCAACATCTTGCTTTCCACCCGAAAATTCGTTGTATATTTTATCTAAAAGAACCACGTTGCCACTCAAATTAGAATAATTTCCGTGAAAAGATGCAAGCCTAACAGCTTGTTCGTAAAAAATTTGCGGAGTTATTATTATGTAATTAGTTGGACTTATACCGTGTAAATTCTGATTGTCTATTTTTTTTATGTTAGTGGGAGTTTCGGCTTTTGAATATTCAAAAGCGATGTACTCGTGTAGAGTGTCAACCGAATTATAAAACTCAATACTATTGTTTTTGTGATGACATTTCATTTCTCTGCACGCAAACGGATTGGTAATATCCCAAACTAAAACGTTGCTGTTTGTGCCCGATAATACATACTTTGCCACGGTATTTTCGTTTATTGCAGAATAATTTCTGAACTCTAATGGTGTGCCGAAATACTGTAGTTTGCACGTAGCGTTAATATTAATATAATCGAGATAGCCAACCGCATCAATATTGGGTTTGTTGTATTTTATTTCCAAATTGATATTATTGTTGTTGTCGGTAAAATCCCAAAATATAGTATTTTGCCTTGCATGAAAAGTCCCATAACTATCGCCTATGCCCAAAATATTGACTTGTTTGACATTATTACCGACTTTAAGAGTAAAATTACTTACAATTAACGATTTAGCCGCCAACGAAACTTTCATACTAACAGGTTTGCCTAATATTCTGTTCGGAATATCAAAAGAGTAATTTCTAGTATCAACAATGTCAAACATGTCACCAAACCATTTTTTGCCCGATTTCCCTAAATTAAAATTCTCTTCTTCAACAAAAGCTCGGTATTCGTAGTCATTTATGGTAATATCATTTGTGTTTGGTAAGTTTGTTTCGGCGATACTCAAAAGGCTTCCCTTATCAGTAGTTAAAAAATAATATGAAGTATCGGAGTATAAATTTTTTGTATGAAGCCACATGCTATTAGCGGTGTCATAATTCCACGAGTTGGTGCTACTAGCATAAAACAAAATCATATCGCTTTCATTAAAAGTACCGTCTTCTAAACCGATAGCTTTTATTCCTATTTCTTCAAGGTCGTCCACACGTTCGCCGCTATTTTGTTCGGGCAGCATTTGTATGTTTCCTGAAAAAACACCTAATTTGTTCGTATTAATGGTAAGAGGGTTTATGCCCAAAGATGTAAGCGTTGAATAATTTATTGAATAAACTCCATCTTTTGTTATGCCAATTTTGAACCACGTACCTGTAGCTAATTTACTTTCGTTTTTAAACAAACCATCATCCACTTCCTGACTGTAGGTGTTGTTAATTCCCAATAAGGAGATTATAATTAATGTAAAAATAAAGTAAAACAGCCTCATCAATGCAAATTTAATGCAACAGTAACTATCAGAAAACGAGATTTTGTTTTTTATATTGTCTGACAAAATAAAATCTTGCAATAATAGTTATATTAAATGCGGGTAATGAACAATTATAATAAAAAAATAGTATTTTTGCTGACTAAAGTAATTCAAATGTACTTTAAAGGGACTTTGGTTATAATTTTTTGTTTATTTGTTGTGCCTCAAATAGCTAAGGGGCAGGATGTTGTTTATTCGCAGTATTACGGCAATCCTGTGTATTTAAACCCGTCTTTGGTAGGTAATAAGATAAATCCACGCTTGTCGCTTATTTATCGCAATCAGTGGCACAATTTAAACAAAGGATATGTAAATTATGGAATAAGTTATGATCAATATGTAAGAAAAATGTCGGGTAGTGTGGGAGTTATATTAAACAATGACGTGTATGGAGGCGGACTGTGCAACAACTTTTCGGGTAGCATAATTTACGCCTTTCAGACCTACGTATTTAAAGATTTTACTGCTTCAATTGCATTACAATCAGGCTTTTTTCAACGCAGTATCAATACCGATAAACTTGTTTTCGGCGACCAAATTGTTCCGGGTTCGGGACAACTTTTGCCGACAAATGAAGTAGTTGACCGCGACAAAGTATCAGATTTGGATTTTGCTGCAGGCATCACAATCGGGTATAAACACGACTATTACGTAGGTTTTGCGTTACATCATTTAGCCAATCCCGATATTTCATTCATAGGCAACGATGCTCATAAATTAGACACAAGAATAACTGTACACGCTGGAGCGATATTCGATGTTGGATATTATAAAACTTATCCGGCTGCCGGTTCCAAATCAATTTCTCCAAATATATTGTTTGTGAAGCAAGGCGATTTTATGCAACTGAGCTTGGGAACGTATTTTAATGTTTATCCTCTTACTGTTGGATTGTGGGGCAGACACTGTTTCAACAATTTCGATGCTCTGGTAGTGCAAATAGGAGTTGAACAAAAAAAATATAAAATTGGATATAGTTTCGATTTTACTTTATCCAAACTATCAATTAATTCGGGAGGCGCTCATGAAATTTCATTTTCTTGGATTTTTCCTGAAATAAAAAATAATTTTAATCGTTATACAATAAATGACCCTGTTTATTAGTTATAAGCTAACAAAAACTAACTTAAATATGCTAAAAAGTAAAATTAAAATCTTAATCATCTCGAGCATCGCATTGCTCGTACTGTCATCTTGTAGTTTGTTTAACAAAAAAGAAAAATCCAGTACTACAGGTTGGAACTACAACGACCCCAAATACGGAGGTTTTGAAGTGGCTGATTACAGAGAGCCCATTACCGGACCGGGTTTGGTTTTCATCGAAGGTGGAACGTTTACAATGGGACGTATAGCCGATGACCCAATGTACGAATGGCATAATATACCCAGAAGAGTTACGATTCCTAGTTTTTACATGGACGAAACAGAAGTAGCCAATGTTGATTATGTCGAGTATTTATATTGGTTGAGTCGCGTTTTCGGAGGAAGCTACCCCGAAGTGCTACGCAAGGCTCTTCCCGACACTCTTGTTTGGAGAGAAAAATTAGCATATAACGAACCGCTCGTAGAAACCTATCTTCGCCATCCGGCATATAAAAACTATCCGGTTGTGGGAGTTAGTTGGGTTCAAGCTACCGATTACTGCTTGTGGCGTACCGATAGGGTAAACGAAATGCTTCTGATAGAAAAGGGCATCCTCGATTTTGACCCTACTCAAAAAGATGAAAACAACTT
The DNA here is from genome assembly GCA_033809755.1 of Lentimicrobiaceae bacterium. Taxonomy (GTDB): domain Bacteria; phylum Bacteroidota; class Bacteroidia; order Bacteroidales; family UBA4417; genus UBA4417. The sequence continues at coordinate 17,453 of JAPXLB010000012.1, forward strand.
TAACACCGAAGCGTATCTCGTTGGGCAGTACAAAGGTATAGTTAATAAACCTTTAAAAGATTTAAATCCTAATGGAACAGGAGAAAGAGCTGTACGTATAGAAGACGGAATACTACTGCCCAAATACAGACTACCAACCGAGGCTGAGTGGGAATATGCAGCATACGGACTTATTGGAAACACGCATCTAGAACGAATAGTTGAAAGAAAATTATACCCATGGGGCGGAACAGTACTTCGTACAGATGAAAATAAATATTACGGTTCTTTCCTTGCTAACTTCAAGAGAGGAAAAGGTGACTACATGGGCGTTGCAGGCAACCTTAACGACGGAGCTGATATAACTGCAGAAGTTGGTTCGTATTGGCCCAACGACTATGGCTTGTACAACATGGCAGGAAACGTTGCAGAGTGGGTACAAGATGTGTATCGTCAGCTTAGTTTTGAAGACGTTGAAGACTTCTCACCTTTCCGTGGAAATGTATTCCAAGCACGTGTAACAGATGCCGAAGGCTATGTTGTTCCGGTTGATAGCCTCGGTAGAGTCAGATATCGCCCGGTTACCGATGAAGAAGCTATGAACAGATTTAACTATCGTCGCGCTGATAATATCAACTATAAAGACGGAGATTTTCAATCGCAATTGGATGCTGATTGGCTAGCTACTACCGATTCGGAAGATATTGACAGAAATGAAGAAACATCTAAAATGTACAATTACGGAGTAACTACGCTTATTTCTGACAGAACTAGAGTTGTTAAAGGTGGTTCGTGGAAGGATCCGGCATTTTATTTGGCGCCATCGGCACGTAGAGCATTAGACGAAAACATGTCGACCAACTACATAGGCTTCAGATGTGCCATGGGACGTGTAGGAAGCTCAAAATCAAGATAAAATAAAATTTGAAATCCCATTATGTTTATAATGGGATTTTTTTGTAACTTTGCAAAAAATAAAACCTATTTATCTTATTGATAAGTAGGTTATTTAATTAATTTTAGCAACATGGATCAAGCTATTTCAAAAGTTATAGATATTATTAACGGTGGGGCAGTAGTTTCTACCGATTCAAGAAAAATTCAGAAGAATACCAACACAGTTTTTATTGCCCTCAAAGGAGAACATCATAATGGCAATGCTTTCGCAAAACAAGCCATTAAAAAGGGTGCAGTACTTGCTGTTATTGATAACCCTAAGTACGAAAATGAAAACACTATCCTTGTCGATGATACTTTAGAGTTTTTACAAAAATTGTCACTCGAATATCGCAAACAATTCGATATTGACGTAATCGCTATTACGGGTAGCAATGGTAAAACAACCACCAAAGACCTTATCAGAGATGTTTTAAGCAAAAAATACAACGTTTTAGCAACGCAAGGCAACTTAAACAATCACATAGGCGTACCGCTTACCTTGTTAAACTTAAAGCCCGAACACGATTTCGCCGTTATCGAAATGGGAGCAAGTCATCAGGGCGAAATAAGACAACTTTGCGAATTAGCTTTACCTAACTACGGACTTATTACAAATATAGGAAAAGCTCACTTGGAAGGTTTTGGCGGTTTCGATGGCGTTGTTAAGACCAAAAGTGAAATGTACGACTACATAAGAGACATTACAGGTAAAGTTTTTGTTCATAAAACTAATTCGTTACTAATGCAGCTTAGTCAGGGTATAGAGCAAATACTTTATGGAGATTCTGATTTGCAAGAAGAATTAAGATATTCGGGTGGAGAACATCATTTTTTACACTTTGAAACCGAAACGCCTAACGCCGAGTACGAAATTAAAACCCAACTAGTTGGCGATTATAATTACGAAAATGTATTGGCAGCAATCAGTGTTGGCGAAACATTTGACGTAGATACAAAAGATATTACAGATGCTATAGCCGACTATCAGCCTTTAGATAAAAGGTCGCAGTGGTACGAAAGTGAAAAAAATAAAATAATAATCGATTATTACAATGCCAATCCTTCGAGCATGAGAGTCGCTATCGACAATTTTTTGAAATTGGAAACCGATAAAAAACTTATGATTTTGGGCGATATGCTTGAATTGGGAGATAGCAGCTCTCTTGAGCATCACGCTATAATTGATGCTATCAGAAATGTGTACAAATGTCGTATAATTTTGGTTGGAAAAGAGTTTTGGCGTGCCAACTCAGGTAGCTTTATGTGTTTTAAAGATATTGACGAAACTTTGGCATTTTTCTACCAAAATCCTGTAAACAATCATACAATATTAATAAAGGGTTCCAGAGGAATGAAAATGGAAAACTTGTTATCAGTTTTGTAAATCATTACACAAATTATTTCGAATAATAAATATACTGTTTTAGGTGTTATGTCGGGCACGTCTGTCGACGGATTAGACCTTGCCTTAACCGAGTTTCAATATCACAATTCAAATTTGAAATTTGAAATCATCAAAGCTCAAACCATTGAGTATAATAAATTGTGGCATGACCGATTAAAAAAATCACATTTACTTTCTGCTCCCGATTTAACCCAACTTCATGTTGATTTCGGCAAACACATAGGAAATTCCATCAACGATTTTTTGCGACAAACAGCGGTAAAACCGCAGCTTATATGCAGCCACGGACATACCGTTTTTCATAATCCTTCTAAGAGTTATACTTTGCAAATAGGCGACGGAGCTTCAATAGCAGCCGTTACCCAAATTCCGGTTGTCTGCGATGTACGTACTTCGGATGTTGCATACGGCGGACAAGGTGCACCGCTTGTGCCAATAGGCGATAAGTTGCTATTCAGAGAATATGGTTTTTGCCTAAATATTGGCGGATTCTCGAACATATCGTACACAAAAAATGACAAAACCATTGCTTTCGATATTGTACCTGCAAATATTGTTTTAAATTATTTAGCTGGTTTTCTAGACTTACCTTACGATAAAGACGGCAATATCGCTAAAAGCGGAACAATTGACAATGAATTATTACAAAAGCTGAATAACTTAAGCTATTACAAGGCGGAACCGCCTAAGTCGCTTGGCAGAGAATGGGTTGAGGAAAATATACTTCCACTTATCAATTCGTCTAAAATCAGCATTGCCGATAAAATTTCAACCTACACCGAGCATATTGCTATCCAGATTTCAAAGATTTTGAATAAGAAGAACGAGAAATGTCTAATTACAGGTGGTGGAGCTTTTAACAAGCATCTTATAGAAAAAATAAAACAATATTCAGCTACCGAAGTAATTTTACCCGATAAAAATATTGTTAATTATAAAGAAGCACTTATTTTTGCATTATTAGGTTTATTGCGATGGCAAAAAACGCCCAATTGTTTACCTTCGGTAACGGGTGCAACAAAGGCGGCTATTGGCGGAGCGATGTACCTGCCGTAATCAAATTAGTTTGAGTTAAATACAATAAAAACGCAATTTATCAGTTTATATTAGCAGCATATCAACAAAACAAACAGAACATATAAAAATCAAAAGATAATATTACTTTAAAAAAAATAAGCACAAAATATGTTATTACAAATTGTTCAGCAACCAGGAATTATAAGCGATACGATTCAACAAGGTCTATCGTCTTTACCACAAGTAAATGCCCCGACTCATGTTTCACTTTCGTTGTGGGATTTGGCATTAAAAGGAGGTGTTATTGTATTAATATTGGCACTTCTTTCGTTGTGGGCGATATATATCTTCATTGAAAGATATATTGCCATAAACAAAGCCGCTAAGCAAGATGAAAATTTTATGAATAATATACGCGATTTTGTCCACAATTCTCGCTTAGATAGTGCATTGTCGTACTGCAAAAACAACGACACTACAATTTCCCGAATGATTGAAAAAGGTTTATCACGTTTGGGTCGTCCATTGGGAGATATCAGGGCTGCTATTGAAAATGTTGGCACACTCGAAGTAGGTCGTTTAGAAAAAAACGTTTCTATTCTGGCAATGATTGCCGGAGGGTCGCCAATGCTTGGTTTCCTTGGCACGGTTACGGGTATGGTTAGAGCTTTCTACGACATGTCTATGGCAGGCAACAATATTAATATACAACTGCTGTCAACAGGTATTTATCAGGCATTGGTTACAACCGTTGCAGGACTTATAGTCGGATTGTTGGCTTACTTTTGTTATAATATTTTGGTTTCCAGAATCCAGAAAGTAGTTAACAACTTAGAAAATCGTACAACAGAGTTTATGGACTTGCTTCACGAACCTGCAAAAAAATAAAAATATCACAAAATGGCTATAAAAACAAGAAATAAGGTTTCCGCCGAAATGAACATGTCTTCAATGGCAGACTTGGTTTTCCTTTTGCTTATATTTTTTATGATTAGTTCAACATTAGTCAGTCCTAATGCTATGAAATTATTGTTACCTTCGAGCAGTAGCAAAACTATGGCAAAGCAAACCACAACGGTGTATATCAACGATACCTACGATTTTTATGTCAACGAAACGCCTGCCGACCCAAGCGGGAATATGGTAAATTTACTTATCGAATCGCTTGCCGGCGAAACCGAAGGCGTTGTTGTACTTAGAGCCGACAAAACGGTTCCAGTGCAGTACGTTGTAAACGTTATTGATGTTGTTAATCAAATAAATCAACTGCAAGGCACTAAACATAAAGTAATTTTGGCAACACAACCAATTGACCAATAATTTATACTTATGATGAGCAAAGAAAATAACAACGACAAAAAGAATAAACTGATAGCTCTATCAGGTTCGATAGGAGTACACGTTCTTGTTGTGTTAATTCTGTTATTTTCGGCTTTCAAAACACCATTGCCTTTGCCCGGCGAAGAAGGCGTTGAAGTTAATTTAGGAACCTCCGACCAAGGTTTTGGTTTAGTTCAGCCGGCGTACTTGCAAGCACAATCGGCACAAGAGACTTACCAACAAAGTTCAGGCGGTGATGATAATATTGTCACCACCGACGAAGAAACCGTTGCCATTGAACAACCTAAACCTAAGGATAAAGAAAAAGTACAACCCGAAAAGCCCAAAAAAGAAGTCACCAAAGCTGTTGAGCCCGAGCCGCAACCTGTTGTTAATCCGAATGCTTTGTACAAAGGAAAGCAAAGCACACAAGGCAGTAGCGAAGGTGGCAGCCAGGGTATTGCAGGCGGCGTTGGCGACCAAGGCAGTATATACGGAACACCCGGTAGTGATAATTATGTAGGAACCGGAGGTAGAGGTAGCGGCAGCGGAATTTCGTATGAATTAGGCGGAAGAGGTGCCACATCACTTCCTAAGCCGGTTTACAATTCGAGAGAACAAGGCAAAATTGTGGTTGCAATAAAAGTTAACAAAAACGGAGTTGTTACGCACGCAGCCGCTGGAGCAAGAGGTACAACCATTTCGGAAATTACATTACGCAGAAATGCCGAGGAGGCAGCCAAACGAACAAAATTTGCACCCGACCCTAACGCGCCCGAAGAGCAAAGAGGTACAATTACTTACGTGTTTGTCAAAACCAATTAAAAACATACTATGCGAAGTCTGTTAATTATAGTTTTATCGGCTTTTGTCATTAGTTCTTGTGCCAAATTAAATCCCGATTATCCGTTTGTGCCTAATGGATATTTTTCCTACACTTCCGAGCAAATTGCCTTACGACCTGTTTCATCTGTTATTTACGAAAACAACCATTCAATATTTTTTGCATCGACTAATGGCAGCGTTATATATTACGATGGCAATGTATGGAAAAATATAGCCGATGAGTCGGACAGGAGCGTTAATGAAATACTTAAAACACGCGATAATATTCTGTGGAAAGCCACAAATAAAGATTTAAGCTATTATAAAAACGGTGCTTGGACTAACGTCCTGCAAAACGCCGATGTTATTGATATTGAAGCAGAAGGCATTTCAAACTTATGGATTCTCACTTCCGATACTGTTAATCAGTTGTTGCATTACAATAACCAACGTATTGACACAATAAAACAAGCCAATAATTTAAATCGTATTGCAGGAATAGCAACAGATAGCGACCATAAATTATGGATAGCTTCAGCTAACAACGGATTGTTTTATACGATAGACGGCAACGAAATTATTAAATTTCAAAATCCTTACTTACTTCAAACCGAATTTACTTCTATTGCAACCGACGAAAATACAGTTTGGCTTGGCGACAATGAAGGCGTTATTTATAAAGTATGCAATAACGAAGTAAACATTGTACGCACAGGTTTAAACCAGTCGATTACAAAACTGTACGCAACCTATGATAACAGCCTGTGGGCAATTGTTTCGCAAACAGGTCTTATCAGATATAAAGGTTCAGAAATACAACTTCTGAGCAAACAAGATTACAATTTCCCTTCAAATAATATTATTACCATTTCGCAAACCGATGCTTCTTCTCTATTAATAACCTTCGATAACGGCGAAATTTTCAACTTAGCATTTTGATATAAAATTTTTGTAAAAGAAGTTACGTGTTTCGGGTTGCGTGTTTCGGGGTCTATGTGCAATGAGCAATTATTAATTGATAGATGCTCCACACCAATCACCAGTCACCCACCACCCACCACTCATCACTCACCACCCACCACTCATCACTCACCACCCATCACCCACCACCCATCACCTAAAAACATTTATCGGACAACAATAATTCATTATAAAATAATTAATAATAAAAATATCATGTTTTATATTCAAGAATTTAGTACCTTCGCCCGAAAGGGCAGAACTTATCATTAATAGCATGATAAATTGAAAGTTGCCGAAATTAAATGTATTTATAAACCAAAAAATCTAAACTATGAAACACACAAGAACTTTAAGAACAAAAATTACTAGAATAACCAGTGTAATGTTATTCTTAGCATGCTCACTATACGGTTTGAGCGTTGTTGCACAAAACAACTTGGAATTAAAAAAAACAAGTAAATTCAATGCAAATATTGAATTGCAAAAGTTATTTGAAAAAAAATCCTATGTGGAAAATAAACATAGGTCTGAAATTGACTGGTGGGAACCGGATACAATATATATGTACAGTGAGCCAAATATGTTACATAGAGAGATACGTAGCTACAACCAATATGGCTATTGTCTGACTGAATTGCACCAAGAATGGGAAATATCTACTTGGGTGAATGTTCAAAAACGCACTAATACTTACGATGCCAATAATAACAAACTAACAAGATTATTCCAAAAATGGGGAGATAGTGCATGGGTAGATGATTACCAGCTTTTATATACTTACGACGCAAACAATAATTTGCTAAGGAGGTTGTGGCAATATTGGACAAACGATGAATGGGTAAATTCTTACAATTACATTTACACCTACGATGCAAACAATAATTTACTGACAGAATTATTGGTCCAACGATGGAGTAATAATGCCTGGATTGATGTTAATAAATGGACTAATACTTATGATGCAAACAATAATTTAATAACAGACTTATACCAGAAATGGCAAAATAATGCTTGGGAAAATTATGAAAAAAATATTTATACTTACGATGCAAACAATAATTTACTAACAGAATTATCCCAGAAATGGCAAAATAATGATTGGGTAAATGATGAAAAATACACTTATACTTACGATGCAAGTAACAACATACTAACATTATTGTATCAAGAATGGCAAAATAATGTTTGGGAAAATTTTGGGAAAATTGCCCTTACCTACGATGCAAATAATAACAGGTTAAGTGATTTGGTTCAAATATGGCAAAATAATGTTTGGGAAAATTATGTAAAAAACATTTATACTTACGATGAAAATAATAATTGTACACTTGCTGAAAGTAGTAGCTGGATAGGTGGTAATTGGCAACAAGCTGACGGAGGCTTGGATTTATATTATAATAATATGAATAGCAACTTGTATTTTTATGGCTACTACGAGATTACAGCCACTTATAAGCATTTTCTACTACTTGAAACCAACGGCAAAGAGTTGCCAAATGTTTTAGTTTATCCAAACCCAACTAGCAATAATTTCACAGTTAATGTTAACGGAGAAATAACTGTGAAGCTATACAACATGCTTGGAAGAGAAGTTTTATTTCAAAAAGTAAATGATAAAACACCAATAAATATAAGCCATTTGCCAAATGGAGTTTATAACATTCAAGTTTTTTCGGGTAATAAAATTATAGGATATAGTAAAATTGTGAAACAGTAATAACACAATATAATGCGGTTGCTATAATGGCAGCTCGTCTTAATAAATACATAAACCAAAAAATCTAAACTATGAAACACACAAGAACTTTAATAACAAAAATTACTAGAATAACCAGTGTAATGTTATTCTTAGTGTGCTCACTATACGGTTTGAGCGTTGTTGCACAAAACAACTTGGAATTAAAAAAAACAAGTAAATTCAATGCAAATATTGAATTACAAAAGTTATTTGAAAAAAAATCCCATGCGGAAAATAAACACAGGTCTGAAATTGACTGGTGGGAGCCGGATACAATATATATGTACAGTGAGCCAAATATGTTACATAGAGAGATACGTAGCTACAACCAATATGGCTATTGTCTGACTGAATTGTACCAAGAATGGGAAATATCTACTTGGGTGAATGTTCAAAAACGCACTCATACCTACGATGCCAATAATAACAAACTAACAAGATTAAAGCAAAATTGGCAAAGTAACACATGGGAAAATACTGATATATATACATACACCTACGATGCAAACAATAATAGACTAACAGAATTATTCCAAAAATGGGGAGATAGTGCATGGGTAGATGATTACCAGCTTTTTTATACTTACGACGCAAACAATAATAGACTAACGATGTTGTGGAAATATTGGCGAAACGATGAATGGGTAAATTCTTACAATTACATATACACCTACGATGTCAACAACAATATGCTTATGGATTTGTGTCAAAGATGGGATAATAATGCTTGGCAAAATCTTTACCTGTACACACACACCTACGATGCGAACAATAACAAGCTAATGACAACATATCAAGAATGGAGGGACAATGCTTGGGAAAATTCTGAACAATATATATGCACCTACGACGCAAACAATAATTTAATAACAAAATTATTCCAACTATGGGAAAATAATGATTGGTTAAATGATGAAAAATACACTTATACTTACGATGCAAGTAACAACATACTAACATTATTGTATCAAGAATGGCAAAATAATGTTTGGGAAAATTTTGCGAAAGGTGCTGTTACCTACGATGCAAATAATAACTGGTTAAGTGATTTGGTTCAACTATGGCAAAATAATGCTTGGGAAAATAATGAAAAACGTATTTATACTTACGATGATAATAATAATTGTACACAGACAGAATTTAGCGTTTGGGTAAATGGGAGTTGGCAACAAGCTGACGGAGGCTTAACTTTACATTATAACAACATGAAAAGTAGGATGTATTTTTATGGCTACTACAAGATTACGGCAACTTACGAGCATTTTCTGATACTTGAAACCAACGGCGAAGAGTTGCCAAATGTTTTAGTTTATCCAAACCCAACTAATAATAATTTTACAGTTAATGTTAACGGAGAAATAACAGTGAAGCTATACAACATGCTTGGAAGAGAAGTTTTATTTCAAAAAGTAAATGATAAAACACCAATAAATATAAGTCATTTGCCAAATGGAGTTTATAATGTTCAAGTTTTTTCAGATAATAAAATTGTAGGATATAGTAAGATTGTGAAACAATAATACCGGACATAGTGCGTTTGTTTCAATAAAAAAAGCTGGTGAAATATTTTAGAATTTATATACTATTCTTTTTTTCAATAACCGCTATAGGTGGCAGTGCTCAGACTTTTAACAAAGTTTACTATCCTAAATTTGAGACTGAAAACGCTGAAGGTAAAAAGATAGGTATTTCCGTTTACAACAACAATTTTGTTAAGAACAACGAATATTTCGGCAATTTAAATTCCGGAATTACATATATAGGTTCTATACTAAAACCCGAAATTGTTTGGAAACCTGTACAAAATTTGAATTTTAAAGCAGGTTGGTACGGCAGATATTTTTACGGCAGCAACAAAATAGATGCTTCTGTTCCTATTATAAGCGTGAGTTACGAGTTTTTGAAAAACTTTACGCTAAACATTGGTGCTATAAACGGCGATTTGCGACACGAGTATTTGCAACCTTTGTACGGCATCGATAATTATTTTTGCAAAAATCCGGAGTACGGAGTGCAACTTTTGTATAATTCCGAAAAATTTTACGCCGATATCTTCATGGATTGGGAAAATTTCATTTACCCGGGCGATACCAATCAGGAAATTATTAATGGCGGACTTGTTGCAAAATACTTTCTTTTCGACAAAAAGCTGTCCGTAAATCTGCAAAGTGTGCTAAGGCATTACGGCGGACAAGTAAATAACAGCAACTCGCTTGTTACATCGGCTGTAAATATTGCCGGTGGCTTGAATTACAGTCTGCAACTCGGCTCAAAATACTTAAAACAAATCGAGTTAAGGGCGTGGGCTATACAGTGCACCGATTTATCATCGATAGGGGACATGCCTTATAAGCAAGGTTACGCAGTTTATGCAGGTGTGGAGCTTTCCAACGATTATTGCAGTCTGAATTTAGCTTGGTTCAACGGAAAATATTATTTCGCACCTTTGGGCGAAAACGTTTATCAGTCCATATCTAGCATAAACAATTGGTATTTAGAAGACGATAAAAATTTAATTCAATCGTCGTTGCTGTTGCATTATCCCATAGCCAACGGTATAAGTATTGGCGTGCATTTCGAATCGTTTTATCAAATTTTACAAAACAGGTTCGACTTCAATTATGGATTAAATTTGGCAATAAACCAAACTCATTTTTTTAAGTAAGACGAAAGTGGCAAAGACATATTCAGAAGTAGTAGATTTTTTATTTACGCAGTTACCGATGTTTCAGCGCATTGGTGCTGCAGCGTACAAAGCCGATTTAAGCACAACCATTAGTTTAAATAATATTTTGGGCAATTTGCAAACCAAATATCCTGCGGTGCATATTGCTGGCACCAACGGCAAAGGTTCGGTTTCGCATTTTACTGCATCTGTTCTACAAGAAAACGGTTTTAAGGTCGGACTTTTTACTTCGCCGCACTTTAAGGATTTTACCGAGCGAATAAAAATTAACGGGAAACCCATAAGCGAAGACAAAGTCGTAGAGTTTGTCGAGCAAAACATGCAAATATTCAGCTCTATAAAGCCATCGTTTTTTGAATGGACTTTTGCCTTAGCGACTTGGTATTTTTACGAGCAAAAAGTCGATATTGCAGTCTTTGAAACAGGTATGGGTGGCAGATTAGACTCAACTAACACCATTAGTCCTGTAGTTACTTGCATTACCAACGTCGGATTAGACCATACCCAGTTTTTGGGCAATACTGTAAGTTTAATTGCTGCCGAAAAGGCAGGAATAATAAAAGAAAACATTCCTGTTGTAGTTGGAAGTCTCGAAGATGAAGCACTTGATGTTATCAGCCGAAAAGCAATTCAACAAAACTCTAAGTTGTACAATTCGGAAGTGCTTTTCAAAGAAAAATACCATAACTTGATTAGTGATGAAGATAGACGTGTACTTCAAGTAAAACTAATCAACACCGAAACCAATAAGGAGTTTGAAGTAGAATCGTCTTTAATTGGCACATACCAAGTAAGCAATATAAAGACTGTATTTTCTATTTTTTATGCTTTGCAGCAAAACCGCATTATAAATATTGATGATGAAACCGTTATAAAAGGAATTAATAATTGTAATAAAAATGTTCCTTTGCTTGGTAGATGGCAGATTATGCAAACTAAACCAACTGTCATAGCTGATGTTGCTCATAATATCAATGGAATTACGCAAGTAGTTGAGCAACTAAAAAGCTACAATTACGACAAATTGCATATAGTTCTTGGCATGGCAAACGATAAAGACATTAACGGAATGCTCAGTCTTTTACCAAAAGAAGCCGAATACTACTTTTGCAAAGCCGACGTGCCACGTGGTTTAGATGCTAATTTGCTAAAACAACAAGCACAAGCTCACCATTTACACGGCGAAACTTATTCGTCTTGCAACGTAGCTCTGCAAAAAGCCATAAATTCTGCCAATATTACAGATTTGGTATTAGTAACAGGCAGTGTTTTTGTCGTTGCCGAAATTATTTAAGACAATTTTTCATATAATTGCATATTGGCAAAATTTTTGTCATATACAAATACGTATATATATAAATAAACATTTTAAAATTTACAATTATGAACTATAAATTTAAAGAACTACCTTTCGCTTACGACGCAATTGAGCCTTATTTAGATGCTAGAACAATGGAGATACACTATTCCAAGCACCATAAGGGCTATTACGATAAATTTGTTGATGCTGTCAGCAAGACAGAATTCAACGGTTTGCCAATAGAAGAAATTTTTAAGCAAGCCAGCAAAGTTCCGGCAGCTGTCAGAAACAATGGTGGCGGATACTACAACCACGAACTTTATTGGAATTGCATTGGCGAAAATGGTGGCGGCGAGCCAAAAGGAAAATTATTAGAAGCTATTAACAAGCAATTTGGAAGTTTTAACGAGTTTAAAGCACAATTTGAAAATGCAGCTGCAACGCGTTTTGGTAGTGGTTGGGCTTGGTTATTGGTTAAATCTGATAATACATTGTGTGTAAGTTCTACCGGAAATCAAGAAAACCCACTTTGGGATACGGCAGAATGTCAAGGCAAGCCAATATTGACTATCGATGTGTGGGAACATGCATACTACTTGAAATACCAAAATCGTCGTCCCGACTTCATTAAAGAATTTTGGAATGTTATTGATTGGGAAAAAGTAGCCAAGAGATACGAAGAGATTGTAAAATAACAAACTTATGATTAGCAGTGTTTTTTTAACATTGTATTTAATTGTTGTGGTGATAAAAAAAAGCTACCGAATTTCGGTAGCTTTTTCGTAATTATGAAAACAAAAATCCAACTATTCAAAAGAAAGAATAGCTGTTTTAATAATACTTATCGCATCTCTGAGTTGTTCTTCGGTAATAACCAAAGGTGGAGCAAAACGAATAATATCGCCGTGAGTAGGTTTAGCCAACACTCCCAACTCTTTCATTTTAAGGCAAACGTCCCACGCTTCTTTTCCGTTTTTAGGTTTAATAACTACAGCGTTTAGCAGTCCTTTACCTCTAACGGTTTCAATCATTTCGCTATCAATTTTACGCATTTCGCTTCTAAAAATTTCACCCAAATATTCTGCTCTTTCTGCAAGTTTTTCATCTTTAAGAACTTGTAAAGCTGCAATAGCAACTCTGGCTGCAAGCGGATTTCCACCGTAGGTTGAGCCGTGTTCGCCCGGTTGTATTGTAAGCATAATTTCATCGTCGGCTAAAACTGCTGAAATAGGCATAGCACCGCCGCTAAGAGCTTTTCCTAAAACTAAAATGTCGGGACGAACATTTTCGTGGTCGCAAGCTAATAGCTTACCCGTACGAGCCAAACCTGTTTGTACTTCGTCGGCTATAAACAATACGTTGTATTTTTTACATAATTCGTATGCTTTTTTCAAATAACCATCGTCGGGAACAAAAACACCGGCTTCGCCTTGAATTGGCTCAACAATAAAACCTGCAACATTTGGGTCTTGAAGTTCTTTTTCCAATGCTTCCAAATCGTTGAAAGGGATTTTTACAAATCCGGGTGTATATGGACCGTAATCGGAATAAGCTACAGGGTCGGTTGACATGGAAACCATTGTAATGGTACGACCATGGAAGTTTTCGATGCAACAAATAATTTTAGCTTGGTTTTGTTCTATGCCTTTAACCTTATACGCCCACTTACGGCAAAGTTTAAGAGCTGTTTCGTCGGCTTCAGCTCCCGAGTTCATTGGTAATACTTTATCGTAACCAAAATATTCGGTAATATATTTTTCGTATATACCCAACATATTGCTGTAAAAAGCTCTTGATGTGAGGGTTAGGGTGCTAGCTTGTTCAACCATAGCTTCCACAATTTTGGGATGACAATGCCCTTGATTGACTGCAGAATAGGCAGACAAAAAGTCGTAATACTGTTTTCCTTCCACATCCCAAACCAATGCACCTTTACCTTTGGCTATAACCACAGGTATTGGGTGGTAATTGTGTGCTCCGTATTTTTCCTCTAATTCCATAGCTTTGGCTGAGGTAAGCCCTTTTAACATTTCATTTATCATAATAATTAATTCTTTTTTTTAAAACTACGGCAAAGTTAAATATAAATATTGTAATGGCAGGGATTTTTGCAAATAATTTCATTGTGGTTAGATAAAACTTTGAAAAATGACGTTAAATGGTTCGGGTTGTCCCGAAGTTTCGGGATGTTACGGGTTGCGGGTTAGTTTTGAGTATAGAGTTACGAGTTACGAGTCTCTAACTCCTAACTCATGACTCATGACTCCTAACTCAGAACTTCGGACTTCCGTCTTCCAACTTCAACACCCAATAGCTACAAGTCAATAAAATCACTCAAACGCTACGGCACTATTGCCTTTAACAAGAGGGAGGTATTTTAAAGATGGAGAAGTAATTAGTTCGCCCAATCCTAAGGTATCCCATTTTTTGTCGATATTGGCAATTGTTTCGGGATTCATTGTTACAATATTGGGCCATTTTCTATCAAAAAAATCGCTTTGTCTGTTTTTGGAAGTTCCATCGATAATTAAAGGTAGTTGAGGCATGTTGTTTTCGTTGAAACTAAAATAACAATCTCTTTCGGGGTCAATATTGTTTGCAACCAACCAAGTAATTGTAGATAAATCCATGTTTACAACTTCCGAATCAACAACGATGAGATAATGAATTACATTTTTGATGTTTTTGTTTATGGCATTAACCAAATCGTATATCTCTGTCTTATTTTCAAGACTTATAATAAGTGCAGGAAAATTAAGTTTAAGCAAAATGCTGTTGTACGTCAGTTTAGTATTGTTTAAAAACATCAAAGTTTCTTCGGCATCGAAAGTGTTTTTATTTTTGTTTTTAGAAGTCGCATCAAATCCGATTTTTGAGCCGTATGCAAATTGAGTACTTGCGTGGTCTAAAACATCGGTAGGACCGTTTGAAAAACAAATATCAGTCAAAGGATTAACGTTTTGAGCAATAATTTTCAGCAACTCAAAGTAATTTTTAAGGTTTACGTCTTCGTCGAAAATAAACAGGGCTTTGTTAAACATCATCTGTCCGGCTCCCCACAATGCATTCATAACTTTATTAGCTTGCCCCGGGTACGATTTTTTAATGTTAGCCAACACAATATTGTGAAAAACACCTTCGTGAGGCATGTGCATATCTTTAAGTTCGGGCACTATGGCAAACTGAATTAGCGGCAGAAAAATCCTTTCGGTAGCCAAACCGAGCCATTTATCTTCCTGCGGAGGTATTCCCACGATAGTTGTCGGGTAAATTGCATCTTTTTTGTGAGTTATGCAAGTTACGTGAAATTTGGGATAATAATCGGCTAAGGAATAAAAACCTGTGTGGTCGCCGAAAGGACCTTCCAAAACTAAATCTTCGTTTGGATCGACGTAACCTTCAATGACAAAATCGGCATCGTGTGGGACGTAGATATCGTTGGTAATACATTTTACAAGTTTCACCTTCTTTTTACGCAAAAAACCGGCTAACAAATATTCGTTTATATTTTCGGGCAAGGGAGCCGATGCACAATAAGTATAAATTGGGTCGCCGCCAAGCACGACAGACACAGGCATCAGCTTGTTTTGTTTTTTATAGATTTGGTAATGAGATGCCGAATTTTTGTGCAGATGCCAATGCATGCCTGTTTCGTTTTCCGAAAGCACTTGCATGCGGTACATTCCTACATTTTGAATATTATTTTCGGGGTTTACTGTATGAACAATCGGAAGTGTAATAAAAGGTGCAGCATCGTGTGTCCAACATTTTATTATGGGTAGTTCATTTAGGTTTGGTTGTCGGTTTATAACTTGCTGACAAATTCCCCTTCTGTTGGTTTTTTTTGGAAAAAAATTGCTAAGCTCGTTTAGCAAAGGCAATAGCTTTAGCTTATCTTTTAAGGTGTTTTTTGGTTCAAATAATTTCTCTATAATGTTATTGATTTCTCGTGCAGGTTCATCAATATCGCTGATGTTTAAAGCTTCGCAAAGTCTTTTGTCGGAAGCAAAAGCATTTATAAGTACAGGAAATTTTGAACCGTTATTTTCAAACAAAATTGCTTTGCCGTTGTTTTTAACCATACGGTCGGCTATTTCGCTTATTTCCAATTCGGTAGAAACAAAAGATTTTACTCTAACGATTTCATCAATTTGTTCGAGTTTATGAACAAACTTTTGCATTCCGAAGTATTTTTGTTTCATAGTGTAATAAGCCAAATAGGTTGGTAATAATTATTTCATATTACGTTTTACCATTTCTTCAACGATAAAAGATGCAACATCGTCGGCGTAGGTGTTCATGCCGAAGCCGGCATCATATCCAAGTTCTTTGGCAAGTTCGTGAGAAATACGAGGTCCGCCGCAAACCAAAATTATTTTATCTCTAAGATTTTCAGCTTCCAACATCTCAACTAATTCGGTTAGATTTTGTATGTGAACATCTTTTTGAGTTACCGTTTGCGAAACAAGCAGAGCATCGGCTTTAAGTTCTATAGCTTTAGCGATAAAATCTTCGTTCAAAACCTGACTGCCCATATTAAGGGCTTCAAACATTTCGTAGCGTTCCAAGCCAAAGTGCCCGGCATATCCTTTCATGTTCATTATTGCATCAATTCCAACGGTATGAGCGTCGGTTCCGGTGCTGGCACCAACAACGACAACTTTTCTTCCAATATTTTCTTTAATATACTCGTTGGTTTCTTCCATGCTCATTGTTGTAGTTTCAACCTTCGGCACATATATTTTTGTAAAATCAACAGTGTGGGTGCAACTACCGTAGCAGTTAAAAAAAGTAAATCCTTCCGTAAGTTCTTTATAATAAACAACTAGAGGATTATCTAATCCCATAGCTCTCATAATTTGTTTGGCGGCTTCAATAGCTTCATCGTTGCACGGAACGGGTAAAGTGAAACTTAGTTGCACTTTGCCGTCGTTCATAGTATCGCCGTAAGGTTTTAGCTTTTCAAGATTAAGGGTAGTATTGCCTTGTTTTTTTTCAGTAGAATAAAGACCACCACTCATAAAATTTATCCTTTCTATTTTATATTATTTCAAATTTGCGTTCATTAAACCTATAAACGGATTGTAGTACGCGTTACCTTTTTGAACTACTCCATTAAGACCTTTACCACCGTTTTTCGGTCGTTTAATATCGGCGAATATACCTTTTTCAAGAGCGTTGAATAAACCTTCTTGTTCAATTTTTTTGAGTAGTTCCAATGCTTCATCAAGTACTTGATGAGCCCTTTTTTGTATAATTCCGTTTTCTTTAAATTCAACATCGCTTCCCAAATCCTTCATGTTGTTGAATATGTATTTGGCATTTTCTATAGATAAATACCTATCGCTCATAAAAGGAGTATGTACTGCTTCTGTCAGCATTCCGAGAAGTTGTATGCCTTGTCCTGTCCATATTGCAATTTGGTTAAACAATGCGTTTTGCACGTGTCCTTTGAAAATATTGCCCGTCATGTATTTGGTTGGAGGCATGTATTTTAGAGGAGCGTTAGGGAAGATTTCTCTAGTCATTTGGGCTTGTGCAAGTTCGTAAAGGAATCCGTTGGTGATGTCGGGATCCATTTCAAAAGCGTGTCCTAATCCCATTTGTTCTTCGGGAAGACCTGCCGATAGTGCCAATTGCTCATTTATAAGGTCGCTTGCAAGAACAGTTCTGGCTTCTTCGTAAGCATCCGATGTTGTAAGGTAGTTGTCTTCACCGGTATTGATAATAATTCCGGCAAATCCGTTGATGATTCTTGAGAAATATTGGTCAACTAATGTGCGTTGCATGTTAATATCGCGGAACAAAATTCCGTACAAGGCATCGTTAAGCATAACATCGAGACCTTCAAAAGCACCCATAACGGCAATTTCGGGCATACATAATCCCGAGCAGTAGTTACAAAGTCTGATATATCTGCCAACTTCGTGACCAACTTCGTCTAGGGCTTTACGCATAATTCGGAAGTTTTCTTGAGTAGCAAAAGTCCCGCCAAAGCCCTCGGTTGTAGCACCGTAAGGAACGTAGTCTAATAAGCTCTGACCGGTAGTTCTGATAACGGCAATAATATCGGCTCCCTGACGAGCAGCAGCTTGTGCTTGTACCGTATCTTCGTAAATGTTTCCTGTTGCAACTATAACGTACAGGTAAGGCATTGCACCTTCACCAATTTCTGCAATGGTTTTTTCTCTATTTTTACGTTTTTCTGTAATCCTTTCAATAGATTTTGTAACGTAAGGTTTTAGTATATTTTCTCTTTCGGTAAAAGTAATTGCAGGATATTGTGTGATGTCAATCTCGCCTGTATTAACTTTTTCGGCTATTTGCTGCGGTGTTAGCGATGTTGCCGCCATTGCATTTGAAAGATAATAAAGCAAACCCTGTGATAATACGTTTTTGTCTTTTAAAAAATCGACGATAACGTTAGGGTAGGGCACTTCGTTTTCGTTTATCCCATCAATACCCATAAGGCGGGCAAGAGTTCGTTCTACAGCTACGGTTGTATAGTTTTCAACAAATTCCTGCACCGAGTTGGCTATATTGTTTGCAACTTTTCTGGCTTCTTCTACTTTGTTGAAATCAAGTCCTAATTTGCTTTTTTGTTCCATGTATATTTCTTTCTATATCAGTCTTTTGTTTTTATATGTTGTTTTGCTTTTTGTATTAATTCTTCGTCAATTTTAAGTATTTCGGCTATGTTAATAGCATCAAGCGGTGTATTGCCGTCGTCTTTTATTAATGAATAATCCATAAATTTGTTCAGGTCGGCGACGCAACAATCTTGCGGCTCTTTGCCGTCGGTGTTTAAGCCGACAACCCTTAGTCGTATGCAGTTTGAAACTATTCCGCTAAAGTGTGTTGTAACAATACTGTACGCTTTATATTTATCGAGCAGACTTATAATTGAGTTAACAAGTGCAGTTCCTTCAATAGGGTTTGTAGTACTTGCGGGTTCGTCGAGCAAGATTAGCACTTTTTTATTCTTTCTTATGGTTTTAATCACCTTGTCGAATGTAACCAATTCGGCTCCGAATGATGAAAGTCCTTTTTCTATGCTTTGCGTGTCTGAAAAGTTACTTATAACCGTTTCAACCGGCACGATTTCGGCATGTTTTGCAGGGACAAAAAAGCCGAACTGGAACAAATATTGGCAAAGCTGAACGGTTTTAAGCAGTACGGTTTTGCCACCCATATTTGCTCCTGTTATAAGTGTAGGTTTGTTTTCAATTTTAACAGAAACGGGTTGAACCTCTTTATTTTGCTTGTTTAAAATGTGTTTTAAGTGCGGATAATAAACGGATTCCAAAACAGTTTTGTTGTCAGAAATAACAGGTCTTACAAAATCATTGAGCAAAATATATTTAGATTTTGCAAGAACGAAATCGGTATAAGCGACTTTTTCAAAATTTTGTTTAATGGTATCGTGATGTTCGTACAGTTGTTTGCTTAAATCTTCCCTTACGGAGTTTTCGAGCTGAACGATTTCGGAATAAATTTTTGCTTTGGCTTCTTCATCGCTTTCTTCAGATAATTTTTTCCTTAGCTTAGCAATTTCCGGACTATATTCATCGTAGATGTAAAAATCGGCAACATTAAGATTATTAGGGTCAAGAATTTTTATAATGTCGCTGCTTTCTTCCATTTGCGGTTTATAGTTAGGAAGATTTTTGCTCAAATTATAAATTTGATTGGCAATTATAGCAAAGCGTTTAATTTCAAAAAAATCAATATCGGTAAGGGTAACCCTGCCTTTGAGCCGTTCTAATGAGTAGTTGATTTCATTTACCTGATGAATTTGCAACTTAATTTTCTTAATAATTTTCAGAAATTCTGCGTTTTTACGATAAAGCAAAAACAGGTCAATGGTGTCAAGCTCTTCCTTAATTTTATCGGCATCGGTGATAAACTTTTGATTTAGTGCGAACTTTTTACCTGCCGAACACAAAAATTCGTGGTGGTCGATAATGAACTTAACCCCTTCAACAGATTGGTATGCCTTATGTAAATTTAGTTCCATTGCTCTTGTTTTACATCTATTATGGGGTAATTAATTTGCTTAGACAGTGCCGAAACCAACTCTTCGGAGTTTAGTGTAAATCCTTTGGGAGAATACGGATTACAACATATAGCCACAAGTTTAGTTTTGTTGGCTACGTAGATTTCATTATTGTTTCGCAAAAATGAATTTAGGGTTTTGTTGCTCAGAAAAACCTTGGTAAAATCGGCAACTATTAGTTTGAATTTACCTTTTTTGCGAGTAATAATGGTTTCTAAAATCTTATCGGTAATAGCACCGTTTGTAAAAATAGTATCGCTTTTATCTAATTCCGAATGATTTATTTTATCAATCAGCATAAGCGATTCTATTTTCAGATTTTTCCACGAGTTTTTTTCATTATCAAAAATCCATGTGTTACTGCTTTCGGTATCGTATTCGGGCAAGTCGTGTTCCCATTGGGGAATGTTTACAATATTTACCCAATGTTTGGTTTTACTGACAATGGTATTTATATGTGGCGAAATAACAGCTCCCGTACACAAAACAATAGCTTCGGCAATTGCCGGCGATGCGTGGAACGAGCGAGAAATAGCACCATCTATCAATATAACATCGGTGTTTATGTTATTAATTGACTTTATTTGCTGAATAATTTCTTTTACCCACGATGTTTTATCGGGACCGGCAATAATACATTTCCCGTCGCTCATGGCTTCGGCTGTAACCATACGTCCCATAGACGAACGTTGATTGCTTACGTTATGTATTTTTGCGTCGAGCATTTTTTGCAGATAAAATTTTTCGGAGGTAACGAATATCATCCCTTTGTGCAAATTAATTTCGGGCTTTGCGGTAGTCGTTACTTGGTCAACGCTTTCTCCGTCCAATCCTATTGAAGTTATAGCTATTTTTTTATTATAGTCGAAGTACAGTTTATCTATGATATAATTTAAACAAGTGGTTTTTCCGGAATTTTTTTCTAAACCGGCAATTGAAACTGTATTATATTTAAGTAACTGCTCAACAAAGGACATACTCTAAAAAAAGCACCTACAACTACTTTTGTTTTTTATTTCTCTTGTTGCGGGACAAATTTTCGGGTTCAAGCGATATTTGTTTACCTTTGAAAAGAGAAGCAACGCCTTCAACATCAGTGTTTTCGCTATTGCATTTGCAAGTTTCGTTTTTATAGTCGGTTGGCTGACTATAAGTGGTAATAACACCTTCGAAGTTGCGTAAAATAACCTTGTCGGGGCTTTGTGATATCAGATAGTTAGGCATGACAGGAATTTTGCCGCCACCGCCCGGAGCATCAACTACAAAAGTAGGGACTGCATATCCGGAAGTATGACCGCGTAAGTTTTCAATGATTTCTATACCTTTCGATACAGGAGTTCTGAAATGCTCTAATCCCATTGACAAGTCGCATTGGTAGATGTAGTAAGGTCTTACTCTAATTCTGACCAATCCTTGCACAAGGTCTTTCATTATTTTTGGGCAGTCGTTAACGCCCCTTAGTAAAACCGATTGATTACCCAATGGAATACCTGCGTCGGCGAGTTTTTCGCAAGCCAACTTAGATTCGGGTGTAATTTCGTTAGGATGATTAAAGTGAGTGTTCAACCATATTGGGTGATACTTTTTAAGCATGTTCACCAAGTCGTCGGTAATACGTTGCGGACAAACAACGGGCACACGAGTACCAATACGTATAATTTCTACGTGAGGTATTTCTCTAAGTCGTTGTATTATCGATTCCAGCATATTATCGCTAACCATAAGTGCATCTCCTCCCGAAAGTAGTACGTCTCTAACTTGCGGTGTGCGAGCTATGTAGTCGATACCTGCTTGTATTCTGTCAGCCGGCGATGCTTTGTCGGTCTGACCTGCAAAACGTCTTCTGGTGCAGTGTCGGCAGTACATAGAACACATATCTGTTATCAGAAACAAAACTCTGTCGGGATATCTGTGCGTTAAACCCGGAACCGGTGCATCTTCATCTTCGTGCAGAGGATCGGTAAGGTCGGCAGCACTTATGTGCGTTTCCAATCCCGAAGGAATAGCTTGTTTGCGTACAGGATCATGAGGATCATCGGTATTTATTAAGCTCAGATAGTAAGGCGTAATAGCCATACGCAGTGTCTCTAATGATTTTTTTACTCCTTCTTCTTCCGATTTTGTAAGAGGAATATACTTTACAAGTTCGTCAAAAGTTTCTATTCTATTGCGAACTTGCCATTTCCAGTCGTTCCAGTCTTTTTCCGAAACATCGGGAAATAACTTCTGTTTATTAGATTTTGTGTTCATTGTTGGTATTTTATCTGATTTTAAACACATTGGACGTACTCATGAAGTAAGTCCAATGTGCGAGGATATGTTAGTTCACCAAGAATTATTAAGCATATAATTCTTGAAATATTTTTCTTATTTTTTCCGATTCTCTAAGAATTTGAAGCGTAATTTCGGCATGTCCTTTAGTGTATCCGTTGCCAACAATCATAGTAACGTCGCTACCAACACCTTCGGCTCCAAGTGCAGCTTTTGTAAAGCTAGTAGCCATGGAGAAGAAATAAACAAGTCCGTCATTTTTTGTACAAAGGATGCTTGTCATTTCCGTATCGGGGATATTAACGTTATTGATGGTAACGTCAGCCATTTCACCGTTTGTAAGTTCTTCAATCTTCTCGATGACAGGAACCGGATTTGTTGCATCGGCTGGAAAAACGTGGTCGCAAAGTTCAAGTCCTTCTAAGCGTTTGGTACTTCTTTCGCTATGCGTAATTCCGATAACTTTACCTGTAACTCCGGCACGTTTTTTAGCTTCGTAGCAGCAAAGCATACCTGATTTTCCGCCTGCTCCGATAATAATAACAGTGTCGCCGGGTTTAACAAGTTTGGCAGTCTGTGCCGGTGCTCCGGCAACGTCTAATGCCGAAAGTGCTAAGTTTTCGGGTATATCGGAAGGAATTTTCGCATAAATTCCGCTTTCAAATAAAATAGCTTTTCCGTCAATATCAACTTGGTCTATATCAGGACGGATTTCTTTTATTTTATCAATACGCAAAGGAGTAAGCGACAATGAAACAAGTGTAGCTATTTTGTCGCCAGGTTTTAAGTCTATTTTACCTTCGAGGGCAGAGCCGATTTTTTCTACGGTTCCAAGCAGCATTCCGCCCGAGCCAGTCCATGGATTGCGGTGTTTACCTTGTTTTTCAACAATTTCCATCATTATTTCGGCTATTCTTTTTTGGTCGTTGTTAGCTCTGGCTTTAATATCGGTAAACGATGCAGAGTCAATGTTAAGGGTCTGCACGTCGATTAGTATTTCGTTGTCGTACAAAACATCCATGTTATTGTCTAACTTATTAGCCGGTTGTGGCAATACTCCTTTTGGTTCGATTACGCGATGTAATCCGTATTTGTTTCCTTTTTTCATATAATGTTCAAGTCTGTTTTTTATTTATTATTTTGCTTTAAGGTTTAATATTCTTCTGGCTTCTGCCGGATTTGCAATTTCGCGACCTAACAGTTTAGCCATTTTAACTACTTTATCAACTAATTCGCCGTTGGATTTAGCAAGTACGCCTCTTTCCAAGTATAAATTATCTTCAAATCCAACTCTAACGTGTCCTCCCATAATTATTGCGGCTGCTGCTAAAGGAAATTCATGTCTTCCAATTCCTGTGGCTGTCCATGTACAATTTGCAGGAACTGCGTTAACTAACCATGTTAGGTTTTGTACTGTTGCTGTTGTACAACCCGGAACGCCAAGTACGAAATTTATTTGAAGCGGATATCCGGGAACTTCTCCTTTCTTAACCATGCGTAAGATTGTATCAAGGTGTCCCATTTCAAAGCATTCGTATTCGGGTTTAATGTTGTTTTCAATCATGCGTTTTCCGAATTCGCGCATCATTGGTAGTGTATTTTCAAACACTTCATCTCCGAAGTTGCATGTACCGCAGTCTAATGTAGCCATTTCTGGAAATAGTTCGGTCGGTTGCAAACGTTCTTCTGCTGTCATTCCGACTGCACCACCTGTCGAAGGGATTAAAATTACATCGGGAATAACTTCGAGTATAGCATCTATACATTCTTTAAATCTGGCTTTCGATTGAGTAGGAGTGCCGTCGTCTTCTCTGACGTGTAGGTGAACTATTGCGGCTCCTGCATCGTAGGCGGATTTTGCTTCTCTAACTATTTCTTCGACAGTGTAAGGAACTGCCGGATTATGTTCTTTAGTAACTTCTGCTCCGCATATAGCGGCGGTAATTATAAGTTTTTCCATTTTTCTTCTTTTTTTATTTGTTATTAACTCTTTGACGGTCTTTGGGTACAATACAGGTGCCTGTAGCTCTGCAAACAACTATGGGTTCGTTGAGGAAGTCGGCAGCCGAATCGGAAATATCCGGTCTGGGAACCACAACTTTGCGGGCTTCAAATTCCATTTTCCGAGAAGTATTTCCAACGTGTACAATTCTGCCTTCTGCTTCAATAAATTCGCCTGCATAAACCGGTGCCATAAAATCAATCATATCGTAAGCTTTAAATAAGCCCTCGTCACCGTCGTGGCGGATTAATAATTCGGTAGCAACATCGCCAAAAAGCTGTAACATCTTGGCTCCGTCAACTAAATTTCCTCCATAGTGAGCATCATTGCTGCCCATGCGTAATCTGATAATAACTATATCCATATTCATAGTTTTTATTAAGCGTTTTTAATTAATTTATTATCTATAACATTGATTGTGCAAAGATACAAAGATATTTTGTAGCCACAAATTTTTATAGTTATTAAGTTGCTATTTTAAAATATTTTTATTTTTGTTTCCGCAAACTAAATTTCTACAGCTATGAATGATTTAATATTATCGATAAAAAAGATGATAAGGAGACTTGTCCGTTACTTCAATTTGCGTTACGATGCCGAAGACCCTAAGGTTGTCCATAATGAGATATTGAAAGGGGTTGATTTTATTGGTACTAATCTTTGGATATTGTTCTTTGCCGTTATAATAGCTTCGGTTGGTTTAAATATAAATTCTACAGCTGTTATAATAGGTGCTATGCTTATTTCGCCACTTATGGGTCCCATTAATGGTATGGGTTATGCTTTGGCAACGTACGATTTTCCTCTGTTCAGAAGGGCTGTTAAAAATTACACTTTTGCAGTAATAACAGGTTTATTAGCATCTACTTTGTATTTTATTATCAGTCCTGTTTCTTCTGAGCATTCCGAATTGTTAGCTCGTACATCTCCGACCATATATGATGTTTTTATAGCCTTTTTTGGAGGTTTAGCAGGGATAGTTGCCGTTGCATCTAAAATTAAAGGAAACGTAATACCTGGAGTTGCTATTGCTACAGCTTTGATGCCTCCGTTGTGTACGGCAGGTTATGGTATTGCCAATGGCAAGCCCGAGTTCTTTTTTGGAGCAATGTACTTATTTACCATTAATACTGTATTTATTGCCGTTTCTGCCGTTTTAGTTTCAAGATTTTTCGATTTTTCTATAGCAGGTGATGTTAGTGCAGCCCGTAAAGTGAAAATAAAAAGAATAATTACGGCTGTAATAATTGTAACGTTAGTTCCGAGTATATTTTTGGGTGTGAAATTAGTTAAGGAAGAGAGATTTAAAGAAAATGCTAATGTTTTTATTAGTTCAGTATCTGTTCTTGAACATAACTTTTTGTTAGATTCGGATATTAAGCCAAGTAACAGAACTATAAGCTTGTATTATACTTCGGATGTTTTTTCAGGAAATGACTCATTAGTTATAAATGAAAGTATAAAGAAGTGTGATTTAGACACTAATCAAATTATTATAAAAACCGGATTGTTTGAAGATACGAGGGCACGTAGCGAAAACGCCAATTTAAAAAGTCAGGTTGATGCGTTGTCGTTTATGAATACCGAGTCGAGGGATAGGATTAATTTTATGAACGATAGTATAGCTCTTTCGGCTACGCGAGGTATAGATATGTTAAAAGAAATAAAGCCTTTGTATTCAGGTGTTACTTCTGTGGCTTTGTCTGAAGCTCCGCTTTATTCGTACACCGACGAAATAATTGAGCAAGACAGTGCCGGTATAGTTTTGGTTATGGTAAAATATAAGGGGCATCTGAGCAACGCCGATAGGAAAAAAATTAAGGAATGGTTTAAGGTGAAGTTAGAAAACGATAATGTTGAAATAAACTTCATTAATTAAAACTTTTTATCTCTGGTAATGTCAAGAACTTCCAGGTCTTTAATGTCGTCTTTATCGATAGTAAATCTGACGGCGGTCATAGATGTATGGAAACCGTTTTTTCCGGCTGCGCCCGGATTTATAACTAACATTTCATTTTCTTTGTCGTAAATAACTTTTAGTATATGCTAGTGTCCGCAAATAAACAGTTTTGGCTTGTAGGTTTTTATCAGATTTAGTGCTTTTTTATCGTATTGGTTTGGGTATCCACCAATGTGTGTAATAAGTACAGATACTTCACCGACAGTAAAATGTTGATATTCGGGTAGTTGGGTGCGAATGTCGTTATCGTCAATATTTCCGTAAACTGCCTTTGTAGGTTTAAGTTCGTTTAATTTGTCGATGATTTTGCTGTTGCCAATATCTCCGGCGTGCCAAATTTGGTCGGCAGTAGAAATAAATTCCAATATTTTTGGGTGCAAAAACCCATGAGTATCACTTATAACGGCAATTTTTTTCATTAATTATTTTTTTCAAAGGTGTATAAATGTATCAAAATACTGAAACTTATTTTTATTTTATTTTATTGAACTAATTTACTTAAAGTTGCAAGTTTTTCAGATGAAATAACTAATAAGCGGCGTAACCTTGTGCTACGCCGCGAGGTTATTATAATCCGATTACTTTTTAAGCAAATCTCTAATTTCCGAAAGAAGAGTTACTTCTTCAGATGGTTTTGGTGGTTCGGCTGGCTTTTCTTCTTGTTTACGTTTCAATTTATTCATTGCTTTTATTACCATAAAAATAGCAAAAGCAACAATTAGAAAGTCAACAATATTTTGAATAAAAGCACCCCAGTTAAGAGTAACAGCAGGATTTTCGCCTATGGCTTCCACCATTACCCATTTGTATTCGGCAAAACTTTTATTTCCCATAAGAATACCGATGGGAGGCATTAAAACGTCGTTTACAAACGATGTTACAATTTTACCAAAAGCTCCACCGATAATGATACCGACAGCCATATCGACAACGCTACCACGTTGTATAAATTCTTTAAATTCTTTAGTAAATTTCATAATAATAGTTTTTTACTGGTTATGGTTGAATTATATTTAGTTAGAAAAAGTATAGCTTATCCCAACTCCGAAGGTTTCTCTAAATTGCAGTCGGCTACCTTCGGGTTTACCATGCTCGTTGATGTAAGGTACGTTGGGATCGCTAATCATTAGCGTCATAACGTTAAACGAAATGAACTTGGTTACTTTAAGCACAAAGTTGTTTTCCCACGAAAACACCGGAGAGAGTGGGTCTTTGAGGTAATCGGAGAATATATCCATTTTCGACATCCAGTTAATGTTTTTTGTGATGTCTTTTTTCAGCATAACGTTAACGGAGCCCCCAAGTTGCCATAGTAAAGGTGAATCTCCCGTAACTCCAAATGCTCTCCCGGCTCTATTTCTTAGTACAGAATCGTTGACGACAGTCAGACGAGCACCTATAGGAGACATAAAAACTGAAAAATTCTCGGAAGGCTTGTAGTTGGCTCCCAACGAAAACTGAAAATTTGCAGGAGCAAAAAAGTTTGATATATACACCGAATCGTTTGGATATTTATAACCTTTGGTAAACTGCGACTTGAAATCGAACAGAGCTGCGTACTCCCACGATTTAGCCATTTTGTAACCAAACTTTGATGTTAAGTTGATTTTGTCATCAGTTTTACGGAGCTTTTCGAAACTTTGTAGTTTAGAAGTACCATAAGCTAATCCCAAGTAATTATTCCAAGATATATTGTTTTTGGCATAGTTTTCAAAAATGTTGAGGTAAGCATTTCCGGCAACGTTGTTTTCGCCACCCGACGCCCAATTAGTAAAAGTGGTTTGTGAAAATGACAATAAAGCTTCGTATTTTCCTTTCCAGTAGGTTGTGTCTTTTTTTACTTCGGTTTGAGCAAGCACGCTGCTCATTGCTGTTAGTGAAATGATAAGTATTATTAATATTTTTTTCATATTGACTTAATATTTTTCAAATTTGTGCAAAAGTAAAAAAAAAGCAATACGATATTAGTTTTTAAGAAATATTGGATTGGATGCCAAACGTGGGCATCAGCGAGCTCTATTGGCTTTATTGATAGTTTTAGGTGAAATTGCACTTAATCAAAATAATTCCCTTTTTAGGAAAATTTACGTGGTTCGGGTTGTGGGGTTTTTAAAATTAGAAATTAGAAGTTAGAAGTTAGAAGTTAGAAGTCAGAAATTAGAAATTAGAATTTTCAACTCGTGACTCGTGGCTCGTGACTCGTGGCTCGTGGCTCGTGGCTCGTAACTACTACTAAATTACTCTAAAATTTTCCTTTTTCAACCAACCTTTGTTGCCGTCTTTTAATTGTATTTCGTACCAATTGTTGAGGTTGTCTAACAATTTGACTTTTGTACCTTCGTGAAGCACAAAAATATCTTTGCTGTCGTCGTTTGGTGAACTTTTCACGTTGATAGTTGGAGTGAAAATGATAGCATTGTCGTGTTTGAGGAGGTTTTTGTGTTGGGTTAATCCTAAAAGCAGAGAAGATGTAAACAAAACTACGAATGCCAAGGTAGAAAAGAACCCGACTTTTCGCCAATTCATGGTTTTTGCCATCAGAAAAACAAAGACTCCTATAAATGATAATACGAGGAAAACAAGAGTTAAAATGGCAAACGTATTGATGCTAAACATTGTGGTTAATTTGTTGAACCATTTTACGTAAAATAACTCGGGTAGTTTTTCTACTTTGTCTTGAATTTGTTCGTTGGCAATATTTAGATTAAACGCTGCATCTTTGTTTCGTGGATTAAGTTGCAAAGATTTTTCGTAGTACAAAATTGCTTCTGGTATGTTGTTTAGTCGGTAATAAGTGTTACCCAAATTGAAATATAATTCAGCCGATTCGTAGCCACTGTTTATTATTTGAGTGTATATGGTGGCTGCACTGTCGTATTGCCTTAAGTTGTACGCAGAGTTGGCTTCTAAGGCTAATTTTTTCACATCTGTATTTGAAAACAAACTTGTATTGCAAAGTAGCAACATTGCTGTGATAAAGCAGGTTGTTAGAAAGTATTTTAAAGTTTTATTTTTCATACGTGTTTGTTTTTTTAGTTTTACTGTTACGGGTTGCGGGTTGCGAGTTGCGTGTTTCGTGTTTCGTGTTTCGTGTTGGTTTTTTCGAGTTCCAAGTATTTAAACTCCTGACTCAGAACTCAGAACTCAGAACTAAATCCACTGACCACTCATCACTCATCACTCACCACTCATCACTCACCACTCATCACTCATCACCACTTTATTAACTTCGTCATATTCATATCTAATTTTCATTCATCATTTAAGTTCGGCTTCGGTTTCGGTAATAACTTGCATAGCATTGTTATACAGATCGGGCATATCTACAGCTTCATTTTGAGGTGCGTACTGCGCAAAATTGCAATCGTTTAGCACTTTCAGAAACTTATCAATAGTAATCGCATCTACATCAAGTTTTTGCAGAACTTCTTTAGTGTTTTCTAAAGAGAGATCGGCTATTGGGACATTGAACTTGTGACTTATATACAGCCACAGAGCATTTGAAAGTTCTTCGTGAAAAGCCGTTTTGTTGTTCAGGTCTAAAAAGTGTTTTGCCTTTTTTAATCGCTTGCGAGCAACTTTTGTGGCTTTTCTTTGTAACAATAGAGTAGTGTTTGATCTCAGTTTTTTGTTTTTGCTGTAAACTAAAATCAACGCAATAAACACTAAGATGCAGAGTGCAAAAACAATCCAATATCCGCTGCTATTGAATAAGTTTTTGTTTATATGTTTTAAATTCAGTTTACCCTCAACGATGTGCCTAATGTCGGTATCTATTATTTTTATTTCATTCGATTCGCTTGCGTGTGTTCCGCTTCCCTTCAATATCTTAATACTAATGGGTTTGGTGCTTGTTGTTTGATACGATTTTGTTAGTGTGTTGTAGAAGTTTAATTCTGTTTCAGGAATTGTGAAATCTCCTGCCGTACGTGGTATGATAAGATATTCGTGTCTTTTTGTACCCGATGTTTTATTTTTATTCGAGTAGTTTTCGGTTATTTTAGGTTCGTAAACTTCAAAATCGGGTGGGAAGTTCGGCTTAGGAATTTCTATGAGTTTAACATTTCCCCTTCCTGTAACACTTATGGTGTAAGTTATTGCTTCGTTGGTGTTGGCGGTAGTTTTACTAATGTCGGCTTTAATATCCATTTGTCCAACTGCACCCGAAAAATCTATGGGCTTATTTTTGGTCGGCAATGGCTTGACATTAATTTTAATAGAGTTAGAAGCAATTTGTTTGTTAACGGTCTGATACCTTGTTCTGAAAAAAGAGTTGTCGAAAAATTGGAAAAACGGGTCGTTGCCAAATGGGTCGTTACTCCTACGGCTATCGGCTTTAACTTCTGTTTGATATACTACTTGATTATTTATGACAGGTGTGTTAAATGAGCCTGCTTTTTGGGGTATAAGCGAATATTTCCGCAGTTCTACAACTATATATCTTTTGCCGTTGACGGTTTCGTTGTACTGAGTGTATTGCGTGGCGTCTTTGAGCAAATCTTCTACCCAAAAACCCTGAAATGTAGGTTCTTTTTCGCTATGACCTATTTGCAATTGTGCAGTCGGCGTGTACAACTTATAAACCAACTCTATAGGTTCGCCTATGTACGGATTGCTATTGCTGACAACGGTTTTGATAAAAATATTTTCTGCTGCGTCAGTGCTGCTTGCTCTTCCTTGCTGCTGACTGCCTGAACTTGCACTACCTTGACTTCCCGACGAACCACCACCGCTCAAAACGTTTACTTCTGCTTGTTCGGAGTAGTACGTGTTTCCTTTGACTACTGCCTTTGCTTTAGGAAGCGTGAATCTGCCTTCTTTTTTTGCAGATAAAACAAATGTATAAGAATAGCTTTTTGTAGTTGATATTTTTCCGTTTATAATAGATGTTGAGCTACGGCTCTGTTGATAAGGTCCTTGAAGTAGATTGAAATCGGAAAAAGTGGGAGATGAAAAGTTATCGACATTTTGGTCGATAGTGTAGGTAACTTGAAACTGTTGACCTAAGGTAACTGAATTAGGAGCTGTAATCGTAAAATTAACATCCTGTCCCTGAATGTCAGTCAGGGCGAATATTAAAATTAAGCTTACAAATATGTTTTTCAGTATTAATCTCATAATCAATTAAATTACCAATCTTTTTCCGGTTTTGAAGTGCCAATCATTGGTGGCAGTTTTTTCTTAACCTTATCCATTGTTTTTTGTTCGTTATTGTTAAGAGCATTAAGCATACGCTCGGCATCTTCTTTTGTCATTTTGTTTTGCTGCTGTTGCTGCTGTTTGTTTTGCTCGTCAGATTTATCTTGCTTATCCTGTTTGTCTTGCTGATTTTGTTGATTTTGATCTTTGTTTTTATCGTCTTTTTTATCGTTTTTGTTTTGCTGATTTTGTTGTTGCTGTTTAAGTTTGCTCATTGCGTACGCTAAGTTGTAACGAGCATCTTCGTCTTTAGGATTCATACGCAAAACTTCTTTGTACGTTTCTATGCTTTCTTCAAGTTTATTGCTTTGCAGTAGTGAGTTACCAACGTTATACAAAGCATTTGCGGATTTTTTATCAACACTTTCAATAGATTTAGCATAAGCACCTTGAGCTTGTTCGTACTGGTCTTGTTTGTACAACGAATTTCCCAAATTATAAAAAGCTTTTTGCTTGGTCTTAGCAGTGTTTTTTTTATCGCTTTTATTGTTTTCAATAGCTTTTCTGTACGATATTTCGGCATTTTTATAATTATCTTCCTTGTAGTGATTATTGCCTTGCCTTATTAATTTCTGACTAGATTGTGCAAAAACACTACCCGAAACAAACAATATCAGTATAATCAGAAGTTTATTCATAATATTTATTTTTTCTTAAATGGGTTAATTCTGCCGATCAACTCACTCTTTTTCGGATTGATAATCAAATTTAGTACCAAAAAAACAATACTTAAACCTAGGAACACTTGGAATTTTTCGTCGTAATCCGAATATATTATCGTTCCGTATTCGTTTTTATTCATTTTATCCAGCTGCTCTCTAATAAGTTTAGCTGTTTTGTGTGCTGTAGATGCTTTGATTAAGACTCCGTCGGCTTGTGCTGCAATGTTTTTAAGAATATCGTCGTTAACCTTCGATATTACAGTATTGCCGTAGGCATCTTTTTTATATCCGATAATATTATTTCCGCTATATATTGGAATAGGTGCACCTTGTGCAGAGCCAACGCTAACGGTAATAATTTTGATGCCTTTTTCCTTTGCATTTTTTGCTTCGGCAACAGCATCATCTTCATGATTTTCGCCGTCGGTAATAATAACGATAGCTTTGCTATGTTTATTGTTGGTAAAGCATTGTTGCGAAGTTTTAATTGCTGCACCTATTGCTGTCCCTTGCGTTGGAACCATGCCTGTATTGACTTCCGATAAGAACAAACGAGCCGCAGAAAAATCGTTTGTTAAAGGCATTTGCACGTACGACTTGCCTGCAAAAACCACCAAAGCGATTCTATCGTCGTCGGTTTTATTTAGAAGTTGTATTACAGTTTGTTTGGCGTTTTCCAATCGGTTTGGAACCACGTCTTGAGCTATCATACTATTTGATACGTCGAGAGCTATAACATAATCGATACCGCTGCGTTTTATTTTTTCTAATTTGGAGCCGGTTTGCGGGCGTGCCAATGCTATTATCAAAAATGTTATTGACAGGAGCAAGGACAAGAACTTTAAAAAATGTTTAGTGCGTGAGTAGTGGGGCGTGAGTCTTTGCACCAATTCGGCATCGCCAAAATTTTTTAAGTATTTGTTTTTTCTAATAATTGCATACCAATACAAGAATATCACTACTGGAATGATGAGTAGTAGGTAAAAATATTCCGGATGTGCAAATTTTATCATTTTGTGTTAGTTAAGTGTTCTTAATGCAATTCTGCGTATTACGTATTCGGTTGTTAGTAGTATTAGAGCCAATATTGCGTATATTGGAAATTCTTCATTTTTTTTGCTGGTGTCGGTAACATCAATCACTGATTTTTCCATGCTATCTATTTCGGAATATATTTTTCTTAAGCTTTCGTTGTCGGTTGCTCTAAAATATTTTCCGTTGGTAATAGATGAAACTTGTTTCAGTAAATCTTCGTCAATTTGAACCTGAACTTTATGATATTGTATTCCGAAAGGAGTGTTAACAGGAGCATTAGCCGTACCGTGAGTTCCAACACCTATGGTGTAAATTCTGATGTTGAATAGTTTTGCTATTTCCGCAGCCGAAAGCGGATCGATTGAGCCGGTATTGTTAATTCCGTCGGTAAGTAAAACAATTACTTTGCTTTTGGCTTTGCTGTCTTTAAGTCGGTTTATTGATGTTGCCAACCCGTCGCCTATGGCTGTACCGTCGTCAATCATGCCAAACTGTATATCTTTAAACAAGTTGATAAGCGTTGATTTGTTGTTAGTGAGCGGACATTGAGTAAAAGCTTCTCCACCAAAAACAACCAAACCGAATCTATCCGATTCTCTGCCGTTGATAAATTCCATTCCGACTTCTTTTGCAGCTTCCAAACGGTTAGGACGTAAGTCTTCAGCCAACATAGTACTTGAGATATCGGTTGCCATAACTATATCAATTCCTTCAACTTTTATGTTTTGTTTGCTGATGCTGGTTTGCGGACGAGCAAAAGCGATTATTATCAAAGCAAGAGCTAAGAGTTTAACACCGAAAAGTATGTAAATAAATATTTGAGAATCGAACTTTCTGATATTCAGCATATGATCGATACTCGACAATTGTATGGAAACCACATTTTTACGACCTTTATACCAATACCAAGCTATTATTACGGGTATAATCAGTAATAACAGTAAGTATTCGGGGTTGTTAAATTGAATATGGTTCATTTATATTATTGTGTGTTTTCAGTGTTAGTATTATCGTTATCAGTATCGTTATCAGTATTATTTTCGGGTTGTTCGGGTTTTGTTTCCAAAACAAATTGTTTAACCGTGTTGAAACTATTTGCGTTTTCCGTTTCGCTCGGCAAAACTTTCGCAAACTTAACTAAGTCGGAAGTGTTGAGCAATGTGCTGACTTTATCGGTTAAATTGCTATCTATTTCCAAATCTGCACACGAGTCAATAATTTGATAGCTCAGCATTTCCATTGCATCTATATCGAACCTATTCTTAAGGTATTGCCTAAAAATATCGACAAGTTCGGTGTAGTAAGTTTTAATTTTATTTTGTTCAGTAAGTCGTTTATTTCTTAATTTTTCAAGTTCGTTAAGAGCTATTTCCCAAGCTGGCAACTGTGGTTTGCGTTTTATAGGCAGAATAGGTTTATCTTTTTTTATGCGATTTACTAAATAAATTGCCAATAAAACCAATGCAACAACGCCTATTGCTATGAGTACGTATGGGATAACTTCCCTAAAAGTAACAGGTGCTCTCATTATTGGTTTAATGTCTTTTATTGCCTTGGAGGTATCAACGCTGACCGAAAAAACCTGTATAGGAATAGGTTGTGTAAATATCTCCGCAAAGCTGCTGATGTTGCTGTCGTTTTGCATTTTAACGGCAAAAGGCGGAATAACGTGCACACCTGTATCAAACGATGTTATAGTAATGTTTTGCGTGTAGTTTACAAATTTATCATTCTCGGTTTTAAGCGTATCAATAGGTTGCGAATTTATGACTTCAATATTTTTGCTGATAGTATCGGAAAGTGCATACCACAGTAGTTTTGTGCTCTTTGGAACGGTAACAGAGACTTGCATATTAATTTGTTCGCCGATTCTGATGCTGTTGGTATCGACTTTTGCGTATGCTTGTTGCGTATATGCCTTGTTATTTGCAAATAATAAGCATACAACAGAAACCAAAATCAGTAAGCGATTAATATGTTTGTCTTTTATTATCATTAATTATCTCTTTTTTTCTCTTAATTTGAATAGTTTAACCAACTTTGGGATATAATCACCCGAAGTTTCAAATATTTGAAAATCAATACCGCTTCTTCTAAGGATATTATTTACTTCAACATCCTTATTTTTATTGTATTCGTATATTTTCAGTCTGTTTTTCTTAGAAGACGTATTAAAAAATATAGTTTTATTTTTTTCCTTGTCGTAGAAGTATGTAGCTCCAACGTTAGGAATAGCAATATCTCTTTTATCCACAATTTTAAGTGCAACAATATCGTGTTTATTGTTTGCAATTTTTATTGCTTGCTCAAAGTTGTCGTCTTTAAAGTCGGATAAAATAAAGGCAGTGCAGCGTTTCTTTATCACATTTGTCAGATATCTGAGCGGTTCCGATATATCTGTTTTCTGACTTTTAGGTCTGAAATCAACAAGCTCTCTAATAATTCTTAAAATGTGCGAAGTTCCTTTTTTTGGCGGAATAAATTTTTCTATAGTATCGCTAAAAAAGATAACTCCAACTTTATCGTTGTTATTAATAGCCGAAAACGCAAGAACTGCTGCAATTTCGGTAATCATATCTTCTTTATACATTTTAGAAGTGCCGAATTCGTTTGAGCCGCTGACATCGATAATAAGCATGACCGTAAGCTCTCTTTCTTCTTCAAAAACTTTTACATACGGTGTGTTAAATCTGGCTGTAACGTTCCAGTCGATATTTCTGACATCGTCGCCGTATTGGTACTCTCTAACTTCGCTAAAAGCCATACCACGTCCTTTAAAGGCACTATGGTAGTGTCCCGAGAATATGTTCTTCGACAATCCTTTGGTTTTGATTTCAATACGACGTACTTTTTTTATTATGTCAGCTGCTTCCATGTTTACAAATTAGGTTATTGTTAAAACGAGATTTGTAACGATACTAAGGAACTTCAACTGCGTTAAGTATTTCGTTAATGATATTTTCGGTAGAAATATTTTCGGCTTCAGCTTCGTAGGTCAAACCTATTCTGTGTCTTAACACATCGTGAGCGACAGCTCTAATATCTTCGGGTATGACGTAACCGCGTCTTCTAATAAATGCAAGTGCTTTTGCCGACTTAGCCAAAAATATGCTTGCACGTGGCGAAGCTCCGTAACGTATAAGTCCCGACAGGTTATCCATATTGTAATCGGATGGGAAACGTGTGGCAAATACGATATCGGTTATGTAGTTTTCTATTTTTTCGTCCAAATAAACTTCATTAACAACGTGTTGAGCTCTTGTAATGGCTTCCGGCGTTATTACTTTATTTGTTTTCGGAATTTCGTTTTGTATATTTTGTCTAAGGATTAGTTTTTCTTCCTGTTTTTTAGGATAAGTAACAACTACTTTAAGCATAAATCTGTCGATTTGAGCTTCGGGTAGCGGATAAGTTCCTTCCTGTTCAATTGGATTTTGCGTAGCTAAAACCAAAAAAGGATTTGGCAGTTTGTAAGTGTTTTCGCCGATTGTAACCTGTCTTTCCTGCATAGCTTCGAGCAAAGCACTTTGTACTTTGGCAGGCGAACGGTTTATTTCGTCGGCTAATATGAAGTTTGAAAATACCGGTCCTTTTTTTACGCTGAACTCTTCTTTTCGCGGACTGTATATCATTGTTCCTATAAGGTCGGCAGGTAGTAAGTCGGGAGTAAATTGTATACGACTAAAACTAAGGTCTATTGCTTGGGCAAGCGATTTTATTGCTAGTGTTTTTGCCAAACCGGGCATACCTTCTAGTAATATATGACCATCTGCCAATAGCCCTATTATGAGTTTTTCAATCATATTCTTTTGTCCAACAATTACTCGGTTCATCTCCATAGTAAGAATATCAACAAAAGAACTTTCTTGTTGAATTTTGGAATTTAATTCGCTAATATTAGTCTCTGTCATTTTACAAAAAATTTTTAGTCATTGCAAAATTAAGACTAAACCGTAATATTACGTAGCGTTCGTTGTTAAATTATGTTAAGACCAATCCCTTTAAAAGCAATAGCTTAAGCCTGCTAGGACGTTAATTCCATACTGACGATATTTGTCAAAAGAGTAAACTTCTCGGTTTAAAATATTATCAATATTAGTCCAAGCCGATAGTGAATTTGAAAAGCGATATTCAATTCCCAAATTAAGATTTATGTTTTGGGGCAGATGTATATTACTAATTATGTAGTGCTCATCTTCTATGTTGTGAGCTTGACTCCAAACCTTACTCTTGTAATACATGCCTAATCTGATTATAATTTTTTCTTGAATGTCGTATTTGATGTCAATGTCTGCTTCAACTTTAGGTTTGTACCAAGCGTGTATTTCGGCATCGGGTTGCCATACATTGTAGCTCAGGTTTGCCGAAATCAACCAACTTTCGGTTAGATTGTAAGCTGCATTACCAAACAGGCTCATTTTTTTAGCATTGTTATAGCTGAGAATAAAGCTGTTCAAGAATTTACTTGTGTTGTCGGTTTTGTAGAAGCCGTAGTTTTTATAAATATCGTAGCTAATTCCGCCATTAAACGTAAAGTCTGTAAACATTCGAGCGTTGAAACCGGCTTTTATGCTCAGATTGTTGTTGGTAAATTGCCAAGGTACAACAGCACTTATAAACGGATTTTCCGATAAAGTAGATTGCAGTGTGTTTCGTTGGGTTTTACCGCTGACATTAGCGTATAATTTTAGCTTGTTGTCAATAAGACTGTACTGTACATTAGCCATGGGCGATATTTGCACTTTAGCTACAGAGTCGTGCCTGATATCGGCTCTAAAGCCGGCACTAACAAAAAATTTATCGCTTATAGGTATGTTTATGTACGGATTAATATTAACGATACCCGATTTATAAGTTTTTATTTCGTTTCGTTGATTATAGAAATTGTACCCCAATCGCAAGCCAATTATTTGGTCTTTGTACGTGTTAAACAACGAAAAGTTTTTGTTAAAATGGGTGTTAATGCTAAAATTGTCTTCGGCTTGTTTGTTGTTACCGGCAACACGGTTATAGCCTACATTAATAGAATGGTTGATAGTGTTTTTGTAGCTTTTAGTGTTTCTTATACCAAAGTTGACTCTAACTTTGTTATAAACACTTTCTATATCGTTTATGCTAAGCGCTTCGGTAAAAATATCGGGATGAAAACCATATAGGTTAATTGCATTGCGTGTGAATTGTAGGTTTGATGAAACCACGTGTTTTTTTAAGAAGTAATTTCCATTGGCTTCAAACTGGTTATCAGTGTGCTTAGGTGGAGCCAAATTTTTAATTTTGCCTGCACTTGAGTGGTGTTTAGCTCTCAGATTGTACTGAAATTTTTTCGACTTCACCGAAGAGAAAAAAACCTCTCCAAAAAAGTTTCTGTAATTGCCGGCACCCACTTTTATATAGCTTCTCATAACGGGAGGTGTACTTTCGGAAGTGATTTTAACCGAAGGCAGTCTGTTGATAGGTGTAGGCAAACTTATTGGTGAGTTTATAAAATTGTATTTCACAGTAGGTTTGTGCAAATCGGTATCGTCGATTTTTGGGTTGAACGAAATTTTATAAGCATCGGGTATTGCTGGTTCGTAAGGTGAAACCACAATTATTTCTTCGTTATAATTGGTATTCTGAGCTTTTGAGCTTTGGCTACCTATTATTAATAAAATGCAGGTTGCGATACTAATTTTTATTATTGTTTTCATCATACTATTCATTAGGTAAATTTTGTAGTTTTTCTCTGGCTATATTAACCAAGTCTTGTCCTTCGTAGTTATCAATAATGCTTTGAAGTGTTTGGCGAGCTTGGAAAATATTTCCTTTTCCAACGTAAACATCGGCGAGCAAAATAAACGACTTGGCGATCCAAAAGTCGTACGAAGCGTAGTCTCTGGTGATGTCAAACAAGTATTTTTCACATTCGTCGAATTTTTCTTCGTCAAAAATTATTTCGGCTATATTGTATGCTGCTTCTGCTCCTTTTTCTCCGTTCGATAGTTTTTTGGTAGCTTCAAAGTAAGTTTTAGCAAGTGCTACTTCATTTATATGCAGTGCCGATTTAGCCATAAGCAGGTTGGTTTCTATTATCTGCGATTCGCTGGCACGTTGAGCTTTCAACAATTTTTGTCCGGCTTGTATGCACAGCGCGTATTTTTGCAGTTCGTAGTTACACTGTATTTGTCCGAAAAGAGCATCGCAAAGCATCACTTCATCACTGGCTATTTCTTCAACTTGAATAAAATTCAGCAAGGCTTTTTCAAAATTATTATCCTGTTGGTATATGCGGGCTGCTCTGAACGCTGATGTGGCAGTGTATCTGGAACGTGGGTACGAAACAATAATATTGTACTGTTCAAGAGCTTCGGCTTTGTTGCCGCTTCTGTACATGCAGTCGGCAGCGTAGTAGCGTGCTTTGGGTAAAAATAATCCGTCGGGGAAACGTTGTATATAATTTTTCAAAGCCCTGACTGCTCCCTCGCAATTATTGTCCATGTATAGGTTTTCGGCAGCAATATAGGTCAAAGAATCTTGTTCGCTTGTTGACAGTTTTGCAGACGGAATATCTTGCGTAAATTTAATATATCCGTCGATATTATTCATTTCAACATAAATACTTTTAATACTTGCCAATGCTTCAACAGCTTCGGGCGTGCCCGAATATTTTTCGGCAAGCTGTTTCAGTACATCAAGAGCTTTTTGGTTATTTCCTTTGTTAAAATGTACCAAACCAATTTTTAACAAAGCTTTTTTTACAAAAATGCTGTTAGGATATTGGTCTACCATTTGAGTATAGCAGTTTAACGCCATTTCGTCGTTACTTAAGATGTTGTAGGTAAGTCCCATCTCAAACAAAACCATGTCGGTATAGCGGCTGCCTTTATAGTTTTGCAAGAATTCTTTCAGTACGTTTATTTTTTTGTCGTACGATCCTTGTACACCGTAGCAGATAGCTTTTTGGTATTGAGCGTAGTCGCTGTCTATAGCTTTTAAGTTTATTGCGTTGTTGTAACCTTCGATAGCTTTGTCGTAGTCGCGTACCATAAAGTAGCAATCGGCAAGACGAAGATTAGCATCGGCTTTAACCTTTATGTTTTCAGGATTGCTTTGCAAAAACTTTTTGAAGTCGTTTATAGCTTTCTGATAATTTTTGGTTTTCATAAAAGCGTATGCTTCGTTGTAATTGGCAATATCGTAATATTCTGAGCGATTAGCGTAGGGAGTGGTAAAAAACTGCTGATAAGCAACAATTGTGCTGTCCCATTTTTGCATTTTGTAGTACGATTCGGCTATCCAAAATCTGGCATTAGCCTGATAAGGATTATTGATGATTTGTTTTTGTGCGTTGTAAAAATGCTGCAAAGCTCCTGAAAAATCATTTTCGTTGTAGAGTTCAACACCTCTGTAATACGATATCCTGCTGTACGCAAGTTCCATATCAGGATTTAGCTTTTTAATGTTAGAAATGCTTATCAGGGCATTTTTATAGTTTTTTGTCAGCAAATACAAATCAGTAAGGTAACCGTAGGCTTCGTCGGTGTTTTTGGAGTCAGGATAGTTGTTAATGTACTCTTGCAAAGCAATTACGGCTTCGTTGTATGGATTGTACGATAGTTCCACCGAAAGTTTTGCATAATTAAAAAGACTTTCTTCAGTCATTGTCGGCTCGGCTTTAAGTTGGTATGCCGATTTATACGAATTAAGCGCAAATTTCTTTTGGTCGGTTTTAACATAGCTTTCGCCTAAGCCGTTGTATGCTGCTTGAGCCAATATGTTGTCGCCTTTTGTAGCTTCCTGATAATATTGAATAGACTTTTCAAATTCGTTGTTTTTGGAATAACAATAAGCTATTTGAAAATTTTCAACGTGAGAAAATTTATAAGGGATTAATTCGGATATTTTTTG
Organism: Lentimicrobiaceae bacterium; assembly: GCA_033809755.1. Lineage (GTDB taxonomy): Bacteria > Bacteroidota > Bacteroidia > Bacteroidales > UBA4417 > UBA4417. The sequence continues at coordinate 58,697 of JAPXLB010000012.1, forward strand.
ATACGATTTTAAAGCCTGAGAATACTCCTGTTTTTCGTACTGAGCATCGGCAAGCATACGAAGCATTTCAATGTTTTTAGAATCTTTTTTATTGTTTATCAATGGAGTTGCTAATCTAATTACTTCATCGTAATTTTTTTGCACCGAATGTATTTGAACCATGTAGTATTTAGAAGGTAAACCAAAGGTTTGATGTGTGCTTATTTTGTCGAAATACTCCAAAGCTGTTTTGTAGTTGTTCTGCAAGTATGCACTGTAGGCGTAGTAGTAGGTTGCAGGTATTTGGTACTGGCCGCTTTTGTTGCTTAACATCAAAAACAACCCTTCGGCTTTATTTGCTTGATCCACTTTTAACAAAGCATATCCGTACTTAAAATTATATTCGTCAATTTCTTCCAACGAAAGATGATATTTATCAGTTTTGGCAAGCATATTGACTGCTTTGCGGAATTGTTCTTCTTGCAAGTATAACTTTCCGAGTTCAAAAGTTGCCACATTGTATTTTGAATGTTCGGGATAAATTTGCAAAAATGTTTCAAAGCGCAAGATAGCATCAGGATGCTCTAAATACGCTGCACAACTGGCTGCATAATACTCGCTAAACGATTGCACATGACCTTGATAATTATTCGCAAGCTGATTAAATAGTCCAAATGCCGAGCTGTAATTCCTTTTAGAATACAAATCCTGAGCTTTTTCAAATGTTGAATGCGGTTCGGTATAGGAAAAACTTTTTTGCCCCAACAAAATCTGTGCGTTAAGGCAGATGAAAAGCAGTATTAATACCGTTTTAAAAATTTTATTATTAGAAATCATATATGTATTTTTAATAAAATTATCATTTTGTTTATAACGAAATTTACAACTTTCTATTATATGAACATTTTTTTTGCTTGAACTATATTTATTTATTTCGATTGCAAATTTAGTAATTTGATACAGAATTAAGGTATGAAATTTATAAGATGCTTGAATAATTTAATTGTTTCTGATGAATGAAGGGAGAACTATATTTCAAACTTTTTTATCTTTTTTAGGTAATAGCATGGTAAAGTGCTGAATTTACTACAAAAAAGTTTATTTGTTAACAATTATTTAATAATAAGCAAACATTTTTGAAATGTTGAAATTGTATTTTTATCGTCCTAACAAAAAAAATTTTGTTAAAAAGTTGTAAAATAATAAAGAATGATTATTTTTGATTGTTCACTATGTATTTTAGGGTTGGTATTTCCGTATCGACTTATGTTGCAGATAGCTCTCAACGCACGTTCTGGTAAGGAAAGAAGGTAAAGATGTAGTGAGACAGACAGTTACAAACCTAAAAAGGCTAATAAGGGCGAAAGTGTTTTTAGCAAAGGTAGTTGGGATGACGCCAAACTTATTGGTCAAAAGTTCTTCGAAAATTTGCTTCTGATAGATATTTCAAAACTGAGCACACTCACGTTGTTGGAGTATCTTAACTCTGCTAAAGCCAACAAAAATCAAGATTGAAATTTTAATTTTATTGATTTAGTCGGCTATTCTAAACGATAAATGAAACATCAAATTTTCCAATTTAACCACAACAAAACTCTCATATATCATGGAATCAAAAGCACAAATCTCGCAAATTCAACATATTGGGAATTATTTTTACAAGTTTCTTGTATTATTAATTTTCTTGATGTTAACCAACTCACTAGTATCACAGGAAAACAAATATAATATAAATCCTGATGATATACCCGAAGTCAGCTTTTTGTACACTGAGGGCAATACTAATTATTTTTCCATTGATTTTTCGGGCATCAAACCCGATAACAAGCAATTTATTATCAATCTGTTAAACAAGCAAAAGGTTTTTTCATCAAACAACTACAATGCTAACGATGATAATATCATTTTTTATACCCAATACACTCCAAATCCAACATCAGTAGGAGAAATAACTAGTATAATAGTAAATGCCTTAACCTATTTGCATCTGTACAAAGATAAAGATCCGGAATATTGCGGACAAGATATTCATAACATAAATAATTCAGACGCCACCATGCAGGAAATTGGCTGCGAAACTGCTGAGGTAGCATGTTCTGATGAAATATACTCGTTTCCTTCGGGAACTACAGGTACGGCAACAGTACCTGTAAATGGATATCCTAATTACGACTGTTTGTACAGACAGCCGGCTCCTGCTTGGTACTATATGCAAGTTGACCAACCCGGTGATATAAACATACATATAGAACAATGGTCAAACGATAATCCTCCTGTCGGTCTTGATGTTGACTTTTGCTGCTGGGGACCATTTAGTACATTGGCAGAAGGCTGCGAAACCGGCTTAACCGCTGCTAATGTTGTTGATTGTAGTTATTCCCCTGCACCAGTAGAAGATTGCTATATACCTTATGGGGCACATGGCGATATTTTTATTATACTTATTACAAACTACAGAGCTCTCTACAATCAGCACGGAACCATAACTTTTTCGCAAACTTTTGGAACGGGTCAGACAAATTGCGACATAGTTTACGAATGCGGTATCATTTCACTTACTGCTAATCCCAGTGCTTGCAACGAAAATACAAATACCTATAGCGTTACTGGAAATATAGAATTTGTTAATCCTCCTGATTTAGGAACGCTGAACGTAGTTGATATTAACTCAGGTCGTTCTACTTCTCTTTATCCACCTTTTGTTAGTCCTATGTCGTACACAATAAGCGGTATTACATGTGATGGAGGGCAACATACTGTGGAGGCATATTTCACTGAAATTGACACTTGCGAATTGACACAAACATATACCAGTCCTGCAGCTTTATGTCCCACTGCTACAATAAGTGGTGGCGGAAATATTTGTCAAAACGGAATTGATTCTACACTAATTACTATAAACTTTACGAGTGTTCCACCTTTTAATTTTTCATATTCCAGAAACGGTGCTGTTATTAACACTGTTACCAACTACAATGCTCTGTCTTATTCGTTTTGGGCTAAGCAAGAGGGTGTATATAGGGTTGAATCTGTCAGCAATATACTATGTCCGGGAACTACTTTCGGAAATGCGACAGTCAACTTTGTTCCTTTACCTACACCTACTATTATTGGAGATAATAGCTTATGTGCAAATTCAATTCACACTTATACCACTCAAGCAGGCTTTGTAAATTATGATTGGAATTTAAGTATAAGTCCACATGCCAATATAGTTGGTGGTGGTGGACCTGCTGATGATTTTATTTCTATTCACTTTACAGACCCAGGCACTTACGTTTTAACTGTAAATTATCAAACGGCTAATCCCATAAATTGTTCTGGTGCTAATCCCGGTGCTATTGTAATAACAGTAAGCCCCCGACCTGATATTAATATTACTGGAACCACACCGTGTTGCGTTAATGAACAATACGTTTACAGTACTGAACCGGGCATGCAAAGCTACGTATGGGGTTTAACGGGTGGCGGTCATTTTGTAGGGAGCAACAATAATTATCAAGCTACAGTTCGATGGACTAGTCCGGGTGTTCATCACGTATTTGTTAACTACGTCGACAATAACGGCTGTGCTCTTCAAGCTCCTAAAAATATGCAGGTAATAGTTCACCCATCACCTACTGCCTATGCCGGTGCTAATGCAACCATATGTGCTAACGATACATATACAATAATGAATGCCAGTACTACTAACAGCACAGGAATTGAATGGACTACCAGCGGAACTGGTAGTTTTAATAATGTTAATATATTAAATCCTACATATACGCCTAGTTCTGCCGATATTGCTAATGGTAGTGTCACTCTCACAATGACTGCTAACGGAAATGCTCCCTGCCAAAGTGCCACAAGTTCTATGGTGCTTACTATTAATCCTTTGCCTATACCAACGTACTCAGGAAATACTTTTGTATGCTTAAACTCCGTCCATACATACACGGCTCCGGCAGGTATGAGTAATTATTTTTGGGCTCTAGGAAGTGGCGGTACAATTGTTGGGAATAATAACCAGCGAACAGCAACTGTAATTTGGGAAACGTCGGGAACACACATGCTTAGCGTAAATTACACCGACCCCAACGGTTGCCGAAATCCTACTCCGCACGCTAAAAGTATAACAGTAAATCCTTTACCTGTCATTAGTATAACAGGTACTACACCTTGTTGTGTGAACGAACATTACGTCTATAGCACTGAAGAAGGTATGCAAGGATACTTGTGGAGTTTATCGGGTGGAGGCAATTTCGTTGGAGTTACCAACACTCACGAGGTTACTATTGAATGGAATGTTCCAGGTGTTCATAATGTTTTTGTTAATTACACTGATCTCAACGGCTGCTCTCTCCCATATCCTGAAAGTATGCAGGTAATAGTTCACCCTTTACCTACCGCCTATGCCGGAGCCAATGCAACAATATGTGCTAACGACAGATATACAATAAATGATGCCGACACTACCAGTAGCACGGGAATTACATGGATAACCAGTGGAACTGGTAGTTTCGACGATATCAACATATTAAATCCAACATATACCCCTAGCGCTGCAGATACTGCAAATGGTAGTGTTATTTTAACAATTATTGCTGAAGGAAAAGCTCCCTGTCAAAGAGCCACAAGTTCTATGGTGCTTACTTTTAACCCTCTACCTATACCTACGTACAACGGCAATACTAGTGTTTGTCTGAACTCTACGCAGACTTACATAGCACCGCCTGGTATGAGTAATTATTTTTGGGCACTAGGAAGTGGCGGTATAATTGTTGGAAATAATGATCAGCAAACAGTTACTATAATTTGGGAAACGGCAGGAACACACATGCTTAGTGTTAATTACACCGACCCCAACGGTTGCCGAAATCCCGAACCGCACACTAAAAATATAACAGTACATCCTTTACCTGTCATTAGTATAACAGGTACTACACCTTGTTGTGTGAATGAGCATTACGTCTACAGCACTGAAGAAGGTATGCAAGGATACTTGTGGAGTTTATCGGGTGGAGGCAATTTCGTTGGAGTTACCAACACTCACGAGGTTACTATTGAATGGAATGTTCCAGGTGTTCATAATGTTTTTGTTAACTACACTGATCTCAACGGATGTACTCTCCCAGCTCCTGAAAGTATGCAGATAATAGTTAATCCTTTACCTACTGCTTATGCCGGCGTTGATACAGCCATATGTGCTAATGATACGTACACAATAAACGATGCCGACACTACCAATAGTATAGGAGTTACTTGGACTACCAGCGGAACCGGTAGCTTCAATAATGTTAATATTTTAAATCCTACATATACTCCTAGCGCTGCAGATACTGCTCGCGGTAGTGTTATTTTAACAATTACTGCAAAAGGAAAAACTCCTTGCCGAAGTGCTACAAGTTCTTTAGTGCTTACTCTTTATCCTCTACCTGTACCAACATACACAGGGGACACTGACGTGTGCTTGTATTCCGAACAAACGTACATTGCTCCCGAGGGTATGAATGATTATTTATGGACTGTTGGTAGTGGAGGGGATATTGTAGGAGGTAACAACCAGCAAACAGTTACCATACTTTGGAAATCTATCGGAGTTCACTTGCTTAGCGTCAACTATTCCGACTCTAACGGATGTCGAAATCCTGAACCCCACACAAAATACATTTTGGTTAATCCAATCCCTGTTACCGATTTTACATACACTCACACTTGTAAAGGTGATAGCACCTACTTTTTCCTTAGAGGTAACTTTTTAAATCAAACATGCTTATACCAATGGGACTTTGGTGATGGCAACTACTTTACAAGCAATTCTATCGTCAATCCATCACACTTATATGCCGACTCTGGCACCTATACAGTAACATTGCACGTTACAGATATTTACGGTTGTGAGTACATCGTCAGCCGCGAAATACAAGTATATCCAAATCCCAATAGCTTTTTCAACCATAGCAGTATAAACTGTTTAGGCGATAGCACCTATTTCCACGATTTATCAGTACAGGCTGGTAGTTATATTACACAATGGGTATGGGATTTTGGTGATGGAACGTCTACTACGGTTATATTCCCCAACAGTGCCGATGTATCACACTTGTACAATACAGCAGGCGTTTACACAGTTTCATTAACCATAACCGACGCCAGAGGCTGTACATCTACATACAGCAAAGATATCACCATATACAGAGTCCCAATAGCTGAGTTTGCCCACAGCCGAGGATGTCAAGGTCAAACTGTATATTTCTTTGACGAAAGTCAGAACGCACAAGGTGGTAACATCACTGAGTGGTTATGGAATTTCGGCGATCCTGCTTCAGGAGTTAATAATACCAGCACACTGCAAAACCCCGAACACGTGTATGCCAACGGAGGACTGTACAACGTTGAACTGATAGTATCTAATCTTAACGGATGTTCAGATACTATTGTTAAGACCATAACAATAAATGAAGGTGTTACAGCAGACTTTTTCTATAACAATAACTGCAAAAACGACACCTCGTTCTTCTATATAGATAGTACCGCAACTAATGTTCAAGCCGTAGCAAATTATCATTGGAACTTCGGAGATGGAAGTGTTGCTTCAGGTGCTAATACTTACCATATATACAGCGAAAGTGGTACATACGTGGTCATCCTTACCGTTACCGACACTAACGGATGTATTACCAAAGTTCAGAAAAGCATTAACGTAATTGAAAGTCCTGTCAGCAACTTTAGCCATGTTACCGATGTTTGTGCAGGAAACGTAGTTACATTTAACGACCTTAGCTTCAGCAACGTAGGCTATATTGAAACAGCTGAATGGGACTTTGGCGATGGTAGTACACTTACACTTAATCACCCCAACATCACAGATGTTGAACATACTTATAATTTGCCAGGGGTTTATCAAGTAAAACTCACAGTTTACAGCAGTTCAGGATGTAAATCCGAAAAGACTAGCCTTATAACTGTTAATGGTATTGATATTGAAGAGATAATCTATACAAGCGCATGCCAAGGTCATTATACTGAATTTTCATACGTTTATACAGTCAATGCCGGTAACAGTGTGGTTGGTCAAAGCTGGAATTTTGGAGACCCGGCGTCAGGAATGAGCAACTACAGTACTCTTGCTAACCCTAAACATATATACAATGCTCCAGGTATATATACGGTTACACTTACTGTAAATACCAGCAAAGGATGTAGCAATACTATAAATTACGATATAGAAGTACATACCGAACCTGATGTAGATTTTACATTTATCAGCTCATGTACAGGTAATCCTACTGTATTTAACTCTACATCATCTGCAAGTGTTATACATTGGCTATGGGACTTCGGAGATGGGACTTCTTCAAATATTGCTAATCCCGAACATATCTACACTGTAGCCGAAACCTATTACGTTACCCTTACTGTTACCGATACCAACGGATGTAGTAATGTCAGGAGTAGAACCCTTACCGTTAATGCAGGTCCACAACCTATGTACACATACAATCAACCACTGTGTGCAAGCGATAGCGTTGTGTTTATAAACGTTACTCCACCTGTTATTGGTGGACACATAGTAAGGTACGAATGGGACTTCGGTGATGGAAGTACATTTACACAACCTGCAAATAGCGGAACAGCTATTAGTCATATGTATGCACAGGGCGGACAGTACATGGTAGTACTTACAGCTATTACCAGCGACAGCTGCAGCAACAGTTATCAGGAAGTACTATCGGTGGGCAGTACACCACAAGCAGACTTTAGCGTTAATGGCGGTTCATGCGTGGGTGCTCCAACCAGCTTCGCAGACCAAAGTGTTAATACAGGAGCATCGCAGATAGTACAATGGATGTGGAACTTCGGCGATCCGACCTCGGGAGTACTTAACTATTCGAGCGTTCCTTCGCCTACACATACTTACAACACTGCAGGAACTTACGACGTTACACTAACAGTATACAATAGCAAAGGTTGTTGGGATAGTATTGTCAAACAAGTAATAGTTAACGACCTTGCGGAAGTTACAATAGAAAACAACGAAGGTTGCAACGGCTCTGCTATAAGCTTTAGCACCATCAGCAACGTTGATTTACAAACCTATTACTGGGATTTTGATGATGGCAACAGCAGCAGTCTGTCCAACCCTGTACATGTATATGAAAACAGCGGACAGTATAATGTGACGTTAACTGCCAAAGATATAAACGGATGTACTGCCATTACAACCAAAACAGTAACAATATATCCAAAACCTGTTGCTTCGTTTGCTAATAGCAATCCACTGTGTAACGACTCAACAGTAGTGTTTACTGACTTGAGCCATGCAGTACAAGGAGCTATAACCCAGTGGCGCTGGCACTTTGGCGACGGTAACGATACCACATACACTGCTTACCAGCCTACAGTTACTCACTCGTACAGTCAGCAAGGTAGTTTTGAAGTTAAATTGGTAGTTGAAAGCGACTTAGGATGTACGGATAGTACTATCAGAATATTAACAATATCCGATTCACCTGATGTTGACTTCTCGTACACATCAAATTGTATGGGTTCTAACACTCAGTTTACAAGTAATGTGAGTACGGGTAGCAATGCAAGTATTACCTCGTACTCATGGGATTTTGGTGACCCAAATTCGGGAATACTTAATTATTCAAATCTTCAAAATCCAACGCATATGTACGTAAATAGCGGTACATATACTGTAAGACTAACGGTTACCAACAGTTTAGGTTGTAGTGCATACAGAGAATATAACGTAGAAGTCTACGATAAACCAAACGTAGAGTTTACTTACACCAAAGACGGATGCGTAGGAACACCTCTTGTATTCTCAGTAGACAGCACAATAACCAACGTAGCTAACGTTGTTTATTACAGCTGGGACTTTGGAGATGGAACCTTTGTCCAGAACCAAAGTGTTGTTACTCACGCATACTCGCTACCTGGAACGTACAACGTTAGCCTTGAAATAAGAGACATAAGCGGTTGTACCAATAAGAAAACACATCAGGTTATAATACACTCATCGCCTATTAGTCAGTTTACGTATAATACTGCTTGTAGCGGAAAGGAAACCACCTTTACCGACATGTCTATAGCTCCTGCTGGAGACACCATTGTAGCTTGGTTATGGAACTTCGGTTATCAAGGTGATACATCTGTGTTGCAACACCCTGTGTATGTGTATAATAATCCTGGAGTATACAACGTATCACTCACCACCATAACCGAGCACGGATGTGCAAACACAGTTACAGTGCCAATACAAATTTGGGATAAACCCACGCCTAACTTCAGCTACTCGGTTACACCATGTAGCAACGGAATGGTACAGTTCTATGATAACTCTACAAGTCATCAAAGCACTATAACAGAATGGATATGGGAGTTTGAACCGGGACAATATGGAAGCGGTAGCAGTCCACAGCACCAATACTACGCTAAAGACAGCTGCTACAATGTACAACTTATTGTTATAAACGACAAAGGTTGTTCGGATACTATTGTTAAGCAAGTATGCGTACCGCCTGATTTTGAAATAGATATATCCTACACCAAGGGCTGTGTTGGTGAAGACACCCAATTTGAAGGATTGTTGATAGCTCCACATATGCCGCTAGATACCATAGTAAGCTGTGTATGGAACTTTGGAGACCCTGAATCTGGAGCTAATAATATATCCAACGCACTTAATCCCACGCACAGGTACTCAACATCAAGAGAATATACAGTGTTGTTTGAAGCGACTGATATGTACGGTTGTATAGCTTATGCAGAAGCAATTGTGGATATTAATTTAGAGGTTAAACCTCAAATTACATATACACAAGGAATCTGTGACAGCACAGTTACCTTTGAAGGTCTTGGAAACGACAACTCGGTAGTATATACACAATACTCATGGGATTTTGGTGATGGAAACACTTATACAGACACCTTGAATACAGCTATCAACAAATATCAAGAACCTGGCATTTATCAGGTGATACTAACCATGTATAACCAGTGGGGTTGTAGTGGTAGTGATACGACAAATGTAGAAGTTAAAGCATGCTTGATTGCTAACTATACAAGCGATTCTATAATCTGCGAAGGTCAAAAAGCTTACTTCGTTGACAGCAGCAACAGTCTTGCACAGATAACTAGAAGATATTGGAACTTTGGTGACGGGTCAGATACCACATATCAAAACTATGTACCTGTTATAGAACACACCTACGAAAATCAAGGTGTTTACACAACCAAATTTGTAATTGAAGCAAATGTAGGTGGTATTATCTACACTGACAGCATAGAAAAACAGATTGTTGTCAGAACCTCACCTATAGCAAACTTCATCACACAAAATCAATGTTGGGGTAGAACCGTTGAGTTTATTGACAGCAGCAGCAATTATGGCAACAGAAACCTAATATATCGTTGGGATTTTGGAGACAATAACACAAGTCAGGATACATCAAGTATGAGAAATCCGAGATATTATTACAACTTGCCGGGAACTTATCAGGTGTCGCTGAGAGTGAGTAATATGTACGGTTGTAGTGACAGTATAGTCAGAAGTATTGATATAAATCAACCACCTACTGCTAACTTTGAAAGTTCCTTAGCTTGTAGTGGTAAAAACACGTACTTCTTTGATGCGTCAACCTCAAGCGCATCTGAACTAGCAAGATGGGGTTGGACTATGATTGGAAGCAATGGAGAAGTAGCCAACATGGAAGGCAGAACACCGCAGTACAACTTCGGAGCACCTGGCAACTATAAAGTCAACATGACTGTAGCTGACGTTAACGGTTGTACCGACAGTGTAAGTAAATACGTTACGGTTTACGCCTCGCCAATAAGTGCGTTTAGGTGGAACAAAAACGTAGATGACATACAAGGTAAATTGCAGATGATTAACGGAACCATAGGTGCTCAGAACTATTATTGGGACTTTGGAAACGGAATATTCTCGCAAGAGAAAGAGCCTATAATTACTTACGATTACAGCGGAGATTATACCATTACCTTGGTATCTGAAAACGAGTACGGATGTGTGGACACTGCACGTGCAGAGTACAGACTGATGTTTAAAGGTTTGTACATACCTAATGCATTCCTTCCCGACGCTGGAAACAGCGAACTAAGGGTATGGAAGCCTGTAGGTATGAACCTTGCAACGTACAGAGCTGAAGTATACAATCGACATGGGCACTTGATATGGAGTAGCAATAAACTTACAAGTCAGGGAGAGCCTGCCGAAGGTTGGAACGGAAAATATAAGGACAGACCATGCCCGCAAGGAGTATACGTATGTAGAATTTACGCCACATTCAGAGACGGAACGGTATGGAGAAACAGTGACGTGGGAAAAAGAAAAGGATTAGACAATTCTAACCTCAGCACCATCACGCTGATTAGATAAAACATGCTAATAAGACGTAAATTGTGTACCATATACAAAGGCACAATTTAACATAACCCATATAAGGGGTAGAATTGTTATTTTATTGCAAAACCCAATTAGGTAGTTATACCAAAGAGTTTATATTGAGAATTTTAAAACGTAAAAAAAAGGCAACTTTTTGAGAAGGAAAATCCTTAACGACTACGGTGCATCCTTCACAGTTGAATAAAATTTCACGTTTTCTTAATCTTTAATAAGGATTTTTTTATACCTTTACAAAAAATCAAAAAACTATTGATTCTTGAGGCAAAATACATGTCAATAGTTTCGATAGCAAGCAATGAAATAGTTATTGTTTAATTAAAATATGAAAAAATGAGACTAAAAACCAAAAGACTTTTAACTGCAGTATTAGCCACCATACTTGTTGTGACATTTAGCACAAAGTTAATAGCACAAGAAAAAAAATCAGCTAAATCAGCTAATTATAAAGAATTCAAAATCGTAATTGAGAGGACAGACAATGGACTTAAATTACTAAGTTACAAGGGAAGTGCCTGGACAGATTTGAGTTTTACCTTTAGCAGCGACGAACCACAAGCAATTGACGAGTATGGAATGACAAAATTAGGGGAAGTGTCGGATAAAAAAGACCCAGAACTTGCAGATTACTTATTCACAATTACCGAGACCGAAGACGGAGTCATTTTAAAAAGTATAGAAGGGACAGCATGGAAGAGCTTAGATTTTTCTCTACCAAAAGGTGAAAAGCAAGCTATTGACCAAGTCGGAATGACTTCCGTTTTGGGAATAAAATTAAAAGAAGAAATTTCAGACTCTTTAAAAGAGTTTAGAATCACGATTGAAAAGACCTACAGCGGATTCAAACTATATAGCGATAAAGGAAGTGCATGGGTAAATTTGAGTTTCACTAATACTGATAGCATACCACAAGCAATTAATGAGCAAGGAGTGACTAAAATAGGGGAAGCGCCGAGCAGCAAAAAAGACCCGGAGCTTGCAAGTTACTTGCTCACAATCGGTGAGACAGATTACGGAATTGTTTTAAAAGGCATTGAAGGAACAGCTTGGGAAGAAATAAATTTTACACTTCAAAATGGAACTAAACAGGCAATTGACCAGCTTGGAATTACATACATATCAGAAACAAAAGAAAGAGCAAAAGAGAAAAAACCATTAGCCTTAAAAGAATTCAAAATTATAGTCGAAAGGACTGACAACGGAATTAAGTTAGAAAGCGTCAATGGCAGTGCCTGGACAGATTTGAGTTTTACCTTTAGCAGCGACGAACCACAAGCAATTGACGAGTATGGAATGACAAAAATAGGAGAAGTGTCGGATAAAAAAGACCCTGAACTTGCCGATTATCTATTCACAATTACCGAGACCGAAAGCGGGGTTATTTTGAAAGGCATAGAAGGAACAGCATGGGAAAAGTTAGATTTTTATCTCCCAAAGGGTGCCAGAGAAGCTATTAACCAATCAGGAATGACGTCTATTTCAGATTTTAAAATAGAAGAGGATAATTCACCTGATTCGAAAGAAATCAAAAAGAAGAAGCAGTAATAAATGGACTTTTTTTGTCCGTTGTATAAAAGATTAATGTATAAGGTGAAAACCTAAAGCATTTATTTGGCGAGAGATTGAATGAGCAGATTTGATTTTTTATGATTATAAACTAGTTATAAGTAATAATAAAACTTATAATTGCTAGCTTCGTTGATTGAAAAACAATGAAGTTACTTTTAATTTAATAACCAGGCAAATAAATCTATAAACCAAAATAATAAACTATGAAAAACACAAACATCTTTAAAACAAAAATCACAAGAATAACTAGTGTAATATTATTCTTAATCTGCTCCCTATATGGGTTGAGCGTAACTGCACAAAACAATTTGGAGTTTAAAAGGCCAAATAATCATGTCAGAAACATTGAAAGACCAAAAATGTTCGAAAAAAAATCCCACACGGTAAACAAACACAAATTCAATACCGATTGGTGGGAACCGGATACAATATACGTTTACCCAACATCCTATACGATGTATAGAGAAATTCGTAGTTACAGCCAAAATGGTTACATACTAATGAATTGGTATCAAGGATGGCACAATAATAGTTGGGTAGATTATAATCAATACACATACACCTACGATGCCAACAATAACATGCTAACCAGATTGCGTCAAGAATGGAGAAATAATGCTTGGGTTAATACTAATCATTGTACTTACACCTACGATGCGAATAACAACATGCTAACGGAGTTGCATCAATATTGGTACAATAATGCTTGGGAAAATTCTGAACAATATACGTACACCTACGATGCCAACAACAATATGCTAACGGATTTGTGTAAAAGATGGCAAAATAATGCTTGGCAAAATCTTTTCCGTAATACCTATACTTACGATGCTAACAATAATATGCTAATGACAACATATCAAGAATGGTGGAACAATGTTTGGGAAAATCAGGAACAATATACATACACTTACGATGCGAATAACAACATGCTAACGGATTTGTATCAATGGTGGGATAATGATAATAATGTTTGGGTAGATTATGATCAATACAAATACACCTACGATGCCAACAATAACATGCTGTCGGATTTGTATCAATATTGGTACAATAATGCTTGGTTAGATATAGAACAACATACTTACACCTACGATGCTAACAATAACAGGCTAACGAATTTGTATCAACTATGGGATAACGATAATAATGTTTGGGTAGATTATAATCAATACAAATACACCTACGATGCCAACAATAACATGCTGACGGATTTGTATCAAAGATGGCAAAATAATGCTTGGCAAAATTCTAACAGATGTTCTTATACATACGATGCAAATAATAATTGTACACTTGCTGAAAGTAGTAGCTGGATAGGTGGTAATTGGCAAGAAGCTGAAGGTGATTTGACTTTATTTTATAATAACATGAAAAGCGAATTGATGTTTTATGAATGTTATAGAGTTACAGCCACTTATCAGCATTTTACAATACTTGAAACCGACGGCGAAGAGTTGCCAAATGTTTTAGTTTACCCAAATCCAACTAGTAATAATTTCACTGTTAATGTTAACGGAGAAATAACTGTAAAGTTGTATAATATGCTTGGAAAAGAAGTCCTATCTCAAAACGCAAATGGCAAAGCAATAATAAATATAAGCCATTTGCAAAATGGAGTTTATAATGTTCAAGTTTTTTCGGGTAGTAAAATTATAGGATATAGTAAAATTGTGAAACAGTAATGATAGATTGTAATGCTATTGCTGAAATAGCAATCTGTCCAAATAAATTCATAAACTTAAAAAAATACAACCATGAAAAACACAAAAATTACAAGAATAGCAAATATAATGTTATTCATGGTTTGCTTACTATATGGATTAACCATTGTTGCACAAAACAACTTGGTATATAAAAATGCAACCAAGCAAATCAGAAATACTGAACAGCTGAAATTATACGAAAAAAGATACCCTTCTATAAACAAATATAAATCATATACAGATTGGTGGGAACCGGATACAATATACATACATGCAAAAACGTATGAAGTTCCAAACACGCTGTACAGAGAAGTCCGTAGTTACAACCAATATGGTTATATATTAACGGATTTGTATCAAGAATGGCAAAATAATGAGTGGATTAATATTGAAAAATACACTTATACTTACGATGCAAGCGATAATTTGCTAACGGATTTGTATCAAAAATGGCAAAATAACGCTTGGGTGAATATTAAAAAAATTGTTGCTACCTACGATGAGAACAATAACTTGTTAACAGAATTGTATCAAAATTGGCAATATAATGCTTGGGTAAATATTAAGAAACTTGTTGTTACTTACGACATAAACAATAACTTATTAATGGAATTATGGCAATATTGGGAAAACAATGTTTGGGAAAATGACAACCAAATTACATACACTTACGACATTAACAATAACTTGTTAACGGAATTATGGCAAATATGGCTAATTGACGCTTGGGCGAATTTTTATAAAGTTTCTTATACTTACGATGCAAGCAATAACATGCTAACTAAATTTGCCCAAGGATGGCGAGATAATGCTTGGGTAAATAATACTAACTATACTTATACCTACGATACAAACAATAACATGCTAACAGAATTACATCAACATTGGCAAAGCTGTACCTGGGAAAATATTGAACAATATACTTATTCTTACGATGCAAACGATAACTTGTTAACGAAATTATGGCAAGAATGGCATACTAATAAATTTTGGATTAATAAACAAAATAGCAGCTATACCTACGATGCAAATGATAACTTACTCGCGTTATTGTATCAAGATTGGAGAAATAATGCTTGGGTAAATAAAAATAAAATAACTAATACTTACGACTCAAATAATAATTGTACACTAGCTGAATTTAGCATATGGGTAAATGAAAGTTGGCAACCATTTGATGGCAGCTTGGACTTATTTTACAATAACATGAAAAGTGTGTTGGGAGCTTATTATTGTTTTAAGGTTACAGTCTCTTATAATCATTTTATTGTAATACTTAAAACTAACTATAAGGACTTGCCAAACATTTCAACTTATCCCAACCCAACCAGCAATAGTTTTGTTGTTGATGCAGAAGGTGAAATAAACGTTAAGCTATACAATATGTCTGGAAAAGAAGTCCTATCTCAAAACGCAAATGGCAAAGCAATAATAAATATAAGCCACTTGCAAAACGGAGTTTATAACGTTCAAGTTTTTTCGGGTAGTAAAATTATAGGATATAGTAAAATTGTGAAACAATAGTAACGTAATATAGTGTGTTTGCTCAAAGAGCAGTACAAAACAATAATGATAAAGAAGAAATAAAAATACCATGTTGTTTAAAGTGGTACAAATTTTGCAGTATATGTTAATAAATTTATCATAATTTAACTTAATTTATTCATAAACTAATAAAAGTGCGGTGTCAGCACTTTAAACTCTGACGAAAACAACATGAAAAGAAACATTTTAATTTCCATTATTGTTCTTGCCCTGTTTTCTACATTCTTATCATGTAAAAAGGAAAAAGAAAAAGACAATCTAACTGAACAAGAAAAGAAAGAGGTGCTACATGCTTTATTTGGTGCGGCTATGGAAGGCTATAATCACGGTACAGCAGATGCCAAAAATACAAAAAGTATTGCCTCCTTCGATACAAATATAAATTTCGATTTCTCTTTCAGAAAGTCTGATGGAGAAGACGGATACATTTTGGTTGATGTAGAGGGATCGGGTACGTATATTTATGACAGCGTCTATTTTTTAAATTGTTTGGGTGGAAATGTGTACTTAAATGTAACCGAGACTATCAATCATTATAAGGTGATATTGTCTAATGGAAGAGAATGCTATATTGATGCCGACCCTGCAATTAGCTTAATAATGAATTTGGATTTATTGCCAGGTTGTGTAACTTTTAATTCAGCAACTTCATATATAGAAATGACAGGTACATTCCAATGCGACGGCTGTAGCTACTATATCAATATACGCATTACAATTAACGAAGATGGTACACCCAATGTAATTCATGGAACAATGAACGGTGTAGCTATAAATTTTTAAATAGCAATTGAGCATTTAAATAAATACTATGTCAGCACTATAGTTACTGGCAAAAGCGATATAAAAAATTAGTTTTAAATTTTTTGTTATCCTGTGTAATATGGCATTTTACGCAGGATAATTTTTTATTGTATATTAAAAATATGAAACGGTAATTTCCGAATATGATTACGCTTATTTTAATTAAGTCACAAATCAATTCAATATTAATGCACAATCACCTTTCTACTCTCAAAAACGCCCTTATTGCTTGTAAAAGTTATGATATAAATTCCTGTTTTAAATTCAGACAAGTCTAGCACAATAGGTTCGGAGAAAAGGTCTTTATTCCACGATTTTAGCATTTGTCCGCCGGTATTATACAAGTCAATTTTCGTATTAGTAAGTTTGTTAAACTCAGGTACAATTTTCAGATACTTTGAATCTCGTAAGGCGTATATCTGAATATTATTTTTAAAAGTAACACCTTCAATACCAATACCTCCATATTCAAACACCAAATTATCAATTAATAGTTTGGTTCCTGTGTGGTCTATGCCATCAATTGGGTTTGAGCACGAAATAATAATATTCATAGTGTCAGGCTCAATTACCTGTTGGTAATCAGCAGGAACTTCAAAGTAAGTCCACTCGTTTATTAACCCAAATGTATCAATAGCAGTAATTGTAATAGTATCGGTGCTTACACCGTTAAACTTACTCAAACCCCAACCTATATAGCAAGTATCGTTGTTAACAGGTTCGTATTTAAGGTATCCTGTAAGTTTTGTAGGCATTCCTGTAAAAGGTGCTCCTCCCGAAATACCAACTTCTTGTCCCAGCAAGTCTATATAAAACTCGCCCAAAGTAATAGCTCCGGGTATGCTGTACGAGCCAACAAACGGGATTGTCTTCGTAACAACGGTTAGTTTAGCCGATGAGTTCCCATCTTGCGCATCGTTGGTTTCTTGCTTAACGACATCCCACGTAAAGCCCATGAGACTATAATTCGACGTGCCCCAATCAATTGGCTCATTTCCTTCCCAATATTCAAAACTATGGTTGGGTATATCCTGTGCACTGGAAAGTTTGCAAAAAACTACCGAAAACAGCAATAGTATTGTTGTATATATTATTCTTTTCATAATTGTTAGATTTTATCTCAAACGGTCTGTAGAACGCACTAATTTTTCATCCTTTTTTATGCTTCTAGATGCCAAAAGCATAAAAATAACAGCAATTATAGGGAAAAATATTGATGGCGACGACAAATAATCGACTGTTGTGGAGGTTTGTTTTTCGATTAGAGGAACATATAAGAAAAATATTCCACACAACATTACTAATGTTAAAAACACCGACAGATTTATTAGTCGTATCTGCAACATACGTTTTTTGTAATTAAAAATGGTTAACAATAATATTGCCGAAATTATTATGGTCAATATAGGCAGTATGGTGAAAATAATTTGGTTTGAAAAAACTGCTCCTTCGCCCGGTACCTGACTTCTAACACCAAGCATATTAAATTGCCAAACGCCAAATTCGGAATAAAAATTGGCTATGGGAAAAGCAAACATTAGCAGAAGCAGTACTACTGCCAATGTCAAGTATAAAGTTTGAATTCGTTGTATCATATCTTTTCTTTTTTCTGCAAAGATAAAGTTTGTTGCTGATAATTGAAAAATTTAATTGCAAACTTTTAGATTTTTATTCTCGGTTTTCAAATTGTTTGTCAAGTTTTGGTGTTTATTGAAGCATCAATAACGATTAATTTTTAATTTTGTACAGTTCGAAATACATTTGTTTATGTGGAATAATACAACAATTATTTGGGATTGGAACGGAACCTTACTCGACGATGTTGAGATAAGTATAATGTGCATTAATAAAATGCTACAAAAGCGGAATTTGCCGTTGCTAACAACAGATGGATACCGCAGAATTTTTACATTTCCGGTAAAAGAATACTACGAAAAAGCCGGATTCGACTTTGAAAAGGAAGATTGGACAACCGTTGCAGTTGATTATATTGAGAGCTATTTTAAAGAAGCATATAGCTGTAATTTGCACAAACACGCTGTTGAGGTTTTGGAGTTTTTTAGAAAAAATAACCGTAGGCAAGTAATAATTTCGGCTATGCAAAACCAAGCCTTAAATGCAATGGTCAAGGATTACGGAATAAGCGAATATTTTGATGAGATTTTAGGAATACAAGACCATTACGCAAACAGCAAGCAACAAATTGTCGAAAACTTTATAAAAAGAGTAGGCGAGGGTAACAAAATAATTTTTATAGGCGACACTCTCCACGACGCTGAAATTGCCAGGTCGTTCGGCTTAGATGCAATACTATTCTCGAAAGGACATCAAAATTACGAAAGATTACAAGCTACGGGTTTCAGGATTATTAATAGTTTAATGGAACTTGAAAATTATTTGTAGTTAATGGTTCGTGTTGCGTGGTGCGTGTTGCGGGTTACGTGTTACGTGTTGCGGGATTCGGGGCTAATGGCTGACTCGTAACTATCACAATTCACCAACCACCGTCCACACTCACCACCCACCACCCACCACTCACCACTCACCACTCACCACCCATCACTCATTGTAATCAATACCCTTAGGATTTTCCCTCATTTCTATTTCTTTTTGCTTATCTAAGTATTTTTCTTCAACAACTTGACCGTTTTTGTATATTACGTAACTCTGAACTTTGCCATCATTGTTATATGTTGTCCATTTACCAATTTTAATATCGTTACAATATGTTCCTTCCATCATAACTTGTTTGTTTGGGTAGTAAAATACGGCTTCGCCGTGATACATGCCGTCTCTAAAATATATTTCGGCTTTTGTGCTTTTGTCTGTAAAGTACTGTTTAAGTAAGCCGTCTTTTTTATCGTTGACGTAATTACACTCTTCTAAAATAGTGCCGGTAGTAGGATAATATTGTCTGCACACTCCTTGCTTTTTGCCGTTATCAAAAATGTCAATATTAATAAGGTCTCCCGACTTATTATAGTACTCCCATTTGCCCTGTTTTTTTTGGTCTTTATATTTGCCGGTTGCCATTAGTATTCCGTTGTCGAAATAGTTTTTCGCTTCGGCAATGTTGTTATCTTTGTGTACAATGACAGTTTGAATGTTTCCGTTGGGATAATAATATGTAAATTCTCCCACAGGTTGGTCGTCTTTGAATTGCCCTTTATAGACAAGGTTATTTTTTTCATCGTATTTTTCCCACTGTCCTTGTTTTTTGCCGTTGCTATCGATAATATTCTGCGAAAACGCGATGTTGCAAACAGCTACATTCAAAAAAGTAATAAGTAAAAGGTTAATTTTTTTCATATTTTTGAAAGAATATTAATTTTGTCGTCGTGAAGTTTGTTTTTATTACAAGCACAAAATTTATTCCACAAAACATCTATGGTCGAAACTTATTCATCAACGTTACTACAAAGAGCTGTTACAGAGTTAAAGAAACTGCCCGGTATAGGCGAAAAAACCGCACTCAGATTAGCTTTACATTTATTAAACCAACCTGAGGAAGTTGCTGTTTCTTTGGGCGAAGCTGTTACTCGCTTGAGAAAAGAGGTGAAATACTGTAAGCAATGCCACAATATAAGCGATAGCGATATATGTGCTTTTTGCAGCGATTCTAAACGCAATGCTTCTATTATCTGCGTTGTTGAAGATATTAGAGATATGCTTGCCATTGAAAACACAGGACAGTTTACAGGCAAATATCATATTTTGGGAGGACTTATTTCGCCCATTAACGGCATAGGTCCTGATAATCTGAATATAAGTGCTTTAGTTGATAGAGTAAAGCAACAGCAGATTGAAGAAATTATTTTAGCCCTACCTTCCACAGTCGATGGTGATATAACTAACCACTACATATACAACTGTTTTAAATCAACAGATATAAGAATTAGCATAATTGCAAGAGGAATACCAATAGGCGATGAATTAGACTACACCGACGAGGTTACTCTCGGTAGAAGTATTATTATGAGGCAGAAGTATGAGGGAGGGTGATGATAGTGTTACGGGGTACGTGGTGCGGGTTGCGGGGTAGTTTCGAGTTACGAGTTACGAGTTACGAGTTACGAGTTTTGAGTGTCATGTCCTGAAATAGGTTTACACCTAAAAAAGGAAATTTTATGACAAAACACCAAAAAACAACAAAACGGTACAGTGATTGTTTCAAATTACAAGTAGTAGAAGAAATTGAAAAGAATG
>JAPXLB010000013.1:0-75276 GCA_033809755.1 Lentimicrobiaceae bacterium
AAGGCGAATCTGAACCTTCGAATATAGACTACGCTTGTAGCTACATTAACGTTGACTTGAATGCTAACGAAATAAATATCTATCCTAACCCGGTTACTACTCTACTTACCGTTCAACTTACACTTGACGTTGAAGAAATTGTAATCTACAACGTATTAGGTGCGAAAATAGTTGAAAAATCAGTGAGAGGTATGAACGAATTTACAGTGAACACTAGCAGATTTGCTCCTGGTGCATACAGCATCAAGTTCATTGCTAAAGACGGTAATACATTCACTCGTAAGTTTGTTGTGACTAAATAATCCTTAATTGGAGACTCTAAACAAAAAAAGCCCCGCACTTGCGGGGCTTTTTTTTACAATTAGTAATTATCAATGAGCTCCAAAGCCCGCATAAAACAAACAAATTAATAAGGGCTGAATCCTTTTTTCAGAATCCAGCCCTTATTTTATAAATATAAGTTCCTTATTATTATAATGACCTTGTATATCTTAAACCAAAAGTGTTTAATTATTAATTAACAACAAGTTTTTTAGACGCCGATCTTTGTCCCACAATATTAACAACGTAAATACCCTTGGGCAGATCAGTAATATCAATAATTTTTGAACCTACGAACTGGAAAGTTTTTACCGTTTGACCTAAGAAATTGATAATATTAGCTGTAAGAACTTTGTCGTTGTTATCTGCAGAAATAAGCACTTTTTGGTTTGCAGGGTTAGGATACAAATTGAAGGTCAGTAAGTCGTTTATCACTTTGAAATCGTTGTTTCCTGTATATAAATTGCTGTTATTGCTATAGGTAACAATTTTAGCAGAAACATCCAATATAGGATTGTCGGGAGCGGAGCAATTTGGACAGCCGTTAGTTCCGTCAACGCAATCGGGGTGGTTTGGATGACAAAGGTCAACGTAATCTGGGTCAAAAATGTATTCCATATCTATTGAGCCGTTGCTGATAAATTGAGTTAAGTCCCAATTCCAAATCATAGCAATAGAGCCCGGACACCAGCCGGCACGAGGAAATGTCCACGTTCCATTTTGGGGTTGACAACCTGCCGGATTTGGTGTACAACTTCCGCTTGAGGGCCACAAGTGCTGTATAAACTCTTTTGTTCCGTCTATATTGATATGGTGTGTGGCTTCGTAGAACTCGGCTGCATTTCCCGTATTTACGGAATAATTCGGTGCTGTATTACTACTCCAATTATGTCCTGTAGTGCTCACAATAAGCGATGATTTTTTTACATTAGGATTAAAATTCCACTGAATTGGTGGCACCGGTTGAAGGTTTGTGTAATCGCCGAAATCATATCTGCTATTCCATATCTCAACAACATCAGAATACTTGTATTCAGGTGTTCCCTTTATAAATTCAAAATTCAAAACCGGCAAATATCCGCCACTGTTCCATGTTACGACTTCAAAAGTAAATTCAACCAATCCTTGAAGAACCGAAGAGTAATCTGTAAGCTGCACAGCATCGCTGCATGGCACTCCGAAAGGAGTTATGTACTTAAACAATTCCACATAATCGCCGTGAATATTTTTTGCTTTAACTCTTCCGACTCTGTCGTACGTATCGCAACCGCCGGGTGCACAGTTCATGTCAAGATATGCATTGATTTCGTTGTATCCTCCAATAAACGTCGGGAATACAAACTCACCCACAACTGTATGGTTATTTGGTGAAATATGAAAACTTCCGTCAAAAGTTAATACTTCGTAGTTGTCTGTTTGCGAAACGACTTCAAAACTTGCTTGTGTGGCATAAGTATTGTCGCCCGACATTGTGGTTGACAAATTGGCTATGTGGGTGCTGTAAGTTGGTTGTTCCCAAAGTGCTGTAAAATAGTTATTGCCGGCTTTTTGACATTTTACTATCTCTCCGTTGATATTAAATTCCATATTTTCGACAAGAATCACATCGGGATGTTCAATATCTACTGAAACAACCATAAGCAGTGGGTCGAGAGTTTCGGCATATACCTTTGTTCCATCGTATGGTCTTCTGATTTTTATTTCGGGTACAAAAGCTGCAGGGTCAACGACTTCGAACTGTTGAACAACATCGGGAGCAGCTAACCATGTACTATTTCCACCTTGCGAAGCTTTTATTTTGACAATTCCCGGGTCTCCTGTCAAAGTAACAAGATCGCCGTCGATAGTGGCAGGTCCGCTAACTATTTCATAAGATATTGGCAATCCTGATGTACATGTGGCAGATACTGTAAAAGGTTCTGCCGATATTAATTTATCTGGAATTGTTGGAAAGTTAATAAATTGAGTTTGCAACCCTGCCGGAATTTGAGTAATTGTAAAGTTGTCGAAACCGCCATGGCTGCTGCTTAAGAAGAATACCGCATCCCAAACATTCGGGTCAAACCTATCACCCGATCCGGGTGTTAGACCTGCATCTATACCTTGAATTTCAGGTATGGGCTGAAATTCTCCAGTAATTCCGTTGTCAAGAAACAATGCGACACTTCCTGAACCGTTGTTGGCTTCCAAATCGATAAAGATTCTGAAACGCATCCATGGCTCTCTGTCGGGAAGAAAAAACTCAACAGGCATTGTATTGTTGGGCAAAACAATGCCGCAGTGAAATCTGGGGTCGTTGTCTTCCTTATGAGCCGAAATTATCAAATATACACCTCCATCTTGTGTGGGAAGGTTTGGATTTGGATAAACTGCTTCGTAAATCATTGGTGGCAGTAGCGTTCCATTTTGGTCGGCATCGTAGCCCAAGCCGAATGCATATCCCCAATAGTTACAGTTACTCAAATCCAATTCCAATTGGATGATTCCGCCTTGCGAAAAGTCGAAACTAAAATTTGAAGTGGATTTTCTTGTTGCAACTTCTCCATAATTGGTATTAGCATGTTTGAAAAACACTCCCAAAGATTGGTCGGGAGTAACAACACCCTGAGGTCCAATATAATCCACTTCGTTGACACCGCCACCGGCACTATGTTTAACCGAAACCCAATTATCCTGACCGTTTAGAGGTCCGACGTTAAGATCGTTAAATGTGTACGTGGTTGTAGTCTGAGAAAACACTACACTCGATATTAAAGTTAATATCAATATTAAAAAGGTTATTTTTTTCATATCACTTAATTATTAAAATGTGGTTTTACATAATTATTAATTTTTTACTTATCATTGTATCGCCTATAATATATACAATGTATGTTCCTTTTTGATACTTCGAAACGTCAAGGATCTTAGAATTATTGAAAACAAATCTGTCAACTTCTTTACCGTTCATATTCAAAATATGTACACTAAGTTTTCCTTTGTTGTAATTTGATGATAGAAGTACGGAATTGGAAGCCGGATTGGGCGATATATCAACATAGAAAGAAGATTTAAACGGAACAAACGGTTCATCTATATCAGTAAAGATATTGCTATTGTTGCTGTACGAAAGTACTTTCCCTGCGACCTGAATTATTGGATTATCAGGAGCATCGCATTTGGTACAGGTTTGACCGTCAATACAGTCGGGATGATTTGGGTGACACAAGTCCAAATAATCCGGGTCGAACTGATAGTTGATATTAATTGAATTTTTGCTCAATTGGTCGGTCAAATCATAATCCCAAACCATAGCTATTGAACCCGGACACCATCCTGCGCGAGGAAACGTCCATGTTCCGTTTTGAGGTTGACAACCTGCCGGATTTGGCGAACAACTGCCTGACTGGGGCCACAAGTGTTGTGTGAATTTTAAAGTTCCGTCAATGAGGATATTGTGAGTTGCTTCGTAAAATTCGGCTGCATTGCCGGTATTATAACTGTAATTGGGAGCAGTATTACTACTCCAATTATGACCTGTGGAAGTTATTTTAAGTTTTGCCTTTTGTGCATCTTGCGAGAATTTAAAGTCAACCGGAGGAATAGGAGATTGGTTGGCATAATCGCCAAAGGGATACGTTTCATTCCATACTTCGGTAATATCAACATATTTATATTCCGGATTACCTTTCTCGAAAGTAAATGTCAGATTGGGATTGTATCCCGATCCGTTCCAAGTAATAAAATAAAATTCAAGCTCGACCAAGCCCTGCAATAGAGATGTGTAGTCACTAACGTCAAGGTTATCTTCGCATTGGACTCCGAATGGAGAAATATATCTGAAAAGCTCCATCCATTCGCCACGATAATTTCTGATATTAATTCCACCAACTCTATCATAGGTATCACAATTGCCGTTAACGCAGTTATGGTCGTAAAATGCGGTTATTTTGTTAAACGCTCCAACGTGCGAAGGAATAACATATTCGCCTTTTGCCGAAGTAACACCCGGAGAGCAAATTAAATCGCCGCAAATTGTTAAAACATCCATAGTTTCGTAATTTTTGGTTACTTCAAAGCTACTTACGGCAGATGTAACCTTACCACCTGTTGTAGTTACATCAACATTAAGCGTGTAATTACCAAAGTCTGAAGGAGTCCAAAGCACCGAGAAATATCCGTTTGTCGGGTCATCGGGATAATGAGTAAAAGCTTCTAAATCTTTTCCATCGACGTTGCACATAACTTTTTCAATTTTAAGTGCGTCGCTGTGTTCAATGTAGGCACTGACGACAATCATAGTCGGGTTAAGCTCGGGCATATAAACTTTTGTATCGTTGTAAGGTCTTCTAATTTTAACTTCGGGCGTATAAGCCAAAGGGTCAATGACATCAAAAGTTTTATACACGTCGGGAGCCGGAAGCCACGTAGCATCGCCGCCTTGCATAGCTTTAATATTAACGGTTCCGACTTCTCCTGTAAGAGTAAGTATATTGCCGTCTATTGTAGCAGGTCCGCTAATCAACTCAAAAGAAACGGGTAAACCGGATGTTGCCGTAGCTTGAAGAGTAATTGGAGGATTGGTAATCAGTTGCTTAGGAATTTCGTCCATACTGATGTATTGCACGTTTCCTTGAGGCATTTGTCTGACCAACAAGTTGTCGAAACCTCCCGTTCCACCTTGGCAGTGGAAAAATAAGCCGTCCCATACTCCATAATCGAATTTATCACCTGAGCCGGGAGTTAATCCCATATTAACTTCGGTAACTTCTGATAGCTGTAGCCACTGACCTTCGCACCCGGGCTTAACAAATACAGTTACAGAACCTTGTCCGTTATAGGCATTAAAATCGAAGGACATTTTGTAACGAGCCCAACCGCTTTGTGTAAAAGACGGAATAGGAATAGAAGTGCCGTCGGGTAGCACTAAATTTGGGTGGTAATTGTTACCGCTACCTGCATTTCTGATAAAAATTCCACCGTCTTCATCGGTCATTCCGACCAAAATGTGTCCGTCCCCGTTTCCGTCGTAGCCAACGCCAAAGTAAGCTCCCCACCACACATCGGTCATATCCATTTCCAAATCCATAATACCACCGTCTTGGAAGTTGAAATTGAAGTTAGGTGTAGCTTTTCTGGTTGCAGTGCGACCAATACCCGGTCCGCCATAAGGATAGAATATCCCTATTGTTTCGTCGGGAGTTGTAAGGTCTCCGCACACGTAATCGACATCAAAGTCGGGAGATGTTGACGCCGTTTGGTAATGCGTAACCCAGCTGTCTTGTCCGTTTAAACATTTAGTGCCTGTTTGCAGACTGTTAAAGTCGTACAGATACTCAACCTGTGCGGAAAGACTTATAAACATTAAGCTGAAAATAAGTGTAAGTAATTTTTTCATGATATTTGTTTTTAGGTTAATATATTGTTTAATCATTTTAATTGATAAAATGGGTTGTTTTACTTAGTCATCCACCACACTTTAGTCGAACGGGTATCGCCATTAGACATGTTGTTTAATTGCTGTAGATAATTTTCTTTGTTGTATTCTACTTCGCTAGGCGGATACGGCAAACGATACGATTTAAGTTTGGCATAGTTTGTAGTTGTTGGTGTTTGGAATGTACGTCTGGCAAGACTCCATGCTTCCCACGGCTGACGGAACAAGTTTATCCAACGTTGCTCAATAATATATTCCAAATATTTTTCTTGTGGAATAGTCCAACCGTTAATTTCGTAGTAATGGTTCATTATGTACGAAGACATGTTTTGAGCTTTTACATCAATTCCAAGCTGCTGCTGTTCGGCGTACGCATCCCAAGTTTCAGTCCAAATAGGACTATTATCGGGCATTTGATTCCAGAAGTAAAAAGACTTTTTAATTCCGGAAGTAAGCATCATATCAATATCCATAGCGGAGCCGGGAACTATACCTCTGGCAAGGATTTCGGCTTTAATAAAAGCTAAATCGGCGGCTGTGAAAAGAATTTCGGGAATGTAATTTTCATCTCTTATCAGATAATAATTTATAGGTGAAAAATTACATTGGGGTTTGAACCAAAAATTCGCTGACCTTGACCCCGAATACGGTGCTCCTGTTGCGTTTGGTGTGTTTTCATCTTTTATTTGCGGAAAAGGAACCCATTTACCTTTCGGATATTCGGCAGAATAATTGTCGGTGTCGAAAAATATGTAAGCTCTGTAGTCGAAAATGCCGTCAGGAAGTGTGGATGTTGAGTCGTACATTCTCGACCACGCCGTTTCACCCATTCTTAAATTTCTGTGTTCGTAAAACGACCAATGCGTACTGGTTTTTGTAATATCTAATTTTTGGGGCCACATACAAATGTCGCCATAGGCGGGAATTTCGGGCTTACTGAACGCTTCTACCAATAAGGGCTTAGCAAAATCAGGGTCTTTGTCGTACATACGAAGTCCATGAC
The DNA here is from genome assembly GCA_033809755.1 of Lentimicrobiaceae bacterium. Taxonomy (GTDB): domain Bacteria; phylum Bacteroidota; class Bacteroidia; order Bacteroidales; family UBA4417; genus UBA4417. The sequence continues at coordinate 6,741 of JAPXLB010000013.1, forward strand.
GCAGTATCAGAGCATTCGCAAACACTTGCCACGATGACCAATTATTGCCGAATAAATTGTCGTGAGTAGCCGGAATTGTGTAATAGTTGTGGTTTAAAGCGGTTTTGACAGGAGCTTCTCCAAATAAGTTTCTAGCCCAAACAAGTTCCGTTAAAAGCGATTTATAAATAGATTCTTGCGAATCGAATTTTGGCTGTCGATAGTCAGGATTATCGGTTTGCAACCAAATTTTTCCTGCTTCCGTATAGGGAATATCTCCGAAGATATCAGTGATTTTAAAGGTTTTGTACGCTTTTAAGACTATGACCTGAGCTTTGACGTAGTCGGCAATTTCCTGGTCGGCACTATCGTTGCATAACTTGTCTAATCTTACTGACAGGTCGTTTATGTTTGCCAATCCCGCATAGTAATTTCTCCAAATTTCTTCAGTTCCAATAGAATAATTACCCCAAGCTTCAGCCGACAAGGCAGCAAGTTCCGATTCGGGATAAAAAATTTCGTTACTTAAGTAAAATTGTTCGTTCCAACCTAACAGCAAGGACGACACAGCACCGTTAAACAACGATGGAATATCGGTTCCGGTAGGAGTTGTAGGGTTTTTATTCATTTCCTCGAACCCTTTTGTGCAAGATGTTAGCAGCAATGTTGCGCAAATTATATATGTGATGAACTTTTTCATGTTGTGTAATATTTTTGGTTAGAAACTGGCTTTAATTGAGAAAATAAAAGAACGAGTGCCCGGATAGGATGCGTACTCCAACCCTTGAGCATTACCCGTACCGATAGTGCCTTCGGGATTGATATTATCGGGCAGGGTTTTATAAAAGTAAAATAAATCGCGACCCACAATAGAAAGTTGCAAGTCTTGAAATACATTCTGCTTTTTAATGAACTTATATGGTACTTTGTAAACAATTGAAAGCTCACGCATTTTTACCCAGGTATTATCTAAAATTCCAGGCGTTGTTAAATAGTTGCCCCAACCTCCCATGTTAGGCAAATATTTGTAATAGTAGTGTACAACTTTGTCGTTTATAGTACCGTCTTTATGAGCACCTTCTAAAATGATTCCGTAATTGCCTATAAAATTTCCGTTTTCGTCGTAGTATGGCAATCCGTTTCCATCTCTTTCGTACAAAGTTTCGGGGCTCTGACCGGTTTGCATTGCGATAACGTACGATCCGCAATAAATATCTCCGCCTATTTTAGTATCGATAAGTCCTGAAATGGTGAAATTTTTCCAACCTAAAGCGAAATTCAAACCTCCGGTGATGAACGGAGCCGAGTTCCCAACAGCGACTCTTGAATCGGTTTTTAAATATTCAGTGCCTTTGTCGTTAAGCAGAGGCAGAGCTTTACCATTTGCATCGTAGAATGGTCCTATGGTTTCGCCATTATCATCTACATACGAATATACGTAATCCCAACCGTAGATAGTACCGTAATAGTCGCCTTCGGTAACCGCAATAGCAGGTCCGTTATTACCCCAAAGTGAAGTTAGAATATAAATGTTTGCACCTCCTAAATCCTCAATTTTGTTACGGTTTCGTGCAAAGTTAATTCCCGATTTAAGCCATAAGTCGGGACGCTCGATGATTTTGTAATTCAAAACACCCTCTAAACCTCTGTTTGTAACAACTCCCGAGTTGGTTCTAACACTTGCAGCTCCCGACGAGTTTGTCAGCGGCGAATCGAAAATTTGATCCCAAGCATAAATGTAATAGTAAGTGAAATCGAAATCTAACTTATTAATGAGTTCGATATTTGTTCCAACCTCCCACGATTTCTGACGTTGCGGTTTAAGTGCCAAAGGTGGAACCAGCCAAGGTAATGACGCCGACGATGCACCCGCAAAATTGCTTGTAGAATAAGTGAAATCTAACTTATAGGGCTCGTCGTCGCTTGCCGTCATAGCAAATGCTCCTCTTAGTTTGAAAAAAGTGATAGGATACCAATTTATACTTTCAAATGCTTCGGTGGGTATAAAACTCAATGTTACCGAAGGGTAAAAATAGCTATTGTTGTTGGAAGGTAAGGTAGAAGACCAGTCGTTTCTGCCTGTTACATCAAGGAATAAAAAGTCGTCGTAACCTAAGTTTAAAAACATATAGGTTGAATTAACTTGTTTTTCGTATCTCCATTCGCCCGGAACCTGGTGCGTATGTGTATAATTGTAGAATGTGTACAAATTAGGATACACCCACGTTCCCGACCTACCATTGATGTTGTAGTTGTTTACGTACAACATCTCTGCTCCTGCTGATAAACTAGCATTTAGTTTTATTCCGAACAAATTATTTTTGTAAGCTGTTATCAAGAAATCAGAATTCATTGTATAATTTCTTGTCAAGCTGTTTGAGTACGCACCTCCGGTGATACCATCAGGAAGTGTTGGTTTATTTCGAGATTCCATTTCATCAAGGCTGAAATCAACTCCGATTTTTCCTGTGGCTTTAAGCCAATCAGTGATATCATACGATAAACGTATAGAACCGAACACCTTTTTTCTATCAAGCGTTGTATTATTATTGTAGAAACTCCAAAATGTTGAGCTGTACATGTAAGGAAAGTATGTAGAATATGCGTAATCGCCCCAATCGAACATAGAGCCGTCAGGATTTTCATATTTTTCATATTCCAAGCCTTTCCAACTACGGGGCCAACCGTATAGCAAGCCTTTTGAAAAGTTGCTGTACGACTCACCTATTTCGGGGCTATTAAGTCTTGAGTAATCCAAATAAGTAAACGAAATATCTGATTTTATTTTCTTCGAAACATTTAATGATGTTCCAACATTAACGGTTGTTTGTCTCAGATTGGTGTTATCGATAATAGCATCGGTTCTTTGGTCGGTGAATGAAACTCTAATCGAACCGAACTCGCCGGCATTTGAAATAGATATGTTATTTGTGAGTGAACCTCCATTTTTAAATAATCTGCTGATGTTATCGGGCTGAGGTGAGTATTTTCGCATAACTCCATCCCACCACAATATTTCCGTTCCGTCCATTTCGGGTCCCCACGATACGGAGCTTCCGTAGTAGCCGAATGTAGTATTTGTAGGTTCACCTTCGGGACCATCGTCAGTGTTATATATTCCGGGATAAATGTAAACTCCGTCGTTATTTTTTTGTAGTACAGGCTTGTTGAAAGATGAAGGACATCCGGCTCCGTACTTGTTTTGCACATCCCTGAATAAATATGGAGTAGTTATCCTGTAACTCATTGAGTAATTAACACCCAGACCGCTTTGTTTTCTACCTTTTTTGGTTGTAATCAGAACTACTCCGTTACCTCCTCTTGAGCCGTACAGAGCGGCAGCGGCAGGTCCTTTAAGTATGTTAATGTCTTCAATATCTTCCTGATTGATGTTATTTAGGGCAGTTCCCCAGTCTCTTCCTCCTTCCCAACTGCTGATGCCTCCTTCGTTAGACATTGGAACTCCGTCAACAACAATTAGGGGCTGGTTGTTGCCTGTAATACTGTTGTTACCTCTGATAAGGATTCGGGAAGAACTGCCATCAACGCCAGTAGGATTAACAATTTGAATACCTGCAGAACGACCGCTAAGTGCACTAATCACGTTGTCGCTTCCCGATCGGGCAATTAAATCTCCGTCAATTTCATCGGTAGAGTAACCTAATTCGCGTTTTTGACGCTTAATACCTAAGGCTGTTACAACAACCTCGCCTAACACCTTTGAATCAACTTGTAAAACAACGTCGATAATGTTTCTCCCATTTACAGGTACTTCAAGGGTTTCAAATCCAATATAACTGAATACCAAAGTCCCTTTAGAATCAACCTGTATATCGTATTTGCCGTCAATATCCGATATAGTACCAACTCCAGGTTGCCCTTTTATTTGGATAGTAACGCCGGGTAAGGTTAAATCATCGTCGCCTGATATAACCGTACCTGAAACGCTAATAATTTGGCTTATTGCTACTTGCGATAATAATAAACCTATCGCTAACAGTAGTGGGGTAATTATTCTATTCATTAATTAATAATTTTTGGTTATGTATTGAGTTTTATATTTTATTTTCCTTAGTCAAGCAATATAAACGTTTATCAAATCATATATCCCAACTACTTATGTAAACATTGCTAAAATTGGTAAAATTGTCGCATAATTGTAATGCTTTTGACAAAATGGCTCAATGTTTAACATATTTTTAACATTTACTAAACGCAAAGGTAAAAAATTTTACAAACGAAACTTACAAATTTTAATACTATTTTTTAAAAATCCATTTTTTTACAATTCATGTTCACGCAAAAGCTGCTTCAATAGCCGATTAAAAGAAGTTTTGAAAAAAACATTTTTTAAATACTTTTACCTACTTACTGATTTTTTATTGAATATATTTTACCTTTGCTAAAAATTTTTACTATGAAAACACTAATACTAACTTTAACTTTTATTATTTTATCCATAGCAGTTTCGGGACAAAATGCCGGAACTTTGGATCTTAGCTATGGAGATTTTGGTAGCGGTTTTGCCATTACTGAAATTTCACCAAATCATTATAGCCAAACAAACGGAATTGCAATACAACAAGACGGTAAATGTGTTCTTGTGGGTCATACTAATTACGTCGGAGAATATAAAGATATGGTGCTTGTTAGGTACGATGCCGACGGCTCCTTAGATTTAAGTTTCGGAAATAACGGTATTGTTATTGTTGGAGTATCAGGTATTTCAGAATATGGAAATGCTATTCAAATTCAATCGGACGGAAAAATTGTCGTAGCAGGACATAACTATTCGCTTTACGGACCAACAGACGAACGCGTCTGGAGATTTAACGAAGACGGAACACCTGATATTACATTTGGAAACGCAGGAAGTGTTACAACCGACATCGGCAACATGGACAATATTGCTGAAGCCTGTGTTATTCAGCCCGACGGCAAGATAATAACCGGTGGCTACGCAGGAGACAGATTTGTAGTTGTTAGATATAATAGTAACGGGACTTTGGATTATTCATTTGGCACAAACGGATTTGCAATTCTTGGAATGGAATACTACATGAGCTTTGTTAAGGCAATTGACCTACAAAATGATGGAAAAATTGTTGTTGCCGGAATGAGTTTTGAAGGAAATTGTCCTATTTTTACGATTGCTCGTTTTACCGAAAATGGCGAATTGGATGTCAGCTTTGGAGGTGTGGGAGTAGTTAAGATTGATGTCGGTGGTGGAAACGATTATTCAACTAAATTAAAAGTTTTAGAAAACGGTAAAATATTGGTTGGTGGTCACACATGGATTGCAAACGAACCGTTTTTGAAATACGACGTAGCTCTAGTTCAACTGGATGAAGACGGAAATCTTGATAACTCGTTTGGAAACAATGGAATTGTTAAAACCAATATTATCGACGGCGAAAATTATTGTAAGGGTTTTACTATTCAACCCGACGGTAAAATTGTTGTTGCCGGAGAATATGTAGATTATAGAACATATAATATTTTTGCTGTTAGATACCTTGAAGATGGCACTGTTGACGATTCTTTTGGTAATAATGGAATTGCAATTTTTGATATATATGGACAAGATGATCAAGCTAGCGGTGTTGTGCTACAACAAGATGGAAAAATAGTTATTTCGGGCTCAACATCGCCGGATATGGATAATATACATTTCTTTGCTGTTAGGCTACACAATGATTTGAACACTAACACTAACCTCGATTTTGTAGACAACATAAACATATATCCTAACCCAGCGTCAGACATTATCTATATTGATACTGACAAGATAACTATTGTAGGCAATGTACAAATTGCCGATTTAAACGGTAAAGTTCTTTACGACAAACCGTATTCAAACAATTGTATCAATGTTAGTTTTCTACCAAAAGGAACGTATATTATAAGCGTTACAACAAGTAATGGCGTTAAGTATTCTAAGTTTTTGAAACAATAAAGCAAAACTTATTTTTATGAAAAAAACAATAGGATTATTAATTTTACTTCTTACAATTTTATGCATTGCATCGTGCAATCGTACAAATAACACTGCACAAGACAATAAAATTAAAGTCGGTGTTTTTAAAGGTCACGGCGGTGCTGAAGTTTGCCAATGGGAAGCATACGCCGCCGCACAAATTGATAATGATATGAGTGTCAGATATATAACTTCGGCAGATATTGCAAACGGAGTTTTAGATTCGTTAGATGCTATAATTATACCTGGCGGCGGAGGCAGCAGACAGTATCTCAATTTGGGACACAATAATATTGAGAGGATAAAGAATTTTATCGCCGATGGAGGTGGAGCCGTCGGTATTTGTGCCGGAGCATATCTATTTTCTAACACTCCCGACTATTCTTGCATGAGTATCAACGGTGCAATGGCTATTGATATTGAACACGACAATAGAGGTCACGGTGTAGCTAAATTTTCGTTAAGTCCCGCAGGAAAACAAATATTTCCCGAAATTGCTAACGATTCAATGTCTTATGTGATGTACTACGAAGGACCTGTTTTTGTCGAAGCTCCCGATGATACCATTAAATACGAGGTGTTGGCAATTATGGAAAGTGATGTACACGAAGAAGGTAACGCACCTGCAAATATGACAAACGATAAACCGTTTTTTATAGCCAACAGTTACGGTAAAGGTTTGGTATTTAGCTGCATAGCGCATCCCGAAGCAACACCTGGCATGCAATGGATGATTCCTCGTATGGTAAGACTTGTCGTTGGTAAGCCTCTTGTTTCGTACCCTGCCGAAACCGTTAATCCTTACGTTTTCAATAAGGAAATATTATTTACAGTGGAAATGCTCAAAAAGGAGCAATCCTTTTATTCGACATTGTTACAAGGTACACCAACACAAAAAATAGATGCTTTGCAATGGCTTAAAGAAAATAACTCGTGGAGTGCCAAACGATGGGTGCAAGGTCTTGTGTACGATAGTTTGGCTGATGTAAGAGTTTGTGCTGCAAAATATATTTCGGATATGGGCTATCTAACTTATCTGCCCGACCTAATTTCCGCTCATAAAACAGAAAAGGATGCTGATGCTAAAAACGAGATAGGTAAAGCAATTGAAGAGTTGAAGTTGAAGTTTGATAAATAGCTGGTGGTGAGTGATGAGTGATGGGTGATGAGTGATGAGTGATGGGTTAATGGGTGGTGGCAATGAGTAATGTACAATTAACAATTAACAATTAACAATGTACCCCGAAACTTCGGGACTAATTGATAAAAACACGTACCATACCGAATTCTCGAGACAAGGTAACACGCAACCCGCAACCCGCACCACGCAACTCTACACACCTTTAACCACAATAACAAACTCGCCTTTGGGTTTATTTTCCGTAAAGTACGATTTGAGTTCCTTAAGTGTGCCTCTGCGGGTTTCTTCAAATTTTTTTGTAAGCTCTCTCGAAACGCTTGCAGGTCTGTCTTCTCCTATAACCTCACAAAGTTGTTCTAAGGTTTTCAAAACTCTATAAGGCGATTCGTACAATACAAATGTGCAGTTTAATTCTTTTAAGAAATTCAATCTCGTATTGCGACCTTTTTTATGTGGTAAAAATCCTTCGAAGTAAAATTTATCGGTAGGAAAGCCCGAATTTACAAGAGCCAAAATAAAAGCCGAAGCTCCCGGAAGTGTATTAACTTCAATGCCGTTGTTTATACATTCTCTGACAAGTAGAAAACCCGGATCGGAAATGCCGGGAGTGCCTGCATCGGTGATAATAGCTATATTGTTTCCTTGCTTTATTTTTTCAACAATAGCATCAACGGTTTTATGTTCGTTGTACTGATGATACGATTGCATAGGAGTTTTTATTCCGTAATGCGAAAAAAGCACACTCGAAGTCCTTGTGTCTTCAACTAAAACTAAATCGGCGTCTTTTAAAACTTCAATAGCTCTTAAAGTTATATCGCTTAAATTTCCTATTGGGGTTGGAACTACGTACAGCATTATTATCGAAAATAGAGCCACTCAAGGGACTCGAACCCTCGACCGGTGCATTACGAATGCACTGCTCTACCAACTGAGCTAAAGTGGCTTACTTGCCTTTGGCTGGTCGGGATGACTGGACTCGAACCAGCGACCTCTTCGTCCCGAACGAAGCACGCTACCAGACTGCGCTACATCCCGATAAGGTTTGCAAAGGTAAGTTTTATATTAAAACTAAAACGGTTTTTTGTTAAAATTATTTGCTTTTTTCTAATGCCAACTGCCAATTCCAAGCCGACAAAGTCATTTCGTCTAACGACAATTCCGCCTTCCAACCTAATTCTTTATTGGCTTTGTTGGTATCAGCCCAAACTTTTTCAATATCACCGCTTCGGCGTTCGGTAATAACGTAGTTGAGTTTTTTATTGCTAACTCTCTCGAAAGAATTAATAACTTCTAAAACAGAATATCCATTGCCTGCTCCGACATTAAAAAACTCCAATTTGCTTTTGGTTTGATTGTTAAGCATACGATTTACCGCCGAAACGTGAGCTTGTGCCAAATCTACAACATGTATGTAATCTCTGATGGCAGTGCCGTCGGGGGTGTTGTAATCGCCGCCGAATACTTTAAGTTGCTCTCTGATGCCAGCTGCAGTTTGAGTAATAAAAGGCATTAGGTTGTTGGGTATGCCTATCGGCAATTCGCCGATTAACGCCGACTCATGCGCTCCAATAGGATTGAAATATCTGAGAGAAATACATTTTATATTGTGAGCATCGCAAGTGAATTTTAAAATATCTTCCGACATCTGCTTTGTATTTCCGTATGCCGAAACAGCTTCCTTAATAGGACTGCTTTCGGTAACAGGCAATTTGTCGGGCTGACCGTAAACCGTGCATGACGAACTGAACACAATATTTTCGATATTGTGGATTTTCATGTTCTCCAATACATTTAGCAACGAAGCTATATTGTTTCGGTAATATTCTATAGGCATTTGCATTGATTCTCCAACTGCTTTAAGAGCTGCAAAATGTATAACTCCCTTTATGTCTCTATTGCTGTCGAAAAATTCGGCAACTTTATTTTGATCTCGAAGGTCTAATTTGACAAACGGTGGCATGTAGCCAAGAATTTTTGCAATATTGCCTAATACTTTTTCTGACGAATTAGACAAATTGTCGATAATAATCGGATAAAAATCGTTTTCGGCTAGCTTAACAACGGTGTGCGAACCGATGTATCCCATACCGCCAGTAACTAAAATTTTCGGTTTATTTATATTCATTATCATAGGTTTAAAATAATTTTAATCGGCTTGAATCTAATTTTATAAAGATAAACAATAATATTGTAAACGACCAAAGAGAAGAGCCTCCGTAGCTGAAAAAGGGTAAGGGTATTCCTATTACAGGCAACAAACCTAAGGTCATACCAATATTTATAGCAACATGAAATAAAAGAATAGCTGCAACGCCGTATCCGTACAGTAGGCTAAATTCAGACCTTTGCCTTTCGGCTACTTGTATCATTCTGACAATTAAGCCCAAAAACATTGCCAGCACAATTACCGACCCGACAAAGCCCCACTCCTCGCCTATGGTACAAAAAATAAAGTCGGTGCTTTGTTCGGGAACAAAGTCGAATTTTGTTTGAGTTCCTTTCAAAAACCCTTTCCCTAATAATCCGCCCGAACCTATTGCTATTTTCGATTGATTAACGTTATATCCGGCTCCGTATAGGTCTAATTCTTTGCCAAGCAATACATTTATACGTGTTTTCTGATGCGGCTCCAGAACGTTATCGAACACAAAATCAACGCTTAAAACAATTCCAACAGAAACAACAAATGCTGCCAATAATGGTAAAATAGTTTTCCTTTTGCGTTTAAAAACAAATAAAAATAATATTAAGATTATTGCTGCAATTGTCGCAATGATAATATATTCGTCGAAAAGCAATGCCATAAGACTAAGAAATATAGCTGCTAAGCCGATTATTATATAAAAACTAGGAAGTCCCTTTCGATACAAAACAATAATAAATGCACTGTAGACAAGAGCCGAACCTGTGTCGTTTTGCAATAAAATAAAAGCTGTTGGCAATAAAATTATTAGCAATGCCAAAATTTTGTGTTTTATGCTTTTTATGTTGAAATTTGGCGATGATAATAAGTGAGCTAAAGCCAGATTGGTACAAAATTTCGACAATTCCGATGGCTGTAGTGCGAAACTCCCTATTTGAAACCATGATTTTGATCCCGAAATAGTTTTTCCGGTTAACAACACCAATATCAGCATCAAAATGCTCAATGCGTAAAAGAGAACGGCAAAAGAATTGAAAATTTTGTGGTCTAATAGTAAAATCACAAATGCAATTACTACAGCTCCGCCTATCCATAACAGCTGTTTGCCGTACACTTGCGATATATCAAAAATGCTGGAATGAGCGGAATTGTAGGCTGACGCATAAATATTAAGCCATCCTATTAATACCAAAGCTAAGTATAGGTATATTAGACGTTTATCTATTTGCTTCATTATGCCTCTTTCCCTAGTCATTACCTATAAGATTTGAGTTCAACATACGTTCCTCAATTTCAGGACGCGAAATATCTCCCGTAATATACTTTTCCATCATAAGCGAAGCAATGGGAGCTGCCCAAGTAGAACCGTAACCGGAGTTTTCTACAACAACACATATTGCTATTTTCGGATTTTCGACAGGAGCAAAAGCAACAAATGTCGAGTGAGGTTTTCCGTGAGGATTATCGGCTGTACCGGTTTTACCGGCTTGAGTAAATTTGCTTGTTGCGTAGGCACGAGCCGTTCCGGCTTCAAACACCTCCGCCATACAATCTTTCATTATCACAGTATTAGCCGACGATATGCTTGTATACGTTTTTTGTGTTGTATACTGAGTTTTGTTTTCTCGGTTGCCGACTGCCTCCACAATGTGCGGTGGATAATAAAAACCTTCGTTTGCAACTATTGCAGCATAATTTACCAACTGCAAAGGAGTAGCCAATATTTCTCCCTGACCAATGGACAAAGACCTTATCGTTAGGGAGTTCCAACGGTCTTTGCCGTACATTTTATCAAAATAATCGGAAGTAGGAATATTTCCGCTTTTTTCGTAGGCAATATCCGTATTAAAAGCTTTGCCAAACCCTAAACTCATAATATGAAATCGCCAAACGTCGTAGCGTTCTTTTATAGTTTTATAATTTTTGTCGTTCAAAACGGCTCTAAACGCTTGATACTGAAACGGATTGCACGACTGCTGAATTGCAGTATAAATATTTAAAGGCGATGCATGCGAGTGCGTACAACGTATAGGAGTTGAGGCAACGCCCTGACAACTGAACATAGTACTGGCATTCATAACTCCTAATTGTAGCGCCACCGATGAGTTTGCCATTTTAAACGTCGAACCCGGCGGATATTGCCCCTGCGTTACTCTATTTAGCAGAGGTTTATGTTTGTTGCTACTCAACTCTTTAAAGTTTTTGCCTCTAACCCTACCCACCAATAGATTTGGGTCGTACGTAGGACTTGACACAAAACATAAAATAGCACCCGTCTCGGGTTCAACGGCGACAATACTTCCAAGTTTGTTTTGCATAAGCTTTTCGCCGTATTCCTGAAGTTCAATATCAATGCCGGTGTATAAATTTAACCCGCCTATTGCCGAAGTGTCATATTTGCCGTCTTCAAACATGCCCACATAACGATTGTGAACATCAACCATCTTTATTTTAAGTCCTTTTATGCCACGCAATTCTGTCTCGTAGGTGCTTTCCAATCCGCTTACTCCGATGTAGTCGCCTTGTTTATAGTACGGGTCTTTGTCTATATCATTTTGGGTTACCTCGCCCACGTAGCCAAGCAAATGAGCTCCGACAGCCTTTGGATATTTACGTAAAGTACGAGGCTGAATGAAAAAACCCTTGTACTTGTAAAGTTTTTCTTCGATGTAGGCGAATGTTTCCTTTGAAATTTGCTTTTCGAAAACCGAAGGAAGCATGCTTGAGTACTTTTTGGCATTGAGTATTCTCTGTTCAAAACCTGTTCTGTCTATTCCCAACACTGAACACAACTCAGTTGTATCAGGGTCTTCGACCTGAACCGGAATTACCATCAGGTCGTAAACAATTTCGTTGTAAACAAGCAAATTCCCATTACGGTCGTAGATTAAGCCACGCTGCGGATATTGAGTTTCGTACCTCAAAACATTGCGATTTGCCGATGCCTTATAACTTGTATCTATAACTTGCAAGTAAAATAACCGAGCCACATAAAGAACTCCTATTATTACTACCGCAGCAATAATGTGATTTTTTCGGTCGGAGAATTTATCTTGTGTCATACGTTTAGCTGTTAGCCCCCGAAGTCTCGGGGCTGTTGGCTGTTGGCGATGCGGGATAGTTACGAGTATCGAGTTACGAGTATCAAGTATCAACTCAGAACTCAAAACTCAGAACTCCTAACTCAAAACTACCCCACAACTCTGCCATATTCATTTTGTCTTTTTAATAATTGTACAAAGGTAATAATACCTCAAAATATAACACATTTTAGTGTTGGAGTTTTTTTGAGTGCGGATGAAATAAGTTTTTGTGTTTTATGCTTATTTCGTTTTGATAATTTTATTTGATGAAATTGGTTTATTATTTAACAACACTCGGCAAATGTAAATTCCTGCAGGCAGCGATTGGGTGTTTACAATAATCTCGTTATCCGTAACTTTGCGGTTTTTGCTGTAAACTGTTTGTCCTAAACTATTTATAAGTTGAATTTCAACATTTTGAGGATTAACTTCGCTTATTTTTATACTAATCTTATCATTAAAAGGGTTTGGATAAACATCTGCTGAGATTAGTAAAGAATTATCTATTCCGGTAGCGGGCTTGAAGTTGGCATGCAAATATCTGTTATCATTTATAATAAAAGTATAATTTTCTTGGGTTGAAATAATTTGACCGTTTTCCGTCCAATTGAAAAAAACGTAGCCTTCGTTTGCTTGAGCTAATAAAACAACGGTTTCGCCTTTATTGTAGCAACCCGTTCCGCTTACTGTTCCAGTATTTGGCGGCTTTACGTAAGCAAATACATTAAACAAATCCGGGTTTCTACAAAACTTGAAAATACCATCAAATTCAGAGCCGAAAAATACCGAAGGATTTAAAAACTTAATATACTTGATATTAGATGTTATATCTAGTTGCAAGTCATGCCAACTATCACCATAGTCATCGGAATAAAACACTTTGCATGGTGCGGTTGACAAATAAAGAGTGTTTTTATCATCAATTTCTAAATATAAAGCGTAAAACTGAGTTAGTCCATTATTTATCAAAATCCAATCACTATTATCTAAAGCTTTACGGTACAGTTCTCCTTCGACGACAGCATAAAAATAGTTATCAAATATCCTAACTAATGAAACATCTTTTTCATGTAAGCCAAACATGTTCCACGATTCGCCGTGATTATCTGAAATATAAATTCCACCATTAGTTGCGGCATAAACATTACCATTTGGTTCACACTCAAAATCATATACGTGCCAATGGCTCAAACCGTTGTTCGCCTCTTCCCATGTCACCCCGTTATCAACGGACTTTTTTACTCCCATTTGTGAACCCGCATATAAAACCCCTTGATTATCATTTGCTAATGCACGAACTAAATCATACGGGGGATGGCTTTCCGTCCAAGTAGTATCGTAAACATGTCTTTTGTAGATACCTCCGCCTCCTGTAGCCGACGTTCCTACAAACACATAATCGTCAGGAGTTATGGTCATTGAAACAATATTTGTTCTACCTAATTTTTCACTGTATTGGTACCAAGTTTTTCCTTCGTCTTCGCTTATTTGAGCTCCGCCATTCGTCCCAACAATTATCTCTCCCGTACTAAATTGACCTATTGTTCTAATTTCAAGATAAGGCAAACTGTCATTAACATATTCCCAGCTCGGGTTATTATGCAACCTCCTATATATCCCAAAGCTACTACCAGCACCAACAAACAAGTCGTAATTGCTATTTTCGGCTATACAAAGAATTGGTGCATATGTTTTAAAATCAAGAGTCCAATTCTCAAGGTCTGCATCAAATTTAATTAGTTCGCCATCACCGGTACAAGTTAAAATGTTTCCTGAAAAATCATAAATTACATCCTTATAGTTTTTTCTTAAAGGACTACGTTTCCACGTTCTGCCGTAATTTTTTGACATGAATATCTTTCCCGGATCATAATCTTCTTCCGAAACAGCAACAACACCACCGCTATCATCTGCTGATATTGCTATTATTTTTTCACTACTATTAAGCAATGGTTCCCATGTTTCACCAAAGTCAATAGACTTGAACATATTCGTTATAGTTCCGAGATACAATATTCCTTGATTATCAATTTCTATGCTATAGGCTAGGTTTATACTAATAAACTGCCAACTATTGCCGCCATCAACCGACTTATAAACTCCTCCTATCCCCGTACCGTATTCAAGTGAGGATGCAAATATCATATCATCTCCAAAAGTTTTTATTCCTGAAATCCAAGTGTTAGAACTAGTACAAAGGAGTGTATCCCAAGTGTTTCCACAGTCTGTAGAACGAAAAATTTTTCCAAATGATCCTACCAACAAAGTTTGGTCGTTTACAAGTGTTAATGCAGCCCAAGCATCGGATACATCTCCGTTAATAAAACTCCAACTTTCACCATTATTCACCGATTTATATAACCCTTTATCACACATCATGTACAAGAAATTATTGCTATCAATAACTATTTTCTCTGCTGATGCTCCATAAGGTCCATTAAGATGTGTCCATTCGCCTTCTAATCCGAAAATGTTTTCTCCTTCGGTGAAAATATTTGAAGCGTGGGCTTTAGGCGAGTATTCGACATACAATAAAATTGTAGCCAAGATTAACAAAAGTTTAAAAAGTGATTTTTTCATAATCGTAGAGTTTTAAAGGTTTCTGAAGAAAAATTTTCGGTTTCCGACTTAATTATTATCTCGCAAAGATACAGCAGCTTTGAACAAAAGTCAAGTGTTGTATAAAAAAATAAACTTTTAGTTAGTTGTTTTAATTTAATTATGTTTACCTTTGCGACAGAATAATAAAACAACATTTACAATAATAATTTTTAAAAAACAACATATTATGCAATTACCTTTCACAGAACCTTATAGAATAAAAATGGTTGAAGCCATACATCCTAGCACACGCGAACAACGCGAAAAATGGATAAAAGATGCTCATTACAATTTGTTTGCCCTAAATAGCGAACAGGTTTACATAGACTTGCTAACTGACTCGGGCACAGGAGCCATGAGCGACAAGCAATGGAGTGCCATGATGTTGGGCGACGAAAGCTATGCAGGTTCATCGTCGTATTTCAACCTAAAAAATGCAATAAAAGATATTTTAGGTTTCGATTATTTTATTCCTACTCACCAGGGAAGAGCCGCCGAAAACATTCTTTTCAGCACGCTTGTCAAGGAAAATGACCTTATCCCTGGAAACTCCCATTTTGATACTACAAAAGGACATATTGAGTTTAGAAAAGCTTTTGCCGTTGATTGCACAATCGACGAAGCATTTGATACTTCAAACACTCACCCTTTTAAAGGTAACGTCGACTTGAATAAATTGGAAGATGTTTTAAAAAAGAAAAGCGATAAACAACGCATACCTTTTATCGTTATGACGGTTACCTGTAACTCGTCGGGCGGACAACCTGTTTCGCTTAAAAACCTGAAAGAAGTAAAAGCTTTGGCTACAAAATACGATGTGCCTGTTTTCTACGACTCGGCTCGCTTTGCCGAAAATGCTTACTTCATTAAAATGAGAGAAGAAGGTCAGCAAGACAAGTCCATTAGAGAAATTGTTAAAGAAATGTACTCGTACTGCGACGCCATGACAATGAGTAGCAAAAAAGACGCTATAGTTAATATTGGAGGTTTTGTTGCTATGCGCGACCCCGATTTGTTCCAAAAAGTATCGGTATTCAGTATTTTAAACGAAGGTTATATTACCTACGGCGGACTTGCCGGTAGAGACCTAAATGCCATTGCTCAGGGCTTGTATGAAGGAACCGAATTTGAATACTTAGATTCCAGAATTAAACAAGTAGGCTTGCTTGGTAAACGCCTCACCGACTTTGGTGTTCCGGTTCAACTTCCATACGGTGGACACGCTATTTTCGTTGATGCTAGCAAAATACTTACACAAGTTCCGAAAGAACAATTTAAAGCACAAACTCTAGGTATAGAACTGTATATAGAAGCAGGTGTTAGAGCTGTTGAAATTGGCGCCCTTCTTGCAGATAGAGACCCTGTTACCCGCGAAAACAGATACCCCGAACTTGAACTTCTACGACTTGCAATACCACGCCGTACATACACCAACGACCATCTAAACTACGTTGCTGTGGCTATGGCTAATGTGTTTGAGCGCAGAAACAGCATTAAAACAGGATATGCTATAACTTACGAAGCTCCCGTTTTAAGACACTTTACAATTAAATTGGAAAAAATTTAAAGAAGAAAATTATTTTATAATGTCAAACAGCATAAACAAATACCATCTCAGTTGGAATTTTACTCCGACTGAGATGATATTCTTGTGGTGTGGTTATCGCTTTGTAAAACTTAAAAATGATGAGTAACTTTAGTATTGTTTTAGTGGCTTTAACACTTGTTCTTTACTTCGGAAACAACCTTGCAATTGCCGGAAGTAGGATGGAAAAATCTTTCGGTGCAATAGGTAAAGCATTGTTTTTGTACATCATAATTCAATGGATTTTACTGATGTTGGGAATTAATATTGGAAACAGACTCAGCGGAATTAACGAAGTTTTCAATATCATAACATTTTTGGTGATTATGATAATTTTCGGACTGAAAATGTTTATCTCATCAATAAATACATCTAAAGGTTTACCAAAATACGATTTTTCAAAAACTAAAAGCACTGCATTACTAGCTGCTTTCGACGGGATTACTACTTTCGTAATTGCTATTGCTGTTGGGGTTTTAATTCTTGATATACGTAAAACCGCTATAATCATCGGAAGTGTTTTAGCTGTTGGTATTATTTTATTTTTTCTAATTGGTAACAGGATACCCGAAATTGCACCCAAACTGCGCTTTGGTCCTATTGCCGGACTCATACTCATAATCTTAGCCATTGTACAAACCGTTATTTTCTTTTTATAAACAAGATATTACACTATGAGAAAAAATTTACTACTATTTGCACTAATTTTTGTCTGCTTTGTTTCATTTGCTCAAGCTCCAGCTGGCTATTACAACAATGCTATGGGCAAGTACGGAGTTCAACTGCAACAAGCTCTTCACGATATTATCAAAAATCACGAAGTGCAATCGTACCAATCGCTGTGGACACATTTTAGAACTACCGACAAAAAGCCTAACGGCAAGGTTTGGGATATGTATTCCGACAGACCTAGCGGCACTCCGCAATACGAGTACACTTTCGGCAACGACCAATGCGGCAGTTATCATAACGAAGGCGATTGCTACAACCGCGAGCACTCGTTCCCTAAAAGTTGGTTCAACGAAGGCTACCCAATGTACACCGATTTGTTTCATCTTTATCCCACCGACGGTTACGTAAACGGTAGAAGAAGTAATTATCCTTACGGCGAAGTCAGTAGTGCAACGTGGATATCAACGAACGGCTCCAAAGTTGGCAACAGCTGTGTAAACGGTTACAACGGCACGGTGTTTGAACCTATAGACGAATACAAAGGCGATTTGGCAAGAACTTACTTTTACATGGCTACCAGATATTATAACGAAGATGCCAACTGGAGCGGTAGTCCTATGGTAAACGGTTCTCAGTTAGAGCCCTGGGCACTGCAAATGATGAGAGATTGGGCAAAAGATGATCCGGTTTCGCAAAAAGAAATCGACAGAAATAATGCTGTATACGCTATACAAGGCAACAGAAACCCTTTTATCGACCACCCCGAATTTGTTGAAATGATTTGGAGAGAAGACTTAGGCGTAGAAAAATATTCCGCTAGAATAAATAGTCTTACCGCATATCCGAATCCAACTTGCGATATCGTGAACATACATCTGCCGTTTGATATTAATGAAGATAATTATGAAATATATTTGTTTTCGGTAGATGGAAAAAGAATGTCTTTCAATGTTGAGTTTGAACTCAGTAAAGGTAGCATCAATTTAAATTCAATTCCCGAAGGTGTTTATTTGCTACAATTAGTGGATAAGGTTAAAGGTTCTATTTATCAAACAAAAATTATCAGAGCTTCATCTTTATAACCATAAATAATAGCGTATGGATAAAATCAGATTGACAAAAATTTTTAGCTTCGAAACGGCACACGCTCTAAAAGGCTACGACGGTTTGTGTAAAAACATTCACGGACACTCGTACAAACTTGAAGTTACAGTTATTGGAACTCCTATAGCCGACAAAAGTAATCCGAAGTACGGAATGGTCATCGATTTTTCCGACCTAAAACAAATTGTAAATACAGCTATTGTTGATAAATTCAATCATGCTTTGGTTTTATCGCACGATTATAAAAATGATTCCTCACTGCAAATATCTACGGAAGAATTTAAAGTCATTTACGTTCCGTATCAGCCAACAAGCGAAAACCTTTTAATAGGTTTTGCAAAAATTATTTCTCGAAAATTACCCGATAACGTAAGACTTCACCACTTAAAATTGAGCGAAACTGCTACCTCATACGCAGAATGGTGGGCTGATGATAATCTCAATAATAAATAAAAACATACTATCAGGAAAAATTCGATAAAAAAATTGCGTACTTCGGCAAAGAAATACGCAATGAATTTATTTTCTCAATATAGGACTGTTATTTCTTCGGAACAACTTGTCCTTTAATTTTTAAAACAACAGGTTTATCATCTGCATTTGTTGTTACTGTAACAGTTTTAAGGAAGTTGCCCATAGCTGCAGCATTGTAAGTAACCGAAATTACAGTTTCTTTGCCCGACAAAATCGGTTCGCGAGAATATTTTAAGTTGGTACATCCACAGCTAGCTCGTGCGCTGGTGATAATTAAAGGTTCTCTGCCTTTATTTGTCAACACGAAAGTAGCCTCTTTAGGTGTTCCTTGCTCTATTTTGCCATAATCATAAGTCAAAGTATTGTACTCTGCTATAGGCAAATTAACGTTTTCAACCTTTTCCGAAGCTCCGGGTTCAGGTCTAACTTGTTGAGCAAATGAATAGCTTGCTACAAATAAAACAACTAAGGATGTTAAGATAAGTTTTTTCATTGTATGATGTTTTTTAATATTCTATGTTAGTTTTTATGTCTAACGTTATCTTTTGCAAAATTCGTGCAAAAGCATTCAATTACTCATAAAATTTTGTAAAATTTTGTAAAATGACACCAAATAATTTAATAATTACTATTCGGCTTTTATTGATACCATTGACATTGAAAGCAAGTTTACTCTTTATTATTTTATTTTTTTATTTGACTGACACATACGCAGCAATATCTTAATAAAAAAACTATTGAACCGTTCATAATCTAAGTGTTTAGGCTATAAAATACTTTTAAAACTTATATTATTGCCAAATATTTGATTTTTAAAAATTTCTTATTTTTATGCTCTTGTAATTTCTATAAAACAGAAACAATCTTACATCTAAACAGCAAAGACATATGAAAAACAAAAACATACGGATAATAATAACCTTAGGTGCTGTCTTTATTGTAGGTGTTATAATAATGCAAGCCCTTTTTATTAGCAAGGAATGGAGAAACCAAGAACAGCAGTTTATCGATAAGGTATCAACTTCATTACAGAATGTTGCTCGTCAGATATATAAAATCAACAACTCTCAACCAACAACACACAATCCCGTGCACAGAGTAAATTCAAACTACTACGTTGTTGATTTAAACAGCAATATTGACAAAAGTGTAATTGAACAACTTCTTAAAATTGAATTTTCAAGGAATAATGTTAATTCCGACTACGAATATGCCATATACAACTGCGAAACCAAAACCATGGAATACGGAGCATACTTTAGCTCCGACGGCACAAAAAAAGTTGCCAAAACAAGCTATGCAATGCCGTTGTACGATGACTATGAGCTGTACTTTGGTGTTTACTTCCCAAAACATGGAAACTACGTGTTTTCAAATATGTACTTATGGTTTTTTCTGTTAGTTGTAATTCTGACAGCTATCTGGTTTTTTTTATATTCGCTTTGGGTTATTTTAAAACAAAAAAGATTGTCGGAACTGCAAAAAGATTTCATCAATAACATGACGCACGAGTTTAAAACTCCCATTTCGGCAATTTTAATAGCTTCCGATGTTTTGTCCGACCATAATCAGTATTCAAAAATGTCAACTGAAAAAGTTTCAACATATACTAATATTATAAAGCAAGAAGCAAGCAGGCTAAGCGAACAGGTTAACAAAATATTGCAAATAGCTACTCTTGATAAAAAGAACATACAACTTAATCTGCAAAAAGTTAACATAAATAAAATTCTAAGAGAGCTTTCAAAAACCATTCAAGCTGTTCACCCTGTTGATATTACACTCAACCTATGCGGAAATATTCCCCCAATAAGAGCCGATTTAGTTCATGCTAAAAATATTTTTTATAATCTGATAGACAATGCCGCGAAATATTCGGGCGAAAACCCAGTTGTTGAGATTTCTTGTACTCGCACCAACAATAAAGTTGAAATTAGTATCATTGATAACGGCGATGGAATTCCTGAAGAATACAAAAAATTAATATTCGATAAATTTTTCCGTATCCCAAAAAAAACCGGCAAAGTTAAAGGCTACGGATTGGGCTTGTTTTACGTTAAAACTATGTGCGACGCACATGGCTGGAACATAAAACTCGATAGTAAACACGAAGGAACTTGTTTTACAATTGAAATTAACCTAAAAAAATGAAAACTAAAATATTATACGTAGAAGACGACCAAAGTTTGGCTTTTCTGACCTCAGACCAATTGAGGGACCATGGCTTTGATGTCACCCACTGCCCCGATGGAGAATCGGCTATAAAAAATATAAAACAAAACGAGTACGATATAGTCATCCTCGATATTATGCTGCCCGACATCGACGGGTACGAAATTGCGTCTACCATCAGAAAGAAAAATAAATCAGTTCCGATTATATTTTTGTCGGCTAAAACAACACTGGATAGCAAATTGAAAGGTTTGACAATTGGAGCCGACGACTATATTACCAAGCCATATAGCATTGACGAACTTGTTTTGAAAATTAAAGTTTTTTTAAAACGAAGCAATGTAGGCAGTCCAAAACAGTCCAAAAATGAATTCATAATCGGCGAATATTCTTTTTGCCCTTCTACTCGTATCCTCAGTTACAATGATGACAAAAACAAACTTACTCATCGCGAAGCCAAAGTTCTTGAGTATCTTTGTTTAAATATAAATCAAATATGCAAACGCGAAGAAATACAAGAATACGTTTGGGAAAATGACAGTTTCTTTTCCAGTCGCAGATTAGATGTGTTTATATCTAGACTTAGAAAGTTACTTATCGAAGACGAAAATATTAAAATTGAAAGTGTTCACGGTATAGGGTATAGACTTTTTATTAGTGAAAATTGATTCGTAACTAAAAAATTGATACTTGTAACTAAATTACTCTACGTTAACATGTCATTAGCCGTTGTCCATTAACTATTAGCCGTTGGCTGTTAGCTGGTAAAGTCGGAAGTCGGAAGACCGAAGACGGAAGTTTTGAGACTAATAACTCTCCCGAAACTTCGGGACAGAACTCAAAACTACCCCGTACCAAACAACTATTGATAATTGTTAATTGTTAATTGCTAATTGAAGTAAACTCCCTGATAAGTATCCCTCTCAACAAACTCTTTCTTTATCAAGTTTAAAATTTGGTCGGTACGTAGATTACTCCATGGAGAATTGACCAAAAAAGAAGGTGGTGCCTCACTGCTAAAACGCTCTATTGCTATATCGGGTCGTAATTTTTCGCAAAAACTGACTATAAAACTGATATATTGCTGCAATTCAAATAACTTAAATTCCGAAGGATTATCTTTAAACATCTGAGCCATTGGCGTGTTTTTAAAAATTTGCAACTGGTGAAATTTAATGGAATCTAAAGGTAATTGCGACAAAATTTCTGCTTCTTGCATCATCATTGCTTCGGTTTCGCCAGGCAATCCAAAAATAATATGACCCCCAACATGAATACCTCTTTCTGCAGTTTTTATAATTGCCAACTGCGTGTCCTCAAAACTATGGCATCTGTTTATTTTTTCCAAGGTCTGGTTATAACACGATTCTATGCCGTACTCAATCGATACGAAATGCGTTTTATTCAATTCCGATAAGTAGTCCAATTTCTCATCATCGACACAATCGGGGCGCGTGCCTATAACAACACCTAACACCTGCTCGTTTTGCAATGCCTGAGCGTATATTTGCTTCAGCTCGCTTAAAGGAGCGTAAGTGTTAGAAAACGCCTGAAAATAAGCCAAATATCCTACGGCTCGTCTGTATCTTCTTTTATGAAACTCTATTCCTTCTTCTATTTGCTGAGCAATCGACTTTTCGGGTGTACAATACGAAGGATTAAAGGCTGAATTATTACAATAAGTACAGCCTCCATAAGACTTACTGCCATCGCGGTTGGGACAGGTAAAACCGGCATCTATAGCCAATTTCTGCACCCTAGCTCCAAACCTTTCTCTCAAAAATTTAGTAAAGCTGTAATATCTTTCGGTCTTGCTCATAGGAACAAAAATAATATTTTGACTAAAAATCGCTCATTTTTCTTCATATTTCGTGTTATTTAAACCATTAAGCTATTAGCCGTTGGCTGTTAGCCCCGAAGTTTCGGGGCTGTTGCGGGTTGTCCCGAAGTTTCGGGACGGGTTGCGGGGTTAGCTCAGAGTTTGAAGACTCAAAACTCAGAACTTTCTCGAAAGTTTTAAAACAAAACTCGTTACTTCCCTGAAACACGCACCACGCAACACGTACCACGCAACTTTATTAATTGTTTAAGAATTGCATATATTTTTATTATTTTTGCAGCGATAAATACATTTCGCAAAGCACAAGTAAAAACTATGAAAAAATCAATCTTGATATTAGCAGGCGGCGGACCTGCTCCAGGGATAAACACCGTTATAAGCACAATTTCAAAAGTGTTTTTACGCGATGGCTACAGAGTTATAGGCTTGCACGAAGGATATAAAAACCTTTTCAACGGCAAAGCCGAAACCATTAATATTGACTTTTCCTACGCCGACCGTATAATCAACTTGGGTGGTTCGGTGATTGTTATGAGCCGCTACAAACCTTCGGATATAGAATTTAAAACCGATTTTTTTGTCGAAAATAATGTAAAGCTATTGGTAACTATTGGCGGCGACGATACTGCATCGACCGCAAATAGAATTTCAAAGTTTTTACTGAAAAACGACTTAAATGTTCTTAACATACACGTCCCTAAAACTATTGATAACGACCTTCCCTTGCCCGAAGGACAATCTACTTTCGGATACGCCAGCGCTAAAGCAGAAGGCGTTAGAATAGGAACAACCGTTTATGAAGATGCACGCTCGTCGGGCAATTGGTTTGTTGTTTCGGCTATGGGTAGAGAAGCGGGACACTTGGCTTTTGGTATTGGTGCAGCCTGCCATTATCCGATTATTATTATTCCCGAAATGTTTAACAAAACCAAACTAACATTGGATAAAGTCACCGACCTTATTATTTCTTCGATTGTCAAACGAAAAATATTAAATATCAACTACGGCGTAGCCATAATTGGCGAAGGAATATTTAATTTGCTAGACAAAGATGATTTGGAATCCTCGGGAATACAATTTACCTACGACGAACACGGACACCCCGAACTTGGTACAGTTAGTAAAGCGCATATATGCAACCTTCTACTGCAAGTTAAACTAAAACAATTAGATTTGGCTGTAAAAAGTCGTCCCGTTGAAATAGGTTACGAAATCAGATGTGCCATACCTACCGCTGCCGATTTGCTGTACTGCAGTCTGTTAGGTTTGGGTGTCAAAACTTTATTCGACCAAGGTCATAATGCTTGTATCGTCACAAGCAACGACATGGGCGACATTGCACCTATCTTTTTAAAAGACCTTGAAGACGAAAACGGAAAAATAATTACACGCGGGGTAAACATTGAAAGCCAACGTTTTCAGATGGTTTTTAATGCAATGCATTATTTGGAAAAAAAGGATATGAAAAAAGCTGCAAAATATCTGAAAAATCCGGAAGAATACATGATTTCAAACATATTGAATTGGTAAATTTTACCTATTAAAAATAATTTTTATATGGAAAATACAGATTTGGTTTTATACAATACGCTTACACGAAAAAAAGAAGTTTTTACACCGATAAATCCACCTCACGTGGGCATGTATGTCTGCGGTCCTACCGTTTATGGCGAACCGCACTTAGGACACGCTCGTCCGGCGATTACCTTCGATATTTTATTCAGATATCTGAAATATAAGGGCTACAAGGTCAGATACGTCAGAAATATTACAGATGTCGGACACCTAGAAAACGACATGGACGATGGCGAAGATAAAATTGGCAAAAAAGCTCGCTTAGAACAGTTGGAACCAATGGAAATTGCTCAATTTTACACCGACAGTTATCACGAAGCTATGCATAAGCTAAACGTACTAAAGCCAAGCATTGAGCCAAGAGCTTCGGGACATATACCCGAACAAATTGAATTGATCGAAAAAATATTGGAAAATGGAATGGCGTACAAAAGCAACGGCTCGGTTTATTTTGACGTGGAAAAATATAATTCCAAACATAACTACGGCGTACTATCGGGCAGAAGATTAGAAGACCTTATTTCCAATACCCGCGACTTGCAAGGTCAGGACGAAAAACGTAACGGCTTCGACTTTGCTCTGTGGAAAAAAGCTAGTCCTGAACATATAATGCGATGGAAATCAGAGTGGAGCGACGGTTTCCCAGGCTGGCACTTAGAATGCTCGGCTATGAGTGCAAAATATTTAGGAGAAGAATTTGATATTCACGGTGGCGGACTTGATTTGTTATTCCCTCATCACGAGAGCGAAATAGCTCAAAGTATAGCTGCCAACGGCTGCAGTCCCGCTAAATTCTGGGTGCACAACAACCTAATCACCATCAACGGACAAAAAATGGGAAAATCTTTGGGCAATTTCATTACACTTAACGAAATGTTTAGTGGTTCTCATGAATTGCTACACAAAGAGTATTCGCCTATGACTATCAGATTCTTTATCCTGCAAGCACACTACAGAAGCACCCTAGACTTCAGCAACGATGCTCTGCTTGCCGCCGAAAAAGGTCTTGCACGACTTATGGATACTCTTAAAATTCTTGAGCAATTACAAGCCTCAGAAAAATCATCGTTTGATTTTAACGAACTGAAAAGCAAATTGTTTGCTGCGTTAGACGACGACCTTAACACACCAATACTAATTGCGAATATTTTCGACACTTGTAAATTGATAAACAACATAAATACGGGTAACGAAACTATCTCTGTAAACGACCTCAGCGAACTGAAAAAATTGCTTAACTCCTTGGTTTTTGATATTTTGGGACTTGAAACCGTGCAAGAAGCCGAAAGTCCGCAACTTACAAACGACCTCATGGATATTATTATCAGCATTAGAGAGCAAGCCAGAAAAGATAAAAATTGGGCTTTGAGCGACAATATAAGGGATGAACTTCAGAAAATAGGCATTTCTATAAAAGACTCCAAAGAAGGTACTACGTGGGATAAAGCATAAAAACGCTACACAAAATGGCTAAAAAAAAGAATAATTACTACGTAGTTTGGACTGGCGTAAAACCTGGCATATATAATTCGTGGGACGAGTGCCAAAAACAAATTAAAGGCTTCACCGATGCAAAGTATATGGGCTTTGTTACGCTACAAGAAGCCGAAAAGGCGTATGACGAAGGCTACGAAAATTATTACGGTAAAAAAGGCAAGCCTTCGGCAGAAACAATAAAGAGTATACTTGGCAACAAAAATAACAAAGCTCTTTGTGTTGATGCCGCATGCTCAAGTGCTGTTGGTCCAGTAGAATACAGAGGTGTTTTAATACCTGAAAATATTGAAGTCTTTAAAAGGGGTCCCTTCCAACAAGGAACCGTTAATATGGGCGAGTTTTTGGCTATAGTTACCGGGCTTACATGGCTTAAGAAAAACAAGTTGGATATACCGCTTTACAGCGACTCAAGGACTGCGATGTCGTGGGTGAAAAAGAAAAAAATAAACACCAAATTAGAAAGAACCGAGCAAAATAAAGAGCTCTTCGAAAAAGCCGATTTAGCGTTAAAATGGCTACACAATAACGAAATCGAAAACCCTATAATAAAATGGGAAACCGAGCTTTGGGGCGAAATTCCCGCCGACTTCGGACGAAAATAATGCTACTTTTTACGCAAACTCTTGTGTACTAATAAAAATCTGACTAATAAATACAAGGCAGATACGCCAAGTATTATCAACAGCATATTGTTTTCGTCTTGCTTCATGTATATGAAGTACATAACCAAAGCAAACAAGAAAATAAATATAGGTATAATTAACTGCCTTATATATTTCATGACTTTTTTTACAAAAGTAATATAAAAAATACTATTGGGAAAAATTTTTCGATTTGTGGATGGCTTTTGGCTAGTTCTGAGTCTGGAGTTCTGAGCTAGGAGTTTCAGCACTTCGCTCACTGAGTGCCGAAGGCGTATCGAAGTGTCGAAGTGCTGAAAAAACATTTATTTTCTCCATTTTCGGCATTTCGCTTCAATAGCCGTGCCTTAAAAGACACGGCTATTGAGAAAGACACAACCCGCTCAATATCGGTACTCAATGACTCCCGAAACTTCGGGAAAACACTCAAAACTCAAAACTCATAACTCTAAACTCACCCGCAACCCGCAACCCGTAGCACGTAACACGTATCACCAACCCCTTTTGCGTAACGCAATAAAAGTTTCCTCAATACTTTGGCTTATGCTCTTAAAACTTTTACCGCTGGCTTTTAAATATTTTTCCGACGAAAAAGCTGTTTCTTCGGTAAGGGATTTTACAAAATTTTTGGGCAGTAACGGTTTTTTATTCAGCAGTTTACTTATAAAGCTCTCAATATAACTCGATAAGTATAAAACAAATTTGCTTACGTAAACTTTTCGTTTTTTAATTTTTAAAATATCGGCAAAGCTTGTAAGAAGTTCTTTTACCGAAATATTTTCGGCTACTAAAATAAAATTATCGTTTTTCACATCTTCGCTCAAAGCCCAATAAATAGCATCGGCAACATCTTCAACATCAACATAACCGGTAGAACCTTTGGAATAAAAACCCAAAAGTTTTTCCACATTCGGAAACATGCTATTTACCGCTTTAGGACCGCACCCGGCTCCGGTAATTACTCCGGGATTGAATATTACCGAATTTAAACCTTCGGCAATACCTCTCCATACTTCACGTTCGCCAAGCATCTTGGTTACGGCATACGTATGTTTTTTGCTCGCAGCCTTAAACTCCGTTTCTTCGGTAATCATACATCCTTTGTTGAGTTCATCGGTATTGTAAACGGCTATACTGCTGACATGAATCAGCTTTTTCACTCCTTTTTCCAAACAGGCATTAACAACGTTGGTTACTCCCAAAACGTTGGTTCTGTACATTTCGTCGAAGTCGGATTTGGCAAAAGAAATTTTTCCTGCACAGTGTATCACAGTCTCAACTCCTTGCAAAGCATTGTACACCGAAAAGTAATCGCTAACATCGCCTTCGGCATATTCAATACGTGCCAAATGCTCGTCGGTAACATCTTTAAAACATCCGAAGAAAAACGATTTTTCTTTTTCAATATTACTCGAACGCATTAGTACAACCACATCAAAACCATTGACAATAAGTTTGCGAACAACGTTAGAGCCCAACAATCCGTTACCTCCGGTTACAAGTATTTTTCCACGATTTTTCATTATTATTCATTTTTTGTTCAAAGATACATTTATTTACAATATAAAAAGTTGTTACCTTTGTCCAATAATTTTGCTATGCAACGTAGAGCAAGCTATAGTTAATTCAACAAAAATACAGACACATGAAAACTTTAAAAATCGCAGCTTTATTATTATTTTTTGGAATTTTTATTCTGAACTCAACAGGCAACTGTCAAGAAACAAAGCCGTCTTTCGACGAAAATATAAAAAGCATAAGAGAACACGGCTATCCGAAATGGTTCACTGATGCCAAAGTCGGAATTTTTATTCATTGGGGAGTTTATTCCGTTCCATCTTACGCCGGAAGAGATAAATACGCCGAGTGGTACTTGTTGGGCAGTATAAAGGGCAGCAAGTTTAACAAAAACTTTGAAGATAAGTATTACGGCGAAAATTGGGATTATAAAAACTACGCTCCGTACCTTAAAGGTGAACTTTTTGATGCCAACGAATGGGCTACTCTCTTTAAAAAAGCCGGAGCCAAGTACGTGATTTTAGTCTCAAAACACCACGACGGATTTTGTATGTGGCAAAGCAAGTACGCTCCCAATTGGAACTCGGTTGAAGTAGGATTAAAGCGAGATGTTGTAGGCGAAGTTACTACAGCCGTCAGAGATAACGGACTTAAAATGGGCTTGTACTACTCTTTGCCCGAGTGGAATAACCCAATTTACCGTTGGGTAAGCGACCCGCCCGAAAAAGTGCACAACTACGTCGAAACGTACATGATACCACAATTTAAAGAGCTTGTTTCTACTTACAAGCCCTCACTTATTTTCAGCGATGGCGATTGGGATCATAACTTCAGCGATTGGAAATCGGATGAGCTTATTACTTGGTATTACAACCTTGTCGGCGAAGATGCCGTTGTTAACGACCGCTGGGGAAATAATGCTCCTAAAAATATTGGCTACAAAACTCCGGAATACAGCGCCGGATTGCTCAATAGCGAAGTGCCGTGGACGGAAGTCAGAGGCTTGGGAAGGAGTTTCGGACTTAATCGCAACGAACCTCTTGAAGACTACATGACTACAACCGACCTTATACACTTTTTGGCAAAAGCGGTGGCTCTCGGCGGTGGAATTACTATAAATGTTGGTCCCGCTGCCGACGGACAAATTCCGTTACTTCAGCAGGAAAGACTTCTGCAACTTGGCGAGTGGCTTAACATCAACGGCGAAGCGATATATGCATCGTATCCTTCGGATATAAAAAATATCGAAGTCGAAAACGTTGAGCTAAACAGAATTGACCCCGAAATTGATTTCTACTGGAAAAGAAGTTCGCCAGGGAAACCCATTGAAGAAGATAGATTTAACGCCGAATGGGTTGGTTATATTAAACCCGAACACAGCGAAACCTATAACTTTTCAGCCATAGCCGACGACTTCATAAAACTTTATATTGATGATGTTTGCATTTACGACTCCGAAAAATTAGGCAAACTTGAAAAAGACACCGAGTCGTACAAAAACGAACTGCAAAAAAGTAGCGTGTTATTACAAAAAGACAAATTGGTTAAACTTACGGCTAAGTTTACCGAAAACACTCACGAAGCCGAAGCTCACGTGTATTGGGAGTCGAAATCTACGCCAAAGTGCATTATACCTAATTCGGCTGTTTTTACAGAAAATAATATTAAATCTGCTAACGGATTTAAAGCAAAATACACTTCCGAAATGACGACGGTTTGCTACACTCAAACTGATAATGCCAAATACGCAATACTTCTACGATACCCGAATAACAACCTTATCAACATTAGTGTAGGTAATTTAAAACCCGGAACTAAAATAAAGATGCTCGGTTGCGATAAAGAATTACCATGGACTAGTAAAAATGGCGTTACAACCGTTGATTTAAGCTCTATAAATATATCGGAAATACCTTCGTTTTACGCATGGACGCTTAGGGTTGGGGAATAGACGTGTTGCGGGGTACGGGTTGCGGGGATAGTTCTGAGTTATGAGTTCCGAGTCAGGAGTCTGAAACTCAGAACTCAACACTCGAAACTCAGAACTCGAAACTTCCCTCAATCACTAACCGCCCACCACTGACCACCAATCACTAATCACCAACCACTATCCACTTTTTATTTCCAAAAAAGATTACATTTGCAAACTGGCAATAATTAATAATTAAAAAAACTACACATATGTCAACACAAAAAATAAATCTTCGGTTTGGCGTTGTAACGCTAATAATTTTAGCAGCTGCTATCAGTCGTTTAATACCTCATCCAGCCAACTTCGCTCCAATTGGTGGAATGGCGTTAATGGGTGCTGCGTACTTTTCAAAAAGATATTTAGCATATATTATTCCCGTTGTTTCAATGTGGATAAGCGATTTGCTAATAAACAACATAATATATGCAAGCTACTTCGACCATTTTGTTTGGTTCTACAGCGGTTCGTTTTTTACCTACGCTGCTTTTATCCTTATTGTGCTTGTAGGTACTTTTACTTTAAAGAAAATTAAGGTTAGCAACGTTTTAATTTCAGCACTTTCGGCATCGATTATATTTTTTGTAGTCTCCAATTTTGGCGTTTGGCTATCGTCGGGTATGTATCCGCATAACTTTGTAGGACTTCAAACTTGCTACATTGCCGGTATTCCATTCTTTAAAAACACTATTTTAGGCGATTTAGTCTATACCTCAGCAATGTTCGGCATTTTTGAATTGTTGCAAAACCGCTTCCCAGCATTGAGAGCAGTTAGCAATTAGCAATGAATAATTGGTGAATGGTGAATAGTGAATAGTGGTCGGTGATTGGTGGGGTTAGTTAGGAGTTTCGAGTTGCGAGTCGCGAGTTAAGAGTTTCGAGTTCTGAGACACAGAACTCAACACTCGATACTCAAAACTCAGAACTCAAAACTTCCCTCAAACCAACCACTCTATTCAATCGCTATTTGCTTAGCTTCTAAAGCTTTTACTTCGTGTTTCGGTAAGGTTAACTCTAAAATTCCGTTGTTGTATTTTGCGGAAATTTTTTCTTCGTTAACAATTTCGGGTAACATAAAAGCTCTCTCGTATTTCATTTTGTATGCAAACTCGTTGCAAGAATAAACTCTTTCGGCATTTTCCTTTTGTTTGTCTTTCTTCTTGTCATCTGCATCAGAAACTTTTTCCTCTTTACATGCTTGCACTACCAAATTTCCTTTTTCGTAGCTAATCTGAATTTCTTCTTTAGTAAAACCTGGTATAGCCAATTCAATCACATATTTCTTATCATCTTCGCTGATATTGGCGGCAGGTTTATAAACATTTGCTGTGTCGATGGTTCTGGTTTCAAAAAAATCGTTTAAAGCTTCGTTAAAAAACGGACGTAATCCAAATCTAATTGTATTCATAGTAATATTGTTTTAAATTGTTTTTAAATTTTGTTATCAACTACCATATACTCAAAAGATATTCCAAAGCGAAAAACATTGAAAATTGCGACAAAATGTCAATATGTAGCGAAAATTGACTGTCAATTTGTCTTGATTGCCTGATTTTTTGGTTAGTTAGAGATACGAGGTACGGGGCAATTAGCAATTAGTCCCGAGATTTTCGGCACTTCGATACGCCTTCGGCACTCAGCGACCGAAAATCTCGCTCCCATCACCCATCACTCATCACTCATCACTCATCACTCATCACTCACCATAAAAAGCCAAAGCAAAAAACAATGATATTTTATCAAATAAATGTAGATAATTTGGAAAAAAATTACTTTTGCAGAAAATTAGCAAAATATGATTTCATCAGAAGCAATTTTCTTTAGCTTATTCATAATTTTTATTGCTGCTATGTTGGCTATTGATTTAGGTATATTCGACCGCCACAGCCACGAAATAAAATTTAAAGAAGCTCTCACTTGGACTGTAGTATGGGTTAGTTTAGCACTCGGTTTTTATGTCCTACTTTTGTTTTTCGGCGATAAAATTCACGGACTTGAAACCGTTGCCGACATACAAGAAAAAATTGATCAGTATAGGCACAATATTGTTATCCCAACCGATGCCGACTTCGATACGGCAATAAAAATATACAGGAAAAACCTTGGATTGGAATATATTACGGGTTACCTTGTCGAATACATGTTATCCGTCGATAACGTATTCGTTATGATAATGATTTTCATGTCGTTCGGAACTCCCAAAAAATACTACAAATTAGTTTTAATGTGGGGAATTATAGGAGCCGTTATACTTCGATTTATATTTATTTTCCTTAGTTCGGCTCTTATTCAACGTTTTGAATGGGTACTATTAATATTCGGTGCATTCTTAGTATTTACAGGTATTAAGATGTTCTTGGACAGAAACAAAGAACAAAAAATCGATACTAAAAACCACCCGATTGTAAAATTTGCTTCAAAATATTTCAGAATTTATCCTGTATATTTCAGTCAGCACTTTTGGTTCCGTAACAAACACGATAACCACCGAATATACTTTACGCCTTTGTTCATAGTGCTTTTGGTTATAGAGTTTAGCGATATTATTTTTGCAATCGACTCGGTTCCGGCTATATTTTCGATAACGCAAGACCCATACATAGTTTTCTTCTCAAACATATTTGCCATTTTGGGACTACGTTCCTTGTTCTTTGTGTTGTCGAACGTAATTACAATGTTCAGATTCTTAAAACACGGACTATCCTTCCTATTAGTCTTTATAGGACTAAAAATGCTTTTCCACAACTGGTTGAGCGAAATAGGATTTGAAACCATACACTCACTATACGTTATTCTGGGCATTATTGGAATTAGCATAGCACTTTCGCTACTTTTCCCCGAAAAAAAGACATCGGAAGTTAAAAGCAAATAACAAAATTTTGTACTAAGACAAAAAACTCTATCTTGCTACAACTGCTTGCGAAATCTACAAAGTTGACATTTATTTTGTAAAATATTTGTAATTAATATAATTATTGTATATTTGCAATGATAAAATGGTTCTACACCGTAGATTAAAAGGGAATTCGGTGCAAGTCCGAAACTATCCCCGTAGCTGTGAGTTCCGTGAAAAAGGTTCTGCTTAAATAACCACTGTTTTGACAAAAAATGGGAAGGAAAGCAGAAAAGGAACAAGTCAGAAGACCTGCCTGCTTATCAAACATACTAAATAGCTTCGGGTGAAAAGCTGTGTTAGGAGATATATTTGCAGTCAGTTTTCCGAAGAAGTATTTATTATTAACGTGCTATCAGCAACCTATGGAAAATTGTTTAATCTCAAATATATCACAACATGAAAAAAAATCTACTTTTCTTGTCAATACTATTATTAGTATTTCAAACAAACATATTAAAAGCTCAGGGTCCTTACCCTCCTGCAGCCGGACAACCGGGCAGCACTGCCATTAGTTGCACCGATCCTTGCTTTAAGGCATGGGCTACAGGTATAGAACTTACTAGGGGCTATATTATGATTTCCGATCCTACGCAACTGGGACCGGATAGCACCAACAAAGCATCTTTTGGCTATCCTTCAAAAGCGTTGGGAATTGCAGAAGGCAACTCTCTTGATGTTGTCAGTTTCGGTGATGCCGGCGTGGCGTTGCTAACTTTCGACGTGCCAATTGTGAACGGCGAAGGATTCGACTTTGCAGTTTTTGAAAACGGTTTTAGCGACGGTTTCCTTGAATTAGCTTTTGTTGAAGTAAGCTCCGACGGAAAACGCTTTGTCAGATTTCCATCGGTCTCGCTTACACAAACCGACACGCAAATCGACGGTTTCGGGACTATTGACCCTACCAATATTCATAACCTTGCAGGTAAATACAGACAGGGCTATGGAACTCCATTCGACCTTGAAGACCTTAAAGACAGCACCGGGATTGACCTGAACAATATTCGTTTTATCAGATTGATAGATGTTGTTGGAAGCATTGACCCACAATATTGCAGCTACGATTCGCGTGGCAATATCATTAACGACCCTTACCCCACAGATTTTGCATCAGGCGGTTTCGATTTAGATGCTGTGGGTGCTATCAACATTGGCACAAAACCTTTTGTGGTGTCTAATTTCAACAACCTAAACCTTGAACACGACTCATTCTGGAACGGCTCCGATAATAGTGGCGGATTTACTGATGTCGAACTTTTTTATTACAAAAATGAATATGAAGCTACATACGGCAGCTGGAGCGGATTTGCCTACACCAATATGAGAGATGACTCAACAGCCGGATATCTTAATCAATTTAGTGCAATTACTGCCGGTGGAATGGATGCAACTCCGGAACAAGGAACAAATTACGCTATTTCGCACGTTGCCAGCGATTGGGCTAACGGATACGCTCCTATCCCTTCTGTAGTTTCCTTTAACAACAAAATCGGCAAAGTTTCGGGCATGTACGTTACAAATGCCACGTACGCTTATTTTTCTATGAAAGATGGTGATTCATATTCCAAAAAATTCGGAGGCGAAACAGGAAATGACCCCGACTGGTTCAAACTTTCGGTTTGGGGCATAAATGCCGATAACGAAAACACCGATACCATCGATTTTTATCTTGCCGATTACAGATTTGAAAATAACGAAGATGACTATATAGTTGATAATTGGAGATGGTTAGATTTATACGATTTAGGATACGTTAAAAGTTTGAACTTTATTTTATCCTCCACTGATGTGGGAGCTTACGGAATGAACACGCCCGCATACTTCTGTATGGATAATTTAGTTGTTACCGATGTTAAAGACCCACAATCGGACGGTAAAAATTTATTGTCGCATATCAATGTTGAAGCGTATCCAAATCCAACTACCGACCGCATTTTTGTAGTTGCTCCTGAAAATAGCAATATTAAATTAATAGACCTTAACGGTAGAGTTATTAAGAGCTTCAAATCCTACGAAGAAGTATCGGAAATAAATATGTCAGACCTTAAAACAGGTACGTACATAGTTGTAGCCGAAAAAGATAATTTTGCAAAACATGTTAAAGTTATAAAACGATAATTTTATATGTTCAAAAAAAACGTATTACTTGTTATGCTTTGCGTAAAGGCATTGATAGCTTTTTCGCAGAACACAATTTCGGATACCATAAATCTTTCGGGTGTTGAGGTAAAAGCCAAACACGTGAAACGTGCCGATGTGGCTATTCATCCGCTACAAAGCATGAGCCAAATTGAACTTAAAAGCATAACAGGTAATACCGTTGCCGATGCCGTGAAAATGTTTTCGGGTGTGGTTTTGAAAGATTATGGCGGTGTTGGCGGACTTAAAACTGTCATGATTAGAAGTCTTGGCTCGCAACACACAGGCGTTATCGTTGATGGTGTGCAAATTTCCGAAACCTCCACAGGACAAATAGACCTTGGAAAAATTAACCTTACCAACGCCGAAGAAGTGTCTTTGCAAGTTGGATTTAACGAAAGCTTCTGCCAACCGGCTAGAGCTTACACATCGGCTAATGTTATTACTATTCATACTGAAAACCCCGATTTTTCGAAAAAAGATACTAAAATTTCTTTCGGTTTAAAATCGGGGTCTTTTTCTACTATTAACCCCAACCTATCTTGGCAACAAAAGTTCTCGGAAAAACTAAGCTTTTCTGCGTACGCAAACTATATGCACACAAAAGGTGACTTCTTATTTAAGCTAAAAAACGTACAAAAAGACACCCTTTTAAAAAGGCAAAACACCGATGTAAACTCAATTTCGGTCAACACCAAAACTATATACAAGATAAACGACAATAACGAGTTATCATCGTACATATCATATTTTTACTCCGATAGAGGTTTGCCCGGAGCGGTTATTTTGTACAATGTTTTTTCAAAACAACGTATGGTAAACCAAGATATAACAGCAAGCGTAACTCACAAAACCACCGGAAACAATAGATTTAACTCGAAGTCAATTTTAAAATGGGCTGATAATTATTTGCGATACACCGATGGCAACTACTTGAACGAAGAGGGCTTTTTGGAAAATTATTACAAGCAGAATGAATACTACGTTTCGCAGTCGGTTTCTTACAAAATTTTCAACTCCTTAAATTTATCAGCCGCAGGCGATTTTTTTATAAATACTTTAAAAGCTAATCAGTACCAACATGCGACTCCCACGAGATATACAGGTTTGCTTTTCGGTATGATAGACTTTAACAAAAACAGATTTAACGCCAACGCACAATTGGTCGGAACTTTTGTTAAAGAAACCACCAAAATTGGCGAACCCGCACCCGACAGAACCAAACTGACTCCTGCAGTATCGTTGGGATACAGCTTTTCTGACAAACCCAACGTTAAAGCCAGAGCCATGTACAAGAAAAACTTCCGCATGCCTACCTTCAACGATTTATACTATCACTTGATAGGCAATACCGAATTAAGACCCGAAATTGCCGACCAGTACAACTTGGGTGTTACTGCATACATCGACACTCCGGCTTACATTTCAGTTAAAACCGACATTTTTTACAATAAAGTCGCCGATAAAATTGTGGCTGTTCCTACGCAAAACCTTTTTGAATGGAGTATGCAAAACATTGGTGTTGTCGATATTAAAGGTTTGGAATTACAACTTAAAGCCGAAGATGTTAAACTTGGTAGCTTTTCAATTTCCGAACACTTAAATTACACATACCAAAAATCTATAGACATTACACCGGAATCTCCAACGTACAAGCATCAAATACCGTACGTACCGTTTCAAATATTTTCTGCTAACACTATAATCGGATACAAAAATATTTATCTGTCTTTTTCGTCGATATTTAACGGACACAGATACATTTTAAATCAAAACATTTTCGCAAACATGCTCCCATCGTGGTGGCAACACGATTTATCGTTTTTATATAAACACGATTTTAATTCATTTTCGGCAAACTTAAAATTTGAAATCAGCAATATAACCAACAAGCAATACGAAATTGTGAAATGCTACCCAATGCCCGGAAGAGCGTTTTACCTAACAATTGGAATTGACATTTAAACTTAAAATTTACAAATATGAAAAAACATCTTTTAAAAATCGTTTTACTGTCTTTAATGGTATTTACATATTATTCCTGCGTTCAGGAGCCGGACAATCCCGACGATAACCCAATCACCGAAGGTAAAAAAGTGTTATTAGTCCTGAACGAGGGCTTATTTAATATGAATAATTCTACAATTACGTACTTCAACTACGATGATTCTACTGCAGTAACCGACTATTTTGCCGAAAAAAACTCACGAGGTCTCGGCGATACCGGCAACGATATGAAACTGCACGGAGGCAAAATATACATTGCTGTTACAACATCGAGTTTGGTTGAAATTATGGACGCAAAAACAGGCGTAAGTCTCAGACAAATACCAATGTTCGACGATACTAAGCCACGCCAACCACGATATGTTTGTTGTTACAAAGACAAAGCATTTGTAAGTTGCTTCGACGGAAATGTTGCCGTTATTGATACCCTAACTTTGCAAGTAGAGCAATACATCAAAGTTGGAGCTAATCCCGATGGATTAGTTGCTGTAAACGACTACCTGTTTGTTGCCAACTCAGGCGGATTGAACAACCCAAACTACGACAGTACGGTTTCGGTCATTAACCTGCAAAACTATCAGGAAATTAAGAAAATTACTGTTGCTATAAATCCATATATTATTGTACCCGATAAGTACGGCGACTTGTACGTGGTAACAAGAGGTAACTACGGAAATATTCCTTACCAATTGCATATAGTTAATTCGGCTACTCTCGAACGTACACATACTTTTGCCGATATTTCGATTTTAAACATGTGCATAAACGACGACAACGATATAGCTTATGCGTACAGCTACGACTTTAATACAGGTAAAGGCAACGTTATTACTTTTAATGTCAGAACCGAACAGCTTGTTTCTAACAACTTTATAAGCGATAATACCAAAATTAAAACGCTTTACGGCATAGCTATCGACAAGGAAACCGGCGACGTTTACATATCCGACGCAAAGGATTTCACAAATACCGGCTTTGTTTATTGCTTCGATAAAGACGGCAAACAAAAATTTAACTTTGAAGCCGGACTTAACCCATCGAAGATGGTGTTTATGAAAAATTAATACTTTATTACATACATTCTTTGTGTAAATATACTAATTTTGACAGTGGTGTAAAACACTGATGTCAGAATTGGCACGGACTAGGAAAGCTAATAAAGTAAATTGGAATTTGAGTGGGTGAAATTTTAAACATAGGATTAGATGCAGGTTCAACTACCATAAAAGTTGTACTTACCGATAGTAATAAAAACATAGTATATAAGACTTACGGCAGGCACTACGCTGATGTATTGGGCAGTTTGATTAATATTTTTGACGAAATAATCGCTAAATTCGGTAATATAAAAGCTCGAATGGCAATTACCGGCTCTGCCGGAATGGGAATAGCCGAAAGGTCTAACCTTAGTTTTATTCAAGAAGTTGTCGCTTCGTGCGAACTTATTGAAGATATGTACCCCGACACTTCCGTATTTGTTGATATTGGTGGCGAAGACTCGAAGATGATATTTTTTAGTAAAGGGAAATCGCCGGACATGCGAATGAACGGAAGTTGTGCAGGCGGCACCGGCTCTTTCATCGACCAAATGGCATCTTTGCTGAACGTTAGTATTGATGAATTTAACAGCTTAGCAGAAAATGCAAAAAATACCTATCCTATAGCATCTCGTTGCGGAGTGTTTTCAAAAACAGACGTGCAAAACTTGCTTGCTCGAAATGTGTGCAGAGAAGATATTGCCGCATCGGTTTTTAAAGCTGTCAGTATGCAAGTTATTACTGCTCTAGCAAGAGGTTACAAACCCAAACCTAAGGTGTTTTTGTGCGGCGGTCCTTTAACTTTTATTCCTGAATTGCGTAAGGCATTTATAAACGAAATAAATTTCAGCGACTCCGATGTTACTATTTCGGAGCATTCGGAAGTGATACCTGCTTGGGGTGCTGCAATATTAGCCGAAGAAAAGTCGGAGGTAAAAACCTTAAAGGAGTTTATTGATATTATCAAAAATCCCGTATCGAATATTACAGCTGCTAAATCTAATCTCAGACCGCTATTCGAGAGCGAGGCGGAATTTAATGATTGGAAAAAATCTAAAGAAAAATACAAAATACCAACTATCGAAATTAGCAATTTAAAAACCGACAACTGCTACATAGGCGTTGATAGCGGCTCAACTACGACAAAAATTGTAGCAATCGACGAAGACGATAATGTATTTTTTAAATACTACTCGAAAAATAAAGGTACATCCTTAAACACTTTTACCGAGGGCTTAAATTTATTGATGTTGGAAGCAAAAAAGCACAACAAAGACCTTAACGTTATTGGGAATTGTGCCACCGGCTACGGCGAAGATTTAATAAAAACCGCATACCAACTTGATCACGGAATGGTCGAAACCATTGCTCACTACTTGGCTGCCTGTCATTTTCAAAAAGATGTTTCGTTTATTCTTGATATTGGCGGTCAGGATATGAAAGCCACATTTATACAAAACGAAATTATTAAAAGGTTGGAAATAAATGAGGCATGCTCGTCGGGTTGCGGCTCGTTTATAGAAACATTCGCCAATTCGCTCAATTACGATGTGAAAAGTTTTTCGGAAATAGCTCTTCAATCTAAATCGCCTTGCGATTTGGGAACACGTTGCACGGTGTTTATGAACTCCAAAGTCAAGCAATCGCAGCGCGAAGGTGCAGACGTAGCCGATATATCAGCCGGATTGGGCTATTCGGTCATCAAAAACTGTTTGAACAAAGTGCTTAAAATAAAAGACAAAAAAGAACTTGGCGACCATATTATGGTGCAGGGCGGTACTTTCAGAAACTTGTCTGTTATAAGAGCTTTGGAAATTGAACTAAACAAAGAGGTAATGGTTACCGACCAACCCGAACACATGGGAGCTTACGGAGCTGCCTTGTACGCAAAAAAAATGCACCAATCGGGTAAAAATACCGAACGCAAGTTATCACAGTTTGTTAAGCCAATCATTAAAAGCGAAAAGAAATTAAACTGTAAGGGCTGCGAAAACAACTGTTTGGTTACGCAATTCGTATTCGAAAACGGCAATAAATACTATTCGGGCAATAAGTGCGAAAAAATATTCACAAATCAAGGTGAGAGACGGAAAAAAGGCATCAACATGCACGCCGAAAAATACGACTTGCTTTTCGACCGTGAGATTAAGACTTCGGGAAAATTAAATTTGGGAATATTCAGAGGTTTAGGCATTTACGAAAATTATCCTTTTTGGAACAGCTTTTTCAATAGTTTTGATATAAACATTGTTTTGTCAGATAAATCAACAATGGAACTCTACGAAAAGGGCATAGCAACCGTTATGGCTGATAATATTTGTTTCCCTGCAAAATTGGTACACGGACATGTTTACGAATTGATAGAGAAAAAAGTTGACAGAATATTTTTTCCTTACGTTGTTTACGAGAAAAAGGAAGACGAATCGACTAACAATAGCTACAACTGCCCTATTGTTACGGGATATTCCGATGTTATTATAAGTTCCATCGACCCCGAAAAAAATTATAATATCCCTGTCGATGCTCCTACATTCAACTTCGACGATAAAAATTTGATGAAGAAGTCTTGCAAACAGTACTTGAAACAAATTTTACCCGACGTTGATTTGAAAAATTTCAATGCTGCTTTCGATAAGGCAATAGCCGAGCAAGAACGCTACGAACGCACATTATGCAATAGAGCAAACGAAATTTATAATAAAGCCGTTGAAGAAAACAGAATAGTTATTTTACTTGCCGCCAGACCTTACCACATCGACCCGTTAATTCAGCACAAAATATCCGACCTTATTTCTGATTTTGGCGTTGATGTTATTACCGAAGATATAGTCAGAAACCTTGAAACCGACGCCAAAAAAGTGCAAAGCGTTATGCAATGGGCGTACACCAATAGGATTTTTAAGTCGGCTTTGTGGATTGCAAATGAAAAAAGCAACTTGGTTCATTACGTACAAATAACTTCGTTTGGCTGTGGTCCCGATGCATTTATTTTGGACGAAGTAAACGATATATTAAGGCGTGGCGGTAAAAATGCAACCGTAATTAAAGTTGACGATATCAATAATGTTGGCTCCGTAAAACTCCGATTCCGTTCTCTGATTGAGAGTTTGAGATTTAAAAACACTTCTGAAATCAAGCCAAAGAAAATTCAAATACAAACGCCTCCGTTCACCAAAAAAGACCGACAACGTACAATATTAGCACCTTGGTTCGGCGATTTTTATTCTCCGTTTATACCTTCGGCTTTCGAAATGATGGGCTATAAATTGGAAAACTTGCCTCCAAGCGACATAAATACGGTCAAGTACGGACTAAGATATTCCAACAACGAGATATGCTATCCGGCAACTTTGGTTGTAGGCGATCTCATAAAAGCTTTGGATACAGGCAAGTACAAGCGAGACGAAATTGCTTTAGGCATCACTCAAACTGGCGGACAATGTCGTGCAACCAACTACGTTGCTCTGATTAAAAAAGCAATGATTGCCTCCGGACACGGCGATATACCGATAGTTACGGTTTCGTTTACCGCAGGATTGAACGAGCAACCCGGATTTAAAATCAATTGGCTGAAGGGTATAAAAAGCATCTTAACTTGCTTGGTTTACGCCGACTGTCTGTCTCAGTTTTACTACTCTACCGTTCCTCGCGAAACAGTTAAAGGTGCATCGGAAAGAATAAAAAATAAATATATTGAATTAGGTGCCGATGCATTGAGAGACAACAACGACAAGATTTTTTACAAGTTGGTAGTTGATGCAAAAAATGAATTTGCTGCAGTTAACAGTTTCGCCGATATTCCCCGAATTGGTGTTGTTGGCGAAATTTACGTTAAGTACAACAACTTCGGACACAAAAATGTTGTAAATTGGCTTATGGAACAAGGTGTTGAGCCGGTTTTGCCTCCTATTGTCAAATTCTTTATCTCTTCTTTTGCAAATAAAGAAGCAAGAATTGAAGGAAATGTTATGAACAGACAAATACCAAAATTTGCTTCCGATTTTGCCTTGAAACTGATATATAAGGTCATTCACAAGATGGAAAAAAACTTGCACGACTACCCCTACTACGTTCCCATAACCAATATTCACGACGACGCTAAAATGGCATCGGATATAATAAACCTCAACGCTCAGTTTGGCGAAGGTTGGCAAATACCCGCCGAGTTTGCCGAATTTGCTCATAATGGTATAAATAATGTTGTTAGCTTACAACCGTTCGGATGTATTGCAAATCACGTCATCTCAAAAGGAATTGAAAAAAGAACCAAAGAAGTATATCCTAATATGAACTTGCTGTTTTTAGATTTCGACAGCGGTATGAGCGAAGCAAACATTTTCAACAGGTTGCACTTTATGATTAAAAACGCTCAAAAGGAAATGCATTATCAATATCAATCATAATACCGACAAAGGCTTGATGAGTTTAAAAAATTAATGTTTGGGTACTTTTTTGTCTTTTAAGTTCAATCTCGAAAAATATATTGACATTACCGCTCCACCCAAAAGCATAATGGCTCCCAATGCCGAAAGCGGTTCAAGTTGTTCGCCTTGTATCCAGCTTACTTGCATTCTGTATAAAATACTCATTACTACAACGGTAATAATAGGATTAAGCGTAATAATAATGCTGACTTTATACGCTTCTATATGTTTTAAAGCCACAGCCAAAAAGCCGTAAGCCAACAAAGTATTAGCTCCCAAAAAAATCATTATAAGCCACTGATTTATGTTTAGGTTGCCAAAAATTGAGAAATTAGCCACAGGTGTGTAAAACAAAGCCGGAATCAGATATATAAATAGATTCAACAACTGAGTATTGTACTGTTTTACCAATTTTTTCTGATTTATTGCATAAACCACCCACGAAACTGCCGCAAAAACGATTAACAAAAAGCCTAAGTTAAAGCTTTCGTCAACCATTACTTTCAATTGATTGAAATAAAAAAGCACGAGCCCGCAAAAGGCTATAATTATTCCTACCAACTGTTTTGTATTAAATTTCTCCTTATAAAAAACAACTCCTACAATTGCCAACATAATAGGTCCCATCTGGATAAATACCTGTGTTGTTGATGGCGACGTGTAGTCCAAACCTTTGGCATAACCGAAATAGTTAAATCCTAAGCAAACACCTGCCAACAATAGAGCCGGTGGAAATTTTTTGAGTATGCTTTTTAAATCGTTTGGCTTGCGAAAAACAAAATACAGCAATAAAATTGTTGCAGCAAACATAAACCTAAACCATACCATTGTTTGTGCATCTATAAAATGAAGTGCTACTTCAACAAAAACGGGCAAAATTCCCCATAGCAAAGCCGTTACACAAACCGACAATATCCCTTTCGTCTGCGATTTCATTGATTATTCCTTTTTGTAATTTTTGAGACGCCAAAATTATAACCAATGCCTAAATCTAAATACCGAAAACCTGTAAATTTATTAAAACTCATGCCTGTTATCGGGTAATAACAGAATTTGAACATAAGTTTATCGTTTAAAATCAGTCGGTAGCCCAATTGGTAATATATATAGGGCTTGTATTTCAATTTATCTTCGCGTAAATCATAATTGTAGTTCGAATAAAAATTATGTATCAAACCCATGCCAAACTCTAACTTGTGTTTTGAATTTCCAAAAAGTGCTACCAACGAAGTGTTCAGGTTAAAATCTTTCCCTCTC
The DNA here is from genome assembly GCA_033809755.1 of Lentimicrobiaceae bacterium. Lineage (GTDB taxonomy): Bacteria > Bacteroidota > Bacteroidia > Bacteroidales > UBA4417 > UBA4417. The sequence goes on from JAPXLB010000013.1 coordinate 50,469, forward strand.
GAAGGTCGTAAAACACTTGTGCCAATGCCGACACGCGGCTTAAAAGTAAATTTCTTGACGTTTAAAACATTTGCTTCGTAACTAATAGTAGTGTAAGGATACTGAGTAGGCAACGAAACATACACAGTATGAAAATAGTTTTCGTCTTGCGAGTACGAAACAATGCTAACCCACAATAAAACTAACGTTAATATAAATGCCCTGCAATTTTGTTTCATAAAACGTCAAGAATCTGTTCGGTTATTTCCTCAATTAATTTGTCGGATTTATTAATCAATATTGTTAGTGTAAACTTGTCTTTGGGCGAATAAAGCACAATACTTTCAAATCCTACAATATTGCCGTCGTGCCCGAAATAATCATCATCGTCAAATTCAAACAAAATAATTCCGTTACAAAAAGACGAAATATGCTCGTTGTCAGAATCAGCAGAATAACGAGTTTTCATAATATCAAGCGACTGTTCGCTCAGAATTTTATTGTTGAACAATAAATGAAAAAATTTTGCAATATCGCCGCTGTTTGAAACTATATTTCCCGAACAATAAGCCGCAGAAGCAAGGGATGTGTATTCGGGAAAGTGAGTGTATTTTTCTCTATCGAAGAAAAACTGTCTGTCGTAACCGCAAATTAATGTGTTACTTGTTTGAATAGGTGCAAAAAATGTGTTGTTAATATTGTACTCCGAGAGCATTTCGCCCAAAAGCTCATCAAACCTTTTATTGCTCGCCTTTTCGGCTATTATGCCAAGCAATAAATAATTGGAATTACAATATTCGTGCTTTGCGTTAACATCAAACATCGTTATGGAATTTAAAACCATATCGGCTAGTTCGTACGGATTCCAAATTTTTGCAGGATTTGATGCCGACACAAATAATAGATTCGGGTAGGTATATAAATCTCTTAATCCGCTGCTATGGTTTAGCAAATTGTAGATGCTTATTTCTTCAAATTTCTGCGAAACATCAAAATACTTTGAAATTTTATCGTTCAAATTGAGTTTCCCTTCTTCGCTTAGTTTAAAAATTACAGTAGCAACAATACTTTTTGTTATGCTTGCCACTCTGAATGTATTGGTATTGCTAAGCTTGACGGCTCTCTCAATATCGGTATTGCCGAATGATTTTGTCCAAATTTCGCCCAAACTGTCAACTATCGAAATTTGAACACAAGGAACATCGTTTTTATTTATGAAATTGCAGACAATATCGCTAACGGAAGCAGCTTTTTCGTACGATACAAAGTTCGTAGTCGGAAGATTGTCATAATCTTCGCACTTGTAGTCTCTGCCTTCACTGCAAGCAATAAAAAAGCAAATGCTTATTCCGAAAATGAATATTGTAAAGAATGCTTTTTTGATTTTTCTCATAAAAATATGCCAAAACAAGTTCGCTACAAATGTAATAAATATGGTGAAATGGGATTTTTTATTCTGAAAAAATCAGTTGATGATGAAAAAAACTATTTATTCTACGCAAAATTTGCGAAGAATATCATTGTTATTCTACGCAAAAGATATATTTTTGCATTTTGAAAATCAGTACTATCATGGCAAAATATATTTATCATAGAGAGAATTGGACGAATTTCACATGGGATGAAAAGAAAATCAGTCCTTTGTTAGCAGAAGTTCGTCATTTGCAAGGACGATTGCTTGGCAAAATGGGTTCGCTTGGCTTTGTTTTGCAAGAAGAAGCCACATTGAAAAGCATAACGCTCGATGTACTGAAATCTTCTGAAATAGAAGGCGAAAAGCTGAACAAGGAGCAGGTTCGTTCGTCAATTGCTCGTCGCTTAGGACTTGATGTTGCAGGACTTGTAAGCTCTACCCGAAATGTCGATGGTATTGTCGATATGATGCTTGATGCAACACAAAACTACGAAAAACCGCTAACAGAAGAACGTTTATTCGCATGGCACGGAGCACTCTTTCCTACCGGTCGTAGCGGACTTTATTCTATTGAAGTTGCACAATACAGAACAGGCGAAATGCAAGTTGTTTCCGGAGCATTCGGACAAGAAAAAGTGCATTACCAAGCAGTTTCAGCCAAGAATGTAAAATCGGAAATGGATGTTTTTTTAGAATGGATAAACTCTGACAACAAGCAAGATAGTGTAATAAAAGCAGCAATATCGCACCTGTGGTTTGTTACAATACACCCTTTCGACGATGGCAACGGACGTATTGCCCGTGCAATTAGCGATATGCTTTTAGCACGCAGCGACGAAAGCAAACACCGATTTTACAGCATGTCGGCACAAATCAATAAAGAACGAAAAAAATATTACGAAACTCTTGAAAAAGTACAGCATCAAACTGCGAACAGCGATATTACTGTTTGGTTAGAATGGTTTTTGAGATGTCTGAAAAATGCCATACTATCTTCCGAAAAGATATTGAAAAGTGTATTTGTAAAAGCTGAGTTTTGGAATACACATGCGAAAACATCTTTTAACGACAGACAAAAGTTGATGCTCAATAAACTTCTTGACGGCGATTTTGTCGGAAAGTTGCAATCATCGAAATGGGCAAAAATGTGCAAATGCTCGCAAGACACCGCAATCCGCGACATTAAAGACTTGATAGAAAAAGGTATTTTGCGACAAGATGATGCAGGGGGACGTAGTACGAATTACAAACTCACAGAGATTAAGTTGTAATTTTGGCAATATAACTTGCACAAAACAAAATTGTTACAAGTGTAATAATTCTTGCAAAACTGGATTTTTCATCCTGCAAAAATCACTTAACGTAAAAATAATACACCAAAAAAGCACAGTTTTAGGAAAAATAAGTAATTTTATAAACTCAAATAATCAACTAAAATTGGTTTACTTTGCAAAATAGCAGATTATAAATTGTAAAATTTAGATATGAAAAACGTTCTGTACACATTGATTTTATTGCTGTTAATAATAAACGTTCGAGCCGACAACTACAAATACACTTCGGGTGGAAGGCAGGCATCTATGGGTTACACTTCGGCAACATCAGCCGATTTTTGGAGTGTAACCAACAATCAGGCAGGACTTGCCTTTTACAACCAAAGCGGTGTCGGCTTGTACTACGAAAACAGATTTTTACTCAAAGAGTTAGGATTTCAGCAAGCAGCTTTTGCACTTAAAACTAAATACGGCTCATTTGGAGTTTCGGCATCGTATAGCGGCGACGCCAATTACAACACAGCTATGGGTGGAATTGCGTACTCTATGATGCTTGGAAAAAATATTGCAGCAGGCGTACAGTTTGACGTACTCAACACCTCTCTTCCCGAAAACTACGGAAAAAGAACAAACGTAACCTTCGAAATAGGAATTATGGCTAAAATTACCGAAAATATAATTTTCGGAGCTCACACTTTCAATCCTATTCAGGCTAAACTAAGCGACTACAACGACGAAAGAATCCCCTCAACAATAAATGCTGGTTTGTCTTACATATTTAACGATAAACTCGTTATTGCCGCAGAAGCATTTAAGCAATCTGACAGAAACATGGAGTTTAGGTCTGGATTGGAATACAAGTTTGTAGATTTCGCTTTTGCAAGAATAGGCATTGCAACACAACCATACAGATACACGTTCGGCGTTGGGCTTCAGCTAAGCAATTTCTTCATAGACCTTTCGTCTAATGTTCATCAGGTATTGGGATATTCGCCTCAAATTTCGTTACAATATAAGTTTGGAAAATGAAAAAACTTTCAATTATGCTCCTAAACGTAGAAAAACGACATATGAAAAATATAATACCCTTGTTCTCATTGATGCTTGTTTTGCTGTTGGCAGGAACTAAGGCTTTTTCGCAAGAAATTGACACAATTCAGTCGGCACCTATAAACGACGCCATTGAGCAACAAATGGAAAATATTATTGAACGTTTGGATAGTGAGGATGGCGAAGTTGACCTCAGCGAATTTGTTACGGATATCGAATATTTGAAGTACAATCCCATAAACCTCAACGCCAAAGACGAAAGCGAACTTCGCCGACTACCATTGCTCAACGAACAGCAGATTAAAAATTTGCAGGAATACAAAAAAAACTACGGTGATATTACGTCTCTTTTTGAACTTATTACAATTGAAGGGTTTAACGATGACTTCATAATGCTAATCAGTCCTTACGTTATGCTCTCTGAATATGTCCCCGAAAAATTTAATCTGAAAAGAGCTTTTAAATACGGCAAAACTAATATATTGATGCGTTATCAACGTGTTTTGCAAGAACAAAATGGCTACCGACAATTCAACGATTCAACATTTGCCTTAAACCCAAACAGGTATTATTTAGGTAGTCCCGACGCACTTCTGATAAGGGCTCAATACAACTACAAAAACTATTTGCGTTTCGGCTTTGTTGCCGAAAAAGACGCGGGCGAACCGCTCTTCCACAAATACGACACTTTGAAAAAAGGCTTCGACTTCTACTCATTTCATTTCATGCTTAAAGATATTGGCTTTGTCAAACAACTTGCCATTGGCGATTACAGAGTGCAATTGGGACAAGGCTTAGTTATGTGGAATGGTTTTACTATGGGCAAAATGAACGGTAGCTTGGTTTCTCGCAGGTACGGCGACCCAATAAAACCGCACAGTTCGTCAAATGAGTACACATTTATGCGGGGTGCCGCAACAACATTGGGTTTTGGAAATTTTGAATTTACGGTTTTTTATGGTAATACTCCAAAAGATGCAGGTATCATCACCTCCGATTCCTTATCTGATATAGAACAAAGGATTTCGTCTATTCAGGAAACCGGATATCACAGAACTTTAGGCGAAATAAACAAGAAAAACTCGGTAAAAGAGCAAGCTATTGGCGGAAGAATTACTTATAGGTTTAACTCTGTAAATATTGGTGCCTCGGCGCTAAACCTAAGTTACAACTTCCCTTTCGTTGAAAACACTGCTTTGTATAAAAAGTTTTATCCATCGTTGGAGAATAACACGTATTTCGGCGTCGATTACAGCACAATATATAAAAAGCTGACGCTTTACGGCGAATTTGCATATCAATTAGATGCCGGAACAGCTTTTCTGCAAGGTGCTTCATTTTCGCCCGATCCAAAAATCTCTTTGTCGGCAATATTTCGCAATTACCAAAAAAATTACTTCAATCCCAAAAGCAATGCCTTCGGCGAAAATGGTAAAAACACCAACGAAAGTGGCTTATACATAGGAGTTATAACTACTCCGCTAAATAAGGTTACCATAAGTGCTTACGCCGATATGTTTGAGTACAAATGGCTGAAATACCGTGTTGATGCTCCTTCAAAAGGAAGCGAATACGCTACACAGCTGACTTACGAGTTTTCCAGACGTGGAGAAATTATCGGAAACTACAGAAAGAGAATTAACCCGCAAAATTTTATAAGCAGCGAGTTTAAACTAAACAAAATAGGCACTATTTCCCGCGATTATTATCGCGTTCAGTTTAATTATCAGCTGCTGCCGTGGTTAAAAGTCCAAAATCGTTTTGAATTTATAAAACGAAACTCTATAACCAAGGGTAAAGAAGTCGGACACTTGATTTATCAAGGAGTACAAATACAACCTGTAAACAAAAATTGGCGTCTGTACATGCGTTACGTTTTATTCGACACCGACTCGTACGATACCAGACTTTACACTTACGAAAACGATGTTCCGTATTCGTTTTCAATACCTGCATTTTACGGCAACGGCAGCAGGTTTTACGCTATGTTCAGAACAGACCTAAACCGTAACGTAACTATCATGCTCAGATATGCTGTAACACATTACAACGACAGACAAGTAATAAGTTCGGGATTATCCGAAATTCAAGGCAATAACAAATCGGATTTTAAAGCTGTATTACGATTAAAATTTTAATCTTTTGCGTTACCAATCAAATTTGTGTTATCTTTGCCCGATAAAAACGAAATCAATTATTTACTAATTAAATTTAATTCATATGTTTAAAGGACAACCAAAAGGACTAATTCCAGCAGCTTTAGCCAACATGGGAGAACGTTTCGGTTTCTACGTAATGATGGCTATTTTGCTACTGTTTCTGAACAATAAGTTCGGATTTTCCGGCTCTGAAGGAGCTATTATTTATTCGGTTTTCTATGCTTTAATCTACATCTTAGCTTTAGTTGGTGGATTTATTGCAGATAAAACGAAAAAGTACAAAAACACAATTATGGCAGGTTTGTTGCTAATGACGATTGGATACATCCTCATTGCAATTCCAACTAAAACACCTGTAGAAAACTTCCCATTAATTCTTGCTTATACTTGTTTCGGACTGTTTGCCATTGCTTTTGGTAACGGTTTGTTTAAAGGAAACTTACAAGCAGTTGTGGGACAACTTTACGATAACCCTCAGTACGCCGAAAAACGCGAAACAGGTTTCCAAATCTTCTACATGTTTATTAATATAGGTGCTATGTTTGCTCCTATTATGGCAGTTGGTTTAAGAAACTGGTGGGTACAACACAACGGTTTCAAATTCAATGCCGACTTACCCGCTCTTTGTAATCAATTTTTGAGTGGCACAATTTCTCCCGAAGCACAAACACGTTTGTCGGAATTGGCTGTTCAAGTCGGAGATAAAACAGGTGATTTGGAAGTTTTTGCCAACCAATATTTGAACGTATTTATTGAAGGCTACCACTACTCATTCGGTATTGCAATATTTGCTATGCTCGTTTCATTGGCAATATTCGCAGCTAATAAGAAGAAATTACCAGATCCTTCACTAAAATCTGCCGAAATAAAACAAGACGGTACCGTAGTTGAAATGGACATAAAAGAAATCAGACAACGTATGTACGCTCTATTTGCTGTTTTTGGCGTTGTTATTTTCTTTTGGTTCTCATTCCACCAAAACGGACAAACCCTTACATTGTTTGCCAACGACTACACCAAAATGATAAATATCAACTTGGGCTTTACTACCTTGCAAGGAGCCGAAGTATTCCAAGCATTTAATCCTATTTTTGTTGTTACGCTTACTCCTATAATCATCGGACTGTTCGGTTGGATGCGTAATAAAGGATGGGAAATATCTACTCCTAAGAAAATTGCAATTGGTATGGGAATTGCCGCATTAGCTTTCCTAATTATGACAATAGGTTCGATAGGATTGCCCGACGCTGAAACCAGAAAAGCAATGGGCGGACTTACCGATGCTATGCGTGTTTCGCCATTCTTGTTGATTATTACTTATCTTGTATTAACCGTTGCCGAATTGTTTATTTCTCCATTGGGTATTGCATTCGTATCAAAAGTTGCACCTCCAAAATATCAAGGAATTATGCAAGGCGGATGGTTAAGTGCTACTGCTTTAGGAAACCAACTACTATTTATCGGTGTAATTTTCTACAATAGCATTCCGGTATGGGCAACATGGATGATTTTCGTTGTAGCATGTCTAATCTCCATGACTATAATGTTATCAATGCTAAAATGGTTAGAACGAGTTGCTAGCTAAACAATGCAATAAGTTTTATTATAAAAAAAGACTGCTTTTGGCAGTCTTTTTTTTGTTACGTGTTGTGGGGCTAGTTCTGAGTTGGGAGCTTTGAGTTTGGAGTTATAAAACTCGGAACTTCAGACTTGAGACTCCCATGAACCGCGAACCACGCGACACGAACCACGTAACACGCAACACTAACCGATGCTCGCTCGCTTTTGCAAAGCGAGCGGGAAAGACTAAAAGACCCAACATTTTCGCCACTTCGGCTAAGCTATTAGCTTTAATTGTCGTGCCTTTAAAGACACGGCATTAATAAAGACACACTTATCAACTCTCCATTTTCGGCATTTCGATACACCGATATCTCGCTTCGCTCAATATCGGCACTCAATGACCGAAAATGTCGTCACTCATCACTCTCGAATACTCGGGACAAGCCATCACCCACCACGTAACACGAACCACGCAACACGCAACACTAACCCACCACCCACTCAATCTCTTTAAAATCAAACTGATGCAACTTGCCACCGCACTCTATTTCCAATTGTCCGTATTCATTTACACGCTTTACTCTGGCAGTAACCTCAGCTCCCTGAATTTTAAATTTTTGCAAGCAGTTTATTTTGTATAAATTTTCATGATACAAGTTGTTTATATAAACATATCTATCGGCAAACAAAAGCGAATAATTACTTAAAATATGTTTCATAACTTCTTGTAACTTCACATCTAAGTCGTAGGTTTTATGAGTAATTTGCTTAAGCGAAATCGGGTTTGGAGCATCGCTGACAAAAACCTCCTGATTTATGTTAATTCCAATTCCCCACACCGAGTATTTTATTTCGTTGTCGGAAATATAGTTTTTTATCAAAATTCCAATAATTTTTTTGTTGCCGACATAAATGTCGTTGGGCCACTTTATTGTAACTACTTCATCATCAACATTATCCGAAATAAAATCACACAAGGCAACAGAAAGAAGCTTATTCATGTAAAACTGCTTTTCTACGGCAATATCAGGTTTTAAAATAACGGTAAATGTCAGATTTTTACCTTCTTCGCTTTCCCACTTATTGCTACCTGCACCTTTTCCCGACGTTTGATAATCGGAAACCAAAACTGTGGTTTTTTCAACGCCTCCGCTCTCAATCAAACGACAGGCTTCATCGTTGGTAGAATCAATAGTTTTGTACTTTATAACATTGTAATCAAAATCAGACATAAATAATTTTTTACAAAAGTAATTATATTTGCATTTAAAGTCTTGTCTTTCACTACAAATGATTAACATTTATTAAATAAAAATTAATAATAAAAAACCAATATTTTATATAGTTTTGAATTAAATAGTACCTTTGTAGTTGGATAAAAATGTAATACTTAATTATTGTTGATGAATAAAGATAAAACTGAATTATTATTAGCCAATGTTGTGCAAAGTATTGAGAATAAGAAAGGTGATGACATTGTTAGTATAGATTTTTCGCAAACGCCTAACTCTGTCGCAAAGTACTTTGTCATTTGCTCGGCAAATTCAAAAGCACAAGTTGATGCTATTGTTGATGAAATTAAAATTAATGCTAAAAAACTTTTAAACGAAAACGCCATTCATACCGAAGGTCTTGATAACAAGGAATGGGTACTAATCGACTACTTTGATGTTGTTGTACATGTTTTTCAACCAAGTTCACGTCAATACTACCAAATTGAAAAACTTTGGGCTGATGTACCTCAAAAACAACATTAGTACTTAAACTAACATAACTACAATGTATGAAAAAAGACAATAAATTTAAACCTAACAATAATAATAAAAAGAAAGTCAATTTCAGTTTAAACTGGATATATCTCATATTGATTGCTATTTTTCTATCGTTGTTTTTTACAAATACCGGCAGCAACGCACCCGAAGAAATTGGTTGGGGAGAACTTAAAAGTATTATTGAAGACCAAGACGTTGAAAAAATAATTCTTGTAAATAAAGAATACGCCGAAATATTTATAAAAAAAGATAGTATTTCTAAAAGCAGATACAGCGAAGATGGCAAGCAAAAGAAATATAGTACAAGCAATCCGCAATATAAAATACAAATAGCATCTGTTGAAAACTTTGAAAAAGACGTTAGAGAAGCACAGGAAGGCTTTGAAACCGTTGTATATCCCATAGCAGTAACACGTAAGAGTTGGGGCAGCGACTTCCTACCAATTGTACTACCTTTTATAATAATAATAGTACTTTGGATAGTTATTATGCGATATATGAGCAGAGGCGCCGGTGGTGGAGGTGGAGCAATATTCAATGTTGGCAAATCTAAGGCTCAACTATTCGATAAAGATACAAGCGTAAAAATCAACTTCAGCGACGTTGCCGGCTTAGAAGAAGCAAAGATAGAAGTTATGGAAATTGTGGATTTTCTAAAAAATCCGAAAAAATATACACGATTGGGTGGCAAAATCCCCAAAGGTGCACTGCTTGTCGGTCCTCCGGGTACGGGAAAGACTTTACTAGCCAAAGCAGTTGCCGGCGAAGCACAAGTTCCGTTCTTTTCACTTTCGGGCTCCGACTTTGTTGAAATGTTCGTAGGCGTTGGTGCATCAAGGGTTAGAGACTTGTTTAAACAAGCAAAAGAAAAAGCTCCCAGCATCATTTTTATCGACGAGATAGATGCTGTTGGTAGAGCCAGAGGCAGAAGCTCGTTAACTGGAGCCAACGATGAAAGAGAAAGCACCCTGAACCAACTACTGACCGAAATGGACGGCTTTCAGACCAACACGGGCGTTATTATTTTAGCCGCCACAAACCGTGCAGACGTACTAGACAGGGCATTGCTACGTGCCGGACGATTCGACAGACAAATTTACATCGAACTGCCCGAATTGGAAGAAAGAAAAGCTATTTTCAAAGTTCACACAAAGGGCATCAAAACTGATGATACCGTCGATATTAACTTTTTAGCTAAACAAACTCCCGGATTTTCGGGTGCCGATATCGCAAACGTATGTAACGAAGCTGCCCTTATTGCTGCCAGAGCCAACAAAGATTTCGTGGGCAAGCAAGACTTCCTCGATGCCGTCGACAGAATTGTGGGCGGACTTGAAAAAAGAAGTAAAATTATTTCACCAAAAGAAAAGAAAGTTATTGCATACCACGAATCGGGACACGCTACGGTTAGCTGGCTGTGCGAACACGCTCACCCGCTTATTAAAGTTACTATTGTACCGCGTGGAAAAGCACTGGGTGCAGCTTGGTACTTGCCCGAAGAAAGACAACTTACAACTTATAACCAAATGTACGACGAAATAACTTCGGCACTTGGTGGTAGAGCTGCCGAAGAAGTGGTGTTTGGCGAAATTTCTACAGGTGCTCTAAACGACCTGGAAAAAGTTACCAAGCAAGCCTACGCTATGGTGGCTTACTTTGGCTTAAATGAAAAAATCGGCAACTTAAGTTTTTACGACTCATCGGGACAGCAAGAATATAGCTTTAATAAACCCTTTAGCGAAGAAACCGCTAAAATTATAGACCAAGAAATCAGCAAATTGGTCGAAGGAGCATATCAAAGAGCGAAACAAATCTTAATAGACAACAGAGAAAAGCTGGATATGCTCGCAAATAAACTCTTGGAAAAAGAAGTGATTTTCAGAGACGACTTGGAAGAAATTTTTGGAAAAAGACCTTTCGATGAAGAAGACGAAGTAGTGCAAGAAGCTGAAGTAATAGAAGAACAAAAGGACTTGAAAACTGAAGGCATAGCTAGCAATGATGATGATAGCATCTCTGAAGAGAAACAAAACGTTTCAGACGAGATTTCCGAAACCGATACATCTGATACAAATAACACCGACAGCTAATTTTCTAAAATAATCAATATGGAAGAAAGTACATCAAGAGAAAAAGTGCTGAAAAAAATCAGAGAAGCGCTACTGCACAAGACGGATAACCCGTTTCAACACTTCGATATTGATACTCCTGTATATACTAAAACCCACGAAATAATGGATGTTAACTTTGCCGAAGTGTTTAACAACTTAGGTGGAGTTTTTATCTATTGCGAGTCGGAGGTCGAACTAACAGCCGCTCTCGCCGGACTTATTAAAGAGTGCAACTGGGATAAAATGGTGTGCAAACATCCGGCTATACAGTTTATTTTAAATAGTATTTCGGCAACTTACACCGACGACGACTCAATTATCGACAGCAGTTTCGTATCAATTGTGAATTGTAAATATTTGCTCTCACAAACCGGAAGCATTGTTCTGTCATCAGAATACGGAACAAAAATATTTTCCATTCCCGATACGTTGGTAGTTGTGGCATATACAAACCAACTTACCGATAGTTTGACCCAAATGTTTTCCGAAATTTCTCAAAACAAAGACATCTATAATTCGCAACTTACAATTATAACCGGAACAGGTTCAATTAATCCAACAGGCAACACATATATAAATCAAGGAGTTGCTCCCAACAACCTGTTTTTAATACTTGTTGAAGCAAATCATTAAAATAATAGCATATGACAGATGTAAACGACTGGAAAATGATATACTGCACTAACCAAATAGTTGAAGTAGAAATTATTAAAAACATTTTGGATGAAAATGGTATTATCTGCGTTGATATTAACAAAATGGACTCGTCATACCTATTTGGTGAAATTGAACTGTACGTACAGCCCGAATTTGAAGAAAAAGCTAAATCTTTAATACCCGATTTTAGTGAGTAAAAATTTTATAACACGCACAATCACGGCACTATGCTTTGTAGTCATTATGGTTGGATCTATAATGCTCGGCAGGATATATTACGCCGCCGTTATGTATTTCGTACTCGTAGCATCAATTTACGAGCTATCAAAACTAATAAAAATAAAAGACCCTAACTTCAGTCTTGTATCATCTTTAATACTCGGAAGTGCTACTTACCTTATTATTGCCTTAGTTGCTTTTAAAATAATTTCAAGTTCGGCGTTGATACTGCTAGTTGTTATAGCTTTTTCTGCTATTTTAATAGAATTGTTCCGCAAAAAAACAGACCCAATAATAAACGTGTCTACAGCACTGTTTAGCATAATATACACCGCAATACCATTGGCTTTGAGTTTGTTTTTATTTACAGATATCGGTGAAACCGTATTTGAAAAAAGAATTTTAATATTGGGCTACTTCTTTATTATTTGGGTTTACGATACCGGTGCTTACATTGTCGGCTCAATATTTGGTAAAAATAAAGTTGATGTAGAAATATCTCCTCTAAAAACTTGGGAAGGCTGTCTGGGCGGTGCTTTTTTTGCAATAATTACAGCCCTTATTTTATCCAAATACTTTAGCATTTTAAACACTTGTCAGTGGATAATTTTATCAATAATAATTTCAATCACCGCTGTTATGGGCGATTTTTTGGAATCGTTATTCAAGAGAAGTGTCAATGTTAAAGATTCAGGCAAACTACTACCCGGACACGGCGGTGTACTCGACCGCTTCGACTCGACACTTATGTCTATGCCTTTCGTTTTCTGCTACCTGTTTTTTATACTTTATTATTAAATAGACTTAATTCAGAAGTAGTGCTTTTTAAAAAGAAAAATGCCTTTAGTCCCCGAAGTCTCGGGCTGTTGGCTCTTAGCTGTTAGCTTTTGGCTAATGGTGTTACAAGTTATCCCAAAACTTCTGGACTAAAAACCTTTTTACGCAGAATATGTATAAAAGAAACGTTTATTGATTACTAAAAAGTTTAACAAAGCCGCTGTGTTACACTCGATTTGCAAAAGCTAGCGAGTAGGTGGCAAAATTTAGCTTTAAAGGTTCTATTTTTCGTTATTTACTTTTTCCTTGATGAAAAAGTAACAAAAAATCAAGGCTGACATTTCTTTACTGAATTGCGTTCTTATAAATCCTGAGTTCGTGCGGGTGATCTCCTCGCAAGCTCGGAGCTTCCCGCCCTCACTTGGGATTTATTTCGAACTCCATTCAGCAGAAATGTATGCCATCCTTTTTAAAGCTAAATTTTTGGCTATTGTTCTTCCTTGCCGTGACAGATAATTTAATCGAAAAGAGGAAAGTGTATTTATTGCTAAAAAGTTTAACAAATTCGTTGACTTACGCTTGCTTTGCAAAAATTAGTAACAGTTGAAATTCTAATTTCTAATTTCTAACTTCTAATTTGCTAAAGCAAGCAAAGAAAATGAAAGAAATAAAATTGAAACTTAAAAGTTTATTGATTGCAAAAAAAGCCTGATTGGAGTTGCTGTTGGATTTCGGCTTTTAACCTTTAGCTTTTAGCCGTTGGCCTAGTGTAGCTAATAGCCAAGAGCAACTTACACAAGCCGTATAACGGCGTCCCATTTGTAACAATATAATAAAAATCTTAAGTCAGGTGCGTAGCACCGAACCATTAAACCACTTTTGCAAAAAATTTATATCTAAAAAACCTTGCTTAATTGTCAAAAGTAGCACCTTTTTAAAGAAAGTTCTATTCTTTTTTGTATCACAACAATCATAGTAGAAGTAAATTTAACTCATTTTATTAATACACACTTCAAAGGTGGTATTTGTACGTGCTACAGCACCTATTTTGAACATCATACCACTAATTACAAAAATTAGCCTTTGAAATAAACACAATTTTTGTAATTTTGTTTGTGCATTTTTGATTTTTTCGATAGAAATGAAAATACACAAAGAAGGGAAAAACATAATATTAATATCGTGTGCAATTACTGTAATCCTTGTAATAGCTACGCTTTATGCCCCTTTTTTGCCTGTTCTGCCAAAAATCTTAATTGTAGCTTATTTTGTAATAACAGAATTTTTTATTGTCAGATTCTTTCGCTTACCGAATAGAATTTTAATAAATGATGACAACCTTATTATAAGTCCAGCCGACGGGACAATAGTTGCAATAGAAAAAGTTTTTGAAAAAGAATTTTTCAACGATATGCGACTTCAAGTTTCAATTTTTATGTCGATTTACGACGTACACGCCAACCTTTACCCCGTAAGCGGAAAAGTTGTTTATTCAAAATATCATAAGGGAAAGTATATCGTTGCGCGACATCCTAAATCGTCTCAACTTAACGAACACCATTCGGTTGTTGTTAAAAATCCCGCCGCAGGCGAAATTATGGTAAAACAAATAGCCGGCGCTGTTGCCAGACGAATTGTAAACTATTCGGAAATAAATACCGAAGTCAAACAAAGCGAACAACTCGGCTTTGTTAAATTCGGAAGCAGAGTCGATTTGTTTTTACCTGAAAACATCGAGCTAAAAGTAAATCTTAAACAGAAAGTAAAAGCCGGCATTACACCTATTGCCGTTATAAATAGAAATCAAATTAAAATTAACAACTAATAAAAATTAACAAAATGGAAATTACAGGAAGAATAGTAAAAATACTACCATTACTGACAGGAGAAGGCAAAAACGGACCTTGGAAAAAACAAGAATTTGTTGTAGAAACAAACTTAGATAGTCAATATCCCAAAAAAATATGTTTTTCGATGTGGGGCGACAGAATTGACCAATCGCCGATAAATGAAAACGAAAATGTAAGAGTGTTTTTTGATATAGAAAGTCGCGAATACAACGAACGCTGGTACACCGATTGCCGTGCATGGCGCGTCGATAAAGTTGTAAGCACGCCTGCTTCAAGCGAAATGCAATCGCAAGTTCCCACCAATCCGGCATCGCAGCCCGCTAACTTTGAACAAGGACAAGAATTTATCGAAGAAGACGACCTACCCTTCTAATTTTTTAAGCTAAAACTATAATTGTATGAAACACTATCGCGTAATCGCAGCTGTTTTTTTATTAATCAGCTTTAATTTATCGGCACAAATAATACCTCAAAATGAAAGTTGCACCAGCATAATGGTCGGCAAAAAAGCCTCTTTCGACGGTTCGGTTATCACATGTCATTCTTGCGATAGCTACTACCGTTCGTGGCTAAACATGGAGCCCGCTGCCGACCATCCCGACACGGCTATGCAAGCTATATATAAAGGTAACATGCATACTAGAAGTTTTAAAGACCAATCGACTAGAACCGTTGCCGGATATATACCTCAAGTTAAACATACATACAAGTATTTTAACACTGCCTATCCTAGCATGAACGAAAAACAACTTGCAATTGGCGAAACAACTTTTTCGGGACCCGATACATTGGTCAATAAAAATGCAATGTTTATGATAGAAGAACTGCAAAAAATTGCTCTTCAAAGATGCGACAATGCCAGAGATGCTATCAAAACAATAGGCGAAATGATTGAAAAATACGGTTACGCCGATAAAGGCGAATGCCTCACAATTGCCGACAAAAACGAAGTCTGGCAAATGGAAATCTTAGGCGAAGGTCCCGATAAAATCGGTGGAGTGTGGGCTGCACAGCGTATACCCGACGAGCACGTGGGTATTTCGGCTAATATTTCACGAATTGGCGAAATAGATTTTAATAATCCCGACTACTTTATGGCTAGCAAGAATGTAAAATCAGTTGCCAAAAAATTTGGATTGTGGGACGGAAAAGAACCTTTTAAATTTTGGAAAGCTTACGGCAATACCGATAAGCCTTTCAAAATCAGGGAATACTGGGTGCTCAGCCAGCTGGCTCCTTCGTTGAATTTAAGCATGGATATGGACGAACTGCCTTTTTCGGTTAAACCCGAAAAGAAAGTAACTATTCAGCAACTTTGCGAATTTTATCGTTCTACCTACGAAGGAACCGAGTACGACATGACCAAAAATCAAATCTATATCAAAAAGGTTAAAACCGATTCTACCACCACTTACGATACTATAATAAACCCAGTAGCCAACCCTTGGGTAATGTTCTACGAACGCAACTTGATAAACCAACTTGCACCCAATACCATCGACTTTCAGCGTACGGTTTCCGTGTCGTGGTGTTCGTATTCGCACATAATGCAGCTTCGCGATTGGCTACCCGACGAAATAGGTGCTGTTAGCTGGTTTTCTTTCGATAATCCGGGACAAAGTCCCAGAATACCTATCTATATGGGAGCAACTAAATTGCCGGCAGGATTTGACGTATGCGGCTACAGAGTTTACGACGAAAACGCAGCTATTTGGAACTATCGCAAAGCCAACAGATTAGCCACAGTTGCTTGGGGATTAACAAAAGATGTTATGAATAAAAACATCTTGGAATTTGAAGAAAAAGCTCTTTTTGAAACACCAGAATTAGAAAAAAAGGTAGAAGAACTGCTTAAAAACGACAAGCTAAAAGAAGCTCAAACCTTACTTAACAACTACAGCTCCGACTTCGCCGCCGCTACTGCTCAGCGATGGAAAGAAATGGAATACAGATTCTGGAGCAGATTCGGAAACGGATTTTAACTGGGTGATGGGTGGTCGGTGGTTGCTTGTCCCGAGAAGTCGGGAGTGGTCTGTGGTCTATAGTCCGAAGTTCTGAGTTCCGAGTTGTCCCGAAGTTTCGGGACGGAGTTGCAGCACTTCGCTCACTGCGGTGGCTGAGCGAAGTCGAAGCCCGAAGTGTCGAAGTGCTGCAGTGGCAAAGTGATTGACGAGATTTTCGGCATTTCGATACACCGATATTTCGCTTCGCTCAATATCGGCACTCAACGACCGAAAATGTTAAAATGTTGAAGTACTTACGCTCGATTTGCAAAATCAAGCAGGATAAAATTTTACTTGTTCAAAAACCTTTTTACGCAGAATATGTATAAAAGAAACGTTTATTGATTACTAAAAAGTTTAACAAAGCCGCTGTGTTACAGTCGATTTGCAAAAGCTAGCGAGTAGGTGGCAAAATTTAGCTTTGAAGGTTCTATTTTTCGTTATTTACTTTTTGTTATTTCGTTCCGTATTAATTTTAAAGGTACTCAATGCTCTCGTACCGTTTATACGGTACTCGGGTGATGAAAAAGTAACAAAAAATCAAGGCTGACATTTCTTTACTGAATTGCGTTCTTATAAATCCTGAGTTCGTGCGGGTGATCTCCTCGCAAGCTCGGAGCTTCCCGCCCTCACTTGGGATTTATTTCGAACTCCATTCAGCAGAAATGTATGCCATCCTTTTTAAAGCTAAATTTTTGGCTATTGTTCTTCCTTACCGTGACTGATAATTTAATCGAAAAGAGGAAAGTGTATTTATTGCTAAAATGTTTAACAAAGTCGTTGACTTACACCTAATTTGCAAAAGCTAGCGAGTAGGTGGTAAAATTTCACTATTTTAAAATCCTTTTTACGCAGAATATGTATAAAAGAAACGTTAAAAATTTCTGAATCCCTGTAAGAAATTTAGTTTCTTTTATACGGTTTTTATTGCTGCAAGGCAATAAAAAATTCCTTGTAAAAAGTGTCTTTTCTTTTGTTTCGTTTTCTTTGGACAAGCAAAGAAAATGAAAAAAACAAAATTGAAACACAAAAAGTTTATTGATTAAAACAAAGGTTTAATTAAGCCAACATGCCACACGATGCAATAGCACGGCAGTAAAGGGGAACTCAAAACTCGTAACTCATAACTAACCCGCAACACTGACTCACACCCATTAAAAAGTTCGTTATAAAGTATCCTTATCACAATAGTATGATAATCGTATTTGTAAAAAAAAACTCGAAAAATTTTTTATTTACATTTTTTTATTTAAATTTGTATCGTTTTTAAGTAAGTTATTAATAGGTTCTTTAACGTAAGATGGTGACAATAAGTACGATAGACTCAAAATTCTAATAAAAAATAGTTAGATAAAGGCGCGTGTTGTCTCATTTTGCAATAACCGTATGTTAATTTATTGTTAACAAACGATTAAATAACCATTAACTTTTAAAAACTTGTAGGGGCATTTCATCTTTGATGTGTCTCATATATAGGGGTGTTTTATGTTTAGTACTATGAATAGGCTTATTGGATACAATTTTATGGCTAGAGCTATTGGGCGCAATTTCAGTATTGCACACGGGTTCAACTGTCCTGCTTTGGTTGCATCTTGCCATAATTTCTCAAGCTATCTTGTATTAGATATAGAACAACAAAATACCATTAAATATAAAACAAATTAAACTGACTTGTAAGTCTTGAAGGCTTTATGAGTCAGTTTTTTATTATAAACCTTAAATACATTAAATATAAAACACACAATTAAATTAATTATTAACTAAAAACTTAAAATACAAACAAGAGAAAAACAGAAGAGCGCCTTACCAAAACGTATAACAAATAAAATGTAGGGCATTGGCGCCAGGACAAAAATTAATGCTAATACGTAAATTAAATAAATTATTAATAAAAAATTTAACACACAATGAAAAAAATTTTAACATTATTGTTTGTTCTTCTAGCGTTCTCATGGACTGCCAAGGCAGGTGTTAGTGATGATTATGTATTCGTCCAAAGTAACGGAACATACACCGAAATTACCGGTGGTACCGTACATACTACCAGCGAATCATGGGACTACAGAGTTGCTCAAGTTCCATTGGGCTTCTCTTTTGAGTTTAACGGCACAACCGTTACGCAAGTGTACCTTAATGCTGATGGCTATGTAGCTAGTAATCAAGTTACAGGATACACTCCAATATCAGGTACAACTACTGCAAATTTTATTATTGCAGCGTTTGCCAGAGACCTTCAAGGACAAGGTGCTGGTTCTGGCTCTGAAGTAAGATACCAAACCATTGGAACAGCTCCCAACAGAGTTTTCGTAGCTCAGTGGAAAAAAGCTAAAAGATATGGTACCACTTACGCTACCGATAACATTAACTTCCAAATTCGCTTGTACGAAACATCTAATATTGCTGAATTTGTTTATGGCGACTGTTCAACTTCTTCTACCGGTAGTTTATATCCGCAAGTGGGTTTAAGGGGTACAACTAGAACCGATTACAACAACAGACGTACTTCTTGGGCTGCTTCGCAACCCGGAACATCGTATTCCAGCACAATGCCATTTAATTCTACGAATGCTCCCGTAAGCGGACTAACGTATCAATTTATTAAAA
This sequence comes from Lentimicrobiaceae bacterium, assembly GCA_033809755.1. Lineage (GTDB taxonomy): Bacteria > Bacteroidota > Bacteroidia > Bacteroidales > UBA4417 > UBA4417. The sequence continues at coordinate 69,901 of JAPXLB010000013.1, forward strand.
CGCCACCTATTCCTCCATTGCCGGTTATTATGGAGCATCCACAAAACTTGGCAACAGGAGTACATATCGATAACCAACTACAATGGAGCGTTGATATGAACGGCGGTTATCCTACACAGTACAGTGTTTACTTTGGAACAGATAATCCTCCAACAAACATACATAATGGTACTACCACAACCAACCAATGGTTCGATTTAACAGGCTTAACTCCTGGCACACAATACTATTGGCAAATAGTACCTTCTAACCCTTATGGTGTCGCAGTTGGTAACCCCATTTGGTCGTTTACCACAGCAACATACGGTTCTTTAGCAGGTACTGTTTACGACGTTGACGGAACTACTCCTGTTGAAGGAGCTACTGTATATTTTACTCCCGCAGTAGCAGGTGTATTACCGCAAACTACTGGTGCTGACGGTACCTTTAACTTTGGAACTAATACCATGCCTACCGGTACGTATACTGTTGGTGCTGAAGCCACAGGATATAGTATTACAACAGTACCTAATGTAATTGTAGCACAAAATACTGCTACAAATATCAGTATTACAATGCAACAGCCTAATATGGCTATTACTCCAAACCCATATAACCAAGTACTTAATCCTAACGAAGTATTTGCAGGCACATTGAATATTGATAACTCAGGAACCGGTCCATTAGCATGGACAGCTACTATTGGCGGATGGAGTTCGGCTAACCAAGACTGGTTAGATGTTCCTGTTCTTGAAGGAACTGTTGCTCCCGGTAACAACCGCAACATTGCTGTTAACTTCAATGCTACGGGCTATGAAGCCGGACAAACAGAATCGGCTGTTATAACATTTACATCGGTTAACAAAACCATTGATGTTCCTGTTAGCATGATAGTTATGGGTACACCATTAACTCCGGTTACATGGGCTACCGCTGCTATTACAAATCAACTTGGAGGTAACACTATAGTTTCGTGGAGCCACCGTCCTGAACCAGGTAGCGGTTTCCAATTCTATTCTATTAGCAGAAACGGCACACAAGTACACGTTGCTCAATCAGGTAATACATGGAACGGTGACGTGTTGCCAGACTACGGCATCTACGAATATTGCGTTAGCGCTGTTTATGCCGATGGTGCTACAGCACCTGCTTGTGCTGAAGTTGAATGGTCAGCACCTGAATTGGTATACTCTCCTACAACCCTTGAAGATACTTTGTTTACAGGTGAAAACAGACCAGTAGGTCCTGTTAGATTGAATATTGGAAATACAGGTTTAGGAACTTTGTCTTACAATATTACTTACAGCGGAGATCTTCCTCCTATTTCTATTCCTTCGTACTGTACTGCTTCAGGCGGTTGCGACGAATATATCTCTAGAGTTATATTCGCAGGTATAGATAACAGCTCAACTTGTACACAATATGGTAATTATACACACTTAGTTGCTCAAGTTCTACATGGAGAAACTTATGCTTTAACCGTTGAAAACGGAAACGCATGGAGTTCAGATAGAATAGACGTTCACATTGACTGGAACAGAAACGGAGTTTTCGAAGCTTCGGAAGGGCAAACTATTACAGGTAACGACCCAGGAACCGCTAATATCACTGTGCCAAATGACGCAGTTGAGGGATATACCGTTATGCGTATCAGACTACGCTACGGTGGTAGCATTAACCCATGCGGTGCTACATCGTACGGTGAAGTGGAAGATTATACATTATTTGTTGGTTTAGGTACTTTCATTACCGACGTTCAACCACAACAAGGAACTGTTCCGGCTAACGGAGATCAAACTGTTGATGTATGGTTTGGTGCTACAGGCGACTACTCAGCACCTGGTGTGTACGACGGCACTATTACAGTTGCAACCAACGACGTTAACAATCCTAGTGTCGAAATTCCTGCAATTATGACTGTTATTACTCCAGGAACACTTGAAGGTACTGTTACAGAGTTTGGTACAAGCCAACCTCTATTTAACGTCGCAGTTACTGTTGGTGGTAATACCACATTCACAGATGAAAACGGTAATTACAGTATGCTTCTTGCTGAAGGTCCTCACACAGCTACATACGAACTGTTAGGTTACCAAACTGAAGAGGTGTTATTCGAAATTACTGAAAACGTTACTACAACTGTTAATGTTAGCCTGAAAGAACTTGCTAACGCTCCTAACTGTGCTAGCGCTGAAGTTAACCCCGAAGATACCGAAGTTCTTGTTGAATGGTGTGTGCCTCACGGTCCTTACCAATTAGGCTATGACGACGGTACTGCTGAAAACTTCACGGCTTGGGCTGAAGCAGGTAACACTAACGCTGTGAAATTCACACCGAAAGGATATCCTGCTACTGTTATTGGTGGACGTTTCTACGTTGGTGACGGTAGTTTCCCAACTAACGGAAACATTATCGGACAACCTTTCGACGTCATCGTTTACGCTGCTGACGGCGGAAACGGAATGCCCGGCACTGTGTTAGATACAATCACGACAACTGCTGACAACTTCGGTTGGGTGACGGTAGATGGACTTGAGGCTGTTATTACTGAAGGCGACTTCTACTTAGCTATGCGTCAAATGTCTCCTGCTCCTAACTGTGTACCTCTCGGCGTAGACGAATCTCTACCTAAAGCCTTCAAGAGCTACTCGATTAACCAAACTGCAGGCGGAAGCTGGGGATTAAGTCCTTATCAAGACTTTATGATTCAAGCTATTGTTCACGGTCCTTTAACCAGAACAGCAGGGGATATGCTTAGCAACGATATTGTTTATCCTCAAAAATTTGATGGACAAATTTCATTATATCCTGCTCAAGCTACTGCAGGCGTACAAAATGTGCCCGCTACAGTTAAACCGGCTCACGACTTTAACTTAAGCGATGCTGTATCTAGCTACAGACTACAAAGACTCAGCGTAGCTGATCCTTCTATCGCTTGGCAAGGTACTGCTACTCCTTCAGGTGCTGAAATTACAGGTATAACCGGAACTACATACACCGACGGTGGTTCTGCTTGGGCTAATTTACCTGCAGGCTGGTATGCATATTGCATTAAAGCTGCTTACCCAAGCGGTGACCTTTCGGAATGCACATACACCAATGTTGTTCCTCACGGACTATTTGCAGATATTACATTTAACGTTCAACTTATTTGCGGTTTTGTGCCTGCTAATGGTGCCGTTATTACTCTTGAAGGACAAGATTATCCAAGTATGACGGTTACTCAAACTGTACCTACAGGTGGTTCGGTTGTGTTTAACAACTTGATTAAAGGCAGATACGACGTTACTGTTACTTATACAGGATATTACACCTACACTGCTTCGATAGATGTTAACGGAAACGCCACACACACTATCATACTTGAAGATATACGTTGGGCTCCGAAAAATCTATTTGTTGATGAACTTAGTCTACACGCTACTTGGGAAGAAAGTAAAGCTTCCATTATTGATGAAGACTTCGAAGGTCCTATATTCCCTCCAGCAGGTTGGACAGAACATACTTTAAACGCTACTTGCGGTTGGTATGCTTCAAGCGATGCTAGTAGTACTTACTTCGCTATTCCTCCTCACTCTACATACGCTGTTTCTAACGACGACCTTAACAACGGCGATAGCTCGGAAGACTACTTAGATACTCCTGTACTAGACCTAACAACAGGTTCTAGCTACGTGTTGACTTTCGAACACTTCTTTACTGGTGGTTATTCGGCTATAGGTACTGTGGAATTGAGTACAGACGGTGGTGCTAGCTTTTCTGTTATATACAATGCTACGCCTGTCTCGGCTTGGACTAAGATAGAACTTGACCTTTCGGCTTTCTCTGGTGCTGCCGGATATAGCGAAGTTATAGTTAGATTCCACTTTGACGACGCCGGACAATGGTCTTCAGGTTGGGCTATCGACGATGTACTAATTGAATCGGGTGGTGTTGAAAACCAAGGTTATCAATTCTTCCTCGATAATACTGTTGAAGGTCCTCAATTACCTAATGATCAACTATACTACGATATACCTCCTACTCACGTTGTATACGGACAAACTTACGTTGCCGGTGTAGCAGGTGTATATTGCTCAGGTTATTCAGAACAAGCTACTTATACATTTACCAGCAGATTCCTTGAACCTCCTGTTAATTTAACTGCTCAAGATTATTCAGACGAAACTCACCTATCGGCTAAATTGATGTGGGAAGCTCCAGGAACTCGTAGCGCAGGTAAAATTTATGTAAACGGAAATGAAGGATTAACACAAGCTCAAATTGAAGAAAGAGATGCAATGGCTAGTGCTATGGCAGAAACTGATCCTAATCCTTCATACATTGCTACTATACCTTCAGGTTCGGTTACCGATGCTATGTGGGATGTTTTATTAAATGTTCCTTTACACTACACTGGTGGTGAATATGCTGTCGCTTCCGATGGTGACTTTATATACGGTGCTTGCTGGAATGGAAATGATTTCTTTAAATATGATATGGATGGTAACTACCTAGAAACATTCCAAATTTCAGGTGCTGGTAGTATTAGAGACTTGGCTTATAACCCAACAGAAAATGTATTCTACGGTTCGCCTAGTAGTTCTTCTATCTATGTAATGAACTTTACAAACCAAACGCTTGTTAATACTATTACCACTTCCGGTTCGGTTCGTCACATCGCATACAGCAAACACCTTGACGGTGGAAACGGTGGTTTCTACGTGGGTGCTTGGAGCGATATGAAAGCTATCAGAATGGACGGTAGTACTATTGCTACAGCTACGGCTACTATTAACTCTGTTTCAGGTTCGGCTTATGACTACATAGAAGGTGTTCTATACGTTATAGACAACGGTGGTGTTCAAGGTGGTCCTTTCACTATGAAGCAAATGGATCAGGATATGAACTATACAGGTGTTGAACATGACATGAGCGACCTTAACTATGGTTCATGGGTCGGCGGTGGTTTAGCATTTACCGCATACTTTGATAAATGGGCATTAATAGGTTGTTTCCAAAATAATTATATGTTCGTTTATGAATTAAGTGACAGAACTGTTATTAATATAGGTGATGTTGTCGGATACCGCTTATACAGAGACGGAGAAGTCATTACTCCTGACGTTGCTCCAGATTCTCTATATCGTTTCGATAATACTATGGAACCAGGATACCACTGCTGGGATGTTACAGCTTTGTACGACCTTACTGAATTCGGATTCCCAGGTGAAATAGGTGAGTCTATGTTTGCTCTCGAAACAAAACCTTGTCTCGATATGGAAACAGGTTACAGACTACCATTCCACGATGATTTCGCAACAGGTTTATTTGAAACCAAAAACTGGGTAGCTGATAGCAACTGGTTTATTGACGGAAACAGTGGAAATCCTGAACCGTCTGCTAGATTCTCCTGGA
>JAPXLB010000014.1:0-2206 GCA_033809755.1 Lentimicrobiaceae bacterium
CATAAAAAGGAAGGCGTAAGCACCAGGCATGTATATAGAACCTATATAAAGCCACGCTTTCACATCAGTCTTGCAACGCTGTATAATTATTTAGCTACGCCGGTTAAGAAACTATTGCTTGAATTAGACGAACAGGAGAAACAACAAAATGAATCCCAAGGAGTTTAGTCAGTTATTTATAGACTTAGAGTCTCAAGTTAAGGTTGAGTTTGGCGTACGGCTACCACACGAAGTTGGGCGTGAAGCCGTGTCTATGTACAAAAAGAACTTTCAAAACGAGGGGTACTTCGGTGTTAAATGGCAGGAAGTAAACAGACGTAAAACCAAAACCGTACGCTATAAAACAAAATCAGGCAAACTTAAAACAAAAGAAACAACCGTAGGAAAAGGTAAATATGGTAAACGCAAAATACTTACCGGCGCAACCGGCAACTTGGGTCGCAGTATCCGCTATAAAGTCAGCCCACCTGGAAAGGTAATTATTTTTAGCGATTTAAAATACTCGGCGGCACACAACGAAGGCACAAGCTCAGCCGGACGTAACAGAAACGTAATAATTCCAAAAAGGCAGTTTATGGGCAAACACCCGAATATAGATAGCATGGTAAAACAACACATTGATAACAAAATGAAAGGATTATTCAAATGATAAACGATATTTTAAGACAAATACGCAACAAACTGCAAAACATAGCAGAACTAAAGTATATCAACTACGACTGGGGTCAACTCTACCACGAAAATCCACCAATTAAATACCCCTGCTGCTTACTTAATGCCGAAACGCTAATATTTAACAACCAGGGGCAACAAGTGCAGGATGCTCCGTTAAATATTGTTTTAACCTTAGCTGGCAGGCATGCACAAAACCCCAATATTAGAAATGAAGATACTGAAGTTGATAACAAAATTTGGGATATTGCGGAAGATATACACAGAATGCTGCATGGGTTTAAATTAGAACCTAAGGATAACGAATACGAAGTTGGATTATTAACGAGAGTGCAGCTCGAAAGGGTTCCACGTAACGACGGTATTCGACAAGTAGAAATTAAATTCCTATGCCATACAACCGACAAAACAGCTAAGCCAAAATATAAGACAGCAACCGCAAGAGTTGTGGTGGATGTAAAATAAAGTTTCGATTTTGCTTGCTATTTGGAATAGTTTTTGTATATTTGCAAATGTATATTAAGGAATTATATACCCGAAGGCGGCGCGGGTAACGCCAAGCTTAGCCGGGAGATTACTCAGCAGGACAGACCGCCCTGCTGTTTTATTTAACAAGCTCATCCAATAATTTTTCTATTCTTCTTATGTACCTAACCTTAGTGTCAAGGGTGTACCCACTTAACACACTTGAGTCAATCTTGACTGATTTCCCCTTCCATGCAACATAGCAGCTATCAATAACCCCCGTTGTGAAATCTACATGTCTATTAGAAATCCGTATCGCCAACAAATTAGCTTGTAGTTTATACTCTTCTAATTTAGCAAGGTCAATTACCACTATCTTGCTATTCTGCCCTATAGCACTTCTAAAAGAAGCAGCTACATTCCAGCTTTTTATTCTTTTCGCATCAGCAATAAGTCCATTAATTTGAAATTCAGGATTGGGAATAGATACAACGGTTTGGTCTGCAAAATGCGGTCTCATAGCAACACTTTTAACGTTTTTGTTTTTCGCAAGAATCCTACCCAATTTAATATTATCCTCAAACTCTTTAGTCTGTGCAAGAACGTTTATCTGCAGTTTGCTTTTTGTATCCTTATAGTAGCACTTAGCAACACTGTCAATAGCTTTGTTGCCCGCATTCCTTATATAGCTTGCATTGTCGGTAAATATTTGTTTTGTTTCGTCGGGTCTACCCTCCAACCCCCTTATGGGTGGCGGTGTTTTAACATCGCTATTGTCAGTCGGTTCGCCAGCTACTTCTTCCAAATCGCATTTGCAATTCCACTCAGTTCCCGGTGCGTTGTTGTTCCAAAATGGGTCGTTTTTAGCCCACACCCTGTTGTAAAACACAGTATGGCTAACTCTCGGGTCGGCGCTTCGGCTTGGTAGCCATCTTAGGTTCGGAAACATCTGCACACGTTCAGGTTGCATAAACTCGGTAAATTGTTTTGCGGTTCTCGCTCTTGCAACTGCAGTATTATATTCGGTATGCTGCCACTTGTTGAAAATTTTTAGAGCCTGTTTTGTAGC
>JAPXLB010000014.1:2306-58733 GCA_033809755.1 Lentimicrobiaceae bacterium
GAAACATCTGCACACGTTCAGGTTGCATAAACTCGGTAAATTGTTTTGCGGTTCTCGCTCTTGCAACTGCAGTATTATATTCGGTATGCTGCCACTTGTTGAAAATTTTTAGAGCCTGTTTTGTAGCCCCCTTGTTATCAGAGATGTTACTGTCGGTATAAATATCGTTTAGTTTTTTTGTAACCGTATATGCTTTGTAGGCAGCAAAACGGCTAACATTCAACCTAAATCGGTCTGTAAGCTCCTCGTATTCATCCGACATAACGCTATTTACAGCTTTCCTGAACGACTTTGAATAATGCTCGTAAAGGTCGTGAATAATATCAATTTTACCGTCAACCTGTGCAATAACATCATTCTCCTTATAAGCCAACTTAATCAACCAATCGGCATCGCCAACCTTATAATTATGTACGTGTACGTGATGTTGCCCACACTCGCATATATCAAAACCCTGCAGGTGTGCGGTTAATCTTGCAGGGATTCTGGAAAATCCGAATCGTCGGCTATACCAAACTGTTTAGCTCCAGTAACTTCAATGCTAAACTTTTGTTTCACCCACTCAGAGTCGATATCAAAATACGGCAAAAAACCAATAGTGCGAGTGTAGAGTTCGTCCAAGTTTTCTTTTTGGTCAAACGAAAATGAGCAACCTTCAGGTAGTATTCCTATTTGATAAAGCGCCCCCATCACAGCCGAGTTCATATATTTTTCAACGTACTGCTTATCAGAATCGCACAATCTTACAAACTGTTGCATGCTTACATTCTCCTTGCTTTCGTTACCATGTTCAGTATCTTGTCCAATTATAGCACCGCTTATAAGCATAGACATCTCGTTGTTGCACAATCGGATAAGGTTAGCATACACATCGCCGTTTGTATCAGCTCCTCGAGCGAACTCAAAACTCTCGGTTTCGTCAATTATAAACCAAGCTGAAGCACCAAAATCACGCATCATCGACTCAGCACGACTGAGCATTCGTGGGTCCTGCGTGTTTGTTTTTATTACTCTTGGTGGAATACCATAGACTTCGCATAGCTCGCTCCAGCAGCTGTGTGCAAATTTCTTAAATAACACATGCGGAATAGCCCTATTAAGTAAGCCGTAGTCCTTTTCGTCGCCAAATTCAAGTACGTATGTTCCGTACTCTTTTGAGTTCCTGTAGTCGAAACCGGCTTTCTCGGAAACATCCCACAACACAAAGCCCTGTTCGGGAATGACGTGCGTACGTGGAAAAATAACCGGCTTAATATTGCCGAGTTCGTCTGTTATTAGTTCAACAACAGTTGTACCGTAGAAACGAGACTCAAGTATGTATCTAATTAAATCGGTAAACCAGTTGCTTGAAGCCAACATTGCTGTTATCTCATCGTTCACATCTTCGCCCTGGCGGATGCTGAAGGAGCTGGAAGTTGTAATATTTATCCGGTTGCTTAATTGCGAAGTAAGCAGAGCATCTAAGCTAATATCTTTGTACAAATTTTGCAGCAAGGTACGTCGTGGGTTATCCATATTATCTGCCTGTCGCAATGCACGTTGCCAGGAGCTTATATCTTGCCTCGTTCTGCTTATGCTATTTTTAGCTATCTTGTAATAATAGCTGTCTGTACGTTTTTTTACGGCACTTGCCGAATTTTGTTGTTTTTTTGCCATCTCTCTAATTATTCAAAATCGTGAATGAATTTTGGTCTGCTGCCGCTACGAAACGGCTTATTTTTGTCGTCGTCAGTGTCGCTAACTTCCAGCACGGGCAGATTGGGCGTAATTGCCGGCGCACCTGCGTACTTTCCAACTCCCGCCACTTTCTCAAGCCAGTCAATGGCTCTGTCGTACCTATCTTGCACGTTCTCCTGTATTATATCTACATTTGAAAGGCGACACACGTAGTACAGAGCTATGCTTTTGCAAAGCTCAAGCACTAATGCATTTCGGTCATCACCGGTAGCACCGAATATCAAATTAGTATCGTAACGTGGACGTCCATCACGCCAGTGTCGCTGATTGCTCGGGTTTAAATAGCTTATCATTTCCTCGACAGCTGCAGCAATAGCCATTTCTGCAATATCTGGCTGATTGTCGGTTATCTCTTGTAGTTGGTAGCCGTAAGCTACCGACCTTAATTCAGGGTAAGTTAAAAACATAATATTTTGTTTAGTTGGTTACGAAATAGGCATGTTTCTCAATATCCTCAATTGTTACACCCTTTTTAAATTTCTTAGCTTTAATAGCATCCTTCAGCTGTTTTTTACTATAACACTGCGGTTTGCCATAAAACATTGTAACAATGTAGCGGCGGTTCTCCCACTTGGAACGACGAACTGCCTCCTTTACTTTTTGCTCAAGCAGAAACTTGTAGTACTGCCTATATGCTAAGAAGTATAGCCATTTGAATGGTTTTATAAGAGTTTTTAAAAATGCCTTCATTTTATATTAGTTTTAGTTAGTATCTACGTGAAGCCCTTTTGCCGTAGCTATAAGGCAGGTTAGTTGCCATGCTTCGCCTGTTTAGCATCCAAATACCGCCTTCAAGCGCATCCGGACCGTCATCATGACTCCTGCTACCTTTCTCAAACATCAAAAGTTGCTCTATTAGCGTTATCATGCCGGAACTATCCTTTTCATCGATGTTAAAGAATATCAACCCGCGGTCAAACAAGGGACTTATAGCTTCAATTCTTGCGAATTTATCCGGCTTACGTCTGTTATCACCACGGATAGGAATCTGATGCCCGACTATAGCACCAACACTGCGAAACTCGTTTAAAATAGTGTCCTGTAGAAAGTTCGCCTCCATGTAAAACATAACCGGAACACGCCCATCGACATAATCAATAATGTCGTAATGGTAGCTAATCATGTTTGTGATGCTCGTCTGGTCGACGTACGCCTTTAGCACGTGTATCATGCCGTCTTTGGTTTTGCCAAGCAGTATAGTAGCTTTGTAGTCTGCAGTTGCCGATTGTTTAAAACTCGGGTCTGTATAGCTGCACAGCATTTTATACTCTTTCAAAGGCAGCATTTTAGCATACTTTATATGCTTGCGTTGGAATATAGCACCCTCGCTCAATGGGTTATTCATATACTCCTTTTGAAACCTGCGCTCACCAATGAACTCTCTAATCCCTTTTATTTCATCAAGAGTATAATTCTCACTCCAGGTAGGATTTCCTTTCTTATCCAAAGCATTCACAATGGTATGATAAATACCCGGACGTTCGGCATATCGGCTTAAAACACTATCCCTGCCAATCCTATTACCAACCATCACAAATCGACCACGTCCCATATCCATTGTTCCCGCCAAAGCTTCAAGCACCCAGTTCAGCACATCACCAACCCGCTTGGGATTGCGTACAAGTTCGTCATCATCAATATCGTCGATAACGATATAGTCCGGACGCCTACCTCTGTCCTTTAATCCACGTGGACTTTGTCCACGACCTAAGGCAACAAACAGACAGCCGTCTGTTGTGCTAAATTCACCTTCAGTCCAGGAACCCTGTCGCACTTGTATGCCAAAATCTTTAATAAATGCCTGATTGTATTGCAACTCAGCTTGTAAATCAGATAGCAATCTAATTGCCATGTCCTCGCTTTTACTAACTAAAATCATTACGTTAATCTTGCGAGGCTCCTGTATTTTAAGCCATAGGGGAATAATTAAGCTAATATGTGTGCTTTTAGCGTGACCTCTTGCCCACTCGAATAGCGCCCGTGTATTATCGTGTTTTATGATATGGCGTGCAGCTTGCAGGTGAAATTTGCCGCATTTTTTCTTAGCCAAGTGTGGAAAGTAGGTTTCGACAAAAAATAAATAGTCGGCTTTTGCACGTTCACGCCTTGCCTCTTTATCAACCTCAGAACCTTGCAAAGCGAAACTCTCGCTTTGTATCCAACTAACTCTATCAAGCCAGCGTTCCCACGTTTCCTTTTTGATTTTAATATTTCTTACCATCGCCTAATCGGTACTGAATGTAGTTATCCTGATGCTTAACCACTTCTTTTATAAAATCGCTTGTTATACTATCATCGTTGGCACTTTCCTTTACCAAATAGTCCTGAAAATCCATAAAAGCGTTGATGTCATCATCGACAGTGTTCTTAGTCTTAAGAGTTTTAAGCTGCGATACGGCTTTCGCAAAAGCATCAGCCGAAAAATCGTCGTTGTCTAACATCTCTGATATTTTTCTCAATGCTTTTTGAGCAATATCATCGATGCTAATTGACCTGCTGGCTCGCTTTTCTTTCCAGCCGCCTGTCTCAATATACTTTTGCAAAGTCGGCGCTGAAATGCCAACACGTTCGCATATCTCTTTTTGCATAACATTCTGCATAAATAGCAGATATGCATATTCGTACTTTTCGGGGTCACGCGGTTTTACTTTTTTCGCCATAGTCATATTTTTCGCAAAAATCAATAAACCTATACAGAAAACAAAAAAAACAAACAACCCTTATACATACATGTATAAGGTTTATACACTTTTTTGCACAGCAATATTCGATAAATTATGTTTGCAAAAAATAGTATCAAAAAACATGAGTAAATTTATTCTCAACAACGAGGAAATTGTCAACAACCATGGTTTCCTAATCCTTAACGCCGGCGGAAATTTTGAAAGATTTTTAAAAAACCCAGTCCTGTTAGATTCACACGACTACGACAGCGCTGGAAATGTAATAGGCAGATGTAGCAACCTCAAAATTGAAGGACCCAACCTTACGGCGGAAACCGAATTTGATATGGAGGACCCTAAAGCTGCTGCAATCAGCGGAAAAGTTACGCGCGGATTTATCAAAGGTGCTTCCATGGGAATCGTTATAAAAGACGCAGAGTTGCGTAGCACAGAAAAATACGGACTTGTTGAGGTTGTAACAAAATGGGAGCTTATGGAAGTCTCACTTGTTGGAGTCCCATCAAACATGTCGGCGCTACGCCTGTACGCACAAGATGGCAAAACATTACTATCCGGAGCCGAAATCAAACTCTCGATAAACAACATCATTAAAAACAAACAAAAAATGGACAAAATCAATTTAACCACTGATGCTTTAACTGCATTAGGTTTGTCTGCAACACCAAACGAAAGTGAGCTTAGCCAAGCAATCGTGAACTTGCATGCAAAACTAAACGCTGCAGAGAAAGAAAAAACCGAAGCTGTAAACAAGCTTAACGAACATCATAAAACGCTTGCTGTTGCACTCGTCGATGATGCTATCAAAGCTGGAAGAATTACAGCCGACCGCAAAGACAGCTTCGTAGAGATGGCTGTAAACAACTACAATCAAGCCAAAGAAGTGCTTGAAGCAATCCCGGGCAAACAAACGTTTTCGGGAAAATTCAAAACAGGTTCCACGCAACCCGACCGTGAAGGCTGGGACTATATGCGATACCTAAAAGAAGCTCCTGCTGAGTTAAAAGCTATGCAAGCTAACGAACCCGAGCGCTTTGCAGAACTCAAAGCTTCGTACAAATCGAAATATTAACCTACCTAAAATTTTAACAACACCATGAGAAAAAGATTTTCATTTTTAAACCTTGCATTCAATTTAACGATTGCATTATTTGTAGCCCTAATTGCTGGGGTTTCAGCTGCACCCGCTATAGGAACTTCGTTAGTAGTTGGCACTGTGTTGTCGTACGCTCCTAAAGCACCTGGAATGGTATTCGCCGGCGTGCAAAAGGAGTTATGGACGGATATTCTAATGGAAGGGTACTACCCAAAAGACGACTTCCTGTCGTGGAGCCGAGATTTAAGCGAATTTGTAGAATATAACACAATAAATTTGGCTGAGGCTGGTGCAGACCCTAACTTACTTATAGACAATAACACTTACCCAATCAGCGTATCTCAACGTACTGACACACCTAAATCCATTGTATTAAGGACATTAGACACCGACAGTACACTTGTGAGAAATATCGAGGAGATGGAATCCAGTTACTCTAAAATGGAAAGTGTTGTACGAGGACACAGAAATACACTTCGCAAAGGCTCAATACAGTTAGCTTGCCATTTCTGGGCACCACAAGAAAATACAACATTTACTCCTGTTATTGCCGCTACAGGCGAATTAGTAGGCGGAAGACGTAAGCTTACATTTGAAGACGTGCTTGATATTCGTGCTAAATTAGTACAAATTGATGCCGACCTTGACGCATTTGCCATGACTCTAAACCCACTTCACGAAGCCGACCTGATGGCGCAAGATATGAAGTTGTATAAAGATATGATTACTTCAGGAAAGCTATGGGGATTGAGACTGTTTGTAAATAGTCAAACACCAAGATTTAACGCCACTACAGGTAAGAAAGTAGCATTCCAAGCTGTTGCTGCAGATACAGACACAATTTCATCGTTCCTATGGTCTAAAGATGAAGTTATGCGTGCCGATGGCGACATTGACATGTTTGCTAAACTTAAAGACCCTGATACCAAAGCTGACGTTATTAACTTCCAAAAACGATTTGTAGCATTGCCGTTTAGAAATAAAATGCAAGCTGCAATCTATTCGCCAAAAGCTTAGATATGAGAACCATTAATAAGATAATCATACACTGTAGTGCTACGCCAGAAATGCGTCATCACGACGCTAAGGATATTGACCGCTGGCACCGGGAACGTGGTTTCCGCTGTATTGGCTACCATTATGTTATCCTATTAAATGGAATAATACAGCCCGGACGACCAGAGAGCCAAGCAGGAGCACACACGATAGGACATAACTCCAACAGTATCGGCGTGTGCTTCATTGGAGGGCTGGACTTATCGGGCAAACCAAAAGATACTCGCACACCGGCACAAAAAAAAGCCATGCTCGAGTTGGTAAAGCAATTAAAACAAAAATACCCAAATGCAACCATACACGGACATAGAGAGTTTGCCAACAAGGCATGTCCGTGCTTCGACGTTCAAAAGTGGGTAAAAGAAAACGGTTTATCATGACAACATTAGAGATTATCTTAACAGCTTTGGTTGGAATTTTAACGTCTGGTGTTATATACCAGGCAGCAACCTTTAAGCAGCGTGTCAAGCAAGCCGTTATTAATACCGAAAAATCCAACTTAGAGCTTGCGGCTAATTCGGTAACAACAGTAGTAACATCAGTAAATTCGCTTATGGAGCAAAACAAAGACTTGGTAGAGCAATTAGACGTCAAAAATAGGCGAATACGAGCAATGGAGGAGGAAAGAGAAAACTTAGTCAAACGTATTGGGCTTTTGGAAAAAAGAGTAAACAGAATGTCTAAGCTAAACAAAGATGTAATAATTCTATTGGAGAAGATAGGGGTTGATACAGATATTTTAGATAAACTCAAGAACGAAGATAAATGCAGCGAGGAGGAACCGTGTTAATATTACTAATAATGCTACTAATGCTGAGCGGCTGCGTAACTCAACGCAGGTGTAACAAGAAGTTTCCACCTGCTGTGCAGGCAACGGAAAAGGACAGTAGTGAGCATATTAGCAGTTTGTATAAAAACAGTATAGATAACCTGTTAATATACATACATGACAGCATCTACGTTCACGTTGCCGACGGTATTACTTATCAGTATATTTATAAGACACTTTATCGAGACAGGTTTAGACACGATACAATTACTCTAACAGACACATTAGTTAAATTTAAAGAAATCGACAAAACCGAAATTGTAACAATTAACGAACTAACCAAGCCCCAAAAATTCCAAATAAAAGCATTTTGGATTATGGCTGTAAGCATCTTAATAGTAGGTGCTTATAAAGTTGCGAGATTTATAAAATAAGTTTAACATCATAAAATCACAGAAAAAAATGGCAAAAAACAAAAATAATGACAGTCAGGAAAACAAGGATATAAACAATCCTGACACTCCTGACAATCAGCAAAACACCGACAATCAGCAAAACGCTGATGCACCTGAAAACACAGATGCACAAGAAAACAATGATGCACCTGAAAATGAAAAACAGGACAAACCCCAAAAGAAAGACAAACCTAAAAAAACGGATGCAGAAATAGAATTTGAGAAAAAAGCCGAAAAGCTATTCAAAAACTATCCGGATAAAACTAAAATGCACTTTACCAGCGATGGGCAAGCATTTTTAGAAAAACAGCATGCTCAGTTGCACGCTGAATCTTTGGAAGACAGTTCCGTAACCACAATAGAAAGAAAGGGCAAGTAATATGATACCACGTGTAAAAATTAACTTCACAAATGGCGCACTCGGTCAGGTTTCACCCAGTGCCGACGGCGTAATTGGAGTGCTTACAACAGGTGTTGCAGTTGCAAACACATTTGAATTGCTTAAAACTTACAAGCTAAACAAGCACGACGATATAACACCTTTAGGGATAACTGCAGAAAACAATCCCGGGATAGTTAAGCTCTTAACTGAACTTTACAACCAAGCACCGGCAGCTGAAGTTTACCTTAAAGCATTTGCCGAAACTGCAACATTGACAGAAATGGCTACACAAACGACTACTAATGGTGTAACAGAGATGCTACGTTCGGCTAACGGTCGTATTCGTGTACTGCTTATACATCGCACTCCTGCATCCTCTTATTCGCCAACCGTATCGGACGGATTAGACGGAGATGTTAGCACCGCAATGGTAGCTGCACAGGTAACATGCGAATGGGCTACTGAAACCTTGAAAGCTCCTTGCTTCGCAATTATAGCAGGTTTGTATTTTTCGGGAGATGTTACCGAATTGGCAGACTTAACACAAGCAACTAACAATAGAGTTGCTGTTATGATTGGCGACACTGTAACAGGCAACGGCTGTGCTATAGGATTGCTTGGTGGAAGATTAGCAGCTTCGCCGGTACAACGTAATATTGCAAGAGTCAAAGACGGTGCGATTAAAGGAGTTGCCACTGCCTACATTAAAGATAAGTATGTAGAACAGGCAGACTTCGCAGGCATCCACGATAAAGGATATATTACTATACGTACACTTGTAGGACGTATAGGCTACTTCTTTGCCGATGACCCGCTTGCAGCAGCTGTAACTGACGATTACTGCCACATAACTGCACGCAGAACTGTCGATAAAGCATACAGAGTAGCTTACAATACCCTTATAAACGAGTTAGTGGACGAAATTCCTGTTAACGATGCAGGACAGATGTCTGTTGCTTTTGCTAAATCGCTCGAAAGTAAGGTAGAAGGTGCAATCATCAACAGCATGACTGCTAATGGGGAGTTAGGCAACGACCCATCTAATACCAACGACACAGGAGTTATATGTTTTGTTGATTTTAAGCAAAACATTGTATCAACAGGTAGAATAGTCATAACCCTAAAGGTTAAACCTTACGGCTACGGACGTTACTTTGATGTAAACTTAGGATTTCAAACTTTAACACAATAAGATTATGTTCGACTCAAGACAATACGAATATGCAGATATGACACTGGAGCTCGGTGGAAAAGTTATAACCGGCTTCAGAGGAATTAAGTATTCTTCAAAATACGAAAAGGAAGTTGTGTATGGAAAAGGTAACGAACCTTTGTCCATCCAGCGAGGCAACAAAAGCTACGAGGGTGAAATAACTATTTTGCAAAGCGAACTAGAGACTCTCAGAGCATCCGGCAACGGTTCTATTCTCGAAATGAGTTTAGATGCAACCATAGTTTACGGCGACCCTTCAAAAGGCGACGTAATTGTTACCGATAAAATAAAAGGACTTCAGTTCACCGATGACTCAAAAGAGATGAAACAAGGCGATAAATTTATGGAAATTACCTTGCCTTTTATTTGTTTGAGAATAGAAAATCAAACCCTTTAATCAGTAATTAAAAACACTTTAAACACTATTTAAATGGCAAATAAAGAGAAACTAATTGGCGAAGCTACACCTGAGCAAATTGAAGCGTGGAAAAAAAAGCATGGCGAACTGAAAGCTGTTAAGGTGGGCGGACACGTTGCCTATTTGAAAACACCTGACAGAAAAGCTATTGCTTATGCCAGCAGTGTTGGCACTAAGGATCCGCTTAAGTTCAACGAAATAATCCTAAACAATTGTTTCGTAGGGGGTAGCGAAGAAATCAAAACTGACGACACGCTGTTTTTGTCGGCATGTACAGTTTTACCGGACATTATTCAGATAAAAGAGGCTGAACTGGTAAACTTATAAAGGCTGTCGAAGTGCAACAGCACGAATGGATAAGGGTGTACGATGCATTATTAAGATACTACATGCACCTAAATCCCGACAGCCTATCCGACACAGAGTGGGCTATGAGGATACAGGAGTTGACGTACATAAGAAAAGAGGAGGCTAAAGCAAATAAAACTTAGTCCGGGATGTAACTCAAAGCCCCGTTTTATTAAGCAATAACACTCCAATAGTATGCCCGACAACACAGTTACATACGTACTTAATTTAACCGGTAACTTACCCGAAAAGTTGCGGAAAATTACTATTGTCAATGACGAACAGCTTGTAACTTGGGTAAAAGTCGAACAAAAGGTATTAGCCGCGCAAAACACCATGAACGGCATGGGGCGTTCCATCGGCTCAATGAATATGCAAATATCTGCTTTGCGTGCTCAAAAAGAATGGATACCGGCAAGCAACAGAGCTGCCATTAAATCAGCTAATAGAGAAATAGAAAAGCTAACAGCTGAAGTAAACAAGTTAGAAAGTCTGAACGGCAATAAATTGAAAAACTGGTTTGGACAGCTTAAAAGCAGCATTCCAATATTAAATAGCATTACAAATCCCTTAGCTCTCATTACAGCCGGCACTTTTGCCGCCACTCGTGCAATTAAATCAAGCACATCGGCGTACATGGAAGAAAGCGTGCAAGTAAGCAAGCTGCAGCAAGTAATGAGAAATACCATGAATGCTCGAAACGAAGACGTACAGAGCATTCTGAAACTTACATCTGCACAGCAGAAGCTCGGAGTAATAGGTGACGAGGTGCAATTGTCCGGAGCGCAGGAGCTGTCAACGTATATTAGCCGCAAAGAAAGTCTCGAAAAGCTGATACCAGCCATGAATGATATGCTTGCCCAGCAATACGGCTTAAACGCCACTCAAGAACAGGCGACAACCATTGGTATGATGATGGGTAAAGTGATGATGGGACAAACCGAAGCATTAAGCCGGTACGGATATAAGTTCGATGATGCTCAAAAAAACATACTCAAAACAGGAACTGAAGCTCAACGTGCAGCTGTGCTATTAGAGATTATCAATGAAGCTGTTGGCGGCGTAAATGAAGCATTAGCTCAAACACCCGAAGGTGCATTAAAACGACAAGCCAACAACTTAGGCGACCTACAGGAGCGGCTCGGAAAAATAGTAGTAGAAGTTAAATCAATCTTTGCACCGGTTGTAACATTTATAGGCGATTTCTTTGACAAAGTGATTGAGTTTTTTGAGAAAAACAAAGCTGTCATTAACGCATTTGCACAGGTAGCATCCAAAACGCTTATCAAAGTATTTGGCGCTGTATTTAGCATCATTAACTCTGTTACAAGCAGGATTAGCAAATTCATAGAAATGCTTAAACAGGGCAACCCTGTAATAGTTGGTATTACAACAGTTATAGGTTCACTCATTACCGCCATGATAGCATACAATGCATGGATTGGGATTGTTTCATTAGTAACAAAAGTTTGGGCTGGCATACAATTAATATTTAACGCTATAATGTACGCTAATCCGATAGGATTAGTAATCCTTGCAGTAGTTTCACTGGCAGCTGCTATAACAGCTGTTATTTACAAAACAAAGGGTTGGGGCGAAACCTGGAAGAACCTCGGAGCCTTTATGAAATTGGTTTGGCAGGGAGCGATGACTGAGCTAAAACTCGGCTGGTTGGAGTTTGAGGACTTCTTTATGACGGCAATAGAAGCTCTGCAACGTGCATGGTATAAACTACAATCTTTGTGGGATAAAGAAGGAGCAGCTGCAGGACTCGCAGAGGTACAAGACAAACAATTTGAGCGTGCTGAACAAATTGCTGAAGCTCGCAATAAGTTAGATGAAATTAATAAGGAGCGCAAGAACATAGATATCTGGCAGGTAAAGATAGATGACAGTAAGAAGTTCAGCGATATAACAAAAGGAATAAAAAATAAGCTTGGTATTGGCAACTTAGAATCAGGCATTAGTCAAGCTACAATCCCGGGAATGAATACAAGCACAGCACCTGGCGGATATACAAGCGACGATAGCAACACCAAATCGGGAATAGCAGAGAGTATCGCTACCGGCGGAACTCGAAACACAAGCATAAACATACAGTTTAAAAATATGGTCGAACAAATTGTATTTGACGGCAATTTAAGCGAAAAACGCACAGACCTTGAACGTGAAGTTACATCAATCCTCGCTCGAGTTCTCGGAATGGCACAAAGTACAGCATAACATGAACGAAATAGAAAAAAATAAGGTTGTTACACTTGGGTTCTCACTGCCTCCATTTTGGCTGCAGAACCGTGTTGTTATTATCAACTACGAGAAGGGCGGCAAAATGGAAGTTGAGGGATATAAACCCATTTCGCAACATCAGCTAACCTTAGAAGCTGGAGATGTTAGCTTAAAGTTCCCAATCGACCCGTTTATAAGCGTGGCATTTAAGAATATAATCACACGTCGCACTGTTGCTAAAGGTAGCAAACGTGGCACGGTAAAAGAGCGTTGGACTGAAGATGACGTCGATATTACAATTGTAGGAGTATTTATTGGCGAAAATGGCGAATATCCGCAGGAGGTTAAAACGCTGCAAACGCTATTTGAGAAACGTGAAGCCATCAAAGTAACAAGTCAATTCCTGAACGAAAAAGACATTCATTATATAGTTATCGACAATGTTAGTTTTCCGCATACCAAAGGAGCCGAAAACCAAATGTTTGAGATAAAAGCCTACTCCGATGACACATTTCAACTTTTAGTAGAATAGATATGTTTGATATAACTTGGGAAATAAAGATAGGGAAGTATAAGCTAATGACACTTGACAGCTGCACAATTGTTCGTAGCGTCGAGCAATTGGTTGATACTGCCGAAATCGTATTGCCGGGCGCTGTATTCAACAAAACTATTGATATTGAAAAACAATTAAGCGTGGGAGATAAAGTTACTATCGAATTTGGCTATGATGGCAGAAATCGATTAGAGTTTGAGGGGTATCTTCAATCAATATCCACCGATGACGACATGATAAAACTACAATGCGAAGATAGCTTACATCTTTTTAGAAAACGATTAAATGATGCAGAGCATAAAAACATTAAGCTGGCAAATCTGGTCAACACAATAATATCCGAAATTGGAATTAACTGCAGTGTTGAGTGCGATTATAACGTTGCTTATGACAAGTTCGTATTTTACCAGGCAACCGCCTACGACGTGCTAAAGAAGGTGCAGGAAGACTTGAAGGCTAATGTTTATTTTATTAATAACACTTTGCACATACATGCACCTTACAAGGTTTTAGCAAATTCAGAAACGGTAAAATTTGACTTTGCTATAAATATTGAAAAATCAGCTTTAAAATACGTTAAAGCGTCAGATAAAAACGTGATGGTTGAACTGCACGCAAAAGGACCGGACGGAAAGGAAATTAAACAAAATCTTGGAACAACAGGAGGGGAAGTTAAGAAGTTTGTTTCGACTACCTCTAACCCGGAAGAAATGAAAAACATAGCAAAAAGTATTTACAACAGCTATGTTTATGATGGATACGAAGGTAGTATAACCGGTTGGCTTATCCCGTATTGCGAGCCATCATATAAGGTTAGCATAAATGATGATGACTACATTAACAAAAAGGGTGTTTATTACGCCATTCAGACCAAAACCAGTATATCGAAAGATGGTGGAATCAGAGAAATAACATTAGGAAGGAGGTTAGAATGAGTCATTCAAAAACGACATCCAGGCGTTTCTTTATCATCAATAAACATGATGGAAAAATGCTCATATTCATCCACAAACCGGATACTAAACTTTTCTTGCTTTTTGTTTTGAACCCACTTCCATTCACCACACTCAGAGGGATTGTCAACTATTTTAACCCAAAGAGTCGTTATTTTAGGGTCGTTAACAACCTTTACTCTAAAATGAGCAAACTCGTTAGGATTGCTTACAATTCTTACGTTTCCCCACAGCTCAAACTCCTCTTTCAGCCAGCCGTAATCAAGACTTACTCTACAATGCTCTATATTTTTAACATTATCAAACTGCGAAAACGCAGGTGTAGATGTGGCTATATAGAAAACAAAGAATATGAAGATATATTTTTTCATCCCTTCAGTTTATTAACGACAACAAAATTACTAAAATAAAATGAGAGAAGAAAAAATAATAAAAGAAAAAATAATCGAGATGGCACGTCGAGGTTTAGAAGATGTATTTGTAGCTGAAGTTGCTGCAGTTGACAACGACACATGTTCAATAAAGTTAGGCGAAACAACCGTTTCTGATGTGAGATTACGTGCAGTCGTAAACGGCGAAGATAGTAAACTGCTTATCACGCCAAAAGTTAACAGTAAGGTTTTAGTGGCGAATATCGGCAAAAGCGACTACACCGAAATGATGGTTATCGCATATTCGGAAGTAGATAAAGTTGAAGGGGTTACTAATAGTATTAAATTGACCAACTTGGACAGTTCGCTAACTGTAGAAATGGACGGCAAAGCAAAGAAAGTTGACATAAAGAACAATGATGTAAGCTTAAAAGACTTAATGCAAAGCATCGCAGACATAATCAATCAGCTCACGTTAGCGACACCTGCGGGTCCCTCGGGTACTCCGCTACCGCCAACTGTCGACGCTGTTGCACAATTTATAATTGATTTTGAAAAACTATTAAAATAAAAACTATGGGAGAGCAACAACCACCGGCAATGACCAAAGAGGGGCAATTAAAAGCCGACATACAAACTTTAGCGCAAAGCATAGCTGCAAACGCAGGTAGCTACGAAGACTTTGCACAGGGTTTAGCAAATGCAATAATAACATTCGTAAAAGCGTGTGAAGTAACTGTAGCTGCAGGAATTCCCGTTAGTACAACCGGCTCAGCAGCTGCACAAACAGGAGCCACAACTGCAACCGGCACAGGAACCATAAGTTAATCAAGCATGAAAGAACGCAACGACATATTATTGAATGACGAATACGATTTAGACGTAAGCAACGGCGATTTCATTTGTGGCGACGCTCTAAATCAGAGACAAGCGTTGTTGTTAGGAACTGCTGAAGGTGAGTGGAAGCAATCGCCAATAGCAGGTGTTGGCTTATGGAATTATTTATTAGACGAGGACAATGCGGAAGTATTAAAGAAAATCAGAGAGCAATTCAAAGCCGACGGCTTTGTTGTCAGCTCGCTAATTATAGAAGGTAACGAAATTAAAATAAAAGCTAATTATGCGTAAGGTTATCGTTGAAAGAGGTCAAACGGTTTGGGATGTGGCGCTACGTTACATGGGCAGTGTAGAATCTGTGTTCGATATTTTAGAACTTAATCCCGGACTGCGACCTGATAAAGAATTTAAGCAAACGCAAGAGGTTTATGTGCCTGAAAAGCCAACCAAGCATCTTGTAGTTGCTTATTACGAATCAAACAAAATCGACCCACGAACAGGAGAGGAGGACACTTAATGGCAAGGAAAATCACAGAAATATACGACGATTTATGTCGTGTTAAGGAAAATATGAGCGAACTTGGCGTGTATGTCAATAACGATGCCGAAAGTCTTGATACTGCCAAGAAACTTGTTAATGACGTACGCACGCAATCACGAGTTGCGGTTTGGCGTCTATGGCTGTGGATAATGGCTGTAGCATCGTGGTTAATCGAAAAGTTGCAGGATGCCCACGAGGCTAAAGTAAACAGGTTGATAGCAATCGATAAGCCACACTCTATTAATTGGTATAAGGAGCAATGCTTTCTATTCCAATTGGGACACGAGATAGTTTGGGATGGCGAAATATTTAAGTATTCGGCTATAGATGAAGATGCACGAATTATCAAATACGCAGCTGCAGTGGAAGGAGATAGTGCCATTATCACAAAAGTATTAAAAGAAAATAAAGAGGTTCTCACGCAAGCCGAAACAACTGCATTTGAAAGCTTTTGGCGTAAATGGAAAGACGCAGGAGTTAACATACAGATTGTTTCGCAACCAGCCAATTTAACCAATTTTAAAGTTAAGGTGTACAGGAACCGCAATATAGTTAACGAAGATAATACACTTATTGCCAATCCGGATAAGAATGTTTTTGAAGACGTAATTGATGCTTATTGCAATGATGCAGAGTTCAACAGCATTTTCGATTTTAATGAAATAATAATGAAGGTGCTTGAAGAACCAGGCATTATAAATATGACAATCAGCTACCTGAATGTAGTTGGAGGAGAAGGTATAGGAGATTGGCGTTTTATACCGAGTTCCGGGTTCACTTACATCGACTGGGGTAGTTGCACTATAGAGTATATCGACAGCTATGAATAACACTAATTTATATAAGGTAGCTAAGTTTAACATCCCTAATTTACTAAGGGGTGCAGCTCGGCTCGTATCATTTATCAATGTCAGTGTTACATACCTGCAAATGATATTATACAGACTTCGTGATTATGCTATTAATGCCAATATGCACGCAGTTATGACTCCGCAGGTTTGCTACTTAGAGAAGTTGCTTCAAACTTACATATCGCCGTATGCCGTGATAAATCCACCGGCTTACGAAGTTGTTTTTTGGATGGAAGACGAACCTGAAGGGGAAGATGTCTTCATTTCCGACACCGGCAACGACCTGCTGCTAAGTTGCGAATACGAGTTTGAATTGAGCAACTTTACAGTACTATTGCCCGCCAATCTATCTACTTCACTTGTTAATCACGCAAGAGAGCTATTGGATAAATACAAGTTACCATCGAAACAATATCAAATAATATTATACGAATGAAAAAATTAAACTTTTATGCTGGAGGACAACCATTCCGCTCAACCGACCACAAGGTCGGGCAGGACAACCTACTCCTTGCAGTCAAATCAATTTTAGATGGAATTACAAACAGTACACCGTTGTTAATTTTAACCGGTGTACAGGTATCCATACATCCCAATTTAGAAGGTCAGGTAAGAGTAACACCAGGCGTCGTGTTCGACGGGGTGGAAATATGTGTAGTTAACGGAGCTGAAGGATTAGGTAATGCGACCGACGTTTACCTAAGGCGAACGGAACAAAACAGCTCACTACGCCTGTTTGATAATGGCACAAGCAAGTACGTGTTCACAGAGAGATACTACGATGTAATCATAACTTCAACACCGTTATCATCCGACATTGCTATTGCAGATTTCACAAGAATAACAACCATCCGACACGATGATTACGCAATGCAATTAGTCCACGAAGACACAATTGAAAATGGTGAGATTAACATTTACGCCAACGAGCTTGGCGACGTGCTAATAAAAGCAA
The DNA here is from genome assembly GCA_033809755.1 of Lentimicrobiaceae bacterium. Classification (GTDB taxonomy): domain Bacteria; phylum Bacteroidota; class Bacteroidia; order Bacteroidales; family UBA4417; genus UBA4417. The sequence goes on from JAPXLB010000014.1 coordinate 19,752, forward strand.
CGTATAAGCAACTATCAACCATTAATACCTACCAGCTACCTGAGAGAGTTGCTCCCAACCATATTGTTTACGGAAGCTACACGTGTCAAAACACTGTAAAACCACTATCAATAAATACAGGCGGAGTGTTAACGCTTATGGGATTACAATTGAATGATGAAATAGATGTCTACTTAAGTTACAAAATGAATTTACCAAGATAATATAGCCCGCAAAAATAGCCCCTACCCCATCGCAACGGCTCTCATCCCGCTGCGATGTTAAAGTGCCGACACACTAAAGGCAGAGACCATAAGTCTTTCAAGCAAGTGTGTCGGCACTTATTTTATACATGTGATTATATGAGAGATTACAAAAATACAAAAAAAATTAAAATGCAACAATTATGAAAACACCAATAACTTACTGGGGTGGAAAGCAATTAATGACAGATATAATACTACCGCTAATCCCGCCACACAAACAATACGATGAGCCGTTTTTTTGGAGGTGGCGCTGTGTTCTTCGCAAAACGCCCAAGCGAGGTCGAGTTCATTAATGATATAAACGGCGAAATGGTAAACTTCTATAGGACATTGAAATTGAAATTTGACGAACTTAAAACTGAAGTAGATTGCACATTACACTCGGAATATCAACATCGCTTAGCGAGGGGTATATATGACGAACCTCTAAAACATAGTGATGTACTGCGTGCGTGGGCGGTTTGGATGCTCAGTAAGCAATCAATATACGCCATCCTAACAAATGGATGGAGTGTTTCAATAGACAAGAATAAAGCCCGCCAAATACAGTGGAGCAAACAGACGTTCACGAATATGTACGCCAGGAGGCTTGAGCGTACAAGTATATTCTGCCGTGATGCTCTATCAGTCATCGAAAGCACGGACAGACCTACCACATTCCACTATTTAGACCCACCGTACTACCAAGCTGACATGGGACACTACGGAGGTTACACTCTGGAAGACTTCACGAATCTACTCAATACTATTGAAAAAATACAAGGCAAGTTCCTATTAAGCACGTATCCAAGCAATGTTTTGTCAGAATATGTAGAAAGGAATGGATGGAATATGATTGAGATAAAAATGCATAAAAACGCCGGCGGTGGCGAAAAAACAGAAGTGTTGACGTATAACTACGAATCACAGTTCAGTAAGCAGTTGGAGTTGTTTTAAACACTATTTAAAGACTGTTTAATTGGCAATTTAAAGTAGGGTATCCATAAACTTAATTACAATTATTTATCTTTGCAAACAGAAAGCGTGTGAAAAATTTTTTTACACATTTCGTTTTAAAAAATTATAACATTTCGTTTTTGCGATTATACATTAATAAATTTTGATATAAAGTTCCTTTTTAAATCAAATACATTACTTTTGCAAAAATTATAAAACACTAAAAACGTATGAATTATTTAGCTTATTTACTGAGAAAGGGTAAAACGTTTATACTTTTTTTATCACTATTAACCATTTATTCAGGCTCACTTTTCGGACAAATTTTAGAACCCGTAAAGTGGTCGTATTCAACTAAAATCATAAACGATTCGGTTGCTGAATTAATTTTCACAGCAACTATCGACGATAAGTGGCACATTTACTCGCAGGAAGTTCCGCCCGACGGTCCGCGTCCTACATTGTTCATGTTCGACAAAGCCGGCACTTATTCTTTAATAGGCAAGGCTTCGGAACCTCATGCAGAAGAAGCATACGACGAACAAATGGAAATGAACCTTAAGTTTTTTTCCGATAAAGCCGTATTTAAGCAAAAGGTTAAAATGCTTAGCAACAAACCTTTTACAATTACCGGAGAAGTTGAATGTCAGGTGTGCGACGATAAATCATGCATTTTAGATGTAAAATCGTTTAGCTTTTCGCTTCCGGGAAGCAAGAAAGCCAAAACTCAGGCACTTGTTGCTGATGCTACTACAACTGAAGCTGATGTCGAATCTGATACTGCCGCAGTTGCCGAACAAGATGCAGAAACCGATGAAGCACAGCTTGACGTACACGAAGAATACACAGCAGATGCTTTTACAGGCGAAAATAAATCTTTGTGGTGGTTTTTTGCACAGTCGTTTGCTTGGGGACTTTTGGCTATACTTACACCTTGCGTTTTCCCAATGATACCGATGACGGTATCGTTTTTTATGAAAAGCGGAGGTAAATTACAAGCTACGGTTTACGGTATATCAATAATATTAATATACGTAATTTTCGGCGTATTGGTAGCTGTTTTATTTGGAGCCGATTTCGGCAACTGGCTAAGTACGCACTGGATACCTAACATACTTTTCTTTTTGATATTCGTTATTTTCGCAGCTTCCTTTTTCGGGTATTTCGAAATACGAATGCCGTCGAAGTTGGTGAACAAATCGGTTGCAGCTGAAGAAAAGGGCGGTATTATTGGAACTATTTTTATGGCATTGACCTTAGTTTTGGTGTCATTCAGTTGTACCGGTCCTATTGTTGGAGTGGTTGTTGTGCAAGCCGTTGGCGGACAAATTATAAAACCTATTGTAGGAATGCTTGGTTTCTCTTTAGCTTTTGCAATTCCTTTTACATTATTAGCATATTTCCCAAGTTGGTTGGAAAAACTACCCAAATCAGGTGGTTGGCTTAACACAGTTAAGGTTGTAATTGGTTTTATTGAATTGGCTTTTGCAATAAAATTCTTAAGCGTTCCCGACTTGACTTATCACTGGGGAATTTTAGACCGCGAAATATATATAGGACTTTGGATTGTTATATTTACAATGATGGGTTTCTACTTGTTAGGAAAAATCAAGTTTCCGCACGACAGCGATTATCCGGTAGTTAAGTCTTTTCCACGTCTGATGCTTATTATAGCGACATTTGCTTTTGTTGTATATTTAATTCCGGGACTTTGGGGAGCTCCTTTGAAAGGAATTTCGGGCTGGCTACCACCTATGGAAACGCAAGATTTTGACATATCCACAATTGTCCGCGAAAACTCCGGAAGTGGAGGTTCTACTATTAGTTATAATATTACCGAAGAACCTTTATATAGCAAAAACACGAAGTTTAAATTACCGCACGGCTTAAAAGGCTACTTCGATTTGGAACAAGCTCTAAGAGTTTCAAAAGAGTTGAACAAGCCTTTGTTTGTCGATTTCACGGGATTTGGATGTACCAATTGCCGAGAGATGGAAAATAGGGTCTGGAGCGACCCCAAGGTGCTGAAGCGACTACGCGAAAACTTTGTGATTGTAGCTCTTTACGTTGATGATAAAAGCATTGAAATGCCTGAAAGCGAATGGTACACCAATGAAGATGGCAGACTTATCAAACTGTTGGGTAAAAAGAACGCCGAAATACAAATTAAGCAATTCGGTTCCAATGCTCAGCCATATTATCTGATTTTAGATTCGGATAGAACCCTAATGGTTGAGCCGAGAGCGTATAATCTCAATATAAATGAGTTTATAGATTTCTTGGACAGAGGAGCCGAGAACTACAACAAAAGACATAATTAGTCTTTTTAACTCAGAACTACTGACTCGGAACTCTTCCGAAACTTCGGGACGGAACCTCCGTCTTCTGACTAATATTCCATATAACGATACTGCATTTCAGGCTCAATGGACAAAAGTATAAAATCAAAAATTAAAATCTCGCAAAGCTCTCATTTTATACAACCCATGATGCAAAAGTAATACAATAGTTGTCAAGTTTTACAATATCGCTAATAAACTTTGATTATTATATGTTGCAAAGCTCTCAGAACAAAATTACAACAAAAAAATCAAATGAAATGCTAATTTTCAAATAATTATTGATGACTTACTGTGCAAAGGTCTCGATAAAAAATGTAGAATTGATTACCGGATATTGCCAAACTACCGGAAAAAGAACAGAGTTCTATTCTTCTTATTCTTGACCATATTATTAAAGCGGCTAAAATTAGTTTGCTTTAAAATAAAAAGCTCCGGTTGAACCGAGGCTTCTAATTTATTCTTTTAAAAGGTTTTACGGAAAATACAGGAATAGAATACTTTGAAAGGCTCTTATGTTTAATAAAATCATCCAATTCAAAATATTCAGAATCATATGTAAACACACAAATCTTCTTATTCTTATCAATATAAAACCAAACACGTTCAAAGTTTGGGTCTTTAAATATTATAACAGGTTCTTTCTTTATAAGTTGCTTTAATGACTTTGTATAATTCTTTTCTCGATATATATATTTGCCGCAACGAAAATCAGTATATCCTGTAATTTTTCTTACACATGGGCAAAATAATATGCTGTCGGGTGTGAAAAGCGAAGAATCATAACAATTATTTTGATCCTTGATAAAAAGTAGAGACCCAAAATATTTGTTTTTATTAAAAATAACAGCGCGGTTTATCGGAAAAATTGAGTCGCGATGCAAATTAATTATTCCGTCATTTATAGTATCGTATTGAATCAAAAATTGAGGAATAATCAAAATATTTATCCCATCATTCTTTGTGCTTCTACTAACTATGAATTCTTTTGTGCAAGGAGGCTCAATGTTACTATCATGATACTCGTCATACAAAACATTAATAGTAGATAGTAGATATTTATCCTTATTATAGTTATTTAATATACTGTCAACAGTATTGAATGTTGATTGTGAAAAAACATTTAAAGCAACCAATAAGATTAACACTATTGCTACAAACCTCATTGTATTCCTCCTATAACAAATCTATTACAAATAACTTTGTACAAGTTTCTCTGAGACCATCTGTAGTTTGCCCCTCTGATAGGGTCATTTACCCAAAAAACAGCTTTAGATTTTGGGGTCCACATTCTTACTCTGGTTACAGTAGAATTGTGAAACAAATCACTTCCATTGTAAGAACCTTCATAAGTAATAATTGTTGTTGGAAATTTGTTAACCTCCATTGTTCTGATAACATGCATCGCATTTTCGGGACTTCCCATTATCTTAAACCCAGCTGCAGAAAAATAATCGGCTGATGTTGCTCCTTCTGGTAAGGCATTGTATATCTTTCTAAAATCTTCAATCGTTCTATTTCCACCATAATATTTTTCCAGCATTTCGCTATTAGCCAACAAACAGTCCATGCTTCCAGGGTCTTGACCAACGAAAGGAACATCTAAAGAAACATCTTTATAAGGAGGTTTTCCAGTAATAAAATGACGATTGTCAATTCTTGCATAAATACCACCAGAAATACCGCCAATGGCACCAGCAACAGCCGTATTTATAGACCATTCTTCCCAGTCGAATGGTTTGTTCGTAATGTAAGAATTCATCATACATGTTATACCGTTGCTAATAGCAGCTGGGACAGTTGCATTAACAAAGCCAGCTAAAGCACCGCTACCTTGGATTATTGGAGGTATAGACGCTCCAATTCCAACGCTAATAGTTCCTATTGCTGCACCCTTAACAAAGCCAGGCAGAAAGCCATCGCCACTTTTCATTGAAGAAAGTCCAGTAACAAGTGCCTGATATGCTACTATTGCTACCATTGCAACGGGATTATTACCGTCAGGATCGATATTAACTAAAGGATTATTCAAGCAATAGTTATAGCGGTTAAAACCTTGTGTGTTGTCGGGTAGTTGCACATAATTATCGGGACTTAAAAACCTAGCAATTAAAGGGTCGTAAACCCTGCCGTTCATGTTTATTAGTCCGAAAGCATCAAGCATTTCGTGTCCGGTATAGCCACGGTCAAACATGTACGTGTTAGGTACGTTGTTGTAGCTCCAGTCGTTAGGGTTACGGCGTTTACCCCATGGGTCGTAGGCGGTACATTGTGTTTGGGTGTACATGTTGCTGCCGGTATTGCTAACAATACAATGAAACACTTCGTACTGTGCATAATTTTCTAATATCTCTAATTTTATACAACCCATGATGCAAAAGTAATACAATAGTTGTCAAGTTTTACAATATCGCTAATAAACTTTGATTATTATATGTTGCAAAGCTCTCAGAACAAAATTACAACAAAAAAATCAAATAAAATGCTAATTTTCAAATAATTATTAACAATTTGCCGTGCAAAGGTCTCGATTTATAACTATGTTTCATTTTTATAGTTGTTTAAGGGTTATATCTTCATGATTTTAATGGTTTTTAGTTGTTTTCCATTGCTTATTTTTAACAAATAAACTCCCTTAGGAAAATTTTCCAAGCTAATATTTATTTTGCCCGAAAAAAATTGTTTGCTTTGCCATACAATTTGTCCAATGTTATTGTAAATAACTAAATGTAATTGTTCTGTAACGGGTTCCCCAATTAAAACAAAACTCCCTTTTGTTGGGTTAGGATAAACCTTAAAGTTATCTGCTTTGTCAGTTACTTTAGTTATAACCTATTAGCTCATTTTATTATAATTTTTTTAACATCAGATTGATGTTTAGTTTCAACCCTGCACAAATAAACGCCTTTATTAACTTTATCAAGGTTAATAGTGTTTATGCCTTGTGTTAAATCTGCACTATATACCATTTGTCCTTGCATATTGTACAATTTCAAAAATGCTTTTTGCGGAGCTAAATGTATTTTAAAATTACCGTCAGAAGGGTTGGGACTAACAGTAAACAGTGAAGGCGGACAAAATGCTTCTTGGTTGTTAGAAGTGAATTTACACTTATTGTCCAACTTCATAAACATTACGTTTCTGCTTGGCGAGTTGACCGACTCATAATTGGCGGATATTACATATCCTCCATCATTTGTGCATCTAACTCCCTCTGCTTTATAATGCTTATCGCCACCGTAGTAATAAATTTCTTCAATTTCTAAGTCTCGATTAAGTCTTCCGGTCATAATCCAAGACACATCTCTGTTGAATATATCATGAGTACCTACAAAAAATATACTATCGCTATTTCTGAAATCGAAGCTGTTATTATATCCCGGATAGTTTATCGTATCCGGATTGCCAAGATAAGTAACTTGAGTAACCGGAAGTGTTGTGTCTAATTCGGAGAAGCCCAAAGAATTAATATGAGTGCCTTGTATGAAGTCGGTTTGTCCGTGTAAAGCTCCTACAATAAAAGTACTGTCGCTAATCCATTTGGTGTTGATAAAACCTTCGTAATGAAGTTCTATTTGGACAGTCTGTGGATTAAAAACCAAAGGAAATTCCTTATAGCGAATAAAATTTAAGTTAGTGTCGTAAATAGTTATACTTGGCGTATTGCTGTAATACCCCCAAGTAAAAGCGTATATTTGAGTAGAATCTTTAGAGAAAATACAATCTTGAAATTTAGGCGAAGTCTTCTTAATATCCTCGTATTCTTTCATTTTAATTACGTTTAAGTTTTTATCGTACTTAACGTTGTGAGGAATACTTAAACTGTAATACACACTGTCGGGCACCTTAGCATGTCCAAAACTGTAATATACATCATTAAATTTGTACAATCTGCTTGAAGTAAAATTGTTGTAATCCTCAGGTGTAATAAATTTTTTATCAATAATATTAAGATCAGAGTCAATTACCAACAGCAATGTAATGCAACTCTCATACTCGTAATCGGGTGGCAAATAAGCATAACCACTAACTATATATCGGTTATACGAATCTTCGTTATACGAATCTTCAATAATACTACCGAATGAGCAAATCGTATCGCCAAATTGGTATGTACGAGTAAGTGTGTCATTTTGGTTTGTAAAAGCCCAAATTTTACCCTTAGTATAAGGTCTGGTTTGTGTTTCTGAACCAACAGCTATAATTCTGTTTTGGTCGGTAATAATAAAATCAGAAACATTTTGCACATAATTGTTTTCAAACGAAACGGTGTATGTATTTTGGGTGTATGTTTTATTGCTGATCAGCACACAAAACAACAATAACGGAATGATTAATTTTAAAGTTTTCATATCTTTTCATTTTTAGGTTTAATGTTATATTAAACTAATATGTTTTGCAGGTCCTGTTGGTAATTTTTTAGTTTTTTTTCTCAATATATAAGGTATACAAAGTTAACAAGTTTTTCAAATAAACAAGTTTGTTTTGTTAAAAAAAATAAATTTAGAAACGTTTCGAGTAATAAAACATGTTTAAAAACCTGAATATAAACAGTGTAGGTAAATATTTGTCGCTTTATAAATCTTAAAAATTATAGGTTAGTAATACGAGGTAAGAAAGTTGAAACTTTTAAAGGTTATTTTTAAAAATAATTTTTAATTTTGTCAAAATTATATTTCAAAAAATAAAACTTTGGCACATACTTTGCTTTAAACTTAATAACATATATGTTGTAATGCTAGTAAAATAAAGGTTTAACTTAATAAAACTTAAAGCCATGAAAAAGATAGTAATAACAATAGCAATTATTTTCGCCTTATCGGCTGGAGCTTTTCAAAGTGAAGCGCAAGCACAAAGAATGGGCGGAGGAATTACATTCCAAACTTTTTACAATGACTTATCTCCTTACGGCGATTGGATTTACACTCACGATTACGGTTACGTGTGGCGTCCCTGGTTCGACAGGTACGACTACTTCCAACCGTATGCAACTGACGGTTACTGGGAAAACACACCTTACGGCTGGATGTGGATTTCCGATTACAAATGGGGCTGGGCAACATTCCACTACGGTCGTTGGTTTTACGACGATTACCTTGGCTGGATGTGGATTCCCGGATATGAATGGGCTCCCGCATGGGTAACCTGGGGAACCTACAGAAATTGCTACGGCTGGGCTCCAATGGGACCTAACGTTTCAATTACCGTAAGTTGGAGAGCTCCTTCGTCTTGGTGGACTTTCGTTCCAAAAAGACATTTTTACTCGTACAATTGGAACAACTACATATACGACAGAAGGGTTGTTGTGAATAGAATTACGGTAATAAATAATGTGTATGTGTATAACAACGGTTACGACGACGGCTACGTATACGGCTACGACAGAGGTTATAACAGAGGTTACAACAGAGGCTACAACAGAGGTTATGACAGAGGCTACGATAGAGGATATGATAGGGGTTACGATAGTGGATACAAAGATGGATATGACGACGGTTGGTACTACGGTCCACGCGTAAGCGACGTAGAATATCACTATAAAGGTAAAGTTAGAGAAAAAAGCGTAGTTGATGTTGTCAGAAAAACTGAGGAAACTGTATCAAACAACACTGTATCGGTCTATCGTCCGAGAGTTGAAAAAGCTGATACTCAAGCTAGACCAACCAAAGTGGTAGAAAAAAAGGACTTAAGAGGCTCTACGAATGTTAGCTCTGCTGGACGCGACAATGTCGGCAGACAAGACAGCAAACACGACTCAAGATTCCACTCAAAGGATGTGAAAGTCAGACCTGAAAACGTAGCTCGTGAAAGAGACGGTCGTACTAACACAGGAGTCAGTTCTGCAGGTCGCGATGGTAGCAAACCGACAGTTTCACCCGATAGAAAAGTCGATAACAGAACCGACAGAGCTAGACCGGACAATGTTTCTCCCGGAAGAGAAGGTCGCACCGACACTGGAGTAGGCACACCCGATAGAAAAGTTGACGCCAGAAACGACAGAGTCAGTCCTAGAAAAGTTACTCCTGAAAGAGAAAGTCGCACCGACACTGGAGTAGGCACTCCTGAAAGAAAAGCCGACAGTAGAAACGACAGAGTAAGTCCTAGAAAAGTTACTCCCGAGAGAGAAAGTCGCACTGATACAGGAGTAGGCACACCTGAAAGAAAAGTTGATACAAGAAACGACAGGGTAAGTCCTAGAAAAGCTACTCCTGAAAGAGAAAGCCGTCCTAATACGAAAGTTGATACGAGAAAAGAAAGGACTACACCAAAAAATGTGTCTCGCGAAAGAGAGAAAAGTAATACAAGCAAGGTTGGCACTAGCAGCCGAGACAACACAAGACAAAGTAGTAATGTTAGAACAAAAAATGTAGAAAGCAAAGCTAAAGCCGAACCAAGCAAAGTATCGCGTCAATCTTCGCAAAGAACACAAGACAAAGCTAACACATCTAGCAGAAGCAATACTGTAAAACGCAGTGATAGCAATACATCTAGCAAAAAATCGGAATCAAGCAAAAGCAGAACGGTTTCTTCGGCTGGCAGAAGCAAATAGTTGAATTAAACTAATAAATCAAATCGGAGTTGGATTATTAAAATTCAGCTCCGATTTTTTTTATGCTGTCGGATAAAGTTAGCTATTGGCTGTTAGCTTTTAGTTTTTAGCTTTTTGAGGTGGGTGATGAGTGATGGGGGTTAGTTCTGAGTCAGGAGTTAGGAGTTCTGAGTAACTAGGAACTAGTCCCGAAATTTCGGGACAACTCGAAACTCAATACTCAGAACTCTGAACTAACCCGCAATACGTAACCCGCAACACGTAACAACCAACGGCAATTTTAAAACTTTTTATCTCGTTTTAAACGTCCAAAACCAAAAAATTGTGTACCTTTGAAAGAAAATATCGTAACTATGAAAAGAATAGTAATATTAACAGGAGCCGGCGTTAGTGCCGAGAGCGGTATTCGTACCTTTAGAGATAGCGATGGTTTGTGGGAAAACTATCGTGTAGAAGATGTAGCAACATACGATGCTTGGTTAAGAGATCCCGAATTGGTTATTAATTTTTACAACGAGAGGTACAAACAAGTAAAAGCAGCAAAGCCAAATGCAGCTCACTTGGCTCTAAAAAAATTGGAGCAAAAATATATTGTCGATGTTGTTACTCAAAACGTTGACGATTTGCATGAAAGAGCCGGTTCTAGTAGGGTTTTGCATTTGCATGGCGAAATAACCAAGGCAAGGTCGTCGGAGTATGATGATTTGATTTATCCGTATCCGGAAGAAGGATTGAAAATTGGCGACAAGTGCGAAAAGGGCTATCAGCTCAGACCGCACATTGTTTGGTTTGGTGAAGCCGTTCCTATGTTGGTTAAAGCAGCTAATATTGTCGAAAAAGCAGATATAGTAATTATTATCGGCACTTCAATGGTTGTTTATCCGGCTGCGTCGCTTATACATTATGCCAAACGTGATATTCCCAAATATTACATCGACCCGAAAGCAAGTAATGTTAGCGGTGTTTCTAATTTAAATATAATTGCGGATAAAGCCGGTACAGCCACACCAAAGCTAGTCGATGAGCTTTTGGAAAATGCTTAGAAGTTGAAATCCGCATTTGCTAGAAGGATTTTGAAACTTTGTAAATATTTGTTGTTGCACAACATCATCGGTTGTTGTGTCTTAAATTTTCAAAATAATTTTTCTTTTTTATGTTAATCAATATCTAATAATATGATTTTGTTAAATTTGCCAATCGATGATTAACAATACATAAAAAAACAAACAATATACATGAGAAGGCATCTGTTTTATTTACTAATAATAGCATTGGCTTTTGTTGCCTGCGACCCCGAAAACCCCGACTACGACGCTATTGATGAGGCTAAAATTAAAGACTATATTACCGAACACAATATCAACGCAACTCGTAGCAATAGCGGTTTGTATTACTTTATAGAAGAGTCCGGAAATGATATGCATCCGACGCACAATTCCTTGGTTAGAGTTAAATACGTCGGAATGCTTTTAGATAGCACTGTTTTTGATCAAACATCGGATTCGCCGGTAAGTCTTACTCTTAATAATACTATCAAAGGTTTTAGCGAAGGAGTGCAACTTATAGGCGTAGGCGGGAAAATTAAACTTTTTATTCCTTCAAGTTTGGGATATGGAGTTAACGAAAAGCCTAAAATTCCTAAAAATTCCGTCTTGATTTTTGATATTGAACTTGTTGAGTTTTACTAATTTGTAGATGGAGGCAATCTTCGACAAAACATATTACAGAGCGACCAAATATTGTTCTTACGCTGAAAGGTGCACATTTGACGTTAAAAAGAAACTTATTGAATGGAAGGTTGATGATAAGTTTCATAAAAAAATATTAGACAGGTTGACAGAAGAGGGCTACATAGATAATAACAGATATATAAGTTCGTATGTTAGCGGGAAGTTTGCAAACAATAAGTGGGGTAAGACAAAAATAAAATACAGTCTGATAACCAAGGGCTTTGATAGTAAAACTGTTGATGCAGAATTGGAAAAGATAAACGAAGCCGAATACAACGAGTGCATACTGCGTTTGGCAAAAGGAAAAATAAAATCTGTTGAGTGCAAAAAACTTGACTCTGCCGATGTCCGAAACAAAACCATATCGTATTTATTGAGCAAGGGTTTTGAGTTAGACGCAATTATTGATAATATTGAAAAAATGTTTTAAAACTATAATATGATAACATCCGACCAAATAAAAGAAGCTAAAGAACGCTTAGATGCGTTGAGGAGGTATCTTTGACATCGATAAAAAGCTTACAGAAATTTCGGAAGAGGAAGCAATAACGCGTTCAGCCGATTTTTGGAATGATACCAAGAAAGCCGAAACAATATTGAAATCCATTCAAAGAAAAAAATCATGGACAGAGCCGTATCAGGAGGCATATAGCAATTTTGAAGATTTGTCGGTTTTGGTTGAATTGGTTAAAGCCGAAAAAGGCGATCAAGAACATGAACACGACGAAGAATACGCAGAAATTGAGAGCTTATATAACAAATTATTGTCTCAAATAGAAGATTTGGAGCTGAAAAACATGCTTTCGGGAACCGAAGACGAGTTGGATGCGATAATACAAATAAATTCGGGAGCGGGCGGAACCGAAAGTCAGGATTGGGCTGAAATACTTTTGCGAATGTACTCGCGTTGGGCTGAAAGAAACGACTACAAGTTGACCGAATTAGACATCAACGAAGGCGATGTTGCAGGCATTAAGTCGGTAACGATAGAGATAAGCGGCGACCACGCTTTCGGTTACTTGAAAGGAGAAAACGGAGTTCACAGACTTGTCAGAATTTCTCCCTTCGATGCCAATAAACGCAGGCACACTTCTTTTGCTTCGGTATATGTTTATCCCGTCGTTGACGAAAATATAGATATACAACTGAATCCAGCTGATATTTCGTGGGATACGTTTAGGAGTAGCGGTCCGGGCGGACAAAATGTTAACAAGGTGGAAACTGCCGTCAGACTTCACCACCACCCAACGGGAATCGTTGTTGAGTGCCAAGTTACACGTTCGCAAATTCAAAACAGAGAAAAAGCTATACAAATGCTTAAATCGCAGCTGTATGAGATTGAGCTCCGAAAACAGAAAGAGGCACAAATGGAAATCGAGGGAAACAAAAAGAAAATAGAGTGGGGCTCGCAAATCAGAAGTTACACGCTACATCCGTATAAACTTGTTAAAGACCATAGAACAGGAACCGAAGCGACTAATGCAAGCGAAGTGCTTGACGGCGATATAAACCAATTCCTTAAATCGTATTTGATGCAATTTGGGAGTAATTATTAACTTATACTTTTTATTGTTTTGGAAAAATCTGATATAGCAAACTGTAAATTTAAGTTGTCGTTGATAAACTCAATCAACAGTGGCGGCGATAGCATTGCTATTGTTACTCCAGAACGTGCATACTCGTACTACGAATTTAAAATTCAGATTGCAAAGTATATTGGTTTATTCAAACAAAACAATATCTCCGATAAGTTGGGCATTATCAATCACCACGATTTTTATACATACAGTGCCATTGTTGCCTGCATTATCAGCGGAATTACGTATATCCCAATAGAACCCACGCATCCTGTTGAGAGGAATAAACACATTATCGACCAAACTGATATAAAACATATTTTTTGCTCTTCTGATACTGACTTATCTGAAAATGAGCTGATTAGCAAATTAGTTTTAAAATTTGAAGGTCAAAACAACTTGGAAGATGAGCTTGATATTACGTTTACAAATAATCCTGTTTATATTTTGTTTACTTCCGGCACAACCGGCATTCCTAAAGGAGTTCCTATTTATCCTGAAAATTTAAACTCTTTTGTGGATATTGTTTTCAGTCTGCCTTGGGATATAAGCTCAAAGTCTAAATTTCTGCAAGTCTTTGATTTAACCTTCGACTTGTCGGTGTTTTCTTTTTTGATACCGTTTATAGCCGGAGCATCTTTATACATAAGCGACAGCGGTGCTATAAAAAACTTGGTTGCCATCAACTCAATAATGACCAACAAAATAACACATGTACTAACCGTACCTTCGTTTATAACTTTGTTGATGCCGTATTTTAATCGCATAAGTTTACCCGAAGTTGAGCATTGGTTTTTTTGCGGCGAAGCATTGTCGGCAAGCCAAATACAAAAATGGCAAAACTGCGTTCCCAAAGCTAAAATTTGGAATTTATATGGACCAACCGAGGCAACAATTTTTTGCACTTCGTACTATTGCCAACCCAATAATACTAAGCAATATAACGATATTGTGTGCATAGGCAAACCTTTTGAAAACACCAAATTTTATATTCATAAAACTGATGATGACAATTTAGGTGAGTTGTATATAAGTGGAAGTCAGACGGTTAAATCGTATTTGAATAATGCTGACAAAGAGCAATTTACCACAATCGACGATACTTTTTATTACAAGTCAGCCGACCTAGTTTTTAAAGACGAGCAAGGCGATTATTTTTTTGTCGGCAGAAACGATTCGCAAATAAAAATACAAGGTTACAGAATTGAATTGGGCGAAATAGAGCACGCAGCTTTAAAACATAATAGTATCAAGCAAGCGGCTGCTGTTTGCCTCGAGCAAGGCGACAATAAAATCATTGCTTTAGCTATTGTTGCCGATGCCAATTTGTACAACGAAGACGATTTTATAAGTTTTTTGGGCGAAAATTTACCTAAGTACATGATTCCCAAAAAAATAGAACTGTTATATAAAATGCCTTACAATTTAAACGGCAAAATCGACAGGAAATACTTAAAAAAAACCTTAGCTGATACTGCAAATGACAAGTAATAACGAAATATTTATCCGACCTGCCAACAAAAACGATATTCCGTTTATAGCCAAAGTTATTATCAATGCTGAAAAGGGAATGGGAGCGACTGTCAGTTATTGCAGACTGTTTGAAATCAGCGAAACCGAATTTTTCGATTTCCTTGTCGCCATTTTGGAGATTAATTTACCCAATTACGAATTTTCGGTGGACTCGTACGGTATTGCCGTGCAAAACAATAAAAGCGTTGCGTGCTGCGGAGCTTGGGTTGAGGGCGTTGCAGGTATTTCGTCTTCTATGCTCAAAATAAATGCTTTTAAAAAGGGCTTTTCTAAAGAAAAAATGAACGTTTTTTACAAGAACATCGGCGACGTTGAAAATCTTTCGTACAAACGCGTTCCGAATACAATACAATTGGAGTACATGTACATTGAACCCGAAGTTAGAGGGCACAATTTACCCAAAATGTTTGTCGATTATCACATAAAACGGCTAAAACACTTGGGAGCAAAAAAAATGCACGGATATATTATCGAAGAAAATGTGGTTTCGGTCAGAGCCATGCAAAAAGCAGGAATGAAAATTATTAGAAAAATTACCGATAATAATCCGAAGGTGGCAGAATATTACAATGGAAATTCTCGTTTATTATTAGAAATTGAATTATAACAAAAACGTATGGAGAACAATATTTTAGAAAAAATCAACGAAATTTTCGCAAAGATTTTAAAGAATAAGAATCTGAAAATCAGTTTGGAAGATAATCCCGAAACCGTAAGCGGTTGGGATTCGCTCACTCATGCTCAAATTATTACCGAAGTTGAGGAAGTTTTTGGAATTGAGTTTTCGCTAACTGAGTTGGTCGAAATATCCGATATTGCTAAATTAGTTTCGATTATTGAAAAGAAAAAATAAATAGCTTGGCAAAAGCTTGACGCTGTGAAAAGTTAAATTGCACCGACAAAATTATAAACAGATGAAAATTAAAATTTTGCTTACTTTCGATTATGAGTTGCCTTTGGGCGAACTGCGTACCGATTACGCACAAGCACTTTTTAATCCGACTGACGAACTGTTAAATTTAACGGAGCAAGAAAACGTGCCTATTACTTTGTTTGCAGATATTTTGTCGGCATACAAGTTCAAGCAATGGGACTACAACGGCTTTTACCAACCTTATGTTGAGCAAATAGAAAACGCTATAAAGCAAAACCACGATGTGCAGCTGCACGTGCATCCGCATTGGCTTACAAGCAGTTTTGAAAACGGAAAGGTTGTTTGTTCAACTGATTTTTCATTAAGCGATTTCGCTAACAATAGTGAGTATAGCATTTCCGAAATTATTACTTTGTCGCACAAATTGTTATCGCAAATAACTCAACAAGCCGACGCCAATCATAAAATTATTGCCTATCGTGCCGGCGGCTATAATATTGAACCTGCA
Organism: Lentimicrobiaceae bacterium; assembly: GCA_033809755.1. GTDB lineage: Bacteria > Bacteroidota > Bacteroidia > Bacteroidales > UBA4417 > UBA4417. Next base: position 36,044 of record JAPXLB010000014.1, read on the forward strand.
TCAGACCTTATTTTCAAATCGCTGATAGAAAACGGTATAAAATACGACAGTTCAATTGCTCCGGGTTATTATTTTGCTTCGCAGATTTCAACCGTTGACTTCCGAAAATATCCCAAATCGCAAACTTGGTTAATCGATGAATCCGGAAATTTCAGAGTTAATAATCAATCGGGAATAAGGGAAATTCCCATCGCCACAATTCCGAAAAAACTTTTTGAAGTGCCAACAGCTTTAAAACTAAAATTTTTAAAGCAAAAAAGCTCTGTACACGGCACTATGATACATCAAAATTACAGTCCCACACTTGGCGAAAAAATTAAAATGAAGTTGGCAAACCGAATGCTTACTTTCGACAATTATACGTATTCCGACAATTACAACCTAAAAATTTTGGAGTATCAGATACAAAAACACGGAAAAAACAGCGAAATTATCATTTCAAGTTGTTCGCATCCTAAGTCAATGAACGAAAGGAGTTTTTATTTGATGAAAAAATTTATCTCTCAGGTCAGAGAAAAGTATCCCGAAGCCGAGTTTACAACCTTTAAAGATTTATAAAACGCAATGCAAATAACACGATTTTTGTATAAAATTCTCCCCGAAAAATGGTTTGTTAAAATCAGAAAAATATATCGTACAAGGCAGAGCAGTAAGTACGAGCCACTTAGCTATAATGAACTTAAAGACATATTAACCGACACTTTAAAATTGCAAAAAGGCGACCATGTGCTAATACACAGCTCAATGGATTTTTTGAAAACCACTTGTAATCCTTTGGAAATATTGAATTTATTATTAGAAATTGTAGGTAAAGAAGGTACATTATTGTTTCCTTGTTGGCATTCTACAAAAAGAGCGGAAGAATTATTGGAAACCAATACCGTTTTCGATGTAAAAAAATCGCCTTCAGTAATGGGCATGCTAAGCGAATTGGCAAGACGGCATCCCGAAGCAAAACGTAGTCTGCACCCCACCAACAGCATTGTTGCCATAGGTAGTAAAGCTGATTATTTTGTAAATACTCATCACAATGATATTTATCCTTGCGGAACCGAAAGTCCTTTTTATAAACTTGTGGTCAGCAACGGCAAAACCATTGGAATTGGCGTCGATACGACGTTTATGTCGTTTATTCATTGTCCCGAAGATGTTTTGAAATCTGAATTTCCTTTCAAAACTCGCAATGATAAGATATACGATGCAACAGTTATTGGATACAATTCCGAAGAAATGAAGGTTAAAACTCTTGTCGCAAGCAAAAACATCAGCAATTTCGATATACGCAAGTTTGTCAATACTAATATTGAACCCGAAATTTGCCAAAACATAACCATAAAATCCAACAGATTTTTTAGAGCCGATTGTAAACCGCTTTTCGACAAACTTGTCGAGCTGAGCAAACAAAACATAACAATGTATAATCAGTAAAAAACAACATTATGACTTTAAATGAACTTCAAGCCAAAACCGACAAATGGATAAAAGAATACGGAGTAAGATACTACTCGGAACTGACAAATACGGTGATATTGATGGAAGAAGTCGGCGAAATGGCTAGAATTGTCGCCAGAAAATACGGTGAGCAAAGTTGCAAGCAATCCGATACCGATTTGGATTTAGCCGACGAAATAGCAGATGTTTTGTTTGTCTTGACTTGCATAGCAAATCAGTGTGATATTAATTTGGAAGATGCCGTTAAAAAAAACTTCGACAAGAAAACAAAACGCGACAGCACGCGACACAAAAACAATCCGAAGTTGTTATAAGCCGAACTATCAGTAGTTTGCAAACGTAACAAACTTTGAAACAATATTTTAAATTTCAGAATAAGTTAAAATAATTATAACTTTGTAGTCCGAAATAAAACAGTTTATAATACAAAAACACCAACTATGAAAGGAATAATTTTAGCCGGAGGAGCTGGTACACGTTTACATCCAATAACGCTCACACTAAGTAAGCAATTAATACCTGTTTACGACAAGCCAATGATATACTACCCGTTGTCAACACTGATGATGGCAGGCATAAACGAAATATTAATTATCAGCACTCCACGAGATTTACCGGGTTTTAAGTCACTTTTGGGTAGTGGCGAAGATATTGGATGCTCGTTTTCGTATGCCGAACAAGCTGTCCCCAACGGCATAGCTCAGGCATTTGTTATAGGTGAAAAATTTATTGGCAACGATAGTGTTGTCCTTATTTTGGGCGATAATATTTTTTACGGAACAAGTCTGCAAAAAACTCTTAGCAGCTGTGTTGATCCTGACGGAGGTGTTGTTTTTGCATATCACGTCAACGACCCCGAAAGATATGGTGTTGTTGAATTTAACGATAATATGGAAGCCATTTCCATAGAAGAAAAACCGGCAAATCCGAAATCAAATTATGCTGTGCCCGGTTTGTATTTCTACGATAATACCGTTGTTGAAGTAGCAAAAAATATCAAGCCTAGCAAAAGAGGCGAATACGAAATAACCGACGTAAACAAACACTACCTTGAAAATAACAAACTTAAAGTTGCTTTGTTGGGTAGAGGTTCGGCATGGCTTGATACAGGCACGTTTGCATCGCTGATGCAGGCATCGCAATTTGTGCAGATTATCGAAGACAGGCAAGGTCTTAAAATCGGTTGTATTGAAGAAGTTGCCTATCGTATGGGCTTTATCGATGCAGCTAAATTGGAACAAATTGCTCAACCACTTATAAAAAGCGGATACGGTGAGTATCTTGTAAACTTAATTAAAACAAAATAAAATATTACTATGCTGAAACTTTCTGAATATCAACAGTATGTCAATGATTATTTAAGCAAATTGGAGTATCCCGAAACTCCGCACAATTTGTACGAACCCATAAAATACACTATGGAGCAAGGCGGAAAGCGTTTACGTCCGACACTTGTGCTTGCTACTTGCGAAGCTTTTGGTAAGGATTGGAAACATGCAATTTATCCGGCTATCGGCATGGAAATCTTCCATAATTTCACACTTATCCACGACGATATTATGGACAAAGCTCCTATCAGAAGAGGTGTAGAAACCGTTTACAAAAAATGGAACCCGAATATTGCAATACTCGCCGGCGATACCATGTTTGCGATAGCATCAAACTGCATGGTTAATGTTGATAGTGCTTACATTAAACCTGTTGTGGAAGTGTTTAACAAAACGGCTATTGAAATTTGCGAAGGACAGCAATTGGATTTAGATTTTGAAACCATGGAAAATGTAAGCATTGACGACTATATAAACATGATAAGACTCAAAACATCGGTGTTTTTGGGAGCTTGTATGTTAATTGGTGCAACCATAGCCGACGCCAATGAAAACGACTGCAACCTGCTTTATGATTTTGGAGTAAACTTGGGACTTGCTTTTCAGCTCAGAGACGACCTGTTGGATATTTACAGCAACACATCTGTATTCGGTAAAATCAACGGAGGCGATATATTAAGTGCCAAAAAAACTTTTGTGTATCTGAAAGCATTGGAATTACTTGGCGAGGACAAAAGGTTGTTGTCTGATATCTACATGAGCACTCAAATTGAAGATACAAAGAAAATTAAAAAGGTAACTCAAATATACAACGATTTGGATATTAAATCCGTTACCGAAAAATTTATCGAGAAGTATTCGGAAAAAGCAATAAATCGCCTTCAAAATACATCATTGAGCAACGACAATAAAGAATTTTTTATTAATCTGACCAACGACCTTATAAAGCGTGAGTATTAATGAAATACAAAATAATGTGAGTTTCTTATGATATTAACCCAAAAAATATTAGGATATGAAAAAAATTACACTTTTATCAATTACTGTATGCCTTATTATGATTATTAGTTCGTGTAGCACCAAGACCGACAAAGGCACAATCGCAAAAATTACAAAACAAACTATTGAACAAACAATAGATAGTATTGCCGTATCTGCCGATGAGGCGACATTGCAACGAGCCAATATTGGAGTTAACCAATTGGCGCAGCTGTGGACAAGCGAAGACGGAACCGGAGAGGAGTTTGCGGAATTTTGTAAAAAATACTTCGTCACAGACCCTGTAGAATTGGATAGTCTTTTCTACAGAATTGACCGCAATTTGGAAGCTATTATAGGTAATTTCAACAAAACCGATTTGTTTATAAAAGAACCTGTCCAGCTTTCTAATTACAAACCGCTTCCTGTCGATTTGCTCTTTTCGGAGTTCGACATATCGTCGCACTTGTTTTCCGACCTGTATCTGAACAAGATAGCTCATGTTTGCATTTTGAATTTCCCTAACTATTCATTAGAGCAAAAAAATACATTGGGAGAAAATTGGACAGATAAGCAATGGGCTTACGCTCGCTTGGGCGATATGTTTACCGACCGAATTCCTTCGGAATTAAATCAGAATATTGCTAAAACCTACGCCAATGGCGATTTTTACATTTCAAACTACAACATTAATACGGGCTGCCTGATTAATGATAACAACGAAAAAATATTCGACCAAGGAAAAAGTCTCATTTCTCATTGGGGACTTCGTGATGAAATAAAAGCCAACTACGCCGACAACGTCAACGGTTTTAACAGGCAAGAAGCTATTTATGAAGTGATGAAACACATTGTTTATCAAACCATTCCGCAGAAAGTTATAAACAGCTCCGAATATATGTGGAATCCTTTCTCGAACAAAATTTATGTCGATGGTGCCGAACAAACATTCACAGCCGAACCCGACACACGTTACATGCACCTTCTCAATAATTTTAAAGCGTTATCGGCGGTAGATAAATACACTCCGACTTCTCCTACATTTATTAGTCGCAATTTTGACAGAACTATGGAAATTTCAGTAGATGATGTCGAAGCACTCTTCAAATCTCTATTATCTTCCGAGCAAGTTGCTAAGGTTGCGGCTATTATCAAGCAAGATTTAAAACGCGATTTGCGACCCTACGATATTTGGTACGACGGCTTTAAAGAAAGAAGCAATATAGACCAAACCAAGCTTTCGGTGATTACTGAAACGAAATATCCCAATACTATTGCTTTTGAAAAGGATTTGCCGAATATTCTTGTAAAATTAGGATGGCAAAAAGATAGAGCTCAGGAAATAACCAAACTTATTAAAGTCGATGCAGCCGTTGGCTCCGGACATGCTTGGGGTGCAGCTATGAAAAACGATTATGCTCACCTAAGGACTCGCATTGCTGAAACAGGAATGGATTACAAAGGATATAATATTGCTATTCACGAGTTTGGTCATAATGTTGAGCAAACTTTAAGCATAAACGATGTGCCGTACTGGATGTTATCTGGCGTTCCTAACAATGCCTTTACCGAAGCTGCAGCATTTTTGTTCCAAAACAGAGACCTTGAAATATTATTGGGTTCTAAAACTAAAGACGAATCGTCGGAACATAAAAATGCTTTGGATAATTTCTGGTCATGCTACGAAATCATGGGCGTTGCACTTGTTGATATTGAAGTTTGGAAATGGCTTTACGATAATCCCAACGCCGACGAAAAACAGCTTAAAGAAACTGTCGTAAGAATTGCAAAAGAAGTTTGGAACTCATACTACGCCGATGTTTTGGGAGGTAAAGACGAACCTATCTTGGGTATTTATTCGCATATGATTGATTATCCGCTTTATTTGTCGTACTACCCAATAGGACATGTTATTGATTTTCAATTAAGTCAGCATTTTGTAGGTAAAGATTTTGCCAAAGAATTTGAAAGAATTTACACTCAAGGCAGACTCACTCCACAACAATGGATGAAAAATGCAGTTGGCAATCAAATTTCTATTGAACCTTTGCTAAATGCGGTAGATGCAGCGGTTAATTCAATTAGCAATTAGCAATGAGTAATTAGCAATTGCTGGCTGTTAGTCCCGAAATTTCGGGACTCTTAGCCATTAGCTGAACTTAGCTAAAAGCCAATAGCTAATGGCTAAAAGCTGCGTAACCCGTAACCCGCACCACGCACCACGCAACCCGTAACACTAGCCACCCATCACCCATCACCAATCACCAATCACCCATCACCAATCACCAAATGCAAACGTCAACAAAACCGGATTATGATCTGATGAGGTAAACTTTTTGTTAATAGCTTTTACGGACAATAATTTTAAATTTGGCGAAAGCAAATAATAATCGATTATTGTTGTAGCTGTTTCGCCTTTTGTATAAGGAATTATAACTCTTCTGTTTGTTGGAGTGTATGGGTCGTAAGACCAAGTCCAGTCGTGAAGGTAGTCTGATGGAATATCTAATTTATTTATACTGTCGAAGACGTTATCAGTGTATTTATAATTGAAATTCGGCGGGCACTGGTTCCAGTCGCCACCAACGACAATGTAATTACCTTTCTGATATTCGGAAGTCAAAAATGTTTTAAGGTAATCCATTTCTTGCTTTCTCATGCTGCCATCGTCGTAAGCCGAATTGTGCGTATTTATAATTAGCAATTGCTTACCATTGCTAAGTTCGTATCTGTTTACCAAAAAACAACGATTTAACATAGCTAAATTTTTAGGAAATCCATAACTGCTTGGAAACGAGTAACGGACAGAGCTTACAGGAGTAATTGAGCTTAGGGTTAGCAAACCGCTTTTCACGCATCCCATAGGACTTTTTACAGGCACGGGTACAAATTTTACATTGTAATTAAGGGCGAAACTACTACAGCGGTCAGGGAAATTGACACAAAACTCATTCATCTGATTAGTTTTATAACTCCTTTTCGATTTTTCATCAACTTCTTGCAAAAGAATAAAGTCTGCCGTATCGCCTAACTCATGTACGGTACTCAAAATATTATTAAAGTTAAGCTCCGATTGTTCTTTTGTCGGACGAACCATTTTACCACCATCGTAAAAGAAATCCATACTTTGGTCTAAACCTGCATAGCCGATATTCCATATCATAACGTTAAAAATGCGGTTGCTATCAACTGTTATGGTGTCGCCATCGGATATGTACAAGGTTTCTTGCTCGCTTGGTTTGTATTTGGTAATACTTAAATACAGCAACAAGGAGGCAAAAGCCACAATTGCAATAATAATTATGGCTAAGAAGGTTTTTAATAATAGTTTCATATACAGGTTTTATTTGTTTTCAATTTTTCTTATTTCGGATACCAACTTTTCGCTGTCAGAAAAATCTTCGTTATTTTTCGTTGCAATATTCACAGCTTTTACAATATAATTCATGGCTTCTTTATATTTTTTTTCTTTAAATAATAACCACGCGTAAGTGTTGTTGTTTCGGTAGCTGTCATCTAACTCAATGCTTCTTTCAATCCATTTTTCGGCATCTACCAACTTATTCGGGTCGTTTATATAATATTTAAAAAATGAAACCAAAAAATGTAAATTGTCGGGATTGTTATTGTTTTCCGATATGAATTTTTTAACAGATTTGTTGTATTCGTCGTGGTTGTCGGTACAGCAGTAGTATATTATTTCATAAATTTGATGTTGAGTAGGTGAGTAAAAGAATGCGCTATTGCTTGCAAAATTCGCATCGTTAATTCTAAAAAAATCCGATGTTTTATATTGATTTAGAACGGATAATTTATTTTTAGCAATTTCGTAATCACCTTTTTTTAAAGAGTGCTTAATAGCATGCACATTCAAGTACGTTATTCTTGAGTTTACTTGTATTGTATCGAAATATTGATAAAAAAGTTCTTTATTATCCGACATAAAGTTTATAAATGGTGAATTGTATGGTAAATAAACTTTTAACCGAACTATTGAATTATTATATATTAAATCAATATTTCTTTTTAAAGTATATTCGTCTTTGCTAAGCATCGACAAGTAAGCATTATAAACCGATGAGTCGGGCATGTCTGCGTAGTACAAATCGGTGCAGTATTTAAATAAAAAATCCTTGTTTCTGTACCCATTGTCGTAACGCTGTTTTTGTGCGTACAACGATGTTGTATCTCCTATGGAGTTAACACAAAAATCCAGAAAATCGGATTTATTGTCAATTTTCCCACTTGTTTTACCTATAATATTACTCGCAGAATCTAAAATAATGATAGTAGGAAGAGCATTCATATTAAATATTTTATTTATTTCAATTCCTGTTCCTTCACGGACATCAACGGGATAGTAAATAAAGTTTTCACTCAAAAATTCCGAAACTTCTTTTTCGTTTATAATTTCCTTCTCCATTTTAACGCAAGCACTACAACCCTTAAAGTGCATGAACAGCATAATGTTCTTGTCGTATTTTTTAGAGTCGTCAAGTAGCTGTTTCAGGGAGGTTTGGTTAGGCACGTACTGAGCTTGTGCAGAGACAATTATTAATAATAAAATAATAAAACAAAGTTTTTTCATGGCTAAATATTTGTTAATGCACTACTACAAAGCTAATATAATACTATTATTTTGCAAATGATTAATATTATTTTTCAGTTATGTGATTGTAAAATATCTAAAACCCCACAACTCGCACCCATCACCCATCACTCATCACCCATCACTCATCACTCATCACTCATCACTCATCACTAACCACCAAACACCATTCCCCATTCACCAAAAAACACTATTTTTGCACCAATTAAATACTATGAAATTCACTTTAAATAAAACATCGCAGGACAGCAAAGCCAGAGCCGGTACTATTGTTACCGACAACGGAATTATTGAAACTCCTATTTTTATGCCTGTCGGCACAGTTGGTAGCGTTAAAGGTGTTTATATTCAAGATGTTAAAGAAGATATTGGAGCTCAAATAATTTTGGGCAATACTTACCATTTATATCTTCGTCCGGGAACTGAAATAATTCGGAAAGCCGGCGGAATACAAAAGTTTAATGCTTGGAACAAGCCAATGCTAACCGATAGCGGCGGATATCAGGTTTACTCGTTGAGCCAAACTCGCAAAATCACTCCCGAAGGAGTAACTTTTCAATCGCATATCGACGGTTCTAGACATTTTTTTTCGCCGGAAAAAGTCATTGAAATTCAAAGAATTATAGGAGCCGATATAATTATGGCTTTCGACGAATGCGCTCCGTATCCTTGCGACTACGATTATGCGAAAAAATCCTTGGATTTAACTCATAGTTGGTTACAAAGATGCGTAAATCATTTTAAATCGACTGAACCTATTTACAATCACAGGCAATTTTTGTTTCCTATAGTGCAGGGAAGTGTTTACAAAGACCTACGCAGGCAGTCGGCTGAGGTTATCAGCAGCTACGAGGCATCGGGCAATGCCATTGGCGGACTTTCAGTCGGCGAACCCGTTGAAGTAATGTACGAACTCACCGATTTGGTTACTGATATTTTGCCGCAAGACAAACCTCGATACCTTATGGGTGTAGGCACTCCCGAAAATATTTTGGAATCAATTTCGCTTGGGATTGACATGTTCGACTGCGTAATGCCTACCCGAAACGGCAGAAACGGAATGATTTTCACATCGGAAGGGATAATTAATTTGAAAAATCAAAAATGGGAAGATGATTTCTCGCCATTGGACGAAAACGGCACTTCGTACGTCGATAAAACCTACACCAAAGCGTATGTACGACATCTTTTCAAATCTAACGAAATGCTAGGACCTATGATTGCCAGCAATCATAACTTGGCTTTTTACTTGAGGTTGGTCAAAGAGGCACGCAAACACATAATTGATGGGGATTTTGAAACTTGGAAGAGAAATATTTTGCCAAAATTAACCAACAGATTGTAAAATATATATATTTGCTTTAACGCTCTAATCTGTTTTTATGAATAATATTTTACTAAATCTTTTTTCGTCTTCGTATTTTCAGGGCGAATGCCTTATTGCAGGACAATTGGGCAAAACTTTTATTTTTTCAGCCATAATTGCTCTGATCGCAGGCGTTGTGGTTAGTCTGAAAAGCAATAAGGACAACGAAAGCAACTTAAAAAGTGCATCGGCATTTTATTGGTTTCACTTGGTTTTTCTTTTTGGAGCCGTTTTGGTTTTCTACTACATAATACTAACTCACAAGTTTGAGTATTCTTACGTTTGGCGTTACACTTCAAAAGACACTCCTTTGAGTTTGCTTATATCGAGTTTTTGGGCGGGTCAGGAAGGCTCGTTTTTGTTTTGGACTTTTGTGCAAGGCATAGTTGGAGCAATTTTATTGTTGACAGCCAAAGAGTTGAAAAGAACCGTAATGATGGTTTTTTCGATAGTGCAAATATTGCTTATCAGCATGATGTTAGGCATAGATATTAAGGGCTTTGTGATAGGCGTAAGTCCTTTTCAATTATTACGCGAAGTCCCCGAAAACTTAAAGTTAGAGTTTTTTCATCAAGCCGATTATCTTTCCAAAATTACAGACGGCAATGGTTTAAATCCATTGTTGCAAAATGTTTGGATGATAGTGCACCCGCCGGTGCTTTTCGTGGGATATGCCGTAAGTCTTGTGCCATACAGTTATGCTTTGGCTTCGCTAATAGAAAAAGATTATCAAACATGGCTCAAACCTACAAGAGCTTGGACAAGATATTCACTTGTTGTTTTAGGTTTGGGTATAATTTTGGGAGGCAGATGGGCTTACGAATCTTTGACTTTTGGTGGCTTTTGGGCTTGGGATCCTGTCGAAAATGCATCTTTGGTTCCTTGGCTTTTACTTCTTGCATCAATGCACATGTTGGCTCTTACCGACAAGAAAAAACGACTGCATACACTTTCATATTTGTTAGTGTTTTTGAGTTATTTTTTCATAATCTACGCTACTTACCTTACCCGAAGCGGAGTTTTGGGACAAACGTCGGTGCATAGTTTTGGTGTCAATGTACTTTCGCCGCAAATGGTAGTGCTGTGTTTGCTTGCCTTGCTTATACCTGTTGGTTTTTTGGTGGTAAGACGAAAAACAATTCCCAATCAGGACGTAAAAGACAAGATATTGTCGCGCGAATTTTGGCTGATTATTGGCGTGGTTTTCATTTTAGTTTCGGCATTCCAAATTATTCTAACAACATCGCTGCCTGTAATAAACAATGTCTTTAATATAAACTACGCTCCGCCTGTCAACCCTGTGCAATATTACAATCAATGGCAATTGCCTTTGGTCTGCGTAATATTTTTCTGCATATTTATTAGCGTTTCGCTAAAATACTGCAAAAATGATTTTAAAGCCAAGTACAAGAGCTTACTGTTGCAGGTAATAATTTCGCTGATAGTTACTTCAATTATTTTTGTTTTTCTACCAAACAAAAACCTTGGCTACTTCGCTTTAATGTTCTTTTCGGTGTTGATTTCTGTTGGCGGAGTTTACAGACTTGTATCGCGTTATTCTTTTAAAAAGTTAGGAGCAAATATTTCGCATATAGGAACTGGAATTTTCATGTTGGGCGTTATTATTGCTTTTGGGCAGTCGAAAATAATGCATCAAACTGATGTAAACAACAATAATTCAGGAATTTTATTAACCAAAGGCAAGGATGTAAACATTGGAAATTATATCATTAATTATAGCGAAAGCCGCAAAGAACGTGACGAAACCTTTTATCGTATTGATTTTAAGAAATCGGGTAAAAGCAAATCGTTTTCTTTGTATCCTTCGGTTAACGCCAATCCAACCTTCGGTTCCGTTTACAATCCCGATGTAAAGCATTTTTTGACAAGCGATATTTACACATATATTTTACAGTATTCGCAAAATGCTGATGGCGAAAAGTATGACAAACTCTTGGAAGTTGAAAAAGGAATAGGCGATACAATAATATTCGACAATACCAAGTTCGTAATAAATGATATTAATGTTAAGTACGACGGCAAAGACATTGACAATCTTTCCATATGTGCCGTAATGAGTGCTCAAAACGACAGCACATACACGATAAGTCCTTGTTTCAACATTGTTGGAGGCATTGTACAGCGTGTAGATTCGGAAATTGGCGGTACTGACACATTTGTAAGGTTCGAGAATGTTGCAGATAAATCGACGGATATAGTTTTGGGTTTTTACAAAAAAACTTCGCCGTACATTTTGGTAAAAATGCTCAAATTTCCTTTTATCATTTTGGTTTGGTTAGGCGTTACGCTTTTATTTGCAGGCGTAATTCTTTCAGGAATAAAAAAACGTAATCATGAAGTATAATATATCAATAATCGGCAGCGGCAATGTAGCGTGGCATTTGATAAATGTTTTCAAAAAAAACAATATTAATGTCATAGGTTTTTGGGCAAGAAACGATGTCGCATCAGCCGAAATTCAACAACAATTTGGTGTTCACAGGTTTGACAGCATGCAAGAAGTCAAAACCAAAAGCAATATCGTGATAATGGCAATAAACGATGATGCTATTAGTGCGATATCTCAAGAGTTTGCTGGTTTTGAAGGCATTTTGGCTCATACTTCTGGGTCTGTCAGCATTAATTCTTTGTCCGATAAAATAAAAAGACCAGCCGTATTTTATCCATTGCAAACCTTCACCAAAGGCAAGGAAGTCGATTTTAAGGAAGTGCCAATTTTTATTGAAACCAAAAACGAAGAAGACCAAAAAATATTACAAAATCTTGCCAAACAAATCTCCGATAAGGTTTATAAAGCCAATTCTGAGCAGCGTTTGTTTCTTCACATTTCGGCAGTTTTTGCCGGAAATTATTCCAACTTTATGTACATCATTGCCGAAGATATTCTAAAACGAAACAATCTGCAGTTTGATGCGCTGCATCCCTTGATTAAAGGAGTGGTTGAAAAAACAATCAAGTCAAATGCCTACGACTCAATGACAGGACCAGCCAGAAGGCACGATGTTAAAACACTTCAATTGCATAGCGAAATGCTTGAACAGTACGAACAGTACGCAAACATCTACAAAATATTGGCTGATGAAATCGGCAAACTTTACTCATAGAAACGGCATTACTTAGCTTATTTATTTGTATCTTTGCACTGTAAAATAATTATGAATAAAAAAGTTATATGCTGAATTATCGCGAAAGATTAAAAAATATAACCACTTTTATTTTCGATTACGACGGGGTTTTAGGAGGTAACATAGTAGCAATGTTAGATTCGGGTGTGGTAATTCGTTACTCAAACGTTAAGGACGGTTATGCACTTCAATTGGCTGTAAAGGAAAATTATCGAATTGCAATTATTTCGGGCGGCTACTCCGAATCGGTTACAAAGCGAATGGAAATGCTTGGTATTACCGATGTTTATCTCAATTCTAAAAACAAAATGTCGGTGTATAAGGAGTTTGTGGAAAAATATAATTTGAAGCACGAAGAAATATTATACATGGGCGACGATATTCCCGATATAGAAGTTATGCGTTGCGTTGGCATTGCTGCTTGTCCCGCCGATGCCAGCGACGAAATTAAAGAAATTTCAAACTATATTTCGCCAAAAAACGGAGGCGAAGGCTGCGTTAGAGATATCATTCAGCAAGTGCTTAAAGTGCAAGGCAGGTGGGGAACCGAAAATTCAATTAATTGGTAATTTTTTCGCTGATGATATTTGACAAGATAAAAAATTACAGATTGTTGTTGGCATCAAAGTCGCAAAGGCGTATAGACTTATTTAAGCAAACGGGTCTCGACTTTACAGTTGTTGATATAAATGCCGACGAAAGTTTTCCGCAAGACCTGCATGCGTCAGAAGTGCCTTTGCATATTTGTCAGAAAAAATCTCACGCATACGATACTTCCAAACTCAACGACAACGATATACTTGTAACGGCTGATACTGTTGTTGTTTTAGGCGATAGCATTTTAAACAAACCACACGACGAAACAGAAGCCAAAAAAATGCTCTCCATTCTGAGCGACAAATCGCATAAGGTATATACCGGAGTTTGCGTCAGAAACAATAAGTTTCAATCTGTTTTCGTTGAAGAAACAACAGTTACATTCGGCAATTTGTCGGAAGGCGATATCGATTATTATGTAAAAAATTACAAACCTTTCGACAAGGCAGGTGCTTACGGCATCCAAGAATGGATTGGGCTTATAGGAGTTGAACGTATTGAAGGATGTTACTACAATATAGTAGGTTTTCCTATGCATACGTTTTGCAAACATTTAATTAAATTTATTGAAAAAGATATAAAAAATGAACAATAAACCACTAATATTAGTAACAAACGACGATGGAATTTTTGCTAAAGGCATACGAACCCTTATAGATTGCGTAAAAGATTTCGGCGAAGTGCTTGTTTTGGCACCCGATAAACCGCAATCGGCTATGGGACACGCTGTTACAATTCTTGAACCGCTGTTTATCAGGAAAATATCTTCTTCCGAAAATTATAGAGAGTACAGTTGTAACGGAACACCCGCCGATTGTGTTAAACTCGCTTACAGAGCGATTTTAAATCGCAAGCCCGACCTTATAGTTTCGGGTATCAACCACGGAGCAAACTCATCTCTAAATGTTTTATATTCGGGAACTATGGCTGCCGTTATTGAAGGTGCTATGTCCGATATTCCTGCGATTGGGTTTTCTCTTTGCGATTATATGCCCGATGCAAACTTCGACCATTGCATTGATGCGGTTAAATCAATAGTTGCCAATGTGTTAGAAGAAAAACTGCCGTCTCGTGTAGCACTCAATGTTAATATTCCTGCGGCATCTTGCGGAAAGATTAAAGGCGTTAAGGTTACCCGACAAGCCGATGCCTATTGGGATGAAAGATTTGATAAAAGAACCGACCCACACGGCAGGGAGTATTATTGGCTTACAGGCGATTTTATTAATATCGATGAAGATGACGACAACGATTTGGTAGCATTGGACAATTCGTATGTATCAATAGTGCCGGTGCAGTTAGACCTTACTGCGCACGAAACCATAAAAGAAATAAGAAAGTGGAAATTTGAATATTAATCATGAGTTTTTTTAAAAAAATAATTGAAAAAGATAAATTGCAGACAGGATTGACACTTGGTTTGGCGGTTTTTGCCATTAGTGCGGTAATATTGTCCGCATTGTACTTTGCAATAGCTCAATTTTACACCAAAACGTACAGCATTCACCTGTTTAAAGTACTTTTAGTTGCGTGCGTACCAAACTTGTTTGTTATGCGTAACATGTTTCTTGTAAGCAAAAAAGAACAAATAGGAAAAGGAGTACTGATAGTAAGTTTTGTTGTTATTTTTTTGGTAGTATTAATACATCAATTTATGATAAAATAAAAGCATCGGCTTTATAATCTAAAGCAGTGTAATTCAAATATATAAGTAATGAAATATTACATAATAGCGGGCGAAGCATCGGGAGATTTGCATGCTGCAAGATTGATAAGAGCAATCAGTCAGAGCGACAGCAATGCAGAATTCAGATGTTGGGGTGGCGACAAAATGCAAAGCGAAGGTGCACATGTAGTCAAGCACTACAAAGACCTTGCGTTCATGGGTTTTGTCGAAGTGCTTGCTAATATTTCAGAAATATTGAAAAACATAAGGTTTTGCAAAGCGGATATTATGGAATGGCAACCCGATGCTGTTATTTTAGTGGATTATCCGGGATTTAACATGCGTATTGCCAAATTTGCAAAAAGCAAAAACTTTAAGGTCTATTATTATATTTCTCCTCAAGTGTGGGCATGGAAAAAGTATCGCGTGCATAAAGTCAACAGATACACCGATTTAGCTTTTGTTATTCTGCCTTTTGAAACCGATTTTTACGCAAAATACGGATATACGGCTCATTATGTCGGAAATCCATTAGTCGATTCACTTGTTGATATCAATCAAGAAACGAAAGAAGCGTTTGTAAAGCAATACAATTTGTCGCAAAAGCCTGTTATTGCTCTTATTCCGGGTAGTCGTGTGCAGGAAATAAAAAAAGTTCTGCCTATTATGATGCAAATGGTTGATAAGTTTCCTGAATATCAGTTTGTTATATCAAAAATGAAAAACATTGACGAAAAAGTTTACCAAGATGTTGTAAAAACGTACGACAATGTAAAACTTATCGAAAGTCCTATTTCAAACATTTTATCCGTAGCAAGTGCGGCACTTGTAACCAGCGGAACTGCAACCTTAGAAACGGCTTTGTACAATGTACCGCAAGTAGTTTGTTACAAGACAAGTGCGGCATCTTTTTTTATAGCCAAAAAAATAGTCGATGTTAAATTTATTTCGTTAGTAAACCTGATAATGGACAGGCAAGTCGTTAAAGAGTTGATACAAAGCGATTTGAATTCGGAAAATTTATATCATTACTTAAATCTTATTTTGAACGATGAAACGACTATTAGTAAGATGAAAGACGACTACGAAGTTTTAAAAAACAAAGTCGGCGAAAAAGGCGTAGCCAACAGAGCCGCCGACCTTATATTGAACAATTTGTTAAAACATTAATGATAAAAACATGAAACTAAAAGAAATAATTCAGCTGCTTGAATCTAAGTCGCCGTTAGATTATCAGGAATCGTTTGATAATAGCGGTTTGCAGATAGGCGACGTAAATCAGGAGATAAATGGAGCATTAATTTGTTTCGATGTTACCAATCAGATTGTTGAACAATGTATAAGCAAAAACTTTAATCTGATTATTTCGCATCACCCTTTGTTTTTCAAGGGAATAAAACAAATAAATCAGCAAAGCAACGAAGGCAAAATGATTAGTCAGCTTATAAAGCACGACATTGCCGTTTATTCAATGCACACTTCTATCGATAATCAGATATACGGAGTTAACGGTCTTTTGGCTCAGTTGTTAGGTGTAAAGCCCGAATCCGTTTTGCAACCGGTTGAAGATTCCTTGCTGAAACTATCGGTCTTTTGTCCTGAAAGTCATGCTGCACAAGTCAGAGAAGCAATATTTGAATCGGGAGCCGGATATATCGGGAATTACGATAGTTGCAGTTTCAACACGCAAGGAGTAGGTACTTACCGAGCCAACGAAAATGCAAATCCGTTTGCAGGCGAAATCAATAAGTTGCACAGCGAAAACGAAGTTAAGATAGAAGTCATTCTGCCAAAACATTTAAAAAATGCTGTTGTGGCTAACATGATAAAACATCATCCTTACGAAGAAGTTGCATACGATTTGTATCCGATTGTCAATGTAAATTCTCAAATTGGTTCGGGAGTGATTGGTAAATTACCCGAGCCGATTAAATTGTTCGATTTTTTTGATATAATTAAAACTAAATTAAATCTAAAAATTATCAGACACAATTCTGAAACTAATCATTTAGTGCAAAGAATTGCCATGTGCGGTGGTTCGGGAGCGTTTTTAATACCGCAGGCAATGCGACTTAAAGCCGATGTTTTTTTGTCGGGCGATATTAAATATCACGAATTTTTTACCGATAACAATAAACTTATTGTCGCCGATATCGGACATTTTGAAAGTGAACATTTTATAACAAATTGGATATTTAACTTGATAAAAGAAAAATTTCATAATTTTGCAACCGAAATAACAACAATAAATTCAAATCCGGTTAAATACCACTAAATATAAATCAAATCTTATGGCAAAGACTACAGAAAAAAAAGATACAAAGAAAGTCGTAAAGAAAGCTACGACAACCGATAAAGCAAAAAAAGAAGAAACTAAAACAACAAAAACAACAAAAGCAACCAAAACAACAAAAGCAACCAAAGCAACTAAAGCAACAGAAACAACTAAGGCAGCTAAAGCAACCGAAGAAATCAAAGTTAAAACTAAAGACGTTCCTGAAGTTGTTGAAAAAGAAGAAGTTGAAGTTGTTGAAAAGGTGGATGAACAGCAAGTCGAACTTACCGTTAAGGAAAATTTGTCTGCTTTGTACAAGCTACAACGAGTTGATTCTAAAATAGATAAAATTCAAATCATAAAAGGTGAGCTTCCTTTGGAAGTGCAAGATTTGGAAGATGAAGTCGAAGGACTTGGCACGCGTATCGAAAATTATATTCACGAAATTGATACCTGCGAAAAGGAAATCAAAAACAAAAAAAACGATACTAAGGAAAGATTTGTTTTGGTTAAAAGGTACGAAGAACAACTCAATAATGTAAGAAACAACCGTGAGTACGATTCTCTTCAAAAGGAAATTGAATTTCAGGGCTTGGAAGTACAACTCAACGACAAAAAGATAAAAGAGTTTGAAGCAAAAATCGCTTCCAATAAAGATGCTATCGAAAAATTCCAATCGCAACTTGGAGAACTGCAAAGCGAACTTGAAATTAAGCAAGCTGAACTCAAAGATATTGTTGCCGAAACCGAAATAGAAGAAAAGGAACTTAGAGAAATTTCGGAAAAGCAGAAAGCTAAAATTGAAGATCGCTTGGTTTTTGCTTATCAACGCATCAGAAATGCAGCTCGCAACGGATTGGCTGTAGTGCCTGTCGAAAGGAACTCCTGCGGAGGTTGCTTTAGCACCATTCCACCACAAAGACAGCTTGATATCCGCTCGCACAAAAAAATTATCGTATGCGAATTTTGCGGACGTATCCTTATCGATAGCGAGCTTGTTGGGGAAATTGACGAATAGCGTTGCGTGGTGCGGGTTGCGGGTTGCGTGGTGCGTGGGAGTTCCGAGTTTTGAGTTTTGAGTTCTGAGTGTCTCAATTTGTACTCGTAACTCATAACTCTCCTGAAACTTTGGGACATAACTGTAACTTGTAACTTGTAACCCGCAACTCGCAACTCGCAACTCGTAACTCGTAACAATTTATATAGCTTTGTCCTAGTTTTCAAAAAAACACCGCAATGATACGAGATTTTATCAAGTACGTTAAAACAGAAAATCTTTTTCAAAAACAAGATAAACTCTTAGTTGGAGTTAGCGGTGGTGTTGATTCGGTTGTTTTATTAAACATTTTGGTAAAATTAAATTACAATGTGAGCGTTGCACATGTTAACTTTAACTTAAGAGGCGACGATTCATATCAGGATTACCTTTTTGTTGAAAAAATGGCTAAATCTTTGAGTGTGCCGTTTTTTTTCAAAAATGCCGACACACATCTCTACATGAAGCAGCACAAACTAACTCTGCAAGAAGCTGCAAGAGAAATCAGATACGATTGGTTTAATCAGTTAATTTCCGAAAACAATTTTTATGCAGTCCTTACTGCTCACCATCTAAACGACCAATTTGAGACGCAAGTCATTAATTTGCTGCGTGGTACTGGCTTTAAAGGACTTAGAGCCATGCTTCCCAAACAAAATAATATTATCCGTCCATTGCTGTTTGCGACTTCCGAAAGGATAAGGCAGTACGCTACTGAAAATAATTTGTCGTGGCGAGAAGATATATCAAACCAGTCGGATGATTATTTGAGAAATTATATTCGCCATAATGTACTGCCATTACTGCTTGAAGTAAGTCCCAATTTGTTGGAAACAGCCGAAAAAAATGCTCAAAACTTCAGAGATGCCGAGCTTATTTTGGAAAATCATATTAACCAAGTCAAAAAGCAGGTTTTTGTTGAAGAAAACGGAATAACCTACATAGATTTGGACAAAATTAAAAACCTTGAACTTGTAGCAGCATACATGTACTACCTGCTTAAAGATTTCGGGTTCAATAAATCTCAAACCGACGGTATTGTGCAGGACGTTGAAACACCATCGGGAAGACGTTTCAATTCTGCCACACACACTTTGCTTTGCGATAGAAACAGCATTATTATCAAACCCATTGATACCAACGACAAGTTTGTAACCGAAACCTACAACTCAATTGACGAACTTTTAAGCAACAAATCAAAAATCGTTGATTTTAAGCAGGTTGCCTTTGCGGAGATTAAAGATTTAAAAAACAAAAACCAAGCTTTTTTAGATATCAGCAAAATTAAATTCCCAGTAAGCATAAGACATTGGCAACAAGGAGATAAATTTATTCCATTCGGAAGTAAAAATTTTAAAAAACTCAGCGATTTTTTTATCGACAACAAACTTTCACTTTTCGAAAAAGAAGAAATTTTACTACTCACATCCGGCGACGATATTGCTTGGGTTATCGGCATGCGTGTCGACCAACGGTACAAGGTTAAACCAGAAACAGAGAAAATATTACAGTGTTCTATTAAAAATTAGAAATTAGAAGTCAGAAATTAGAAGTGTTGCGTGGTGCGTGGTGCGAGTTAGTTCTGAGTCTCGAGTCTCGAGTTCCGAGTTTCAGCGATTCTGCTAAGCTGTTATGCAATAAGAGAACTTCACTTATTTAGTAATTAATAATCTGGTATAAAAACCAACAAATATTCAAAAAATCATTACATTTGCGATATAAAAACAAACAACGACTATCAACGCAATAACAACCAAATTTATTTATTTGTGAAAAACTCGCTAATAATTTCAATATTTGTATTAGTTTGTGCAATTGCCAACAGTGCGACCATTAAAGGTACAATTAGTTGCGATGGTGAGTTGCTTCCGTTTGCCAATGTTTGGTTAACTTCTGTAACAGATACTACAGATATAAAATTTGCTGCAATATCAGACCTAAATGGCGAATACATTATAAACGATGTTCCGAGTGGAGATTATTGGATATACTCTTCGTCGTTGGGATATGAAAAGAAAAGAGAACAAATCCAAATTGCAACTGACGACACGCTACTTGTACACAATATATTTTTACAGAAAAAGGTAGAAACGCTTAGTGAAGTTACCGTGAAGGGCAGTGCAGTAACCCGACTTGCCGACAAGGAAATATATGTTGTTCCCAAAGAGATACAACGCATGTCTCCAAGTGCTTTGGAGGCGTTATCCGCAGTTCCTAAATTAAAAATTGACCCGCTTTTTCAAACTGTAAAAACGATGAATAATAGTAGTGTCAAAATACTTATCGACGGAGCTAATGCTACGGAAAAAGATTTGTTGTCGTTGCGACCCGAAGATGTCGTTAAGATTGAATACTACGACCTGCCACCTGCTCGCTTTGCTTTGCAAGATGTGTCGGCATGTGTGAATGTAGTAACACGAACAGGGTACATAGGCGGTAGTGTGGGCTGCACATTGTTAAACGGATTGAATGCCGAAATGTTTAACGACGGTGTTTATGCTAACTTTAACAGAGGAAAATCAAGATTGGGATTTTATTATTATTTCGGCAGACGTGCAACGTATAACAGAGTGCTAAATCAGGAGTTTCAGTATTCTATGAATGGCAACGACATCACCGACAAGTACGAAGGAAGTCCGAGCAAGTTTCTTTACAACAATCACAATATAAAACTTAATTTTTCTCAGCGAAACGATGAAAAATATACTTTTAACATTCAGGGACAAGTTAAGTTTTTTAATGACAATATTGAGAAAAAACAAACTTTACTGAATAGCCCTGTGATTAATTTTACAAGTTGGAAAAGCGATTACGTAAATCCGTCCTTAGACTTTTATTTTTCTAGGATTATAAATAAAAAGCATACAATATCCTTAAATTTAACACCAGCATATTTCGATGCCAAAAGTCATCAAATCAGCAGATTAGATTCAACTAATCAAAATCTGATTTCACAGGAAGAAAAAGTGAAAAGTCAAAAAGGTTCTATAATTGCCGAACTTCTTCACGAATATTCTCTTGCTTCCGTTAAATTGGAGAGTGGAGTAAGCTATAATACTTCTAAAACAAAACAAAGTTATACATTGCAAAACAACGATATAAATTACTCCGAAATATATTTGTTTTCTTCAATTGTTGGTCGGAAAAAGTGGTTCTCATACTCAATGGGATTAGGTTTTTCTCACATGCAAAATTCTAACTTATTAGATAATGAAAAATATAGTTTTAATGTTTTGCGACCAAATGTAAATTTATCGAGTAATATAAATGACAAAAATACTGTAAGACTCTCGTATTCAATCAACCCAAACACGCCCGACATTTCCGAATTAAATAATATTATAACATTTTCATCACCTATATTGGGTTATCTTGGTAATCCGTCCTTGAAACCGTTTTATACTCATTCAATACGCTTATCACATTATTTCGATTCGCCAAAGATTAAAATAAATCCTGAAGTAAAATACAATCACTCAATAAAACCTATTGTGCAACAGTACGGCGATTCGCTCAGCTTTTTCTATACTCAAATGGTAAACGGTAAATTTAAAGACGGATACGGTGCAAGTCTCGGTATTCAGTTTTTCCCATTTGGGTCTCAAAAACTTATGTTCTACGTTTTGGGCACTTATAATTACGATAGAATTGAGACCGAAAACTATACTAGCAATTTAGAAAATGCCGTGTTGATGTTTAGCACGCAGTATATGTATAAAAACTTCGTATTTTTTGCACAAATCGGTACAAAGGAAAAATCACTTTCAGGTCAAAATATTACGAACTATCCTTCAAATTCTTTCGTCGGGTTAATGTTCATAAAGCCGAATTACTCTGTAATGGCGTATTTGTATAATCCATTTATGAAATATGTTTATAGTACCGAAAGTTGTAATTACGATTTGCTGAAATATAAAAACACTACAAATTGGAAAGACGACTCAAATATGGTTTTAATACGCTTTACGTATAATTTTAAATACGGAGCTACGTATAAAGAAATAGAAAGAAAATTAGAAAATATCGACACCGATTCAGGTATTAAACACAGAGCGGGGTAATTTAGTGTGTAGTTCTGAGTTAGGAGTTCCGAGTTCCGAGTACTGAGTATGTCTCGTCCTGAAAAAAGTTGACACATTTTGTTATACATTATTGTTCTGTTTTTCATTTTTAATCTTTTTTCTATGCTACTTTAATCTGACTGTAAACCTGAGACGGAGTTTGCAGTCCTAATGAC
>JAPXLB010000015.1:0-55952 GCA_033809755.1 Lentimicrobiaceae bacterium
TTAGGACTGCAAACTCCGTCTCAGGTTTACAGTCAGATTAAAGTAGCATAGAAAAAAGATTAAAAATGAAAAACAGAACAATAATGTATAACAAAATGTGTCAACTTTTTTCAGGACGAGACAGAGTCTGGAATTTTGTCCCGAAGTTTTGAGTTCTGAGAGTTTCGAGTCAGGAGTTGTGAGATAGAAGTCGGAAGTGGCAACATTTTCGGCACTTCGATACGCCTTCGGCACTCAGTGACCGAAAATGTCAAACACCTAACCCGCACCATCCCGAAACTTCGGGACAACCCGTACCAACCACCACTTACTGCAACTTCATCAAAATGCCTGAAACAATTAGGTCTATTGCGTTATCGTTTTCGCCGCCTTGCGGAACTATAATGTCAGCCAGACGCTTACACGGTTCTATAAACTGCAAGTGCATTGGTTTTACCCATTTATAGTAATGTTCTATAACTTGCTCAACAGAGCGACCACGCTCTAAAGTATCGCGACCGATAATTCTAGCGAGCCGGTCATCGCTTTCGGCATCGACAAATATTTTTAGGTCTATTAAATCAACCAATTTGGGATTGGTAAAAACCATTATGCCTTCAATAATTATTATATCGCTGGGCAAAACCGTAACCGTTTCGGTTAGTCGCGAAGAAGTGATGTAAGAATACGTGGGCATTTCTATTGCTTTGCCGTTGCGTAACTGCTTAACATGCTCTATCAGCAACGACCATTCGAAAGAATCGGGGTGGTCGAAATTTACATTCAATTTTTCCTGAGCCGTTAGATGCGAATTATCTTTATAATAAGAATCTAACGATATTGTCGAAATAGAATCAGTCGGTAGTTGTTTTACAATTTTTCTGACTACCGTTGTTTTACCACTACCCGAGCCACCGGCAACGCCAATAATAAACATAATTATATAGTTTATAATAGTTAAATTAACTACAATTTTATCCCAAAAAACTCAAAAGCACACCAGCAGCAACGGCGCTACCAATAACGCCAGCAACATTAGGTCCCATAGCGTGCATTAACAAGTGATTGGTTTTATCATACTCTAAACCAACAACTTGCGATATTCTGGCACTGTCGGGGACAGCTGAAACTCCAGAGTTACCAATAAGCGGATTAATTTTATTACCTTCTTTCAAGAATAAGTTAAAGAATTTTACAAATAAAACGCCCGCAGAAGTCGCTACTATAAAGGAAGCTGCACCTATTACAAAAATACCAAGCGATTTTGGGGTTAAAAATGTTGTAGCTTGAGTAGAAGCTCCAACAGTTAGTCCCAACAAAATAGTAACAATATCAATAATAGGTCCTTTGGCAGTATCGGCTAGACGTTTGGTAACAGTGCTTTCTTTGAGCAGGTTACCGAAAAACAACATTCCTAACAGTGGCAATCCCGACGGTACTATAAAAGTTGTAAGCAAAAGCCCCATGATTGGGAACATAACTTTTTCCATTTTTGACACACTTCTCGGCGGTTTCATACGTATTAGTCTTTCTTTTTTGGTTGTGAAAGCACGCATGATAGGAGGTTGTATAACAGGCACAAGTGCCATATACGAGTACGCCGAAATAGCTATAGCACCCATTAAATCGGGAGCCAATTTAGATGATAGGAAAATAGCGGTAGGACCATCGGCTCCACCTATAATACCTATTGCACCAGCTTCGGTAGGCGAAAAGCCTAACAATAAAGCTATGGTAAATGCTCCAAAAATTCCAAACTGAGCAGCTGCCCCAATCAGCATAAGTTTAGGATTAGATATAAGTGCGGAAAAGTCGGTCATGGCTCCTATTCCCAAAAATATCAAAGGTGGATAAATACCCTTAATAACGCCAAAATAAAGATAGTTGAGCACACTACCTGACTCGTAAATACCTATTTGCAATCCAGGCACAAAGGCAATGTTACCTATCAATATACCAAAGCCTATCGGAACTAATAAAAGGGGTTCGTATTCCTTGACTATTCCCAAAAAAATAAAAAACAGTCCGAAACAAATCATTATGAGATGTCCCGAAGTCATATTGGCAAAAGCCGTAAAATTCAAGAACTCTCGTAAATTATTTAAAATAAAACCGATAAAACTTAAATCTTCCACGCTAATTATCCTCCTATTTCCATTAGTATATCACCTTCAAGAACTGAGTCGCCTTTTTTGAAAAAGACTCTTTTTATTGTGCCGTCTGATGGTGCATCTATGTTGTTCTCCATTTTCATAGCTTCGAGTACAACAAGTCTATCTCCCTTTTTAACAACACTACCTTCACTAACGAGAACATCAACGATGATACCCGGCAAGGGAGATTTAAGTTTAGTTTCGGCTACAGTAGACTTTTCTTCTACAGTAGGAACCATACCTGCGGGTTTGTAACTTCTGACAAGCTTAGGAGTTTTGGTTGGAGCAATCTGACGATCAATTTCGACATTATACTTGGTTCCGTTTATTTCTACCTTAGCAATATTGTCTTCAATTTTTAAAACTTCAGCATCGTAAACATTGCCGTTAATAGTAAATTTAAATTTCTTCATTTATGTTATTATTTTCTATTTATTTAAGCTAATATTTAATTATACTCTCGGATCTCTTGTCAATCCGTACACTTTTGAACTCCAAGGTGAGTACGTTCTCGTTACTTGTTTTATTGTTAAAACTGTGTTCTCATTATCGTGAACAGAACTTGTGTACAGGTGCAGTGCCATAGAAATGGCAGCTATGACCTCACCCGAAATTTCAGGAACGATTGCAGGTTGCACTTCCGGTTTGTTTTTCTTCGGTTTAAAAAGAGATTTTATATTCATTGAATACAATTTTTTAGTGTTTTTAAATAAAAGGTACAGTAAAATAAGAGATGTGAAAACAACACTCATTGCTATAACAGCCAATCCTAAACCGTATGGATCCATTTTCGAAAAAAGTTCGTTTTTTGTTATAACTTCACCAACAAAGTTGCTGGCACCAGGTGTTGTTTTTTCCAACATTCCGAATTCTTCACCTCCGTCAACTAATCTGCCATAGGTTATGTCAGGAATTTGCTCCCCAAAAATAATTTCATCAACTTTGGTTCTACCGTTGACATCGTACAAGGCAAGATAATTGGTTTCGGTAAGTGTAAAATTTAGATGCAAAATTCCGCGAGTTCCTATTGCGTCGGCAAAGAAAACAACAAAATTTCGTGGTGGAATCAAGGTTCTAGGGTCGCCAGGAGGTATCCAATACTTGGTAGGATTGGTAGAATCGTTGGTTAGATACATTCCACCCATGTCTACATAATTATAATCGGCATTAAATACTTCTATCCAACCTACTCGTTCGCCATAATCGTCTATATAATTGGTTTCGTTATGAACTAATATTTCATTTATAAACAACTTTTTGACAACTTGTCCATTAGCCACAGAAACAATTGCTAGCAAGATAATTACAAATACAGATTTTAAAATACTTTTATGCATTACAAAGGTATATTTGAATGTTTTTTTGCCGGATTGATAACTTTTTTGGTAGCCAACGCCTGAAATGCTCTGATAACTCTAAAACGTGTATTACGTGGCTCAATAACATCTTCGACATAGCCATAGCTGGCAGCATCGTAAGGATTAGCAAATTTATCTTTATATTCCTCTTCGTATTGAGCAGCCATTTTTTCCTTTTCTTCGTCAGTTTCTAATGCTGAAATATCTTTTTTGTATAAAATTTCTATAGCACCTTTGGGTCCCATAACAGCTATTTCGGCAGTAGGCCATGCATAGTTGATATCGCCTCTGAGATGTTGCGAACTCATAACACAATATGCACCTCCGTACGCCTTACGCAAAATAACAGTAACCTTAGGAACTGTGGCTTCGCCGTAAGCAAACAAGAGCTTGGCTCCGTGGATAATAATTCCTCCGAATTCTTGTGCTGTTCCGGGCAAGAAACCCGGCACATCAACCAAGGTTAACAAAGGAATATTGAAGGCGTCGCAAAAGCGTACAAATCGGGCTGCCTTTTTTGAAGCATTTATGTCTAAAACGCCCGCCAAATAGTTTGGTTGGTTTGCCACAATACCCACAGACATACCATTAAGACGTGCGTAACCTGTAATAATATTAGGTGCATAGTGACGTGCTACTTCTAAAAACTCTTGCTCATCGACTATGGCGTGAATTACGTCTAATACATCGTAAGGTTTGTTCGGATTTTCGGGTATTATATAGTTTAAACTGTCTTCTAACCTGTCTATTGGATCGTTGTTCGGAATAATTGGCGGTTCTTCCAAATTGTTTTGAGGCAAATAGCTAAGTAGTTTTCTAATCAGCATTAAGCCTTCTTCTTCATCGTCGGCAACAAAGTGGCTTACTCCTGACTTAGTGCCATGTACCATAGCTCCACCAAGTTCGTTTTCATCAACAACTTCACCTGTAACGGTTTTAACAACTTTAGGACCAGTAACAAACATGTAACTGTTTGATTTTGACATGATGATATAGTCGGTAAGAGCCGGACTGTAAACCGCTCCACCGGCACAAGGTCCGAAAATAGCCGATATTTGAGGAACAACACCGCTTGCTAAAATATTACGCTGAAATATTTCGGCATAGCCCGCCAAACTTTGCACTCCTTCTTGAATACGTGCACCGCCCGAATCATTGATACCAATAACTGGAGCTCCCGTACGCATAGCGTGATCCATTACTTTGCATATTTTTTTGGCGTACATCTCGCTAAGTGAGCCACCAAAAACTGTAAAATCTTGAGAGAAAACGTAAACCAAACGCCCGTCAATAGTGCCATAGCCCGTAATGACTCCGTCGGTTAGGTATTTTTCGTCTTCTATACCGAAATCTCTACAGCGGTGAGTAACAAACATATCAAACTCTTCGAAGCTACCTTCGTCTAAAAGCATATCAATACGTTCGCGTGCTGTAAATTTTCCTTTGGCGTGTTGTCTTTCTATTCTTTTTTCGCCGCCGCCAAGCATTGCTTTTTCTCGCTTGGCGATCAATTCTTTCATTTTATCTTCAATAGCCATAACAATTATTTATTCTTATCTTCGCAAAATTCAGTGAGTACTCCGTGAGTAGATTTAGGATGCAAAAACCCTATGCTTAAGCCTTCGGCTCCTTTTCGTGGGACTTCGTCAATAAGTCTAACACCTTTTTCTTTAGCTTCCAACAAGGCTTCCTCAATATTTTCTACTGCAAAAGCTATGTGGTGAACCCCTTCGCCTTTTTTTTCTATAAATTTACCTACAGGTCCTTCGGGGTCGGTGCTCTCTAAAAGTTCTATTTTTGTTTGTCCGACTTTAAAAAAAGCTGTTTTTACTTTTTGATCGGCTACTTCTTCGATGGCATAGCATTTTAAGCCTAAAACTCCTTCCCAATACGGTAAGCTTTCTTCTATACTTTTTACAGCAATACCGATATGTTCTATATGTTTAATATTCATGGTAAAATAAGTTGATTTTGATTGTTGCAAAGTTATACCTTTTTTGTCAAAATAATAGGAAATTTAAAAAAAGATTATTTTCAAAGCATACGTCTTTCATTCTCAATCTGTTTGGGTGCTAATTTAATTCTTTCGGTATTATCAATTTCCCAATTATGAGCTGTTATTATTTCGGTTAAAACAGTTTGCATTTGCGATGCTGCATATTCTTTAAGTCCACTCTGATTTACTGCATTTTCCAATTGTTTTTTGCCTTCGTCTTGTATTTTGTTTATATCTGCTGGTTTTATAGGATTAAATATGTTGTTTTCGATATTGTAATATTTGTAGTCTGTTTCTAAAGAAAGTATTTCGGGCTCGGGGAAGGATATAATCGAAATCTTTCTTTGAAATTCATCTGCTTTCCAAACAAATTTATCAAAATCGTAGCCTATCAACACCTTAGCTTTAACAATAACCAAAGCTCTTTTTACATTTGGAATAATTTTAAAATATTTTTTGTTTTCTTCGTAATTGAATATTTCTTGCAGATGTCCTTCGGCGGTAACAACTTTGAACACCTTTTTCATACCCTCAACAACGGTATGAGTATCGGTTTTTACCGAAACTGTTTCGGCAGATTTTTTACCTTTTTTGTAAACAAATAAAAATAAACCTGCAACTAAAACAACATTGACAGCAAGAATTATCATCAATTGCCAAAAACTAACAGTTTGAGCATTAGGCTTAAAAATACCTGCAATTAGGTTTAGTACTAAAAGCACGATAAAAATTATTGCTAATACCCTGTAATTTTTAATCTTTGTTTTCATCTTTGTAAAAAATTATGCAAAATTATTGTAACATCTGAGTGCAAAATGTTTAATAGCATTGAAAGTTACTTTTGGGGCTTCAATATATCCCATATGTCCCACATCTTCCAACAAAAGTATTTCGCTATGCGAAGGCAGTATTGCTTGAGCAAACAGTTTGTCGTACGACATTCGAGCATCTTGCTTGCCTATTATAAATAAAATAGGCATTTCAGTTAACAATAACAAATCTAAGCTATCCTTTCGATCGCGTATTCCGGATATTGAGGCTATTATTGCCTCTTTACTCATTTTTAAGGCTTCTTGTTTTGCCGAATTAATTTGCTCGGTATAGTTATCGACAAACTTTTTATCGAACAGATTGGGAATAAAGTCTAAGATAAATCCTTCTCGGTTTGCCTCAACAATGTTTATCATTCTCCTTCTATTCTCTGTTTGCCTTTCGGTATCGGATGATGCCGACGAATGAAATAACACCAACCCGATAACAGCTTCGGGCATTTGTTTTGCTACTTGCAATGATGCATATCCGCCCATTGAATGTCCGCAAATAACAAATTGCTTAACATTTTCCACTTCTACAATTTGTTTTACAATATCAGCAATCAGTTCCATGCTGTTTATTGAGTCAACTAATTGGCTATCGCCGTGACCGGGCAAATCTGGAGCTATTACCATAAAATCGGACTTCAATTTTGATACAAAATCGTTCCATATTTTTTTGGTCTCCATAAAGCCATGTAGCAACACAATGCAATTACTTGTACCTGTCACGTTATAAGATATCGTTTTTTCTTTATATTTTATTGTTTTAGTCATAAAACAGATGTTATATTATTTTCTTTCAGCATATTCATTGGCAAATGTACTATTTTGTTTATATTTTTCAGATACAATCTAATTAATAACATTTTTATTAAAAAAGGCTTACTTTTGTTACCTAAAACAATTTAAACCTCAAACATTGTGAAAATATTTAGAAACATCCTTTTAATCAGTTTTACAGCTTTAATGATAATCCAAACAAGTAATATTAAATGCCAATCGGTAAATTATTACGATTATCAAAAAATAGACATTAAACCCATTGAATTGCCTGTACCCGACAGACCTGAAGGCGTAACAGACGTATTGGGTTTGGCATGCGATCCTATTCCGCTTGTAAGAGTTGGAATAATTGGTCTGGGCATGCGAGGATATATGGCAGTTGATAGATTTAGATATATTGAAGGTGCCGAAATTATTGCCCTATGCGATTTGTACCCCGATAGAGTTGAAAAATCGGAGAAACTTTGGCACGAAGTAAGAGACAACAAAGTTTACGGCTACAGCGGAAAATACGGCTGGCGTGAACTTTGCGAACGAAACGACGTTGATTTGGTGTATATATGCACTCCTTGGGATAGTCACGTTGAAATGGCTTTGTATGCGATGGAACATGGAAAGCATGTTGCATTGGAAGTCCCCGCAGCAATGACGGTTGAAGGATGCTGGCAATTGGTGGATATGGCTGAAAAAACTCGCAAACATTGTATGATGCTGGAAAATTGTTGCTACGACTTTTTTGAACTTGCAACGCTGAATATGGCTCAAAATGGTGTTTTTGGAGAGATTATGCATGTTGAAGGAGCTTATATTCACGACCTTAGAGATTTACAGTTTTTACCCGAAAAAGATGGCGGTTATCAAGGCAAATGGCGTATTAATCATAATGCGGTACATACGGGAAATCCTTACCCTACCCACGGATTAGGTCCTGTTTGCCAAATTCTTGATATACATCGTGGCGACAAAATGGAATATTTGGTTTCAATGTCGACAAAGCAAAGAGGCATAACTGAATATACTACCGAAAGATACGGTGAAAATTCGGCGGAAGCCAAACGCCACTACGAGCTTGGAGATATGAACAACACCATCATTTACACAAATAAAGGTAAAACCATACTTATACAGCATGATATAACAAGTCCGCGACCATACAACCGACTTCATACAATTAGCGGCACTAAGGGTTTTGCTCAAAAATATCCTGTAAAGCAAATCGCTCTTGAGCCAAATGCTCATAAAAGGCTTAACGACTCAACAATGAATGCTTTGCTTGAGAAGTGGGAACATCCTTTTGTAAGCGAAATCGGCAACAAAGCTAAAGAAGTTGGCGGTCACGGCGGCATGGATTTTATTATGGACTATCGTTTGATTTATTGCTTGAACAAAGGTCTTCCTTTAGACCAAGACGTTTACGACGCTGCCGAATGGTCGTGCATTGTCGAGTTGTCGGAAATATCGGCAAGAAATTATAGTGTTCCCGTTGCAATCCCCGATTTTACAAGGGGTGCATGGGATAAACTGAAAGGATACAAACAACATAATTAGTCAATAATAAAATTTCATTTGGCAATATGTACGACAAACAAACACTAAAATCGATTGCAGAAAAGTTTTACATTCAAGATAGTATTACAAATATAAAAGACAATGCTGCAGGCTTTATTAATGATACGTTTTTTCTGACCGGCGAAAAACGAAATTACATCTTGCAACGCAAAAATTCTTACGTTTTTAGCGATATAAAAGGCATGATGAACAATATTCTCGGCGTTACCGAACATATAAAAAGCAAACTTGTTAGTCAGGGTAAAGACCCCGAAAAAGGCACTATTACCTTGTTCAAAACAAAAGACGAACTGCCCTACTACATTGACGACAACGGCGAATATTGGTCTTTGTTTTTGTTTATCGACAATACTGTAACGCACAACGAAGTTAGCAATTTAAAAATAGCTTACAACGCAGGTGTGGCAACCGGCGAGTGGCAATATATGCTCAGCGATTACACAAAACCTTTGGCGGAAGTTTTGCCCGGATTTCACGACATGGCTTTCCGCTTCAAACAATGGGACGAATGCATCAGTAACAACTTTGCTAATCGCATTGAATCGGTTAAGGATTTGGTGTTTGAAATTGAAAGTCGAAAAAATGACATTTTAAACATTAAAAGAAATTTCGACGACAATAGCATTCCCAAACGCGTTTCGCACAACGATACGAAAATCAGTAATTTTTTATTCGATAATCAGGACAATGTTGTTGCTCTTATTGATTTGGACACTGTTATGCGATTGTCGGTTCTGTTCGATTACGGAGATGCTATTCGTTCGTACGTTAACACTGCTGCCGAAGACGAGCCCAACACAGACGCCGTAAACGTAGATTTCGATATTTTTAAATCATACACCGAAGGCTACCTTAAATACGGCAAACTATTTTTAAACAACACCGAAATAGAAAACCTTTTAAATTCGGCTATTTACATAGTATACGAACAAACCTTACGCTTTTTGGTTGACTACATTGACGGCGATAAATACTATAAAATATCATATCCCGAACATAATTTAGTCAGAACCAAAGCCCAACTCAAATTGCTTAAAACATTGGAGTTGAATAGGAACAGGTTGCTTGACATTGTTTACAAAGCGAGTATTTGTTAATGTTGCGGGTTACGGGTTACGGGTTACGGGTTGCGAGTTGTCCCGAAGTTTCGGGAGAGTTATGAGTTACGAGTTCTGAGTGTCAAAACTCTAGACTCAAAACTCGAAACTCGAAACTTTTAAAAGCCACGCAACACGCACCACGCAACTAATAATGCTTTATTTTGCTACGCTACAATATCGTGAGCATCAGCATAATACTTGTAGAACCAAGCAATTGTTTCAATACCTTTATCGAAGCAAGCTAGCTGGAAGTTTTCGTTAGGAGAATGCAAAGCATCGGTATCTAGGCCAAAGCCCATCAAAAGTGATTTAACTCCTAAAACTTGCTCAAAAGTAGAAATAATTGGAATACTACCACCGCTACGTGTTGGGATTGGCGTTTTGCCGAAGGTTGTTTCATAAGCTTTTGCTGCAGCTTGGTAACCAACAGAATCTATTGGCGAAACGTATGGGAAACCTCCGTGATGCTCTTTAACCTTAACTGTAACGTAATTAGGAGCAATTTTTTCTATATGTTCGATAAATAGTTTTGCTATTTTTTTAGGATCTTGATTAGGAACTAATCGCATACTAACTTTAGCAAATGCTTTTGAAGGTAGAACCGTTTTTGATCCTTCGCCAATATATCCGCTCCAAATACCGTTAACATCGAGTGCAGGACGTATTCCTGTACATTCGTTTACCGAATAACCTTTTTCGCACAATGTTTCTTTTATTTTGATGTTTTCTTTGTATTGGTTGATATCAAAAGGAGCACGAGCCATCAGTTCACGCTCTTCTTCAGAAACTATAAGAACATCGTCGTAGAATCCCGGAATGTTAATTTTGTGGTTTTCGTCGTGCAAAGAAGCAATAATATCTGCAAGCACATTAGCCGGATTTGCAACAGCACCGCCGTACAATCCCGAGTGTAGGTCGTGGCTTGGACCTGTAACTTCAATTTCCATATAAGCTAAACCTCTAAGTCCGGTTGTAATGCTGGGTTGATCTAATCCTATCATTGATGTATCCGAAACAAGCATAATATCACATTTAAGCAAGTCTCTATTTTCGGGCAACCATTTTGCAAGAGAAGGCGAACCCATTTCTTCTTCACCTTCAAGTAAAAACTTAACATTGACTTTCATATGCCCACTGCTGACCATATATTCAAATGCTTTAAGTTGCATAAAAGTTTGTCCTTTGTCGTCGTTGGCTCCCCTAGCCCAAATTCTTCCATCTCTGATTTCGGGCTCAAAAGGTGGCGAATCCCATAGTTCAATTGGGTCTACAGGCATAACATCGTAGTGACCGTAGACAAGAACTGTTGGTGCATTGTCAGAGATTATACGTTCGGCATAAACAACGGGATGTCCTTCTGTTGGCATAACTTCGGCTTTGGTAGCTCCAATTTTTAGCAAATGCTCTTTCAAATACTCGGCGGCTTTGTGCATATCTTCTTTATGAGCCGGAATAGAGCTTATCGAAGGTATTCTGATTAAACCAAATAATTCTTCCAAAAATCGTGGTTGATTTTCCTTAATAAATGTTTTTAAATTTTCCATATTGTTGTTTTTATTTGTTATGTATTATTTTTATTGAATGCTTTAAGTTCAAGATTTTCGCCGTCGAAAACCGCATAAGAAAAATGTTCAAGCCAATCGCCGACAAAGGTTAATGTAGTTTTATCGTTAAGATTTATCTGACGCGGCTTATGTAAATGTCCGAACACAAAATAATCAATTTCGGGATTTTGTTCCGAAATTTGCTTTGCATATTTGTACTGTTGCAAATCTTCAGTTTTAAGGTTATCAACTTTTTTATGTTCGGGTTTATTTTGTTTAGAAATACGACTTTTTTTCGAGAAATAATTGGCTATTGCAAAGGCAAGGTCAGCCGGAAGTAGGCTATACGCTTTTTGATTAAACTTC
Organism: Lentimicrobiaceae bacterium; assembly: GCA_033809755.1. Lineage (GTDB taxonomy): Bacteria > Bacteroidota > Bacteroidia > Bacteroidales > UBA4417 > UBA4417. The sequence goes on from JAPXLB010000015.1 coordinate 11,664, forward strand.
GACTCGAATATTCTTCTCAAAAGCTTGTATCCTCTGTCGCCTGGACCTAATCCATCGCCATGAGCCAAAAAGAAAACCTTATCGTTAATAGTAACTATTTCGGGCTTTCTGTACAAAGCGATGTTAAATTCTTCTTCTAAGTAGCGAAACAGCCACAAATCGTGATTGCCTTTGAATAGATGCAACTTGATTCCTAATTTGTCAAGCTCTATAAATTTGTTGAAAACAGTAATATATCCCTTAGGTACAACGTGTTTATACTCGAACCAAAAATCGAAAAGGTCGCCCATGATGTAAATTGCATCGGCGTCGTTTTTAACATACTCAAGCCAATCGACAAAAAGCTGCTCACGAACTTTGCTTTCTTCCCTAGTTGGAATACCGAAATGCAAATCGCTTATAAAGTATGTTTTTTTGGTCATTACAATTACTATATATCAGTTTTCAACTTTCATTTCTTTTGAGCTACAGAAGTAGCAATACGTTCTTTAAGCAGTGCCGGAGACGGATTAACAGCCAACACTTTTTTTTCATAATCGAGTAAAAACATTGTAGGCACGGCACTTACACCAAATTTTTTCAAGTATTCGGATTCCAAACCGTCGCTATCAATTGTCTGTACCCAATAAGCCTTATCTTGTTGTATAGCTTCTTTCCATTTTTGAGTATCGTCATCAATTGCAACTGAAAATATTTGAACATATTCACTTAACTCAGCATTGAGGGTTGTAAGTTGCTTGTTTATCATTCGACTATTATTATCATAAATACTCCAAAAATAAACTATTGCCAACTTATCTTCAATACTGTACAAACTCTTTGTTTTGTCAGACATATCGGGTAACTCAATGTTTGGAGCCTTATCGCCTGGTTTCAAAACGTTTTTGGCTCTGACGTTTCTAGAGTTTTCGTAATCGGTAAGACGTTGAGAATAACCTTTTACCAACTCATTTTCGGGATAACGCGACATTAAGCTGTCGGAAAGAGCTTTTAACAATTCAAAATCGTTTGCTACATTCAGCATAGGTCGTTTTGCAAAACGATTGTTAACAACCAACAGAGACGACAAGGAATTTATATTGTTTTTAACATAATTCCTTGCTTCCAAGTTTTGACCCAAAATAACATCATTGAAAGATTTATCAATTATGGGTTTTAGCGTTTCAAAATCGTCTGTGCCTTTGATTTCGCGGTATACATTTGTGAGCGAATCCAAGGTAACATAATTGTTATAAAGAGTTTTGTTAAACAGAAGATAACGCTCAGAATCAGGCGAACCACTGATTTTACAAGTACTGACTACATCATCTGCATTGGCAGAAAAATCAACCTTTTGGCTGGGTTTTAAAACCAACATAACAAACTGATTGTTACCAAAATTCAGTCTGTAAATATTGTCAGAATCATGCAAAACTCTGAAATTAAAATTACCCTCCAAATCCGTTTTTGTTGAATCTATTTTCACTATATTATCCTCTATAATTTGCATTAGCACAACCATAGAGTTTGGAGCGTTAGTCAAATTGCCTCGTATTTCGGTAATATTATCATTTTTGTTGCAGCCAAGAATTATTGTAGTTACAAACAACAAAAAAACAGTGAATAGCGAAAAAAAATTATTGTTTAATCGATTCATATTGTTAAAAATTGTGGGTACAAATATAATTAATCTATTTAAACATAACTTAATTTGACAATTGTAAAATAGTTTAATTATTCTTAAACGTAACAGAAAGACGCTTATTGCTGAATAATTGTATTAGTTGGAAAATTTGCGTTTGGGCAATTGTTTGTAAAATTTCATTGTCCAATAAATATTAATTACAAAAACATATATATCTACAGCTTCCTATTATTAGTCTTTTTGTTTTTCCCAAGATGGTTCGGTGCTACGCACCTTTAAAATAATATGTGCAATTTATGCTATAAATTGTACGGTGCTACGCACCTTTGCAACAAACACAACATCTCTATTTTCAAAAGTATTTAACTAAAGCCGTGGAACGGCGACCCATTTGTAACTACGTAATAATAAATATAAATCAAGTGCGTAGCACCGAACCATTAAAAATTTTTTGCGAAAATTTATCTGTCAAAAAAGTCAAAAAACGTATTTATATATAACCGACGGTGTCCCTATTTTAAGGTTTTTTCAGACTTTAATGGTAAAATTTATAAATTTGCACTCAAAGATTGATTTTTATGGATGATATTAAAATTGTTTCCGTTTCATATACAAACACACTACCTTTTATATACGGTATAAAAAATTCGGGTTTTATAAAAAACTATTCTTTGCAGTTGTTACCACCTTCGGGATGTGCCGTTGCACTTAAAAATAACGAAGCCAATATAGGTTTGGTTCCGGTAGGTGCATTAAGCGATTTTGAAAATTATTTTGTGCATACCGACTACTGCATAGGAGCCGTTAATTACGTCAAAACAGTTCTGTTAGTCAGCAATACTCCGATTGACAAAATTGAAACAATTTATTTGGATAGTCATAGCCGAACATCGGTTAGGTTGTGCAGAGTGTTGGCAAAAAATTATTGGAAAATAAATCCCAAGTGGAAAGATTTTGTTTACGATAAAGATAATTTTGTCTTACAATCCAACGAAGCCGCTGTTTTGATTGGTGATAAAACTTTTGAAGTTTTCGATAAATATAAACATGTTTTAGATTTGGCAAATCAGTGGTACAATTTCACTTCACTTCCGTTTGTTTTTGCCTTATGGATTTCTGCCTGCGAAATCAAAAAAGAAATTATCGATAACCTTAATTCTGCTCTGTGTTATGGTATTAACAGCATTGACGACTGTATTAATACTGCTAAAAATTTGATTATTACAAAACAAAGAGCTAAACAATATTTTGAAAACGATATCAGTTACAATTTTGATAATGACAAGAAAAAAGGATTGAAACTGTTTTTAAAACTTGCTGACGAATTGTAATTTCCTGAAATTTTAACAAAAATACCTAAAAACCATTAGAAACCACTTAATTTTTCACTAAATGTAGGTATGTGTCCTATACAAAGTTTTCGCTTATTTTGCATAAAATTAAATTAATCTAATTATAAATAATGTAAAATATGATGAAAACTCTTAGTAAAAAAGTATTTACAGCTATTGTAACTGTGGCTATTGTCTTTGGTTTAAGTTCGTGTACCAAGGATGACGACAACGGAAAAAATCCAGACACAAACGAATTTGTAAAAATTGAATCACCTTACCTAATATGTGCAGGACGAAATCCCGGAGGTATTGGATTCGATTTTTTATATAAAAATGAAAAAGGAGGTGCTAATTACATGGATTCACTTTCTGTAGCAGATTTTGAACACGATATTATAATAAGGACTATCAGAGCCGAAAGACCGAATGGTACTTTAGGAGGTGCTCCTTTTATAAAACTTGCCGAAAGCGTACAAGCAGCCAACTATTCGGCTTTTGATACTACATGCTTGGGTATCGAAAATTTTAACAATTTAAATATGTCGAATATAAAAGAGTACACATTAGCCTACGACGACGACTCGTTTGATATTTCGAACGTTGCTACGGGTAACACCGGACAACCTTTAATGTCGGAATTGGCAAAAGAATTTAAGAAACTTGTTATAGGACAAGCGTGGAGACAAGCAGCTAACAACGACATTGAAAACGACGAACCTATATGGATAATTAAAACTCGTGAGGGTAGATTGGTAAAACTTATAGTTACCGACTTCCCCGCAAATCCTGCTCCCACTCCAACAGGATACATTGCAATAACATGGGATTTTGTCGAATAAATTTATTCTCTAAATGTTTATCAAAAAAATTGCATCAATTACTGTTTCCGTTTTATTAGTTTTGGGCTTCCAATTAATGGCTCAACAAAATGTAAAGACAATAAACGGAGTTGTTATCGATCAGAATAGCCGTTCACCTATTCAGTTTGCCAACGTATCGGTGAAGAACACAGGTAGCGGAACTATCGCCGATCAACAAGGAAGGTTTAGCATCGGCGTTAAAACCGATGCCAAAACCGTACTTGTAATTAGCCATATAAGCTATCATAAGCAGGAAATTACTATTACCGATAGTCTGACTAACGACAGCATCTATGTGCGTATGCAGCCAAAAGAAGTTGAGCTATCGGATGTTGTAGTTTCTGCCGGCTTGTACCAACAGCAGCTTAACAAAATTGCCAGATCGGCTAAAATAATTTCCAATAGACAAATAATAGATAACATGAGCTCAAACGTAGCCGACTTACTAAGCAAAATTCCTGGTTTCACACGAGTTTGGGAATACCACTCCCCTGTTATTTTACGTGGATTGAACTCTAACAGGCTATTGATTATGAAAGACGGAAACAGAAGAATTGGAACTTTTCCGGGCGGATATTTCGGTCAAGATATGAACATTTACGATAATCGTAAAATTGAAATAATAAAAGGACCGGGTTCAGTAATTTACGGAAGCGGTGCGATTTCAGGTATTGTTAATATTATAACAGGTGAACCTTTTGGTGAAAAGAAAAACTCTATAAATACTAGCACCGGCTACGGAAGTAATAATAATGAATTTTTAAAGTTAATAAAACTCTGCCATAAAAGGGAGAAATTCGGAATTTCGATAAACGGCAAATACCGAAAAACGGGAAACATTACCTATGGCAACGGAGAAATTGCAGAAAACAGCAATGTTGAAGACAGAGATATTTCTGTAAATACAGGTTATAAAATATCAGAAGCTCATAAAATAATTGTTAATGCAAATTATCACTACGGCGATTGGGGTAAGCCACGCGGATTTAACGGACCAACAAAGAGATTTACAAAAATACGCAATAAGGAAGAAAACTTCCACGCCGACCTTTCGTACAGCTACGTCAGAAATGGAATTTTCGAATCTTTAAATGTAAATTTCTTCTACGACGAAGGTTGGCGCGACTACTACCAATACAAATACAGTATTGTTACAGATAAGTTATCTACCTTAGATTTGGTGCATTATAAAGACAAATACGGCGGAACCAGAATTTTTAGTATTATTAACATTTCAGATAATAACAAACTTACTACAGGTTTTGACGCTTATATTTTTAGATTGGATAATCCTTCGGAATTGTTCGACTATTACAACGATACACAAGGAAGCACAGAAGGCTACAAAAATGCCGGACAACAAAATTTGGGTTATTTTATAAGCAACGAATGGCAAGTAAGCAACAAGATTAAACTCTTGTCGGGAATACGCTACGATTTTGCTGAAGTTTTGGAAGGAAACACTGACAACGAAGTTGGCAAAAATGAACAAAGAAACGCAATAAGCGGAAATTTAGGTGTGGTATATTCGCCAAATACACATACAAATATTTCTTTAAATATTGGTAGAGCCTTCAGAATGCCTACAACCGAGGAACTGTTCACTCGCGTAATTAGTTGCAAAGGTATTAAGGTAGGTAATCCAAAACTTAAACCTGAATATAGTCATAGTATCGACCTAGGAATACGAGGCAAAACACCAAACGATAGGTTGAAATACGATTTGGCTTTATTTTACAACAAACTCGACGATTTTATAAATGAAGCTCCAGCCGAACAAATCGATGCAGATTTTACTCTAAAAAACACTAACGCCATAATTACAGGTGCCGAGTTTTCGGGAACGTACAGATTTAGCAATGTCTTTAGACCCTACAATTCTATGTATATAGGAATTGGTGCTGCTTATGTTTATGGTATAGACTTATACCAAGGGAACAAAGCTCCATTGTTTGGAATACCACCGTTTAATATTAGCACCGAAATGGATTACAGAGGTTTATTGAACAAAAAATGGATAACAGGATATTCGATAAAATTAAGTTCAGAATATGCTGCTCCGCAAAACAGAATAGCCGAAATACCCGAAGGTACCGAAGGCGGACCGTGGGGATATGTACCATCTGAAAAACATTATGTTTTTAATTGTTCGGTAGGTATTAATTCAAACTCATTGCCCGGGCACCCAAAATTGCGAGTAATTGTTACAAATATTTTCGACACCGATTACAAACCTTTTGGCTCGTATATTCCGGCAATGGGACGTAATATTAAACTTGTACTGTCTTTAGGTATTTAATTCTGTTGGTTGTAATTGCTTGTAAAATCATATTACGCCGTTTTCAATCATCATAACAATACGTTCTATATCGGCGTCTTTTTTGAGCGGGTCGTACTTGGTTTTTAAATTAAAACCGAAAATGCGGGCAAACGACTGATAAAAAAAGGCTCGTCCGCCGCCTCTGTACATTTTTACAATATCGTACGACGAGTTGGTTGTTTGCCTATCAACTAATTTTATCAATATGTGACCTTGCGTACGCGTCAGCTTCTTAAGCTGATCGCCAAATTCGTCCTGAAGATCTTTTTCTGCCTTTTTCATATAGGTTTTACGCAATCTACTATTGTCTATTCCCGACAAAAAATCATTATAAGCTATAAACCTGTCGCCTGCAATCTTTGCGTACGGATACACTTTTTTAACATTTCGCACAAGTCTGTTCCATGCTATTGATTCTTCCGAATTTTTAAAACTTCTATTACCCCACACGTAAAATTCGCTGAAATATAAAACTGGAATTGTATCGCCATCGCTGCTTATTATACAAGTGGCTTCGTATCCTTTTTCAGTACGGGGATTTAGTATTTCTTGCGTATAACCAGAAACAGAACACAAAACAATTATCAAAATAAAAAGGCATTTCTTCATTTTGCATTATTTTTTTATTCCAAGTTCAAAAAATATGCCAATTGGGTTTGGGACGGATAAAAAGTGTAATTATCAAAAAAATAGTATTCATTTATTGTTGGAAGACCGTAGTCGGAAGACTGAAGTCGGAAGTCGGGAGTCGGAAGATGGGAGTTTTGAGACTCGTAACTCGAAACTCGAAACTCAAAACCACCCTGCAACGCGCAACACGCAACACGCACCACGCAACCCGCAGCACTAGTTCACATTACTAATCGCCAATTGCTCTATATTTATTTCGGCAAATCTTTTGGCTACGTACTTTTTATCTACGGTAAGTTTTTTTACCTTGCTATTCGAGGGTAGCTCAAACATATCTTTAGCTAAAAGCATTTCAATGATAGCTCTAAGTCCTCTGGCTCCAATTTTAAACTCAATAGCTTTATCAACGATATGTTCAATGGCTTCGTCGGTGAATTCCAATTTTACGTTGTCCAACTCAAACAGCTTAATAAATTGTTTGATTATAGCATTTTCGGGCTCGACCAATATTTTTATCAGCGATTCTTTGTCTAATACCTCCAAATATGTAACGACTGGAAAGCGTCCCACAAGTTCGGGGATAAGTCCATACTTTCTGATATCGACAGACGAAACGTACTGATAAATATTATCAACATCTATAACTTGATTTTTTTTGGAAGCACCGAAACCCAAAACGTTGGTTTTAAGTCTGGAAGCTATAATTTTATCAATACCGTCGAAAGCTCCGCCAGAAATAAAGAGTATATCTTTTGTATTTATTTCAATCATTTTTTGTTCGGGATGCTTTCTGCCTCCTTGCGGTGGAACATTAACCACAGCACCTTCCAAAAGTTTTAGCATGGCTTGCTGAACACCTTCGCCGGATACATCTCTTGTAATTGAAGGATTATCCTGCTTTCTGGCAATTTTATCAATTTCATCAATAAAAACAATTCCTTTTTCGGCTGCAGGTACGTCGTAATCGGCTGCTTGCAACAATCGGACTAAAATATTTTCAACGTCTTCGCCTACGTAGCCTGCCTCGGTAAGCACGGTAGCATCGACTATGCAAAAAGGCACATTGAGCATTCGAGCTATTGTTCGTGCCAAAAGTGTTTTGCCTGTGCCAGTAGGGCCAACAAGTATTACGTTTGATTTGTCAATCTCAACGCTGTCGGCTGTACGTGTTTTTTCGTACCTTATACGCTTGTAATGATTGTAAACCGCCACCGAAAGCAGCATCTTTGCAGTATCTTGCCCAATTACGTACTTGTCTAAATGATTTTTGATATCAATGGGTTTGGGCAATTCTTTTTCTAAAAAATCGGATTTGGAGAACTTACTCTTGTGCCCTAAATTTTCTTTTACAATTTCAGAAGCACTATCTATGCAATCGTTGCAAATATTAGCGCCAAAGCCGGTAAGCAAGAGTTCTACATCTCTTTCCTTACGACCGCAAAACGAGCAAGTTCTGTCTTTCCGTTCTCCCATTTTATTTTTTTAATCCCAATATTTCGTCAATCATACCGTAGTCCATTGCTTCTTGCGAAGTCATCCAGTAGTCTCTATCCGAATCTTTTTCAACTTTATCGAAAGTCTGACCAGTATGATTGGCAATAATTTCGTACAATTCATCACGAAGTTTAAGAATTTCGCGTGCTGTAATTTCAATATCCGATGCTTGTCCTTGTGCACCTCCCATAGGTTGGTGTATTAAAATACGTGAGTGTGGCAGCGCCGACCTTTTTCCTTTGGCACCTGCACACAACAAAACTGCCGCCATCGAAGCTGCCATACCTGTGCAAACGGTTGATACATCGGGTCTGATGTACTGCATAGTATCGTAAATTCCCAAGCCCGCATATACCGAGCCGCCAGGACTGTTGATGTATATTTGTATGTCTTGCTCGGAGTTAACCGACTCTAAAAACAGCAACTGAGCTTGAATTATATTTGCAACATAGTCGTCGATTGCGGCTCCAAGAAAGATAATTCTGTCCATCATTAATCTGGAAAAAACATCCATTGTCGCAATATTCAACTTACGTTCTTCAATGATAGTTGGAGAAATATAGTTTGAATTTACACTAAAATACTTGTCAATATGCCTTTCGTTGATTTTGCTGTGCAGCGTAGCATACTTTTTAAATTCTTCAAAATAGTTCATAGTTTATTGTTTATTTTTTTCTTCAAAATATTTTTTCTCAATTTCTTCAAACTCCTTGGCATTAACGTCTATCTCATTAATTGTTGCAACGCTCTTAACGTAATCTCTAATTTTATCAAAAAGCAACATCCTGCCCATTCTATCGCCTATTTCGGGGTTCTTTTTTATATTGTCTTCAACAAAATTCAAAATACTTTTGTTCATTTCTTCGTTATCCGACATTTTCCACTGCGGTCCAAAATAGCTTTGAGCGACACCTTCTTTTATCTCATCGGCTGAAACTCTTATTTCGCCTTGTTTTGCTAATTCTTTTTCTATTAATTGCCAACGAATATCGTTTTCGTACAAATGAAATTGCTTTTCTAGTGTTTCTTTATCAAGATTTTCGTTAGTTTCTAGCATCCATTCTTTTAAAAACTCGGTCGGAAGGTCGAATTTAACTACATCTAACAACTTATCTTGCATCATCGATGAGAAAAAGTTGTTCGATACTTTTTGGTATTCTTCGGTCAAACTTTCCTTAATTTGATTATTGAAATCTTCCTCAGTTTTTATTTCCTTACCAGGGAATAAGCGATTATACAACTCTTCGTTAAGTTCGGCAGGGACTCTGACAAACCATTGCTTTATTTCTAACAAAAATGTTGGCAACTCGTCGTAAGCATCAAGTTCTGTTTTCAATATTTTTTCCAAACTTTCCTTGTTGTTTATTTCGGCTATATCGGCAATGCTAATGGTATCGTCGATTTTGGCGTTTTTAAACGCGTCTTTGGCTTCGTCGGTCTTAAGCTCCGATAAAACTATTTCGGCATATTTCGAAATACCGTTTTCTACTTCGTTACCTTCTGCATCAACTTGTTTAAAAACAACGTCAACAATAGTATCGTCGGTTATTTCGCTTTGATCTTCTTTTTTAGAGTGCTGTTTTTGTACGTTTGCTATTGTTTGGTTAAGCGTTTCGTCATCGATGCTGATGTTGTAGCTATCTAAGGGTAAATTCTCGTCGAATTTGACATTCACTTCGGGAGCCAAACCTATTTTAAATTTTAATTTAAGGTCTTCGCCCTCTTTCCACGATAAGGTCTCATCTTCGACAGGAATAGGATTCCCGAGTATGTCTAACTTTTCGTCAGCAATAAATTTGAATAAATTATCAGAAGCTACTTTATTTATTTCTTCGCCTCTAAATGCATCGCCGTACATTTTTTTTGCAATCCCAAAAGGCACATGACCTTTCCTAAAGCCAGGCATTGCCAATTGCTTTTGTTGCTGTTTTATCCTTTTAATCACTTCGGGCTCATAATCCTCAGGTGATATTGTTAAATTAATTACAGATGTTAATTCATCTAATATTTCTCTTTCTATTTGCATACAATAATAATTATTTTAGCCTGCAAAGGTAATATTTTATTATTAATTATTGAAACTGATTTCGGCTTTACTAAATTTAATGTTTTTTGTGTTATTTCATAATTTTTTGAACCATTAAGGCATTAAGAGACATTAAGGTTTTAACCTTTTGCCGTTGGCAATTAGCCATTAGTCCCGATACTTCGGGGCTAAACCCAGCCAATGGCAGAAGAGCCAAAGGCTAAAGACTATGTGTTAACTCACAAAAACCTTATTTAGAATCATTCTAATTTTTAAAATATTTGAAAATATATTTGTTTTTTATGGAAATTTTGTATATTGCAAATCATTATGATGCGTGTGTTGTTTAATCATAAATAAACTTTTATCATGGTTTTATGTGGCGAAAATATGGGTCTAAGTGCTGCACCAATGAGTTCTACTCATAGCTTAAACATGTTTTTGCCAAGCAAAACTAAATCCCACACGGTTTTGCAACGCTCATGTATGGATATATTGTACATACATACATACATACATACATACATACATACATACATACATACATACACTTACTAAGACGCCAAAAAGGAGATTGTCGTAGCTTATCTGTTAATATAGCAGGTGAGTACCTAAAGACAACGGCAAAGCACTTGCCTTTTCACATAATTAACAAAAACATTAATCATTAAATAATTTACAGCCATGAAAAAGTTACTTTTACTTACAATTGCACTATTATTTTTTAGCACCTCGTTTTCGCAGGAATACGAAAAAGATATTGAATTTCCTAGCGACCATCACTTTATTAATTTCTTTCAACATTATGACAATAGCTTTGTTGTTTGTGTTCAAAAAAACACATACCCTTCTCTAAGCTATTTAAGAAAAATAGATGCCAATGGAAATGTTTTGTGGGATAAATATATGAGATTTGAAGGTTTTAGCTCGCTGACATACACTCCCGAAATGGCTAGTACATGCCCAGACGGTGGTCTTGTACTTCTAACTACTATCATGGATGGCACTTCTTTACATAACGCAAAATCGTTTATGTTTAAATTAGATGCCAATATGGAATTAGTTTGGGGTCTTGATTTAAGCAATGCTTACCAACGATTTGGTAGCACTCCGCATTGGCTAGATACGGATGCAGAAGGTAACATTTACTTTAGTGTATACGGTAGTGCCTGGGGGGTTTACAACCAACAAATTCAAAATGAATATGAAACTTTTCAAAAATATGGCAAGGTGTCGCCAGACGGTAAATTGTTATGGTTTAATAAGTTTCTTGTTCCAAACTACAACGAACACCATAAAAACTGTAGAGTTATAACAAATCTTTTTGACTACCATCCGAGACTAACCGAAAATGGCGAATTAATTACAGGAGGAATAGGAGCTTACTACGAGGGTGAGAATTTCATACCATTACCACATTGGTACAAAATAGATAAAGACGGCAACTTGGTTTGGAATACCTATTGGGATAAGGAGCCAATATACAACAACAATTACAACATTTCATTAAATAAGGATCCAATTAAGGCACTAGGGGCATCGGTATTGTTAAATAACGGAAATATTGTTACAAAAACTCTAAATAAAATTAACAGTTTCGGATTAAATGAAGACTTTTTAGTAATAAATGATAAAGGAATATGTAAATTTTCAAAAGAAATAGGCGTTGAAGGTTTCAATTCGTTGTACAGCCTATTAGAATACGGAACTTGTAGTTCAATTACACAAGCTGACAATAATTCTATAATAATGTTTTTATACACTAAAGACAATCAACATTATATCAACAAAATAATACTTGCAAAATATGACGAAAATTTACAAGTTAGCAAAACTTTGGTCAAAGATAATAACGACAAAGGCAATTATAAGCTGAATGATGAAAATCCCATACAGCTATTAAAAACAAATGATGGGAATTATGCTTCATTTAAGAGATATGATTACATAGATGGTAGCACATTAGTTGGTTCGTTGGCTTCATATACGCTTTTAAACTCCAACTTGGAAATTCTGCCTTTGGACAATACTACTAACAACTACGACTACTTAGCCACAAAGCCAATAAACAGCGCCGACACACTTGTTATTCCGAGAAGCAAATTTTTAAATCCTTTTGGAATTACAAACAAAACCGAAATAAACGAAATTGCGGTTTATCCAAACCCTACAAACAGCGTTATAAAAGTTGAGTTTCCAACCTATTCGGTTGTAAAAGAAAACAGCCACAACCTACAGTTTGAACAAACCAAATTGCTTAAAGGCGAAATTACATTGCAAATTGTGGATAATGCAGGCAAAACCGTATTTAGCAACAACTACATGGCAGAAAGTAAAAGTGCAAACATTGATATTTCTGCACTAAATTCAGGTGTTTACTACTTGCAATTGGTTAAAGATAACAAAGTTGTTGGTTTTGGTAAGGTGGTAAAGAAATAGTGTGTATTAATACTTACTAATACTCATTAAAAAAAACACCTGAAAAAATTCGGGTGTTTTTTTAATTATCAAGTTTGCAATAATTGTATTAATTTGTTTCGCGCGCTTTGCAAAGTAAACAGACAAAGTTCATTGATAATTGCCTCGTATCCCGCAACAGGTAGCACTTCGGGCTTCGATACCTCGGCTACGCTCGGTAACCACAGGCTCAGCCAGCGAAGTGCTGCAACTCAAAACTCGGAACTCCTAACTCGAAACTCCCCCGTAACACGCAACACGCAACACGTTATTACCCCCATTTTCGGCATTTCAATACACCTATATTTCGCTTCGCTCAATATCGGCACTCAATGACCGAAAATGTCATAACCCGTAACCCGCAACCCGAAACTCGTAACCCGCACCACCACTCACCACTCACCACTCACCACTCACCACTCACCACACACCATACACCACTCACCATTCACCAACCACTAATCACTATTCACAAAAATTTGTATAAATTTGCAAACTTGTAGCATAAAATTTTAATGACAACAAAAACAGAGAACAGCAAGTCGGTTTCAAATACGGGTTCGTTTATTGAAATAAAAGGGGCAAGGGTAAATAACTTAAAAAACATTTCAATAAAAATACCTAGAAATGAATTAGTTGTATTTACCGGACTTTCCGGTTCGGGAAAATCGTCGTTGGCTTTTGATACACTTTATGCCGAAGGTCAGCGCAGATACATAGAGAGTTTGAGCTCGTACGCAAGGCAGTTTTTGGGAAAGATGCAAAAACCCGATGTTGACGACATTTCGGGAATATCGCCTGCGATTGCCGTCGAACAAAAAACCAACAACTCCAATCCGCGTTCTACTGTTGGTACTTCTACCGAAATATATGAGTATCTGAAACTTTTGTATTCTAAAATAGGTAAAACCTACTCGCCCGTTTCCGGCAAGGAAGTTACTCGCCACACGACAGAAAATGTGGTTCAGCTTATAAGCGAACAAGCCGACAATACAACTATTTATATTTTTTGTCCGATTATAATTGCAACAAGCAGAAATTTTAAAGACCAATTGCAAATACTGTTGCAACAAGGTTACACCCGACTTGTAAACGGAAATGATATTGTCAGAATTAACGACCTTTTAAAAGAAAAAAAATCTGATAAAAAAGACTTTCATCTGCTTATCGACCGCTTTGTTTACGAAAACGACAACGAAGATTTAGAGAAAAGAATTATCGACTCTATTGAAACAGCCTTCACCGAAGGCAATGGAACCTGCTTTGTTCGTGTTTTTGAAGACGAAAATAATTATATCGACCACGCTTTTTCAAACAAATTTGAAGCAGACGGAATAACTTTTATAGAGCCCACACCTCACTTCTTTTCGTTCAATAATCCTTACGGAGCTTGCCAAACATGCAACGGTTTCGGAAATACCATTGGAATTGACGAAGATTTGGTTATTCCAAATAAGTCGCTGAGCATTGCCGAAGAAGCTATTATGTGCTGGAGAGGCGAAAAGATGAGCGAGTTCAAAAATCTTTTAATGGTGAATGCTCATAAATTCAACTTTCCTGTTCATAAACCCATAAGTGAGCTAAGCGACGAGCAGTACGAACTTTTATGGAACGGAAACGAACATTTTTGCGGCTTAAACGAATTTTTTGAGCATTTAAAGGAACAAACGTATAAAATTCAGTACCGCGTTATGCTTGCCAGATACAGGGGGAAAACGATTTGTCCTGATTGTAAAGGCACAAGACTTCGAAAAGATGCCAACTACGTTAAAATAAACGACAAAAGCATAACTCAATTGGTGCTAATGCCGATAGACGAACTTTTGGAATTTTTTAAAAACATAAAACTGACAAAACACGAACAGGAAGTATCGGGTTTAATTTTAAAAGAAATAATCAATCGTCTGACAGTGCTTTGTGAAGTAGGTCTTTCGTATCTTAACCTTAATCGTTTAACTAGTACGCTTTCAGGCGGCGAAACTCAAAGGATAAACATAGCTACATCACTTGGCAGTTGGCTAATTGGCTCAATGTATATATTGGACGAACCGAGTGTTGGACTCCACCCTCGCGACACAAAGCAACTTATTGGTGTGCTTAAAAATCTACGCGACATTGGCAACACGGTAATTGTCGTTGAACACGACGAAGATATTATTCGGCAAGCCGATTATATTGTAGATATTGGTCCTAAAGCCGGCGTTAACGGCGGTAATATAGTTTTTTCGGGCGTATATGAAGATTTGCTGAAAAATAAAGAAAGCATTACGGCAAAGTTTTTCAACAAGGAGCTTGATATTAGCGTTCCTACTTCGCGAAGAAAGTGGAAAAACCACATAACCATTAACGGAGCAAGAGAAAACAACCTGAAAAACATTGATGTGAAAATTCCGCTTTCGATTATTACAACAATCACGGGCGTGAGCGGTTCGGGCAAAACTACTTTGGTGAAAAACATACTATATCCAGCTCTTAAGAGAGAATTGGGTGGCAGCGGCGAAAAAAGCGGTAAACACGATAAAATTAGCGGCGACATTAATAAAATTTCGCATGTTGAAATTGTTGACCAAAACCTGCTTGGACGTTCGTCGCGGTCGAATCCGGCTACTTTTGTAAAAGCTTTCGACGATATAAGACAGCTTTTTTCCAAACAAAAACTCGCCGAAATTAACGGATTTAAACCCGGACATTTTTCTTTTAATATTAAAGGTGGCAGATGCGAAGAGTGCGAAGGTAACGGCTATATCACAATTGGGATGCAGTTTATGGCAGACGTGAAACTAGTGTGCGACGAATGTAAAGGAAAAAAGTACAAACAAGAGACCTTAGAAGTGAAATTCAACGACCTGAATATTGCCGATGTGCTTGAATTATCGATTTCAGAAGCCATAGCCTTTTTCAATAACTCCAAAACTTTTGTCGATATTTGTCAGCGTATTGTAAAAAAACTCATTCCTTTGGAAGAAATCGGCTTGGGGTACTTAAAGTTGGGACAATCGTCCGATACTTTTTCAGGTGGAGAAGCTCAAAGACTTAAATTAGCGTCGTACCTCACCGACAGCAACATAGAAAACACTCTATTTATTTTCGACGAACCCACAACAGGACTTCACAGATACGACATAGAAATTTTGCTTAAATCTTTTGAAGCTCTTATCCGCAAAGGACACACGATTTTGATTATCGAACACAACACCGATATAATAAAATCCTCCGATTGGATTATAGACTTAGGTCCCGAAGGCGGCAAAAACGGCGGTTACGTTGTGTTTGAAGGCACACCCGAAGATATTATTAATTGCGAAAATTCATATACAGGAAAGTTTTTGAAAGAGAAAATGTAAAAGGTGCATTAGTTCTGAGTTTCGAGTTAGGAGTTTTGAGTCAAAAGACTCGTAACTCAATACTCAGAACTCAGAACTCAGAACTCCTCTGTGTTACGCACCAATCGTCAGTTGTATATCAAATATTTCTTCCTAACAACTTTATATTTCTCAATATCGCCCCGCCACGATTCGCGGATTTCATCTTCGGTTTTTCCGTCAATTATTTGTTTTCGCAGTAGGTCTGTACCGGCTAACTTATCAAAATAGTTGTTGAAAAACTTTTCACCCATATTCAAATCGTTATACATATTGATAAGCAAGCTGAGATTAATTTTCTTGCTCGCTTTAATTTCATCAACGTATCCAGACAATAAAATTCCGTTGCACTCGGTGTTTTTATGCGGCGGATTTACAGTTACACCTTCAATTGGCTTAGGCGTAAACTTAAACGAAGCATCGGAATAATTGGGATGTCCTATAACTTCAAAAGGTTTATCTGTGCCCCTACCTACGCTTACAATGGTTCCTTCGAAAAAGCAAAGAGACGGATACAACAAAACAGCTTCTTCGGTAGGCAGGTTAGGAGACGGTTTTATCGGCAGCTTGTAAATACTATCGTGTGTGTAGTTCAAGCACGGTATCACCGTCAAATCACATTTGAGATTATTTCTCAACCAACCTTCTCCATTGACCATAAATGCGTACTCGCCTATTGTAAGTCCGTAAACTGCAGGCACTTGATGCAATCCAACAAAACTCGAAAAATTACTATCCAAAACCGGACCATCAATAAAATATCCGTTGGGATTGGGTCTGTCTAACACTATAACCTTTATATTATTCTCGGCACAGGCTTCCATGACGTAAGACAAAGTGGAAATATACGTATAAAAACGAGTTCCAACATCTTGCAAATCGAAAATAACTAAATCTATGTCTTGCAAGTCGTTTTTTGATGGCTTTCTGTTTTTTCCGTACAACGAAACAATAGGAATTTTTGTTTGCTCGTCTATGCTGTTATCAACAAGTTCGCCGTCGGCGGCTCTACCTCTTATACCATGCTCCGGTGAAAACAATTTTGTTACATTTACATTTAATTTTAGCAAAGTATCTAACAAGTGAGTTTGGTTTATTATAGAAGTCTGATTTACCACCAAAGCTACTCTTTTGTTTACGATTTCGGCAAGATATATATCCGCTTGATACGCTCCCGGTGTTATGGTTTGCGCTTCGGTTCGTATAGCGAAACCCACAAAAATTAAAACAAACAAAAAAACTTTTCTCCGAAATATTGACATAACAATATAAATTTGCACAAAAATACAACTTGATTTTATTTCTGAACGATAAAACCTTACTTTTGTAGTTTGATATATGAATATAGCTTTTTACATTTCAAACAGAATTAACAGAAAAACGCTTAAGGGTAAGCATTCAAAAACGATGATAAACGTTGCCGTTACAAGCGTTGCTCTTGGCGTTGCCGTTATGATTATCGCTATAGCGGTTCTTTTGGGATTTCAAAAACAAATTAAAAGCAAGATAACCGACTTTAATTCCAATATTAAAATTTTGCCTTACTCGTTTTCAAACAACATTGAAGAAAGCTATTTAGACATTAACGATGTTGATATTGAAGAAATAAACAGTTTAAGCGAAGTTAAAAATGTAACACCGTATTGCGTTAAAGCAGGCATAATAAAGACTTCCGAACAAATTGAAGGCGTTGCAGTTAAAGGTATAAATTTTAACGATGATTTATTTCTGAAAAAATATTTAAATAAAGGCGAACTGACACGTCAATCCGATACTGCCATCTCCAACAATATATACATTTCAAAAAATATTGCCGACAAATTGCATATTGACTTAGACGATGATATTCGTATATACTTTTTTGTAAACGAAAGAATTAGGGGAAGAAAGTTAAAAGTAGCAGGTATTTACCATTCGGGACTTGCCGAAGTTGACGATATGTACGTTATTGCTGATGTTAGACAAATTCAAAAACTTAATGCGTGGGACGAGAATTTGTACAACGGCGTTGATATTTTTTTGACAGATATAAATAAAACCGATGAAGTTGCCGAAAAAGTTACAACAGCCGTTAAATACGACTCGGAAATTATTAAAATTCAAGACCTTTATCCCGAACTTTTCGATTGGCTTAAACTTTTAGATACCAACGTAATAATAATTATCATCGTAATGGCTATTGTTTCGAGCATGGCAATGATTTCAACTTTTTTGATTTTAGTCTTAGAAAAAACCAACTTTATAGGAATACTAAAATCTATAGGTGCTAAAAACAAAACGGTGATAAATATCTTTCTGTTCAATGCTATGTACGTGCTTGCAAAAGGACTTTTGTACGGAAATATTATAGGAATCGGACTTTGTCTTATTCAAAAATATTTTAAATTATTAAAACTGCCAAGCGAAACCTACTCTATTGATTTTGTACCTATCGACATAAACATTTTGTACTTCCTGATAGTTAACATTTTTGCTATAGTCATTTGCATTCTCATGTTGCTAATTCCGGCAAGAGTTATTACAAAAATATCGCCTGCAAAAGCGGTTAAGATTGAGTGATGGGTGGTGGGTGGTGAGTGATGGGAGTTCTGAGTTTTGAGTTATGAGTTATGAGTCTGGAGTTAGGAGTTGGAAATTCTAATTTCTAATTTCTAATTTTATAAACCCCAGTAACAGCCAACAGCCAACAGCCAACAGCCAACAGCCAACAGCTAAGAGCTAAGAGCTAAGAGCTAAGAGCTAAGAGCCAACAGCCAAGAGTCCATCAACAAACGTTGACCACGAAAAACGTTGTTTTTCTACCTTAATATTTTCGGTAAACTCTGCGGCTTTTTGTTCGTCGAAAAATTTGAATATTGCATCAGAAATTTCTTGCGGGTCGGGGTTTACAACGTAGCCAACTTTATTGTCGGGTACAATTTCGTGCAAACCGCCTACATTAGTTATAACCATTGGCTTTTCGTAAAAGTATGCCAATTGTGCAACACCACTTTGTGTCGCCGATTTGTACGGCTGTACAACCAAATCGCAGGCACTAAATATCACTGGTATTTGACTATTGCTTATGTATGTGCTAAACATCACCAACTTGTCAGCAATGTTATAATCGGAGATTATTTTTTGATATTTGGCTTCATCGTCGTAAAATTCGCCTGCAACAATAAGTTTAATATCGCTATTCTTTATTTTATCAATAGCAAGCGATTTTAAAAGTATATCCAAACCTTTGTATTCTCTTATAAATCCGAAGAAAAGCAGATACTTGTAGTTTGCATCAATATTTAATTGTCTTATAGCTTCCTGTTTGTCTATGGCTTTTCCGTAATTATCGTACAAAGGATGATACAAAAAAGAACCATTAACCTTAGGTGCTACCTGTTTTAAATCGGATAGCACTTTTTTGCTCATAACCACAACGCTATCAGCCGATTTGATAATGTACTTAGCCAACATTTTTTGAAACGGTAATTTTTCATGCGGAAAAACATTATCGACAATCAGTTTAATTTCGGAATGCTTGTTTTTCTTAGCTATACGCGAAATTGTTCCTAAGCAAGGAGCCATAAACGGTGTCCAATGTCTGAAAACAATAATATCGGGTTTCATCTTTTTAAGCTCCAAACCCACCCTAATCCAATTAAACGGATTAATTGAATTGACTTTTCTTTTAATGTTTAATTTATTATCGCTCTTTTCAGTAGAATACTGAGTTTTGCCCGGGAAAAGAAATGACGGATACTGCAGAGTGAAAGTATATATCTCAACATTATGACCTTTGCTTTCAAATTCCGTTGCGACTCTCTCGTTAAAATTCGCAATACCGCCTCTGTATGGGTATGCCGTGCCGACAATGACTATTTTTTTCGTTTCCAATTCGCTTATTATAAATTTATTTCCTCGTCTATAGAATATTTGTTTCGGTCGGAGCTACTACGCGAAATCAGTTCGGCTAAAAAGCCCGTCAGGAAGAACATAGTACCCAAAACCATTGCCAATAAGCCAAAATAAAATAAAGGTCGTGTAGTCATGCCGTAGCCGCCGAAAAACAGACGAGTAACGACTAAGTACGCGGCAATAATAAAGCCAATAATGAAAATAAGCACACCTAAACCGCCGAAAAAGTGCATGGGCTTTTTGCTGAATCTACTGACAAACATGATAGTTTGCAGGTCTAAAAAGCCGTTGATAAACCTTTCCCAACCGAATTTAGATTTACCGTACTTTCTTTTTTGATGAGTAACTACTTTTTCGCCTATCTTGTTAAACCCTGCCCACTTGGCTATAACCGGTATATAACGGTGCATATCGCCATAAACTTCGATATTTTTAACCACTTTGTTTTTGTAGGCTTTAAGACCGCAGTTCATGTCGTGCAACTTAATTCCCGTCATTTTTCGAGAAAAATAATTGTATATTTTAGAAGGTAGATTTTTGGTTAGTTTAGAGTCGTAACGTTTACGTTTCCATCCCGAAACAATATCATAGTCATCTTCTATAACCATTTTGTACAGCTCAGGAATTTCGTCAGGACTATCTTGCAAATCGGCATCCATAGTAATAACAACATCGCCGCTTACTCTTTCAAATGCAGTATTGAGAGCAGCCGACTTACCGTAATTTCTTCTGAATTTTATAGCCTTTACGGTTTCAAACTTTTTACTCAACTCGCAAATAACTTCCCACGACTTATCATTGCTGCCATCGTCGACCATAACAATTTCATACGAAAAATTATTTTCGACCATAACTCTGTCAATCCACTCAACCAATTCGGGAAGCGATTCTTCCTCGTTGTACAAGGGCACTACAACTGAAATATCCATATGTTTTATTCTGTCAAATTATCTTCACTCTCAAAAATGGGCTTTTCCTTCTTAATAAAAATAGAGGCTATCAAGGACACAATACCTCCGTACAACACAATGGAAAAGAATGACGAAATACTGATAACTAAAGGTTTTACAAACATTGAAGACATTTCCATTACTCCATCAATATCGTCAATATCCATACCCGAACTTTCTAATTTATCTAAAGCCTGTTGCTGCGATAATTCAACAAACTCTTGCCACATTTCAGGTGCTACATACGTATAAAGTATATAACTAAAAACGGAACTTATTAACGCAACAATTACCGAAACTAAAAGACCGTACGAAAAGCATTTTCCGAAACTTATTCCGCCTCCTAATACGTTATTCCTGTACTTGATTGTAGCAATTACAATACCAACGATAAGAATTAACAAACCTAGTCTTGATAATAGTTTGTTAGCAGACATACCTATTACGTATAGCAATAAAACGTATAAAATAGATATTACACCTATAATGGTTCCCCATTTGAGAGCATGTTTAAACATATTTTCCTATTTTAAATGTTAATATCGTACAAAAATAATAAACTTTTATTAAGTTTTCGATAATTATTTGCACGATTACAAAAAAAATGTATCTTTGCAATGGGTAAGTCTTATACGACCAGCTCCTGATGAACTCCCCCAGGGTAGGAATGCAGCAAGGGTAATTGGTTGTAGCGGTGCGATATAAGTAGCTTACCCTTTTTTTATTAAACTTCTTAAAAAATTGTTATTATGTTATTTTTTATAGACACAGCCAATATTGATGAAATAAAGGAAGCCAACGAACTCGGCATATTAGACGGCGTTACAACCAATCCTTCGCTTATGGCAAAAGAAGGAATTACAGGCAAACAAAAAATAATGGAGCATTACTACAATATTTGCAAAATAGTAAACGGTCCTGTTAGTGCCGAAGTTATTTCTACCGAATATGAAGGAATGCTTGCCGAAGCCGAAGAATTATCGAAGATACACGAAAATATTGTTATAAAAATCCCGATGATAAAAGACGGTGTAAAAGCAATAAATTACCTATCGGATAAGGGAATACCAACAAATTGCACCTTAGTGTTTTCAGCAGGACAAGCTATTATGGCTGCTAAAGCTGGAGCAACTTACGTATCGCCGTTTATAGGTCGTATCGACGACAGCGGACACGACGGTCTTGAGCTTATAAGTCAGGTTGTACACATTTACGGCAATTACGGCTTCGACACACAGGTACTTGCTGCTTCAATCAGACACGTAGGACACATAATTCAGTGTGCTGAAATAGGTGCCGACGTGGTTACAACGCCTTTAAATTCACTGTTAGGACTGTTAAAACATCCTTTAACCGATAGCGGTGTTGCAAGATTTATTGCCGACGCTAGAAAAATGGGACTGTAAAATGAGTATGCTTCTGAAAATACATCCGCAAACTCCAAGTCAGCGACAAATAAGAACCGTTGTTGAATGTCTTAGAGACGGCGGTATTGTCATTTTTCCGTCCGACACAATTTACGCTATAGGATGCGATATCTACCAAAGCAAAGCTATCGACAGAATTTGCGAAATTAAAGGTATTAACAAAAGCAAATCGCGTTTTTCGTTTGTATGCTCCGATTTGAGTCATTTATCTAAATACACTACTCCAATAAGTAACCCTACCTTTAAACTGATGCGTAACAACTTACCAGGACCTTTTACGTTTATTTTAAAGGCTAGCAACGAGGTGCCACGCACAATTCAGGATAGACGAAAAACCGTAGGAATTAGGATTCCAAATCATAACGTACCTATAGAAATTGTTAATATGCTTGGCAACCCAATTATGTCGACATCGGTAAGAGATGAAGACGAAATAATTGAGTACACAACAGACCCATCGCTGATTTACGAAAAATATTCTTCGTTAGTCGATATTGTTATCGACTCGGGCTACGGTGATAATATACCATCTACCGTAGTTGATTGCACCGATACCGATTTTGAAATTATCAGACAAGGTAAAGGTGAACTTGTATTTTAATTTTAAAAATAATTATTACTTTTGTAAAAAAATGATAGAACATGAAAACAATAAAACTTGAACCTACACTTTTAGCAGTTATAATAATGGTAGTTATAGGAGCTGCGTTTCGTTTCATTGCACCTTTGCCCAACTTTACTCCAATTGCAGCAATTGCATTGTTTGGCGGCACGTACTTCAACAGAAAGGTATTAGCCTTTGTTATTCCCTTTGCCACCTTACTTATAAGCGACTTAATAATAGGTCTTTACGATCCTTTTGTTATGCTTGCTGTATACATTAGTTTCGCGCTAATTGTCGGATTGGGCTTATTGATGCAGAAAAGAGTAAAAGTTGTTAATATTATTATTGCCTCACTCATCGGTTCGATAATATTTTTCCTTGTTACTAATTTTGCCGTGTGGGCTTCGGGTGTTATGCCTATTTACGCTAACAATTTTGCTGGACTTATGCAATGTTACGCTGCCGGATTACCTTTCTTTAAGTACAGTATTTTGGGCGACCTCACATATAACGCAGTTCTGTTCGGTGGTCTTTACCTTCTTGTAAACAACGTAAAAGTTTTTTCAAAACAACAACAAGAAGCATAAACTTTATAATAAAAAATAAAGTATCTTTGTTGAGAAAATAAAATTGTCGGCTACACAAAGACTTGAGCCTATGGTTCGGTTTTTTGTACTATGTATAGTTAATCATAAAGGTGATTAATAAAATGGACTTGTTGGGGAAAAATATAGTTGAACTGAGTGCAGAGTTAGTAAAATTCGACTTCCCTAGATATGTAGGAAGCCAAGTATTCGATTGGATATACAATAAAGGCGTCTCCGATTTCGACCAAATGTCGAACATTTCAAAAAACAATCGTACAGCGCTTAAGCAGAATTTTAGCATATACAATGTAAATTATATAGATAAAATGGTTTCATCGGATGGAACGATAAAGTTTTTGTTTCCTACCGACGATTATTTTATCGAAACAGCGTATATCCCCGACGGCGACAGAGCTACACTATGCGTTTCTACGCAAGCAGGATGTAAAATGAACTGTAAGTTTTGTGCTACCGGCAAACAAGGTTTCCAGAAAAACTTATCAAGTGCCGAAATAATAAACCAATTTCGAGTTGTTGCAGCTGAATATCCAATTACAAATATTGTTTTTATGGGAATGGGCGAGCCTTTTGATAATTCGACGGAAGTGTTGAAATCGGCGGATATTTTTAGTAACGAAAAAGCATACAATATCAGTAGCAAAAAAATAACCGTTTCAACAGTAGGAATTATACCCGAAATGAAACATTTTTTGCTGAACACTAGGTATAATCTTGCTGTTAGTATGCATTCGCCATTCGACGACGAAAGGTCGGCACTTATGCCTATTCAAAAAAAATATCCTATCAGTGATGTTGTCGAAACTATTATTAGATACAACGACTACAAAAACAGAAATATATCTTTTGAGTATATCGTTTTCGGAAAACTAAACGATACAGACTCTCACGTCAAGGAAATTGCTCGTTTGCTTAATAAGTTGAGTTGCAAAATTAATCTTATTAGATTTCATCAAACACCTGGTACAGACCTGCCTACGACTGATGAAAACAGACTGATTGAATTTCAAAACAAACTAAAACAAAAAGGATTTGTTACAACAATAAGAACCTCACGTGGCACCGATATTAACGCTGCTTGCGGATTACTTTCTACAAAAACGTTACTCAAAGAGTATTCTTAAAATTAAATGTTATGCAAAATTATTTCATTTTTTTTATCCTAAATTCGTATCTACGCATAAAGTGGTTAAATGACCATATGGGAAAACAAGGTTTTTTGTACAAAGCAGTTACCGATATTAACCTTTTGAAAGATAAAGATAATGTTGTAGTCCCTACCCTATTTATTATTGACGACGTAGATATAATACAAAAAAAAATCGACGTATTGCCAAATAAAAAATTAACATACATATTGAAAGTTGATGAGCAAGCAGAAAAAAAACAATTAACTTCGGCTAAAAACATGAATTATATAAGTTCAAATTCGTTAATAAAAAATATTAAATCCTTGAATCTAGATATTGTTAATAGTTTTGACCCCGACCACAGGTTTGATTTCTCGGGCGACAAGATTTACAATATTGATTTTACCGACGACAAAAGTGTTTTAAAAGAAATTGCCGAGATGTTTGTGTTCGACAGCTATCTTTCTATAAAAAAAATGTCGATTATGTACGAAAACTCCGATTTTGAAAATTGTATGAAAGTAGCGCATAAAACGAAATCGCATTTCCTAATTATTAATGTAAATCCAATATATCACTGGTTAAACTCAGTGGAAAACTATTTTCAGCAAAACAAAAAGAAAAATATTTACATTGAAACTGCTATTGAGCTTATTATTCATAATACTAACATAATTGCTAAACAACTTGCAAAGGATTTCAATTTGAGTGGTGAATGGTGAGTGGTGAATGGTGATGGGTGGTGGGTGAGTTGTTAGTTTTGAGTCAGGAGTCAGGAGTCAGGAGTTAGGAGCTAGGAGTATTATAAAGTTTAGACACTCAATACTCAATACTCAATACTCAATACTCAATACTCAATACTCAATACTCAATACTCAATACTCAATACTCAATACTCAATACTCAATACTCAATACTCAATACTCAATAATCGCAACTCGCAACACATAACCCGAAACTCGTAACACGCAACACGAAACATGGAACTCGGAAGTACCTTTCATTTTCGGCATTTCGATACACCGATATTTCGCTTTGCTCAATATCGGCACTCAATGACCGAAAATGTTAGAACTCGAAACTCGAAACTCGAACCCCGCAACACGCAACCCGAACCACGTAACCCGCAACACTTCTATCTTCTAATAATAACGTAGCTTCCGTCGTCTCTGAGACGAATTATTGTCGATGGTTTTATGCTGACAAACAAATCGCGTTTGCAGCCTACTACATAGTCAACTTCATCAATTATGGTTTGATCTATATGGCTAAATACCAAAGGTGTTGATTGACCGGAAATATTAGCTGATGTTGAAACAATTGGTTTGCCAAATTTTTTTATCAAAGGATTACAAAAATCATCATTTATTATTCGTATGGCTACTGTATTATCGGGAGCAATAACGTTGGCAGCCAATTTGCGTGCATTTGAGTAAATAACAGTTACAGGTGTACCAAAACCTTTAAGTAATTCTTCTGCTATATCTGGAACATGTTTAACATACTGCTTAAGCATTTGAAATGAATCTACCAGCACTATAAAACTTTTGGTTTCGGCTCGGTTTTTTATTTTAAATATTTTTTCTACCACATTATTCTTTGTGGCATCGCAGCCTATGCCCCAAATGGTATCGGTGGGATATAAAATTATATCTCCCCTTTTTAAATGATAAAGCGCATTTTTAATATCTTCCGAATACATACGTGGTGAAATTAACAAAAAAAACTACACATTTACATTAAAATCTCTTAAAGCATCATTTAATGATGTTTTTAAATCGGTGCTTTCTTTTCTTTTGCCGATAATTAAAGCACAAGATACGCTATATTCTCCGGCACTATATTTTTTGCTGTAAGACCCGGGAATAACAACCGACCTTGAAGGGACGACGCCTTTATATTCAACAGGCTGCTCGCCTGTAACATCAATTATTTTTGTAGAGGCTGTAATAACTACATTTGCTCCAAGTACTGCTTCTTCCTTAATAATAGCACCTTCAACAACAATGCATCTTGAACCTATAAAACAATTGTCTTCAATAATAACAGGAGCAGCTTGAATAGGCTCCAACACTCCCCCAATTCCCACTCCGCCACTCAAATGCACATTTTTTCCTATTTGTGCACAAGAGCCGACAGTTGCCCACGTATCTACCATTGTTCCACTATCAACGTAGGCTCCAATATTGACGTACGAAGGCATCATAATAACACCAGGTGCAAGAAACGAACCGTAACGAGCTACTGCCGGCGGAACACATCTGACTTGCAATTCCTTGTAATTTCGCTTTACAGGTATTTTATCAAAAAATTTTAAGTCTTCACTATCAATAACCGACATCTCTTGTTGTTTAAAATATAAAAGTATGGCTTTTTTTATCCAATCGTTTACCTGCCACGAATCGCCAACTTTTTGAGCAACACGTATTTCGCCTTTGTCAAGCATTTCTATAACATCAGCGACAAGTTTTTTGCTCCTTTTCGTTTGGTGTTCGCTTTCTTCTTGCCAAATATTATTTATAAAATTTTTTATGTTATCCATAAATCTTTGATAAATTTTTTCAAATTTAATATTTTTCTGAAATTTATTCCAATTGCAAAAAAAAGACTGCACAATGCAGTCTTTTTAACTTCCAGTAAATAAAAATTTACTGTCCCAAATAAGATTTTAATAATTTTGAATTATTCTTATTTTTCAGCTTTCTAATAGCTTTTTCCTTTATTTGTCTAACTCTTTCACGGGTAAGGTCGAACTTCATTGCTATTTCCTCTAAGGTGTAAGCATGAGGAACACCAATACCGTAATACAAGTTAATAACGTCGCGTTCTCTTTCCGAAAGCGTAGAAAGTGTACGCTGAATTTCTAAAGATAAACTCTCTTGTATCAACCCTGAATCTGTGTACGGAGAGTCTTCATCGATAAAGACATCTATAAACTTAGTATCTTCATCTTCTACAAGTGGCGCATCCATAGAAATGTACTTAGTACTTATTTTATTTACTGCTTCAACTTTGTAGTGAGGAATTTCAAGAGATTCGGCTATTTCTTCAGTAGAAGGAAGTCTTTCAAATTTTTGCTCCAATCGTGCTGTTTCTTTTTTTATTTTATTTAAAGATCCAACCTGATTCAGCGGTAAACGAACTATACGTGCTTGTTCGGCTAACGCCTGCAATATTGATTGACGTATCCACCACACTGCGTACGAAATAAATTTAAAACCTCTCGTCTCGTCGAACCTTTGTCCGGCTTTTATCAAGCCGACATTGCCTTCGTTGATTAAATCGGGTAACGACAAGCCTTGATTTTGATATTGTTTGGCAACAGATACCACAAAACGTAAGTTTGCCCTAGTAAGTTTATCAAGTGCTTCCTGATCGCCCGCCTTAATTCTTCTGGCTAGTTCAACCTCCTCTTCGGCTGTAATAAGTCCTTCACGACCTATATCCTGAAGATATTTGTCCAAAGAAGCGGTCTCTCGATTTGTAATTGATTTTGTAATTTTTAACTGACGCATCTAATTTTATTAAAATTTGTAAGTTTTATTAATTATGTAGTTTACTCTAACCTAGTACGGAAGACAAGCTTAGTCAATTGTGAAATATAGGCTAACCGCCATAGGGGCTTGACTTTCAGCTTATTATCTTTGATTGCACTATTTAGGCTAAAATAAAAATATCTTGCAAAGATACAATTTTTTTATAAACCAAAAGCATAATATGCTTTAACTCCATTTGGATAAATTCCCTCCATTAAAATTGCACCTCTTCTACCTTCGAGTATCCGTGCAATATCCTCAACCCTACGCACTGGCTTGCGGTCTAGCTCTAATATTACGAAACCTTTTTTAACGCCAGCGCCTGCTATTACACTATTTCTTTCGATATTAGTTATTTGAACCCCATGAGAAATATTAAGTTTATTTAACAAATCTTGCGAAGCATTTTCGACTGTAATTCCCAACTTTGGTGTTACACTTATTTCATCTTTCGAAATTAATTGGGTTGTATTGTCGCTATTGCGTAACTCTACAGTTAAATACGAGATTTCGCTTTTACGATTAACTCCAACTCTAACATGGTCGCCGGGACGATGTCTTCCTATAAGTTCTAACAATTCGGAACTGCTGCTAACATTGGTTTCGTCAATCGAAACAATAATATCTCCTGTTTTCATGCCTGCTTCCTCAGCCGGACCATCGTCCATAACTTCGGCAACGTAAACACCTTTCAAGACTTTAATATTATGCTGTTCGGCAAACTTGCTGTCGATATCGTTTATTTTGACTCCCAAGTAAGCTCTCTGAACTCGATTAAATTCGATAAGGTCGGCGACAACTTTTTTTACAATATTAACCGGAATAGCAAACGAATATCCGCTGTAATAACCCGTTCCGCTTGCAATTGCTGCATTAATTCCTACAAGTTCGCCTCTTGTATTAACCAATGCTCCTCCGCTATTACCACGATTAACAGCAGCATCCGTTTGTATAAACGATTCGATTGCAGTGCCCGCTTCGGAACCTAAAATATTAATATTTCTGGCTTTGGCACTCACAATACCTGCTGTAACCGTGCTGGTAAGATTAAACGGATTACCGACAGCCAATACCCACTCGCCTATTTTTAAAGCATCGGAATCGCCATAAGACAAATAAGGTAAATTTACCTCCTCAATTTTTATTACAGCTAAATCGGTTGAAGGGTCGGTTCCTACAATAGTAGCGCTATACGAACGCTTATCGTTAAGTGTCACTTCTATTTTGGTTGCATCTTGCACAACGTGATTATTAGTAACAATGTATCCGTCGGTTCTGATAATAACACCAGAGCCTGCTCCTCTTAAAGGTCCTTTTTCAACGTAGGGTCTAATTCCGAATAGCTCACCCAAGCCAAAAAAATCATCGTAAAAGGAATTTTTTCTTTCGTATTCGGTTTTAATGTGCACGACAGCGTGAATTGAAACATCGGCAGCCACTGCAAAATCAGGAAGAGCTTGAGTGAAACTTCCGGAACTGTAGCCCGTGAAACTTGTAGGCAACTGAGTAACGGTAGTTTGACTACTAGTTCTGTTTTTTGCCGAGGTTTTTTGTATTAAAAAATAGCCTCCTAAAGTTATCAATCCACCTAATACGGCAATCATTAAAACATTAAAAAACTTTTTCATATGTTTAAGTATTATTGTGTTAAAGATTGAATGAAATTTACATACTTTAAAGTAATTCTATCGTTAGATTTTAAACGATATGTTAATTTAAAATATTTAATATGATATTTTTGTAACGTTTACTTTATTGTAATTATTATACTCAGTTTGACAAGTTACGTACCATTCAGCGTTGTAGGCGTGTTAAATATTGTTAAGCTGTTTTTATAATGATTAAATCAAAAATATTTTGTATATTTTATTAAAAAATTTATGTATTTTTGTTAAATTGTTGTACTTAATTTGAGCCGACTAATAGTGAATAAGATTGTTTTTTATAAATATCATGGTTGTGGAAATGATTTTATTATCGTAGATGGCAGAAATATTTCGCTACAACCAACTCCGCAGAAAATAAGGACTTTGTGCGAGCGACATTTTGGCATAGGCTCTGATGGCTTGCTAATACTTAAAGATAGTGACGATGCAGATTTTCGCATGATATTTTTTAATCCCGACGGAAGCAGGGCAACGTTTTGTGGCAACGGTGGCAGATGTATTGCAGCTTTTGCTCAAAAATTAGGTGTAATAAAAAACAAATGTATATTTATTGCCGACGATGGAACTCACCACGCTGAAATAATTAAAAACAATGCCAATACGGCAGTCGTAAAATTAAGCATGAACGATGTTTTGAAAGAAAAAAACGTTGAAGGTGGTTTTTTGTTGAACACCGGAACCGAACACTTTGTGAAGTACATTGAAGATATAAACGACTTCGATTTAAAAGAGTTTGGCTCTTCTATGCACAACAAACCTTCGTTTGGAAGCAAAGGTGCAAATATTAATATTGCCGAAATAGACAACAATCAGCAGATAAATGTTAGAACGTACGAAAAAGGCGTTTTTGATGAAACTCTTTCGTGTGGTACAGGCGTTGTTGCAACTGCCCTAACTTCATACAACTATATAAAAAAAACAAACTTAACGGTAAACACCAAAGGCGGAAGTTTGCAGGTTAGTTTTAAAGTTTCGGATACCGGTTACACTGATATTTTTTTAACAGGCGGTGCCACATTGGTTTTTAAAGGTGAAATTTCAATCTGAATATTATGAGCAAAATTGAAAAAACTGTACGTTTGAGGTCGCCCGAACCAAAAGATGCCAAAACTATTTACAAATGGGAAAACAATACCGAGAATTGGCAGTACGGTAGCTCGTTTGCTCCTGTTTCATTGAGCAAGATTGAAAATTTTATTCGCCACTTCAACAACGATATTTTTGCTGAAAAACAACATCGCTTTATGATAGACCTGTACATTACCGATATGCCACCTAAAACCATAGGCACTATCGATTTGTACGACTTAGATGCAATTAACAGGCGCGTAGGTATTGGAATTTTAATTGACAAAAAATACAGAAACCAAGGTTTTGCAAAGCAAGCTTTGGATATCACTATAAAGTACTGCAAAGACGTGCTTAATCTTGTTCAGGTGTACTGCTACATTATTTCTGATAATGAAAGCAGCATAAACCTCTTTAAAAGCGTGGGTTTTAGCGAATCGGGATTGCTGAAAAAATGGAATATTATAAATTCAAAACCGCACGATACCGTTGTTATGCAATTGTTTTTAAACGAAAAAATATAAAAAATTATGGGAAACTACTATCAAAGACTATATAAAAACAAGGCGAAAAGACGCAGGCGTAAGAGAATTTTGGCTTTTCTCGCCGTCCTGTTGCTAATTTTGTGTTCGATTTTCTTTTATACAGGATATAAATATCTGCTCAAGCCCAACGTTTGGACACAAGATGACAAACCCTTTGCTCTTAAAATATACGAAACCGACACTTGGGATGATGTAAAAAATAAACTTTACGAAAATGGTATCATTGTCAATCGTAAAAGCTTTGAAATGGTTGCACAAATTTTTAAATACCCGACTACCGTTAAAAAGGGTAACTATTTTATTAGTAGCAACATGAACAATAAGAGCATTATTACCAAACTACGCTCGGGAAATCAAGACCCTATTAATGTCATTTTCAATAATATAAGGACTGCCGAAGAATTTGCACATAGCATATCGTCGCAACTTGAAATAGACTCAATTAGCATTATCAATAAACTTAACGACGAAAACTTCTTGAAACAGAACGGTTACAACAAATATACCGCATTGTGTATGTTTATTCCCAATACTTACGAAGTTTATTGGACTATTTCGACCGATGCATTTTTTGAAAGAATGCTTAAAGAAAACAACATTTTTTGGAACGAAAACCGAACCGCAAAGTTGAAAGAATTAAAATTTACGAAAGAAGAAGCATATACATTAGCATCTATTGTTGAAAAGGAGACCAATCAAAACTCCGAAAAAGCTGATATTGCCGGCGTGTACATTAACAGACTGAAACAAGGTTGGCTACTTCAAGCCGACCCGACTTTGGTTTACGCATTAGGCGATTTTTCAATAAAAAGAGTCTTAAACGTGTACAAAACCATTGATTCACCTTACAATACGTACAGATATTGGGGATTGCCACCAGGACCAATATGCATTCCGTCAATTAGCTCAATTGATGCAGTTCTTAACTACACCAAACACGATTATATGTTCTTTTGTGCTCGCGAAGATTTTTCGGGATATCATAATTTTGCATCAGGTATAGACGAGCATAACAGGAATGCCAGCAGGTATAGAGCAGCTCTTGACAAAAGAAATCTTAATTGATAGTTAGAAACGGCATAAAACAATTGCAATGAAACTTAGGTTTGTCGTTCTGCTTATAACAACTTCAATAGTATTAAGTTTAAACACTCACGCTCAAGTTGACGTCAATAAAACGGATACACTTTGTGATAACACACTTGACAAAAAGAAATTTATAATACTAAATTCTGCAATTGTTACTGTTGGAACAACTTCGGCTATTGTTCTTTACCACGCTTGGTACAAAAATTACGATTTAACCAGCTTTCATTTTATAAACGACAACAAAGAATGGTTGCAAATGGACAAATGCGGGCACTTAGTCAGCAGCTATGCTATTAACAACGCGCTATACAATAGCTACAGATGGACAGGCTTAGACAACAAAAAGTCGATTATCTATAGCAGTATCGGTAGTTTTTTAACCATGTCAACAATAGAGTTTTTTGATGGACTTTCAGCCGAATGGGGTGCTTCGTGGGGCGACATCGCAGCCAATGTTGCAGGGACAGCTGTTTTTGGACTTCAACAAATGATTTGGCAAGAACAGCGTATAAAGTTTAAAATATCGGCACATTTAACTCCTTATGCTCAACACCGACCTGATGTGCTTGGGAGCAATGCCTTGCTTCGTTTGCTAAAGGACTACAACGGACAAACAAGTTGGGTATCGGTTAATATTAACTCGTTTTGCAAAAACAAATCCGTTCTCCCCGATTGGCTTAATGTTGCTTTCGGCTACAGTGCAAAAGGTTTAATAGGCGGTTACGAAAATCCGCCAAATTTAGATATAGACCCGAAAATGCTTGATAGGAAGCGTCAGTTCGTTTTATCTCTCGATGTTGACTTGGAAAAGATAAATACATCGTCTAAAACCTTAAATACAGTTTTGAAATTGGTCAATTTTATTAAGGTACCAATGCCTGCTGTGGTTATGGATAAAGATGGTGTGAAGTTTTCGGCTTTTTATTTTTGATAAAAAAAACCGCCCAAAGGACGGTTTTTTTTCTAAAGTTGTGCAATAATAAAGAATAAAGTTTTATTTCAAAACATGAAATTCTTTAACTAAGTCGGCACCAACATCAACGGCTTTTAGGTTATCTGGTATTAGCTTGTGGTGTCTTTCGGGTAAAGATTTTTCCAAACCTTTTTCGAGAAACTCTTTGCTAACAACCGGTTTAAGTTTTAGGAAACCTCCTAAAACAACCATGTTAAATACCTTCGATATTCCTAACTTACCTGCTGTTTCGGCAGCTTCTATAGAATAGATATTAATATCTTTACGAATAGGCATACGTGTAATACCATTGGGGTCGAATAAAAGTATTCCACCGGGTTTTACTGTATTCTCGAACTTGTCTAACGACTGTTGATTCAGAACGATTGCCGTATCGTATTGATTTAATATTGGAGAGTTGATTCTTTCGTCACTAATAATAACAGTAACATTAGCCGTACCACCTCTCATTTCGGGTCCGTAGGATGGCATCCAACTTACCTCTTTATTTTGCATAACTCCTGAGTAAGCCAAGATTTTACCCATAGATAAAACGCCTTGACCACCAAAACCTGCTATAATTAACTCTTCTGTCATAATTTTAATATTTTCTGTTATTAATAATTTACTTGTTGTCTTTAATATCGCCAATAGGATAAAACTTGAACATATTGTCAACCATCCATTGATTAGCATCGTTTGGCGTCATTTTCCAACCTGAGTTACAGTTTGAAACTATTTCGACAAAAGAAGTTCCTTTTTTCAATTTCTGATTTTCAAATGCCTTTCTGATTGCCTTTTTGGCTCTTCTAACAGCGCTAGCTGTGTGAACAGACTGACGTGTAACGTATAAAGCACCTTCTAATTGAGCGACCAATTCGGTAATTTTAATCGGGTTACCCATAATTTCAACATCTCTTCCGTACGGTGAAGTACTGGATTTCATGCCTTCTATGGTTGTGGGAGCCATCTGACCTCCCGTCATTCCGTATATACCGTTATTGATAAAAATAATTGTAATATTTTCGCCTCTATTAATCGAGTGTATCGTTTCGGCAGTACCGATAGCTGCTAAGTCGCCATCGCCTTGATAGGTGAAAACGAATTTTTCGGGCATCAATCTTTTTATTGCCGTAGCAAGTGCGGGAGCACGTCCGTGTGCTGCCTGTTGCATGTCGATGTTCATAAATTCGTATGCCAATACCGAACAACCTACAGGAGCAACACCTATTGTATTTTCTTGAATACCCATCTCTTCAATAACTTCCATGATAATTCTATGTGTTGTTCCATGACCGCAGCCCGGACAGTAACTCAACGTAGCAGGTGTTAATAAATCGGTACGCTTATATACTAAATTCTCTTCTTGAGTAATTTCTGGATTATGTTTAAATTCTGCCATTATATTAACCTCCTATTAATTTTGATTTTAATTGTTCAACTATCTCTGTTGGTGTGTGAACAATACCACCGTATCTGCCAAAGTGTTCTACTTTAACTTTGCCTTCAACTTCAAGTCTGATATCTTCAACCATCTGACCTGCACTCATTTCAACGCTCAAAAATCCTTTTACTCTTTCTCTTAATTCTCTAACAATTTTTTTAGGGAATGGGAAAAGTGTTATGGGACGTAGTAAACCAACTTTGATTCCTTCTTCTCTTGCAAGCTGAACAGCTTTAAGAGATATACGAGCACTGGTTCCGTAGGCAACGATAATATAATCGGCATCGTCGCAATTAACTAATTCGTAACGTACTTCCTCTTCTTCCATTTTGCGATATTTTTCTTGCAAATGATGATTGTGGATTTCATTTGATGCCGACTGTAGTTCTAACGAAGTAATGATGTTTCTTTCTCTCGTTGGCGGCTTACCTGTTGTAGCCCAAGGATGCATTTTAATAATTTCTTCGTTAGTCCAACGTGGTACTTGTGGATCAAGTTCAACTTTTTCCATCATCTGACCAATAGCGCCGTCTGATAAGATTAATACAGGGTTTCTGTATTTAAAAGCTAGTTCAAAACCTAATCTTGCAAAATCTGCCATTTCTTGTACCGATGCTGGAGCTAAGACTAACAATTTATAGTCGCCGTGTCCACCACCTTTAGTACTTTGAAAATAATCGGACTGTGCCGGCTGTATAGTTCCCAAACCGGGACCTCCACGAACGGAATTCATGATAAGACAAGGCAATTCTGCCCCGCACATATATGTTATTCCTTCTTGTTTTAAGCTGATACCCGGACTTGAAGATGATGTAACTACTTTTTTGCCGCAAGCAGCACCGCCGTACACCATATTGATTGCCGCAATTTCACTTTCGGCTTGTAATACAACCATACCTGTACGTTCGTATGGCTTTTCTGCCATCAAGTACTCCATAACTTCCGATTGTGGAGTAATGGGATAGCCAAAATAACCGTCTGCGCCAGCTCTGATTAAAGCCTCTGCAAAGGCTTCGTTTCCTTTCATTAAATGTAATTCTCTCATGTTATTTTGTTTTTTATTCTGTAAATTTTTTTCTATAAACTGTAATTGCTCCATCAGGACATACAACTGCACAATTTGCACATCCTATGCACCCATCGGTTGATGGTTGTGCATAATGATATCCTTTTGAGTTTACTTCAACTGACATGGTTATTACACCTTCGGGACAGTTTACTACGCATACCTGACAGCCTTTACAGCGTTCTTTATCAACTACTATTTCTCCTCTAATTTTTGCCATAATATTATAATTTTAATTTTTAAGTTTTCTACAAAATTAACCATTAATTGTTGAATAATAATTCTTTTTTTTGTTTTTTTTAGATTAAAATGTGTTTTTAGAATAGTTATAAATAAGGAATTTGTTTAAATATTTGATTAACAGGAATTAGGGTGGGAAGTTTGTTTTTTATCTCAAGATTGTTGGTGTTTTTAAAGGTTTTTTTGTGCTGTAAGACTGAGTTGCCGTTAGCTGTTAGCTGTTAGCTTTTGGCTAAACCCAGCAAATAGCTAAGAGCCAATGGCTAATGGCTAAAAGCCGTGAAACCACGCAACACCTACACAACAATATACTTTTTCGAGACTAATCCCAACAAAACTCCTCTTGCTAATAAAAAGATACTCATTGCTAACCAAAGTGCATGGTTGTTTAAACTGCCTTTAAATATGAAATAAATAGGAAAAAACAGTACTATGGAAGCTATTATCATGCTGTTTCGCATTGGAGCCGATGCGGTTGCTCCTACATAAATGCCGTCCCACAAAAACGCTGAAAACGAAACGGCTGGCACTAACCATATCCAAAATATGTATTTGTGTGCTAATTGGACAATTTCTTCTTGGTCGGTGAGCAGATACAGAATATTGTCATAAAAAATAATATATGCAAGTGTAAAGATTAAAGCTATTCCAACACCCCAAACAAAAAGACGTTTTATTGTGGTTTTTAACATGAGTTTATTTTTTGCTCCGTAATGCTTGCCTACTAATGCTTCGGCTGCATATCCGAAACCGTCTATAAAGTAAGAGAAGAAATAAAAGAATTGAAACAATATCGTGTTTACGGCAAGCAACTCATCACCCATGCGTGCCGATTCGGCTGTATAAAAGGTCAGCACAGATATTAAACACAAAGTGCGAATGAAAATATCTCTATTTACATTAATAAAAGCGATAAACTTCCTTTTATCGAACAGCTGACGAGTATTTATGTGTTTTTTGAGCTTGAGTAAATAAGGTCTCAGTAAAACCAAAATCAATAAAAAGCCGAACCACTGACTAATTAAATTGGCGTAGGCAACTCCGTTGCTACCTAAGTTTAAAACACGTATAAAAATTATGCTCAAAACTACATTTAAGCTATTTACGCTTATAGCCAATATCATCGGAAATTTAGCGTTTTGCATGCCAATAAACCAACCTGTTGCTACGTAAATAAGCAATGTAGCTGGTGCTGCGTAAATTCTAATTCTGAAATATTGTTTTGCTAATTCTTCGACTCCTTCGGATGCTTTTAACAGTTTGAAAGACAGGGCTTCTATAGGAAATTGCAAGACAATGAGCAAAATTCCGGCAGAAAAACCTATAATTACCGAACGCAACAATATGTGCACACTTTCGGATAAGTCGCGTTTGCCGTACGATTGAGCAACAAATCCGCTTGTACCCATACGCAAAAAGCTAAATATCCAAAACAACAAGCTGAATATCATGTTACCTAAGGAAATAGCACCTATAAACTTTACAAAACCGGTATGACCCATTAATCCTATATCAACACTTGCCAATATAGGAATGGTTATGTTGGTAACAATGTTGGGGACTGCTAACCTTAGTATTTGCCTGTTTAACGTCAATTTTTGCTCAATAAAGTATTTTTTCAGCTTGCAAAGCTAAAAAAATCTTACTTCTGACGTGCTCTATATATCTAATTTTATAGATGTGATTTTTGGAGTATTTCAGGAAAAGTACAATAACTATTCCTTAATGCTTTCTTTTAATCCCTCTAGGTACTGTTCGCTAAAATCAACATTCAACTCTACCCACAAAGGCAAATGGTCGGACATTCTATAAGTACGATGATATCTTATGTAATGATCTCTTATTCCTTTTTCAGATTTATCCTCACATTTCTCTTCGAAATCAGGTTTATAAATCTCCCAATCATCTTTAGTGTGAACTGATTTTGTAAAATCAAAAGCACCTGCCTTTTGTATCTTTTCTTTGAAAAGTGTCATTGTTTTAGTCAATTTCAGGTTAAAAGCTATTTGGTCGTAGTGCTTTGTACCACCTAAATCCGTTGGGTGTTTTTTAATAGCATTCGGTATGTAAAATCCACCATTTTCCAGTGCTTTCATATAATCGTCATCAACTTTAGGAACATTAAAATCACCTAATAAAACATAATTTGTTTTTTCTTTCTTTTGGCGTTCTGTCAAAAACTTGGCTATACATTTTATTTCAGCCAGGCGTTGAGGGTTTACTTTGGTAGATTTTCCGAAAATTATGTGCACAGTGGTTAAATAAAACTTAAACCAACCCACCTGAAACATTACAGAAAATGGGGTTCTAGCGAATTGCAACCCATTTAGAAGTTTGTTCTTAGGCAAGACAATCTCACCTGCCACATTTTTAAAAGTTACCTTGTTGGTATCGTACAAAAAAGCCATACACTCTGAACCTCCCGCCGTACCTTCGGTAGCATCGGTAGCTATGTAGCTCCAATTCCTGCCCAAAATAGGCATCAATTTTTCGAGGGCTTTTTTATTCCCCAACACTTCCTGAATCGCAATCAGGTCGAAACGGCTAATAATTTCTGCAATGTAGAAATAGTCTTCGAGTGTACGCATTTTGCTACCAAATTCTCTGATATTCCACGTTGCTAGGATTAAAGAGGATGCAGCTGTTTTTTCAGGAATCTCTTCATCAAGTTGCTTACGCAAAACCAACAATCGTTCTATTATTCTCTTTCTTTCCTCTTTGTTTCTTACTCTTTTAATAGATGTGTAAATCATAGTTTTTAAAATTAAAGGGTTAAACAAGTAATTATATTTAAAGGTTTTTGTAAAAACTCATAGTAGACTTAGTTTATTCAAGAGAACAATAGTACATAAGTTCTATTCTACAAAATTATAAATCTTTTTTTTAACATAGAACAAAAAATCTGATTAATTTAATTAGCATCAAATAGTTAGCAATAAAAACATACCGCAAACGCACATACTTTCCATTGTTACAGCAAAAGATGAGGAAATAAATTTTTAAGATTAAACTAAATTTCTGCTACGAAGATGTTTTGAAAATATTAATTGTTGATTTATATGTTATAAAAATTGGGTTTTAGTTGCTTAATGGTATTATTTTACAAATTTAATCTTTTCGCAATAAAAAATACTTTGTGCCGATTATTGTTCCGTTATCTATTTTTTTAATTAAGTCTAAACATTCTGCCTTTTCATCACCATCAGTAACAAACTTAATTGTGAATGCTCCCATAATGAATTCTTTATGCAAAATCCTGTAAAGTGTTTTTTTTATGTAATCATCAATATTGTCTAAATAAAAAACTTTTCGGTTTTCGTTTATTACCTTTTTATTTTCTTCATCAATACCCATAACAAATAACACAGAGTCTTTTACGTGGAAGTCATATTCGGCATAATTTTTACTTTCAAAATTGCATTTTGGGTAGTGTTGCTGACGGTCGATGATTTTTACGTACTCTCGTGCATCAAAAAGACCTTTATGCACCATTGGCTCTACAAATTCGGAAATAACATCGTAGCACCACATTTGATTGTGTATTCCTAAAACGTGTAATCTGGAATATAAAGAATATCCTGCAATATCTTCGGTGAGTTCTCCGTATTCTTTGTACAAGGAATATAATTTCTCGCGATTTAAAGAATCGATGTACCTAATGTCATTTATACATTCGGGTTTGTAAGCTACACATTTGTACCTTGCTTTGCTATCTTCGCTTTGTAAGCTATCTAAAACATGAATTAACCTTAAATCAAGGGTTATAGGTGTTTCTTTCAAAACTTTTATTATTTCATCTTTATTTGCACAAATATTTGTGTCGATAAAATCAAAAGATCCGTTTGATTTGTTGTAAAGAATTTTCGATAATTCTATTAGTTTTATATTTGGTTTTTTCAAATAACAAGCGCATACAAAGGCATTGTGTACATCTACATAAAAAGGCGATTCTAACAGTTCAAATGCTTTCTCGTACAAAGCAAACGCTTCATTGTAATTGTTTTCACATATATGTAGTTCCGCTCTGTTAACCAAATCGTAATAGTTTCTAACGTTTTGTTGTGAGTGGCAGGTAAAACCTATAAACAATAAAATTATTACTGTGATTTTTTTTTGAAACATAAAAGGAAACTCCTTAAACATGACACATGTTTTTGATTTAAAATATCGTTTTCAGTATTAGCAATACCGAGTATTATCGCATATCAATTACTTCAACTCCCGGATAGTCTGATGGCTGGAAAGTGAAGAATTTATTGTTTAAGTTGCTATTCGTTTTTATGCTTTTTATCATGTAAACGAATTTGTTTCCGTCGCGGTCGGAGAGTGTGATAGTTTTAACTAGTTTTTTTGGAACATCAACAACTATATTTGCCTTTATAAAAAAACTGTTCTTTTTAACAGGATACAATTCCACGGTGGCGGTGTTTCCTTGTTCGCCCATAAATCGTGCTTTGTAATCGTTTTTGTAGTTTTTGATAATATCAAAAGGCATAAGCGATTGAGAGCTGTCGTCAAATTCGGAAATTTCAACTTCGTTGACATCTTCAAAATACGTCCAAATATTGTCGCCGTTGCAATAAATAACTTGGTCGGACATTGAAAGTTTGTACATATTTTCCATGCTGTAAAGTGTTCCCGAATAACTTTTATCTTCTGTTGATGAAGGACTGCTTATCTTGCAAGTAAAATCAACTACAATAGGTTGCATGCTTTGCAGTTTATTGCTTACAGCGTCTATAAGATTAGTCGCTTTTTTATCGTTTTGAGCAAACGCAAAAGTTGTTAGTAGCAAACAAATAGCTAAAAGGATTTTCTTCATAGGGACATATTTTTTCAGTTCGGTAGATTTCTATTTACTATCTAAATCTTTCAAAAACTGTTCCAAAGCAAATTCGTTAGCAACTTTAACTTCTCTTGTCTTGCCGCTTTCGTAGGGACCAACTATACCTGCGGCTTCTAACTGGTCAATAATTCTGCCTGCTCTGTTGTATCCTAGCTTAAGCCTACGTTGCAACAAAGAAGCAGAGCCTTGTTGTGTGGTAACAATGAGTCGGGCAGCTTCTTCGAACAACTCGTCTCTGTCGTCAATATTTTCGGACGACATTCCTGCTGCATTACCGTCTTCGTCAACATATTCGGGCAATGCCATTGCATACGGATAGCCACGCTGACTTCCAATAAAATCGGTAAGCTCTTCAATTTCGGGTGTATCGATAAATGCACATTGAATTCTTTTCATGTCGCCACCTTGCGAGAAAAGCATATCTCCCCTACCAATAAGTTGATCGGCTCCTGCGCTATCTAAAATAGTACGTGAGTCAACCTTAGAAATAACTCTGAAAGCTATACGTGCAGGGAAATTGGCTTTTATAATTCCGGTAATAATATTGACACTTGGTCGCTGTGTAGCAATAACAAGGTGAATACCAACAGCTCGAGCCAACTGTGCTAGCCTTGTGATAGGCATCTCAACTTCTTTGCCGGCTGTTAGAATTAAATCGGCAAACTCGTCGATAACAACAACTATGTAGGGCAAAAACCTGTGTCCGTCGTTGGGATTTAGCCTGCGAGAAATAAATTTCGCATTATATTGCTTAATGTCTTTAACTTGTGCATCGCGAAGCAAATCGTATCGAGCATCCATTTCGATATTAAGCGATTTTAACGTGTAAACTACCTTAGTGGTATCGGTAATAATGGCTTCTTCGGAATCGGGAAGTTTGGCTAAATAATGACGCTCTATCTTTGTAAACAAAGGCAATTCAACCTTTTTGGGGTCAACCAAAACAAACTTTAGTTCGGCAGGATGCTTATGAAACAACAACGAAGCAATAATAACATTAAGCCCAACAGATTTGCCCTGCCCTGTGGCTCCTGCCATAAGTATATGCGGCATCTTGGCTAAATCGACGATAAAATCTTCGTTTGAAATTGTTTTACCGAAAGCTATAGGCAGTTGAAATTTTGAATTGATAAACGCTTCGGACGATACAACCGTTTTTAGTCCAACAATTTCAGGTTTTTGATTTGGCACTTCTATACCAACCGTTCCCTTTCCTGGAACAGGTGCAATAATTCTAATTCCAAGTGCTGCCAAACTCAATGCTATATCGTCTTCTAAGTTTCTGATTTTAGCAATTCTAACGCCGGGAGCCGGAACTATTTCGTATAAAGTTACGGTAGGACCTATGGTTGCCCTAATTTTATCAATTGCAATTCCGTAGTTACCAAG
The DNA here is from genome assembly GCA_033809755.1 of Lentimicrobiaceae bacterium. Lineage (GTDB taxonomy): Bacteria > Bacteroidota > Bacteroidia > Bacteroidales > UBA4417 > UBA4417. The sequence continues at coordinate 54,223 of JAPXLB010000015.1, forward strand.
GGTTTCGACTATTCTGTCCTTGTTTGCTTCCAACTCTTCTTGCGTAACTTGGGCGACTCCGCTGCCGTAATCTTTCAGCAAATCGGGCGTTGGAAATTTATAATCCGATAAATCCAAACGCGGATCGTATGGTGTGTTGATACTACCGATGCGATTTTCTTCTTCTAATTCATCATCCACGTCTTCATCGGGTTGGACGGTATTAGCTGATTTTCCTGTAGTATCTTCGATTATAAAGTCAATACCGTCAGATTTTTTTACTTCTTGTTTAGGTTTTTGGGTTACATCCCAAGTTATATCATCGTCGTCCGAATCTTTGAAAAAAGTGTTTTCGGGGACTTCATCTTCCGTTTGTTCGGCTGTTTCTGCAGTATTGGTAGCAAATTCATTTTTTATAAAAACATTATCATCTTCACCTTCTGCATTCTCGTCGTCACCACTCTGTTCTTCGGTATTAGTTTCTTGATTTTGTGTTTTCTTGAAGTTGGCACTACCTACAAGCGATTGGGTGGTGTCTACAACCTTATCCTTAACCTTGCTTAGCTTGTTTTTAAATGTTACTAGCGAAAAATTGTAAATAATAATTAGAAACAGCACAAAAACCACAGTGAGTAGCAATACAACGCCAATGTTGCCTGTCAAATAATAAAGGTATTGGTACATCTCAAAACCAACAATACCACCCAAAATTGAATATTTTGTATTTACAAAAATATATGCCATCAGCAACGACAACCAAGCCATGAGTAAGGTACTGACGGCAAATCCTCCAAAAAACGGCATCAATTTGTTTTTAAAAGCAAACTGCAAACCAACGCTGTATAACCAAAGTATTATGAAGAAAAATCCTATTCCAAAACCCGATTTAATGAAAAAGTTGGAAAGATAAGCTCCTAAACTGCCTCCTACATTTTTAGTACCTGTGTCTAAATTGGCTTTAAACTCTGCTTCAGCGCCTTCGGCATGTTCTATCGGCTCTGTTAACACACTTTGAACAGACTGGTTTGCACCGACAATATCGTTGCTGTTGCTAAACCAATTGACTAAGAACGAAATACATATAACGGTAAGATATATTGCAATGACGATGGAAATTACCCCTACAACCTGTGAGAATTTTTCTAAAGCCGTAGGATTAAATTTTTTAAGCTCGTTTTTCTTAACGTGCTTATCGTCAGATTTTTCTGCTTTCTTAGTTTTCCTCCTACTTTTTTTACCGTCTGTTTTAGCCTGTTTGCCCTTTTTCAAGTTCTCGTCAGAATCCGTCTCCTTGACAACAGCATTTTTTAAAACATTTTTCGGCAACTGATTTTTTGTGGTTGACATTTGTGTTTAATTAAATAAATACAATATGATGATAATCTTTACGGTACAAAAATACAAGTTTTGGTTGAATTGTGAAAAAATTATCAGCTAATTAATACCTTGTAAAATAAGAAACAGAATTTGTTTGGGATTATTATCTTAAAATGTAAATATTTTTGGGGTGGTGGGTGATGAGTGATTGATGGAGTTGCGGGTTACGGGTTAGTTTTGAGTTATGAGTCAGGAGTTATGAGTCAGGAGCAGGAGTTATGAGTTATGAGTTATGAGTTATGAGTTATGAGTGTCATGTCCTGAAATAGGTTTACACCTAAAAAAGGAAATTTTATGACAAAACACCAAAAAACAACAAAACGGTACAGTGATTGTTTCAAATTACAAGTAGTAGAAGAAATTGAAAAGAATGG
>JAPXLB010000016.1:0-53064 GCA_033809755.1 Lentimicrobiaceae bacterium
ATTAGGACTGCAAACTCCGTCTCAGGTTTACAGTCAGATTAAAGTAGCATAGAAAAAAGATTAAAAATGAAAAACAGAACAATAATGTATAACAAAATGTGTCAACTTTTTTCAGGACGAGACACTCTCAGAACTCAGAACTCAGAACTCAGAACTTCTAACTCCTACTTTCAAAAAAATCATCCTTAATTTTCGCCTTCTTTTTTATGTTAAATAAGCATTCCAAAATCGGACTTAACAATAATTTAACATTGGTTTTATTATAAGCGGTTGATTTAAAGACTGTTACAGCAGAAAAATTTTTCCTGTTTTAAATAAACATTGGTAAGAAGATTTATTAATTTTGCTTGTTTTTAAATTTTTAAATATAAGCTTATGTTAGAATCAATCAATACTATGGTCCCAATATTAATGGTGATCGTCTTTATTTTAGGTTACACAGCCATTGCTACAGAGCATAAAATTCACATCAACAAAACAGCTTCGGCTTTATTTACAGGTATAGTATTATGGACAATTTTTATAGTTTTTGTCGATAACACTGCTTTTATAAATAAAGAGTTGCGAGCTCATTTGGGTGAGATTTCGGAAATACTGTTTTTTTTGATGGGAGCAATGACTATTGTTGAAACAATAGACTCGCATGGAGGTTTTCAAATTATTACCTCACGTATCACTCAAACCGACAAGAGGAAACTGTTATGGGTAGTTTCTATTGTTACATTTTTCTTATCGTCGGTACTTGACAATTTAACAACAACAATTGTAATGGTTGCTTTAGTCGGCAAACTGATAAAAGACCGCGAGCAACGCTTGTTTTACGTTGGTATGGTTGTAATAGCCGCAAATGCAGGTGGTGCATGGACACCAATAGGCGATGTTACAACAACAATGTTATGGATAGGTAATCAAATTACTGCCGGATTTATTATGAAAGATACATTTTTGGCGTCAGCTGCAAATCTTGTAGTTCCTCTAATTGTGCTTTCTTTTATGATGAAAGGTCATGTTGAAAGACCTGATGTAGAGGTAGATAGAGCGGCGAATGTGCTTTCAAGGAGGCAGCAAACTGAAATGCTTTTATTAGGTGTTGGTGGCTTAATTTTTGTTCCTATTTTTAAAGTTCTCACCAATTTACCTCCTTACGCCGGAATGATGTTAAGTTTGAGTGTTATATGGTTCTACACCGAAATAAGACATAGAAAATTGCCTATGGAAACAAGAACAGCTTTGTCAATACCTCGTTCATTATCGCGTATCGATATGCCAAGCATACTATTCTTCTTAGGTATTTTGTTGGCTATTCATGGTTTACAGTCTGTAGGAGTACTTGGTAAGGCAGCAACGTATTTGATGGACAATATCAGCAACATGAATATAGTTGTAATATTAATAGGATTGTTGTCGGCAGTTGTCGATAATGTTCCGTTGGTTGCAGCTGTTCAAGGTATGTTCGATTTGACGGTATTCCCGACCAACTCAGATTTCTGGGCATTTTTAGCTTACGCAGCCGGAACAGGTGGTAGTATTTTGATTATAGGTTCTGCTGCCGGCGTTGCTGCAATGGGAATAGAAAAAATAGACTTCTTCTGGTACTTGAAAAGGGTTTCTTGGATAGCTTTGCTTGGTTACTTTGCAGGTGCGGGCGTGTTTATTTTGCAGTCGATGATTTTCTGATAGGTTAGTGTTGAGGGATAGTTTTGAGTTTTGAGTATAGAGTTACGAGTCTCTAACTCCTAACTCCTGACTCAGAACTCAGTACTCAGAACTCAGAACTTCTGACTTCAAAGAAAAATCAACCTTATATTCTCACATCTTTTTTTTTTGTTAAAAAAGCGTCACTTTTAATCATAAATCCAAATTTAACAAAAATGTAATAATGATTTTGTTTTTAAGTACCTTATTTTAAGGCTGTTGCAATAAAAAATAAATTTTAAATTAAATGACAAATACTAAGTAAATTTATTAGCTTTGCCCAATTAATAAAATTTCAAAAATATAATTTATGTTAGAATCAATCAATACCATGATCCCAATACTAATGGTGATCGTTTTTATTTTGGGCTACACAGCCATTGCCACAGAGCATAAAATTCACATCAACAAAACAGCTTCGGCTTTATTTACGGGAATTATATTATGGACAATTTTTATAGTTTTTGTCGATAATACCACCTTTATAAATCAGGAGTTGCGAGCTCACTTAGGAGAGATTTCGGAAATACTGTTCTTTTTGATGGGAGCGATGACTATTGTTGAAACAATAGATTCGCATGGAGGTTTTCAAATTATTACTTCACGTATCACTCAAACCGACAAGAGAAAATTATTATGGGTGGTTTCTATAATAACTTTCTTTTTATCAGCCGTATTAGACAACTTAACTACCACAATAGTTATGGTTGCATTAATCGGTAAACTGATAAAAGACCGCGAACAACGCTTGTTTTACGTGGGTATGGTTGTAATAGCTGCCAACGCCGGTGGAGCTTGGTCTCCAATTGGTGACGTTACAACAACTATGTTGTGGATAGGCAATCAAATTACTGCCGGATTTATTATTAAAGATACTTTTATAGCTTCGGCTATAAATCTTGTTGTTCCTTTAATCGTGCTTTCGTTTATGATGAAAGGTCATGTTGAAAGACCTGATGTAGAAGTAGATAGAGCTGCAAATATACTCTCAAGAAAGCAACAAACCGAAATGCTTGTATTAGGAGTAGGTGGCTTAATATTTGTTCCGATTTTTAAAGTTCTTACCAATTTACCACCTTACGCAGGAATGATGTTGAGTTTGAGTGTTATATGGTTCTACACCGAATTAAGACATAAAAAAATGCCGAAGGAGACAAGAACGGCTCTATCGGTACCACGTTCACTATCGCGCATTGATATGCCTAGCATACTTTTCTTTTTAGGTATTTTGTTGGCTATTCACAGTTTGCAGTCGGTAGGAGTGCTTGGTAAGGCAGCAACGTACCTAATGGAGAATATCAGCAATATGAATATTGTAATAATATTAATAGGTATGTTATCGGCAATTGTCGATAATGTTCCGTTAGTTGCAGCTGTTCAGGGTATGTTCGACTTAACGGTATTCCCAACCAATTCGCATTTCTGGACATTCTTGGCTTATGCAGCCGGAACAGGCGGTAGTATGCTAATTATCGGTTCTGCTGCAGGTGTTGCTGCAATGGGAATAGAAAAAATTGACTTCTTCTGGTACTTGAAAAAGATTTCTTGGATCGCGTTGTTAGGTTACTTAGCAGGTGCCGGTGCGTTTATTCTTCAATCTATGATATTTTAAAGATTGAACCAGTATAAAAATTTCTTATATAATACAGACCCTCGTTGGAAATCGAACCCGACGAGGGTTTGTTTTTTATCACAAAAAACTTTAAAAGTATACAGAAGCATCAGCCATTGCAAAATAAGTTGTAAGTTTGTAGAAAATTAATAAATATAAATATTAACTTATAACACATTCAAATATATGGAATATAAAATTATTCAGCCGTCAGTAAAAGACAATGTTATGTGGGTAACTTTCAACAGACCCGAGGCATTAAACGCTCTAAATTCGCTATTTTTCGACGAATTGGAAGATTTAATTAATAATATTGGTTCTGAAATTTTATGCTTGGTTTTTACAGGAACAGGTAAAGCTTTTGTTGCCGGAGCCGATATTGCCGAAATGGATGGCATGAGCGAAGCTGAAGCCAAGAAATTTTCGAAAAGAGGACAGGATGTTTTCAAAAAAATATCCGATTTAGGTATTCCTGTAATAGCTTCTATTAACGGTTATGCCTTAGGCGGAGGTATGGAATTAGCAATGAGTTGCGACATACGTATAGCTTCCAATTTAGCAAAAATGGGTCAGCCCGAAGTTTCCTTGGGTATTATACCCGGATACGCAGGAACACAAAGATTACCACGACTTGTGGGCTACGGAAACGCTTTTTACTTAATTACTTCGGGAATGAATATTACAGCCGAGCAAGCATTTAATATGGGCTTGGTGCAAAAAGTAGTTGAACCTGAAAATCTTCAGCAAGAAACGGAAGCTATTGTTAATGCTATTGTTTCAAAAAGTTCGCTTGCCGTAAAAGCAGCTAAAAAAGTATTAAAGAAAACAGCCGAAACATCATTTGAAGAGGGCTCGAAAATAGAAGCTGAAGTTTTTGGCGACTGCTTTAACAATCATGCTCATGAAGGCATGAAAGCATTTTTAGAAAAAAGAAAACCAATTTGGAAATAAAATAAAAAACAATATTACATTATGAATTATCAAGATATATTGAGCAATGTTGCAGTTCTGGGAGCTGCCGGTAAAATGGGAAGCGGTATTTCGTGGCTGCTTTCTGTAGAAATGACAAACCTGATGTTAAAACCCGAAAACAGCGAAAAACAATTTGTCCTTAACGCTATAGACGTGTCGGAACAAGGTTTGCAAGGGCTGTTAGAGTACGTCAGGACACAAACTCAAAAATATGCCGAAAGAAGAATTGAACAGATAAAACCGTTGTACAACACAGCACAAGCAGATGTTCAGGATTCGGATATAATTCAGGCGTACGTCAACGATGTGCTTAGCGTTATAAACACAAATACCGATATGAGTGCCGCAAAGGACTCAAAACTTATATTTGAAGCTGTAAGCGAAAATCAGTCACTTAAAGTCAAATTGTTTAAGCAAATAGAAGATGTTAATAAAAACAATCCTTGGTATTTTACCAATACTTCTTCGGTTCCTATTCATTCATTGAATGAGGCAGCCGGCTTAAACGGCAGAATTTTGGGTTTTCACTTTTACAATCCGCCTGCTGTGCAAAAGTTGGTCGAATTAATTACAATACCCGAAAACAGCGAGCAAATGATTGATTTTGCAAAGCTGTTTGCCAAAAATATTCGCAAAGTTGTTGTTCCTTCTAATGATGTTGCAGGTTTTGTTGGTAACGGATTTTTTATGCGTGATGCACTTTTTGGTATAAGCAAAGCAAAAGAACTAAGCCAAACCATGCCGCTACACGAAGCTATATACTGCGTTGACAAAATTACTCGCGAATATTTGGTTCGTCCTATGGGTATTTTTCAACTTATGGATTATGTCGGCATTGATGTGATGCAGTTTATTTTGAGAGTGATGCAACAGTACATTCCTAACGAAAACTTGCACGACGAACTTATCGATGAATACGTGTTGGCAGGTGTAAAAGGTGGACAAAACAGCGACGGCAGCCAGAAAGACGGATTCTTCCAATATCAAAAAGGTCGCCTTGTTGCTGTTTGGTGCAATAAATCGGCTAAGTATGTAAACTTTGAAGATTTCTCGGAAAAAGCGGATAAATTGTTAGGAGAAAAACCTACTGAAGTCAAACCTTGGAAAGAAGTTATTAAAGCCGAAAACGCCGACCAACTTCTAAGCGAAGGTTTTAACGCAATAAAGAAATCGTCGGATTTGGCTTGCAAAATAGCTGTTGAATACGGAAGAAATGCAGTTAAAATCGCTACACAGCTTGTAAACTCAGGTGTTGCACACAAACCCGAAGACGTTAATACCGTTATGCGTACAGGATTTTTCCATGCTTATGGACCTATAAATGAGTATTTTGGATAGTGTTACGGGTTGCGTGTTGCGTGTTGCGTGTTGCGGGTATAGTTTCGAGTTCTGAGTTCTGAGTTCTGAGTTTTGAGTGTCTCAACTCTTGATTCATAACTTAAAACTCAAAACTAACAACACACTCATCACTCATCACCAATATTACAGTCTAGTAACAGCTTCAACAAACAATTTATTGAGTCTGGTTTCGGCTGTTTTTGCGACGTCAACAATTTCAGTTAGCGAAACTTTTTCTAACTGGTCGGGTATGCACATATCCGTTATTACCGATATTGCAGCGCAGGGTAGGCTACAATGGTTGGCAACAATGACTTCGGGTACTGTTGACATTCCCACGCCGTCGGCTCCAATCAGACGCAAAAACTTGTATTCGGCTTTTGTTTCCAAATTGGGACCTGCTAAGGCAACATAAACGCCTTTGTGTAGTTTTATGTTGTTTTCAGACGCTAATTCTTCAAATAAACTGTTGATTTTACTGCTGTACGGCTCGCTCATATCCGGAAAGCGAACACCCATCTCGTCTATGTTTTTACCCGTTAAAGGATTATCCGGAAGTAAATCTATGTGGTCGGTAAGAAGCATTAAATCGCCTTGGGTATAGTTAGGATTTAAGCCACCGCATGCGTTTGAAATAAGCAAATACTTTATTCCCAACAATTTCATAACTCTAACAGGAAGGGTTATTTCTTGCATCGAATATCCTTCGTAATAATGAAATCTGCCTTGCATGGCAAGAACATATTTGCCGTTTATTGTTCCGTATATCAGTTTGCCTTTGTGAGTTTCGACGGTTGAAACAGGAAAATGAGGAATATCGCCGTAGTTTATCTCTTTTTCAATGCTAATGCTGCTCACCAAACCGCCTAAACCTGTGCCCAAAATAATACCAATTTCAGGTTTTGTAATTCCATTTTCAAATAAGAAATTTTTTGCTTCTAATGCTTTGTTGTACCAATTCATTTTTAAAATGTTTTTTAATTTCAGCTAAAGTAGTAAATATTACAGAATAATAATAAAAAAATAAAACCTTAAAATGCTTTTATTATCAAAATTTTGTAAATTTGTTGTGTTTTAATTGTTTAGCTAAAATGTGTGTTATGAAAAAAGTATTTTACCTAACTGTTTTTTGCGTAGTATTTATTGTTAATTCAAAAGCGCAGAATTTGGATAACTTTTGGGAAGCATTGCCTTTTCCAAGTAATACTTCTTTAACTGAGGTTGTTACAAATAGCCAGGGAGATATTTTTGTTGCTTTTCACTCAGGTATTGATTATTACGAAGATGGAGGTGTTTTTCGTTCAACTGACGGAGGTTATACATGGGATTATGTTTATCAAGGTAAAAAGTCAAGATTAAATAGAATTGCAATAAATGATAGTGGATATATATACACGACAGCACGTAGCTCAGAAAAATTAGTTTTTTCTAAAGATAACGGAGAAACTTGGAATGAAATCAGCTTACCTACTGAGGCGCGAGGTAATATTATAAAAATATTCTGTCATGGGAAAGACACCCTTTTTGTTAGCACTTGGGAAGACAATGGAGCATTTATAAGTGTTTCGTTCGACAATGGAGAAACATGGAACACTAATTATTTGACTAATGGTACCAGCGATTATATTACAGATATAGCGGTATCTTCAGAAAATGAATTTTATGTTACAATAAATGGTTTTGTTAATGGCAGAGGTGGTGTATATAAATCTGTTGATGGAGGAATTACTTGGGATTTTTTCGGACTTATAGACCACCAACTTTTTGCGGTAGAAATAAACCAATATGATGACATCTTTGTAGGTGCCAAAGAAGGAGGAGGACTTTGTGTTTTGTATCACGATACCACCTCTTTTCAATATCTCACACCATACATAACACCGGATATTGCAATAAGTTCAGATAACGTAATTTGTACAATAGCATTGAATACGGTTATGCTTTCGTATGATAATGGAAAGACATTCATAAAGGTAACCGACCCCTTAACTACCGGTATTAAAGCACTACACATAAGTGCAAATAACCACCTTTATGGTGCTGGCGCTACTAACTGCAATCTCATAAGAAGTCTTGACCCTGTAGTACAAACAAGTTCCACGTACAGTAATTTGTTATATCAAACAAAAGTTTATCCTAATCCTGCGACAAATATTATAAATATCAACACCAAACAATTGCTAAATAAAGAAATAAGTAGCGTAGTAATTACCGATATGAGCGGTAGGCAAATGAAGGTGAACTCTGTAAACGATGCTCAGATTGATATTTCAAACTTAAATGAAGGAACTTATATAATTACCGTATTGGCAGGAAATAAAGTTTATAGAAGCAAATTTTTGGTAACACGATAGAAATATTATCAGTTTCTTTTTCTTTCCAATAAAGCAATAATATTAGGCAATTCGAACTCCAAATTTGGTGTAAAAACATTTTTACCGATGTTTTCCTTCAGTTCATTTACGTTCCAAAATCTGCCGTCTTCAACGTGTTTTTTGTTTGGGGTTATGTTTCCATCGTAAAAAGTTAAAAAGCTGAACACCATTTCAGATTCATTAATGTTATTCCATACGTATTTGGCAATATGTTTCGGTTCGAAGTTTTTAAAGTTAAGTTCTTCAATTGCTTCACGTTTAAGCGCTTGTTCAATAGTTTCGCCAAAACTGACGTGCCCGCCAATTGCGGTGTCCCATTTATTGGGTTCAACTTGGCAATTGTGTTTTCGCTTTTGCAGATATAATTGGTTTTTAGAATTTATAATATGCGTATGAACAACAGGATGCAAGTATTTTTTATCGGTGTGAGCCACATTGCGACTGACTTTGCCAATTATGTTTCCTTCTTCGTCAATCCAAGGCAGCCATTCAATGTGTCTGTTTCGTATTTTAACCCAAACAAATTGTATTACCAAGTACGCTCCCAACATTATGTATAACAGCACTCCCGAAATAAAAGCCCATGCTTCTTGCGACATAAAAAATGCGGAGTACAATATCAAGAAACTGTGTGCTATTATTATCCAGAAAAACACTCGCAGCTGTACTATTATATTTTTTTGGACGGAATTATCAAAGTTGACATTGTTGCCAAGCAAGCGTTCGGAATATTTGAGCATGATGTTATGCTTACTAAAAGCAGAAATTCCTATAAGTACAGCCAGAATAAGATTGATGAAGAGCGGTTTGAGTTTAAAGAAAATAACGTTGTCGAATATTAATGATACAATTCCGAAAGCACACAGCAGAGCCGTATCAAGAATAACAAACTTATCCCAGCGTTTTTCTTTAAAATAAATAAAAAACAGTTGAACAATACCAAAGATGACAGCAACAATAATCCCTATTTGCGGCGACCAAATGGCATCGACCAAAATAAACACCAACAAAGGCAATAAACCCGGCAATAATTTTTTTAAAATCTGCATGGTTGTTATTTCAAGGCGACTTGCATTTTATTTGGCGTAGCTAATAGAGCGTGTTTCTCGGATTACAGTAATTTTAATTTGTCCTGGGTAGGTCATTTCGTCTTGAATTTTTTTAGAAAGTTCTATTGCTATGTTATTAGCTTCGCTATCCGAAATTTTATCGGCTCCTACAATAACTCTAAGTTCTCTACCGGCTTGTATGGCGTAGGTTTTAACAACGCCCGGATACGACAAAGCAAGTTCTTCCAATTTGTTAAGTCGCTGTATGTACGCATCAACAACTTCTCTACGTGCTCCGGGTCGTGCTCCAGATATAGCGTCGCAGGTTTGAACGATAGGAGCTATCAGCGTTTCCATTTCAATTTCGTCGTGGTGAGCACCAATAGCGTTGCAAATATCGGCAGGTTCTTTAAACTCTTTCGCCAATTTCATGCCCAATATTGCGTGCGGCAGTTCGGAGTCGTTGGTATCGGCGACTTTGCCAATATCGTGTAGAAGACCGGCTCGTTTGGCTTTTTTGGCGTTCAAGCCGAGTTCCGAAGCCATAGTAGCGCACAGGTTAGCAACTTCGCGTGAGTGTCGTAGCAGGTTTTGTCCGTACGACGAACGATATTTCATCTTACCTATAAGGCGAACAAGTTCGGGATGTAGCCCGTGTATTCCCAAGTCAATGGTTGTGCGTTTGCCTATTTCAATAATTTCTTCTTCAACTTGCTTTTGGGTTTTTGCCACAACTTCTTCAATTCTGGCGGGATGTATTCTGCCGTCGGTAACAAGTTTGTGCAGCGATAGTCGTGCTATTTCTCTACGCATTGGGTCGAAACCCGAAAGTAAAATCGCATCCGGCGAGTCGTCTATTATTATTTCTACGCCCGTAAGCGATTCAAGAGCCCTAATATTTCGACCTTCTCTACCAATAATTCTTCCCTTAATTTCGTCATTATCGATATTGAAGACAGAAACAGTATTTTCAATAGTTTGTTCGGCAACATTGCGTTGAATTGTCTCGATAATGATTTTTTTCGCCTTGTTGTTGGCTGTCTGTTTTGCTTCTTCAACAATTTCGTTGAGTTGGTTGGCGGCATGAAGGCGTGCTTCTTGCTTTAAGCCCTCAATAAGTTGTTCTTTTGCTTCTTCTGCCGATAAACCCGAAATAATTTCCAATCTGTCGATATAATCCTTGTGAGCTTTTTCTATATCGATTTCCTTACGCTTGATAGCTTCGGTTTTCTGTTGTAAATTTATTTCTTTTTCGTCTAATTCTTTTGATTTTTTATTTACTTCGTCGAACTTAACCTTAAAATCTTCCTGACGCTTGTTAAGCGATTGCTCTTTTTGTTTGATTCTGTTCTCAGCTTTTGAAATATTGCTTTCTTTTATCTGGAACTGCTTTTCTTGCTGAGTTTTAAGGTGCAAGAGTTCTTCTTTTATTTCAAGCTCCTTTTTCTTGACGATAATATCGGCTTCTTTGTTAGCTTCGTTTATTATATTTTGGCTTTTTTTCTCTATGCTTTTACGTATAATATACATCGATATTATTATTCCTATAAGCACTCCTATAGCTCCTGCAATGATAATAATGGTTGTTGTCATAGTTTATATATTTATTTATGCAACAATACCAGATAAAAAAAACCCCGCATTAATTTGCATTTAGGAAACCCCTAAATATGAAAGTTTAAGGCTACATCTGACTTTCGGACGTCCAACGCTTCGGTACTGAAGATCTTTTTCAAGATTAAGGCCTGCCCTAGAGCCAAATAGTTTCGCCTTTAGTTGAAAGTGTGTTGAGCTTCCAAATGGATTGAATTAATGCGGGTATAAGTTTATTTTCAAAGAACGCATATATATTGTATTAAGCATTTAAACCTTGGTCAACAAGTTTTTCTAAATCTTTAAGCTTAGGAGACAATTCATTAGTAATAAATAAATTTTCCTCCTCAGTTTTTATCAATTTAGACGCAAAATGTATAGCTGTCATAGCTAACAGATCTTGCATATCGTCGTGTCTTGCATTTTTTGAGTAGTAGTCAATCAAGTTTTCTACCTCAACAGCAGCACGTCTTATAAAGCTCTCCTCTTCTGTACTGGAGGCTTTCAATCTATATGGTCTGTTATTTATATGCAAATTTACAACTATATTTTTTTTCATTGTATTTTGTTGTTGTTTATCTGTTCAATACATATATCAAGTTCCCGTAATAATTCGTTAATCCTTTTTTTTACAATTGCCTTATCTCCCTTATCCGGTATTGATTTTGCTAATGTTAGTATTTTATATTTATCTTCTAAGTTTTTATTGTTTTGTTCTAATTCTGTTAATTTTAATTTTGCATCTTCCAGTTCCCTTTTTGTCTGACTAAGTTCGGTTTTTGTGTCATTATAACTTATTATCAGGTTATTTATTTTAACCGTCAGTCTGAAAAATGAATCTGTAAAGTCGCTCATTTTAAAAATTTTTATCGCATTAAATTAATAATACTTGTTGCAAAGGTACTATTTTTTTATTTCTTTTTACAATTGGGTTGAGAAAATTCAAAAATTTCAGTTTTGAGTTCTGAGTTTCGAGTTCTGAGTATTGTATCCCGACTCGTAACTCATAACTCCCGACTCAAAACTTCGGACTTCTGACTCCCGTCTCCCGACTCGTAACTCATAACTCCCGACTCAAAACTTCGGACTTCTGACTTCCGCCTCCCGACTCAAAACTCATAACTCCCGACTCAAAACTTCGGACTTCCGACTTCCGTCTCCTGACTCATAACTCATAACTCCCGACTCAAAACTTCGGACTTCTGACTTCCGTCTCCCGACTCGTAACTCATAACTCCCAACTCAAAACTTCTGACTTCCGACTCCCGTCTCCTGACTCGTAACTCATAACTCCCGACTCAGAACTCAAAATATCTGCTTCCGTCTTCATTTACTTGTATATCGACACTAATGGCGTTTCCCTGAATAAAATCCTTTCCTTTCTGCGACCATTCTATAAAACAATAATTATTGCTTTGCAAATAATCGTGAAAACCAATATTGATTAGTTCTTCGGGTTTGTTTATTCTGTACAGGTCAATATGATATATCATTTGGTTAATCAGGTCGGAATGGTATTCGTTTATGATTGCAAAAGTCGGACTGCTGACGTTGTCTCTAACTTTTAAAACTTCGCAAATAGCACTAATAAAAGTAGTTTTACCGCTACCCATTTCGCTATCGAAAGTGAAAATTCGGTAGTCGTCGTATTTTTTCAGCAGAGCTTCGGCAATATTTTGTAAATCGCTTGTAGAATTTGCCTTGTAAATTTCTTTTTCTTTCATTTTGTTTACTTGGCTTTTAAAATTGCAAACGGGATTAAAACTTCTTCAAGCGATATACCGCCGTGTTGGAAAGTGTTTCTGTAGTAGTTTACGTAGTAATTATAATTATTGGGATAAGCAAAAAAGTTGTTGTTTCGGCAAAACACAAATGTGCTACTAACGTTAGTTTTCGGCAAAAACGCATCGCCTGGCTTTTTTATTTCAAACACTTCGCTTTTATCATACGACAAGTTTTTCCCTGTTTTGTATCGCAGGTTTGTGTTGGTGTTTTTATCGCCAATAATTTTAACCGGATTATTAACTTTAATGGTTCCGTGGTCGGTTGTGAGTATTATAGGTACATTTTTAGAAGATAAAAACTTAACAATATCGTGCAACGGCGAGTGGTTGAACCAGCTTTGAGTGATTGAGCGATAGGCAGTTTCGTTGTCGGCTAATTCTCTAATGACTTCCATTTCGGTTCTGGCGTGCGAAAGCATGTCAACGAAGTTGTAAACAATAACGTTAAGCTGATTCGAAAGTAGATTAGGCAAGTTATCAATCAGTTTTTTTCCTGACGTCAAGTTCAACACCTTTGTGTACGAATAACTAACGTTGTAACCGTGACGTTTAAGGTATTCGGCTAGCAGTTCGCTTTCGTAATTGTTTTTCGTGTCATCGTCGCCTTCGTTTACCCAGTACTTCGGATATTTTTTTTCGATTTCGCTTGGCAGTAGTCCGGCAAAAAGCGAATTGCGTGCATATTGGGTAGTTGTGGGCAAAATGCTATAGTAAATATCTTCAGTTTCGGTGCGGTAATATTGTTCGAAAATCGGTTGTAACACTTTCCATTGGTCGTATCTAAGGTTATCTATCAAGATGAAAAACAAAGGAGTATTATTATCATTCAGCAATGGGAAAACTTTTTCTTTAAGCAAAAGGTGCGACAATATCGGTTTGTCTTCGGCTTTGCCGTTTATCCAGTTTATGTAGTTGTTTTCGTAAAACTTACAAAACACCTGATTTGCTTCCGATTTCTGCATCTGAAGAATTTCCTGCATAGGATTGTCGGTAGATTTGCTCAATTCCAACTCCCAAAAAACCAATTTTTTATAAACTTCCGTCCATTGGTTATGGTCAAGTTTCGGCGATATTTCGGTTCCTAAATTCTGAAACTGTTGTTGATATGCGAAAGTGGTTTTTTCGGAAACTAATCTTTTGTTTTCCAAATTCTTTTTCACACTCAACAGTATTTGCTTAGGATTGACCGGTTTTATCAAATAATCGGCTATGCTTGCGCCAATAGCATCGTCCATTATGTGCTCTTCTTCGCTTTTGGTAATCATTACCACGGGCAAATTAGGAAAATTTTCCTTAATAATCGAAAGCGTTTCTATTCCTGACAAACCGGGCATATTTTCATCTAAAAACACAATATCGATATTATTTATGCTTTTAAGTTTATCAACACCTTCGTCGCCGTTGTTAGACGTATGCACAGTGTAGCCCCTTTCCGTTAAAAACAGAATATGCGGTTTAAGCAAATCAATTTCGTCGTCAATCCATAAAATAACACCGTTATCCATAATATATTTGTTTATTGTTTAATTTTGTTTTTCTGAGTACTTTTGCAGTTGAAGTGTTTTTTATTAATAATGCAGAAAAAGTAAAATTATTGTTTTTCCACGAAAGTAAAAATAAACTTAACAAAAATTATGATTTCGCCCAAACCAAGCACATTAAAACTGTTTAACGATCCGGTTCACGGTTTTATAACAGCAAAGGATAAATTTATTTTAAATCTGATAGACCATCCGTATTTGCAGCGTTTGCGAAGAATATCGCAGTTGGGAGTTGCCCATTTGGTGTATCCGGGTGCTCTGCACACGAGGTTTCATCATACATTGGGTGCAATGCATTTAATGCAAATGGCATTAGATGTTATTATTGCAAAAGGCAACGATATTAGCAGCGATGACTACA
The DNA here is from genome assembly GCA_033809755.1 of Lentimicrobiaceae bacterium. GTDB lineage: Bacteria > Bacteroidota > Bacteroidia > Bacteroidales > UBA4417 > UBA4417. The sequence goes on from JAPXLB010000016.1 coordinate 14,321, forward strand.
GAGCAGCTATGTTGGCTATTTTGTTGCACGATGTAGGACACGGACCTTTATCACATAACTTGGAACATGCGTTTTTGCCAAATCTGAGCCACGAAGATATTAGCGTTTTGTTTATAAAAAAGCTTAACAAGCAGTACGGTGGGGAGTTAGATAGAGCGTTAATGGTATTTGAAAATAAGACGGAATTGCCTTTTTTGCATCAGTTGGTTTCGGGACAGCTTGATACCGACAGATTAGACTACATAAAACGCGACAGCTTTTTTACAGGCGTCAGCGAAGGGCAAATCAGCACCGAAAGAATTGTTAAAATGATGAATATCAGCGATAATAATTTAGTTATAGAACTGAAAGGTATTTACTCTATAGAAAAATTCATTGTTGCACGCCGATTGATGTATTGGCAGGTGTATTATCATAAAACAGTTTTGGCTGCTCAAACTATGATTTACAATATATTTAGCAGAGCAAGATTTTTACTTTCTCAAAACTATAGTATTGATGCGCCTTCCAACTTACTTTTCTTTTTGAAAAATAATTTCAGTTTCGACGAAGTACAAGGCAACGACGATATTTTAAATAAATTTGCTTTGTTAGACGATAATGATGTTTATCAGGCACTGAAAATTTGGAGTACCTGCAACGACTACGTACTTAAAGAGTTAAGCACTGGATTGCTTAATAGAAGACTTTTTAGAGTTGAAATTTTTGGCGATAGCGAAACCGAAACGGCAAACGAACGAATTAGAAATATTAAGCAAAAGATAAGCATGATAAGCGATGATGTAATTGGTTATTTTTGCGGAATAAATAAGATATCAAACAGTGCTTATAAGCTCGATGAAACCGGAATACCTATTATCGACAAAAAAGGAAAAGTGTCGGATATAAGCGAACTTTCGGATATGCTCAACATTCCTATTTATAATCATACCGTTACAAAAAGCTACCTGTATTATCCCAAATGGCTAGTCGATTAAGCGGTATTACAAATGTAAGTCGTAGAGATTGAAATTTTATTTATTAATGTCCGATAAATGTCTTTAATCAAAAGGTTACTATTGGTGATGAGTGATGAGTGATGAGTGATGAGTGATGAGTGATGAGTGATGAGTGCAAATCACCATTCACCCACCACCCACCACCATTCACACCGCAAGGCAACCCTCTTTTTCAAGGTTTTATCCGACAGTTGTGAATTTTATTATACTTTTGCAATTCTTATTTCAATAAACAGTTAGTGCTCAGGATAAAAAAAATAGATTGGTATATTATTAAAAAGTTTTTGGGAACTTTTTTTTATTCAATTATATTGCTGACGGTAATAATTGTCGTATTTGATGTTTCCGAAAAAATCAGCGACTTTATTGAAAAGAAAGCCACATTACACGAAATAATATTCGATTATTATTTAAACTTCATTCCTTACTTTGTTAACACTTTCAGTTCGTTATTTACTTTTATATCGGTTATATTTTTTACGTCGAAGATGGCGTCAAAAACCGAAATTGTTCCAATACTTAGCGGCGGGATTAGTTTTTACAGATTTTTATACCCTTACATATTAAGCGGTTTATTTATAACTTTATTTTCATTTTCGCTTATGAATTATGTTATTCCGCACACAAACAGGGGCTTAAGAGATTTTGAAAAGAAGTATATTCACAATCCTTTTATTGTTCGAGAGTCGAATTTACACATGCAAATTAGTCCTAATCAATTTATTTACGTAGAAAATTACAACAATCCGTCTAAAATCGGTTACCGATTTTCCGCCGAGCAGTTTGAAGACGGCAGGTTGGTGCAAAGATTCAAGTCGGATGTTATTCGTTGGGATAGTGCCATAAACAAATGGGTTGTAAGCAATTACGAAATAAGGAATTTTTACGAAGACCACGAAACAATTCAAACAGGTAGCAGAGTTGATACTCTGATGGGTTTTTATCCTTCGGATTTTGTGTTGGATATTGAAGATGCAAAAGTTATGACTTACAAGGAATTGAAAGAATTTATAAACAAAGAAAAATTAAAGGGTTCGCAGTTTGTCCAAAAATTTGAGGTCGAAAGATACAAGCGAATAACTTTTCCATTAGCTAATATTATTCTAACGCTAATAGGAGTGTCACTTTCATCTCGAAAGGTTAGGGGAGGAATAGGAATACATTTGGGTTTGGGGATAGTCATTGCGTTTACTTACATATTTTTGCAGCAAGTTACGGGAGTGGCTGCTTTGTACAGCAAAGCACCATTGTGGCTGATAATGTGGTTGCCTAATATAATTTACGCAGTATTAGCTGTTTTTTTACTCAAAATGGCTCCCAAATAAGGTGTTTTTTTGCTCAAACTCCGATAGTTTACCAATTTTACACGATTTGTCGAATATGCCGTAAATGGCTGAACCGCTACCGCTCATTGCAGCGTAGAGTGCTCCTTCGTCGTACATACGGTCTTTTAATTGCTGCAAAACAGGATAAAGCTTAAAAATTGGAGTTTCAAAATCGTTGTGCAAGTGGTTTTTCCATTCCAATACCGGCAAATCGGTTATTTGGGAAATATCGAAACTGCTTTTTTTGGGAACAACCATACCGTAAGCCGATTTTGTACTGATTTTTATCTCGGGAAAAACCAAAACAACCTGATAATTGCTTAAATCGAGGTTAATTTCTGTCATTTCCGTTCCTGTCCCCGATACAATGCAGGGTTTGTTTCTGATAAAGAAAGGGCAGTCCGACCCGATTTTTGAAGCGTAATATTGCAATTTATTTTCGCCACAATTCAGATTTAATAATGAGTTTAAGATTTTAAGTGTAAATGCTGCATCGGCAGAGCCACCGCCTAATCCGGCTCCCGAAGGAATATTTTTGTGTAGGTTTACCGAAAGTTGCGGTATTTCAAAATCTTTTCTGAGCAGTTGTATTGCTTTGTAGCAGAGGTTTTCTTCAATATTATCGTTGCCGATAGAAATACCGCTCATGTTGATATTGTCCTTGTCGGAAACATTTATTTCCAAAATATCAACAAAGTTTATTGGTACAATGCAACTGCTAATATTGTGATATCCCGAACTTAGTTTTTCGGTAATTTGCAGACCAATATTAATTTTTGCATTCGGGTATTTTATCATTGCTACGATGTCGTATAATAAAACAAAAGGCTGCATTAGCAGCCCTTTGTTTATAGTTAAAATTTATTACAACATAAACGGATAAGTGAAATCCGTAGCCGGTTGGAAGGTTTCTTTAATAGCACGTGGATTTGTCCAGCGTATTAAATTAAGAGCACTTCCGGCTTTATCGTTAGTACCCGAAGCACGCGAACCGCCAAACGGTTGCATACCAACTACAGCTCCGGTTGGTTTGTCGTTTATGTAGAAGTTACCTGCAGCGTAACGCAATATTTTACTTGCTGTTTCAATTGCGTAGCGTTCAGTAGCAAATATCGAGCCTGTTAGTCCGTACGGAGATGTTTCGTTACAAATATTTAGATATTCTTCGTATTTTTTATCTTCGTAAACATAAATAGTAATAACAGGTCCGAAAATTTCTTCTTGCATAGAAACGTAATTCGGGTTGGTTGTTTCGATAACGGTTGGTTCAACAAAATAACCTACTTTTTTATCACCTTTACCACCATATACTATTTTACAATCTTTCGATTTCTTAGCATTTTCAATGTATCCCATAATGTTGTCGAAAGAAGTTTCGTCTATAACGGCGTTCATAAAGTTGCCAAAATCGGCAACATCACCCATTTTTATATTCGAAAGTTGTTCTAGCAATATTTGTTTTATTTCTGTCCATAAAGATGCAGGTATATATGCTCTCGATGCAGCCGAGCATTTTTGACCTTGATATTCGAATGCACCTCTAACAATTGCCGTAGCAACTTCTAGGGAATTAGCAGAATTGTGAACAAATATAAAGTCTTTACCACCTGTTTCGCCAACAATTCTTGGGTACGAAACGTAGTTGGATAAATTATCTGCAACTCCTTTCCATAACGAGTTGAATGTAACGTTTGAACCTGTAAAGTGAATACCAGCAAGGTCTTTATTTTTCAGTACTTCTCCGCCTATAAGCGAGCCGGCTCCGGGAACAAAGTTTATAACGCCGTCGGGCAAACCTGCTTCTTTATAAATATGCATCAAATTGTAGTTCGATAATAAAGCGGTTGTAGCTGGTTTCCAAACTGTAGTGTTACCCATCATAATAGGCGACATGTTAAGATTTGATGCTATTGCGGTAAAGTTAAAAGGTGTAACAGCAAAAACAAATCCTTCTAGCGGTCTGTATTCCATGCGGTTAAGTTGTGTGGAATCCGATTTAGGTTGGTCGGCATATATTTTCGATGCAAAATGCACATTGTAGCGTAAAAAATCTATAGCTTCGCAGGCAGTGTCAATCTCAGCCTGATATACGTTTTTGCTTTGTCCTAACATTGTAGCGGCAAGCATTTTACTTCTATATTTTTTCGAAATAAGTTCAGCAGCACGTAGCATTATAGAGCTTCTTTCTTCCCATGGTAGGTTTTCCCATTCGGCTTTTGCCGCCATAGCTGCTCTTATTGCCATATTTACTTCTTTCTCAGATGCTTTGTGGTAAGTAGCTAAAATCTTTTTGTGATTGTGAGGCATTACCACTTTTCCGGTTTTGCCGGTACGTATTTCTTCACCGCCAATTATAATTGGAATATCGGTGGTTTCCTTGCTCATTCGTTTTAGTTCAGCTACCAAACTTTCACGTTCGGGACTACCTTTTGCAAATTGTAAAATAGGCTCATTATGAGGCTGTTCGAAGTTGTAATTTGAGTTTATCATAATTTTTAAAATTAAATTAAATTTTTCTGCAAAGTTACAAATATTTTTGCATTGATATTAATAATAAATTTTTTGTCAGTTTATATCGTATATTTTTTACTTTTGCGTTGTATATTGCAAACAGTTTTTGCATGAATTATTTCCACTAACATAATTATGAAAATCATTATAGCAGGTGCGGGACAGGTTGGGTCTCATTTGGCTAAGTTGTTATCGCAAGAAAATCACGATATTATGCTTATTGATATCGACAAGGACAGATTGCAAGCAGTTAGCGAAAAGTTAGAGATTTTGACTTACGCCGGCAGTAGTATTTCAAAAAAAACCCTTACGGATGTTGAGGTTGGCAAGTGCGACCTATATATTGCCGTTACGCCTGAAGAATCGACTAATATATTATCGTGCATGCTTGCATCTGAGTTGGGAGCTGTAAAAACTCTTGCTCGTGTCGATAAAGACGAATACCAGCAAGGTGTTAATCAGGTGTTTTTTACCAAACAAGGCGTGGATTCTATGATTTATCCCGAAAAAACAGCTGCTTTAGAAATAGTTGCTGCTCTTCGCAATCCATGGACAAGGTCGTATTGGGAACTTCTTGACGGGTCTATTATATTGGCAGGTTGCAAAATCAGGAATAACGCTCCAATTTGCGGAAAAACTCTTGAAGAAATATCTAAAAAACGCAAGCTATTTCACGTCGTTGCTATAAAACGTAACAATAAAACGATAATTCCTTTCGGAAAAGATAAAATTTTGCACAACGATCTTGTTTATTACGCTACGCTTAAAGAGCATTTCTTGCAACTTAATGAGCCCATGGGTAAAGAGACTTACTACGTGAAAAATGTAATGATTATGGGAGGAAGTCGAATAGGTGAGTGGGTTGCACGATTGTTGGGTAATGACGTAAATGTTAAGGTTATTGAAATTAATCAGGCGAGAGCCGAAAAACTTTCGGAAGATATTGGACAAAAGGCAACAATTTTGGTCGGCGATGGCTTAGATAACGAACTTCTTGTAGAAGAAGGTATTGAAGAAACCGATGCTTTTATCGCCGTTACCGGAAATACCGAAGCCAATATTTTATCGTGTTTGGCAGCTAAAAACCACGGAGTTAAAAAAACTATTGCCGAAATTGAAAATCTCGACTTTATCTCTATCGCTCAGAGCTTAGATATTGGTACTATTATCAACAAAAAACATATAGCTGCAAGCAAGATATATGAACTGTTGTTAAAGGCAGATGTTTCAAATTTTAAATGTCTTACTTTTGCTGATGCTAATGTTGGAGAAATTATAGCTCAGCCCGGCTCAAAGGTTACTAAAAAAAAGGTGAGTGATTTAAACTTACCGACCGATTTTACGTTAGGAGCTTTAGTTAGAGGAGGAAAGCCTATACTTATCGACGGCGAAACTCAGATTAAGGAATGGGATAAGGTGGTAGTGTTTTTCTTAAATAAATCGCTGAAACAAATTGAAAAACTATTCCACTAGTAAATATAATGAAAAGCTTTAATTTCAGATTTGTATTAAACTTTTTGGGATTACTTATTGTTTTCCAATCAATTATGATGCTGATAATAGCATTTGTAGGCAAACTATGTCATGATGAAAGTTTTGTTGTAAGTAGTTTTTATTCTTCGGTCGTTATTACGTTGACTATAGGATTGATTTTTTTGTTATTCGGGAAAAGAAATGCATCAATTGAAAATTCTATTAATGTTCGTGAAGGTTTTTTTAGTGTTACCTTTGCGTGGATATTGCTTAGCTTCACGGGTCTATTGCCTTACTACATTAGCGGATATATTCCCAACTTCGTTAATGCTTTTTTTGAAACCATATCGGGTTATACTACAACCGGAAGTACCATACTCAACAATATTGAAGAATTTCCTAAGTCGTTGTTATTATGGCGAGCTCTAACTCATTGGATTGGAGGTATAGGTATTATTGTTTTTGTGTTAGTTTTTGTACCTCTTTTTGGCGGTTCTGCTGTTTCTTTATATAGAGCAGAAGTAAGCGGCTTTTTATCAAATCAAATTAAACCTAGGGTTGCACAAGTTGCTAAAAGGCTTTTTGTAATTTATGTTGGATTTTCACTATTAGGTTTTATTTTACTTTGGTTAGGTCCTATGGATGCCTTCGATGCGATAACACACACGTTTGCTGCCATTGCAACAGGTGGGTTTTCGACAAAACAGGCGAGCATAGCCGCATTTAATTCGTCTTACGTTGAATATGTTTTGATATTTCTGATGTTTGTCGGCGGAACTAACTTCTCGTTAATGTTTTTAGTTTTTAGGAATAAAAGTCTTAAACCGCTTGTTCGCGATCAAGAGTTTAGGTGGTATTTTATTATAGCTGTATCTTTCACGGTACTTATTGCGTTGTCATTGATTTTGCAAAAAATCATTCCGGATGTAGAATATGCTTTTCGAAGTTCGCTTTTTAGTGTTGTTTCGGTTATGACTACTACAGGTTTTGCAACAGTAGATTATACGCTTTGGGGTGTACCTTATTGGATAATATTTTTACTTCTGATGTTATTTTGTGCTTCGGCAGGTTCTACTTCGGGTGGTATGAAAATTTCGAGACTAGTTATTATGGTTAAAAGTTTAGGGATAGAGTTCAAAAAACAAGTGCATCCACAGGCAGTATTTACCGTATTTTATAATAAAAAACCCGTTCCAAAACAGGTTGTTTCGCAGGTGTTTAATTTTGTTATAATTTATTTGTTTATTTTTGCCGTAGGTGCTTTGTTAATAAGCATTTCGGGTATTCCTTTTGAAGAATCTATCGGAGCATCTCTAACATCTATAAGTAATGTTGGTCCCGGCTTGGGAGCAAGCGGTCCTTGCGGTACTTACGCTCACTTCAATGATTTTTCAAAAATTATTATGTGTTTGCTCATGCTTATTGGTAGGTTGGAAGTGTTTACAGTCCTATCGTTATTTATCCCAAGTTTTTGGAAATAAACACAAACAAATAAGGTTATCATTTAAAAACGAAAATCGAAAGCGTTATTCTACCTTAATAAATTTCTTTTGCTCCTTGTCGTAATTGTAAATACGACCTTCTTCAATTTGGTAGTACCAACCATACACGTTTAATTCGCCTTCCTTAACTTTTTTTCGGATATACGGATAATCCATCAAATGTCGAATTTGAAGTACGACGTTTAGTTTTTCGGTGTAGGCTTCGCGGTCTTCGAGCTTTATTTTGTTTTTTGCGATTTTTTTCTCTACACGCTCTTTCACAGGTTTTGCAAGCTCAAGCCAATTTTTAGTTTGAGGCAACTTTTTCAATTCTTTGTCTTTGTACAAAGCTGCGCAACCGCCGCAGTTAGAATGCCCGCAAACGACAATGTTTTTTACATTTAGTTGATTTACTGCATATTCTATTACTGCCGATGTTGCAACGTAAGTAACGGATTTCCTTTTGTAGAGAGGGACAAGATTACCGATGTTACGAACTACGAAAAGTTCTCCGGCAAAGCTTTTGGTTAGCATATGCGGAACTACACGTGAATCGGAGCAACCAATAAATAATGTGTGAGGAGTTTGTTTCTCTTTTAATTCGTCGAAGAGAAGCTGGTTGGGAACAAATTCCCTTGTGTTAAAATCGCGGATACCTTCCAGTAAACGGTCTTTGTTGGTATCGGCTGTTGGGTTTGATGATGACGTTTCCATAAGCTATATATTTTTTGGGTGTTATTTTTGAGTTTGCGAATTTTCACTTTTCATTCTCCTATTGCCTGCTCTGTGTAACAACGTCGCTCAATATGTTGCTTTTACTTTGAGATAAAAAAAGTTGTCCGTATTATAGACAACTTTTTTATCAAAGTAAGTCACAAATAAGATTTACGAACCTAACTGAAAGCGTTTCAGGTCGGTAACGGTAAGGGTCTTATCAATTTTTTGCAAGTAATCTTTAACAGAAACCTTAGCTTCGTTAATAAATTCTTGTTCAAGTAAAGTGTTTTCTTTGTAGAATTTGTTAAGTTTACCCATAGCTATTCTTTCAAGCATTTCTTCGGGTTTACCTTCTGCTCTGGCTTGTTCTTTACCAACTTCAATTTCTCTGTCGATAACACTTTGAGGGATACTGTCTTTATCAACTGCAAGTGGGTTCATTGCTGCAACTTGCATTGAAATATCAATTCCAATTTGTTCAATGTCGTTAACATCTTTTTTGTTGAAACCAACTATTGCAGACAATCTGCTGTCGAAGTGGTTGTACGCAGCGGTATAAGGAGCAATGATGTGTTCGTAATGAGCCAACTGCATCTTTTCGCCTGTTTTACCTATAAGGTGTGTAACTCCTTCTTCTACAGTAAACCCGTCAATTTTAATTTGAAGTAGTTCGTCCAACGATTTAGGTTTATGTTCAATTGTTGCATCGCTGATTTTGTTTGCATAGTCGATAAAATCTTGATTTTTTGCAACAAAATCGGTTTCACAGTTAAGCATAATAACAGATGCAAATCCTTTATCAGCTGTAGTTCTAGCTATAATAATACCTTGATTTGCGTCTCTGTCGGCGCGGTTTACTGCTACTTTCTGACCTTTTTTTCGTAGTATATCGATAGCTGCTTCAATATCTCCGTTAGATTCAACTAATGCTTTTTTGCAGTCCATCATGCCTGCTCCTGTTATTTTTCTGAGTTCATTAACTTGAGCTGCTGTAATATTTGCCATAATAGAATTTAAATTTTTAGGATTATACGTTTTTGTTTTGAGGATTATTTTCTCTTGCTAATATTTTTTCTAGTGCGTTGTCTTCTAGAATCTTCATCGTCGCTATCGTCTCTGGCGATTCTTTTGCGTTTGCCTCTTTCTTTTTTGTTGTCTTCCATTTCGTCTTCATCTTCCTCGTCGAAGGTGCTTACTTTGGTATCGTCTTCTTCTACTTCAATTTCGTCTTCAATTTTATCTTTTTCGAGTTTTCTTTCGTTTTTACCTTCTTCAATTGCCTCAATCATTTTAGAAACAATAAGTGCTATTGATTTAGAAGCGTCGTCATTGGCGGGAATTGGAAAATCAACTAAATTAGGGTCGCTATTAGTATCAACTATAGCAAATGTAGGTATTCCAAGTTTTCTGGCTTCGTCAACGGCGATGTGTTCTTTCATTATATCTACAACAAATAGTGCAGAGGGAAGCGTGTTAAGTTCGGAGATTGAGCCCAAGTTTTTTTCCAAGTTAGCTCTTTCGCGTGTAATTTGTAGGCGTTCTCTTTTTGAAATGCCTTCGAAAGCCGGGCTGTTCATCAATGCGTCAATCGACGACATTTTTTTAACGGCTTTACGTATAGTTGCAAAATTAGTGAGCATACCTCCGGGCCATCTTTCGGTAACGTAAGGCATTCCTGTAGGTTTGACAAGTTCGGCTACTATTTCCTTCGCTTGTTTTTTTGTTGCTACAAATAGGATTTTTCTGCCCGATTTTGCAATTTGTTTCATAGCTGCACTTGCTTCGTCAAGTTTGGCTATAGTTTTGTATAGGTCGATGATGTGGATTCCATTACGTTCCATAAAAATATATGGAGCCATATTCGGATTCCATTTACGTTTGAGGTGTCCAAAGTGGCAACCTGCATTTAATAATTCTTCAAAGCTTGTTGATGTCATTTTTTATTCTTCAATTAATTAGTTTACATTCTGTTAATTTCAATTGGTAAGTAGCCTTTATAGGATCTTATCAATTTAGATACTAAACTCCCTTCAGCAAAAAGTATATTAACGTTTACTAAACTGGAAGCGTTTACGAGCTTTTTTCTGACCGAATTTCTTTCTTTCAACCATACGTGGGTCGCGTTTAAGCATGCCTTTGGCTTTGAGAGCTGGGCGCAATTCGGGGTCTTGCTCAATAAGGGTACGCGAAATACCTAATCGGAGAGCTTCAGCTTGTCCGGTCATTCCACCTCCTTTTATTGTAGATACGAAGTCGTATTTATCCAAACATTCGGCAATATGTAAAGGTTGCAGTATGTTGTTTTGTAACATCGGAGTAGTAAAGTATTCTTTATAATCTTTTCCGTTAACCGTAATATTACCGTTGCCCGGTTTCATAAATACTCGTGCAATTGCTTTTTTACGTCTGCCTACTGATAATATATTTTCCATTTTTATTTAATTTCGTTTAAATTGATTTTTTCCGGTTTTTGAGCTTCTAAGTTGTGTTCAGGTCCTTCAAAAACTCTAAGATTTCTAAATAGTTGGTTTGCTAATTTATTTTTTGGTAACATTCCTTTAACTGCGTGTTCAACTATGAAGCATGGTTTTTTAACAAGCAATTCTTTAGGAGTTCTAAATCTTTGTCCTCCGGGATAGCCTGTATATCTGACGTAAACTTTATCGGTCATTTTTTTACCTGTAAAGTTAATTTTACTGGCATTTATCACAACAACATTGTCGCCGCAGTCCATATGAGGCGAAAAATATGGTTTATTTTTACCTCTTAGTATATGGGCTATTTTTGAGGATAAGCGTCCTAGTGTTTCATTTTCAGCATCAACCAATACCCACTTCTTTTCTATAGCAGACTTTGATGGTGTTGCTGTTTTATAGCTTTGTGTGTTCATTTTTCAATAAAATACTGTTATTCAATTATTTTAATTTTAATTTGGATAAAAACGGTTTGCAAAAGTAGATATATTTTTACATTTAACCAAATGATTGGATTATTATTTTTGTATTAAAAATCATTGTTGCCCAATAAATGCTATTAGCCCCGAAGTTTTGGGACTGTTAGCTGTTAGCCGTTGGCTGTTGGATAGTGGTCGGTGATGGGTGATGGGTGATGGGTGATGGGCGTGTTTTTAGTTCCGAGTTTTAAGTTATGAATCAAGAGTTGAGACACTCAAAACTCTCCCGAAACTTCGGGACAGAACTATACCCGTAACCCGCACCACGCAACACCACCCACAAAAAAAGCTAATGGTTAGAAATAATATTTGCAAGACGGTATGAATAAAAATTTTGTATAAAAAAAAACGAAAGCCGCATTAGTTGAGGCTTTCGTTTTCGCTAATATTATTATGAATTACTTTATATTAAGTTTAGCTTTCACTTGTTGTGTAACGTCTTCGCCACCTTCGGAAAACAGAATTAGGTCTTCAACAAGGTTAAAGATGTAAGCGTAGTTACCTTCTTTTGCTACCTCATTAATAGCTGCTTTTACCTTATCAACGAAAGGTTCAATCAGTTCTATTTGTTTATTGTTTAATTCTTCGTTTGCCGAACGTTGAAATGCACCAATACGTGTTTCTAAGTCGCTAAGTTCTTTTTCTTTTGTCGATTTTATAATGCTAGACATTGTATTGACATTTTTCTGATAGTCAATAGCTTTGGTTTCGTATTCGTTTTGCATTATAGTAAGCTGATTTTGCAAGTCGTTGATGTATTTTTCCAACACTGTTTTTACGGTATCTTGTCCCGGCATTTGTTCCAAAACTTCGTTGAACTTTACGTGTCCTATTTTACCGGCTTTTTGAGCGTACATGCTGCCACTCAATAAGATTATGCCTGCTAAGGCAAAAATTTTTATAAAAGATTTTCTCATCGTTATTTATTATTTTTTGGTTTCTAATTTATTTTTGCAAAAGTAGTAATAATATTGTATAAAGCTGTTTTTTAGAAAAAATTAGCAATTATTTATACGTGTATCCCAAGTGGTCGAGTATCATTTCGCTGATATCGAATTTTGGGTTCGAGTATATTATTGTTGCATTGCCTGCTTTATCTAAAATAATTGCATAGTTTTCTTCTTTCGCAATTGCTTCGATGGCTGTGTATATTTTTTCTTGAATTGGGGTTATAAGTTCTTCGCGTTTTTTTTGTAAATCGCCGTCTTTACCGAAGCGTTTTTTCTGAAGTTCCTTTACTTCTTTTTCTTTACTTATTATTTCATTTTCCCTTTTTTGTCTCATTTCCTCCGGTAGCAAAACCGATTCTTTTTGATATTTTCTGTAAAGGTTATCGATTTCTGAAAACTTTTCTTCAATTTCTTCTTGCCACTGCACTGAGAAATTTTCCAATTGAGTTTGAGCGTCGCCGTACTCCGGAATGTTTTCCATGATGTATGCTGTGTTAACGTAAGCTATTTTTTGAGCCTGAGCCGACAAAAAACCAGCCAACAGAGCTATAGTAATAATAATGACTTTTTTCATTGCTTAAAATTTTTATTTGAGTATTTATTATTTTCGTTTCTATAAGCTATAGGAGCAACAAAAAACTTGCCAAAGTTAATCGATAGAGGAGTTTATAGAGAAGTGGAACTGACCTTTGTTGGCTGAAGGCATGCCGGGTATTGGGTCAAATCCGTAACCCCAATCGAGACCAAGTAAGCCGAACATAGGTAGCCAAACTCTAAGTCCTACACCTGCCGAGCGTCTGACGTTAAATGGGTTATAGTCTTTAAATCTATCCCAAGTATTTCCGGCTTCAACAAAAATTGAGGCATATATTGTTGAATTTGGATTAAGGGTCAGCGGATATCTTATCTCTAATGTAGATTTGTTGTATATGCTTGCTCCTTTTCTAGTAGTGGTAAGCGACTCGTTTTCGTAACCTCTAAAGCCTATAATTTGTCTTCCGTCAATGTAGCCGTAGCCGCTCATTCCGTCTCCACCCATAAAGTATCGGTTAAATGCAGTAATGCTTAGGTCGGGGTTGTATTTGCCTATAAAACCTGCTTTTGTTCTAACCATAAGAACTAGGTCGCCGACAATTTGCTGATAAAATGCAGCGTTTAGCTTCCATTGGTGAAATTCGACTAAACGATACTTGTCAACGTCGCTTTTTTGCTCATAAGTATTAGGAAACATAATAGAGTAGGGTGGTGTAGCTTCTACCGATATGCTAAATTCGGAACCTACTCTCGGGTAAATAGGAGCATCGTTTGAGTAGCGACTTAAGCCTATTGTGTAAGAGTAGTTTTGATACAAACCGTTGCCTTCTAAAACAGCAAGATGTTGAGAATAATTACTTAATCTGTATTGTTGTAGGTTTAATGATTGGAAGAAACTGAAATAGTTGTCGGGCCAGTTAAGACGACGACTTAGTCCAACACTAAAACCTAAAATATTGTATCTAACTAAATTTTCTTTTGGTGCTCCTGGGTTGTGTGTGAGATTAGAATTATAGATAGAAACGCTAAATTGATTAGGTCTTTTACCTCCCAACCATGGTTCGACAAATGATGCCGAAATACTGTAATATCCTCTGCCGTACGATTGTCCTCTAAGCGATAATCTTTGTCCGTCTCCCGAAGGAATAGGTTTCCACGATTCTTTTTTGAAGAATTTTTTAGTAGAGAAGTTATTAAAAGAAACGCCTAGGGTTCCTATAAATCTTCCAAAGCCCCAGCCGCCTGATAGTTCTAATTGGTCCGAAGATGTTTCTTCGACGCTATATGCTATATCAACGGTTCCGTTGTTAGGGTCAATATTGGTGGGCGTAATACCCATAGTTTCGGCGTTAAAGTATTTTAGTTGACTTAACGATGTTCGACTTCGCAATATATCCGAACGGCTGAACAATTGTCCGGGACGGCTTGCCAATTCGCGTATTATTACTTTATCGTTTGTTCGTGTATTTCCCGAAACGGTAACCTTATTTATACGCATTTGCTTGCCTTCTCTAATCCTTATTTGCATGTCGATAGAGTCGTTTTCAACTCCCATAATAACAGGTTCAATATTGCAGGTAAGGTAACCGTCGTCGGCAAATAAGCTCATCAAATCAACACCCGAAGGGTTGAAGTTTAAAACCGTTTCTAAATATTCAAGGTTGTAAACATCTCCTTTTTCAATGCTTATAAACGATGCAAGCTCTTCGGAATTAAATTTGGTATTTCCTGCGAAAGTAATATCTCGGTAGTAGTATTTATTGCCTTCGTTTACATGCAGGTCGATGTTGAGGCGATGTTTGTTTATATTGTATACGGTATCTTCGGTGATTTGAGCATCAATAAATCCGTTGTTGTGGTATTTTCTGATTATGTTTTGTTTGTCTTCTTCGTAGTCTTTTTCTAAAAATTTCGAACCTTTAAAAACACGTATTTTTATGTTCTGGTCGACTAAATCATTTACTGTGCTGGGAAATTCTTCTATGCTGTTATCAAATAAGTGATAGAAAGCCGAGTAAACTGTTTGGTTTGTAAATTTTAAGAAGTTGTATTTTCCGGCTTCTTTAGTTTTCTTCATAGCCGATTTGATAGCAGTTTGGCTAAGTTTATCGTTACCGTAAATGTTTATTTTTTCAATTCTAACTTTTTTACCTTTATTTATGCTGATTTTTAGGTTTACGAAGTTTTTGAGAGACGTGTCCTGCTCTTGTACAATATTTACTTTGGTAGCGGAAAATCCTTTATTTTTATAGTGACTATTAATTGTATTGCTAACTCTGTTTACTAGATTGTCGGTAACGACGTCGCCTCTTGATATTTTTAATTTATCGCGAAGGTCGGTGGCTTCGCCTTTTCTGACGCCTACTATGCTATATTTAGATAGTCGTGGGCGTTCAGTAACAATTATATCTAAAAATATCTGGTCGTTGTGTATTCTGTTCGATACTATTTTAACATCTTCGAACAAGCCTTGCTTCCAGATGTTTTCTATGGCTTTTTTAATTTTATCGCTTGGGATTTCAATTTTGTTGCCTACACGCAATTCCGAGATTGAAATAAGCATTGAAGTGTTGATGTATTGTGTTCCGGTAACTGTAATACCACCAATTGTATATTCTTTTGGTGATGCGTAGTTTACCTCCAATTTTTCTTCGCCAATAACAATTTGAGCCTTTAGGTTTTGAACCAACAGTAGCGCTATGATAATAAAAAGTATATTTATGTATTTGTTTTTCATCTGGTTTTGCTTAGTAAGGCTATCGTTTATCAAATTGTCACGACTAGTAATCTGTTTGCTTAAGTATTTGTTTGCCTGTTTTACCAAAACGTCTTTCTCTGCCTTGGTAGTTGATAATAGCATCAAACAGGTCTTTTTTTCTAAAATCGGGCCAAAGTACGCTGGTAAAATACAGTTCGGTATATGCACTTTGCCACATCAAAAAATTGCTGGTTCTAATTTCTCCGCTTGTTCTAATCATAAGTTCGGGATCGGGAACATTAGGATCGTACATATAATTTGCAATTAGTTGTTCGTTTATATCTTTCTCCGAAATTTTTTGCTTCGACAAGTCGGAAGCTATTTTTTTTACTGCACAAGTAATTTCACTTCTACCGCTATAGCTCAGAGCCAAGTATAAATACAGGTTGCCATCGTTTGTATCGGTTCTTTGTATAGCTTGCAAAAGTTTTTCTTGTACTTCGGGGTAAAGTCTTTCGGTATCGCCAATAGTTTTAAGGCAAACTTTATTTTCTATCAGAGCGTCGGTTTGTGTATCAATTGATTCTATTAATAATTGCATCAGAGCATCGACTTCACTTTTGGGGCGATTCCAATTTTCGGTAGAAAAAGCGTAAACCGTAAGGTATTTAACACCTATTTGTATAGCACCTTCAATGGTTTCTTTAAGAGCGTCAGCAGCATTTTGGTGACCGAATATTCTATCTTCGCCTCTGCGTTCTGCCCAGCGTCCATTTCCGTCCATAATAACAGCAACGTGTTTGGGAACACGCTCTTTATCTATCGACGAGATTATGCTATCAAGTTCTGTTTGCTCCATAATTAATTGGCAAAGGTAATATTTATTTTAGCTTAGTATATCTACTTGTGTTAAAATATTTTAATTACAAAATCATAGTTTGTAGTGAATTATCGGTCTAATAACTATAATTCTGTTGATTTAGGCATTTTTCTTTTTTCAGCGAACTTAATTTAACAGTAACTGTAAGCCCTGCAAAAGAATACCAGTCTTTATCTTTTGAGTTGCCTCTTTTCATGCCGTCCATGTGCGATTTGTTTGGGTCGGAGGCTAAGATTTCGTTAGTGTTGGGAACATTAGGGTTGGAGGCTAAATCCATATAGTATGTGCGGCTAACATCGTCTAGATAATCGGTAAGAGTTTTTCGCATACCCCATTCCAAGCCCAAACCGACATATTTGTTGAGGCTGTATTTAACACCTATGCCAAATGGAATGCACACTGAAACTAAGTCGTACTCGTCGGGTCGGTCTCTTCCTGTGTTTTGACCTTCAGTATGCAGAGGTTTAAGCTCTACCCAGTTCCCGTTCACAAAACCTTGAGGTTTGAAAGTAAAAAAGCCAACTCCACCGTACATATAAGGTGTTATTCTGTGTTTTATGCTACCTATAAAGTAACGCAAAAAATTAACTTCTGCTTGGATGCTTCCTTCTATAATTTGAGATTTAAAATTAAGATTTCTTTCCAAATTGGCTTTACTAACAGCATCGTCGGCTTGTACCATTCCCATAAACCCTTGTGCTCTGATTGCAAGGCGGTCGTTAAAGTTATATCTGTACAAAAAAGCTCCTGCGGCTTTAGGCATTAAAAACGGCTTGTACGGATTTAGTTCTCCCATGTAGTACATAACTCCGCCGGCAGCTCCTAACTCGCTATATCCCTGTGATTTGACAGTTTGTATTTCGATAATTAATACACTTAGCAGTAGTGTGAAAAGGTATTTTATTTTCATTATTTATCTCCAATTATTTATACTTTGTATTCAAATTCTAATATCTTGTCCCCAGTTTAGTTTTGTTCGCAATGTGGAAAAAAAGTTTTCGTTCAGTCGTTGTATAAGTCTCACTTTATGTTCAGACTTGCGCAACAATATAATCGTGTCGTTGTCTATATTAAAACTTTTACCGTCGACTGTAACTATAGCTATGTTTTCTCTGCTTTCTATTTTAATTTTAATTATACTGTTATCAGGAATAACGATTGGACGTACAGATAAATTGTGTGGAGCTATAGGTGTTATTAAAAAAATATTACTATCGGGAGTGACGATAGGCCCGTTGCAACTCATGGAGTATGCTGTTGAGCCTGTAGGAGTTGCAACAATAATTCCATCGGCTCTGAACGAATAAATAAATTGGTTGTTTACCCACACGCTGCTGGTAATCATACTTGCCGTGTCTTTTTTATTTATCGAAATTTCATTAATAGCCATGTATTTATGGTTTTTAAATGATGCAGACAACAGTGTGCGTTTTTGTGTGGTGCATCTTTTTTCGATAATTTCGTTTAGAGCTTCCGAAACTTCGTCTTTTTGAATACTTGCCAGAAAGCCCATGCTGCCGACATTAATTCCGGCAATAGGAATATCGCTGCGTTTAACCAAATGTACAGTATCTAAAATAGTACCGTCGCCGCCAATCGATAATATTACATCTATGTTGCTATCCTTGTTTATTGGCTCATCAAAGGTTTCAATGGTTTTAATGTTGGGTAATTCCGATTTTACATCATCATATAATGTGTGCCAAATAAGGAGTGTGCAATTTTTTTCAAGCAGAAGTTTAACAATACCGACAACTTCTGGAATTTGTTCAGGTCTAAGTTTTTTTGAATATAAGGCGACATTCATATTACATAATATTAAAATTTATAACCAATGCTTAGGCTTGCTCTGTACGGAAGTCTCAACTCGTTCCATATAATTGCTTTGCCTATGCTTAAATTTACAGGTCCTATAATAGACATATAGCCGATATTTATACCAACGCCCCAAACCGAAAAATTGTGATTAGGGATATTGCTAAATATGTTGATGTTATCGACGCTCCACGCGTAGCTTACCATAGGTGTTAGGTATATCTTGTTATATACATTATATTGTGCGTTTAGTGTAAGCGATAAAAACCCATTTAATGGAAGTTCTCTTTCATTTAAGCCAATAAACGAGATGTTTGAGTTTAATTCTTTTTCGCAGTAACCACCCAAAGTAAATATATTGTTAAAATACATGTAGTCCGTCGATTTTAGGAATTTGCCTTTGGCGATGAAGAAACCTACAGATGAATTGACCCCAAAAGTTAGCTTTGGTAATATCAAAAAGCGGTGTTCGTAGCTAAACAAGCCTCTTAAAAAAGTTTTAGGATTGGGCTTTGTATAAAACATGCTAATAGGATTTATATAGTCGTATATTATGTACGAATTGGTATCCACTATGTTAAGTCCTTTTAGTTTATACTCGTTGTTGAAGCTGTATTTTAGTTCAAAGTAGGTTCTGTTGCCGCTTTTTGGGTAGTATGAAGTTTCCAGATTATTTTGTCGGTAGGTTAAATTTATTGCAAGTCCCGAGTGTCCATAAAAGTTGCTGGGTTTGTAGACGTCAATTACATTATCGAACGCGTTTTTTTGAGTATTCAAATGTTCTTGTTCGTAAAGGAAATTAAATTCTATATTAGAGTTATTGTTTATCAGGTATCCTAATCCTGCCGAAAAAATTAAGTCGCCTTTGTTGTAGTTGGGCTGTCGGCTTGAACGCAGGTCGTCGGTTTTTAAAATTATATTGTTACTATTTAAATTTTTGTAGGTTGCCTTGATTTTATACCAATAGTTTTTGCTAGGGTCAAAAAACTGATAATGGTTTAGTTGGGCTTTTATTCGTTCGCTAAGGTCGAAGGTAAACAAGGAGCGTGAACGTTTTCCAAGTAAGTTGTAAAAAGTATAGTTTAAAAGCAGTCCTGTTTTTTCTTCAGTATCGTAGTGTACTGCCAATTTGAAGAGACCTGTTTTTTTTTCTTTAATAAAAATATTAAGCTGTTGTTTGTTATTGGTATCTTCGGATATATTGAAGTACGCGTTGTGAAACAAATTAGTTCCGAATATTTTATCAACCCCGTTTTGTATTTGGTAAAAATCGTATTTGCTGTTTGGTTTTAACGAAGTAATACTATTTAAGAACGATGCAGTTGATTTATCGGTGATAGGTTGGTTGTTTTGGTAGAAATAGTTGATTTTTGAAATGTCGTTAGTGATATTTTTATTTATATCGCGAGTCTCAAAATCACATTGCCTTTGCATTTCAGCAATTTCAACAAGCTGGGGTAGAATTTTCCGTGCTTCTTGTTCTCCAATTTCTATTATTTCCTTGAACGAAGCGAAGTCTGCTACATTGTACTTATCTATTGCAACATTCAGATTTAATAAAATGTCGCAATATCGCATTTGGTATTTTGCATCGTCTACTGACTTAAGAGCGACAGCTCTTGAAAGTATTTTTGCCACATCGTCAATTTTACCTTCAAAAAACATTTTATATCCGGTGTAGCTACCGATAACTATATCGGCTCCCATATTTTTAGCTTCCAAAACGGGGAAATTATTATCTAAACCTCCATCGACTAGCATATTGTTACCTATATAAAACGGTTCGAAAGCTCCGGGTATAGCCATCGAAGCTCTTATTGCTGTCGGCAGCGAACCTTTTTTCTGCACAATAGTACCTCCGATTGTAATGTCGGAAGTCATAATATGAATGGGTATGGGCAAGCTGTCGAAATCAAAAATATTGCTTACGTGGTAGGTGTATTCGTTAAACAATGATGATATATAATGACCTTCGGTGATGGATGAAGGGATTGTAGGTAAACCTTTTTTTATCGGCAGTTCGAACAAATATTGTCGGTACTCGCTTTTTTCGTTGATACTGATTTGGGATAAAGGCATTTTGTCGGATATAACTCGTTCCCAATCAATGTTGTAGCAAATTGTTTTAATATCTTTCGCCGAAATCCCTGAAGCATACAACCCGCCCAAAATAGCTCCCATGCTTGTTCCGGTTATATAATCTATTTTAATATTAAGCGAATCAATCATTTGGAGCAGACCCAAATGAGCCAATCCTTTGGCTCCGCCACCGCTGAGTGTCAAACCAATTTTAGGACAAGTTTCCCGACTTTGTGCAACAACGTACTGATTTGCAACAAAAAGAAGCAACAATACAAGTACATATATTTTTATTGATTTGCATTTTTTCATAGACAATTTCGCACAATATAATTAAGAGAAAAAGCTGATTTCACTAGCACAAAAGTAAAAAAAACTACATATAAACAGTGCCTTCGACACTTAATTTTATTATTTGTGTGTTAAGAAATTGTTAGGTTGTTTTTTTGTATGTATGGCTCATAAATCAACGAGGGCGGAAGTTTACTTCCGCCCTCGTTGATTTTATAAGAAATGTCGAAATCTTATTCGTCATCTTTTTCTTCTTCTTCGTAAGCTTTAAGCAGTTCTGTTTGAATATCGGCAGGAACTTGGTTGTAGTCACTAAATCTGAGAGTGTACGTACCACTACCCGATGTAAGTGAGCTAAGAGCAGTAGAGTATTTGTTTAGTTCTTTCAAAGGAACTTTTGCTTTAATAATTTGGTATCTACCTTCGCTGTCCATTCCCATAATAACTGCTCTACGTCCTTGTAGGTCGGTCATAATATCGCCCATTCTGTCGGCTGGAACCATAACTTCTACGTCGTAAATTGGTTCAAGAATTTTTGGTCCTGCGTTTCTAAAGGCTTCTCTAAAAGCATTACGTCCGGCAAGTTTAAATGCCATTTCGTTTGAGTCAACCGGGTGCATTTTACCGTCGTAAATATTAACAACAATATCTCTGGCATATGAGCCTGTTAGAGGTCCTTCTTCCATTCTTTCCATTATACCTTTTAGGATAGCCGGCATAAATCTAGCGTCAATAGTACCACCAACAATACAGTTGTTAAACACAAGTTTTCCACCCCAAGGTAATTCATGTTCTTCAGTTCCACGAATTGGAAATTCGCTTTGCATTTTCATTCCGGGGGAGTATGGCTCTATAAGCATGTGAACTTCACCAAACTGACCTGCACCGCCCGATTGTTTTTTGTGGCGATACATAGATTTCGCAGATTTGGTAATCGTTTCGCGGTATGGAATTTTTGGAGTTAAAAATTCAACAGGTATCTTGTCAATGTTTTCTATGTTCCATTTAACGGTATTTATATGTAACTCGCCCTGACCTTTTATCAGAATTTGTTTCAATTCTTTAGAGTATTCAACCAAAAGTGTTGGGTCGGTTTTGCTTATATCACTTAGTCTAGCACCTAATTTTTCGTCATCACTTGTGTTTTGGGCTTTTATAGCCATTGTAATTTTAGGATCGGGATAGACGATAGGTTCTAATTGTGTTCCTTCAACTTTTGCCGAAGCCAATGTATCACCTGTTTTAGTGTTTTTCAACTTAATAGTTGCAGCTATATCTCCTGCAGCAACTTTTTCTAGTTTTTCACGTTTTTTACCTGCAACTGCGTACAACTGCGACATTCTTTCTTTTCCTGAGTTGGTCGAATTTACAAGGTCTATCGATTCGGTAATATCACCCGAAAAAACTTTAAAGAAAACAATTTCGCCTAAGTGTTCTTCGGTAGCTGTTTTAAATACAAAAGCCACAGGTTGTTCGGTTGAGCTACATTTTATTTCGTTTCCTTTTGAGTCTTTAGCTGCTGGTACTTCATCAGGAGCAGGGCAGGTTTGAGTGATAAACTCCATTATGCGGTTAATACCTTTATTTTGCTTTGATGAAGAACAAAAAACGGGATAAAAACTTCTGTTAATCAAACCGACTTTCAAGCCTTTTTCTAATTCTTCGGTTGTCAAAGTACCGTTTTCAAAGAAAGTTTCCATAAGCTGTTCGTCGCTCTCAGCAGCCTTTTCAATAAGCTCGTTGTGTAGTTCATCAGCTTTAGCTTTGTGATCAGCGGGTATATCTACCAATGTTTGTTTGCCATTTTCGTCAAACTTAATCATTTTCATTAGTAAAATATCAATGACTGCGTCGAAGTTGTGTCCTTCCGAAGCAGGGAATTGTATAATTGTAACTCCGCCACCAAATTCGTTTTTAAGCTGACGAACAGTTTCGTCGTAGTTGGCTTTTTCGTGTCCTAACTGATTTACAACAAACATCACAGGTTTGTTGGTTTTGTTAGTGTTACGCATTGCTATTTCGGTTCCAACCTCAACACCATTTTGAGAGTTAACTGCGATTAAAGCAGTGTCGGCAACTTTCAAAGCTCCCATAACTTCTCCAACGTAGTCGTCGAAGCCCGGGCAGTCGATAATATTTATTTTTTTACCGTTAAATTCGCTGAAAAGTACTGTTGAATAAACCGAGTTTTCACGTTCCAATTCTATCTCTCTGTAGTCCGAAACGGTGTTCTTATCTTCTATTGTTCCTCTTCTGTTAATTACGCCACCTTCAAATAACATGGCTTCGCTGATTGTTGTCTTGCCTGATTTGGCACCACCTATAATAGCTATATTTCTAATTTCGCTTGTTTTGTAGACCTTCATGTTTTTGCTATTGCTATATGATTGATTAAAAATTAATTAAAAATGGGTGCAAAGTTACAAAATGTATCAATATTTGCAATGCTTTATTTTATAAAACTGCAACTTTTGTTGTTTTTATTTTTTTTCAAACTGCCGTATATCCTTAATTTTATTGTGCTTTTAGATGTATATTAATTTTTTCAAAATAATATAAAAAAATACACCTGCAAGCAGTTTTTTGTAGTACATTTGTGCACAGAAAAAATCAGTAAAAACAATGAAAATAGGAATATTAACAGCCGGTGGCGATTGCCCCGGAATAAATGCTGCAATTAGGGGAGTTTGCAAAACAGCAATATCTATGTATGGTATGAAAGTTTTGGGTTTTTCATCAGGCTTCAGAGGTTTAATTGAAAAAGATTATCAGGAACTCAAAGAAGAGCAACTTTCGGGCATACTCACATTGGGCGGCACAATATTGGGAACAAGCCGTGATAAACCTTTCCAAAGCGGTTCAAAAGAAAGTGTTAAGCTTATAAAAAAGAATTACAAAGATTTGGGCTTGAAAGCTCTTGTGGTGATAGGTGGCAACGGCACTCAAAAGACTGCTTCGCAATTAGCCAACGAGGGGTTAAATGTTATTGGCATTCCTAAAACCATTGATAATGATGTTTACGGAACCGATGTTTCTTTCGGCTTCGATTCGGCTGTTATGATTGCTACCGAAGCAATAGACCGACTCCACACCACTGCCAACTCGCATAACAGAATTATGGTTATTGAGCTTATGGGTCATCATGCAGGTTGGATTTCTTTGTATTCGGGCGTTGCCGGTGGCGGCGATGTTATTCTTATTCCGGAAATACCTTACAGTATCAAAAATATTTCCAAATATCTGAAACAGAGAATTAAAGAAGATAAAAAATATTCTATAGTCGTTGTTGCCGAAGGAATAGAAAAACCTGAAGGCGAGTACGCAGCATCGTACATATCTAACATGATACAAAAAGAGGTCGGGATTGAAACCCGAAAAACCATTTTAGGATACATACAAAGAGGAGGTACGCCTTCGCCTATGGATAGGATATTAGCTACCGAATTCGGCTCTCATACCGTTGAACTCATTGCTCAGCAAAAATTTGGAGTAATGGTCTGCAAAAAAGGTAACAACATTGAATCTATACCACTTAGCGAAGTTGGCGGAAAGGTAAAACTTGTATCTCCAGACAATCCATTGATAGAAAAATCTAGGAAAATGGGTATTTGCTTCGGCGATTAGTAGTCGATAAACGAGCCGAAAAGTTAAGATTTCCAAATTTACATTTGTAATTATTAATTACAATACTTGTTAGTGCGATTTTTGTATTTTTGCAAGAAAATTGAACAAAATTGTTTGGTTTTAAACGTTATAGATAGTACGATAAAAACAGAAGAAAAATGGACAACGAACCAAATAAAATAATAAAAGACTTCACCAAAAGCGACTATAAATACGGGTTCTACACCGACATTGAAATGGAAAAAGCCGAAGTTGGTCTTAATGAAGACACAATAAGGTTTATCTCGGCAAAGAAAAACGAACCCGAATGGTTGTTGGAGTTCCGACTTAAGGCATACCGAAAATGGCTTACAATGGAAATTCCCAATTGGGCTCATTTGGAGATACCCGAAATAGATTTTAACGACATAATTTATTACGCTGCACCCAAAAAGAAACCCGAACTTGAAAGTCTTGACGAGGTTGACCCCGAACTAATAGAAACCTTTAACAAATTGGGCATTTCTCTTGAAGAACAAAAACGTCTTACCGGCGTTGCCGTAGATGCTGTTATGGATAGTGTTTCTGTTAAGACCACATTTTCGGAAACATTGAGCAAATATGGAATAATTTTCTGCTCATTCAGCGAAGCCGTGCAAAATCACCCCGAATTAGTGAAAAGATATATGGGCAGTGTAGTACCGCCAAGCGATAACTTTTTTGCAGCTTTAAATTCGGCTGTATTCAGCGATGGCTCTTTTTGCTATATTCCAAAGGGCGTAAGATGTCCTATTGAGTTATCAACTTATTTTAGGATTAATGCGGCAAATACCGGTCAGTTTGAGCGCACGCTAATTATTGCCGACGAAGGTTCTTACGTTAGCTACATGGAGGGCTGTACAGCTCCTATGAGAGACGAAAATCAGCTACACGCTGCCATTGTCGAAATTATTGCCTTAAAAGATGCCGAAGTCAAGTACAGTACAGTTCAAAATTGGTATCCGGGCGATAGTGAAGGCAAGGGCGGAATTTACAACTTTGTTACAAAACGTGGCATTTGCAAAGGAAGTCATTCAAAAATATCGTGGACGCAAGTTGAAACCGGCTCGGCGATTACTTGGAAGTATCCAAGCGTTATTCTTGCAGGCGATAATTCAGTCGGCGAATTTTATTCGGTAGCTGTTACAAATAATTATCAACAAGCCGACACGGGAACAAAAATGATACATCACGGGAAAAACACCAGCAGTACCATTATATCAAAAGGGATATCTGCAGGAAACAGCAACAATAGTTACCGCGGATTGGTGAACATCAACAAACGAGCAGAAAATGCCAGAAATTTTTCGCAATGCGATTCGTTGCTGCTTGGCGATAAATGCGGTGCTCATACTTTTCCGTACATAAAAGTCGAAAATACAACTTCTGTGGTTGAACACGAAGCAACTACATCTAAAATATCCGAAGAACAGCTTTTTTATTGTCAGCAAAGAGGTATCGACATGGAAAATGCCATTGGTCTTATTGTAAACGGCTACGCCAAAGAGATTTTCAAAAAACTTCCTATGGAGTTTGCCGTCGAAGCACATAAACTGCTTTCAATTTCTTTGGAGGGAAGTGTAGGATAATCAAATTAATAATAAATTTCACCAAAATTATAATATGTTAAGTATCAGAAATTTAAAAGTATCAGTTCAAGATAAAATAATATTAAAAGATATAAATTTGGACATAAAACCCGGCGAAGTACACGCTTTGATGGGTCCTAACGGTACCGGAAAAAGTACTTTGGCTTACGTTCTTGCAGGCAGAGAGGGTTACAAGGTTGAAGCTGGCTCAATTATGTACAACGGCAAAGACCTTTTGGAACTTTCTGTTGAAGAAAGAGCTTGCGAAGGTATTTTCTTAGGATTTCAGTATCCTGTTGAAATACCCGGCGTTTCTATGCTGAATTTTTTACGCACAGCCATCAACGAACAACGCAAATATAAAGGAATAGATCCAATTTCGGCAAAGGATTTTATGGCTAAAGTTGAAGAAAAAAAGAAATTGGTAGAAATTACCGAAAAGATGAGCAATCGCTCGGTAAATGAAGGTTTTTCGGGTGGCGAAAAAAAGAAAAACGAAATTTTCCAAATGGCTATGCTCGAACCAAAATTGGCAATATTGGACGAAACCGACTCGGGACTTGATATAGACGCACTAAGAATTGTTGCCAACGGAGTTAATCAACTTAAACGCCCCGACAACGCAGCGTTGGTTATCACTCACTATCAAAGACTTTTAGAATACATTATTCCCGATAGAGTGCACATTTTATACGACGGCAAAATAGTTAAATCCGGTGGAAAAGAACTTGCTCTTGTGTTGGAAGAGAAGGGCTACGATTGGATTAAAAATGAAACAAATTAATACAATTGGAGGTTATTTTTAATGAACGCTACAATTATTAATACTGAAAACGATTTGAAAAACCGAATTGAGCAGGGTTGGGAGCAAAACAGCGAATTGTTCTTAACAGGTTCATCTCATATTGACGATATGAAAAGAGAGGCAATGTCTGTTTTTCAAAATTTAGGATTTCCCACCAAAAAATGGGAAAAATGGAGAGAAACCGATTTAAGTGCAAGTCTTAGCAAGAAATATAAATTTTTCCATCAAGAACCTGATAAAAACTTCGACCCAAATAAAGTTTTTACCTGCGATGTGCACGGACTTGACCTGCCGAAACTGTTTAAATTCAACGGCTACTTTGTTAGCAACGGTTTTGATATGCAATTGCCGAAAGGCGTTATTATTTGCAGCTTAAAACAAGCTATTGAAGAACACCCGCAACTAATTGCCGATAATTTCAATAAATCTGAAAATGTTTCCGACAGTCCTTTTTACAATCTGAATACGGCTCTTTTTCAAGACGGACTTTTCATCTATATTCCTGACAATACTGACTTTAAACCGACTTTGCAATTAATAGATTTGGTTATCGGCAACGAAGGTATGATGATTAATTCCCGAAACCTGATTGTTTTAGGCAAAAACAGCAGCTTATCAATGATATACTGCGAGGAGTCGGTGAATATGCTACCCGGATTTATCAATTCCGTTTCCGAAATTGTTGTCGGCGAAAATAGTACAGTCGATCTTTGTCGTATTTTGAACAAAGACGACGAAACCACCGTTGTTAGCTCTATTTACGTTAAACAAAGCAGAGACAGCAATTTTAAAACATCTTCGTTTTGCTTTAATGGTGGAACAATCCGCAACGAAGTTCACACCGACCTTAACGGCGAAAATGCCAACACCGATATTTCGGGTTTATATATAATAGGCAAAAGTCATCATGTCGATAATCAGGTTGTTGTAAACCACAATAAACCACATTGTACGAGCAGCCAGCTGTACAAGGGAGTTTTAGACGACCAAGCGTCGGGTGTTTTCAACGGATATATATACGTTAAGAAAAACGCTTATCAAACCAATGGAATGCAAACCAACAGAAATATTTTGCTTTCGGAAAAGGCAAAAATGCACACACGTCCGTTTTTAGAAATTTACAACGATGATGTAAAATGTTCGCATGGCGCTACAGTCGGACAGTTAGACCCTATGGCAATGTTTTATTTGAGAACTCGAGGTATAAGTCCCGAAAATGCAAATATTTTACTCCTTTACGCTTTTGTGGTCGAGGTTGTGAATAAAATAGCCGAACCTACACTATTTAACCAAATTGACGATATGGTTAAAAAGCGTCTTAGAGGCGAGTTGGCAATGTGCAATCAGTGCGTTTTAAATTGCAGCAAGCACGAAAACGAAAGCAAATTATTACAGTTTTTATCTCAAATGTAGATGAACGAGCATATAAATAATAAACTTGTATCTTTTAAAGATAAAATAAAGGCAATTCGCAAGGATTTTCCCATACTTGATATTCGTTTGGATAACAAGCCGCTTGTTTATTTCGACAATGCCGCAACAACTCAAAAGCCGCAGCAAGTCCTTAACGCAGTTGCCGATTATTACCTAACAACCAATTCCAACGTTCATCGAGGTGTGCATCGGCTTAGCAATCAGGCTACAACTTTATTTGAGGAAGCAAGAAAGACAGTTGCCGAGTTTATTAATGCCGGCGAAGCCGAAGAAATTATTTTCACAAGAGGAACAACGGAATCTATAAACCTTGTGGCTTGGTCGTTTTGCGAACTTTTTTTGAATCAAGGCGATGAAATAATTGTTTCGGAACTTGACCATCACTCTAATTTTGTGCCTTGGCAAATGGCTTGCAAACGCAAAAAGGCAACTCTGAAATTTATTCCGATATTGCCTTCGGGACAGTTGGATTTGAACAAGTTTGAAGAACTTTTGAGCGATAAAACCAAAATAGTTGCCGTTGGTCATGTGTCCAACACTCTCGGCACAATCAACGATATTGAAAGTATTATCGAGTTATCGCATCGCAGAAATATACCTGTTTTTATTGATGGAGCTCAAAGTGCACCGCATCTTAAAATTGATGTAAAAATGTTAGATTGCGATTTTTATGCTTTTTCGGGACATAAAATGTACGCTCCTATGGGAATTGGCGTGCTTTACGGCAAAAAAGAAATCTTGCAAAAACTTGTTCCTTATCAGTTTGGAGGCGAAATGGTAGAAACCGTCGGCTTTGATGATACTACGTTTAATCAGCTGCCGTACAAATTTGAAGCAGGCACGCCTAATGTCGGAGGTGCTGTTGGGCTTGAAGCTGCAATCAAATACATCAATTCGATTGATAGAGATTTTATTTTCGAATACGAAAATCTGCTAAAAGACTATACAAGCAGGCGTTTAAACCAAATTGAAGACCTTGATTTGCTCGCCAATATCGAAAATAAAGTAGGTGTTTTTTCATTCAATGTTAAAAATCAGCACAACTACGATGTTGGCGTATTGTTAGACAACTTCGGCATTTGCGTTCGGACAGGAACACATTGTACGCAACCGCTTATGCAAAAGTTAGACATATTAGGCACTGTAAGAGTTTCGCTAAGTTTTTACAATACTGTAGAAGAGGTTGATTTCTTTATTGAGTCGTTAAAAAAAGTCATTTCAATTTTAAAATAAAAACCATGACTATTGAAGATAATATACAGTCGATTAAAGAACAGTTTAGCCAATTTGACGATTGGTTAGATAAATATAATTACTTGATAGAATTAGGGAAAGAGCTCCCTTTGATTGAAACCAAAAACAAAACCGAAGATTATTTGATAAAGGGCTGCCAATCGCGAGTTTGGCTTTATCCCGAACTAAAAGAAGGCAAACTTTATTTTACCGCCGATTCCGATGCTGTTATAACCAAAGGCTTGGCAGCATTAGTAACTTCGGTGTTTTCGGGTTATCCGCCTTCCGAAATTTATAATACTCCAACCGATTTTATTAACGAAATTGGCTTAACCGAGCATTTATCACCCACGCGTAGCAACGGATTAGTATCTATGCTTAAGCAAATAAAATTGTACGCTTTTGCGTTCCAATCGAAAATTTAACAAGAGTAAAAATGCAAAACGATACCGAAAAAAAAGATTTATACAATAAAATAGTTCAGACTGTAAAAACCGTTTACGACCCCGAAATGCCTGTTGATATCTGGGAATTGGGATTGATTTATAAAATTGAAATCAACGACGATTTTACTGTTGATATAAAAATGACTTTAACTTCGCCAAATTGTCCCGTAGCCGAGAGCTTGCCTACAGAAGTTTACGAAAAAGTGAAAAAGGTTGACGCAGTTAAAGATGTAAATATTACTTTGGTGTTTGAACCATCGTGGAACCAAGATATGATAAGCGATGAAGGTCTTTTGGAGTTAGGTTTGCTTTAAGAACCCATATTTCTTCTTTGCAAAGCCTACTAATTATTTATCAGGCTCTCAATCCCTTATAAAATAAGGCAAAAATAAAATAAATGCGAAAATGCTTGACTTCGGCTTCTAATTTTATTATCTTTGCAAACTTCTTTTAAAAAATAAAAAACTAATATATGAAACTTTCGCAATTTCGTTACCATTTACCAACAGAACTTATAGCAAAATATCCTACAGCACACCGCGACGACTCAAGACTTATGGTCGTTGACAGAGCAACCAAAAGTATAGAACATAAATTGTTCAAAGATGTTATTAACTACTTCGACGAAGGAGATTGTCTGATAATGAATAATACCAAAGTGTTTCCGGCGTTACTTGTCGGTGAAAAGGAAAAAACGGGAGCAGAAATAACGGTTTTTTTACTCCGTGAGTTGAAAAGAGAAAGCCGTTTGTGGGACGTACTTGTCGACCCTGCTCGTAAAATCAGAATAGGAAATAAATTGTTTTTCGGTGAAAACGACGTGTTGATGGCTGAAGTAATTGATAATACTACTTCCAGAGGCAGAATTCTTCGTTTTTTATTTGACGGAACCGACGAGGAATTTAAAAGCTTGATAGATAGCTTGGGCAGAACACCTTTGCCAATCGAGTTGCAGCGACTTAGAGATATAGAAGACGAAGATAAAGAGCGCTATCAAACACTGATTGCAAAACACGAGGGAGCTGTTGCTGCTCCGTACGCCGGATTGCATTTTAGCCGCGAATTATTAAAACGTTTTGAGATAAAAGGTGTTGATGTAGCCGAAATTACGCTCCATTCGGGCTTAGGAAACTTCCGACCAATTGATGTTGAAGACTTGACTAAGTTTAAAATGGATTCGGAAGAGCTGATTATTGAACAAAGCACCTGCGACACGGTAAACAAGGCAATTGAAAATGGTAAAAAGGTGTGTGTTGTTGGTGTGTCTTCCTTAAAAGCTGTAGAATCGTCGCATACAATAGACGGCTATTTGAAACCAGGGCATCAGTGGACAAATAAATTTATTTTTCCTCCGTACGAAACTACCGTACCTACAACAATGATTACCAATTTTCACTTGCCACAATCTATAATGATGATGTCAACCAGTGCGTTTGCGGGCTACAATTTACTAATGACTGCGTACAAAGAAGCCGTTCAGCAGAAATACAGATTTTTTGCCTACGGCGATGCAATGCTTATTTTGTAAAATCTAATGGAATTATATACTGCAATAGTATTAGCTTCGGGCGATGGTACGAGGTTTGGCGATAAGCCCAAACAGTTTGCAATGTTTTTAGATAAACCATTGTTGCTACATTCTATTGATGTGTTTTTGTCGGATGAAAACTGCGATAAAATAATTTTAGCATTGTCCGAAAAATTATTGCCGATATGGAAAGATATAGTCGATAAGAATCTCAAATATTCTGCTGTAAATGTAACAATTGGAGGCGACACCAGATTTATGTCGGTAAAAAACTCTATTGCTCTTGATATTAACACTGAGTACGTTGCAGTGCACGATGCAGCTCGTCCTATAATCACAAAATCGTGGCTTAAAGATGTTTTTTCGCATGCCGTAAAAAATAAGTCTGCTGTGCCTGTTGTTGATTTGGTTTATTCGATTAGAGCCGTGAAAAACAATACTTCGGAAGCGGTAAACAGAAGCGATTACAAAATTGTGCAAACTCCGCAGTTTTTTCAGACAAGTATTTTAAAAAATGCTTACCAACAACCGTATTCCGAAAAGTTCACCGACGATGCATCAGTAGTTGAAAGTGCAGGATATTCGGTGTCGCTTTGCGAAGGATTAAATCGGAATATAAAAATTACGTATCCGTATGATATTGAGATTGCTGAGGCAATTAGCAATTATCAATGAGCAATGTGCAATTAGCAATTAGTAGTTCCGAAGTTTCGGGTTGGTGCGGGTTTTGACATTTTCGGTCATTGAGTGCCGATGTTGAGCGAAGCGAAATATCGGTGTATCGAAATGCCGAAAATGGAGGGTAAGATGATGTTGCGTGTTGCGAGTTATGGGTTTCGAGTATCCGCGAATTTGTTATGTCATTCAATATTTCTGTAATACATACTTTATAAAAGATTAGGCAATATTGTTTTAAAAAGTAACATTAATTCGTCATAAACAGAGAGTTGAAAAACAGAACACTTTATTCCTTAGTAAAATAAAACATAAAAAATGTTTCTGCAAAAAAATGCATATTTATTATTTGTGGTGTGCTTTTTGTGCAAAAAAATAGTTAGGTAAAATATGTATTAACAAAAAAATAGAATAGGTATGAAAAAATTGGTTTTATTAACAACGATTATTGCGTTACTTTTTACAGGTTGTAAAAAGGATAACGGCACGGAACAGCAAAATACCAAATGTGATTTTGTAGGTTTTAAATATTATTGCGATGAGCCGGATGATTTAGGCGAAATGCAGAATGATTATATTTTGCTTGGTATTGATAGAAAATACAGCGACGAGCAAATTAGAAGTTTTATTTCAACTGTGAAGCAATTTGACCAAGATTATGAGTACTTAATCCATGACATAAATTATTCCGATGTTAAAGAAATTCCCGTAAAGCTCAGGACTACACAAACTTGTGAACAAATTACTCAACTAATTTCCGACCTAAATCAAAAACCAATAATATTGTATGTTCATTATACCATGAAGACTGATGATTGTGTAGACCTGATTTTTCAGAAGATGGGAGATTTATGTGTAAACAGCTATTCATGTTTTTTTTATGTTTCAGTGTTTGACGAAAACGATTTAACTGCTTTAAACCAAACAATTGCAGAGACTAATACTGAATTAGTTAGACAAAATAATCATAGCCCAAAGTCTTTTACTTTAAGAGCTACTAAAAACTCTAAAGGAGATGCTTTAAAAATGGCAAACTATTTCCATGAAACAGGTTTATTTGAATATTCCGAACCTAATATTACCAAATATCCTGTTGAATTTGACTTAGAGAAATAAGTACTAAAAATCTTGCTAAAATATTTTTATGAAATTTTTGCAAGCCGATATTATTTTCCCTGTCTCGTCGGAGCCAATTACCAATAGCGTTTTGGTAATGGACGAAAATAATGTTGTTGTAGATATTGTTAGTGCTGACAAAATCGGTTTGCGTGATGAAATAATTTACTACAAAGGTGCACTTTGTCCGGGATTTGTTAATACTCATTGTCATTCGGAACTGAGTTGGGCTAAGGGTTTAATTCCTTCCAAAACAGGATTGGATTCTTTTATTAAAAATTTGGAAAATGCTAAGAGAGAAGTAAACGATAGTACGAAAATTGAAAAAATATCGTCGGAATTAGATTTGGCTTACAAAAGCGGAACCGTTGCTATGATTGATATTTGCAATACCGATATAAGCATTTCTCCAAAATTAAAAAGCAATATTTTGTTTTACAATCTTATTGAGTTGTACGGTTCTGAAAGTGAACAAGCCGATAAAGTTTTCGGTGAAGGACTTAGTTTGAAAAACAAATTTCAATCAAACCAATTAATTTCTGAAATTACAGCTCATGCGCCTTATTCTGTATCGTCGGAACTGATGCAAAAAATCAGCAATAACAATAAATCTCTGCAAAGTATTCATTTGTTGGAAAACGACGACGAAAACGAACTTTTTATAAAAGGAACGGGAACAATTGTCGAGAGGCGAAAGTATTTCAATCCGAATTACGCAGGTTGCGATGCTACCGGAAAACGTTCGTTGCAGAGCGTGTACGGCAACATGAGCAGAGAGGTAAATACATTGTTTGTCCACAATACTGTGGCTTTGGAAGGAGATATAGACTTTGCACTTCAAAATTTCAGCGATTTGTATTGGGCATTTTGTCCGAACTCAAATTTGTACATAGAAAATATGCTTCCAAACATTCCATTATTTGTTGCTAAAAACACCAAAAATACTATTGGTACTGATAGTTTGGCATCAAATACGGAACTGAATATGCTGTCGGAAATAATGACTTTGATGAAGAATTTTCCGCAGTTAAAATTCAATCAATTGTTGCGTTGGGCAACCTTAAACGGAGCGGAGTTGATGAAATTTGACAAAATATTAGGCAGCATTGAAGTCGGGAAAGCACCTGGAATAGTCAATATTCCGGATTTTGATATTGAAAAAGGAGTTCCCACAAGTAGCAAGTGCAGTCTGGTATGTGCCGCCAATACCGATTTGCAATTTAATTAGTCGGCAGTAGCTATCTGAATATCAGAAACTTCCACTTCGCCACCTTCGGCAAGAATACTTATCCAATTATTATCTTCGCGATACCATTTGTCCTGAGTACTAACTCTAATCAGGTATTCGCTATATTCTCCCGATTTTATATCTCTGATAACAACGCCGCCGTTTTTACTGCCGTCTTTACCGTAATTGATAAAAATGTTGGGTTTGCTGTCATCGGTGGCTTTTGCCTTGATTATGATATAGTTGTTTTTGCGAAGTCGGGGTTCAATCACATTAAAATTAAATTTACGTTCGTCGCCAACATTAACAACAATATTCTGATTAGCAAGGTTAATAATTGCGTGGTCGGCTAAGTATTTTCTAATCTTTGCAATTTGATTTTGCGGATACTTGTCGGTAGGCACAATCAATATGGCACTTTCGTAGGCTTCTATAGCCTGGTCGTATATTTTGTTTTTGTACAAATTATCGGCTTTGGCGATGGCTGCGTTAAATTCTTTCGAACGTTGAGCCTTAATTTTTTCCAACAACGAATTTATTTTCGAAATTTGTTGGCTTGGATAGCTTTCAGAAGGCTTGACTTCCAACGCCTTATTAAAATAGCTTATAGCTTCGTCGTAGTCTTCTGCTAACATAAGGCTATCCGCTGTGCTGATGTGTGCGTTGTACCTATTGTTAATCTCGTCAATGATAACTTGTTTTTTAGCTTTGATGTCGTTTATTTGTTTTATCGGATATTGCTCTTCGGGCTTAATTTTAGAAGCAGACTCGTATTTTTCTATAGCGAGATCGTAGTTGTCGTTTTCAAAAGCTAGGTCGGCGTCGTCGATAAACAAATTGTAACTTTTATCAATTTCAGCGATGATGGTACCGATTTCTTTAATTTTATCGCTTGCAAACTTGTCTTCAGGTTTGTATTCTAATGCTTTGTTGTAGCTGGCAATAGCTTGCGAATATTGCTTTTGCTCGAACAATGAGTTTGCTTCTGTAATACTCTGATTGTAAGCGTTGTTTCTAGCTTCGATATCGCTTAAAATCTTTTCGGTTTCGGAAATTCTATCAATTACGTGTTTGTCGTTGCTATTAAGTTTATTCAAACTCTTGTAACCCGATAGAGCCTCACTATACATTTTGTTTTCAAAATTTTTATCAGCTTCGGTTAGAATGCTATTGTATTCTTTCTCTCTGATTTCTATATCCTTTAAAATTTGGTTTATTTCAGCAATTTTGCTGTTAGGATAAGATTCGTCGGGCTTAATGGTCAATGCTCTGTTGTATGGTTCTATCGCTTCGTGATATTTTTTATCGTTGAAAAAATTATCAGCCAAACTTATAGCTTCGTTGTAAAGTCTGTCAGTTTCTATGTTTTTATCAATGATTGCTTGTAGCGATGAGATTTTTTCTTTGGGATAAGTCTCGTCGGGCTTTATTTTCAATGCTTCTTTGTATGAATTTACAGCGTCTTCAAGTTTATTGTTTTGTGCGAAACCATCAGCATCGGCGATAAGTTTGGAGTAATTTAAATTGTCAGCTTCAATTTTATCGACAATAGCCTGAATTTTTTCAATTTGTTGTTTAGGATAAACTTCGTCGGGTTTAAGAGTTAAAGACTGTTTGTACGTAGCAATAGCTTCGGTGTACGACTTGTTTCCAAACAAATTATCAGCTTCGTTGACCAAATTATTATATTTCGAGTCTAATTGTTCCTTATTTTTGTGTAGTTCGTTGGCTGTTGCCAATTGCTCTTTCGGATAGGTTTCGTCGGGTTTTATTTCTGTAGCTTTTTGGTAAAATTCGGTACTAGCCAACCATTGCTGCTTACCAAATAACGAGTCGGCTTTGGTAATGGCAGCGTTGTACAATTTATTGGTGTTTTCTATTTGTGCGATTATTGCATTAATTTCGCTAATCCTGTTTGTAGGACGAGCTTCATTAGGTTTTACTTCAAGAGCTTTTTCGTATTTAGCCAGCGATTGCGAGTAAAGTTTTTGGTCAAACAGATTATCAGCTTCGGTAACTAATAAATTGTATCGCTCTGCGGCAGATTTTTGTTCGGCTATTAGTTTTTCGGCTTCGGTAATTTGCTGCTTGGGATAGGTTTCGTTTTGCTTAATCGCTAAGGCATCGTTATAAGCAACAATACTGCTTTCGTACAATTTTATATTAAAAAGCGAGTCGGCTTTGTTGATGGCGGCAATGTATTTTGCTTCCGTTTCAGCTATTTGAGCCATAATGCCTTTTATTTCGTCAATACGTTGTGCAGGTAACTTTTCCGAAGGCTTTAGTTCGACAGCAGCCGAGTATTCCGCTAAGGATTCTTCCCATTTTTGTTTTGAATAAAAATCGTCGGCTTTTTCAATAATTCTATTATAATTTTCTTCAAGAGATTTAGCTTCGGCAAGTAAACCTTCTATTTCCGAAATTTTATTTTTTGGATATTGCTCTTCGGGCTTGATTTCAACGGCTGATTTATAGCTTGTAATAGCGTTTTGATAGTCTTTCAATTCAAAAAGTTTATCGGCGCTTGCTATAAGAGAATTATATTTCTCGTCAACACTTTTCTGTTCCGCTGCTGCCAGAGTAGCTTTTTCCAACATCTCTTTCGGATATCTGGCATCGGGCTTAAGCGAAATAGCTTCTTTGTAGAGTAGGGCAGAAGCCTCAAAAAACTTATTCAAATACAAGCTATCGGCGTCGTTTATTGCTCTGTCATAATTGGCTTGTAGGTTTTTTCTTTTGGTGATAATGTTTTCGGTTTCGGATATTTTTTGTAAAACTTCGGCATTATCGGGAACCATCCTTAACACAACTTTATATTTATCAAGAGCCGATTCAAATTCGTTTTCTTCAAAAAGTCTGTCGCCAGCAGCAATCAGGTCGTTTATTCTAACTTTATTATCTTCGACTTCATTTTGCTTAAAAATAGCATCTTCAATTTTTGTTTTTACGTTTCTGTCGTTGGGTTTAACAATGTACGCCTTGTTGTATTCGGCAATTGCTAATTTGTATTTTTTGTCTTTTACAAGCTGGTCGCCGTTGTTAATAGAGTTTAAATAAAATTGTTGATGACTTGGATTAGTATAAACTTCATCAATAGATGCAAGTCTGTCTTTTATAAATTGAGCCTCATGATTTAGTGAAAGAGCTTGTAAAAACAGAGTTTGAGCCTGTTTGTAATTGCCGCTTATGAAGTATTCTTCTCCTTTTATTACAATGTCTTCAAATATGGTGTTTTTAATACTAGGGTCTTTTTCAAAAACTTCATCAACCCTGTTTTTCATTTTAATTGCTTCAATAGATTCTTGATCTATTTTTAAGGCAGTTTCAAAACAATAGTTTGCTTTTGCGTAGTCCTTATCATTTAAGGCGGCTTCGCCTTGTTGCATTAGTGTAGAAAAATCAAACGATATATTTTCTTGTGCTAAGACAAAAATGTTTATTAATAGCGTTGCTGTCAGTAGGCAGACTCGTTTAAAAAACTTCATTTGTAAATATTTTTATGCAAAAATAGTTTTAGTTTAAGTTGTAATAAGTATAACGTTAAAAAGTGAATATTATTTGCAAATTTTATACCAATCGATAAATTATCAATAAGATTTACTATAAAATAAAATTGTAAATGTTATATACTCGTTGCTAATTAAGTGTTTTGTGCGGATTTGTTAAACAAAAACTCCGTCTTTCATTATAAGAGTTCTTGAGCTTATATTGCTTAAATCTTTATTGTGAGTTACAATTAAAAATGTTTGTTTCAGTTCGTCTCTGAGGTTTAAAAATAAGTTGTGCAGTTCTAAGGCATTTTTAGAGTCTAAGTTTCCCGAAGGTTCGTCAGCCATAATGATAGCGGGTTTGTTGATTAGGGCTCTGGCGACTGCAACACGCTGTTGTTCACCGCCCGAAAGCTCTGAAGGTTTATGATCGCTTCTATCCGATAGGTTCAGCATGTCTAATAAGGCATGTGCTTGTTTTTTGGCTTCTTTTAGCGATAAACCCTTTATAAGTGCAGGCATAGCAACATTTTCGAGTGCGGTAAATTCGGGTAGCAAGTGATGAAACTGAAAAACGAAACCTATTTTTGTGTTTCTAAATTCGGATAGCTTGTTGCCGCTGAGTTTGTGGACTTCAACGCCATCAACAATAACTTCTCCTTTGGTTGGCTTGTCTAACGAACCAAGTATTTGAAGCAGAGTTGTTTTGCCGGCTCCCGAAGCACCCATTATAGTAACTATTTCTCCAGCTTGAATTTCAATATCAATACCCTTCAGGACTTCCAAAGAGCCGTACTGCTTGTATATGCCTTTTCCTATTATCATATATTTTTTTACAAAAGTATGCAATTATTT
>JAPXLB010000017.1:0-49415 GCA_033809755.1 Lentimicrobiaceae bacterium
CTGCCCTTGCCGTACTGTTAACTCTATCCAGCGTGACATGTTTTGTGCTGTTGCCAAGTTTATATTGGCGAATATAGCTATGACTATGATAGCCAAAATAGTTTTTACATTTGTTTTCATATCTATAATTTTTTAAGTTAATATTCAATTTGACAAAGTTAGAAAATAATTAATAATAATTAACAATAAATAAAAAAATGTTTGCTAGTCTTCTTTGAAAATTTTCGCACACGCCGCATAATCATATAATCAGAGTTGTACTGGAACAAGAACACAAAATAGTAAGCAAACTAAAAAGCCTCGCCGATATTATCATCGACAAGGCTTATGAGGTAGTTTTTGTGTGAGTAGCTATTAGCTGTTGGCTGTTGGCTTTTGGCTGGTGCGTGTTGCGTGGTACGGGTTTCCCGAAGTTTCGGGAGAGTTGCGAGTTAGGAGTTTCGAGTTACAAGTCAGGAGTACAGAGCTCTAAGACTCAGAACTCAGAACTTCCTACTTCGGTCTTCCGACTTCCGACTTCACCAGCTAAAGGCTATAAATTATCTATACACTTTTCAATTCGTTGCCAAGTTGTTTCAATGTTGTGATCTAATCCAACGCTAAAACGAACTAATCCTTCAGACAAGCCCATTTCGTTTTGAACATCTTCGGGAACTTCGCTTGATGTGCTTTTGCCGGAATTGCTGAACAAAGTTTTAAAGTAACCCAAGCTTACAGCCAAATATCCTACATTGGCTAGCTCCATAGCTTCCATAAGTTTAGATGCTCTTTCGCTTGTACCCATATCTAATGTAACCATTCCACCAAAACCAAAGTCGGGAACCATAATAGATTTAAACAACTCGTGGTCTCTGTGATTGCTCAATCCCGGGTAACAAACTTTCAGACCTTTTTCTTTCATTTTTTTAGCCAAATACATAGCATTTTCGCTATGCTTTTGCATACGTATATGAAGTGTATGTAGGTTTTTATGTATGCTCGACGAACGCATAGGATCTAAAACCGGACCCAACAACATAGCCGAACCACTATTAACATCTATCATACTATTAATAAAGTCTAACTTCCCGCATATAGCACCGCCTACACAATCGTTTTTACCGTTAATAAATTTAGTCATACTGTAAACTACAATATCTGCTCCTAAGCTCAAAGGTCTGATAATTAGGGGAGTAAAAGTATTATCTACAACTAATTTTATACCATTAGATTTCGCAATTTTTGATAATTCCGGAATGTTTGAAATCTGCAATAAAGGATTAGTCATACTTTCGGTATAAATAAGTTTAGTATTTGGCTTTATTGCTTTTTTAACCGAATCAAGATTTGTAATATCAACAAATGTTGTTTCAATATTAAATTTTTTAAGGTAATTATTCATAAAAGCGAAGCTACCACCGTATATTGTGCGACTGGCAACAATATGGTCGCCGGTATTACATAGGTGCAAAATGGTAGATGTAATTGCACCCATACCAGAACTTGTTACCCAGCCAGCTTCGGCTCCTTCAAGAGTTGCTAATGCATCGGCTAAACATTTGTTAGTCGGATTCCAATGTCTGGAATACAAAAAGTAGCCCTCTACCTCGCCTGTAAAGGTTTTTGCCATATCATCGGCATGTTGAAATGTAAAAGTTGCCGAATCACTAATTGAGGGATTAACATCCCCGAACTCTCCAAGTTGATTTAAATCAAACAATGAACGTGTTGCATCTGTGTTTTTCATATGTGTTTTATATTTATTTTTATGTTGTTAATTTATCGCTACAAAGTTACTATTATTTTTTAGTTTGTAAAAATATTTAGATTTTTTGCTTATAAATGTAAAAAAATTATATCTTTATCAATTATTTAATGGTTAATATTATTTTAACATGAGCAAAAAAACTAATATCCACAGCTATTTATGGCGTTGCGTTATGCTAATAGCCATATTTTTGTACTGCTGCACTTCAACCACCCTTTTTGCCGAAGGGACTAAAGAGTTGGAACCCGAAGCAGCCCAAGGTTCCACTCCTCAGCAACATAGTAAAATATATTTAAACACCGATGCTAACCAGCATAGATCGCAATTTGCTCAAAATGGCTGTCCCGAGCCATATCGCCTAAATGTGCATATAGCTGACTTTAATAATGAAGTTATATATTTTGGATTGGGAAGAGCTACTGGATATAATGGAGGAGGTTCTAGAACTGTGTTTTACCGTTTTAAAGACCCCGATGGAAACGATATTTCAGGTGGATTCCAACCTTTACCCACAAATGGAGAAGCCGGTTTTATTAATAATCATACTCAAGCCTACGCCGGTCCCAATATTAACGGGACTAACCCCGGTGGTTATGAGCCTCTCATGATCAACCCTACAAAAAACGGAGACTATTATATTGAATTTGCTGCTAATGAATATGGGGGTCCTGTCACTAATGCTGAAATTAGTCTGTTTGACATTACCATATACAACGAACCAAACGACGAAATATTACTAGGACGCCTTTGGAGTAAAGCTTGGCAACTTTCAAATGGATATATCTACACTACAGGGTGGAATGCACGTCAATGTTTGACAAAATTTTATGTTTATACAGACGACGGCATCGTTACCTCTATGGATCTGAATGGACTTGCCGGCGGCGGATTTTCCGTATATTGTAACGAATGGGGCGTTTCCAACACAGGGAATTGGGAAGAAGACAGGAAATCCTCTTCGAATTGGCCTGCAGGAGGAGACTTGCCTCAGTACAAATTATTTTTAAACAATCCTGACACAATCGCATATCCTACCGGAACATTTGGAGAGATATGTAATATAACTACGAATAGCAACTGCGATGGAAGTGTAGATTTTCTCGTTCGAGTTACAGAACCAGGCACCATTACTCTTAACATAGATATTCCACCCCTTGGCCCGGGCAATGAAGATGTTATTGTTACCGGAGATGTTTTGGGGTCTCCGGATTGCTCCCACACCGATACTATACAATGGAACGGACTTGATGGTTTTGGACAACAAGTACAAGATGGTATTAACATTTCTGCAAGCATTTCTTATTTGAACGGACTCACAAATTTACCATTTTGGGACATAGAAGACAATCCCAATGGTATTAAAGTTGATGTTGTACGTCCTACACAGGCTGGCTCTACCATTTTGCCTGTGTATTGGGACGATAGTAATATTTTTGGTGGAACTGTTAATATTACTACAGGTTGTATTTATCCTGGTCCGGGTATAACTGGCTGCCATCCATGGCAAGGGAATGA
Source organism: Lentimicrobiaceae bacterium (assembly GCA_033809755.1). Classification (GTDB taxonomy): domain Bacteria; phylum Bacteroidota; class Bacteroidia; order Bacteroidales; family UBA4417; genus UBA4417. The sequence goes on from JAPXLB010000017.1 coordinate 3,263, forward strand.
ACAAATGATTAACACATGGTGGTATTACCTTACCGAGGACAATTTCAACGAAACTGTTGCAGTTATTGTAACTCCTGCCACACCCACAGTAGCTCCTATAGGCGACAATACCGTTTGTATAGGAACAAGCGAAACCTATACAATACCTACCATACACTCAGCTGCGCAATACATATGGCATAAGCCCGACGGCACTATTGATACAACAAATACAAACTCCATAACACTTTTTTTCCCAGACTTGACTTCCGGAGGAACACTTCAAGTTCAGGGTTATAATGAAAACTGCGGAGCCGGTGGACTTTCTCCAACTATAACTATTAGCATACTTCCAGATCCTATACCTGAAATAAACGGCGATTCATCTGTTTGTCTGAATTCTACCAGCACTTATAGTCCAACGCCTACAAATCTAACAAGCCATATCTGGTCAGTTACTGGTGGTACAATAGTAGGACCTAACAACGCAAGTAATGTATCCGTGCAATGGAATAGTACAGGTCAACAAACTTTGACACTTGTATCAACTTCTTTTGATTGCGGACCTCGAACAACTACCAAAACCATTACTGTCAACCCCTTACCGACAATCACTATCACGGGCACTACACCTTGTTGCGTTGACGAACAATATGTTTATTACACTGAGCCAGGAATGCAAGGTTACTTATGGAGTGTGCCTACTGGCGGTAATATTGTTGGTAATAACGACACCCCTGAGATTACTGTCGAATGGAATGTTCCAGGCGTTCACAACATACTTGTCAACTACACCGATTTAAACGGTTGTACTCTTCCTGCTCCAGAAAGTATGCAGGTTGTTGTGCATCCATTGCCTATCGCTTTTGCCGGAAACGATGCAGAAATTTGTGCTAACCAAACTTATACAATAAACGATTCAGACACTACTCATAGCATAGGTGTTACATGGACTACAAACGGAAGCGGCTCCTTTGATGATATTAATATATTAAATCCCACATATACGCCTAGCAATGCTGATACTACAAATGGTAGCGTTACCCTTACCATTACTGCCGACGGAATATCTCCTTGCCAAAGTGTTACAAGTTCATTGGTGCTTACCTTTAACCCATTGCCCTTACCCACGTACGACGGAGAGATTAGCGTCTGTCTAAACTCTACACATACATACACAGCTCCTGCGGGTATGAATAATTATTTGTGGACTCTCAATAGTGGTGGTAATATTATTGGACCTGATAATCAACAAACGGTTACCATTGTCTGGGAAACAGTCGGAGATCATACACTTAGCGTTAACTACACCGACCCCAAAGGTTGTAGAAACCCTATTCCGCACATCAAAAGCATTACAGTTAACGCTCTACCTGTTATTACTATTGCAGGTACTACTCCTTGCTGTGTTAACGAACAATACCTTTACACAACAGAACCGGGAATGACTGACTACTTATGGACAATTAGCGGTGGAGGAACTATTATTTCGGGTGAAGATACCGAAGAAGTTACTATCGAATGGAATGTTCCAGGTGTTCATGATGTTTTTGTTAATTATGTGGACGCTAACGGTTGTACTCTTCCTGCTCCCGAAAGTATGCAGGTTGTTGTGCACCCATTGCCTACTGCCTACGCAGGTACTAACGCTGCTATATGTGCTAACGGTACTTATACTATTAACGATTCCGACACTACTAATAGCATAGGTGTTACGTGGACTACCGACGGAACCGGCACTTTTGATGACGTTAACATATTACATCCTACATATACACCTAGCAATGCTGACACCACTAACGGTAGCGTTACGCTTACCATTACCGCCGAAGGAATACCTCCCTGCGAAATTGCTACAAGTTCTATGGTGCTTACCTTTAACCCATTGCCCTTACCCACATATACAGGAGATATTAGCGTCTGTCTAAACTCTACACATACATACACAGCTCCTGCGGGTATGAATAATTATTTGTGGACTCTCAATAGTGGTGGTAACATTATTGGACCTGATAATCAGCAAACAGTTACTATTATTTGGGAAACAGTCGGAGATCACACCCTTAGCGTTAACTACACCGATCCCAACGGTTGTAGAAATCCTGTACCGCACTCTAAAACTATTACAGTTAACGCTCTACCTGTTATTACTATTACAGGTACCACTCCTTGCTGTGTTAATGAGCAATACGTTTACACAACAGAACCAGGAATGACCAATTACTTATGGACTTTGTCGAGTGGTGGTAATTTCGTTGGAAATATTGACACTCACGAGGTTACTGTTGAATGGAATGTTCCAGGAGTACACTACGTTTTTGTCAACTACACAGATCTCAACGGCTGTACTCTGCCAGACCCTGAAAGTATGCAGGTTATAGTGCATCCATTACCTACCGCCTATGCAGGCGCCAACGCAGCTATTTGTGCTAACGCTACTTATACTATAAACGATTCCGACACTACTCACAGTACCGGCGTTACTTGGGCTACTAGCGGAACAGGTAGCTTTAATAATGTTTACATATTACATCCTACGTATACACCAAGCAATGCTGATACAACTAATGGTAGCGTTACTCTCACTATTACCGCCAACGGTAAGGCTCCTTGCCAAAGTGTTACTAGCTCTATGGTGCTAACTTTTAATCCTCTACCTATACCTACGTATAACGGAAACATTAGTGTTTGTCTGAACTCTACACAAACATACATAGCTCCACCCGGTATGAGTAATTATTTGTGGACGCTTAGTGGTGGTGGTACAATTGTGGGAGCCAACAATCAGCAAACGGTCGATATTACTTGGAATACGGATGGAGTACACATACTTAGTGTTAACTACACAGACCCTAATGGTTGTAGAAATCCTGTACCGCACTCTAAAGACATAACGGTTAATGATTTAATTACTCCAACTGTTACAGGATTAAATTCAGTGTGTCAAAATACCACTGGTGTAACGTACACCACCGAAGCCGGTATGACAAATTATTCATGGACGATTTCGGGTGGTGGAACTATTACTTCGGGTGCAAATACTAATGAGATTACCGTAAGCTGGCACAATCCGGGCACGCACACTTTGTCAGTAACTTATGTTGACCCTAACGGTTGTGAGTCGGATGGACCTGGTGTCCTTGATGTTACTGTACATCCTCTGCCTACTCCTACAATTAATGGTGATAATCAAGTGTGCCACCTTACAGAAAATAATTACTCTACAGAAGCTGGACATAATAATTACATCTGGAATGTTACGGGTGGGACTATTATCTCAGGTAATGGAAGTCCTAATATCATTGTCAGATGGGATGTTGTGGGAAATAACCAAATTAGTGTAAACTATACTACCGTTTTCGGTTGTACAGCTCCTACTCCTACTACTTTAGCTGTCGAAGTGCTGGCATTGCCTGCTCCCGTTGTTAGCGGATCTCCTTCAGTGTGCTTGTTTACCGAAGGTAACATGTACTCCACAGCTACCGGTTTTGTAAACTATACTTGGTCGGTATCTGGTGCTAATATTATTGGTGCTAGTACAGGTCATGAAGTAAACCTTAGCTGGAACACGCCTGGAACAAAACCTATTGGTGTTACGGTTGTGGATGCATACGGATGTGTGGGTACTTCTAATCCATTCGAAGTCACTGTTAACCAACTTCCTGTTCCCTCTCTTAACGGTTCTAACATAGGATGCGTCAGCGTGGGTGGTAATGTATATAGCACAGATGCCGGTATGACCAACTACGTATGGACCGTTACAGGTGGCTCTATTACTACAGGTCAAGGTACAAACAGTATTGAAGTGCTTTGGACAGGTGCAGGTACTCAAACAGTTAGCGTTACATACATTGATAATAACGGTTGTAGCCCTCTGGATGCTACACATAGAAATGTTAGTGTTGGTCCTTACCCTATTGCTTTTGCCGGTGACGATGATTATATTTGTAGTAGCGACGGTAGTTACACATTCAACGGAAGTAGCGGAACATACTACGACAACACTAATATACAATGGACGTTTTATGGCGAAGGTTATACCAGTGACGGAACTCTTAACAATCCAAATATTCTACATCCTACATTTACGCCGGGGCCTATTGACATGAACACTCCCGGAAGGACAATAAACTTTATTCTCACACTAGAGGGTAGCGGCAGTTGCGTCGGAAACTTTATAACAGACACTATGCAACTACAAATAGACCCATTCCCCGAAGCCTATGCCGGAGAAAATGCTACAGTATGCGGATTTACACCACATCAACTTGACGGTACTGTTACATACCAAAATGCCGTTATGTGGACTACCAGTGGAAGCGGTACGTTTAACAATGTACACGCCATAGATGCAATATACACTCCAGGTGTCAGCGATGTTGGTCATACTATAGAGCTTACTCTGAATACAACAGGTTGTCGTGGGCTTGTAAATTCAAGTTCCATGTGGCTTACAGTTAACAACTATCCTTACGGTGAAATTATTTGCGACACCGCCATATGCGAAGGTGAACAGGCTATTATAACATTTAACCTCAGAGGAACACCGCCCTGGAATTTGGTGTATACAAACGGATTGGTTAACGATACCATTAAGAATATAATGAGTAGCCCACACCAAATAAGCATTACTCCCGAGACAAGCATAAGCCACTGGATTAGCTACCTTGACGATGCTTTATGTACCTCTCCTGGAGATTCACTCGTAGGTAGTACCGATATAGAAGTGCACGCTCTGCCTATACTGTACAACCTTGTCGCTTCACACAATGGTACTTACTGTGCCGGAGCCGCAGGTGTTGAGATTACCTTAACAAACTCTGAGGTGGGCGTCAGCTATCAATTAATCTACAACACCTTGCCACTAGGTGCTCCCATGCTTGGCGATGGTAATCCGATAAACTTCGGCATCCACTCGGCACAAGGACAGTACTACGTAGAAGCTACAAACATTAGTGCCAACTGCACGATTATGATGCTGGACACGGTTACAGTTATTATGACTCCAATACCTGTTACCGATTTTACATTCTCACAGACTTGTATGGGTGATAGCACATACTTCACACTTAGCGGCAACTACCTAGATCAGATAAGTTTATATGAGTGGGACTTCGGTGATGGCAACCACTTTACAAGCAACTCGCTTGTAAATCCTTCTCACTTATATGCTAACTCAGGTACTTATACTGTAACCTTGCATGTCGTTGATATTTATGATTGTGAGTATAGCATAAGTCATACAGTTGAAATACAACCTAATCCTAACAGTTTCTTCTCTTATAGCAGTATAAACTGTTTGGGTGATAGCACTTATTTCCACGATCTGTCAGTACCTGCAGGCAGTTATATTGCTGAGTGGGTATGGGATTTTGGTGATGGAACGACTACTACTGTTATATTCCCCAATAGTGCCGATGTGTCGCACTTGTACAGCGTTGCAGGTGTTTACACTGTTTCTTTAACCATAACAGATGCCAGAGGTTGTACTTCCACATACAGCAAAGATATTACCATACACAACGTTCCTATAGCTGAGTTTACTCATAGCCAAGGATGCCAAGGACAGACTATTTACTTTGTTGACGAAAGTCAAAACGCACAAGGTGGTAACATCACAGAGTGGCTATGGAACTTCGGTGATCCTGCTTCAGGAGTTAATAATACTAGCACACTGCAAAACCCCGAACATGTGTATGCCAACGGTGGACAATACAACGTTGAGCTTATAGTATATAACCTTAACGGTTGCTCTGATACTATTAGCAAAATGATAACTATAAGCGAAGGTGCCACGGCAGACTTTTTCTATACAAATAATTGCAAAAACGACACCTCGTTCTTTTATATAGATAGCACAGCTACTAATATCCAAGCCATAGCAAATTATCATTGGAACTTTGGAGATGGTGGCATTGCTTCAGGTGCTAATACTTATCATATCTATAACGAAAGTGGTACATACGTCGTAATATTAACTGTTACAGACACTAACGGTTGCATTACCAAAGTTCAGAAAAACGTGGATGTATTTGAAAGTCCTGTCAGCAACTTTAGCCACATTACTGAAGTCTGCACAGGAAACGTAGTTGCATTTAACGACCTTAGCTATAGCAACCAAGGTTATATTGAAACAGCTGAATGGGACTTCGGTGATGGTAGTACACTTGTGCTCAACCATCCTAATATAACTGATGTTGAACATACGTACACTCTACCTGGTGTTTATCAGGTGAAGTTGGTTGTGTACAGCAGTTTAGGATGTAATTCCGAGAAAACAAGCCTTATAACTGTTAATGGTATTGATATTGAAGAGATAATCTACACAGGAACATGTGAGGGTCATTATACTGAGTTTTCATACGTTTATACTGTTAGTGCAGGTAATAGCGTAGTTAGCCAAAGCTGGGATTTTGGAGACCCGGCATCAGGAACGAGCAATTTTAGCACACTTGCTAATCCTAGACATATATACAATACTCCAGGTATATACACTGTTACACTTACTGTAAATACCAGCAAAGGATGCAGCACTACTACAAGTTATGATATTGAAGTTTATACCGAGCCTGATGTAGACTTTACTTTTATCAGCTCATGTACAGGTAATCCTACTGTATTTAACTCTACATCATCCGCAGGTGTTATACACTGGCTATGGGATTTTGGTGATGGAAATGCATCTAATATCGCTAACCCTGAACATATCTACACTGTTGCAGGAACCTATTACGTTACCTTAACCGTTACCGATACCAACGGATGTAGTAACACTGCGAGCAGAACTCTTACTGTTAATGCAGGTCCACAACCTATGTACACGTACAATCAACCACTGTGTGCAAACGATAGCGTTGTGTTTGTAAATGTTACTCCGCCTGTTATTGGTGGACACATAGTAAGGTACGAATGGGACTTCGGTGATGGAAACTCATTTACGCAACCTGCAAATAGCGGAACAACCATTAGCCACATGTACACACAAGGCGGGGATTACACAGTTGTACTGATGGCAATAAGTAACGACAGTTGCAGCAACAGTTATCAGGAAGTATTATCGGTGGGAAGTACCCCATTTGCAGACTTCAGCATCAGCAGCTCTTGTGTAGGTGCTCCAACAAGTTTTACAGACCAAAGTGTTAACACAGGAGCATCGCAGATAGTACAATGGATGTGGAACTTCGGCGATCCGACCTCGGGAGTACTTAACTACTCCAGCGTTCCTTCGCCTACACATACTTACAACACTGCAGGAACTTACAACGTTACACTAACAGTATACAATAGCAAAGGTTGTTGGGACAGTATAGTTAAGCAAGTAATAGTTAACGACCTTGCAGAAGTTACAATAGAAAACAACGACGGTTGTAATGGCTCTGCTATAAGCTTTAGCACCATCAGCAACGTTGATTTACAAACCTATTACTGGGATTTTGATGATGGCAACAGCAGCAGTCTGTCCAACCCTGTACATGTATATGAAAACAGCGGACAGTATAATGTGACGTTAACTGCCAAAGATATAAACGGATGTACTGCCATTACAACCAAAACAGTAACAATATATCCAAAACCTGTTGCTTCGTTTGCTAATAGCAATCCACTGTGTAACGACTCAACAGTAGTGTTTACTGACTTGAGCCATGCAGTACAAGGAGCTATAACCCAGTGGCGCTGGCACTTTGGCGACGGTAACGATACCACATACACTGCTTACCAGCCTACAGTTACTCACTCGTACAGTCAGCAAGGTAGCTTTGAAGTTAAATTGGTAGTTGAAAGCGACTTAGGATGTACGGATAGTACTATCAGAATATTAACAATATCCGATTCTCCTGATGTTGACTTCTCGTACACATCAAATTGTATGGGTTCTAACACTCAGTTTACAAGTACGGTTAGTGCAGGTAGCGGCGCAAGTATTACGTCTTATGCATGGGACTTTGGTGACCCAAATTCAGGAATACTTAATTATTCAAATCTTCAAAATCCAACACATATTTACGTTAACAGCGGAACTTATACTGTCAGACTAACGGTTACCAACAGTTTAGGATGTAGTGCATACAGAGAATATAACGTAGAAGTCTACGATAAACCTGATGTAGAGTTTACCTACACCAAGGACGGATGTTTGGGTTCAAATATGACCTTCTCAGTAGATAGCACAATAACCAATGTAACTAACGTTACTTATTACAGCTGGGACTTTGGTGATGGAACCTTTGTTCAGAACCAAAGTGTGGTAACTCACGCATACTCGTTACCTGGAGCATACAACGTTAGCCTTGAAATAAGAGACATAAGCGGTTGTACCAATAAGAAAACACATCAGGTGATAATACACTCATCGCCTATTAGTCAGTTTACGTATAATACTGCTTGTAGCGGAAAGGAAACCACCTTTACCGATATGTCTATAGCTCCTGCCGGAGATACTATTGTAGCTTGGTTATGGAACTTCGGTTATCAAGGTGATACATCTGTGTTGCAACACCCTGTGTATGTGTATAATAATCCTGGAGTATACAACGTATCACTCACCACCATAACCGAGCATGGATGTACAAACACAGTTACAGTGCCAATACAAATTTGGGATAAACCCACGCCTAACTTCAGCTATTCGGTTACACCATGCAGCAACGGAATGGTACAGTTCTATGATAACTCCACGAGTCATCAGAGCATTATAACAGAATGGATATGGGAGTTTGAACCCGGACAGTATGGAAGCGGTAGCAGTCCACAGCACCAGTTCTACACTAAAGATAGTTGTTACAATGTACAGCTAATTGTTATAAACGACAAAGGTTGTTCGGATACTATTGTTAAGCAAGTATGTGTGCCACCTGACTTTGAAATTGATATATCCTACACCAAAGGCTGTGTCGGTGAAGACACCCAGTTTGAAGGACTGTTGATAGCTCCACATATGCCGCTTGATACCATAGTAAGTTGTGTATGGAACTTTGGAGACCCCGGATCTGGAGCAAGTAATATATCCAACGCACTTAATCCAACGCATAGGTACTCAACATCAAGAGAATATACAGTGTTGTTTGAAGCGACTGATATGTACGGTTGTATAGCTTATGCTGAAGCAATTGTGGATATTAATTTAGAAGTTAAACCTCAAATTACATATACACAAGGAATCTGTGACAGCACAGTTACCTTTGAAGGTCTTGGAAACGACAACTCGGCAGTATATACGCAATACTCATGGGATTTTGGTGATGGAAACACTTATACAGATACCTTGAATACAGCTACCAACAAATATCAAGAACCTGGCATTTATCAGGTAATACTAACCATGTACAACGATTGGGGTTGTAGTGGTAGCGATACAGCAAATATTGAAGTTAAAGCATGCTTAATAGCCAACTATACAAGCGATTCAATAATCTGCGAAGGTCAAAAAGCTTACTTTGTTGACAGCAGCAACAGTCTTGCACAAATAACTAGAAGATACTGGAACTTTGGCGACGGGTCAGATACAACTTATCAAAACTATGTACCTGTTATAGAACACACCTACGAAAATCAAGGTGTTTACACAACCAAATTTGTAATTGAAGCAAATGTTGGTGGTGTTATCTACACTGACAGCATAGAAAAACAGATTATTGTCAGAACCTCGCCTATAGCAAACTTCATTACACAAAATCAGTGCTGGGGTAGAACCGTTGAGTTTGTTGACAGCAGTAGCAATTACAGCAACAAGAGACTAATATACCGTTGGGATTTTGGAGATAATAACACAAGTCAGGATACTTCAAGTATGAGAAATCCGAGATATTATTACAACTCGCCGGGAACTTACAATGTTACATTGAGAGTAAATAATATATTTGGCTGTAGTGATAGCATAGTCAAGAGCATTGATATACATCAACCGCCAACTGCTAACTTTGAAAGTTCGCTATCGTGTAGCGGTAAAAACACGTACTTCTTCGATGCGTCAAGCAGCAGTACTTCAGAGCTTATAAGGTGGGGCTGGACTATGATTGGAAGCAATGGAGAAGTAGCATACATGGAAGGAAGGACACCGCAATACAACTTCGGAGCGCCGGGTAGTTACAAAGTCAACATGACTGTAGCGGATACAAGCGGTTGTACCGACAGTATAAGCAAGTACGTTACGGTTTACGCCTCGCCAATAAGTGCGTTTAGGTGGAACAAGAACGTAGACGGCATACAAGGTAAGCTACAGATGATTAACGGAACCATAGGTGCTCAGAACTACTATTGGGACTTTGGTAACGGAACTTTCTCACAAGAGAAAGAACCTACGGTTACCTACAACTACAGCGGAGACTACACCATTACCTTAGTGTCTGTTAACGAGTATGGTTGTGTGGACACTGCACGTGCCGAATACAAGCTAATGTTTAAAGGACTATACATACCCAACGCATTTGTTCCCGATGGTGGAAACAGCGAACTAAGGGTATGGAAGCCTGTAGGTATGAACCTTGCAACCTACAGAGCTGAAGTGTACAACCAGCACGGCAACCTGATATGGAGTAGTAACAAACTTACAAGCCAGGGTGAACCGGCAGAAGGTTGGAATGGTAAGTACAAGGATAAACCTTGTCCGCAAGATGTGTATGTGTACAAAGTGTACGCTACCTTCAGAGACGGAACGGTGTGGAGGAATAACGACGTGGGAGAAAGGAAAGGACTTGACAACTCTAATAGCGGTACTATTACGCTGATTAGGTAAAATGCGCCTTTCGAAAACATAAATTGTGTATGGATGCAAAGGACTATAGCATACAAAAATTAATAGATATTGAAAATTTGTCCGCTAGAGCTTCTAACACCTGTAAAAGATTGGGTTTAAACAATTTATCCGAAATTATAGCCTATTACAAAGTTTATGGGGACTTTTTAGAAGGAAGAAATTGCGGGGTGAAAACAAATAGTGAGTTGGTAAATATGGTGGAAAAATATTTATCAATGGGAATTTATGTTTCAGAAGAAGAGGAAGATATTATTTTTAATAGGCTACAAAATTTATGTGAGAAAAAATATAATACAACAACTTTAACTACCGAAAAACACAGAAATTCGTTTGTTAACAATAAATTCAAGTTGGTAGTGTTTGTTTCGGAATTAATAAACAACTTCTTAAGTAATAAGGAGTTGCTCGTTGTGAGGAAATATTTTTTCAAAAATACTACAGAGTACAACTTGAATTTGGCTCAAATAGCTGAAGACAACGATGTAAGTAGCGAAAGACTGAGACAAATATCTGTTTTAATCCATCACAAAATTGAAAGAATATTAAACGATATTAAAAATGTTGATGCAAACTTAGCCAACAGAACTGATGTCAAATTCAACCTAAATGATAATATAATAGTATTTGACAATAAACTATCTCAGCAAATTTATGAAAACAAATACGAAGCTTCGTACATTGCGCTAATATATAGATATTTATATGAAGGATATGAACTCTATCCGAATCATCGCGATAGAGACACCAATTTTTATCTGATTAAAACAAGTTTAGTACAAGAGTTTAATTTCGGTCTGTTTATAAAAAAACTTGAAAGAAACTTGAAAAAGTTACACAAGAAGGATTTTATTTACAATGACATTAAGTTTTTGAGCAAATTTTTAATAAATAAGAAGCATCTAACACAAGAAATAATTGATGCATGTAATATCATTTTATCAAAAACAGAAGGTGTTTCCACAAGTGAAGAAGGTGGCTTCTTAATTAAAAGAAACTCACACATAAAAATATCCGAATATATATTAAAAATTTTTGAAGGACACAAAGAACCTGTAAATATATCGACATTAGTTAGTGAGCTAAAAAATCGTTATGGTATTGATTATAGTGACAAGAAACAGAACTTGCGTTCGTATTTACTGAATGTAGAAGAAATAATTCCGATAGGAAAAACCGGAACGTACAAATTAAAATCGTGGGACAACGTTAAAAGCGGAACAATTAGAGACTTGGTAAAAGACTACTTGTCAAAATTTGACGAGCCTAAACACATCAAGGACATACACGATTACATTTCGAAATATCGAAACACTAGTTTAAATAGCTTAGAAAATAACATCAGACTTGACAAATCCGGCACTTTTAGCATATTTCAGTACGGATACATTGGTCTGAAATCAAAAAAATATAAAAATATCACAATAAAAAAGTTTTAAATGTTTAGAATAATAATAATTGCAATATTGTTTGTAGCTGTCGCTGTTGCCGGCATAGCTATAAAAATGTTTTTCTTAAAAGACGGTGAATTTAAGAAATCGTGCAGTAGTGTTGACCCTAATACCGGCGAACGTATAGGCTGTACTTGTGGCAAGGGTAAAGAGGGAGAATGTAAAAACAAACAGAAAAACTTAATCAGCGATTAGCTTGCTAAAAGCGTCTGTTTCTGTGGTTTGGATATTTCCACTACTATCGGAATAAATAAAGTAAACAGGTAGCTCTGGATATTGTTTCAAAAAATCCAAAGAGTTATCAAGTCCTTTAACCATAAACATTGTGCACAAAGCATCGGCAGTCATGCAATTATCGTGTATTACCGAAACGCTTAGTAAAGAATGCTCAACGGGAAATCCTGTGTGAGGATTTATAGTATGCGAATATCTGATACCATTTTCTTCGTAATATTTTCTGTAACTTCCCGAAGTTGAAATACTTTTATCTTTTAATGGAAACTGGATTTGAATATCTCTGTCATCGTCTTTGTCTTTTGCAGGTTTTTCAATTGCAAGAATCCATTCTTTACCGTCGGGTTTAGTGCCCTTAGCCCATATTTCTCCGCCAATATCTACCAAAAAGTTATCTATACCTTTACTGATGAGATATTCACCCAACAAATCGACTGAAAAACCCTGAGCTATAGCATTAAAATTTATTTGGATATTTGCATCCGACTTAACAATCTTATTGTCAACAAGCTGGATTTTTTTGTATCCTGTAATTTTCAGTACACTATCTATCTGACTTTTAGAAACATTATCTTTCTTTTCGATATTTCCAAAACCCCAAATATTAACTAAAGGACCAACTGTAATATCAAAATCGCCTCCAGATAATTCGGAAACTTCCATCGATTTATTCCACACTTCGACAAACAAGCTATCGGTAATCGTATCTGTTTCGTTACGATTTATTTTTGAAACCAATGAATTGGGATTGAAAGTCGAAAAAATGCCATCGAAAGCTATAAGCAAAGAATCTATTTCGTTCTGCAGATTTGTAGTGTCATCGCTGTAATAAGTAACGGCGTAGTAAGTTCCTTGGGTTTTACCCATAAGTTTGTGCAAATTATTATCGCTTTTTTTGTTGCACGATAAAAACACAGCACTAATAACGGATAGCGATAAAACCGTTACGAAAAACATTTTATTTTTCATAATACTACAATTTGCAAGTTATCAACCGAAATCGTCGAATGCTATATTCTCTTTCGGAACGCCTAAATTGTCTAACATGTTGAAAACAGCGCTATTCATCAGTGGAGGACCGCAAAGGTAATATTCAACTTCTTCTGGTTCGGGGTGATTTATCAAATAATTATCAAGAGCAACCTGATGTATAAAGCCTGTAGGACCTGTCCAGTTGTCTTCTTTAAGTGGTTCGCTAAGAGCGAGATGGAAACTGAAGTTTGGATTTTCGGCAGCAATTTTCTCAAATTCATCTTGATAAAATACTTCACGCAAAGACCTTGCTCCGTACCAATAACTAACTTTGCGTTTTGTTTTTTCTGTTAAGAACAAATGGAATATCATTGAGCGAAGAGGAGCCATACCTGCACCACCGCCAATAAATACCATTTCTTTATCGGTTTCCTTAATGTGGAACTCACCGTAAGGACCGCTAATGGTAACCTTGTCGCCTGGTTTTCTCGAAAAAATATAGGAAGAACAAATACCAGGGTTAACCTTTTTAAAGCATTTTTTGGCTCTATCCCAAGGTGGACTAGCAATACGAATATTCAATTTTATAATATTTCCTTCTGCCGGATGATTTGCCATAGAGTAAGCTCTAAAAACGGGTTCAGGATTTTTCATTTTCAAATCCCACATATTAAATTTATCCCAATCTTCACGGAACTTCTCTTCTACCTCAATATCTTTATAATCGACATTGATTTTAGGCACATCTATTTGAATATAACCTCCGCTTCTAAAATCTAAGGTTTCTCCTTCTGGAAGTTTAACAACAAATTCTTTAATAAACGTAGCGACATTTTTATTTGAAATAACTTCGCACTCCCATTTTTTAATTCCAAAAATTTCGGGAGGAATAATAATACTTAGGTCTTCTTTAACTTTAACCTGACAACCCAAACGCCAATTGTTTTGTTGCTCTTTTCTGGTAAAAAAACCTACTTCGGTAGGTAAAATACTTCCTCCGCCACTAACTACCTGACACTTACACATTCCACAAGTTCCGCCACCTCCGCAAGCAGAGGGTAGAAATATTTTTTGGTTAGATAGCGTTGTAAGCAAACTACTACCTGCACTGACAGTAATAGATTTCTCGTCGTTAATATTTATCGTAACAGGACCACTTGATGTTAGTTTCGACTTGGCAAAGAGCAACAGAAGTACTAACAGTAATATAATTAGTAAGAATACTAAAGTCCCGAAAATAAGTGATGTTGATAAAGTTGATAATATTATGATAAGTAAATTCATATTAATACTTTTAAATTTTTATTCCCATAAAGCTCATAAATGCAATAGACATAAGTCCTGTAACAATAAAAGTTATTCCTAATCCTTTTAGCGGCTTTGGAACATTTGAGTAAGCAAGTTTTTCTCTGATAGCGGCAAGAGCAATAATAGCAAGCAGCCAGCCAATTCCTGAACCTAAAGCAAAAACCGAAACTTCGGCAATGCTACTATAATCTCTTTCTTGCATAAATAATGAAACTCCCATTATCGCACAGTTAACAGCAATTAATGGCAAAAATATCCCTAACGAGTTGTACAAAGAAGGTGAAAATTTTTCAATAACCATTTCTACTAGCTGAACAATTGCGGCAATAACGGCAATAAATATTAAAAAGCTAAGGTAAGAAAGGTCTAATGTAGCCAAATCGCTGCTTAACCAAGATAGTGCACCAGGTTTTAGGAAATAATTATCGATTAGGTAGTTAATAGGTGCTGTAATTATTAAAACAAATGCAACGGCAATGCCCAATCCCATAGACGTTTTAACCGTTTTTGAAACAGCTAAATACGAACACATGCCTAGGAAAAAGGCAAATATCATGTTGTCGATAAAAATACTTCGTACAAATAAATTAAATAAATTTTCCATAACTGATCATGTGTTTTTATTGTTCTTGCAATTCTTTTGTTCTGCTTCGTTGAATCCAAATAATAATTCCAATGGTAATTAGAGCCATAGGTGGCAGTATCATTAAACCATTATTCATATATCCTGCATTGTAGAAGCTGTCGGGTATTACCTGAAAACCATATATTTTTCCTGAACCAAGAAATTCTCTAAAAAAAGCAACCACGACTAAGATAAGACCATAACCCAATCCGTTGCCAATCCCATCGACAAATGAGGGCCAAGGTTTATTAGCCATAGCAAAAGCTTCTAACCTACCCATTATTATACAGTTAGTAATTATTAAGCCCACAAAAACCGACAACTTTTTGCTAACATCGTAAACGTATGCTTTCAGAACTTGGTCAACAATAATTACTAAAAAAGCAATTACAACAAGTTGCACTATAATTCTGATACGCGAAGGGATAGAATTTCGTAACAGCGATATTATCAGATTAGAAAATGCGGTTACAAAAGTAACGGATAAAGCCATTACAACTGCCGATTTTAATTGTACCGTTACTGCCAATGCCGAACAAATTCCCAAAACTTGCACTGTTATAGGATTTTCAATATTCAGCGGCGTTTTTATCAGTCTTAATATTTTAGCTGAAAAAACCGGCTCTTTTTCTTTAATATTTTGTTCTTTATTCATGTATATGATATATAGTTATATATTTTACTTTGTATTTTATTATTGTCTTTTAGATTCAAAAAATGGTTTATAAGCATCTAAGATATCGGCAATCATATCTTGTAATCCGTCGCTAGTAATGGTTCCACCTGTTATAGCATCAACGGAGTGAAGGTCGTCGGGTGAAACTCCACCTTTAACTATTTTTATCGACACTAAATTATTATTGTCGTCGAAAACGGTTTTGTTTATAAATTTTTCTTGATACCACGATTCGGCAATTTCGGCACCTAAGCCCGGTGTTTCGCCCTTGTGTGCAAACACGCAACCCGCAACCGTATTGAAATCGGATTTAAAAGCCAAGTAACCCCAAATAGGTCCCCACAATCCTTTGCCATGCAACTGAATTATACTCAAGGTATCGTTATCTGCTGTTACCGACTGATATACAGGGTATCTTTGTTCTTCAACAGGTTTCTTCAACTCGTTTCCGAGTTCGGTATTAAAAGTTTCATCCAAGTCGTTTGATACAATTTCGCCTTTGTTATTAATCAAAACACCCGACACAATAGTTTTTTCAAACAAACTCATTATTTCATCTTGAGTTAAGTCGGCTGTGTTGATATTAATGGTTTGTAACAGGTTTTGCATTTTTTCAACTCTAATATTAGCATCTTGGGCAGGTTTGAGTTGTACTGCAAGAATGGTCAAAACTACAGCCACAATAATAACCATTACCGAAGCATAAATTATAATGTATCTATTACTTTTTTCCATAGTATTTTATTATGCTTTAAATTATTTTTTTATTCGTTTTAGTCGTTTTTTAATATTAGCTTGTACTACGTAGTGGTCGATAAGAGGAGCGAAAGCGTTCATCAATAGTATAGCCATCATAGTACCTTCGGGATATGCAGGATTAACTACTCGTATCATAATAGCGAAGATTCCGATTAAGAAGCCGTAAATCCATTTCCCTTTATTAGTTTGGGCAGCTGTAACAGGGTCGGTTGCCATAAATACAATTCCGAATAAGAAACTTCCCATCATTATTTGAGTTAACGGGTCTAATGTCATATACGCATTTGCCCCAACAGCATTAAATATAAGAGACATGGTAACTCCACCCAAAAGTGCCGACAACATAATTCGCCATGATCCTATACCGCTTATCAGTAAAATAATGGCTCCCAGAATTATGGCTATCTTCGATGTCTCTCCAATAGAACCCGGCAATACTCCGATAAATAATTCTTTGAGTGTAGGTAACAAGTCGATATTGCCCGAAGCAGCGAAAGATAGAGGTGTTGCTCCTGTAAAACCGTCGGCTACAGTTGTTGCTTTTCCAAGTCCGCCAACCCAAACCACATCGCCCGAAATTTTTGAAGGATAGGCAAAAAACACAAAAGCTCTTGCCAATAGCGCCGGATTAAATATATTCATTCCTGTACCACCAAATGCTTCTTTACCTATTATCACTGCAAATATTGTTGCAATGGCAACCATCCATAACGGAACATCGGCGGGCATAATTAACGGTATGAGCATTCCCGTTACTAAAAATCCTTCGTTGACTTCGTGTTTTCTTATCTGAGCAAATATAAACTCAACTCCCAATCCGCAAACGTACGACACTATCAATAACGGCAATAACTTACCCAAGCCATACCATACATTGCTCCAAAAGCCGGTATCTAAACCGAAAGCTAAATTGTGTTGATAACCTGTATTCCATATTCCGAATAACAATGCGGGAATAAGAGCGATGATAACAAAGCTCATGGTACGTTTAAGGTCAACACCGTCTCTGATATGGCTTCCTTTAAACGTTGTTTTATTTGGGACAAACAAAAACGTCTCAAAAGCATCGAAGGTGGACTCTAACTTTGCATATTTCCCACCCGAAGTAAATTTCGGTTTAATTTTGTCTATGTATTTTCGTAATGATTTCATTAACAATCTTTTATTATGTAAAATTATTGCATTTCTTTTCTAATTAAATCCAAGCCTTCACGTATAATGTGTTGGATTTCTGTCTTCGACGGATCGATAAATTCCGGCAAAGCGAAGTCTTCTTCATCAACTTCGTATATGCCAAGATTTTCCATATCGTCGATGTTTTCAGCTATACAAGCTTTTATAAGTTGCATAGGATAAATATCTAATGGGAAAACCTTTTCGTACTCGCCGGTAACTACCAAAGCTCTGTTTCCGCCATGCAGATTGGCATTGGCTTTGTACTTTTTGTTGGGCTGCAACCACGACATAAACGTACGCGAAAAACTTGGTTTATCTAAACCGGGTTTAATCCAACCGAAAAACTCGTACTCGTTGCCTTCAGGAATTACAGTAAACTGGTTTTCGTAAAATCCCAAAAAGCCGTTTTCCTTGATTTTTGTTCCGCTAAGAACATTGCCGCTTATGTATCTGTTGGTTTCTTCGGTATTGATAATATCGGCAAAAGTATCGATGCAGACGCCTTTTCGGGTTGTGAAATATTGCGGACTTTCTACTTGCGAACCGCAAACCGGAATTGTTATGGTAGTATCGACATGTCCGTGGCGACACAATCTGCCAATAATTATTATATCCTGAGGATGAGCATACCAAATTATTTCTCCCTTATTAATAGGAGATGTTTTATTTATGTGTACGCTAAGATTTCCTGCGGGATGAGGACCTTTGTAATAGGTAATATCTACATTTTTAAGAGAATCTAATTCGGTGCAGCCGTGTGGCAAACCTAATTGGATGTTTTTGTTGCCCAAGATTTTGAGAGCATTTATTCCTTCCTGAAAATCTTCTAAACTGTTTTTAATCACAAAAGGTAGGTCTATAGCCAAAGGTGCGGTATCCATAGCCGTAACATAAATATCTCGCGGCGTATCATCGGGATTAGCTATTACCGAAAACGGACGCTGCCTAATACTTGCCCACAAACCCGATTTTAGTAACAGTTCAATAAGTTTTGCCCTTTCGATATCTGGAGTGTACTTTATGTCAAAGCTTTCGGATTGGTATCCTGTGCCTGTTTTGATGACTATTTCTTCCAACAATCTTTTTTCGCCACGGTTTATAGCTTCTACTGTACCACTAACCGGAGAGGTAATAACTACACGCTCGTCGTGTTTGTTAAAAATTATTGGGGTGCCGGCTTTAACTTCGTCGCCAACTTGCACTAATAATTTTGGTGTAAGTCCGATGAAATCGGTTGGCTTAACGGCGTGCTTTGCCGACTGTATCATTGTTACACTTTTAGCAGCTTCGCCTACCAAACGAATATCATACCCTTTTTTAATGTTTATAGTTTTTGACATCCTTCGATATTTTAATTACAGAGGCAAATGTATATAATTTTTCTAATGTGTATCAACTTATTCAAATAATTTTTTGTTAACTATTTCAACTCTTTTATCAACTTTTTGAAAAAACGACCCCTTTCTTCAAAGTTTTTAAAATAATCGTAGCTCGATGCTGCCGGCGATAAAATGCACGCTTTGCCTTCGGATGTGTGCTTTTGAGCAATTATTGCCATATCATTATAATTATCGCAAAACACACAGTTAATTTTTTTATTGTCAATTTCTTTTAACATTCTTCGACCTGCATCGCCAATAAAAATAATTGTTTTTATTTCGGAAGTGTGCAGAAAATTATATAAAACTTCGTAATTCAAATTTCGCTTGTCGCTACCACCAAGTATAAGCGTTTCGGCATTTTTAACACTTTTAACTGCCTGAATTGTAGCTTGAGGTACTGTGGCGATTGAATCGTTGTACCAGTAAATGTTTTTGTATTTGCCGACAAATTCAATACGATGCTCCAATGGTTGGAATTGAGAAACGGCTTTTTCTATATCCGCCTTGCCTACTCCACTCAGGAAAGCACAAGCCGCTGCATAAGCGATGTTTATTCTGTTATGCTCGCCTATTAGTTTTGTAGGAATTTTAAAATCGAAAAGTTCGTGAAAGGTATTATCGGTTTTTAGCAAAATTTTGTCTTTGCTTATTACTACACAATTACCGTCAGCAGTTGATTCAGAATTGGACAAAACTGCATATTTTTGAGATTTCAAAATTTTAATTTCCTGCTCTATTAGTTTTATGGAATTTATGTCATCAACATAAATAAAACTATCCGATTGGCTTTGAAATTTGGCAATATTAAGTTTCGACAAATAGTAGGATTCTTGGTCAGGAAAGTAATCTAAATGCTCGGGGTACAAGTTTGTTAAGACTGCAATACTCGGACTTGCATCTACAAATTGCAGTTGATGGGCTGATAACTCCATAACTATTTTTTGAGCACTTATAACTTCGTCAAAATAGCTTAAAGGTGGCTTTCCAATATTTCCGAGCAACAAAGATGAAATTCCAGATTCCTTTAATATCTCGTATATCAAACTTGATGTAGTGCTTTTGCCTTTAGTGCCGGTTACTCCAATAGTTTTATTACCTGCAATTTTTAGAAGTATTTCCGTCTGCGAAGTTAAAACTCCTCGTTTTTTATAAGTTTCCAAATCCTTTGACGGAATGCCCGGAGATTTTATAACCAAATCGAAATTAGGTAAATACGGCAAAAAATCATCTGCTTTTATAATTTCAACATTATTATCGTTGTTTATTATTTCATCGGTGATGACGTTTTTATCCAACAACGTAATCTGCTTTTCGGGAAAATATTTTCTGATGAAATTGTAAGTAGATTTTCCTTCAATGCCTACGCCTAAAATTAAAATCTTCTTATCGAAAAATTTGTCAATAATATTTTTAATCATAATCATCTGTTTCTTAACATATTAAGCAAACCTTCGGGTAAATTATTATTCATATCGAAATCGTTCAATAACATTGTAAAATGCTGCAAGTCGTACTTTTCGTACAGATTTGTACTTTTATAGAAATCTAGTAAAAAAGGCAAATCACCTTCGTATTTTGATATAGTCATATGCAAAGCAGCGTTGACTTCGCTAATAGTACCAACGCATTCAAAAGGTTTAACATCTTCAATTCCGCACAGTTGCTTAAAAATGTACAGCAAAGATTTTTTGTCGAATAAATCTTCGCCAAAAATCACTTTTAGCTTGTCGAGACTTATAAATGGCGACAAAATTATATACGCAAAAAGGCATTTAGGACAATTGCAACACCATATATTTTCCTTGCTACCGGCATTGCAACTTCTGAAAACAGAATGATAGTTCGTGAACTTAGCAAACTGTTGAGCTATTTGCAATTCGTTTAACGGTCGCAAAAAACTAAAGTACGACACATCGGGACTTATGTACTTGCTTGCGTATTGTCTGAAATTTTCTTCAAACTCAAACGATTTTGAATACTGATGATTTATGTTTGTGCCTACAACAGTCGGCTCATTGGCGCTGGATTCGTTAGATAAGGCAATGTATTTATGTCCCGAAAGATAAGCAATAAGCAGACTGTAAAATGCCAGCAAAGCCGAAAATGGTGTGTGTCCGTTCAAAAAACCCTTGGCATTAAGCTCCAACAAAGTTGGATGAATGGTTCTTAATACCGACAAAATTGAATCGTTTATAAAACCTGCAACTTCTGTACAAGCTAAGGTAGTTTTGCTCGGATTGATAATAAAAGGAACTATTTTATATTGCGTTTTTATCAATTCCAAACTAACCACCGAATCTTTGCCACCACCAACAGGAACAATAATAGTACTGTCTGTAGTGTACGAATATGGTTTGAGAGTTGCTGCATTTTCGTCGCATTTGACATTTACAAAATCATCAATGTTTTCCTGAATGTTATTGGTATAAAAAAACTCACCCAAGCCGTTGAAGTACAAATGTTTCCACCAATCAATTTGCTCATCCGACAGTTTGTAAGGCATAATAAGTATTTCTTTTGGACAAGCTGCTTTCCAATAGCTAATAAGTTCAATCAAGCCAATATTGAACAAGAGATTGCGTATAATTTCGTTTTCAATAAAATTATCTTCGCTAAAGTTGACAAGCAATGGAGTAATAGGTATTTTGAACTCGGGAGTGAATGTTATCTTTTCGTCTATGCTAAAATCGTATGATACTCTGACGAAATCTTTGGTTATTTGCGAGTTAAATCCCTTGTAAATAAACTGTTTGTACGATTTCCTTAAATAGTTGTATTTTTCCTGTCCTTTTATCGACTTCAACATAAAGCAAACGAATTTAAAGTCCAAAAGTAAATAAAATTTGCATATATCGCGGTCAATATTTAGTAAATATCTGTTTATTTCGTTTGTTGCATTTTTTTGTGTGGTGCGTGGTTCGGGTTGCGTGGTACGTGTTTCGCGATACGTGTCATGAATATCGAATACAGTGACCCACAACTCGTAACTCGCAACAGCCAAGAGCCAAGAGCTAAGGGCTAAAAGCAAGCAGTCTATGATTTAAACGCCTATCCAACAAAAAAAGCAGCATTGATTTGCTGCTCTCTTGTCGGGGTAGTAGGATTCGAACCTACGACCCCCTGGTCCCAAACCAGGTGCGCTAACCGGACTGCGCTATACCCCGATTATTTATTTGGCGTATTTCGTTTTGAGTTTGCAAAAGTAAGCTATTTTTATCTTATGGCAAATTTTTTTTATAATTATTTTTTATTTGTCATAAATTTACAAGAAAAAAGCATAGAATGACCTTAATTTATAAAAACTCATAAATTCAAAATAAAAATAGAGTTGTTTTGTCATTTTTCGGGCGTAAATTTTACCTTTGCAGCAATTATCAAATTTAATCAGTATTATGAACAAACTAACAACTTTTTTATTAACAATAGTTATGACTATTCCTTTTATGAGTAGTGGCAGCACTAATAGAATTAATTTCGTTGAATACGACCTGCCAAACGGTTTACACGTGATTTTACATCAAGATAACACCACTCCGATAGTAAATGTTTCTATTTTGTACCACGTTGGTTCTAAAAACGAAATAGAAGGCAGAAGCGGTTTTGCACACTTTTTCGAACACTTAATGTTTGAAGGTTCCGAAAATATTGCTCGCGGCGATTATTTTAAAATAACCATGAATGCCGGCGGCGAGCTAAACGCTTACACTTCGCAAGACAAGACTTATTATTACGAAATCTTGCCTTCAAATCAGTTGGAACTTGGTTTGTGGTTGGAATCGGAACGCTTGTTACACTTGCGTATAGATAGCGTTGGATTAGAAACTCAAAGAGCAGTCGTAAAAGAAGAAAGAAGCCAAAGATTCGACAATCAACCTTACGGTTCAATCTTAGAAAAAACTATGGCTAACGCATACACTGTTCACCCATACCGTTGGACTCCCATTGGCAACCCTGTTGATATTAACGAAGCTACGCTTGACGAATTTATCGATTTTCACAGCATGTACTACGTGCCAAATAACGCTACTCTCACTATAGCGGGCGATATAGATATTGAAGAGACAAAAAAATTAGTCGAAAAGTATTTTGGCGATATTCCGCGAGGCACTAAACCTATATATCGTCCAAATGTCGTTGAACCTCAACAAACAGCCGAAGTTAGAGAAATTGTTTACGATAATATACAATTGCCGGCTGTTGTCATGTCGTATCATATTCCCGAACAAGGTTCCGAAGATTTTTACGCTTTGTCAATGCTGACAACACTTTTGTCGTCGGGACAAAGTTCAAGATTTAGCAAATCAATAGTCAACGACCAGCAACTTGCACTGCAATGTGTATCCTTCCCTATGCCCACCGAAGATCCGGGATTGTACATGATATTGGGAATTGTTAACATGGGCGTTGACCCTGACACACTGGAAAAAGCAATAGAAACCGAAATTGAAAAAGTACAAAAGGAAATTGTATCCGAAAAAGAATTTACGAAATTAAGAAACAAAATTGAAAACGATTTCGTTACCCGTAACTCGACTATGGCAGGAATTGCAGAAAATTTGAGCAATTACCATGTGTTCTTCGGCGATGCTAATTTGATTAATACCGAATTGGATAGATACATGAAAGTTACACCCGAAGATATGAAGAGAGTTGCTAATAAGTATTTAGTGCCAGAAAACAGGGTGGTACTTACTTATCTTCCGAAACAAAACGAAAAAGAAGAATAACAATTAAATCACAACAAAAACAAGTAATATAATGAAAAAGCAAATTTTTATATCAATTTTAGGTCTGATAATTATGACATTATCTTATCAAAACATATTTTCACAAAACACAGGTTTAGACAGAAGTGTGATGCCTGCCCCATCGACCGCAAAGAAAATTGAATTGGCTGAACCTAAAACTTTTACTCTCGATAACGGCTTACAAGTTTTTGTCATCGAAAATCACAAAATTCCCCAAATCACTTATTCGCTGATATTAGACTACAACTCACCTATTGAGGGAGACAAAGCCGGTTTATCAACTATTTACGGCGACATGCTCCGCACAGGCACTAAAAGCAGAACAAAAGATCAAATAGACGAAGAACTTGACATGATTGGTTCACGACTTTATACCGGTAAATCTTCTATTTATGCTTCTTGTTTGACCAAACATAATGATAAGCTATTGGATATAATGACGGATATTATTATCAATCCTAATTTTATTCAAACTGAATTGGATAGATTAAAAGTCCAACACAAATCATACTTGCAAGCACAGAAAGACGAACCTGCTTCTATTTTACGATTGGTTAGCAACAAGGTAGCCTACGGCGAAAATTATCCTTACGGCGAAAACACTACCGAAGAAAGCATTGACAATATTAACGTGGAAGATGTAGATGCTTATCATAAAACCTATTGCCGACCGAATATTTCGTACTTGGCAGTTGTTGGCGATGTGGTTTTTGATGAAATAAGACCTATTATAGAAAAACACTTTGCTAATTGGACTTCAACCGAAGTTCCGCAAAACAATTACGATATTCCAAAAGCACCTACTTCAACACAAGTCGTTATGGTAAATCGCAACAATGCAGTACAATCTAACATTGGTGTTTGCTACCCCATCGAACTAAAGCCCAATTTTCCCGATGCTATAGCTGCCGACATAACTAATACAATATTAGGTGGTGGCTCTTTTAGGCTTTTTAATAATTTGCGCGAAAAACACGGTTGGACTTACGGTGCATACTCCAGCCTTAGACCTAGAAGAACTATAGGAATATTCAATGCTACAACTCAAGTTAGAAATATTGTTACAGATAGTGCGGTAAATGAGATAATTTACGAAATGAACAGAATTAAAACCGAACTTGTACCTGATGATGAACTTAACTTAGTTAAAAACTATTTAATGGGCTCGTTCGGAAGATCGCTTGAAAATCCCAGAACGGTAGCTGACATGGCTATCAACACAATACGCTACGATTTGCCCAAAGATTATTACAGCACCTATCTGCAACGCATTGAAGAAATTGATGCCAACGATGTAATGAAAGCTGCAAATAAATATATAAAACCCGAAAACGCTTATATTGTTGTTGTTGGCAATGCCGATGAAAACGCTGAAAAATTAAGCAGATTTTCAAAATCTCCTATAAAATATTACAACTCCGAAGGCGAACCTATTGATACTTACAAAGTTACTTTAGAGCCCGTTGCTGAAGGCATTACTGTTCAAACTGTTTTTGATAATTACATAGACAAAATCGGCGGCGCCAAAAAAATTAAAAAAGTCAAGACTTTTGTAAGAAAAGCCGAAGTTACTGTACAAGGCATGACCATGAACATTGATACATACATTAAAACTCCTGAAATGTTTTTCATGCAGATGTCTATACAAGGAATGGTAGCTTCAAAAATGATATACAACAATGGTAAGGCTGTAAATATTGTCCCTATGCAGGGAGATGCAAAAATTCCGGTTGAACAAGATAAAATTGACGGATACAGACTTTCGTCGTTTATTTTCCTTGAAGCTGATTATAAGAAAACCGGCTACTCGTTCAACTTGCTTGGTGTAGAAACTTTGAAAGATAATTCAAAAGCTTATAAAATTGAAGTTAGAAACAACGAAAAGGTAATTGAAACTCTATATTATGATGTAGCAACAGGACTAAAGACAATGGAATCAACTACTGACGGTGATGTTTTCTACTCCGATTATAAAGAAGTTGACGGAATTATGTTTCCGCACACTATTTCGCAAAAAGTACAAGGTATGGACTTGAACATATCAACGAAAGAAATAATTATTAATCAGAAAATTAATAATTCGCTTTTTGAAATTGAATAATATTTTACAAAACTAAAACAAAAGAAAACGGACTTTTTCGAGTCCGTTTTTTTATTCTAAAATTTCATTAAAACAATTGCTCTATTGAACCATAAATTCTTTAATATATACGGGTTTGTTCTTTTTTTTCTTTCTTACTTTTTTCTTGATAAAAAAGTAACAAAAAATCAAGGCTGACATTTCTTTTCTGAATTGCGTTCTCATAAATCCTAAGTTCGTGCGAGTGATCTCCTCGCAAGCTCGGAGCTTCTCGTTCTCACTAAGGATTCATTTCGAACTTCATTCAGAAGAAATGTATGCCGTCCTTCTAAAGAAAAATTTTTGGCTATTGCGTTTTGTCTCATCACAGATTACCTATGTAAAAAGAATGAAGTTCATATATTACAAAACAGTTTAACAAAATCGCTGCCTTACGCTTGTTTTGCAAAAGCGAGCGGGGAAAAATTTTGCTCATTTAAAAGCCTTTTTACGCAGAATATGTATAAAAGAAACGTTAAAAATTTCTGAATCCCTGTAAGAAATTTAGTTTCTTTTATACGGTTTTTATTGCCATAAGGCAATAAAAAATTCCTTGTAAAAAGTGTCTTTTCTTTTGTTTCGTTTTCTTTGGACAAGCAAAGAAAATGAAAAAAACAAAATTGAAACCCAAAAAGTTTATTGATTGCAAAAAAGCCTTTAGCCCCGAAACTTCGGGGCTAAAGGCTAAAGGATAAAGGATATTAACACAAGCTTAGAATGAGGTTCTTTTTCGAGTCCGTTTTTTTATTCTAAAATTTTAAGTAAAAATCTTTACAAATCTCCTTGTATCTGTCTGTGTAAGAGTTATCGTTGATGTTGTATATTTCTATGGTTTCGGTTTTAACTTCCGCAACTTCATAATTAACAAATTCCATCATTATTCTGTGTGGTTGGTGCTTTGCCGAACTTTTTACAATTGCTTCTCGACTACAGTAAAATTTATTTTCAATGCCAATACCAACAATTTTTTCTCGCAAATCAAAAGGTGCAATTAAAGCTAATGTTGATTTTGGCAACATAATTTTTCTACAATAAAAAAATAAATCGGAATACGAAAGTGTAATATTATGCTTTGCAACAGCTTTTTGCGAACTTGGCGGTAATAATGAATTTTGAAAAAAAGGCGGATTACATAATACGTAATCAAAAGTTGGTTCATGGCTTTCGGCAAAATCTTGCAACGATAAGTTGAAAACTTTAAAAGAACTAGCCCATTTGCTGTTTCTGAAATTAATTTCTGCCTGCTTTGCTGCTTCCTTGTCTATATCGATAGCGGTAATTTTTGCATTATCAGTGCGTTGTGCTGCCATAAGAGCAAGTATTCCGCAACCTGTACCAACATCTAATATTCGTTTTGCAGAACTAATATTCGTCCAAGCTCCAAGCAAAACTGAGTCGGTGCCTATTTTCATTGCACTTAACTCATCGTCAACGCAAAATTGTTTTAAACGAAACATTTATGAATAGTTAAAAACCGTTTAAACATAAAGGTCTATCAAACCTTCGGGAAGTTTTGTTTTAATTGTTTTTTTGTTTTCGTTGATGCTTACAACAATTTCATCAACCCAGGGTATCAGAATTTCGGTGCCGTTGTGATCGACTTTTAATATTTCTTGCATGCCGGTATCAACAACATCGGTAACATTTCCAATAAATACGTCTTTGTTGTAAACCGAATATCCCACAACGTAAGTAAAATCATTGTTTATGCTATGGTTGTTAAAAACCTCATCGTCCAATAAAATTTCGCAGGGACAAATTTCCAATGCTTTTTCGTTGGTGTTAATTCCGTCAAACGAAATTACAAATTGCATATCACTACGTTGCGTTATGCTATCAATAAAAAAAGGAATCGGTTTGTTGTTGATACTAACAAAAACCGATTCGCATTTTTCTAAATTAATATCCTTAAAAATCTTAACCAAAACCTCGCCTTCGTTACCGTATGTTTTAACGATATTGCCTATTTTGGTATAAGAAGTAGGCAGCTTTATCACTATTCTGCAGGTTTTTCTTCAGGAGTTTCTGCGGGAGCTTCAGCTACGGGAGTTTCTTCTACTTTTGCTTCTGGTTCTTCTACTTTTGCTTCTGGTTCTTCAACTTTTGCCTCAGGGGCTTCTTCTACCTTTACTTCAGGAGTTTCCTCAGCTGTAGCTTCTGCTGCGACTTCTTCGGTAGCTTCTACTTCCGATGCTTCTTCATTTTCGGCTGCTTCTTTTTTAGCTGCTTCGGCACGTTTTTTCGCAAGTTTTTCAGCTTTAACTTCGTTAACTTTAGCTTCAGCTTCTAAGCGTTTTTTAGCTTCGTTTTTAGCTTCGTTGCGATAATCGTTCTTAGCCGAACTGATTTTTGCATCTTTGTTGCTCCTCCACTCTTCAAATTTAGCTTTAGCTTGAGCTTCGGTAAGTGCTCCTTTGCTAACGCCTTTTAGTAAGTGATGCATGTACGCAATGCCTTCGTATTTAAGTATTGCTTTAACCGTTGGTGAAGGACTTGCTCCTTTTTGTAACCAATATAAGGTTCGGTCAAAGTCTAATTTAATGTCGGCAGGACGAGCCAAAGGATTATAGGTTCCTAGTTTTTCAATAAATCTTCCATCTCGTGGTGCACGACCATCCGCAATAACAATATGGTAAAAGGGTTGACCTTTTTTACCAAATCGTTGTAATCTCATTCTTGTTGCCATAATTTAATTTTAATTTAGTTTGTTTCGATATTTTTAAATATCAGTTGTTTATAAAAATTTGAGTTTGCAAAGTTGCAACTTTTTTTTCAATTAGAGGCGATTTTTCGCAAATATTTTAAAATTATTGCGAATTTGAGTAAATATATTATATTTGCAAAACTTTTTCGGCGACAAAATACCGCAACACATGGAGAGGTGGGTGAGTGGCTGAAACCAACGGTTTGCTAAACCGTCGTATGGGATGACTGTACCGAGGGTTCGAATCCCTCCCTCTCCGCAAAATTATAACAAAAGTGCTCAAAAGGGCATTTTTTTGTTTTTTATGGGTACTCACATTTTGGAGTTTAAAATAATTACTCCTTCCTTTTCTATCTTTTACAAAATCCTGCCAACTGCTCACACGCTTTGCAAAACATGTGTCGCGCAAGCTTTGGCTTTTAAAGTTTCAATCTTTTTTATATGTTCTTTTATGTTATTTCGTTCCGTATTAATTTTTAAGGTACTCAATGCTCTCGAACCGTTTAATACAGTTCTCTGGTGATAAAAAGTAACAAAAAATCAAAGCTGACATTTGTTGAAGTTAAAAGTTAGAAGTCAGAAGTCAGAAGTCAGAAGTCAGAAATTAGAAGTTCCTATATTTTCGTCATTTCGATACACCGATATTTCGCTTCGCTTAATATCGGCACTCAATGACCGAAAATATCGAAGTGTTCACACTCTATTTACAAAATCTAGCAGGAAAAATTTTGCTCGTTTAAAATACTTTTTACGCAGAATATGTATAAAAGAAACGTTAAAAATTTCTGAATCCTTGTAAGAAATTTAGTTTCTTTTATACGGTTTTTATTGCCAAAAGGCAATAAAAAATTCCTTGTAAAAAGTGTCTTTTCTTTTGTTTCGTTTTCTTTGGACAAGCAAAGAAAATGAAAAAAATAAAATTGAAACCCAAAAAGTTTATTAATCACAAAAAAGCTAATAGCCAACGGCTAATGGCTAACGCTAAAAGCTAATGGGAATTAAAACAACCCGCAGAACGATGTTCTTTTTCAAAGTTTTATCAGACAGTAATATTTTTTATTAAAAACACTAAACACACTGCCTTGCCAACGTTTCAGCTAATATTCCCATATCCTTTTTGAAGATTTAACCTACCCAATAAGTTAATAAATGTTAAATATTAGTATGGAATATTGACTTATTACGAAACTTTCGTAGTTTTGCGATGTTTTCGTAATGAATTGATTATTAATTATAAATTGCATCAAAAAGGCATGTAAAATTATGGAAAAACTAACACATCAAGAAGAGGAACTTATGCTAATAATCTGGCAAAAGGAGCCCGGGTTCATCAAAGATTTTATTGAAGAGATGGATGAACCTCATCCACCTTACACGACGGTAGCTTCTGTTGTGAAAAATCTTAAACGTAAAGGTTATGTAAAAGGAAAACGTTTTGGAAACACTTATCAATATTCGGCAGTTATCCGTGAGGAAGATTACAAAAAGAAATTTATGTCTAATGTGGTAAAGAATTATTTTGAAAATTCGTACAAAGAATTGGTCAACTTTTTTGTTGAAGAGAAAAAAATCTCTGCCAAGGAACTTCAGGAAATTATTAATCTGATAGAAAAGAAGTAGATATAAGCGGAAAGTTCTAAATCTAAAAAATTTAAATACCAACAACCATGGTAACTTACATTATAAAAGTCAATTTATCGCTCATACTTTTTTACTTGTGCTACAAGTTGTTGTTTCAGCGAGATACATTTTGGATGCTGCGACGTGTCTATTTGTTGGCAAGCATCTTATTCTCATTTATTTATCCGCTTATTTCGGTAGAAGGGTGGATAAAAAAGCAAGAGCCAATTATGACCGCTATTGCATCAATTCAGTTGGATGAGTTTGTAATTACAGCCAATCAGACAGAGAAACTTACCTTTTTCACTCTTGAAAATGTGCTTTGGACAGTTTTTGGTTTGGTAGTTTTGCTGTTGTTAATACGTTTTTTCATTCAACTGTTTTCTATTTTCAAACGAAGAATACAGGGCGAAAAAATCTTATTACAAAATATTCCTGTTATTCGCTTAATGGAAAAAATTATGCCTTTTTCCTTTTTCCGCTGGATTTTTATCAATCCGCTTTTGCATACCCAAACAGAAACTGCCGAAATTTTGGAACACGAACAAACGCACGTTCGTCAATGGCATTCCATAGATGTAATCGTAGCACAAGTGCAGACCATTCTTTGCTGGTTTAATCCGGCTGCGTGGCTTTTAGAACGTGAAATTCGGTTTAATTTGGAATTTTTAGCCGACAATCAAGTGATAAAATCAGGTTTTGAACCCAAAAAATATCAATACCATTTATTACGCCTTACTTATGAACCTGCAGATAGTAAGTTGGGCAACGAATTCAGTGTTTTACCAATTAAAAAAAGAATCAAGATGATGAATACAAGAAAAACCAAAAAGATGGGATTATTAAAGTATGCTTTGATTATCCCAATTGCAATTGTAATGCTCTTATTAAGCAATATGCAAGAGATGATTGCTGCAACCAAAACGTTTGTGGCAAATGTTGTTACTCAGGAAGATAGTCCTGCGATAGGTTCTAACGTGGCGATGATAAGTTTAGATACAGAACTAAACTTAAACTCTAAAATTGAGCATCAGAGTGGTGAAAAAGCTAAATTGACTGAACCGGAAATTGTTAAGAATGAAGATGTTAAAGGCTCCGAAATTGATGAAGAACCACCTGCGTTTCCGGGCGGAGTTTCTGAACTGTACAAGTGGCTAAGCAAAAACATTATTTATCCCAAAGAAGCTCAAGATAAAGGAATTCAGGGTCATGTGTATGTCCAGTTTGTGGTAACGGAAAATGGAAAAATTACTCAGCCAAAAATATTACGTGGAGTTGATCCGATTTTAGACGCGGAAGCTATCCGTGTGGTTAATGCAATGCCCAACTGGATACCTGGCAAAAAAGACGGACAAGTTGTTAGCACGAGCTATACACTTCCTATACAATTTAAACTAACGAATAATGAACCCGAAACCGCTACAACTAAAAAAGAAACTGATACGGATTTTGCCAAATCGTCAGATAACGACATTCTCGTTTCAGTTGATACACCGCCTACTTTCCCGGGTGGTATCGAAGCGTTGTATCGTTGGCTGTCTGAAAATATGAAATATCCGGATATTTCTAATGAAATTGGTGTTTCGGGACAGATTTTTGTTCAGTTTATTGTTGATAAGAACGGAAAAGTGACAGACCCTAAAATACTCCGTTCAACATTTAAAGAAAATAAAGAAAAAAACAAAGAAACTACTTCGCAAGATATTGAAAAAGGTAAAAAAGCTTTGGAGGATGAAGCAATTCGTGTAGTCTCTGCCTTACCTGACTTTAAACCCGGAAAACATGAAGGTAAAGTTGTAAAAGTGAAATATAATTTACCTATTCAGTTTGCATTACAATAGTTTCATTGTTTTATTAGTTGAACCTTTTAACGTCGGGATAACCCGACGTTTTTTTACATCTAGAAAATATCTTTTTGAAGTTTTAAGATTTTCCGTCTTTATGCTGATATTCTTTAAAAGAAAAGCAGATTTATTCAAAAGGTTAGTCAGTCGAATCTCACTTTTCTTTGTGTGGAAATATTTTATCAAGGGCAAGAATAAGTAGATAAAAAACTGTCATAAATACAAATATTCCGACCATGCAGATTGCAGCAATAAATAAAGTGGTTTGTACTGTCGGTGTCATTTTTATTTCGTTTTAATTTATTTATAAGACTTTTAAGCAAATAACGGAACCAAAGTCAAGATAAGACCACCTGCAACTACCGAGCCGATTTGTCCGCCAACATTGGCACTTACAGCTGGCATAAGCAGATAGTTATTTGGGTCTTCTTTTTGTCCCATTTGATGAATTACACGTGCCGACATCGGGAATGCGGAAATTCCACATGCACCAACCATCGGGTTTATTTTCTTTCCTTCTTTGCGGAAAAGGTTCAGAAATTTCGCAAATATCACTCCGCCAAATGTATCAAAAACAAAGGCAAATAGACCTAATGCGATAATAATAAGCGTATCAACTCGCACAAATCGTTCTGCTGTCATTGTGCTTGCAATGGTGATTCCTAACAGAATGGTAACCAAACTAGCGAGCTCATTTTGTGCAGCAAGCGATAATTTATTCAGAACACCACATTCACGGATAAGGTTTCCAAACATCAGAAAACCGATTAGCGAGAGCGACGATGGTGCTATAATTCCAGCCACAATTGTTACTGCAATCGGGAAAACGATAAGAGCTTTTTTCGATATTTTTTTGTTTGCAGAACCATCGCCCGTCATTCTTATCAAACGCTCTTTTCTAGATGTAAGTAATCGGATTACAGGCGGTTGTATAATCGGCACCAAAGCCATATACGAATACGCCGCTACCGAAATAGGACCTAACAAATTGGGAGCAAAACGCGATGCAACAACTATGGATGTGGGACCGTCGGCTGCTCCTATTATCCCTATCGATGCGGCTTCTCGTAAATCGTAACCGAGTGTGGATGCCAAAATCATTGTCAAAAATATCCCAAACTGAGCGGCTGCACCAAAAAGTAGTAGCGATGGATTTCGAAACAGATGCGAGAAGTCAATCATCGCCCCGATTGCTATAAATATTAGCAAGGGAAAAGCTTCCGTAGCTATCCCCGCTTCAAAAAAGATATTTAAAATTCCTTCAACAGCTTTGCCCGTAGCCGGATCGATTTGTGTAAGCACTGAAGTTAGCGGAATATTCACCAAAATAGCTCCAAATCCCATTGGCAAGAGCAGGTTGGGTTCATATTCTTTTGCAATTGCCAAATATATAAGCAGGATTCCTATGCCAATCATTACCAAATGTTTCCACGTCATTCCTGCGATAGCCGGTAGTAGTTGTTCTATTCCCATATTAATATGATTTTAAACTGATAGAAAATCGTGTGCGATTATCTGTCTGACTATTCGAATGCAAATTTAATGGATATTTATATTACTTGATAAGTTTTGGATAGAATTTTTTTAATATTATAACCTATTTATCTCACTTTGTCCTGCACCTGTTCCTTTATACTTGCTTTTGGCAGTATTAAAGCGATAGCGAATGGTAAGTTCTATTTCGCGAGAGTCGAAAATATTTGTTTGATTTAGCTCCATTTGTGCATTATAAAGCAAGTTTGCTTCTTTATGTTGATAAAATATATCGTGAGCTTTTAGAGCCACATTTAGGCGCTCGTCGAAAAACGATTTTGTTACAGAAGCTCCCACAATCACGAAATTTTTAACTAAATGTACATTTTGTGCATCACCATTACCAACATACTCTACATCAAGTGTAAATAGAATTTCTTTAGGTAATCGTAACGAGTTGTTTAATGAAACAACCGGTATAGGTTTGTTTAATTTGACTGGTTTGCCCGAACTCATAATAGTTACCCATTGTTTGATAAATCCGGCACTTAATTGTGGCGACCAAATACCTATTGTTGGGGAAACTGTAGCGAAAACTGTCAAACTCGGCATTTTTTCTAAATTTCGATGAGAAAGTACAGATAACGCGGGATTATTTTCATCTTGTTCAGTCCAATAGATTACGGCATCTCGCTCATTTTTGTACGATGCCATCAATTGTACATAACGCCACGAGCCCATTAGTGTAACATCGTGAATAATAGTCGGTTTCAGAAACGGATTTCCGGTTTGAAGCGTAAAGCGATTAGCATAAAACACGCTACTACTCAGCTGTCTGTATGTTGGACGATAAGTTTTAGCCGTATAACTCAATTGTAATCCCACATTTTTTATTTTGGTGGCAAAAGATAGATTTGGAAACCAATGTGAATATCTACGGCTTTGCTCTTCATTAAGAATATCGTTTACATAGTACTCCGAGTTTGCATTCTCGTATCTTAATCCAACTCCAAATTGTCCAATAGGTACTGCTCGTGAATATTCGGCAAAAAAAGCTATGTTTTGTTCCTTGTTGGTTATTTTAGAAGATGGGACTATGTTTTGTACATTAGTGTACTCATCTATCCTGTGGGTATTGGTATATTCACTTCCAAAAACCATTTGCCCGCCTGCCAACGGATGCGAAAAAACCAATTTAGACGCCAACAAACGATTATTTATATCATTTTCGGAATCCACTTGGCGATTGTCAAACTCCTGACTTGTTTCGGCAACCGAAGATGTAGAGATTCCATTGGAATTATAATAGTCGGCATTGAAATCTATATTTAATTCTCCAAAAGTGCCATTGTAATAACTATTGACTCTGTGAGAGGGTTTAAGCTCAGATGTTTTGTCTTCTATACTATTCCATTCATCGTAAAACAAATCGTTGGCAAACACCGTACTGTTCATTTTTGAACACCACTTATTATTAGGCGATGCAGTGAGTGTATATTTTGCTCCTATATAATGTTTTGGCGAGATTTCGTAATTTATTCCCGCAATACCCATAAAATCATTATTGTATCCATCTATATAAAGCGTGTTATCTTGCGTCCAAAGCGTATCCACGTGTGTTTTTTGATGTATTTTACTGTCTTGTATCCACTCGTTATGCACATATTTGAACGTTCCGAATAAATCCCAACCTTTTTTTCGATAGTTTACATTAAGTTGCTCGATTAAATCAGTATTTTGCGACTGATGAGTACTTGAGCGAACATCAAAACTGAAACCGTCGCCAGCTTTTGGTATTGTATTTATGCGGATTACAGCTTTTACCGTAGCATCGTAGCGTGCACCGGGGTTGTTCACAATTTCCACATTACGAATATAGGCAGAACTAAGATTGTCAAGTTCCGATACATCGCGCATTTCTCTGTTATTGATAAATATTTTCGCTTCGCCTTTTCCGAAAACCGAAAACACACCGTCATCACCTGTAAGCGAAGGAAGTCGTTTCAACACATCGTTGCCCGTTCCTGCCTTACTCAACACAGTGTTTTGAACAGTAGTAACCAATGCGTCGTTTTTCATTTCGATACGCGGCAAATTTGCTTTCACCACTACTTCGCTAAGCAGTTGGCTATCGTCATTAAGTACAATAGTTTGTCCCGATATTGCCGAAACAACTTGTGTTTCGTAGCCGATAAAGGATATTTTCAAAAAAGCGTCCTTCGCTGCTTTGGTTGCAAGCGAAAATTCGCCATGTTCGTTGGTAATTGTTCCCGTAACAAGTGTGCTGTCAGGAAGTGAATAAAGTGCTACATTGGCAAATTCTACAGGTTGATTGTCTTTATCGGTTACTTTTCCGGTAATGCTTTGGGCAGAAATCGCTACGCTGAATAACAGAGCGATAAAGGTAAAAAGGGTTTTCTTCACTATATTTATATGTTTAAATTTTCTGTATGACAAGGTTTATTGATTTAGGTTACAAAAAATTATGTTTTTTATTTAGTGCAAAGATACATTTCTGATTTTATTTAAAACAAATAAAAAAATCGCACTTTGTATTGAGCAATTTTTTGAAATATTGCTTGTTTTGTTGTGCGATTTGATTATTTTTGTAAAAAAATTGATACAATGAAAACTCTTTATCAGAAATTTGAGACACTTTTGCTCAACACAACAACGGATTTCAAAAGGTATTTGTACAACGAAATATCTTGGGATAGTCGTATGATTGGAATTATCGGAGGTCGTGGCGTAGGTAAAACAACGATGGTTTTACAGCGGATAAAACAACATCTGAATGTTAAAAACACATTATACGTTTCGGCAGACGACATGTATTTCAGCGAACATAAATTGATAGATTTGGCTGATGAGTTTCATAAAAGTGCAGGCGAATATCTTTTCATTGATGAAATTCATAAATATGCTAATTGGTCGCTCGAACTAAAAAATATTTACGACTCATATCCCAAACTAAAAGTTGTATTTACAGGTTCTTCAATATTGGATATTATAAAGGGTTCAGCCGATTTAAGTCGTCGTGCAATTATTTATAAACTACACGGACTTTCTTTTCGCGAATATTTAAAACTCTTTCATAATTACGATGTGCCGGTTTTTTCGTTAGAACAAATTATCAATAATGATGTAAAACTTACCGATATAGAGCATCCGTTGCCCTTGTTTAAGGATTATTTGAAACGCGGATATTATCCTTTTGGCATTGAAAACAACATAAATATTCGCTTAGGTCAAGTTATTGTGCAAACGTTGGAAACTGATATTCCGCAGTATGCCAATCTTAGTGTTGGAACAGCACGAAAATTAAAACGTTTGCTTTCTATTATTGCCGAAAGTGTTCCGTTTAAACCAAATTTCACTAAAATAGCCGAAATGATTGGCGTGAGCAGAAACTCTTTAGACGACTATTTCCTGTATATGGAACAGGCAGGACTTATTATTCAACTTCGCGATGAAACAGGTGGTATTCGCGGGTTGGGAAAGGTAGATAAGGTATATTTAGATAATACCAATATCATTTACAACTTAGTTGGTAGTAAATCGAATGCGGGAAATATTAGAGAAACTTTTTTCCTAAATCAGATGCGTGTGAAAAATGAAGTGGTATCGGCAAAAAAAGCAGATTTTGTTGTAAACGAATACACTTTTGAATTAGGGGGAAAAAACAAACAACAACAGCAAGTAAAAAAAGACGGAAAATCATTTGTAGTAAAAGATAATATTGAATTTGGCTACTTAAATGTGATACCACTTTGGGCTTTCGGTTTGAATTATTAAAATGACGCAAAATCACACTTCGTATTGAGCGATTTTTTAAAATATTGCTTGTTTTGTTGTGCGATTTGTGTGTAAAAAACAGACAGTAAATAATCTTTATCAGAAACGTAATTTTATCATTACTGACAACTCATTTTCTGCACTAACAACTTAATACACCTTGTTATTAATAATCTAATTTTATTAAAAAGCTAACTGATTATAGTTAATTCCGACTAAAAAATCCCTGATAATGGGTATTTTAAAAGCGGTGTATTGTGTGTTACTTTGCAAAACAAATTTACAAATAAACACAACCATGAAAAAAATAACAATTATTTACGGTTCTGAAACCGGAAACACTCAAGCAGTAGCAGAAAAAATTAAACAAGAACTTAACAACTTTTCGCCAAAACTTATCGAAATTGAAAAAGCAACCGAAGCCGATTTTACCGATGCCGATGTTTTACTTTTAGGCACTTCAACTTGGGGTATTGGCGATTTGCCAAGTGGCTGGGAAGGTTACTTATCAAAACTTGACAATATTAATCTTGCAGGTAAAAAAGTTGCTTTGTTCGGAACGGGAGATTCGGCTGGCTTTTCCGACTCTTTTGTAAGTGCTATGCGACTTATATACGACATTGTTGATAAACAAGGAGCCGATATATTTGGGCAAATTCCTGCCGACGATTATAGTTTTGAAGCTTCCGACGCTGTTATCGACGACATGTTTGTAGGGTTGCCTATTGACGAAGACAACGAACCTGAAAAAACCGACCAACGTATAAAAGATTGGATTGAACTTATTAAACCTGTTATTGAGTGAGTTTTTGTAATGAGATTATTTAATCATTTACTATACGAATACGAAAAAGGCATTAGAGACCTTGTGCTGCACACGTTCAGACCTTCAAGTTTGGATTATATTATCGGTAAATTAGAAAATAGAAATATAAAATACCTTATAAGCAAAGTTAACGATAAGAAATACAATATCTTTTTTGGGTCTGATGCTTGTGTGGAGATAGTAAAACATATTGGCAATAAACCATTGTATCAATACACTAATGAAGAAGATTTTATTTTAGGAATTATGCTTGGCTATAACCGTCACGACCAATGTATTAGATATCTTAAAACAGCGAATTCAATAAAACAGCTACATACATAATTAATTTGCCATATTATCATAATAGACTGTGATAGTACTTTTTTAAGTTTTAATAATTTTGTAAAAAAGCACAAACTTTTGATTTGTGCTTTTTTTATTGCATAAAAAAAGCGACCTTTCAGTCGCTTTTAAATTTTATTGCATTTGAAATATTTGCAGAAGTAGTTGTTAGAATATTCTGTATCCTAATGATAATCCAAAACCGACATTTTTGGCACTAGCGTCAGGTTTGGTTCCATCATATTTGGGAACAAGATTTGTTAAACCTAATTGTGCAAATATATTTGCCGAAAGTTTGGACGAAAATTCATATCCCGCCATAATAGAAAAACCGATATCCAAAGGTTTATAATACTCAGCATCAATTGGATCGTCATCCTCAACATTACCTTTAAATTTAACATCCCATTCGTCGGTTACGGTTCCGTTACCAATAGGAGCTCCTGAAGTAGTTATCTCTTCTTTTGTTTTACCTCCTATACCAAATGCAAAGTAAGGACCAGCACCAACTAGAACATTTCCTGAACCTAAATCGCCTTTATACAAGAAGTAAACAGGCAGTTCAATATACTTTAAAGAAGTTTTAGTAACATCTTTAACCTCACCACCCACTAATGGTATATCTTCTGTTTTTTTATAGGTGGTACCTTTTGCAGAAAATAACAATTCTGGGCGTAAATAAAATTCGTCAGCGATTGAAAATTCGGCAAACAAACCAGCATTAAAAGCAGGTTTAATTTTAAAATCTTCTAATTTGTCATCCCTGACTTTAAAGTTCATGTTTACTAAGTTAAATGAGCCTTTAACACCGACATGAACTTGAGCAAATAGGTTGCTACCTAAGAAAAGTGCAACCAAAAATGATGTTGTTAAAATTAGTTTTCTCATAAAATAATTTTTTTAATGTTAATAAATTTGATTGTCTTACTATTTGTTAATTAATTTGATTGTCTTTCAGCGTCCTGAATCATTTTTTCGTTTGGAGTAATTTTAAAAGTTACTCTACGATTTTGTTCGCGACCTTCTGCTGTTGCGTTATCAGCTATCGGTTGCGATTCGCCATAACCAATAGAAGTTATACGTTTTCCCGAAATACCCAAACTTTTAAGATATTCCGAAACTGATTTAGCCCTGTTTTCAGAAAGTGTTTGGTTGTAATCGTCGGCACCTTGGCTGTCGGTATGTCCTTCAACAACAAGGTCTGTGTCGGGATATGCTTTAAGAATTGTGGCTAAATCGTTGATAGTTGATTTAGCTTGTGAGCTAAGGTTGTACTTAGCAGTTTGGAATAACACAGCCGAGCTGAAATTAACTGTAATTGAGTGTTCTCCTTCATTGTGAATTACTTCAGCATTAGGAACTTGTCTTTCAATTTCGGCAGCTTGCTTATCCATTTGTTTTCCTATAATAGCACCTGCAGTTCCGCCAACAACTGTTCCAACTGCTGCACCAACTCCGGTATTACCTGATGCACTTCCAATAACTGCACCTACAGCAGCCCCGGTTCCAGCTCCAATCATGGCACCTCGCTGTGTTCTTGTTGTGTTGCAACTTGATATTATAAGTACCGTTGCCAACATTAATGGTAATGTGATTTTTTTCATGGGTTAATAAATTTAAATGATTAATTATTGTTTTTTATTTATAAACTTGCTTTTAAGTCTAATAGTACCAGACCAATCAGGATTGATGAGTTTTGCATATTCTTCGATGGTTTTAGCATCTTTAACATCATAGTTTCCTATTTTAGTTCTTCTAAGAGACTTTATATATGCTCCTGAAACAAGTTTTGTGCCAAAGTCATTAGCAATACTTCTTATGTATGTTCCTTTTGAACAGCCTATTCTAAAATGCACATCTGGCAGATTTATATCAACAATATCAAATGCTGATATAGTTACTTTTCTATATTTTATATCTACATCTTCTTTTTTTCGGGCAAATTTGTAAGCTCTAACACCATCAACTTTTACAGCCGAAAATATAGGTGGTGTTTGTTTTATGGTTCCGATAAATGATTTTGCAACATTATCAATTTGTTCGGGAGTAATATGCTCGTACGGATAGGTTTTATCGATTTCGGTTTCCAAATCAAAGGAAGGGGTTGTTGCTCCGAGTGTGATAATGCCCGTGTACTCCTTATCCATATCCTGAAACAATTGTGCTTGCTTTGTCATTTTGCCGACACAAATAATTAGCAGTCCTGTGGCTAAAGGGTCGAGAGTACCGGCATGACCGATTTTTATTTTTTTTAGTCCTGTGCTTATTCTCAATTGTTTTCTTAAAAATCCGACTACGTCAAAGCTAGTCAAACCGTACGGTTTATCAACAAGCATAATATTCCCTTCGTCCGGATTATAAAACATTTGAAAAAAGTTTAATTATACAATTTTTAAATCGACACCTGCGGCTAGTAACACAATAATTACAAGTCCCACAAATATCCGATAATATCCAAAAAGTTTGAAACCTCTTTTTTGCAAAAAGGTAATAAAAAACTTAATAGCAAGCATAGCAACAATAAAAGCTACAACATTTCCCAAAATCAAAATTGGAATGTTTTGAGCGTTGAAAACATGATAAGTGCTTAGGAGTTTATATCCCGAAGCCGCAGCCATTGTTGGTACTGCAAGAAAGAATGAAAATTCGGCAGCTTTGGTTCTGGTAAGTTTTTGTTGCATACCTCCTACTATACTTGCCGCCGACCTTGAAACGCCCGGTATCATTGCAATACACTGATAAAGCCCGATTATAAACGCATTTTTGTAAGTGGGCTCTCTAGTTTCGTCGGTGTAATGGAACCATTTATCGACAAACAAAAGTACCACACCTCCGACCAACAACATAATTGCGACAACCAAAACGTTTTCCAACAAAGCATCAATGACATTACCAAAAAGATATCCTAAAACAAGAGCCGGCACCACTGCCACAAAAAGTTTATAATAAAAATTTAAACTTTTAAAAAAGCGTTTCCAATACAGCACAACAACTGACAAAATTGCTCCAAACTGAATATTCACTGTAAAGGCTTTGGTAAAATCGTCAATATCAACACCAAGTAAGTGTTCCGTAATAATCATGTGTCCAGTCGAAGAAACCGGCAAAAACTCCGTCAGCCCTTCAACTATGGCGATAATTATTGACTGAAAAAGATTCATTAATTTTAGCTTTTCTTAAATATTGCAAAGAATTGAGCTGCAAAACCCAATAATACCAATATCGGAGCAAGTGTCATTCTCCTGAAACCGAACATATCGTAATTGAAAACATCGGGGTCTTTGGAACCACCACCTATCATCAAAATAAAGCCAAGTATTGTAATTGCTAAACCTACCAGCAAAATTATATAATTAACTTTTCCGAAAGCGAACTCTTCTCTAAAATCTTTATTATCAGAGGTTTGCTCTACCACAGGAGCTTGTTTTTCTTTTTCTTTTCTGCGCTTTGCCATTTTATATTTTTTTTAATTTGAATACAATTTATCTACTCTCATTCGCAAAAACTTGTTTACCGACTTCCAAGTTGCCAATATTGAAATAATAAATCCGAATAAAAATACCATTATTCCAAAAAATAACAATTCAACAAGTTTAACCAACTCGTGAATATTGCCTAACCTTTTGTCGATAAACCAAAATGTAATTAAAACAAACGCAATAGCAACAACAGACGCAATAATCCCTTGCCAAACGCCTTGCTTTAAAAACGGCTTGCGAACGAAATTTTCGGTAGCTCCTACTAATTGCATGCTGCGAATTAAGAAGCGTTTTGAATATATGCTTAATTTTATGGTGTTGCTGATTAATATTATTGATATTATCAGAAGAACCACGCTAAAAGCTAGAATAATCAAACTTATTTTTTTTAGATTTGAATTCACTTCGTCTAACAGTATTTTCTGATAAACTACGTCATCAACTATCGAATACTGCATCA
The DNA here is from genome assembly GCA_033809755.1 of Lentimicrobiaceae bacterium. GTDB lineage: Bacteria > Bacteroidota > Bacteroidia > Bacteroidales > UBA4417 > UBA4417. Next base: position 45,967 of record JAPXLB010000017.1, read on the forward strand.
GTTGCGATTGAATTTTCACTAAACTATCGCTATTGGCATAATTCGATTTTAAATTTATATCAATTGATGACGGCAAGGGATTGTAGCCCAAGAACTCGACAAAGTCTTCGCCAAGTTCACTCGATAGCTCAGTAGCAGCCTGTTCCTTGCTGATGTATTTTAAATCTTTTATGTAAACTCTTTGGGTTAAAGTGTTTTTCAGTTTAGCTACATCTTCGTCGGATGCGTTGTTTTTCAGATATATGCTAACTGTAATATTTTCTTTTATGATATGAGAAAGTTTGTTTCCGTACAAAATCAAGATGCCTGTAATGCTTATCATATAAAGCACCGTTGCAATACTTATCACACTCGATATGTACGAAATTCTTAGCCTACTCTTTCCCCTTTGCTTCATTTTATAAAATTATTTCTGCGAATATACATTTTTTCTGAAAGTGAGAAAATTTTCTCAATACATTTATGGATTACAATCCGCTGAAATCGACGTCTTCAAACAGTAGCGACGGTGTTCTGATGTTTGAAAACAAATATTCATCGCTCCCGACTTCAACCAAATTCTGCCACAAATGTAAAACATTTCCCGAAATATTCATTTCGCTAATCGGTTTTGTAATTTTAGAATCCTTGACCAACAAGCCCGATACTCCGAAGGAAAAATCACCTGTCGTTGTGTTTGCATTGCCTCCGACAAAGTCAGTAATAATTACGCCCGACCTCATTTCGTTTATCAAACCTTGATACGATTTTCGTCCCAATTTGACAACCAAATTAGACGGTCTGCCATTGGTTGGCTTCATTCCAAGTTTTTGCGAATAATAATAGCTTATAAAATAATTCTTAAGCACTCCTTCGTCAATCATAATTCGTCTTTTACATTTTAAGCCTTCGCTATCGAAAGTTCGAGAACCAATAGCTTTTTCAAGAAAAGGGTCGTCAATTAGTGTTAATTTTGAAGATGTAACTTTTTCGTTTAACTTATCTAATAAAAACGAAGACTTTTGTTGCACGGCACTGCCCGACATTGCATCTGCAAGCACGCCAACAAGTCTGGTAGCACACTTGTTTTGCACTATCATTTTATATTTTCCTGAAACGATATTTGTCTGCCCAATTTTATCCAAAGCTCTTGTTGTTGCTGTTGTTCCAATGTTTTTCATGTAAGGCATATCCTCGAAACATCTAACAAAAGCCCAATCGCTACCTTCGGGACGCGTATCCTTGTCTCCGCTCACTGCCACCGATGCCACGGCTCCAAAAATGGTTTCTCGATTTTCAGCTTCAAAACCGTTGCTCATCACAACATATTGATTAATTTTAGAAGTAAAAATCTCCGATTCTGAAGCAATTACTTTGTCGGAGTAATCATGTGCGGCTACACAAATGCTTTCAGCCAAATTCTTTTGTTGTTCAATATTCAGACTGTCAAAGTTTTCGTCGAATATACAAAGGTCTTTGGAAACATCATCGGCAGACGCCATCAATTCCATAGGCGGCAGTTTGCGATATTTGTCTTTGACAAGCAATTTGGTGTTTTTTATTGCATTGAGAATAAATTTTTGCAAACTTTTTTCGTCTATATCGTGAGTTACGTAATTGGCGAATTTATTGCCTATATATATCCCAATATTAACCGTTTGACTATCAGCCTGTTTTATGCTTTCAAGAAGTTTGTTTTGAAATTTAACTTCGGTTTCAAACTCGCGCACAATATTAACCGAGCAGTCGGTAGCTCCGTTGTTAATTGCTAAATCTTTGATTTTTATAGCTATTTCTTTTTTGTTCATACGTCTCATCAATATTTCAAATTACTAATTACCGCCCACAACAAGTTTTGAAATCTTTGTAGTTGGCAGTCCCATAGAAACCGGAACACTTTGTCCATCTTTGCCGCAAGTCCATCCACCTTCGGTCATTTTAAGGTCGTTTGCAACCATTACGATATCGCTCAAAACTTGCGGTCCATTGCCAATTATATTAACATCCTTTATCGGATGTTTCTTTTCGCCATTTTCTATATAATACCCCGATTTAACATAAAAAGTGAAATCTCCGCCGCCTATAAGCACCTGCCCATTAGTAAAAGTTTCGACTAATATTCCTTTTTTTACGCTTTTTATCAAATCTTCGGATGTATTAAGTCCCGGTTGCATGTACGTGTTTCGCATTCTGGGCATTGGCAAATGCCTGAACGACTCTCGCCTGCCGTTGCCTGTGGGTTTTACTTTATAAAATTTCGCAGTTTGTCTGTCGTGAAGGTAACTTTCCAAAATACCATTTCGGACTAAAAATGTTTTTTGAGATAACACCCCTTCATCGTCGATGTTTATTGCTCCTCTCGACATATTATTTGTACCGTCATCGACAATACTGACAAACTCTTTCGCGACTCTTTGTCCCATTTTATTTGCAAAAATTGAGCTTCCTTTTTTATTAAAATCTGCTTCCAAACCATGACCTATCGCTTCGTGCAGCAATATTCCCGAACTGCCCGCCGCCAAAACAACTTCCATTGTTCCACCTTTTATTGGCTGTGCATCAAAAAGCTCAATGGTGCTGTTTACTGCGTTAGTTGCAATGTAATCCAATTTTTCTTCCGAAAAATAATCTATCCCATATCTTCCCGACAAGTCGAAACGGTTTTGCTCTCTCTTATTGCTATCTTCGGCTATTACATTCGACATCAGTCTTGCCATTGGACGAATATCTCCGACGATAACACCTTCGGAATTGGCATACAATATAACAGTAGTACTGTCGGCAATGTTTGAACTTGACTTAACAACACGTTTATCTATGCTAAAAATCTTATCGTTGAGCTCACGCAGAAGTTTTACCTTTTTTGAAACTCCCGATATACGCACCTTTTCCGAATAATATTTGGTGGGAGATATTTCCTTAAATTTTATTGGCTTTATGTTTTTGCTCGTAGATGCTATAGATGCCGCCATGCGTGCAGCTTTAACCATAGATTCTAAAGTTAGCACTTCGGTGTAAGAAAAGCCTGTTTGTTCGCCTTTTAAAACTCGGATGCCAACTCCTATATCAATCTCGGCGAATGTTTTGTTTACAACACCATCTTCTAGAGTTAAACTGTTAGACTCGGAATACTGAAAATACAGGTCGCAAAAATCGCCGCCTTTGCTTAATGCCACGGAAATAACCTTGTTTATGATGTTTGTGTCAACTTTGAAATAATCGGTATAAAAATTTATGTTCTTCATATACTTTATCCATTGCATGTGTTAAAAATTACCTTATCAGCGTGATAGTACCATTATTGGAGTTATCCAATCCTTTTTTTTCGCCTACGTCGTTGTTTCTCCACACCGTTCCGTCTCTGAAGGTAGCGTACACTTTGTACACATACACATCTTGCGGACAAGGTTTATCCTTGTACTTACCATTCCAACCTTCTGCCGGTTCACCCTGGCTTGTAAGTTTGTTAC
>JAPXLB010000018.1:0-20052 GCA_033809755.1 Lentimicrobiaceae bacterium
CCTTTGCTTGAGTTCGAGAGCGGTAGTAACGACCCAATGGCGTATATGCTCACAATTGTATTTATTCAGCTTATTCAGTCGCCCGAAATTGATACTTTGAAAGCGATATTAATGTTTTTCCAACAGTTAATTTTAGGCGGATTAGCCGGTTATTTGTTAGGGAAAGAGCTATTTGTCCGCTTAATCAATAAAATTGAATTGGAGAATGACGCTCTGTACTCTGTCTTGCTCGTTACGCTGATGTTCTTTCTGTTTGGTATTACTACATTTATTGGAGGCAACGGTTATTTGGCAGTCTATATTGGCGGTTTGTTTATCGGTAATAGTAAATTTGTACACAAACGCAGTACACTCAAGTTTTTCGACGGAATGACTTGGATGGCACAAATCCTAATGTTCCTTTCGCTAGGTTTACTTGTCAATCCTTCGGAATTGCTACCGATAGCAAGTGTAGGAATTTCAATAGGTTTGTTTATGATTTTTGTTTCGCGTCCCGTCATGGTTCACACCTGTCTTTTACCATTCAGAAAAATGTCGCTAAGAGCGAAACACTACATTTCGTGGGTGGGTTTGCGTGGAGCTGTGCCGATTATTTTTGCTACATATCCGTGGGTGGCTGAATTAGAACACGCCAAGACGATATTCAACATAGTATTTTTCATAACAATTATTTCGCTTTTGATACAAGGAACGTCGGTTGGTGTAATGGCTAAGTGGCTGAAGCTATCGGAAGAAGCACCTAAAAAAAGGAAGTTGAAAAAGTTTGATGTTGAGATTGCAGACGAGATAAAATCTTACATGAGCGAAATATATATCAAAGAGGAATATCTAGCAAATGGCTCGCGGTTGATGGACATAAATATACCTGACAATACCTTAGTTGTTATGATAAAGCGTGATGAGAATTTTTTCGTTCCTCGCGGGAACACCGTGCTTAGAGCTGGAGACGAAATTTTGGTGATTACAGATGACGAAGAGTCTTTGGAAACCACCTTTAAATACATTAAAGGCGAAAACTTGGTTGAAAAGTCATAGAAAATAAAAAAACCGAGTCAGAAATAGAATAAAAGTAAAATTTATTTACCTTTGCAGACTTAAAAAACGACTTCGTAGCTCAGCTGGTAGAGCAATTGACTCTTAATCAATGGGTCGAGGGTTCGAGCCCCTCCGGGGTCACATTGAAATACAAGCGCTTATAAGTTTATACTTATAAGCGCTTTATTGTTTAGTCGAGCAATAGTCGAGCAAAAACACCTATATATCAATATATATCCACAATTTTCAATAACCCTAAAACACGTATTTACATTATTTTTTAACCTGAAGGACTTAAATCTATTAAAGATATTGTAGTAATTAATTATATTTGTGAAAACAAGTTTGCACAACACTTTCCAGTATATTTATTGGTTTGTGGGATAATTTTAAGTTTCTGAATTCACTAAATGGATTCAGAAACTATTTATTTTAATTAACAAGCAACAAATACCGTGTGCGTAATAATAATCTGTAATGCTGAAATTTTAATCAAATTGAGGGGTTTTTTTAAAATTCTATGAGAGCAAAAGTATACGTTGAAACCAATAAAAAAGATATTTACTATTATGACCATGTAAAAAAAGCTGTATATGATCTATATCCATTAAGAGTTGATAAGATTCAAACCCTGGAATATTTTAATAATAATCTATATGCCGATGCCAGATTTCGGGCTTTTAAAAAAAACAATAACGATAAAATTAAAGAGTCCGATTTTAAAGAATTACCTGGTGAAGTAAATCGTGATATTGCTTATAAGGTTAGGATTGAACTATTGAATGTTATTTCAGACGATGATACTTTCATATTCGCGCATAATATATTAGCTCTAGGTATAAATAAATATGTTGAATCTCATAGATTAAATATTTGTAAGCCTAAACTGGAGAGTCTTGATGTTATATCAAAAATTGAGAATTTAATTTGCGAATATAAAGAAGATTATCCAAAATATAATTTGTCAGAATTCTTAATGCAGAAGGATCACTGGGAGTTTTATTGCAATCATAATAGTGAGCTTCAAAAGGATGAGGAATGGTGGCTTGAAGCTTTCAATTATGCTTATGAACTATTTGACAAAGTACGTGTGAAGTCTTATGATCCTTTTAAGGCACAGTATATCATTAAAAATATTTATTTTAATGATAAAGAGTTTGAGCCAATTATTGTTGCGATTATCAAAAATCTAATTGATAATTATAATTGCAATAATGATGATGAAAAAAGGAAGCGTTTGAAAATGCTATCAGTAATGATAGAAGAGTATAATAGTGAGAGTTTCTTGAATATCGATAAGTATTATCAAAAAAAATTACCTGCCCTAAATCCTGATAAAATCAATTGGCTTAAAGCAACAAAGGTATTTAATTACAATATTATTAGAAAGTGGGTATTTCATGACTCCTTTAACCATGATCAGAGATTGAATATTATAAACCTTATAGAGAAAAAATACTATAAGGAAAAAGCAAACCATCCAGATATTTTAATATATGATCTTTCAGAATATTTCCTGAACTTAAGAGATGAGGTTAATTCAAATCTAATTAAAGAGTGTGATGAGGTTAATTCATACAACGAGTCTTCATTTATGAAGGAAATTGAAGCTCTGAAAATTGATTTATTCCAAAAAACTAATGAAGTTGAGAGGTTATACCGGGAGAATGAAGCACTTAAAAAGGAGAATCAAAAACTTGCAAAAGATGTTTCTGATGATGGAATGACTGTTTCTCAACTGGCCATAACTTTCTACTACTTTTTTAATGAGTTGGGTGTAAATTTTGGTAATTCTGATAAGACTGAATGGGCAAAGTTGATTCATATAATAACCGGTAAGAGTAGAGAGAGGATCAGAAGAGCGCTTAATATTGAATTTGATACAAAAATCTCACAGAAAAATCTAAGATATATTGCTGGTTGTTTTCATAATTTATTCCCGCTTATCGAAGATAAAATAATAAAAGATATCAAAGAGTAAATTTGTAACCCCCTCTGTAACCCCTTCTGTAACTCCCTGACTCCGTTACAGCCTATATTTAGCTATCTATATTTGTCCCATCACCTCACTGTAGAGGTGGTGGCTTATTTTTTATTGGCACATAAATAAGTCTATTAATGCCATTAATATTATGGATGACAAAACAATTACATTTAATGAAGTACCTGAAGCAATTACTGTTCTGATTGAGAAAATTGGAAATCTTGAAAACATGATCGAAGCTACATTGAATTCCAAACCTGATGAAGTTGTATGGATGAATGTTGATGAACTGTGTTCTTATCTGCCAGCGAAGCCGGCCAAACAAACTGTTTACGGTTGGGTATGCTCTAAATTTATTCCTTATCATAAGAAAGGGAAGAAATTACAGTTTCTAAAAAGCGAAATTGATGAATGGTTGATAAGTGATAGCAAAGAAAAGGAAGATCTGGAAGCAGCTATTGAGGAACAGACTATGCGTATCCGTAATAATATAAGAAGGAGGAGCCTATGAAAGGAGTAGATTTAACTGATCGGCAAGATGAATGGTCTGACTGGATTGATGCTCAGGATGTATGCACTAACATGCATATTAGTCAGCGTACTTTACAGACCTGGAGAATTGAAGGTCTGCTCCCTTTCTCACGGATTAAAGGTAAGTTATATTACAGAAAGTCGGACATCTTTTTATTACTCAAAGAAAATTATAATGGTGATTTAAGAAGAGGTGATTACGAGAGTGAAGATGATGAGAAAGGAGGTATGAATGCTAGTGAAATGTGAAGTTAATGGAAGAGTAACTGAAGAAAATAATGTAGTAAGTGTTTCTGATAAACAAAATTTTATTGATTTACTCGATCTTGATTTAAGTGAATTTGAAAAACAGTTCGATTTAATTGAAAGTGAACCGGTTAAAGATCATTCTCAAATTCTGTTTTCTCTTTATGAGCAAATCGATGAGGTGGATTTCAGAAATGAGGCTGGTTTCTTAAATGATGATCAGAAATTACTGCAGAAGCATTTCCTTGTTACGTGTGTTGAGAAAATTCTTGAAACAGCGGATAAGAATAATTGGGGAGTTTGCAGGAATCATAATTTCATTTACTTGTATAATGGTGAGTATTGGAGTTGTGTAGAGTCTCAGGATTTCCAAATATTCCTTGGTAAGGCTGCCGAAAAAATGGGTGTTTATAAATTCGATGCCAGGCTATATACTTTTCGCCGACAATTGTTGCAACAATTTCTGTCTGTTTCCAGACTTCCTAAGCCTCAACAGAATGATAATTCTGTTTTGATTAATCTTAAGAACGGTACCTTTGAGATCGATGGTAATAAAATGCATCTGAGAAAGCCTGACAGGAATGATTTTCTTACTTATCAGCTTCCTTTTCCTTATGATGAAAAGGCTGTATCTCCTATCTTTGATGATTATCTAAACACTGTTTTGCCGGATATAAACAGACAAAAAATATTAGCTGAATATCTCGGTTATCTTTTTATTAAAACTTCTGTTTTAAAACTCGAGAAGTCTCTGGTTTTATATGGTACCGGTGCCAACGGTAAGTCTGTTTTCTTCGAGATAGTAAACGCTCTTCTTGGTGGTACTGAGAATGTGAGTAATTTCTCACTTCAAAATCTGACAAATGAGAACGGTTACTTCCGTTCTATGTTGGCCAATAAGCTTGTTAACTATGCAAGTGAGATTAATGGTAAGCTTGAAACATCTATTTTCAAACAGTTGGTGTCTGGTGAGCCTGTTGAGGCTCGACTACCATATGGTGAGCCTTTCACGCTTACCAATTACGCTAAACTGATATTTAACTGCAATGAGCTTCCAAAGGATGTTGAGGTGAATAATGCATTCTTTCGTAGGTTTCTTATTATTCCTTTTGATGTTACAATTCCGGAGAATAAACAGGATAAACAGTTGGCTAGTAAAATAATTAATAATGAATTATCAGGAGTTTTCAACTGGGTCCTGGACGGACTGAAAAGGTTACTACAACAAAAGAACTTCACTCAGTGTGATGCGGTTGATAATATTCTAAATAAATATAAAAGGGAATCTAATACAGTTGCTCTCTTCATTGATGAGAGGTACAGCACTAATACTGATAAGTTTATTCCATTGAGTAAATTGTACAGTGATTTTAAATCTTTCTGTAAGGATGATAATTATATCCCTGTAACTAAGAGAAATTTTAGTGATCGAATCCGGAACCTGGGAATTCTTATTGAACGGAAAAATTATGGTATGGCTGTAAATGTTGAGAGAATATTATTCTCAACCTCGGACAATAATGCAGTAAGTTAAGGGTAAATTATATAACTGTTCTAAATTCTGCACTTATTTCACTTTCTACACTATTTCAAGATATTTAGACTGAAAAAGGCACATTCTACACATAAAAAGTGTAGAATGTGCAGAAAGTGAACTTCCTGCAACACATTAATAATCTCATGTCTTTGTATAAACAACCGTATCTCGAACCTTATAAGGGTAGGGGAACACGTCATACTTGCCCAAATTGTAAAGTAAAGCAAACCTTTACTTTATATTTAGATGGTAACACCGACCAACCAATTCACCCTACTGTTGGTATATGCAACAGGGCAATAAAATGTGGATATCACTATCCACCACGACAATATTTTGCAGATCATCCCGAATTGTGGAAAAGTAGATCCGGAAAGTATATCTCTCAATCTAATAATAACCCTATAAGCTCCCATAACACAAACAGACGACCAAGTAAGCATTCTAAAACCAAACCTCAACTCTCTTTAGCTGCTCCTCCCAAAATGGATTTAATACCCCGTAAATACGTTAAAGAGTCCGTTTCAGCTAATTCTAACTTCGTCCGCTTTCTTTGTAAACATTTCCCACGTGAGTACGTAAAAAAGGCAATAGAAAATTATGCCCTTGGAGCAACTAAAAACGGAAGTGTAATATTCTGGCAAATCGATATAAAAGGTAAAGTGCGTACTGGTAAGATAATGCAATATAATCCCGATACCGGAAAGCGAATCAAACACAAATCAGGTGCAATAAACTGGGTACACAATATTTTAAAAAGAAGAAATCCCAAATACACCAACTACAACCTCAACCAATGCTATTTCGGAGAACACCTACTCAAATTCTATCCTAACAAAACGATCGCAATTGTTGAGGCAGAGAAGACCGCAGTCATAGCAAGCATGATCTTCGATAATTATAATTGGCTTGCAGCCGGAAACCTCAACGGCCTCAACATTGAAAAATCAAAAGTCCTACGCGATAAACATGTAATCTTATTCCCTGATGCCGGCTGTTATCAAAGATGGACAAAGAAATCAATGCAAATCAAAAGCGAAGTCTTCTGTAAAATCGAAACATCCCACCTAATTGAAAATCACGCTACTGCAGATCAAACCACAGACGGTTACGATATCGCAGATTATATTATTGAGGGTTTTTAGTTTATTCTATTTATATTTTTCGTTATCTTTGAATTTTAACATAATTAGATTTGTTAACTAAAAAAAGATATAATAAATCATATTCGAATAACTTTCGTAAACATTCCGATTATGCAGGGATATACGAATGTTATAAATCGGATATTTGCGAAAGTTGTTTATTTATTACGTAAATAACACGTTATGCGGCAGCTTAAAAGACGACACCAAACCAAAAAAAATCACCTTGACAACCACCCGACTTTGAACTACGAAGGATGAAATTTTTCAGGGACAACTTCCAGCATTTCCAAAAAACAGTTTACCCATTGACTTGGAGACAAACAAACAATTTGAGCATTAAGGTTTAAACCGAATTTTTCCGAAATTGACCTGACCTGACTTTTCCTGAAAATCGACTTTAAAGCTGTTTTTACAGATAAATCAGGTTTCTCTAACAGACAGGAAATAAATGCTAAGTATTTGGCTTTAAACTTAAAATCAAAAAATAAGTGTTTTCTTTTAATGTTTAACAGGGCTGATTTGACAGTTGGCGGTGGCAAGAAACTTTCAGGACCTACCTCATAGACAAGTTTCAAATCAAAAAAAGTATGATAGAAAACGGTATATGGATTGTAAAGCTTCCTCGAAAATAACTTTTGTGTAGGTTCTAACTGAAGGATAATGGAACCTCCCAGAAAATTTCCAAGACTCTCAAACATCAGGATTTTGAAAATATCGGAAGTAATGCCATAAGGAATATTTGACACCACTTTGAAAGGAAATTTCGGAACTGCAAAATTCCTAAAATCACAACCGACAACTTGAACATTTCGGGCATCAGAAAATAATTTTCGTAAATGTTCAACCAAAGCTGTGTCGTTTTCAATAGCAACAACATTGTTGGCGATTTTTAATAAATGAACAGTAAGAAACCCCTTGCCTGCCCCAATATCTAAAACCGTATCCTGATTACTTATATTTGCTTGTCTTATTGCATCTTTTATTAGCACTTTATCAATAGTAAAGTGCTGACCCGTAAAACGAACGGGCAATTTCTTTTTTGTCATTAGTAACTTCTTACAGGTGAATACTTGAATTCAAATCACAATTCATAATTCAAAAATTGAAATTGCTTGACTGCAAATTTAGTAACTTTGCTTGACAAATTAACGAGAAAGAAGAGAAAATGAAAGCCGACCGCATAACATCACCTATACGCAAGCAGGGGGTTCGTGCTTCGTAAGACAGGAAAGTGGTAAATTTGAAGTTCAGTTCTTCGTAGGAAGTTCAGTGGTTAAAATCCCTGCCTGCGTATAGCTGAGAAACGTTTCTCGAACCTTATAAGGGTAGGGGAACACGTCATACTTGCCCAAATTGTAAAGTAAAGCAAACCTTTACTTTATATTTGGATGGAAACACAGGAGAACCAATTCATCCTACTGTTGGAATATGCAACCGGGCAATTAAATGTGGATATCACTATCCTCCACGACAATACTTTAATGATCATAAATATAATAAACCAAACTCAGCACCTTTGCAGGCTCACACAGTTCGCCTGAAGACTTCGCAACGTAAGATAGATTGTATCCCTCTCAGTTATGTTAAACAATCCGTCTCGTTCAACTCTAATTTTGTACGCTTCCTGTGCAAGCACTTTTCGCGCGATAAAATTGAAAAAGCAATGAGAAATTATGCACTCGGAGCAACAAAAAACCAAAGTGTCATATTCTGGCAGATCGACATAAATGGTAAAGTCCGCACCGGAAAGATAATGCAATACAATCCCGATACCGGGAAACGAATCAAAAACAAGACCGGAGCAATAAACTGGGTACATAATATTTTAAAAAGAAGAGATTTTAAATACACCAACTACAATCTCAACCAATGCTATTTCGGAGAACACCTCCTCAAATTCTATCCTGACAAACCAATCGCAATTGTTGAGGCAGAGAAGACCGCAGTCATAGCAAGCATGATCCTCGATAATTACAATTGGCTTGCAGCCGGAAACCTCAATGGCTTAAACGTTGAGAAATCAAAAGTCCTACGCGATAAACATGTAGTCTTATTCCCTGATGCCGGCTGTTATCAAAGATGGACAAAGAAATCAATGCAAATCAAAAGCGAAGTACTCTGTAAAATAGAAACATCAAACCTTATCGAAAATCATGCTACTACAGATCAAACCAAAGATGGTTACGATATCGCAGATTATATTATTGAGGGTTTTTAGTTTATTCTATTTATATTTTTCGTTATCTTTGAATTTTAACATAATTAGATTTGTTAACTAAAAAAAGATATAATAAATCATATTCGAATAACTTTCGTAAACATTCCGATTATGCAGGGATATACGAATGTTATAAATCGGATATTTGCGAAAGTTGTTTATTTATTACGTAAATAACACGTTAGGTGCAAGCGGGCGAGAGTGCGAAGGAAAAATCGTAAACTTGAACGTTGAGCCTGACTTCTAATAAAACATAAATTTTAATAATTAGAAGTTGCGCCCGACACGGATTAAGGGATTAAAAAATGTTAGAATTAAGTAATTTGACAAGCATAATGGAGCGAGAGACCATTTCAAAAAACCGCGTTAGTCCGAAAAACGATAAAAGTAGGATAAACACCATAAAATGTCCATTCTTTTTGATATTTGCATTGGCAATAATACTATTTGGAACGAGTTGTAAAAACACCACCACAATAGACGATGCAAATAACCCTGAAAATTCCACAGAAAATGTGACTAAAACTTCTGGAAATCTAAAAGAAGATTACAATGCTTGGTTTCAGTTACAGGAGAAATATGTAGAATACTTCAATTTGTCAATTAAAGAAGTACAACTTAGTGAGTCCTCTTGGAATACTCAACAATTAGTAGTTGCATTGGTCGAAAATGTAACAGATAAAGAAAGAGGTGGTTTTTTTATTGCTAAAGATATACATTTTTCTATTACTGCTCTTGACGAAGTAATTACAACATTGGAAAATATTATAACACAGATAAAAAGTGATATGAGAAAATATAATTGTCAAAGACTATATAATACCTCTTATGGGATAACAATTACTTTTCAATATTCTTCTTCTGAAAGCAAATGGAATAATGTTAAAATTTATTATGCTTCCGAAGAATATCCCGTGGAAATCAAACCTGAGTATTTGATGAGTTACATTCAAGGACTGAAAGATTGCAAGCAAAATATTATTGATTTTACAACAGGAAATTGGAGTAATAATTGATTATGCGAAAAATAGTAATTTAGAAAGTAAAAAAATGGAATCACCTAAACATTTATCACATAAACCAATCATTTCTGTTAATGATTATGACCAGATAGATGGTTTTTATGCAGGAAACACCGATGCAAGAGCTTTATCTATAGGGAAAGCACAATGGGACGAAGAACAAATTTCTTTAAAAGTATGGCGAGAATCACCCGATGAAAGATGGAGCCGTCAAAGTGAAGAATTACCAATCCACAGAAATTTGGATTTGTCAATTTTGTTTGTTACCTCATTATCGACTGATATTTTAAATCCGCAAAGCATTTTGGCGAAACCAAATGAGTGTTTGTCAATTGATAAACCAAATGAAGTTCAAGATATCAAGAATTATTATGAAAATAACAAACAGTTCCTTGAGCCTCGCTTGAAAGAATTAAAGCGATTATTAAACGAAATTGTATAATGAAATGTACAAGATACAGCAGAGTTAATAAAAGTTGTCATAGATATTGAGGAGAATACAAGAAAAGCAGTTGAGTAATTTGAGACAAAGCTATTTTACTAAAAACGCCAGCACCTAACAAGCGGTTTGGCGCAAGGCGGGGCGTGCGCCCGCAGAAAGTCCTGTCGGACTTTCAAGCGTTCGCTCCCGCGCGAACTTTTGTGAATCCCCGCCCTGCGCCAAGCCGCCAACCGTTGTGCGTCAGTGTAAAAAGCCAACGCTCGGTCAAGCAAATTTGGTTTTTGCCTACGCTAAAGCTAACGAAGAAAAACAAAAAAAGTTTACCCTTTCCTGCCACTGAAAAGGGCGATTTTCATTAAATGTTTATATATTTGCATCAGATGCTAATTAATATGAATAAGAAAGCAATTAATAGACTTAAAGTTGTTTTAGTTGAACAAGGTAAGACTAACAAATGGCTTGCTGAAAAACTAGACAAAAACGAAACGACTGTTTCAAGATGGTGTACAAATGAAGTGCAACCATCTTTAGAAACCTTAATTCTTATTAGCGAACTACTTCACATTGACGTGAAAGAATTGATAATATCTAACAAAGAGAATATATAATGGCGACAGAAAAGGAACTACTTGCTGAAATAGAGGCACTAAAAAAGAAATTGGAAGTTGCCAACAACCGAATTAAAACCGAGAAATACGGAATTACTTGGTTGGACGTGCCAGAAGCATTTGAGGAAGAAAGCGAAAACCAACTTCCTATTTTGACAGAAGTAAAAGAAAAAGCTATAAAAAATGATGATGGAAAACCTACTCACATTTTAATTGAGGGCGACAATTATCACTCGTTGACTTGCTTAAACTATACGCATAAAGGAAAAATTGATCTTATCTATATTGACCCACCTTACAACACAGGTTCAGACGGGTTTACCTACAAAGACAAACGAGTACTTGACAAATATCCTGATGGTACAGAAGTTCCAAAAGACCACCCTTTGAGACATAGTTATTGGCTGTCATTTATGAGTAAAAGATTAGAACTTTCATTTAATCTTTTAAATAAAGATGGATTTATGGTTGTTTCTATTGATGACAATGAAGTTGCTCAACTTAAAATGCTATTAGATAAATATAGTAATGGTAATACAAAAATCGTTGCTGTTAAAATGAGTGAAGCATCGGGTTTAAAAATGGGTGCGACTTCCAAAGTAAATAATATTCCAAAATATAAGGAATACATTATATATGCAAAACCTTCGGGAATAAATAACCTATATTTCGATAAAATAGGCAAAACTGAATGGGATAGTGAGTACAATATATTTTGGGATAATTTTTCAAAAAAGGATAAAGAATTAATAGATTCAATAAGTTTAAAAGAAGAAATTGACGAAGACGACATTATAGTAGTTGATGAAATACTAAGCAGAGTAAAGAAAAATACAGTTAGTGCAAAAATTAAAGATCTAAACATTAAGGAGCGAGATATTGAAAAATGGTTATTTGACAATTCTTGGCGAATTTTAAGAACAGCTGCATCATCTTCTGTAAAAAGGTTAGCAGATGAAAAAAGAAAAGTAATTAATCAAAAATATTTCAGTGTAATCTCATCTAGAGATAAACTACTATACTTGGTCAAAGGTGACTATTCTTCTAGTTCGAAAAGTCCTCGAGTACAATTCATTTTTGCCGAAGACAATTTAAAATATCACCCAGGTGATATTTGGTATGATATCAAAACCACAGGATTGGAAGCTGAAGGAGGAGTTGAATTTAAGAATGGTAAAAAGCCAATTGATTTGATACAGCGTATTGTAAAATCGAACATCAATAAAAATGCAATTGTTTTAGATTTTTTTGCAGGTTCGGGTACAACAGGAGAAGCGGTTTTAAGACTGAATAAACAAGATGATGGAAAAAGGCAATTTATTTTAATGACAAATAATGAAAATAATATTGCTGAAAATGTATGTTATCAAAGGATAATTAATAGTTTTAATGGTTACGCATCTAATGAACCAATACCAGAAAATTTAAAATATTACAAAACCGACTTTGTTGGTTCAAACAATATTCTTTCAGCAACAGATGAAGATAAATCTTCATTGGCTCACAAAGCAGGCTATTTGCTTGCTATTGCAGAAAATACATTAGAAGAAATAGAATTAAGCAATTGCTTTCAACTTTTTGAAAACGATAAAAAAGTAACTGCCATTTACTTCAAAGAAGAAATGACAGAAATGGAGACTTTTTTAGAAAAAGTTGAAAACATAGAAAAACCAATCAATTTGTATCTTTTTAGTTGGGGCAATAAAAGTGAGTTTGAAGCATTGTTCGACCATTTAGAACACATAACCATTAAAACTATTCCACAGCCTATTTTAGAGATTTACAAAAAGATTTACAACATAGTTACAGTATGAGCAGTTTTAATCCCTTAAACTTTCAACAGAAAGCCATAGATAAATTAGTTTCCACTTTCACAAAATTATGGGGCAACGCAGAGCCACAAAGACTTTTAGCGTTTAAATCACCCACAGGAAGTGGTAAAACATTTATGGTTGCCAATTTTGTGCATAGCTTAAACGGTATGCCAACTTGGGATTATGATAAGGCCTTTATTTGGATTACGTTTTCAGAAGATTTGGCTATGCAAAGCAAAAACAAATTTCACGAGTATTTTGATACCAATCTTGAAAACGGTTTACTAACTGTAAATGATTTTAAACAAGGTAAACTATACAAAAACGATATTCTATTTATCAATTGGCAAAAGTTGGTAGCTTCTAAAAAAGAAAACCGATTATTAAGACGACCAGACGAAGAAGAATTTTTAAAAGAGCAAGGTTACTACTTTGAGGACTTGATAGAAAACACACATAAAGAAGGGAGAGAATTTGTTTTAATCATTGACGAAAGCCATAAAAACCGAGATACGGATTTAGCCCAAGAAGTAATTGACATTATCAATCCAAAAGTAATTCTCAATGTTTCTGCAACACCTAAAAACATTCCCGGAATTGATGAAATTGAAGAAGGAACAGCAGGTTACGTTGGTGTAAAACGTGAAGAAGTAGTTGAAGAAGGATTAATCAAAGAAAAAATTGCAGTTCAAACCGAAGAAGATTTAGCAAAATATCCAAACAAAGATTTAGACGAGTTGCTTTTAGATTTGGCAATTGAACGTCAACAGGAACTCAAAGCAGAATACAAAAAATTAGGCAAAGACATAAATCCATTGGTTTTAATCCAATTGCCAAATGACGATAGTCGTTTGAAAGACGCAGGACAAAAAACCAAAGAGGAAATAGTTTTAGATTATCTTCAAAAAAAGAAAATCAACATAGACCGAAATGTTGCTTTATGGTTTGACGGCAAGCAGAAAAATATGGACTTCATTACACACAACGAAAGTGATGTGGATTTTATGCTTTTCAAACAAGCCGCAGGAACAGGATGGGATTGTCCAAGAGCCCATATTTTGGTAATGTTCAGAGAGATTAACTCGGCTTCCTTTTACGTTCAAACCATTGGTAGAATATTACGAATGGCAGAACCAAATCGTAAAGACGATTACAAAAACAATCCGAATTTAAGAACAGGATATTTATACACCAACTACAAGCGTAATGATGTAGAAATCCCAGACCAAGGAACTAAAAACAAACCTTTCATTTACACATCAAAGCGTAAAGAAGGTATAGAGAATATAAAGGGCTTGTATTCAGATTTTGTTTCTCGTGTTGATTATGGGGATTTAGGTCACGCAGTAAAATTTCAAATGAGTTTCTTAAAATCATTTGACAATTATTTTGGTCTTGAAGAAGATGACCATCCAGCTATTATGAGAGAAAAAATTCAAGCTAAAGGAGTTGACATAAATCCAGTTTTGACTAATAAACTAATTGTTGATGCAGAATTTTCGGATTACGATAAAATCAATTTAGATTTTGCCAAAAAAGGGAGGGAAGAAGATTATGAAATTTCAAGAAATGATGTTGAGAAATTATTCAATTGGTATTGCTTTCAACTTCTTTCAGAACAAACAGAAAAAGAAGCTAAAGTTTCAAACGTTTCACGATCTTGGTCGCCATTAAAATCAGCTTTTAGAGTTTGGTTTAAAAGCATATTTGACCAAGATAGTAATTTGTACTACCGTATTCTAATCAATGATTTAAACAAGGAGCAATCAAGTATTTTCAGACAAGCCTTAACTAAAACTTTGAAAGACTATTATCCTGTAAAAAAGGAATATCTTGAAAAGCGGAAAAAGGAAATAGAAAAACGAGAAGCACCACTTTTTGAGATAAAAGAAGAATACACATTTACCGAGGACTATGCCGTACTAACTGAACAAGAAGGGACTTCAGAATTAAGTGCAATCCAACCTTTCTACTTGAAAAAAGAGTACATAGGGCGAGACAATGAATTAAAATTCTTGAATTACCTCGAACAGAAAAAAGATAAGTTAGATTGGTGGTTTAAAAATGGAGATTCAGGAAAAGAGTTTTATAGCTTGAAATATTACAACACAGCGAAAAAAGAAGAAGCACTTTTCTACCCTGATTGGATTTTGAAATTCAAAGACGGTAGAATTGGAATATTTGACACCAAAAGTGGACAGACAGCACAAAATCCAGAAGGACGAGCTGAAGGGCTTGCGAACAAACTGAAAGAGCTAAATGCAGAAGGTGGCAATTATGTTGGCGGACTTGTAGTGTTGGAGAATAACCAATGGTATTATTTCAATAACGAAAAGTATTTGTTAGAACCGACAGTAAACGGAGTTGAATTTGACTATGATTATACGCCAGGGAAATTGACAGAAAATTGGAAACCATTTAATGAACTGTTTGACTAATGCCAACGCTAAAAGCCATACACATTTGCAATTCGCACCAGCCCAAGCGAAAGCCAAAAATTGCAAAAGAGTATGTCTTTGCCAACGCTGACAAAAATACGTGCAAACGAATGAAAATCAAGACGAAAGAAGAACACCGAACGCACAACAGCACCTACACGCAAGTGGGGGTTCAGTGCTTCTATTAAAGTGAAGTGCTAAATCCAAGTTCTGTACTTTTAATGAAGTTCAGAGCTAAAAATCTCCACCTGCGTGTAGCTGCAAAACGTTAGCATTCAGTGGAAGAAAACCCAGCAGCAGCATTGAAACATTAACAATGAACAGATAATAGCAGCGGGGTGTTTGCCCTAAGTGATTTGCGATACCTGAATTTTTCGAATATTACAACAGACTTACAGGAAGACTTGTCTGTTAAAAGCCAACAGTTAAAAGTGTATCCTAACCCAGTTGGTGATATACTGAACATTAACTTAACAGGAAAGTCTGAAACAGAAGGAACACTGAGCATACTCAATTTTGAAGGCAAAACTTTGGTAACCCGAAAAGTAAGTAATGAAGGAGTTCTTTCATTAGATATTAGCCACTTGCCTACAGGCATTTACCTTTGCTGTTACAGCAATGCTACAGAAATTAAAACAGTTGAACTAAAACCAGTTAACAATTACATTTTATGATTATGAGAAAAAAAACAAACAATTTGATTTTTCCATTATTATTAATGGGAGTATTCTTAATTTTTGCAAGTAGTTGCCAAAAAGATGATGATGACAATGGAAATGGTAATAATACAGGCATACCTGTATTGTCAACCACGGCAATTACTGACATTACACAGACTACTGCGAAGAGTGGTGGCAACATAACTTCAGATGGTGGTGCCCCAATAACTGTACATGGTGTTTGTTGGAGCACAAACGAAAACCCAACTATCGATGATAACAAAACCGAAGATGGCACAGGCGCAGTTAGTTTTACAAGCAGTGTTACCGGTTTAGAGCCAAACACTACCTACTATTTAAGAGCTTACGCTACGAATAGTGCAGGAAACGGTTACGGCAGTATTATGTCTTTTACAACTCAAGCAAGGTTTCCTGTCTTATCCACTAGAGAAGTAACTGATATCACTGAAAATTCAGCCACTTCAGGCGGAAATATAACCGATGATGGTGGTGTACTAATAACTGCGCATGGTGTTTGTTGGAGCACAAACGAAAACCCAACTATCGATGATAACAAAACCGAAGATGGCACAGGTGCAGGAAGTTTTACAAGCAGTGTCACCGGTTTAGAACCAAACACTACCTACTATTTAAGAGCTTACGCTACGAATAGTGCAGGTACCAGTTATGGCAGTATTATGTCTTTTACAACTCAAGCAAGGTTTCCTGTCTTATCCACTAGAGAAGTAACTGATATCACTGAAAATTCAGCCACTTCAGGCGGAAATATAACCGATGATGGTGGTGTACTAATAACTGCGCATGGTGTTTGTTGGAGCACAAACGAAAACCCAACTATCGATGATAACAAAACCGAAGATGGCACAGGTGCAGGAAGTTTTACAAGCAGTGTCACCGGTTTAGAACCAAACACTACCTACTATTTAAGAGCTTACGCTACGAATAGTGCAGGTACCAGTTATGGCAGTATTATGTCTTTTACAACACAAGAA
Source organism: Lentimicrobiaceae bacterium (assembly GCA_033809755.1). Taxonomy (GTDB): domain Bacteria; phylum Bacteroidota; class Bacteroidia; order Bacteroidales; family UBA4417; genus UBA4417. The sequence continues at coordinate 16,696 of JAPXLB010000018.1, forward strand.
GGAAGTAGCGGAAGCACTTTTACCGACCCACGCGACGGTAAGGTTTACCAAACAGTGGTCATCGGCAACCAAGAATGGATGGCAGAGAACCTTGCCTACTTGCCTAGTGTAAACATGGTTGCCGATGGTTCTGAAAATGCAGCAGGCTCTTATTATTATTATGTTTACGGTTACGACGGTACAAATGTAGCAGATGCCAAAGCAACAGACAATTACGCCACCTATGGCGTATTATACAACTGGACTGCCGCCATGGATGGTGAAGCAAGCAGCACAACCAACCCGAGCGGCATACAAGGCGTTTGCCCTGCGGGCTGGCATTTACCAAGCGAGGCCGAGTGGGATGAATTAACCAACTACCTTGGCGGAACAGGCGTTGCCGGTGGTAAACTTAAAGAAACCGGAACAACTCATTGGAACACTCCAAATACAGGTGCAACCAACGAAACCGGCTTTACAGCCCTGCCGGGAGGCCTCCGTCTCAGTAATGGTACATTCATCAATATTGGAAGCAACGGTTACTGGTGGGGTGCTCCGGAGCTCTATGCTACATATCCGTGGTTCCAATACATGGACTACAATTACAGCAATGTACTCAGGATCAACCTCGATAAGGATGTTGGTTTTTCCGTGCGTTGCGTGAGGGATTAGAATTTATTTGATTCATTTGACTATTTGATTTATTTTTACCCTGAGCTTGTCGAAGGGTGTTTATTTCCGCGAAGCGGTCGAATTTTTTTAAAAATGGCACAGTATAACGAACTACCGGTATATAAAGCAACTTATGATTTACTTTTGGCTATATTCCAGTTTACAAAGGATTTTAGTAAAGAGTACAAATATACCGTTGGCGAGAGTTTGAAAAAGGAAACAATAGAGTTGCTTACTTTAATTTATCGTGCCAATACAAGGCATCAAAAAGCCGATGTACTTCAAATGGCACGCGAGCAAATAGAAGTAATTCGGTTGCTCATACGTGTAATGAAAGATATGAAGCAAATAAGCCTTAACAAATTTGTAAAAATAAACGAAGCAGTCGAAAATGTATCAAAACAATTAAGCGGATGGCAAAAAAGCCAAAAATAAAAGTTTTCCGCCTGAGTTCGGCAAGCTATTGTTTGCCGGAGCGAGCAATTTTAAATCCGGTAGCCCGCTGGCATTGTAAAAACCTGTCATATCCAAAACAGGTAGATGTTAGCTATCAAAGATTTCACGGGCTGAGAATGCCCGTGCGACAAATTAAGTGGTTACTTTTACAGCCCTGCCGGGAGGCAACCGTAACAATAATGGAACATTCAACAATATTGGAAACAACGGTAACTGGTGGAGTGCTACGGAGAACAATGCAACAAATGCATGGAACCGTAACATGAACAACAATAACAGCAATGTAAACAGAAACAACAACAATAAGGAGGTTGGTTTTTCCGTGCGTTGCGTGAGGGATTTGAAGGAAAACACAGCCACGGGGATTATTTCCCTGTGGCTTTTATAAAAAAACAAAGAATGGAGCAACTCAATTTGTTTTCAGAAATAGACAGGGAAAAAATCACACTCGATTTGTTTCAATCGTATTTTGATGCACGAAAAAACAAACGTAATACCATTAATGCCCTTGCATTTGAAAAACATTTGGAAGCAAACTTATTTGCCCTTGCAAACGAGATAATTGAACGAAAACACACGTCAAAACCTAGCATTTGTTTTATTGTTGATAAGCCTGTAAAACGAGAGATTTTTGCAGCCGATTTCAGAGATAGGGTTATTCATCATTTTATTTACAACTACATTTCGCCTATTTTTGAGAAATCATTTATTAACGATAGTTATAGCTGTAGAAAAGGTAAAGGAACGCATTACGGCATAAATCGAATAGACCATTTTATCCGTTCATGTTCTCAGAACTACAACAAAGACTGCTACATTCTAAAACTCGACATCAAAGGCTATTTTATGGCAATGAATAAATTGTTGCTTTTTGACAAAGTGAAAAATGAATTAATCCGTAATAAAAACAAAGTCGATTTTGATTTGGAACTTGTGCTTTATCTTATTGAAAAAACAATATTCAATGACCCCAAAGTAAATTGCGTAATCAAAGGCAAAAAAGAAGATTGGAACGGTTTACCTCAAACAAAAAGTTTGTTTCATGCCCAGCCCAATTGCGGCTTGCCAATAGGCAATTTAACCTCTCAACTGTTTGGCAATATTTACATGAACGAGTTCGACCATTGGGTTAAAAAAGAATTGCACATAAAACATTACGGTAGGTATGTTGATGATTTCGTATTGATACACGAAAGTAAAGATTATTTGCAATCTGTTATCCCAAAACTTTCAGACTTTTTACTTTCAACTTTACAACTAACACTGCACCCAGATAAAATTTATTTACAGCATTATAGCAAAGGAGTAAAATACTTAGGCGCAGTAATCAAACCACATAAAACATACATAGCCAACCGCACCAAAGGAAACTTTTACAATGCCATAGAAAAGCAAAACCAAATAGCCCGTGACCACAAACCGACAAAAGAAGAACAACAAGCCTTTCAAAGCAGCATGAACTCGTATTTGGGCATAATGAAACATTACAAAAGCTACAAACTACGAAAAACAATGATTTTTAAAAACCTGAGTGGTTGGTGGTGGAATCATTTATATTTATCGGGCGGAATATGTAAATTTGAAATGAAAACAAAAACAGTATGACAATAACCACCGAAATGCTAACACGCAATATAGCAAAAAGCGGTGAAGTGCTTAATTGGAACGGCTTTAGCCCGTTCCAACTTCATCTCGGCTTGATAAGGTATCACTCGCAATCCGCTTCATGCCATATTGCCATCCGTTACCGCCAAGTGTAAAAAAACGACTCAGCAAACAATTTGCTACATAATGACAGAAAAACAAAAACGATAAAATGAATAGACAACGCACAAAAGACCATATTTGCAAGCCTATACACACAAGCAGATGCTTCAGTTTGCATAAGAGCTGTCTTTTGCCAATGCTACCGAGAAATTTGATGCATTTGTAACTTTTTAAATATTAGATAGAGAACAACCATTTTATGATAGAAGGTATTGCTGACTGATTTTGTTGATTCGAGTGTTTACCAGCCCTCACTTTTCTTTAATTCTGATCCAAAACACAAAAAACTGATGGAGGTAATCGATAAACTTAACGATAAGTATCATTGTGATGTTGTAAGGCTGGCTTCACAAGACGAGCGGAAGCATAAGATGAAACAGGCTCATCTCTCTCAACATTATACTACTGATATCAACGAAATACTTACAGTTGAGGTGTAGCTGATTAATACCTAATCTTAAGCTTAGAACTTGGTGTAAGATT
>JAPXLB010000019.1:0-16146 GCA_033809755.1 Lentimicrobiaceae bacterium
AAACCATTCTTTTCAATTTCTTCTACTACTTGTAATTTGAAACAATCACTGTACCGTTTTGTTGTTTTTTGGTGTTTTGTCATAAAATTTCCTTTTTTAGGTGTAAACCTATTTCAGGACATGACAGAGTCAGGAGTTAAGAGTCAAAGACTCAAAACTCAATACTCGAAACTAACCCGTAACCCGCTACCCAAAAATCATCGTTTGCAAGATAAACACGCCTGCACCGGCAAAATATCCGAGTAAAGCTATCCAAGTAATTCTTTTAACGTACCAAAAGAAATCTATTTTTTCTATTCCCATAGCAGCAACACCTGCAGCCGAACCTATAATAAGAGCACTGCCACCTGTTCCGGCTGCATAAGCCAAGAATGTCCAGAAGTGAGAGTTGGTCGGGAATACAGACAAATCGAACATGCCTTGAACCGCAGCTACTATAGGCACATTGTCAACTATAGCCGACAATAAACCGATTAGTATTACAACTACATTCATATTACCCACGGTTGTCATAAGCCAGTCGGCAGCTTTACCTAACACTCCAACCGATTGAAGACTGTGAACCGCTAATAAAATTCCTAAGAAGAACAATATACTCGGCATATCAATACGACCTAGCGAATGTGGAATAGATAAAGCTCGTTTATGTTGAGGTTCTAATTTTTTATGTTTCAACTCGGTAAACAACCAAATTACTCCCAACGATAGCATCATGCCAATGTACGGTGGCAAGTGGGTAAAAGTTTTAAAAATAGGAACAAATACCAATCCGCCAACTCCTAGTATAAGCATTGTTTTTTGCTGCGAATACGATAATATTGCAGCCGATTCGCTAACTTTTACTTCGGGTCTTTCAACCTTTCCTTTAAGTATAAGCGACAAAACTATTAACGGAACTACTATACTTATCAATGAAGGTACAAACGTTTCAACTATTATATGCCCAGCTGTAATTTGGTTACCAATCCATAGCATTGTTGTAGTAACATCTCCCATTGGCGACCATGCTCCGCCCGAATTTGCTGCAATTACAACCATTCCTGCAAAGAACAACCTTTGCTCGCGGTCTTTAATAAGCTTTCCTAACAACGAAACCATTACTATTGTGGTAGTTAAATTGTCTAAAACAGCTGATAAAAAGAAAGTTATAAACGAAATTATCCATAACAGCTTTCGTTGGTCTGTTTGGGTGATACGCGAAGTTATAACATGAAAACCATTGTGCGAATCAATGGTTTCGACAATAGTCATAGCTCCCATAAGGAAAAATAATATTTCGGCAATTTCACCCAAATGATGACGAAGCTCAGTGTTGACAAATCCAATATCGTCGCTAAAAATTATGAATACAAACCATAATATTACGCCTGTAAGCAAAGCCGAAGCTGTCTTGTTAACGTGAATTGAATGTTCGGTAGCAATTGCGGTATATCCTAATACAAAAATTACTACCATCAGTATTGGCACAAATGTGTATGCTGTTTCAAACATGTTACTTAATTTTTAGTTTATAATTTAAATTAACTATTTTGGCTGCAAATGTATAACTATTTTTTTTATTTCAAAATCTCCTTTATGCGACAATTTGACATCGTGAATTGCATCACTGCTGCCGTTTTGTCGCATATTTCGCCTTTTTTCACAATGGCTCTTATTTTGAATACTCTATAGCGAAAATATTACAAATTAAAAAACAAAAAAAATGGACTTTAATAAATATACAATAAAATCACAGGAAATAATAGTAAAAGCTCAGCAAATAGCTTCGGAAAATAAGAATCAAGCTATCGCACCTGAACATTTACTAAAAGCTATAATTGACAACGACAAGGAAGTGTTTCAATACATTTGCTCAAAAGTTGGAGGTAATATTAATAATATTGATAGAAGAACCGAAAGATTGATAAACGGCTTGTCGAAAGTTGAAGGCGGGCAACAATATATTTCCGAAGAACTGCAAAAAGTTTTCAAAAAAGCAGAATCGCTAATGCAAGAATTTGATGACGAATTTGTTACAATAGAAATGCTAATTCTGGCAATGATAACAACTCCTAGCGATGTTTCGGCAATATTAAAATCGGAAGGTTTTACCGAAAAAAATACGAAACTAGCTATCAAGGACTTGCGAAAGGGCTCATCGGCGACAAGTGCTTCGGCAGAAGACACTTACAACTCGCTGAGTAAATATGCGAAAAACTTAAACGAATTAGCCGCAAAAGGTAAGCTAGACCCTGTAATTGGTAGAGACGAAGAAATAAGAAGAGTATTGCAAATTCTTTCCAGACGAACTAAAAACAATCCTATTCTGATAGGCGAACCCGGTGTTGGAAAAACAGCTATTGCCGAAGGTATTGCTCACAGAATAGAAAGCGGAGACGTACCCGAAAACTTAAAGGATAAGATTGTGTTTTCGTTGGATATGGGAGCCCTAATAGCCGGAGCAAAATATAAAGGCGAATTTGAAGAGCGTTTGAAAAGCGTTATTAAAGAGGTCGTTAACTCCGACGGAAAAATCGTATTGTTTATCGACGAGATACACACCTTAGTTGGAGCCGGTGCATCGGAAGGTGCTATGGATGCTGCAAATATTTTGAAACCTGCCTTAAGTCGAGGCGAACTCAGAGCGATTGGAGCTACTACTCTATCGGAATATCAAAAATATTTTGAAAAGGATAAAGCACTTGAAAGGCGTTTCCAAATTGTTATTGTCGATGAACCCGACACAATCGACGCAATATCAATACTTAGAGGTTTGAAAGAAAAATACGAAGTTCACCATAAGGTCAGGATAAAGGACGAGGCAATTATTGCCGCCGTCGAACTATCACAACGCTATATCACAAACAGGTTTTTGCCCGACAAAGCCATTGACCTAATCGACGAGGCAGCTGCAAAACTACGCTATGAAATAAATTCCGTTCCGGAAGAATTGGACGAGGTTGAAAGAAAAATCAGACAACTTGAAATTGAGCGAGAAGCTATAAAACGCGAAAAAGACGAAAGTAAGCTCGAAATGCTTAATAAAGAAATAGCCAATTTAGACGAAACCCGTCGCTCGCTTAAAGCTACTTGGGAAGCCGAACGCGAACTTGTGAACGGTATTCAGGAACAGAAACAACTCATAGAAGATTACAAATTTAAAGCCGAAAGAGCCGAACGTGATGGGGATTACGGTCTTGTCGCCGAACTCAGATACGGCAAAATTCAGGAAGCTAAAAATAAATTAGAAGCTCTTAAAAGTCAATTGGAAGAAAAGCAACAAAACTCGGCTATGATTAAAGAAGAAGTCAGTGCCGAAGAAGTTGCAGAAGTTGTCGCTAGATGGACAGGAATACCTGTAAGCAAGATGTTACAAAGCGAACGCGAAAAACTTTTACACTTGGAAGACGAGCTTCACAAAAGAGTTATTGGTCAACACGAGGCAATAACTTCAATTTCCGATGCCATCAGAAGAAGTCGTGCCGGCTTAAACGACCCTAAAAAACCAATTGGCTCGTTTATTTTTATAGGAACCACAGGTGTTGGCAAAACCGAACTTGCCAAAGCTCTTGCCGAGTATATGTTTAACGACGAAAATGCTCTTATCAGAATTGATATGAGCGAATATCAAGAAAAGCATTCTGTATCTCGACTCATTGGCTCGCCTCCGGGATATGTCGGATACGACGAAGGCGGACAGCTAACAGAAAAAGTGCGTAAAAAACCGTACTCGGTAATACTATTCGACGAAATGGAAAAAGCTCACCCCGACGTGTTTAATATTTTATTGCAAGTGTTGGACGACGGCGTACTTACCGACAACAAAGGTAGGACTGCCAACTTCAAAAACACAATAATTATTATGACTTCCAATATCGGGTCACGACTTATTCAAGAAAAACTTGAGATGATGAACGACAGCAACAGAGATGCGATTCTAGAAGAAACTCAGGAACAGGTTATAAATCTTTTGAAAAAAGAAATACGCCCCGAATTCTTGAATCGTGTTGACGAAATAATAATGTTTACTCCGCTATCTGAAGATGAAATCAAGCAAATTGTGGTGCTACAACTTGACAGAGTTAGCGAAATGCTAAAAGATAATTTTATCACTCTAAAATACACCGAAAAAGCAGTCGATTTAATTGTAAAACACGGCTACGACCCACAATACGGAGCCAGACCGATAAAACGTCTGATACAAAGAGAAATTCTTAATCAACTTTCAAAGCTAATACTATCCAATAGTATAAATAAGGAAAAACCTATATATATTGATGCTGATGGTGAAAAGATAATCTTTAATAATTAGTGAATGGTGGTGGGTGGTGAGTGATGAGTGGGTGCGGGGGAGTCCTGAGTTCTGAGTTACGAGTCAGGAGTTAGGATTTGACATACTCAATACTCAATACTCAATACTCAGAACTCAAAACTAAAACCACCAAACACCAACCACTGACCACCCACCAGACGCTCGCTCGCTTTTGCAAAGCGAGCGGGGTCAGCACTTCGGTCACTGAGCTAGTGCTCACCGAGCGTAGTCGAGGTGTCGAAGTGTCGAAGTGCTGAAAAGAAATTTAGTTTCTCCATTTTCGGCATTTCGATACACCGATATTTCGCTCCGCTCAATATCGGCACTCAATGACCGAAAGTGTCGAAACTCGTAACCCGCAACACGCACCACGCAACCTGCCAAATAAAAGTAAAAAAGCATAATTTTACCCCAAAATGTTTAATTTTGCAGTATGAACATCTCCGAAAACAAGCATCGTTATCTTGTGCATTTGGCTTTCGACGGCACAAACTATCACGGTTGGCAAAAGCAGCCTAACGCTCCTACTATACAGGAGACGATAGAAGATGCTTTGTGCAAAATAACCAAGCAAGAAATAATACTTATTGGTTGCGGAAGAACCGACACAGGTGTTCATGCTCGAAAGTTTTTTGCTCACTTCGATTGCGATAGTTTTCACACTCCGCAAGAGCTCTCACAACTGACTTACAAGTTAAATGGCTTTTTAGACGAGGATATTGTCATTTTTTCGATTAGCAAAGTTGATAATTCGGTACACTCACGCTTTTCGCCAATCAAAAGAGAGTACAAGTATTATATCATCACAAGCAAAGACCCTTTCAAATACAACTATGCTTATAAAATTACCGTACCCTTAGATGTTGAAAAAATGAACGCAGCCGCAAAACTACTGATTGGCTCAAAAGATTTTCAATCTTTCAGTAAGGTAAACACGCAGGTTAACAATTTTATTTGCACCGTATTTGAAGCGTACTTCACCAAAACCGATAATGAAATAGTATTTACCATATCGGCAAACAGATTTTTGCGAAATATGGTAAGAGCTATTGTCGGCTCTCTCATTGATGTCGGTCTAAGCAAATGCTCAATAGACGATTTTAATCAAATTATCGAAAGTAAAGACAGATGCAGCGCCGGACTTTCTGTTCCTGCAAAAGGGTTGTTTCTAAATGATGTGGTTTTTGAGTAGTAGAGATGAGTTTGTTTACAAATCATAGCCATTAGCTGTTGGCTGTTAGTGATAAGTGAACGGTGATGAGTGATGGGTGGTGGGTGGGGTTAGTTTCGAGTTACGAGCCAAAATACTCGAAACTCGGAACTCAGAACTCGGAACTCTCACGCAACCCGAACCACTAACCACCAATCACTATCCACTAATCACTATTTCACATATTAACTTTACATTAATTGGTACTTTGTGCTTAAAATTTTAAGAAATAGATTATTTTTGTTTGAAATAAACGCAATATGGGACTTAAAAAAGGAGATAAGGTAAGATTTTTGAATACAACCGGTGGAGGAATTATCGTTAAGCAACTCAATAGCTACATGGTTTTGGTTGAAATTGAAGATGGTTTTGAAGTACCCGTCTTAATGAACGAAGTTGTGAAAATTGGAGAATCTACACCCGCAAGCCGAATTTTTTTGCAGGAAGATGAAAGAAAAGCTCGACATAGTCGGGAAGAGCAACATAAAGCTGTAAAACAAGAAAATAAAAAACAAGAAACCGCTTGGGAAGTTGAAAAAGATTACACTTTGGAAGATGAACAAACCTACATGAGCATCAAGCCCGACAATGATGTAGAAAAGGGTATTTACTTGGGCTGGTTTCCTATTGATGTTGAAAAAATTCAGGTAAGCGATGTGGAAATTGTTCTTTTCAATTACACCAATTGCGAAATTATTTATTCGATATTTCTGCAAAAAACCAAAAGCGGATTCATTGGTTACGACTACGGCACTATTCCGGCAAACAACAGCCAAATCATCGATGTGATAAAAGCTGACAAACTTGATATGTGGCAAAAAGGAGAAGTGCAAATAATTTTCTTTCACGAAAAAACCAAAGCTATTCAAGCTCCACATTCGGTTACGTTTAATTCTAAAATCTCGCAAATCACCGACATCGCCAACTTGCAGGCTTTTCCAATTTACAAACAACAAAAAGGCATAATCCATACTTTGTACAGAACCGCAAGTGCCGAAGAAAAGCAAAAACTCGTAGAAGAAAGCAAATATGGTGCTGTACTGAAACAAAAAAACAGTTCGGTGTTCGAGATTAGTCCTGTTGTCAACCAATTCAGAATAGACGACGATACTGCCGAAGTTGACCTGCATATTTCAAAACTGCTACCCGATTTTTCCAAAATGAAGGCAAAAGACATTCTGCAATATCAGCTATCTTTTTTCGATAAAGTTTTGTCAAGTGCAATAGCATACAACTACAAGAAACTCATTGTAATTCATGGAATTGGTAACGGAGTCTTAAAAAATGCAATTCTTAACAGAGTAAGCGTCAACGGCGATATTGAAGTTAAAGACGCTCCCTTTGCCAAATACGGTTACGGAGCAGTAGAATTATACATAAATTATTAAATAATGTGCAAAAAAACTTACATAATTATATTTTCCTTGCTGTTAATCTGCTGTTCGCTTGAAACAGCGGCTCAAATACAAAGCCCCGGAAAACCGTTCTTGTACAATACTCTTAAAATACAAAGACGTTCTATTCCTTGCATAGAAATAGAAACACCCGATGTTAAGAAATTGCAAGAAGAAGATTTATCAGTTCAGGATTGTATTTTGAAAAAAGACCGCTTAGGAATTGTCTTACCGCAAAACACCGATATCAGCAATACAGTATTCAAACATCACAATGCCAACGGAACACAATCGTGGATAATTGCAATAAAAGCCGATAATGCCACAGCCTTAGGCGTTAGTTTGAAATACGATAATTTGCCAAGCGGAAGTAAGTTGTACTGTTTTTCGGAAAATGGGAACTACATTTACGGAGCTTTCGACTTAGCGGAATCTTCGGACAATGAAATAACAATCAGACCAATACCCGACAAAACCGTTTACATTGAAATTGATTTTGTAAAAACTCCGCCAGCAAATGCTACTCTAGTATTGCAAGATGTCTCGTTTTTTTACAAAAACTTGCTTGACGGCAACAGGAACGGCGAATCGGACTTTTGCCAAGTAAGTGTAAATTGCAGCGAAGGAAACAACTATCAACTTATAAAACGAAGTATAGTAAAGCTGCTGACTTGCGTTGAAGGAATGTACTACTACTGCAGCGGAAGCGTGGTAAATAACACTGCCAACGACTTTATGCCCTACGTGCTAACTGCCGGACACTGTGGAGCATTAAATAGTCAAACGGTGTTATCTCAATTAGATAAAAACAAATGGGTGTTTTATTTTAATTACGAATCCGATTGTAATAGCAATGTTTCGCTAAACGCGGAACAAACAATGACAGGAATGGAAATTGTTTCGCAAAGCGATTTTGTTGATGATGCAGGTTCGGATTTTTTACTTCTGAAACTAAAACAAAACATACCCGAAGCCTATAACGTGTATTTTTCTGGTTGGGACAGAGCTGAAACACCATCATCAGATGGAGTTTGCTTGCATCACCCAAAAGGCGATTTTAAAAAGATTTCAAGCTACGAACAAACTTGTACTAACGAAAATTGGAGTTCCACGACTAACACTCATTGGGGAGTAACTTGGGTTGAAACGCAGAACGGACACGGCGTTACCGAAGGCGGCTCTTCCGGAAGTCCTTTGTTTAACAACAATAATAAAATTGTTGGAGTGCTCTCAGGAGGAAGCTCATCGTGTACCACACCTAACGAAAAAGACCTTTTTGGGAAATTTTCGTATTCGTGGAAATCCAATGGCAATACTTCCTACAAGCAACTCGCACCTTGGTTAGACCCGATAAATTCAGGAGAACTCACATTAGACGGCATATTCAACTCCAATCATATCATGCCTTTAATCTCGGTTTCGAGCAACATCGTTGCTGTTGATAATAGTATCAACTTTTTTGATGTTTCTACCGGAAACCCGACAAGTTGGCAATGGCACTTCGAAGGAGCCACGCCACAAACATCTACCGAAAAAAATCCTACTAATATTACATACAAAGAACATGGCTCTTTTGATGTAAAATTAATAGTCAGCAATGACATCTCAACCGATTCAATCGTTCTTAAAGACTGGATAAAAGTATATTATCCGTTTTACCCAAACCCAACCACAAACGGCTATATCAATGGAATAGCCGATAACAGTTACGACCTGAAAATTTATGCAATAAATGCAAACGGAAGAATAATGAGAGAATGGATTTTCCCCAAAAACTCATTCTCTAATCCGTTTACCATCAAACTGCCGGAATACAACGGAATGCTGTGGCTTAAAGTTATTTCAAAAAACAATGTTCAGGTTCATAAAATAATTTCAATACAAAAATAAACTCATGACAGACCCTTTTATATCATCATTAATAGAAAAATCGCATTACTCGTCGGAATTAAAAGAGGTTTCGTCCAAAATACTAAACTCACAACGCATTACAAAATCGGAAGCTGTTTTGTTGTACCAAAACTCCGATTTGTCTCTGTTAGGCTTGCTCGCCGACTACAAAAATAAACAAATCAACGGCAATAACGTTTATTACAATCGAAATATTCACGTTGAGCCAACCAATATATGTGTACACAATTGCTCGTTTTGCTCGTATTCGCATCATAATAGCACAGCTTTTGAATTATCTGTCGATGAAATGTTGGAAAAAATCAAACCTGTTTCCGACAATATCACCGAAGTACACATTACAGGCGCAGTTCACCCCGAAAGAGATATCAACTACTACGCAAACCTTATAAACGCTGTAAAACAAATTGCTCCAAACGTGCATATTAAAGCATTTTCGGCTGTAGAAATAGAATATATGTGCAATAAATCGGGAGTGGGATTTAGCGAAGGATTGGAACTTTTAAATAAAAACGGTTTGGGTTCGCTGCCAGGTGGCGGTGCAGAAATTTTAGACGACAAAATAAGGAGCAAAATTTGTTCGCATAAAACAAACTCAAAAAATTGGTTGGAAATACACAGACAAGCACACAAAATTGGAATTTTTTCCAATGCTACAATACTTTACGGACATATTGAAAATATTGAAGACCGCATTAATCATTTGGAAAAAATTAGAGAACTGCAAGACGAAACCAAAGGTTTTAATGCTTTTATCCCGCTAAAATACAAGAGCAAAAACAATTCTATGAGCCATTTGGGTGAAGTCAGCTTAGTTGATGATTTAAAAATGTTTGCGATTTCTCGTTTGTTTTTAGACAACGTTCCACACATAAAAGCCTATTGGCCCATGTTCGGAAAGCAAAACTCCTTGCTTGCTCTTTCGTTTGGAGCCGACGATTTGGACGGAACCGTAAACAATTCGACTCAAATTTACTCGCTTGCAGGTGCCGAAGACGCTAACCCCGATTTTACCGAAGAAGAAATTAAAGAAGCTATTACTAACGTGGGAAAAATACCCGTAGAAAGGGACTCCTTATACAATGCAATTGAAAAACATGAATAATAAATAATATGAAAAGGAAAAAAAACAAAAATGTTGAGAGAAACGCCTTAGCAAATCAGGTGTTTGAAATTTTTGTGCAAAATAAAGACCGAAAATTAAATTATCGCCAAGTCGCATCGTTGATGCAAATCAGCAGCAAAGACGAAAAGGAAGCTGTTCGCAGTGCAATAGAATTGCTTTGCAGACAAAATTCACTCGTAGAAGGAAGTAGAGGCAAATATTACATAAATCCCAAATTGCTTGCAGCTATCGACAAGGCAAATAGCGTTGTCGGCGAGGTAGAAATGAAATCTAGCGGCAAGGCGTACATAATCAATACCGGACTCGACGAAGACGTATATATTGCTCCTAACAATACCAACAAAGCCTTAGACGGCGATAAAGTTCGAGTTGAATTGTTTCCACGTCGCAAAGGCAAAAAAACCGAAGGCGTTATTGTTGAAGTGTTGCAAAGAGCTAAAAAGCAATTTGTAGGTATTATCAGAATTAGCAAGCATTTTGCCTTCTTGGTTGCCGATAATATCACCGTAAAACGAGATATTTTTATTCCGAAAACAAGTTTGATGGGAGCCAAAAACGGTCAGAAAGTTGTTGTTGAAATAACCGATTGGCAACCCGAAGCCAACAATCCCGAAGGTAAGGTCGTTAGCGTATTAGGAAATCCAGGCGATAATAAAGTTGAAATGCAGGCAATTCTAGCCGACGCCGATTTTCCGCTCTGCTTTTCTGATGAAGCCGAAAATCAAGCCGAAAACATTAAATTTGATATTGAAGCGGAACTTGCTAAGCGAAAAGACTTCAGAGACGTTTGGACTTGCACGATAGACCCCGAAACCGCAAAAGATTTCGACGATGCTCTTTCGATAAAAGCGATAGATAACGACACCTACGAAATAGGAATACATATCGCCGACGTTTCGTTTTTTGTAAAACCTGGCACTCCTATCGATAACGAAGCCTACGAAAGAGCAACATCAGTGTATATGGTCGATAGAACCATACCTATGCTACCCGAAGCTCTTTCTAACAGAATATGCTCGCTCATACCAAACGAAGATAAACTTTGCTTTTCGGCTGTTTTTGAAATTACAAAAGATGGTGAAGTTAAAAAACATTGGCTTGGCGAAACGGTTATTCGTTCCAATGTCAGATACGATTACGAACAAGTGCAAGATATTATTGAAGGTGCAGAAAGTGAATTTAAAGACCAAATTATGCAGTTGTTCAGAATTTCCGAAAAACTCAGAGCCGAAAGATTCAAAAAAGGTTCTATTAATTTTGACACACAGGAAGTAGAGTTTGTTCTAGACGAAAATGCCAAACCCATTGAGATAAAAATAAAAGAACAAAAAGAATCTAATTGGCTTATTGAAGAATTTATGCTTCTGGCAAACAAAACAGTGGCAAGACTTATAGGCGAAAAGAGAGGCAACAATCAGAATCCTAAAACCTTTGTTTATAGGGTGCACGACGAACCTAACGTTGAAAAGTTATCGAACTTTACAGAATTTCTGAAAAAGTTGGGTTACTCGTTCCAAACGAAATCAAAAAGCAGTATAACTAAAAGTTTTAATTCTTTGTTTGCCGAAATTGCAGGCAAAGGCGAAGAGCGTATGATTGAGAAAATTGCGCTTCGCACCATGTCCAGAGCCGAATACTCAACTTCAAACATCGGACACTACGGCTTAGGTTTTAAATACTACACTCATTTTACATCGCCCATTCGTCGCTACCCCGACCTTATGGTTCACCGACTTATAAAATCTTACCTTAGCGGTAAAAAAAGCGTCGACCAAGAAGAATACGAACAATATTGCGTACACTGTTCCAAAATGGAAAACAGAGCTCAAAACGCCGAACGCAACAGCGTAAAATATAAGCAGGTTGAATTTATGCTAGACAAAAAAGGGCAAGTGTTTGAAGGAGCAATTTCGGGAGTGAGCAAATGGGGAATTTTTGTAGAAATTAAAGGCAATAAATGCGAAGGTCTTGTGTCTATGCGTCTTTTAGATGACGACTACTATTTCTTAGATGAAGATAATTATCAAATTATCGGACAAAGAAACGGCAAAACATACAGACTTGGAGACGATATTACAATTAAAGTTATCAACGTTGACCTGCAACGCAGATACTTAGACTTCGATATTGTTGACGACAAATAAAATAATTAACAATTTTTTTCTTATAATTAAAGTACCTTTGCATAAAAATTGTAAATAAAAAATGAAACTATTTTCTACAAATAATAACGTACTAATTAACAAACCTAAACTAGCAAATATGAAATACTTATTAGTATGCTTAATTGCAATTACTTTTTCAACAGCTTGCCAAAATAAAGCTAAATCGGATACTATAAATACCGAAGACAAAATAATTTTAAAAAGCGATACAACTAATATAGAACAAAACACACAAGTCGGTTACGATAAAGCCGATATTGACGATAACACAAACACCGGCAATAAGCCACCAAAATCAATTCCTGTAGTCGATTTTTCACAAGGTGCTCCTATATTGGTTAGTAGCGATGATGCTGAACGTAAACTTTATTTAACAGAAAACATTAAAGAGGGTGTTCGCTTGGCAAAAAGCGGAGAAACAGCAAAAGCTCTCGAATTTTTTAAAAAAGAAGAAAAAGCTAATCCCAAAAACCATTATGCCTGGTACTACGCCGCTCTGGCTCATTACGACAAGGGTAATTCCGAAAAAGCCGTCGAAATCTTGAATGAAGCAATTACCAAATTTCCAGATACTTGGCACCTGTTTTTTTTGAAAGGTAAAATACACTACGATTTAAAAGAATACAATGCTGCATTAGAGAGCTACGACAAACTCTTGGTTATAGCTCCTAATCACCGCGAAGCCTTAGAAAACAGGGCAAACATACACTTATACTTAAAAAACTATGAAAAGGCTGCTGCCGACTACGAGAAATATGATATAAATTTCCCTCCAAGTTCCGAAATGTACTACAACATGGCGTACGCTCAGGCTCAGATAGGAAGGTACGAGGATGCTGAAATGAATTTTTCTTATTCAATTAAAAAAAATGAAAACAACCTGTCGGCGTACGTCAACAGAGGTAACACATTCATGATGCTGAATGAATTTGAAAAAGCAATAGAAGACTATACTCACGTCATTTCTATCGATGCCCAAAACATAAATGCTTACTTTAATCGCGGACAGGCAAAACTTAGAATAAACCAAGACCCCTGTCCCGACTGGCAAAAGGCTTTTGAGTTAGGTAGCAAAGATGTTAAACAATTGTTGGATAAATATTGTGATAAGAAGTAAGGTACATGAAGCTATAGCCGTTAGCTTTCAACCATTAGCCCGAAGTTTCGGGGCTAAAACGAGCAAAGAGCTAAAAGCTAAAAGCCAAGATAAAGGAATAATTTTTGCAATATTGCTACACAAGTAACAACATATTAAAACATGGATATATTTTTAATCGTACTAGGAGCAATATTAATGATTATAGGCATTTTGGGTAGCGTATTGCCAATCTTGCCAGGTCCTCCCCTTTCGTTTGTAGGGTTGTTGTTACTACAATTTAGCTCAAAAGCTCCTTTCGATTTAAAATTCTTTATTATCTGGGGAGTCCTCACTGCTATTGTAGTTCTGTTAGATTATCTTGTCCCTATATGGGGAACAAAAAAAATTGGCGGAACTAAAGCAGGCACACGAGGTGCAACAGCCGGACTCATATTAGGACTGTTTATACCTCCTTGGGGATTAATAATAGGACCTTTTATTGGAGCCTTCATAGGCGAATTTATCAATAGCTCCGACCTTAATGTTTCGTTTAAATCGGCTTTGGGCTCTTTTGTTGGTTTTTTAGCCGGAACATTTATGAAACTAGCAGTTACAATTGGTATGGCATTCTTCTTCGTGAAAGCTCTTTTTTAACATATATTAAACATAGATTTTTTTATATATCTCCTTTGAGATGAAAAAAAGTCTTATTTTTGTAATAAAATCAATAATTAAACTACATCTATAAACCATGAAAAAATTAACACTAATCTTGACATTAATTTTAGGTCTTCTGTTTCTAAACTCTTGTAAAACTAATTCGGAAGACGAAAAAGGCTCCTTAACTATTAAATTCAGCCACTTAATCGACAACAATGAAATTATTTTCGACTCTATTATTTACGTCAATGAAGCTGGTAACCGCTACGAAGTCAACGAAATTCAGTATTTCATTTCTGACCTTAGCCTGATTTCAAATTCGGGCGAAAAACACAATTTAATCAACGACCAAAGCATTCACTACATCGACTCCGACATTCCGGAAACAATGCAATGGCTCGCATCCAACGATCTGCCTGTAACCAAATACGACAGTCTTGTCTTTACTTTCGGCTTATCGGAAGCTAATAACACAAGTTTCAGATTTGTAAATCCGCCCGAACGCGATATGGTATGGCCCGAACTATTAGGAGGTGGCTACCACTACATGAAACTCAATTGCAAGTGGTTAGACCCCAATTCTGATAGGAAAAACGCCAATTTCCACTTAGGAATAGCCAAAAAATCTAGCACGGAATTTAAACATTACTACTTTAAAGTAACATTGCCCATAAATCTTAATGCAAAAGCCGATGATTCAAATACTATAACCCTAGTAATGAATGTTCAAAATTGGTTCAAGAATCCAAATGTTTGGGATTGGAACGTTATTGGAGGAGGCATAATGGATAATCATGATGCAATAAAAATGGGTTGCGAAAACGGACACGACGTTTTCAGCATTAAAACTAACTAACAATGAATAAAATAAAAATTCTGAGTCTATTTATCTTGTTGTTAGGTATTTTGTTTTCGTGCAAAAAGCCACCCGAGCCGCACGTTACAACTCCTTATAACTTGGAAATACCACGTTTTTTCCCAACTCGAACAAATATTCCTGTCGATAATCCGCTCACTGTTGAAGGTGTTGAATTGGGTAGATATTTGTTTTACGATGGAAGACTTTCGGGAAGAACCCACACAGACAGTTTGATGAGTTGTGCCAGCTGCCATAAACAATCAAGATCATTTGATGTTGACCCAAACCAAATCACACTTCTAAACGGAAGACCTGTAGGACTTGGCGGAACTCCAACACCACACGCAGTTTTACCGCTCATAAACTTGGTTTGGAACGAAAGTGGATACTCCTGGAATGGCGGCTACAACAATTCCAACTCCGATAAATATAAAAAAAATATTGAAGGAATTGTTTATCACGCGCTTATCGACCCAAACGAAATAAACGGCGATACAACAGATATAGTTACTCTTATCCAAAATACAAGCGGCTACCCCGAGCTGTTTGATAAAGCTTTCGGCTCGAAAATAGTAACCGTAGATGGAATCTCTAAAGCTATAGCTCAGTTTGTACGGACTCTTATTTCTTACAACTCCAAATTCGATAAATATTTAAGAGGCGAAGTGCAACTTACAACCGATGAGCTTATGGGTTACGAGCTATTTATGACCGAAGAAGGTGCAGACTGTTTTCACTGCCATGGCGGTGATGGAAATCCGCTGTTTACAACCAATTTGTTTTACAACAACGGAACCGATTCTGTCTTCAACGATCCTTTTGATAGATATTCTGTAACAGGCGTTAGAAGCGATATTGGAGCATATAAAGCTTCAACTCTAAGGAATATAGTCCATACAGCTCCGTACATGCACGACGGTCGCTTTAGCACACTGGATGAAGTTATTGAGTTTTACTCAACAGGAATTATTGTTTCTGAATTCATTCATCCGCTAATGCACCACGCAAACAACGGCGGGACTAAACTTACGCCTATTGAAAGGCGACAGTTAACTGCGTTTTTAAATGCTTTAACCGACGAAAGTTTTATGACTAATCCCGATTTCGGACCACCTGCTCAACTCCCCGATGGGGCTACTCCTTTAACAAAGTGATGAGCGATGAGCGATGAGCGATGAGCGATGAGTGATGGGTGATGAGTGATGAGTGGGTGCGGGGGAGTTCTGAGTTCTGAGTTGGGAGTTACGAGTTATGAGTTGGGAGTTGGGAGTCGGAAGACGGAAGACCGAAGTTACGAGTTACGAGTTATGAGTTATGAGTTAGGACTGTCTCGTCCTGAAAAAAGTTGACACATTTTGTTATACATTATTGTTCTGTTTTTCATTTTTAATCTTTTTTCTATGCTACTTTAATCTGACTGTAAACCTGAGACGGAGTTTGCAGTCCTAATGA
>JAPXLB010000020.1:0-14599 GCA_033809755.1 Lentimicrobiaceae bacterium
AAACAATCACTGTACCGTTTTGTTGTTTTTTGGTGTTTTGTCATAAAATTTCCTTTTTTAGGTGTAAACCTATTTCAGGACATGACACTCAAGACTCAAGACTCAAGACTCAAGACTCAAGACTCAATACTCAATACTCAATACTCGAAACTCAAAACTAACCATGCACCACGTAACCCGCCACACCAATCACCGTTTGAACGGTTGTGCGTATTTTTCAACATCTTGAAGTGTTATCGTACTGCCTGCCATAATAGACAAACGCTCTACTATGTTTCGCAATTCTCTGATGTTTCCGTTGTAATGCAGTTTTTGGAGAGCTTGTACAGCTTCGTCCGTTATTTTTGGTACATTTCTACCCTGACTTTCGGCAATAGTTTCTAAAAAGTGTGCAACCAAAAGAGGGATATCGTCTTCACGCTCATTAAGAGTCGGGACGTGTATCAAAATAACGCTTATACGGTGATATAAATCTTCACGAAAACGATTTTCTTCAATTTCTTTCAATAAATTTTTATTGGTAGCCGCGATAACCCTGACATCTACGGGAATTTCCTTCTCGCCTCCTACTCTAGTAATTTTATTTTCTTGCAAAGCTCTTAAAACTTTAGCCTGAGCCGACAAACTCATATCTCCAATTTCATCTAAAAAAATAGTCCCTTTATGAGCTTGTTCAAAATCGCCTTTTCGCTGTTTTACCGCCGAAGTAAAAGCTCCTTTTTCGTGCCCGAATAAAACACTCTCAATAAGTTCGGAAGGAATTGCAGCACAGTTAACCTCAACAAAAGGTTCATCGGCTCTGTTGCTTTTTTCGTGCAACCATCTAGCAACAAGTTCCTTACCTGTACCGCTAGCTCCGGTAATAAGCACACGAGCATCGGTTGGAGCTACCCTTTCAATAATATCTTTAATTTCTTTTATAGACTCCGATTCTCCTATCATCTCGTACTGCTTATTTACCTTACGTTTAAGGACCTTGGTTTCGTTAACCAAATTAGTCCTATCCAACGCATTACGCAACGATACTAACAATCGGTTCAAATCTAAGGGCTTTGGAATAAAATCGTAAGCACCTATATGAATGGCATCCATGGCTGTTTCTATAGTTCCGTGTCCGGAAATCATAATGATTGGAGAGTCGGTGATTTTTAACAGCTTTTCCAAAACTTCCATTCCGTCAATTTGCGGCATCTTTATATCGCACAAAATAACATCGTAATGCTCTTTCTCAACCATACTTATTGCCATAAGTCCTTCACTTGCTTCCTCAACTTCGTATTTCTCGTACTCCAATATATCGCGCAAAGCATTTCTTATAGGAGCCTCATCATCTATTACTAATATTTTTGTCATTATATTTTTGTTTAATTTTGTAAAAGTAATGGTTTTTAACTAAAGTAGGTCTTAATTTTATACAAATAGTTTAAGATAGAACGAATTTTGTACAAGATATATTTTAAAAATGTTATTTTTGTCATCTGAGTTAGGTAAATTATCTTAACTTTGCAGCATATATTTATATAAATTTTTTTATACGCAATTATGCCTGATCATAATGTAAAAAGAGTCCCAAAACAGGACGTTGACGATGACAAGGGTAACGAATATAAAATTACTTTATATAATGATAATGTTAATACTTTCGATTATGTTATAGATTGCCTGATGAGTATTTGCAACCACACTCACGAGCAGGCTACACAGTGTGCACTCATCACTCATATAAAAGGAAAGTGTATAATAAAAAAGGGGGAAAAAGAAGTTCTGGCACGCATGAATAAGCAGCTAATAATAAAAGGTTTAAAATCAATTTTATCATAATGAAAACAATCATCAAACACAATCCAAAACTAATACTTTTACTGTTGATTTCGATGCTGTTATATAGCTGCTCAACAGTCCCTATTACAGGAAGAAAACAATTCAATGTTATTCCAAATAGTCAAATGATTCAGTTGGGTGCAGAGGGCTACGCTTCTTTTTTGAGCTCAAATCCTGCAATAAATCCTCCAACCGTACAATCGGTAGAAGTTTCCACAGTTGGACAAAATATAAGTCGTGCCGTTACACAGTACATGAGTCTTAACAATCTATCGCATTTAATTGACGGCTATAATTGGGAATTTAATACCGTACAAAGCAACGAAATAAATGCTTGGTGCATGCCCGGTGGTAAAATTGTAGTTTATACCGGAATTTTACCTATTACCGAAGATGCAGCCGGCTTGGCTGTAGTTATTGGACACGAAGTAGCACACGCTGTTGCACGCCACAGCAACGAAAGAATGAGCCAACAATTGGCTATACAATTAGGCGGGATGACATTGGCTACTGCAATGCAACAAAAACCTGAACAGACTCAAAATATATTTTTGTCACTTTATGGTATTGGCAGTCAATTAGGTGCAATGGCATACTCACGCAAGCAAGAATATGAAGCCGACAAACTAGGACTTATTTTCATGGCTATGGCTGGCTACAACCCTCAAAGAGCTGTTTCGTTCTGGACTAAGATGGCTAATAGCAGTACAGGTGCAAAACCACCGGAGTTTTTGAGTACACACCCTAGCGATGCTAATAGAATTAGTGAAATTCAAAAGTTTTTGCCTGAAGCTATGAAATACTACACTGGAAGCAGTACTCAATCGACAAGTGCACCAGGAACAGGTACTCCCACACCTAAACCTCCTCAAAAATATAATATTAAAATTAAGTAACCTCATAAAACATATAAATTATGTCGTGGCTATTAATTGTAATCGCACTTATTATATTAGGGATACTACTCCTGATGCTTGAAATATTTGTGCTTCCGGGCACAACTGTCGCAGGCATAGCAGGAACTATTTTAATAGTATATGCCATATGGAAATCGTACTCAGTATTAGGAAGTACTAACGGAACATTAGTATTGATAAGCACTTTGGTACTGTTGGGCGTTTTTGCCTACCTTACATATAGGTTCGGCAACTGGAAAAAGGTAGCATTAAAAACATCACTTGATGGAAAGGTAAACGAAAACGAACTTGATAACATCAATGTTGACGACGAAGGTGTTGCAGTTTCTCGTTTAGCTCCCTCGGGAAAAGCACTTATAAACGACATAATTTGCGAAGTGCATACCTACAACGAATTTATTGATCAAGACACAGAAATTAAAGTAATTAACAAAGAAGATAATAAAATATACGTAACACTTAAAAATTAAACTAATATGGAACTTCTAACTATTGCCATTATTGTCATAGCCTGTATAGTTGGCTTGTGGATTATTTTTTACTTTGTACCCGTAGGATTGTGGTTTACAGCACTACTTTCGGGCGTCAGAATTTCTCTACTTCAATTGATATTTATGCGTTGGCGTAAAGTACCGCCATCAGTAATAGTAACTGCAATGATTAATGCTACAAAAGCCGGTTTGAAACTTACACGCGACGAATTAGAAGCTCACTACTTGGCAGGCGGAAGAGTTAAGTCGGTTGTAAATGCGCTAATTTCTGCCGATAAAGCAAATATACCCTTAGATTTTAAATCGGCAACAGCTATAGACTTAGCCGGACGTGATGTATTTGAAGCCGTTCAAATGTCGGTTAACCCAAAAGTTATTGATACTCCACCTGTCGCTGCAGTGGCTCGCAATGGTATCCAGCTTATTGCTAAAGCAAGAGTTACGGTTAGAGCCAACATAAAACAACTTGTTGGTGGTGCCGGCGAAGAAACTGTTTTAGCTAGAGTTGGCGAAGGTATTGTGTCTTCTATTGGTAGCACACTTAGCCACGGCGAAGTATTGGCTAACCCCGACTCTATTTCTAAGGTTGTTTTGGCTAAAGGTCTCGACTCGGGTACTGCTTTCGAAATCCTTTCTATTGATATAGCCGATATAGATGTTGGTAAAAACATTGGAGCTATATTGCAAATGGATCAGGCTAATGCCGACAAAAATATTGCACAAGCCAGAGCCGAAGAAAGAAGAGCTATGGCTGTTGCTTCCGAACAAGAAATGAGAGCCAAAGCACAGGAAGCAAGAGCAAAAGTTATTGAAGCCGAAGCTGAAATACCTAAAGCTATTGCCGACGCATTCAGAAGTGGAAATTTGGGCATTATGGATTATTATAAATTTCAGAATATACAAGCTGATACCAAAATGAGAGAATCTATAGCCGACCCAAAACAAGGTAAAACTACAGATCATAAATAAACTTAAATCTTAAGTGCCTGTAGCTATTTGAATTGGATTGTTTTTACTTTTGTTTGATAATTCTAAAAAAGTAAAGCAATGAAAAAAATTCTTTTAACGGCGTTTTTTATTGTTGTAATTGGTGCTTCTGCATTTGCACAAAGCAATTACAATAAGTTTGTTAAGTTTGGTGTTATGGTTCCCCTTCGGTCAGACACCTATAACTTATACCCTCTGGACCTCTCGTTTGAGTACGTTTTTTATAATAAAAGTAAGTTTTCTTTTGGAGCCGAAGCAGGTGGCTATTACGGTATAAACAATATTGATGGTGAAAAACACAATTTCGGCGGCTTTCACTTAAAGCCATTAGTGCATTATAATTTTACCGAAAAATTTGACATCTTTACCGGCATTGGTTTCTATGCACCAGTAAGTTCGGAGTATAAAACCAAATTGCATTGGCAAGCTACACTAGGAGCCAGATATTTTATTATCAAAAACTTTGGCGTCTATACTCGTGGACATTTCGATTACAACATGCTTGAATTTGGAGTATCGTTCAGGTTTTAAGGTTTGTAATAGATATTGGAATAAAAAAGACTGTCTTTACTTTAAGGACAGTCTTTTTTTATTTCTAAGTTATTCATATTAATACTATAAGTTTGGTAATTTATCATAGATTTTTTTACGCTAAATAAATAGCGAAAAAAAATTAAATAGTATCTTATTCCGTGCTGACAAAAAAAAAGTGCCTGAGTTTTTTCAGGCACTTGAAATATTAAAACCCTAAAAATTAGGAATTATGAAAAATTAACTTTGAAGTACGAATTTAATAGGCAATCTAAATTGCACCCTAACAGGTTTACCTCTTTGTTTACCGGGTTTCCATTTTGCCATGTTTTGAACCACTCTAATAGCTTCTTCGTCGCATCCTCCGCCAATTCCACGAAGCACTTGAATGTCGGTAACCGAGCCGTCTCTTTCAATAACGAAAGTCAAATAAACGGTTCCTTGTATTCCTGACTCTCTAGCCATTGTGGGATAAACGATATTTTCGCTCAAATACTTCATAAGTCCTGCTTCTCCGCCTTCAAATTCAGGCTGTTCTTCAACCACTAAGAATATTTGTCGCTCGAAAACTTCTTCCTCTTCTTCAATTTTAGTAATTGGAGCTGGAGGCGGTGCTATATACTCTTCCATCACTAACGACTCGTCTGCTTCGGCGTCAATACGAATATCGGCTGTAATAATTGCTGTATTATCAACAATATTAAGCACAACAGAAGAGGGAGTTTGCGCTGGTGGCGGTGGCGGTGGCGCTTTTTGTTGAGTGATTTGAACCATTTCTTCAGGGATTTCCTGAACAGGTCCGGAAACAAACTCCGTCTCAACTTCCCTATCATAAGTCTTCCATTCGAAGCCCAATAGCACTAATGCTAATGATATTATTAAACCTATCTCTAAAAAAGAAAAACTCCTTTTTTCCAGATCGGCTCTTTCTGTTTTTTTCTGTTGCATAATTTTGCTTGTTTTAAAAATTTCAACTAATCAAATTCGTAGCTAAAATACAATTTTTTTTAGAACTACAAATTTTTTTTCAATAATATTTAGTAATTATCAAAAAAACGATTAAAAAATGCGAATTAAGCCTCTATAAGTTTTTTATAGTCTTCTGCATTTAGCAAGTCGGCTTTGTCGGCATCGTCGAAATTATCAATCTTAATTATCCAGCCTTCGCCGTATGGGTCTTGATTAATAAGCTCGGGATTGTCTTCCAATGCGCTGTTAAATTCAACTATTGTTGCCGAAATTGGCATTAAAAGATCGGATACGGTTTTAACGGCTTCTACAGTTCCAAAAACCTCTCCTGCTCCTATCTCGCCAAGGTCATTAACTTCAACGAATACGATATCGCCCAATTGTTGTTGAGCAAAATCGGTTATTCCTATATAAGCTGTATCGCCTTCTATCCTAAGCCACTCGTGGTCTTTACTAAATAATAAGTTACTAGGTATGTTCATAGTTTTATGTTTTTATGTGTTATAATTTTTTACAAAGGTAGTTTAAAGAAATTAAATAATGATGTTTTTAATATAATTTTTATTTTATTTATTTTTTTTCTTATTGCGATAACGTGAACCTCAGCGAAATTCCGCCATTAAAGTTTGATGTCTTGATTTGTCCAGCCAAATGTGGTCTGTTGATTATGTGGTCGTAGTAAAACCTCAAATTTAATTTCTGACTAAGCATATAATCGGCTGAGAAGTTAATAGAATATCTTAGTGTTCCCGAAGTTATTAAGTTTTCGGCTGTTTCAACTTTGCGTATGTACGTTATGTTATCTCTGATAGAAAAGTCGATTTTAACATTGAGGTCGCTTTCAATTTTAACTCTACTACCTGATGTAACCGACCTTACAGTTAGCGGTACTTTTTTGAAACGATATCCTGTGCCTATGACAAATTCTTTACCTTTAACTTCGGTAAGCTGATTGTTAACAAAGCTGAGCGATAAGTTTCTTGAAGTTTTATATTCCAAACGGATTAACAGACTATTTTTCATTGTTATATCCAATCCCAAAAACGGTCCGAATTGTTCGGTAATTGAAACCACATCAATACGTGTTTCGGGAATAAAGTTAGCAGCATTGTCCAACGCCCACGGGAAACCTGTTCCGTTGTCGTCGAAGTTGATATCGTTGCGGAAACTTCCGACAGAGTATGCCGACCTGTAAGCATGATTGATTGTGAACGAACTAAAATATTCTCGCAAAGCAGGTATAGCTTGTCCTGCATTGTATGTCAATCGCCAATTGGGTATAGGTATTTTGGGAAACGGATTTAGTTTTACTTTCGAGGGGTCTTCGCCCGTATAAGCCGATATAAACGAATATAAAAGCACTTCTGGACTATTAGCACCGTAACCCCTTGGGTAGCCTGATGAGTCTACACCAACAGAATTGGGATTGCCTTCGGCTAATCTTCGCGCTACATCAATACGGTTGCTTAGCATTTTGGAAAACACCGGGTCAACGTCTTTTGAACTTCCTGCCGACTTAAAGGCAGTTGGTAAAATGAAATAACTCGATGTGTAAGTTCCTGTGTTCATTTCGGAAGTGTTTTTAAACACGCCATTACCAACATTTTTAAACGAGGACTGATAGCTTTGTGAAAAGTTTTTATCACCGCTTAGGGTTAATTGCATGAATTTAAGAGGTTCGACATTTGCCCTAAAGTTTATGATTTCCACTTCGCGCATAGCAAACGGATTGTTTAACAATGTGTCGTGCGACAACCAACCTTCTGTAGCTGCTCTGTATCTTATATCCTCCTGACTTCCGAAAATAAACGGCAATCCCGGTGCGTTTTCTCCCCAACTATTACCCAAAACTCCAGCCTGAGGCATGAATCCGGGTAACATTATTCCATTTGATTTTGAATACGACCCACTCACATCTTTTACGCCTAGCAACACTCCTATCAATTGGTTACCGACTATACGGAAATAATCTTTCTTTTCTTTCTTAGTCGTGTCTTCGGCTGTTTCATCTTCTTTAAATCTTTTTGGGTCAATGCCTTGCCTTTGCAGTTCTCTGGCAGGAAGTGGCGATTTTTTCATAATTGACTCGCGGAATTGCTTGTCGTTGAAGTCTTTTGCTTTCTTCAAGAAGCCTATTTTGTCGGTCAAAGATGCAATTCGCAGACTTGCGTTAACTCTTAGGTCTCTGGAGTTTTCAATAGAGTTTCCGAATCTGTCTTGCAACGAACGAGGAGAGGCTTCCCATCTATAAATTAAACCTGCTCCTGTATTGACACTAATCCAATTTAAGAAATTGATTTTACTAATCGGTAAAACGTAATTTATGTTTGCCGTTTGATTAAACCTATTGGGCAATCCAAAGTTCTTTATACAATTCCATACTGTATCGGCGTACTGATCGTAACCTTCCATTCCTCTTTCGTAATATCCTGGAGGTTCGTAAATATATGCGTTAACATTTGCACTGTAGTCTAATTTTAGCGAACGAGTAATATCGTAATTTAAGTTGTACATTCTGTTCCAATCCCAACGTTTTGAATAGCTCGGTTCTAAAATAATTTGAGCACGGCTCTTGTTGCGAAGCAAACGCTTTTGGACGTCTCTATTCATATCGGTGCGGAACGAAAACGAACGAGGCAAATAGTATAAGTTAAAGTCTTGCAACAATTTGAGACTAGGACTTTTGATTATTTTTTTAAACGGCTCAAACGGTTGAGAGTTTGTCATATAATTATAGCCTAATCCTCCTCGGTGTGTGGTCCTGGAATCGACTTCAACGTCAACATTGCGCTGTTTTATCTTAGAGTACGCATACGAAAGGTCGAAGTTTTCTATATCCCAAGGCATAGGTTTTCGTGTAGCACTAATTCGGTCTTTACGCACGTTCATAAAGTTTAAATTCTGCCTTTGTGTAACGTCGTTTGTAATGCTTCGTATTGAATCTCTCTCGTGTTTATTAAAACTCTTCACGGACTCGCCGTAAAGCACGTCCGGATCGAGCGGATTGTATTCCGGATTGCTTTGGGTAAGCGAATAGTCGTAGTGTACAGGTATTCTAACTCCTGATTTTTCGGGGAAGAATTTTCCTAAGTCCAAATTA
Source organism: Lentimicrobiaceae bacterium (assembly GCA_033809755.1). Taxonomy (GTDB): domain Bacteria; phylum Bacteroidota; class Bacteroidia; order Bacteroidales; family UBA4417; genus UBA4417. The sequence goes on from JAPXLB010000020.1 coordinate 8,817, forward strand.
AGAGCGATATCGAACTGGGTTAGTGCTTCCTTTTGGCGGTTAGTAATGGTTTGTTCAACACTTCCAAATCCTGGCGTGCTATATGCTCCCGAAAGAACTAAGTTACCCAAGTCGGCTAAATTAGCAGCTACACGTGCGTTGGCTGCCCACCCCGATTTTTCATTAAATTCGTACAAACGAAGCTCGTTAACCCAAACCTCAACACTCTTGGCAAGTCCATCATCGTTGGATTCGGAATAGCCTGTGTTTCTCTGCTTAGGATTTCTAACACCAAGCATAATAGCCCTTATATCGCTTAAACTTGGAGCTCCCACGATTGTCATCTTGTTCTTACCATCGTTTAAGGAGTATGGAGTAGCTGCGCTAACCATTTCGTTGTTTTCTTGCAAAGAAAGGTTTCGTTTAGTTTTTAACTCTACAAGTTTATCAAGTTCGAGGTCTAGTTCATTTTCGAGGGGCCAAATTTCTCTGACACTAGCTTCGTCTCGACTCCACATGCTCTTCCACTGGGTAATCGTCAGAGGAATTTCGTACTCGTAGTAGTTTTGAGTAAAGTCGGTACCAATACGAATAAAGAATGTAACATCGCCATCGTTAAGTATGTCGCTTTCGTGCACTTTCTCAGCATGGGTGAACATTTTCAGACGTTTGTAATTCCTGAAATCGAAAGATGTTGTGCGGTAAGCTCCTCTGGCATCTCCATCCAACAAATTGGTAACTTTAAGTACCATACTTTGTTCGTCTTTGAGCTGATAATGTGTCGATGCCTGATTGGTTTCTCTGACAATTCCGGGCGGTTCTATATAAATAACATTCTTTCTGTTACTATTTTCTTCGATGCTAAGTGTAGAAATATCGAATTTGGTTTGATTTTGAGTTGGGTCGGGAATATATTCGCCTGGCGTTAAAAGACTTGAATAATAACTGCGCCATTCGCCACGCTCCAATTCTAAGGTTGCAAAACGCAAAACAATCGGACGTTCGAAGTTTTTAAGGAAAATACGCATAAATCTTATTGATTTAAAATCCTGTATACCGCCAATAACTTCGTCGGGGCTTTGTACAGGTATTTTAAACTGATACCATTTAACGCCTCCAGGTTTGCCGTTGGGAAGTTTTTCTACAGTAGACTCGAAAACGTCGGTAATGTAATTTTGTCCGACTTGCATGTTTTCGGGTCTGATGTTAACCACGTATTGGAAATATCTTTCTTGATCGTTCAGCGTGTTATCGCCGTTGATATCTTCCATATTTGGGTGCCTTTGTCCGGTAACTGCAATTGCGTTGTTGTCTTCAATTTCGGGCGAGTTTCCTGAGGGTCCGTTAAAATCCAGATATCTGTTTATAACGCTGCTATAAAATGGGTCGTTATCCTTTTCAGCACCAACATACGATGAGAAGTCATCGCTTGAAGGGTCTTCGTAAGCTTTGATATAGGCTTCGGAAGTTTCGCCGAACCTTTGAGCAATTTTTTGCAAAAATGTTTCATTAAAGAAAGCTCTTTCATCTTCGTTGCGAAGTCCGTCGTAGCCCACGTCTTGAAACTCTCTACTGCCCGGTTCATTGCTAAATCCGTTTATTATTGCTTGTTTTGACGGTACCCTACCCCAAATTGTGGTATCAACATCAATAACGTTTTCATCGATAGGCAAGCCTTGTTCAAATGATTTTCGTCCATCTCTTAACAAGTCTTCGGATATATCGCCTAAGTTAAAGTACAGCTCGCCACCCTGAAGATGCTCATCTTCGGTAAACGGATCCATAAGCCAAAACGTGATATATTCGATGTTTGAAGCTTCAAAATCGGAGGTTTCCATTTTACGCATAATTCCCGCCCAACGCGAGCCTGGGTCTAATAGTTCGCCTTTATCGTTTATACCCGACGAATATGCACCACCTATAACGTCGTAGTTGTAAGGTCCTCTGAGGCTTGGGAAATATGCCAAGTTAAATACTTGCAAATTCAGAGGAAGTCCGGTTTCATTTTGTCTGTTAGGGAACAGTTCGTTTTGAGAAATACGTCTGACCGAGTTTCTAGAAAGTTCGTTTTTTGACACGTTTGGCGGTCGTCTGTTACTGCTTTCGGAATAAAAAATATTTTGGTCGATAATAAACCACGATAATTTCGCTCGGTTAAAACCGTATTCTAACCCTGTATTTGGTGCAGCTTCAGGGAAAAATCCCGGCTTGACCTGTCCTTGTGGTGTACTTGCCAAACTCCATGCAATAGCCGAAGTAGCAAGATGTATAGGATATTTTACTCCTTCAAAATCGTCGATGTAGGCAGTTCCTTTTTTGCCCACAGCTCTTGAGTGTCCTGGAATAAAATGAGCAAATTCGGCGTCTATCCTAATTCTTGATTCGGCGTTTGTGTTGTAGAATGGAAGTTTATCTATAATTTTGGTGATAAGCCCCGAGTTTCTCGAATAGTTAAGACTTCCGCCCCATATGGTATTGGATATTGGCTCGTCGCCGTAATTTGTTTTGGTGGTGATTGGTCTTTCCGAGAGGTTAATAATTGTAGCTCCTAACAACAAGTCTTTGTTTACGCGATAATCCAAGTGCGAACCAACCATAGTTTGCTGCAATATGTTGAGCAAAGTATTGTTTTCGAGTTTGATGTTAATGGGAGTTCCGGAATTTAAAATTCCTTCGTTAATAATTTTAACAGTTCCCATCATGTAATCGACTGTAAAATCAACACCTTCGACTAAAGGCACACCACCTGCCGTAACTCTTACCGAACCTTGAGGAACATTATTAGCATTAAGCGGTATATCCGAACCCGACTGCGATTTATATTCTCCTTCTATCAGGAATTTATTTTTGTCGGGATATTGCTGAGCTTTAGTTTTGGTAAGAGTGTATAACGAATCGAAACAGTAGCGGTCGGCTACGTTTTGATCGGCAATTTTAGCTCTTAAACTACTTCCAAAAGGTTCGAGTACCGGAAAATAAATTCTTCCGTTTGACGATTGTATCGTCCCACCGCCGACAGCAGCTTGGTCGATAAAGTCAAATATACCATCGGGTTGAGGATTGTTCTGCTGGTCTAATCGATCTAAGCCTAATAAACGAATTATAGGAATACCTCTAAGATTTTCGGGACCATCGGCGAAAAAGCCTGTAGGAACAGCGTTGTCGTTTCCTATGTATAAAATATTTAAGTAAAAATCTTCTCTGTTAACGTTGTACGCTCTGAGATTATAAACGTTTTTCATCATCAAATTCCACAAAGGAATTTTTGTGTTTATAGCCGTACTCCTGAGCAGTTTTACAATGATACTATTTTGAGTTGAAATACCTTGGTCGGAAAATTCACCAACTTGGAACACCTTATCGCTACCCAGTATTGTGTACTGGAAAGCGACAGCAAGAGTTTGGTCGGGATTTAAAGCTGCATTAAGCGAAATAAAACCCAACTTGCTATTAAAAGTAAATTCGTTGGGACTAAGTTTTCGTGCACTTTCAACTTTTTCGAAATCTACGCCAGGAGTGTAACCTTTTTCGGCATTCAAATACTGTCCAACAAAATTATTATCACGCAACCTGGATGTATCCAATTGCATAAGCATGTTGTTGGACAAGTTAGACGGATAATGTTGTCCTGCTATAGGTAAAATGTCGCTTCTGAACGGATTATATTCACCTAAGTCCTGAAAAGCGATGATATTCCTGTTTTCGGTAACTGCAGCTCCAATATTTGTAACCCAAACCTCAATTTTTGTAATATTAATATTTGAGGTTATAACCGGCAACTGAGCCAGAGCTTCGTCGTAGTGGTCTCTAAAATACTGAGCTATAAAGAAGTGTTTGTTTTCTTCGTAATCCAACGATTCTATAGAAAATTGCTGCTTCTGACCTCCACCCTGAACAGTTATGTTTTGCACCTCGCTTTCTTGTTGCGAAAATACCGAAGTTACCGTAGCCTTACCAAACTTTAACTGCGATTTTATACCGAAAAGAGACTGGCTACCTGTAATAAGCGTTGAATTTAAAGGCAAGCTGACGTGTCCTGCTTCTATGAGTTGAATTATATCATCTTCCTTGCCTTCGTACTTAAGTTTTAGCTTATCTTCGAAATCAAAAGTTGCTTCTGTGTTATAATTAGCATCAAACTGAATGTTTTCACCTATCTTAGCCATAACATTCATTTGAATTTTCATATCAAAATCGAAATTGGTATTTCGTCTGAGCCGTGGAGTGATACTGTAATCATTTTGCTTGTCAGATCTAATTCCAAACAGAAGTTCGACGCTACCTTGCGGACGAATATCTATCGTTGAACCTCCAAAAACCTGATTAAAAACATCGCTGTTTATGTGTAGCTGCGGAAATAATCCACCGCCACGTTGAGAAGTAGCAACACCTCTGTTGGCTTTATCTCTCCAAAATTTATCGACCATGTTTTTGGTGTCCAAATTTTGGTATTCTTCAAAGCTGTACAACAAAGGACGCTGGTAATTTATATTACCCATTTTTTTGCTTACCGAATACTCGTTGTTTTCGGGGTCGTACTCGACCTCGGTTTTTATATTCGATGGGTCTTTTAAATCGATACCTTCGGTTTTTGGTGGTTCGTACGGATTAACAATGTTATCCCCTTTGTTGGTATCGGCAGGATAAGATTTTATTTGAGCAAAATCGTTGACAATATCGCCCGATGCCAAAACTTCCGAATCTCTATTGGGAATTGTGCTTCCGAAGACTTGGGTTAACAGTATAGTTAACAGTATGATTTGTATTATCGAGTATTTGTATTTGTTCAAAATCTTGGCAAATTTTTCTTATTAATTTTAATTCAACAGCATTTACAATATTTGAAGAGTTAATTTAACAAGTCTATCAACGGGCAATTCTTCGTTATTATTGTCTTTTATAACTTTATTAAGTGCTTTTTCTGCTGTTTGTTTATTAAAACCTAGCATAACCAAAGCCGAAAGAGCTTCGTTTTTATTTTGTGTAACCGTAATTCCGCCTATTAAGGTTGTGGCTATATTACCTTTATCGATTTTGCCTTTCAAGTCGATAATAATTCGCGATGCGGTTTTAGCTCCTATACCTTTTACCGACTGGAATCTGGCTGCATCTTCGTTGGCAACTGCATCAACAACTTCCTGTGCCGTTAGTGCCGAAAGCACGACTCGTGCGGTATTAGGACCAATTCCGGATACTGTAATTAAATTCTGAAAAACTTCTCTTTCTTCTTTTTCGTAAAAACCATACAGCGATATTAAATCCTCTCTAACAACCTGATGTATGTACAATCGGCATCGTTTAAGGTCTTTTACTTGCGAAAATGTATTCAGAGATATATTAATTAAATAACCTATGCCGTTATTGTTAATAACTGCAACTGTTGGCGTAACATTATCTATATCTCCCTCAATAAAATCGTACATTTAATTATCCTTCAATTTTTATAAAACTAAAAGTCTTGTTTCCAATTAAAAACAATTGACGGCAAAAGTAGCATTTTTGCTTTAATATTGCAGCAAACAAACCTATTTTAGTCATTTATTTGTTTAATTCTTCGATTTATAGCTAATAAACGTAATTTTGAAGATATTATTTGATTGTTGGGTATTTATTTTTTTATTTCCCAAAATGGCAACGGAGTAGTTTTGAGTTTCGAGTTATGAGTTTTGAGTTTCTACTGTCATGTCCTGAAATAGGTTTACACCTAAAAAAGGAAATTTTATGACAAAACACCAAAAAACAACAAAACGGTACAGTGATTGTTTCAAATTACAAGTAGTAGAAGAAATTGAAAAGAATGGTTT
>JAPXLB010000021.1:0-10967 GCA_033809755.1 Lentimicrobiaceae bacterium
TAGGACTGCAAACTCCGTCTCAGGTTTACGGTCAGATTAAAGTAGCATAGAAAAAAGATTAAAAATGAAAAACAGAACAATAATGTATAACAAAATGTGTCAACTTTTTTCAGGACGAGACAGAGTTACGAGTTGCGGGTTGGGAGTTGTCCCGAAGTTTCGGGACGTGTCGTGCCGCGAAACACGTACCCCGAACCACGTAACACGTAACACGTAACACACTATTTGCCTTTTTTATCAAGCATTTTATCCACTTCGTCGTTGCTGAGAAATTTGCCCGAATGGTCGTACCATTCACATTTCAAGTTATTTGTCGCAATGAAATAGCATATTTTTCCGTCATTTTCCCAGATTTGCTCATGTTTAATATCGATGACAATCTCGCCGGCAGTGTTAATTACGCCCCATTTTTCTCCTTTTTTCACTTGAGCAAATCCATGCTTTGAAAAATCACGTGCATCATCGTAGGTTGGTGGGATGATCTCCTCGCCGTCTATGTTTATAAAACCGTATAGCCCGTCGAGTTTTACTTTTAGCAATCCTGAACGAAACTTTGGGAGACAGTATTCCATCGCTATATCGTCGTATTTTATCGGTGTTACTAAGTTGCCTTTATTGTTGATTAAGCCCTGTTTAATAACGTCCTCTTCTATCGCTAACCACTCTTCCAATTCCATTTCGTCAGCCATTTCTTCGGTTTCATTTACACAAATAACAGCCACTTTTTTGTAGAAATCGTTCAAATACCAGTATTTTATCGGAATAATGATTTTGCCGTTTTTGTCGATTGCACCAAACTTTTCGTCTCTTTCTACTATCATCAAGCCGTGACGTAGCTCCCCTACACTTTCGTAAACTTCTCCAAATTTTCTGTCTAATTCGCTTTGTTCAATTTCTTTTCTTGTTAAATTTTTTGAGTATTCCATGGTTTAAATTTTTATTTAAGTTTTGAAATTAAAATTAGTTATATACTAATACGTTTTAGGAGCGAGTCAAAAATATTTTAGAGCCCATTTTGGGGGTATTTTAACAAAATTTAACGTTTGGAGGGTGTTTTTGGGTGAAAAACACGAACTTTTGAGAAAAATATTTACCGAAAAAATCAATGATGATATTTGTTGAAGTTAGAAGTAGGGATTTGCTATTGTGTCCCGAAGTTTCGGGAATGTGGCAAAATTTGGCTTTAAAGGTTCTATTTTTTCTTCCTTACTTTTTTCTTGATAAAAAAGTAACAAAAAATCAAGGCTGACATTTCTTTACTGAATTGCGTTCTCATAAATCCTGAGCTCGTGCGGGTGATCTCCTCGCAGGCTCGGAGCTTCCCGCCCTCACTTGGGATTTATTTCGAACTCCATTCAGCAGAAATGTATGCCGTCATTTTTAAAGCTAGATTTTTGGCTATTGTCCTTCCTTAGCGTGACAAATTATTTAAACGAAAAGAGGAAAGTGTATTTATTACTAAAATGTTTAACAAAGTCGCTGACCTACGCTTGCTTTGCAAAAATTAGTAACAGTTGAAATTCTAATTTCTAACTTCTAATTTCTGATTTATTAAATCAAGTAAAGAAAATGAAAAAAAATTGAAACCCGAAAAGTTTATAGATTGCAAAAAAACCTAATCGGGATTACTAATGACTGTTAGTCCCGAAAATTCGCGTTATCTTCAAGCACTTGTCTGATAAGCGGTATTAAGCAGTTCTCTACATTTTCCATATCAATACGGTGTCCTGACTGCATTGTATAAACTTGCTTAGTGCCGTAAAGTTTTTTGAATAATTCCAGATACGAGAACAGTTCGTCATTTAGTCCGAAAAGTCCGTATAGCTCAAGTTTCATTTTGGGATTAATATCGTGCGAAGTTTCCAACGCTTTTAGCTTTTCAATTTCTTCGGGCGACATTTCTGGTGAAAGCAAGTATGCTCTTTCTGACGGAAGCAAGCAAGGATTTATCAGAATACGAGAATAACCGTTAAGAAATGTAGTTATAAAACCGCCAAAAGATGAACCGATAACCACATCGGGACGAAACTCATGCATTGCTTTTTTAGCTTTTTCAATATATTGCTCAATTTCTGCCACTGTACTGAAATTATAAGCAAAATATGGTGCATGAATTTCCACCTCGTCGCCGAGTAGCTTATTAAGACCTTGTACGGTTCGTCCTTTGCCCGTACCTGCATAACCGTGAATGTAAAGAATTTTTATTGCCATATTTAGTTTATTGTAATAGTTTCTCCATCGTTTGCTTCTACAACAGGAAAAGGGAAAATAGCTGCATAATCTTTGCGGTTGAAAGTGTGGATTGGAACAATATATTTAGGTTCTACAGCTTTTGCCAATTTTATTAATGTTTCTATGTCGGCATGTCCCGAAGTGTGAATTTTGTGCATAGTCATATCACGATTGAGCAAATCATCTACAAATTTCTTGGTTTTCTCCTTTTGCAAGTAACCTTCCCACATAGAATAAATAAAGTTTCCGCCATTGATGTTTGGAATTTTGTCAATTTCAGGTTTCATACTATCGCGGATAAGAAATACAACGTCTTTATATTGTTCGTTTATTTGTTCTCTTGTAATTTTGAACGGTTTAAACTGAAACATTATTTTTTCGTTTCCGCCATTATTTAAAAGCCGACATATCTTGTATGGGAACATAACTTTTATGTTTCCGTATTCTTCAGAAGGATAAGGAAATTCACCAAAATTACTCATCGCCTCCAGTATGGTTGCAACATAAACATCAACGACCATGATTTTCTTTGTTCTTAAACATGCTTTGTAAACAGATACAAGGCGGTCGAGATTTTGTCCGGAAGTGTAAACTAAATTGATTTTGTCGGGTTGCTTGAAGAGTTTTACCAATTCGTTTTCGATTTCCTCTTCCGTTTTAGACGGTTCGGTGTTACGCCCAATTGTAGTGCCTTCCAACAACAAATAATCTACACCTTTTGGTGCATTATGAGTAAACCATTTGAAAACCTTTTCTTTGCGACCGTGCCCTCTGAAATCGCCTGAGTAAAACAGACTTTTGCCGTTTGCTTCAACCAAAAGCATGTATGCATCAAATGCTGAATGGTCTGCCCAATAAGGTGTTATGCTGATATCGCCGACTTTAAATGTTTCCTCTTTTTCAAAATAAGCAACTTTTTCATAATGAGTGTTTTGGCGAGTAAATATATTGCTTATTTTTATCAACTCGTGCGTAGCTTTGCCCATGTAGAATTGCACATTTTTATGGATATAGTCGGTTAGCCCGTAATGGTCTTTGTGCGGATGAGAGATAATTACAGCATCAATTAGCGGTTCGCTTTCGTCGTAAAGTCCTTTTACGTTAGGCAAAACACCAATCTCAACAAGTTTCTGATAAGGAAGATTTTCGTAATCCCTAGAATTAAATTCGCTGCCGTCTTTTTCAACTAAGGGCATACCAAAGTCGAGCAAGATTCGTGTGCTTTGTGTCCACACCTCCACACACGAACCGCCTATTTCTTTTGTTCCACGATGGATTTTGAAGTTCATATTTTACTGTATTATTTTTTCAATTCGTTCTTTATAAATTGAGTAATATCTTCTAATAATTCCTTATCGCTTAATTTACCGTAAAATATTTTGTAGGTTTTGACTGGATAATTAAGTTTTTTAAGAACGTTTTTTATCGTTTTTTCAATGTTTTTCCATTGTTCTATTTTTTTTGTCTGCTCTTTTAGAACTTTCGTGTCTAAAACCTGTATAAAACAAACATCATCTGCCATATTGATTATGTTTTTTTCTGTTTTATGTATGTAATACTTGGATATTGTAGATGCAAACAGTTTACCTAGTATTTGAGTAGGTTTTATGTTAGATTCTTCTATTTCCATAATTACCCTAATCTCATTGTTTTTGAGTATCATTAAATCAACTTGGCATAGCCGATTATCACTCGTTTTCTCTTCCTTCAAAAAAAGAGGAATGTGTTGTTCGCCTCCACAAGCAGGATCTCTAACAACTTTAATGTTATCGAAATTTTTCAATTCGTTTACTAAGTGTTTACCAATTTCATGGTGTAACGGATGGTTGTTTTTTGCTGCCATAATTTTGTGCGTTTTAAAATGTTATATAAAATTTATTTCCTCCACAAATGTACCTAAAAAACTAAGATACAAATTCAATTTCAAGTATTTATATTTTACTCATTAAGCCACTTATTTTTCTGGTTCTAAAAAATTAAGTTTATTCATAAGCAAAAAATTTACTTTTAATACACTAATACGTTTGAGAAATGAAATGGAAAGGTTTTAGAGCCCATTTTGGGGCTATTTTAATAAACTTTAACGCTTGAAGGGCGTTTTTGGGTGAAAATCACGAACTTCTGAGAAAAATATTTACCGAAAAAACAAAGGATGATATTTGTTGAAGTTAGAAGTTATGAGTTTTGAGTTATGAGTCCTGAGTTACGAGTCAGAAGTATTGAATTTGATTACTCTGAACTCCATACTCGGAACTCAGAACTCCCCCGAACCACGAAACACGTAGCACTTCGGGCTTCGACGCCGCTCAGCCAGCGAAGTGCTGTCCCGAACCACGCAACCCGAATCACGCGACACGAAACACGCTATTTACTCATAAGTTTCCTATACATAGCCGATTGCAGGCGGCGTAGCTCTTCTTTATCGACTTCGACAAACTTTTTGGGCATTTTAAAGTACTTGGCTTTAACTCTTTTGGCTTTCGTTACTTCTGTTGCTTCCAATTGCACCGCAATGTCTGAAAAATTGTAAACAAAATCCAAGTAAATGCCTTTATTGGTCATAAGTGGCGTATTGAAGTACAAATTATTTTCGCCCAATTCGGGTGAATAATATACTTCTATATTATCTTGATAGCCTTTGGCTCCGGGTTGGTATACGGAAATTGTATTGCATAATTGGTCGGCTATTACTTTGGTTTCAGTTTGTTTTACTAGGGTTGGAGCTGCTTGAACACTAAAGTCCCTAAGGGTTTCTCTGGTATAGACCTTACTCTTTTCAATCTGATAAAACCTGTAAATAACAAATTCGTCGCCGTCGATCAAAAATGCTGTTGTACCGTCGGGTAGATTGGTTTTTATGTAGGCTTTGTTGCCTTTTATAATCATTTCCAAATCTTTAGGCAATTCCTGACCGCCTATAATATTGGGTATGGTTTGTAAGTACGTAACATTGTACTTTATTTTACCTGTAAAAAGATTTGCTTCGGTTTGAGCAAACATGGTGCTGCCTGCTAAAACAAAGACCAGTAGATACAAAAAACGTTTAATCATATTATTAATTCCTTTTATATTATTTCTTTATTTAACAACTCTAAACATTTTTTTCCAACGGATTTTTCCTTGGAAAAGGCTCTTGTTTTTATCTAACGAAAGCCATACAAATGAGGCTTTGCCAACAACATGGTCTTCGGGAACAAAACCCCAAAATCTTGAGTCGGCTGAATTGTGCCTATTATCGCCCATCATCCAATAGTAGTCGTATTTGAACGTGTACGTTGTAGCAACTTTGCCGTTTATCAAAATATTGTCGCCTTCGACTTTAAGGTCGTTGTTTTCGTAATTTTTGATTATTCGAGAATACAACGGCAAATTTTGTTTATTTATCTCAACTGTAATACCTTTTTGCGGTATGTAAATAGGTCCGTAATTATCGACGCTCCAGTTTAAATTTCTATCGAAAGGAAAAATATCGCCGTTGTCGAACATTGGCGGATCAACTACTTTTTCTACACTTTTAACAGTAGGCAACGCTCTCAGGCTTTCGGCTGACTTATTAGTAAGCGTCATTAGCAAACTTCCGTCGCTATCGGAAAACACATCTTCAGTAATATCAAATTTTTGTAAGACTCTTCTGTTTAGCGGACTTCCATCAGTTACAACCCTATGAATAAACTCTACGTTTTTAGGATTTTCGGTGAGTTTTCCGTTGATATATACTTGCTGATTGATTATTTGCAGAGTGTCGCCTGCAATGGCTATACAACGTTTTACGTAGTTTTCTCTTTTATCGACAGGGCGAGCCACGATTTTTCCGAAAGTAAATTTGTCGTTTTCAACACGCTGACGTCCGTAATGCCTTAAAAGCGAGTAATAGCTCTGATTTTGAGCATTAAGAGCTACAGTATCGCCATCGGGATAGTTGAAGACAACCGCGTCGTTTCTTTTAACATCTCTGCAATCGAAAAAACGATAATACGGAAACTTGACAATTTCGCTGTATGACTTTTTGTTCTTTGTCAATGGTAAAGTATGATGAACAAAGGGGAAAGCTATAGGCGTGTTGGGCATTCTGGGTCCGTAAGCCGTTTTGCTTACAAAAAGAAAATCGCCGACAAGCAAGGATTTTTCCATTGAAGAAGTCGGGATTGTATATGCTTCGAAAATAAACATACGTATCAGCGATGCAGCAACCACAGCAAAAATAATGGCATCGACCCATTCGCGAGCTGTTGACTTCTTTACCTTAGGCAACTCCGAGCGGTCGTGGAACTTCTCCTTTTTCGATAATCCCAAATACGGCATATAAATAAGTGGAAAAATTGCTGCCAAACCTTGTTCCCAAAGTTTATATTTTTTATACAATATGGCTGTGCATACAAGCATAAGCAATACCATAAATATATTCAGGAACGGAATCAGCATAAAAATCAGCCACCACAATGGTTTTTTCATCAATCGTATCCAAGCAAAATAGTTGTATATAGGTATCAGGGATTTGTAACCTTTAAAGCCGGCATCTTCAAAAATCCAATAATTTACTGCCGGAAAGAACAAAATTATCAAGGTGAAAATTATTTCGAGTACCATAATATCTTTTTATAATTTTTGTAAAAGTAATTAAAAGCCGATAATGTTAATAACAACTTAATGCATTTATTGATTTTTAACATAAACAAGAACAGAATTTCTACGAGTTAACTACGTCATTTACAGTGAAAACGCCTTTTTTATCCAAAATCCATTTTGCCGAAAGCAAGGCACCTTTTACAAATCCCAATCTGGAAAATGCTTTATGTTTTATGCTTATCAAGTCTTCGGCACTTTGCCAAGTTATTTCGTGTGTGCCTACTTCGTTGCCTTCGCGGTACGAATTTACTGGAATACTGTGTTCGTTTTTTGTATTAGCATCGTCGGTGAGTTCCCAATCGGAATAAGTTGCGTTGTTTTCAATTATCTGATTTGCCAAAGTTATTGCCGTTCCACTTGGTTTATCAAGTTTAGCAGTGTGATGAGTTTCGGCAACTTTCACCTCGTATTGAGCGTATTTTTCCATAATTTTAGACAATCGTTTATTAATTTCGCTAAAAATATTAACGCCAATGCTAAAATTAGATGCATAAACCAAACTTCCGTCGTACTTTTCGCACATTTGCTTTACGTATTCCAACTTATCGTACCAACCTGTGGTTCCGCATACAACGGGAACTTTGTTTTTAAAACAAGCAATAATATTATCTATTGCTACGGCAGGCTCTGAAAAATCAATTGCCACATCGCAGTTTTTCAGTTCCGCTGCTTTGTTTTTCCAATCGTCGGTATTGTCAATGATGAGAGCAATAGTGTCATTGGTTTCATTTTCTACGTATTGAGAAATCATTTTTCCCATTTTTCCGTATCCTAAAATTGCAATGTTCATGTGTGCGAGTTTTTATGTTAAGGTTTTTTGTTTCAAAAATTAAGCGTAACGTTCAATCCCAAAGGATATTGATGTGCGTTTACAGAATGAACAAACGGAGCTGTAAAAGCGGCAGGTTTCACGCTTAGAGTAAGGTCGTTGCTGATATCGTAATCGAAAAAGTGAGCATCAACAACGGCATCAACTATAGTTAAAACGTACCAAAAACCTGCTACTATGTAGCCAAGCTCTACGTTGCGTCGGTAGTATTGCCTGCCTGTAAGCAACTGATTGGTATTGTACTTTTCGGCTAACTCATTTGGCGGTGGCGGTACAGGAATAAAAATATTGTTGGGCGAAGGCGGATATATTGTATATTGAGTAAAAGCCGACCACTCGTAGGCATCTTTAAAAGAGTTGTACTGTTGAGTTTGAGTTACAATATAATAAGCTATAGCGCCAAAACCTGCATAAACAATAGGGACTTTCCAATATTTTTTGTTGTAAACTTGTCCGGAACCAGGCAAAAAAATTGCCAACATAGTTGCTTTGTGCGGCGAATGCGGTTTTATAGTCTTTTGTGAAATAAGCGGTTCAGTTTCATAACTGAGATTAGTTGTATCAATAACCACTTGGGGTTGCTCTAAAACCAAGCTATCCGAATAAGTTTGTGAATTTAAATAAGTTGTAAATAAAACCGAACAAACTAATACGACAAACTTTAACCTCAGGCAAAAATAACAACCCTTCATTTTACTCATTGAAAAAATTATCAGTACACAAAAGTACAAAGATATTACTTTTCTATTCCAAGAGTTTTAAGTAGCTTTTTCAAATCTTCTTCGGAAGTAAACGGAATACTGATAGTTCCTCCACCCTTGCTTTTTGTACTGAATTTTATTTTACGCATAAAATGTTTTTGCAATTTATCTTCCATATCCGAATAGAGCTTATTAGCTTGTGGTTTAGTCTTTTTTTCGCTAGGCTTTGATTTACCTTCCTTTATACTTTTAACTAAACTTTCGGTTTCTCTGACCGACAAACGTTTTTTCAGTATTTCGTTTAAAATTTCCAGTTGCTGCTTTTGCTCTTCAATAGTAATAAGAGCTCTAGCGTGTCCCATAGTAATATCATCGTTGATGATAGCTGCCTGAACTTCGGCGGGAAGTTTGAGCAAACGCAAGTAATTGGTAACAGTAGCTCTTTTTTTGCCAACTCTTTTGCTAAGTTCTTCTTGGGTAATGTTTACTTCTTCAATAAGACGATTGTAGCTTATAGCAATTTCTATAGCGTTAAGGTTTTCTCTTTGAATATTTTCAATCAGAGCCCATTCAAGCATTTGCTCATCGTTGGCGACTCTAATAAAACACGGCACAGTTTCTAATCCTGCCATTTTTGCGGCTCTTAATCTTCTTTCGCCCGAAATAAGTTGATATTTGTCGAAACCCATTTTTCGAACGGTAAGCGGCTGTATAATTCCTTGATTTTTGATAGACTCGGCTAATTCGGTAAGAGTTTCGTCTTCAAAATTTTCGCGAGGCTGAAACGGGTTTGTACTAATTTTATACAGCTCTATCTCGGCAATAGCTCCTACAACGTAATTCCCCGATATGTCTTTTGATGTAATATCTGTTTCGGGACTTCTGAGTATTGCCTCTAAACCTCTACCTAATGCTGCTTTCTTTTTTGAACTACTCATTTTTATATTTTATAAATCAAGTTTTTGAAAACTTAGTTTTGTTATTTTTTTGTAATATTTCTCGTGCTAAATTCAAATAATTAACAGCTCCAGAGCTATCAACATCGTATGTTAAGGCAGGCTGATGATAGCTTTGAGCTTCGGGCAAACGCACATTTCGAGAGATAATTGTATCGAAAACCATATCCTGAAAATGCACCTTAACCTCTTCAACAACCTGATTGGAGTGACGTAGACGTGAGTCGTACATAGTAAGTAAAACGCCTTCAATATCTAAATCGTTGTTGAAATTAGCCTGCACTATTTTTATAGTGTTAAGTAATTTGCCTAATCCTTCCAGAGCAAAATATTCGCTTTGCACAGGAATAATAACCGAATCGGCTGCCACAAGAGAGTTTACCGTGACCAAACCCAATGATGGAGAGCAATCGATAATAATAAACTCGTAGTCGTCTTTAACCGGCTCGATTACTTTTTTAAGTCTGAATTCACGATTTGAGAAATCTACCAATTCCAATTCGGCTCCAACCAAATCGATTTTGGATGGAAGAAGGTCTAAATAAGGGATTGGGGTTTTTATAATTGTTTCTTTTGTATCGGCTTCATCCATAATGCATTCGTAGACGCTTGCCTTAATATCTTCTTGATTAAAGCCGACTCCCATAGTTGCATTGCTTTGAGGGTCTGCGTCAATAAGTAGCGTAGGATACTCCAATATAGCTAACGAGGCAGCCAAGTTTGTAGCTGTTGTTGTTTTACCTACACCTCCTTTCTGATTAGCTATAGCTATTACTTTACCCATATATTAATTAGTTTGATTATATTGGTTAATAATTACTTGTTTTTTACAACAAGAAAGTAACTGAACGTAATTTATACTCGCTTTAAAACAAGTTTATACAAGAAACAATTATACTTAAAAACAATTTATTCGTCGTCTTGTTCGTCAGTATTTTCGAAACCGTTGTATGGCGGATATTCTCTTTCCGGCGGCTCTACTCCGGTTTCTATATACGATAGAACATCTTCTAAGGCGTGCGAAAATTTCTCGAAATCTTCTTTATATAAAAATAATTTATGCTTACGATAAGTATACTTACCTTGTTCCTCATCAAAACGTTTAACGCTTTCGGTTATTGTGATGTACAACTGACCGTTGCGTGTACTTTTCACGTCAAAAAAATATGTTCTCTTTCCTGCTTTTACGATTCTTGAAAAAACATCATCTCGTGTTCCAATTGGTTCAAGTTCATCCATGCCTGTAATTATTTAATTATTTACTTTTTGATACTGCAAAAATACATTTTTATTTTTACTATATAAAGTTTGTATAAAAATATTACTGTTTTGTTGATAAAATTATTTGAATTTTGATATAATCCAATTTTCGTTGATGTGTTTTTGGTGATGTGTGGTGAGTGATGGGTGATGGGTGATGGGTGATGGGTGAGTTACGAGTATTGAGTATTGAGTATTGAGTTATAAGCAATTCCAACTCAGAACTCAGAACTCAAAACTCTGTCTCGTCCTGAAAAAAGTTGACACATTTTGTTATACATTATTGTTCTGTTTTTCATTTTTAATCTTTTTTCTATGCTACTTTAATCTGACCGTAAACCTGAGACGGAGTTTGCAGTCCTA
>JAPXLB010000022.1:0-10569 GCA_033809755.1 Lentimicrobiaceae bacterium
AGGACTGCAAACTCCGTCTCAGGTTTACAGTCAGATTAAAGTAGCATAGAAAAAAGATTAAAAATGAAAAACAGAACAATAATGTATAACAAAATGTGTCAACTTTTTTCAGGACGAGACAGAGTATAAGATTCTAGTTTCTTACTCCTTACTCCTAACTCCTAACTCCTAACTCCTGACTCCTGACTCCTGACTCCTGACTCCTGACTCCTAACTCATAACTTCCGACTTCCGACTTCCGACTTCCACCCATCACCCACCACCATTCACCAATTAATCATAAAAACAAATTATCAATATCAATTTCCAACAAAAAATCCTTAATTGAATCGTAGGTGTTGTTTATGCATTCCAAACTTTTATCTTTATCAAACCATTTTACAATTTGTATATCTTCTTCTGTTTGAGGCACTGGCTCACCATTATCGGTGCAAGTCATCAAAAACCAATGTGTATGCTTTAATATGTATTTATCGTCTTTTGTGTATATATGCTTTGTAACTCCTAATTTTCTTAAAATCGTTAAATTGCCAAGTCCTGTTTCTTCTTCCACTTCTCTTAAGGCAGCCTTTTTTCGGCTTTCATCATTTTCAATTTTCCCTTTGGGCAAATCCCACCTATCAAGTCGATAAATCCAAAGCATTTCTTGTTTGCTATTGAACACAATACCCCCTGCTGCCTCAACGTTGATAAACATAGATTTGAAGTGTTTTATAGCTTTTTTTATTTTACTTTCCTTTGTAATTATGGTTAAATTTATACCTTTGTCGCCGATTAAAAATTTAAATACATGATCAGATAAATTTGAATTAGCGTTGTAATAAACAATATCATCTTTGGCATTTTTTTTGCTTGGTGTCTTATCGTTGTTGTAGAAGTTTATACAACGTTGATGAAAAAAAACTGTATATTTTTGCATTATGAAGGAATATTTAGATGAAATTTCAGCAGTAACAGCCGAATCTCTTTTGCAAATTAAAGCAATTAAATTAAATAACACAACCCCATTTACATGGGCATCAGGTATAAAATCACCTATATACTGCGACAATCGTAGGATCTTGTCGTTTCCAAAAATAAGAACTTATGTTCGTCAGGAGATGGTACGAATAATAAATATTGAGTTTGGACCCATAGCTGTAGTAGCTGGTGTAGCTACAGGCGGAATAGCTATAGGAGCTTTAGTTGCACAAGACCTTGGTGTTCCTTTTGCTTATGTTAGAAGCGAGAAAAAAGATCACGGACTGAAAAACCAAATTGAAGGCGTTGTTGAAAGCGGGCAGTCGGTAGTTGTTATAGAAGACCTTGTAAGTACAGGCAAAAGTAGTCTTAATGCTGTTGCAGCTCTTCGCGAAGCCGAAGCTAATGTTAAAGGTATGGTGTCGATTTTTTCGTATCAGTTAGAAGAAGCTATAGAAAATTTCAAAGAAGCAAACTGTCAGCTTTTTTCATTGACTAATTATAACGACCTTATCAAAACTGCTTTATCTCTCGATTATATCAAAGAAAGCGATATGCAGTCTCTTATACAATGGAGAACCAATCCGACAACCTGGGGAATTGAATAATGATAAAAGAAAACATTTCCGATTCTGTCAACATCAAGAGTACAGCATCAGGAACCTTTGATATTCTGAACGACTTTAGAAACTTTTCGGAAGTATTACCGCAATACATCGATAATTGGCAAGCTACAAAAGATACATGTTCTTTTTCGTATCGCAATATTGTAGATGTTAGTTTCACAAACGAACATGCTGTAGCTTATGAGAAGGTGGTTTGGAAAATGGAAAGTAATATAGTAAAAACTGCCGATATTGTTTTTAATATCACCGATAACGGCGACAGCGTTGATGTTAATATAGAATCAAAAGCTGATATTCCAACCGTAGTAATGATTGTCTATTCATCAATGTTCGACAATTTTTTAAACGAAATATTACTCAGTCTAAAGCAATTTGTTGAAAATAAATCGGCGAAATAGTGCAATTACTG
The DNA here is from genome assembly GCA_033809755.1 of Lentimicrobiaceae bacterium. Taxonomy (GTDB): domain Bacteria; phylum Bacteroidota; class Bacteroidia; order Bacteroidales; family UBA4417; genus UBA4417. The sequence goes on from JAPXLB010000022.1 coordinate 1,996, forward strand.
TGATTATTACCTTATCTTTGCTCAACGATAAATAAAAATAAAATGAAAGTATCATTATCTTGGCTCAAGAATTACATTAATATTGATAAAAGTGCTGAAGAAATTTCGGAATTTCTTACCAATTGTGGTTTAGAAGTCGAAAAAGTAGAAAGCTACGAAACTATTAAAGGAGGTCTGAAAGACTTAATAGTCGGCGAAGTGTTGTCGGTAGAAAAACATCCCAACGCCGATAGGCTTAGCTGTTGTAAAGTAAATATAGGAACCGAAATTTTAGATATTGTTTGCGGAGCTCCAAACGTTGCTCAAGGACAAAAAGTTGTTGTTGCAACCGTAGGCACTACGCTTTATCCCACCGAAGGTGAGCCATTCGAGATAAAGAAAAGTAAAATCAGAGGCGAAGAAAGTTACGGAATGATTTGTGCCGAAGACGAAATAGGAATTGGTGCATCTCACGATGGTATAATGGTTTTGCCGGCTGAAACTCAGGTCGGAACTTTGGTGTCAGACCTATACAATATTACTTCCGACACAGTTTTTGACATAGCAATAACACCCAACCGTGGAGACGCTACTTCGCATCTCGGCGTTGCTCGCGACTTGTACGCTGTTCTTAAACAAAACAAAAGTCAAGAAAATATTGCTTTTTCAGTTCCCGAAATCCAAAACTTCGCTATAGAAAGCAAATCAAAACCAATTTCTGTTGAAGTACTAAATCCCGAAGCATGCATTAGGTATTCGGGTATTTTGGTCGATAATGTTACTGTTAAAGAATCGCCGCAGTGGCTTCGCGATTGCCTTTCGGCTGTCGGTATTCGTCCGCACAACAATATTGTCGATATCACCAACTACATTCTTATGGATTTGGGACAACCTTTGCACGCATTCGATTATGACAAAATTTCCGGCAATACCGTTGTTGTTCAAAAATTAGAACAGGACACACCTTTTGTAACTTTAGATGAAGTTAAACGCAAACTAACTTCGCAAGATCTTATGATATGCAGCAGTAGTGAACCTATGTGTATTGCGGGAGTGTTCGGTGGAATAGATTCGTCGATTACCGATAACACAACCACAGTATTTATCGAGAGCGCTTGTTTCGACCCTGTACATATCAGAAAAACAGCCAGACATCACGGTTTGGCAACAGATGCATCATTTAGATACGAAAGAGGAACCGACCCAAATATCACAATATATGCTCTTAAAAAAGCGGCTATGATGATGAAAGAAGTTGCAGGCGGAAATATAGCTTCCGATATTATTGATGTTTATCCTAATCCGGTTCAAAAACATTCTATTACTACAACAAAGCAGTATATAGACAGTTTAATAGGTGTTGAAATAGAAATGAATGATATTGTTTCAATTCTGAGATCCCTAGATTTTGAAGTGGAACTTCTTGGTCAAGATGAATTGAAAGTCGAAGTGCCGACTGCAAAGGTTGAAGTCATACAACCTGCCGATGTTGTTGAAGAAATATTGCGAATATACGGTTACAACAATGTTCCGTTCTACGATAAAGTTTCAAGTTCTTTGTCGTACGGCAAAAAACCCGATGCTGACAAGTTACGCACTAATATTTCTAAATATTTAAGCGCCAATGGTTTTGTAGAGGTTTTGAACAACTCTCTGACAGCCTCAAAGTATTACGAAGACAACGAATGTTTTCCTTTAAACAAATGTGTTAAAATACTGAATGCACAAAGTACTGAGCTTAACGTAATGCGTCAAACATTGCTTTATTCGGTTTTAGAAAATGTTGCTTTCAATATAAACAGGCAAAATACTGACCTCATGTTTTTTGAGTTCGGAAATGTGTACAGATTCAATGCCGATGAAAGCGAACAAGATGTAGAAAAAAAATATTGGCAAAACTCAAATCTTGCGGTCTTAACAACAGGCAACGTACTTCCAACAATATGGAACAACCCTCAAAAGCAAGCAGATTTTTATCACCTAAAATCATTTGTCGAAGCCATAATCAAAAATTCGGGCATACCTTTAGAAAGTTTAACACAAACCGACGCAGAAAGTGGTATATTTGCTTATGGACAAACTTTGTTGCAAAGAAATGATTTTCTGGCACATTACGGAGAATTGGACGAAAAGGTTTTGAAAAATTTCGGAATTAAGCAAAAAGTGTTTTATGCCGAAATAAATTGGCAAATGGTATTAAGCAAAGCTATATACGCCAAGCAAACAAAAATTACCTTATCTAAATATCCTATAGTTGAAAGAGATTTGGCTATTATTATCGATAAGAATATTAAATATACCGACTTGGAATCTGCGGCATTCAAACTCATAAAAAAACCTTTGTTAAAGGTAATGTTGTTTGATGTTTATGAAGGTAAACAAATAGCTGACGATAAAAAATCGTATGCACTTCGATTCCAGTTTATTAATGAAGAAAAAACCTTTACCGACTCAGAAATAGATGGTTACATGGATTCGCTAATGAATATGTACCAGAAACAGTACGGTGCCGTAATCCGAAAATAACAAATTTGCAAACAAAGTCGTTATATGACAAAATGTCGTTAAATTTGTAATTAAAACGACAAAAATGTTTAATTTTGCCGAAAATATATAAGAATGGACGTACAATCTATAAAATTAAGGTTTGGAATAATTGGTAATTCACCTCTTTTAAACAATGCTATAGATGTTGCGGCGCAGGTAGCTGCAACCGATTTAAGCGTTTTGGTAACAGGCGAAAGTGGAGTAGGTAAGGAGGTGTTCCCACAAATCATACATCATCTTAGTACTCGTAAGCATGGCAGATATATTGCTGTCAACTGCGGAGCAATCCCCGAAGGAACAATAGATTCAGAGCTTTTCGGACACGAAAAAGGCTCGTTTACAGGTGCTACCGATGCCAGAAAAGGTTATTTTGAAGTTGCAGACGGCGGTACGATTTTTTTAGATGAAGTCGCCGAGTTGCCATTGTCAACGCAAGTTCGCTTGCTACGTGTGCTCGAATCGGGTGAGTTTTTAAAAGTAGGTTCTTCAAAACCGCAAAAAACCGATGTTAGAGTTGTCGCTGCCACTAATATAAATGTTGACGAAGCTGTTGCAAGCGGAAAGTTTAGACAAGATTTGTTCTACCGTTTGAGTTCAGTTCCTATTCATATTCCGCCACTCAGAAATAGAAAAGAAGATATTCATCTTTTGTTCAGAAAGTTTGCATCCGATTTTGCGGAAAAATACCGCATGCCGACTATTGAACTTGACGAGCAAGCTATTGAAATGCTCACCAATTACAGATGGCCCGGCAATGTTAGACAATTAAAAAATATTACCGAGCAAATTTCAATTATTGAGAAAAACAGAAATATTAACGCCGAAACATTGCAAAAATACCTACCTCAGGACAATGCACAGCTATTGCCGGCTTTAGTTGATAAAAAAAGCGCATCCGACTTAGGAGAAAGAGAAATTTTGTACAAAATACTTTTCGATATGCGTAAAGATATTTCTGAACTAAAAAAAGCAGTTTCATATCTTTCGCAAGATAACTATTCGCAAAATATTGGAGATGTCTCAAACCTTGTAACAAAAGACCATTTTTCGCAAAATATTCCCGAAACCAATAATATAAATATAGTTGTTCCTGCCAACACTCAATACGAAGAAGAATTTCAACCTACCGAAGTGCTGGAGGAAAGTCTTCAGTTGCAGCACAACGAAAAGGAATTGATAAAAAGAGCTTTGGCTAAAAACAACGGTAAGAGAAGAATAGCAGCCAAAGAGTTGGGAATTTCGGAACGAACGCTTTATCGTAAAATTAAAGAATATAATTTATAAAAATCCGGTAATGAGTCAAACATTCAGACAATACAATAAAATTTTGCGTTTCGGATTGATAGCCGTAATTGCATCGCTATTGTGCGTTTCGTGCGGCATATATTCGTTTACTGGAGCAAGTATAAGTCCTGATGTTAAGACTATAAGCATAGATTATTTTCAAAACAAATCTCGAATGGTTAATCCAACTTTGAGTAGAGTTTTTACCGAGGCACTCAGAGATAAATTTGTAAATCAATCAACTCTGTCTTTGGTCAATTCCGATGGAGACCTCACTCTCGAAGGCGAAATAACCGACTACAATCTTGAGCCTGTTGCTGTTACAAGCGACCAAAGAGCATCTATGCAAAGACTCAGAATAAGCGTTAAGGTTAAGTTTGTCAATACAAAAGACGAAAAACAAAACTTTGAGCAATCATTCAGTCGCTATGCAGACTTCGACTCAAGACTACAACTATCGCAGGTCGAAAATGCATTGATTGAAACCATTAATGAAGAACTTACCGACGATATTTTTAATAGAGCCGTAGTAAATTGGTAAAACTATGGAAAATAATATAACAATAGCACATTTAACAAGGTATATCCAGCAACCCGACAGCATGGATAAGTCGGTTGTTAACGACTTGTGGAAAGTTATTCGTAAATATCCGTCGTTTCAGTTGGCTAGAGTTTTACTTGCAAAAAACTTGCTCAATACCAAACATAAGGCATATCCGCTTTCGCTAAAATTGGCTTCTGCATACGCATCGGATAGAGCTATGTTGAAAATTTTTTTAGACGAAAAACCCTTTGTCAATCAAAGCGTAGATAAAATTCAAGATACCTATAATGCTCATCAAGAAGTTGCTGCTCAAAATCTTGAAGTAGCCAAAACTCAGCAAGAAGTTACTGATATTAAAGATGAGAAACCCGTAATAATTTCTCATACAGAAACTACCAATGAGCAGTTAAATAAATTAATAAATCGAATTAGAACAAAACTTTCGGAAAATTCGCCCGAAAATATAAATACATCGGCAGGGTACGACGAACAATACACAGACACTCAGGATCAGGAAGATGAAACGTACAGTCAGCAAGACCTTATAGACGCTTTTATTAGCAATCAGCCTAGCATAAAGCCGAAAAAAGGAGATTTCTTCCGACCGTACAATATTGCCAAACAAAGCGACACTAAACCCGACGATTTAGTATCGGAGGCTTTAGCCGAAATATATAAAAATCAAGGGCATTTTGATAAAGCAATTGAAATTTACGAGAAATTAATTTTGCTTAATCCGGAAAAAAGTGTTTACTTTGCAAACCAAATTAAAGAAATACAAAAAAGTCAAAATTTTATATCATGAACGCGTACGTTTTTATAGCAATTTTAATACTTATAGCCGCTGTGCTAACGATATTGGTTGTTTTGGTACAAAACTCCAAAGGTGGAGGCTTAGCTTCTAACTTTTCATCGTCAAATCAGTACATGGGCGTTAGAAAAACCACCGATTTCTTAGAAAAATTTACTTGGGGAACGGCGATTGTCATTTTGGCTCTATCATTAATTTCGATAGTAGCTATACCACGTGGAGTAAGACATAACGTCGAAGCTGATACCGAATTGAGACAGGTGATTGACGAAAATGCAGTACCTATTCAGAATTATCAGCCAATTCCGACAGAAGAATAAAATTGATAAGACATTATTCCGACAAAATGTCAGTCCAAAAACTGACACTTTTTTTATTTTTAATATTACCGTTTCGCAAATTATTATTCCGCATAACATATTGATGACCAATGAGTTTGTCGTAGAGGTTTTAATGTTTAATACCCATTTTTTTAAGTTAATTACCATTTTTTAAGCCTTTTAGAAATAAAATGGCATAAATTATGAAACACTAATGCGTATTCGAATAATAAATTAACTTAAAAATAAATTAATAATATGTCTAAAATTAACATTAAACCATTAGCAGACCGAGTTTTAGTAAAACCGGCTGAAGCAGAACAAAAAACAGCAGGCGGTATTATTATTCCTGACACAGCGAAAGAAAAACCGCAAAGAGGAGAAGTTGTTGCAGTAGGTAACGGCAAAAAAGATGAACCACTTACTGTAAAGGTAGGCGATACCGTATTGTACGGAAAATATTCGGGAACCGAATTAAACTTCGACGGAGAAGATTATCTCATGATGAGAGAAAGTGATATTTTGGCAATTATCTAAATAACCGAAAACAATAACAATATTAAAAATTAACAACGATGAAAGGAAAACAAATAATATTTAATTTAGAAGCACGAGACCAAATGAAAAAGGGTGTTGACATGTTGGCTAATGCAGTTAAAGTAACACTCGGACCAAAAGGTCGTAATGTAATTATTGAAAAAACGTACGGAGCACCTCAAATTACAAAAGACGGTGTTAGCGTTGCTAAAGAAATAGAATTAGAAAATTCAGTAGAAAATATGGGAGCACAGCTTGTTAAGGAAGTAGCTTCCAAAACCGCCGATGTAGCAGGCGACGGCACAACTACGGCTACCGTTTTGGCACAGTCGATTATTGCCACCGGACTAAAAAATGTAACGGCAGGTTCAAATCCTATGGACTTGAAACGTGGTATAGATAAAGCCGTTTCAGTTGTAGTCGATCATATTAAAGGTATGTCGCAAGAGGTTGGCGACAATATCGCAAAAATAGAACAAGTTGCTACTATTTCGGCTAACAACGACCCCGATAGCGGTAAACTTATTGCCGAAGCAATGGAAAAAGTTTCTAAAGAAGGCGTTATTACAATTGAAGAAGCCAAAGGTATTGAAACAACTATTAAAGTTGTTGAAGGTATGCAGTTCGATAGAGGATACATTTCTCCATACTTTGTTACCGATACCGAAAAAATGGAAACAGTATTCGAAAATCCTTACATTTTGATTTACGACAAGAAAATCAGTACAATGAAGGATTTCTTACCAATACTCGAAAAAGTTGTACAAACAGGTCGTCCTTTATTAATTATTGCTGAAGATGTTGAAGGCGAAGCTCTTGCAACACTTGTAGTAAATAAAATTAGAGGCTCGTTGAAGATTGCTGCCGTTAAAGCTCCTGGATTTGGAGATAGAAGAAAAGAAATGCTCGAAGATATCGCAATACTTACAGGCGGAACCGTTATCTCCGAAGAAAAAGGATATCGTCTTGAAGATGCCGACCTAAGCTATCTTGGTCAATCCGAAAAAATTAATGTTGATAAGGATAACACAACCATTGTTAGCGGAAAAGGCAGTTCAGAAGCTATTCAAGGCAGAGTTAACCAAATAAAAGTACAAATTGAAAACACCACTTCCGACTACGACAGAGAAAAACTACAAGAACGTCTTGCTAAACTTAGCGGTGGCGTTGCAGTTATCTACGTTGGAGCAGCTAGCGAAGTTGAAATGAAAGAGAAAAAAGACCGTTACGAAGATGCACTTCACGCAACAAGAGCAGCCGTTGAAGAAGGTACAATACCCGGCGGAGGAGTTGCTTATATCAGAGCCATCTCGGCATTAGACGGATTGAAATTAGAAAACGAAGACCAAGATTTAGGTGTTAAGATTATTCGTCGTGCACTTGAAGAACCGCTCAGACAAATTGTCGAAAATGCAGGACTTGAAGGCTCAATAATTGTTCAGAAAGTTAAAGACGGTAAAGACGATTTCGGTTTTAACGCTCGCAAAGAAGTTTTCGAAAACCTTTACGAATCCGGCGTTATTGACCCAACCAAAGTTGCTCGTGTTGCACTAGAAAATGCTGCATCTATCGCAGGAATGTTCCTAACAACCGAAGTTGTTATCTCCGATATAAAAGACGACAAAGAACCGGCTATGCCGGCAGGTATGGGAGGAATGGGCGGAATGTACTAGTAGATAAGTGAACTCTTACATAAAACGCAAAAAGCTGTCTGTAAAGGCAGCTTTTTTTGTGTAAATGTACAAGTGGTGGTCGGTGGTTAGTGGTTGGTGATGAGTGATGAGTGATGGGTGATGGGTGATGGGTGATGGGTGATGAGTGTCATGTCCTGAAATAGGTTTACACCTAAAAAAGGAAATTTTATGACAAAACAACAAAAAACAACAAAACGGTACAGTGATTGTTTCAAATTACAAGTAGTAGAAGAAATTGAAAAGAATGGTTTAAGTGTAGAAGAATGTCGTCTCAAATATGGCATTGGCGGAGGCTCGACCATTCAAAGGTGGCTTCTAAAATATGGTAAACAACACTTATTAAACAAAATTATTCGCGTGGAAACAAGAGATGAAATAGACGAATTAAAGCGTCTTCGAGCAGAACTCAAAGCCTTGAAAGAGGCTTATGCAGAGCTTTCTATACATCACAAATGTTCAGAAAAAGTAATAGAAGTAGCCGACGAACTTTTTGACATGGACTTAAAAAAAAAGTACGAACAAGAGTTATCAGTTTACTTCAAAAAGAAGAAACAGTAGCATCTATGTGTCGTTACTTTGAAATCAGTCGTCAAACTTTTTACAAGAACAATAAACGTGTTGAAAAGAGAGTACTTCAAGAGTCTATAGTTGTTGAATTAGTTCAAGAGCAGCGACGAGATTTACCACGTTTGGGTGGTAGGAAACTCTATTATTTGCTTAAAGATGATTTGTCAAAAATCGGCAAAATAGGAAGAGACAAGTTCTTTGATATACTCGGTCGGAACGATTTACTTGTTAAGCCTAAGAAAAGTTATACCAGAACAACCAACTCATTTCATCATTTTTACAAGTGGAAAA
>JAPXLB010000023.1:0-4575 GCA_033809755.1 Lentimicrobiaceae bacterium
AAACAATCACTGTACCGTTTTGTTGTTTTTTGGTGTTTTGTCATAAAATTTCCTTTTTTAGGTGTAAACCTATTTCAGGACATGACACTCAAGACTCAAGACTCAAGACTCAAGACTCAAGACTCAAAACTAACCCGAACCACGCAACCCGTCCCGAAACTTCGGGACACCACGTAACCCGAACCCGCCAATAGCTAAAAGCTAAAAGCCCCGAGACTTCGGGGGCTAACGGCTACGCACACGGTTAATTTCTGTTAAAAACAAATTTTATTTTCAATAATAAGTCATATTAGTTACTTTTGCAAAGCATATATTTTTATATGATAAGAGATGAAACAAAACACTGGAGGACAAAAAATACGTTCATATTTAAAAAAACGCCTAAAGGACAGGTTTCGTTTTATCGTATTAAATGAGGAAACTTTACAACAAAAGTTGTCATTTAAACTTTCACGTTCGAATGTGTTTATAATAATAAGCATTTTGTCGGTGTTGCTTGTATTGCTCACTACATACATTATAGCTTTTACGCCTTTAAAGATGTACATACCCGGATATACCAATCCTACGCTTCAGCATCGTGTTTACGAAGCCGAAATTAAAGCCGATTCTATTGAAAAGAAATTACTCTCATACGAGTTGTATTTGCAAAACATAAAAAACGTTTTGAGCGACAATATTCCGGTCGAAATTCCTGAGCCCATAGCCGATAGCAGCGACAAAAACGGCGTTACTGTGGTTGCCGATAATGTTTCGACAAAGGATTCTCTGCTACGAAAGGAATACGAAGCGTACATCAATTTAAACTACTTTAGTTCGGAAGAGCAAGTTGAACAAAACCTTATAACTGAGGCGAAAATCTACAACTTTTATCCACCAATAAATGGTATAATTTCGGCTAAATTTAATCCGGCAATCGGTCATTACGGAATTGATATTGTTGCCGAAACCGACGAAGCCATCAGAAGTGTACAAGACGGCACGGTTATGTTTGCAGATTGGACTATAGGAACCGGTTACGTTATTATAGTTCAGCACAGCGGTAGCATTACATCCGTATATAAACACAACTCCGTTTTGCTTAAAAAAGCAGGCGAAAAGGTAATTGCAGGCGAAGCAATAGCAATTATCGGAAACAGTGGAGATTTTTCTAGCGGTCAGCATTTGCATTTTGAATTATGGATTGACAGAGTTCCGGTAAATCCGCAAGATTATATTTTATTTTAAACAGATAACGCAGTGGCAAAAAAACGTATAGCTATTTTAGGGTCAACAGGTTCGATAGGCACGCAAGCACTTGAGGTTATTGAGTTTCACAATGATTTATTTGAAGTCGAAGTCCTTACTGCCAATACCAATGCCGAATTGCTGATAAAACAAGCTATAAAATTCAATCCTAATGTTGTAGTAATTGCCGATGAAAGCAAATACAAAGAAGTTTCGGATGCTCTGTTTGATTACGGCATAAAAGTATATTGCGGAAATGAAGCTATATGTCAGGTTGTTGAAATGAACACGATTGACATTGTTTTGGTTGCGTTGGTCGGTTGGGCAGGCGTTGAGCCTACTTTAAAATCGGTTGAAAATAATAAAACCATTGCTTTGGCTAATAAAGAGTCGTTGGTAGTTGCCGGCAGCTTGATTTACAAAGCCATCGCCAACTCCAAAAGCAATATCATTCCCGTTGACTCCGAGCACTCTGCAATATTCCAATGTCTATCCGGAGAATATAACAATCCAATAGAAAAAATTATTCTTACTGCTTCGGGAGGACCATTCAGAGGAAAAGACCTTAGTTACTTGGAAAATGTGAGTGTGCAAGAAGCTTTGGCTCATCCAAACTGGGTTATGGGAAAAAAAGTTACTATCGACTCGGCAACACTTATGAATAAGGGCTTAGAAGTGATTGAAGCCAAGTGGCTTTTTGGTGTAGAGACAAGCAAAATAGAAGTTGTCGTACACCCCGAAAGTATTATTCACTCTATGGTACAATTTGAAGACGGCTCAATCAAAGCACAGTTGGGTGCTCCCGATATGCGTCTGCCAATTCAATACGCACTTTCGTATCCCGATAGAGAAAAGGCATTTTACAAAACCTACAATTTTTTAAATAATACAACATTTCATTTTGAAAAGCCGGATTTAAGTACCTTCCCTTGCTTATCTCTTGCCTACTCAGCAATTAAAAAAGGTGGAAATACGACATGTGCTCTAAATTCCGCCGACGAAGTAGCTGTTGAAGCATTTTTAAATTCGCAAATAAAATTTACCGATATACCCAAAGTTATAGAAAAAACCATGCAAAAGTGCTATTTCATTGAAAGTCCTGATTTGAACGACTTAAAAACTACACATGCCGAAGCCACAGAAATAGCCAAATCAATTATTAACAATAAAAACAGATAACCATATATGGTAGTTTTAATAAAAATAGCTCAATTATTACTCAGTTTATCAATTTTAGTGCTAGTTCACGAATTTGGTCACTTTATAGCTGCAAAAATTTTTAAAGTCAGAGTTGAGAAGTTCTACATCTTTTTTAACCCTTGGTTTACGCTATTTAAGAAACAAGTCGGAGAAACTGAATACGGCATTGGTTGGTTGCCATTGGGCGGATACGTGAAGTTGTCGGGAATGATTGATGAATCATTGGACACAGACCAAATGAAGAGCGAACCAAAAAGCTACGAGTTTAGGTCAAAACCTGCTTGGCAACGATTTATAATTATGGTAGCAGGAGTTGTTATGAACATAGTCTTGGCGATAGTAATTTACATTTTGGCTATGTGGATTTGGGGCGAACAATACTTACATAATAGCGAAGTTAAGTACGGTATAGCTGTCGATTCGATAGGATACGAAATGGGTTTACGCAACGGCGATAAAATTATTTCTGTTGATAATGTTGTTTACGAAGATTTTTACGAAATTCCTGCTGCAATAATTCTCGAAAAAGCTGAAACTATACAGGTGGAACGCGATGGCAAGAATGAAAATATTGTCATTCCCGGCGGATATATTTCGAAAATAATAAAATCAGGATCGGGGAGTTTTATAACTCCGAGAATACCATTTATAATTGGTGGTTTTACCGAAGTTTCAGCTGCCAAAGATGCCGGAATGCAAGTTGGCGATAAAATTATAGCTATAGACGGTAAGCCCGTTTATTTCGATGAGTTTAGAGAAGAAGTTAAAAATTATAAATCGGCTACAACACCTATAACGCTCATAAGAGACGGCGACACGCTGACACTTATGGTTAATATCAGCGATGAAGGTATGATTGGAGCTGCGGTGCAGTCGCCATTATTGTCTTTCAATATTACAAACAAAGACTATACTTTATGGGAAGCAATACCTGCAGGAACAATAAAAACCTTCACCGTCGTCAACGATTATATTAAGCAGCTTAAACTCATTTTTTCGCCTGAGGTTAAGGCATATGAGTCGGTTGGCGGTTTTATTACTATCGGAAAAATATTTCCCGATATCTGGAATTGGCGAGCATTTTGGAGTCTTACAGCATTTTTGTCAGTTGTTCTTGCAATTATAAACATTCTGCCCATACCAGGATTAGACGGAGGTCACGCCCTGTTTGCATTATTTGAAATTGTTACCGGAAGAAAACCGGGCGACAGATTTTTAATTAATGCTCAAGTTATAGGTATGTTCATTTTATTAGCTTTAATTATTTTTGCCAACGGCAACGATATAATACGGCTTTTTTCAGGAAAATAATAATTTGAAATCACTGAAATTATGAACCTGCATGCAAGCAAAAACTACACACAAGTGAATATCTGCGAAACATGTGAGTTTCATATGATCTTAAATAAATCGTAATGATATGGAAAACAAACTTAATGTCCCCAAAAAAGAAAAAAATAAAAGCAAATTAGGTCGAAAGGTTAAACGCTTTTTCATTTTCGCACTTATTTTACTTATCCTCATAGGAGCAGGCTATACGTATTGGAAATATTTTTTCGTTTACAGCAGTGGAAATCGCACAGGAATATTGCAAAAATTTTCAAACAAAGGGACTTTATTTAAAACGTACGAAGGCGAAATGAACCTGATTAGTATCAGAGAATTGAGTAGTTTAAACCCTAACTATGAAAAGTTTTATTTTTCGGTTGTAAACGACAGTGTAGCAAAAGAAGTTGATAAATTGCAAGGCGAACATGTTGTCGTGAGGTACAAAGAATACAAAGGCGTGCTGCCCTGGAGAGGCAATTCCAAATTTGTTGTCGATAGCGTTGGCATTGCACAGCCTTACGGTAGCAGTACTCCGAGTGACAAAAGTATTATGAAGTATTGATTTTGGTGAATGGTGGATGGTGATGGTGATGAGTGATGGCTTGTCCCGAGTATTCGGGAGTGATGGGTGAATAGTACGTGTTGCGGGTTACAGGAGAGTTTCGAGTTTCGAGTTCCGAGTTTTGAGTCTAGAGTGTCATGTCCTGAAATAGGTTTACACCTAAAAAAGGAAATTTTATGACAAAACACCAAAAAACAACAAAACGGTACAGTGATTGTTTCAAATTACAAGTAGTAGAAGAAATTGAAAAGAATGGT